>NZ_BCQP01000016.1 GCF_001552135.1 Actinomadura chibensis NBRC 106107 | reverse complement strand
TCTCCCCCGCCACCGCCTTGGCGGGCCACCGCCCACACCCCACCACCGGCGCCACATCGAGGATCGGGACGCGACCGAGTTCGGCCTCCAGCTTCACCTGCATGTGCCCGCTTCCGCTCGTCGGCGCCGTCCCCGGCTTCGGTCGCAGACATCCATGCCCCGTCCGCAAGCTCCCGCCGCCTCCGCCGCTGCAAGATCATGCAAAGAGATCACCCGCGACCGCCATGTCCGGCGTGCGCCGCGTCCGCGCGGGGCGGATCCGCCGCCGTCGGCCCGTCAGCGGCGCGCGGCGGCGAGGGCCTCGCGGGCGGTCGCGACGTCGGGGGCGATGGCGACGCGGCGCTGCAGCCCGGCGACGTCCGACACCCGGCGGACGATGCCGCGCGACGGCAGCACCACCCACATCGGCACGCCCAGCTCGGTCGCCCGCATCTGCGAGCGCGTGATCACGTTCAGCCCGTTGGAGTCGCAGAACGTGCAGCCGGTCAGATCGAGGATCAGGGCGGGCGCGCCGGAGTCGAGGAGCCGTACCGCCTGGTCGAGGACGGCCTCGCCGTTGCTCAGGTCGACCTCGTCCGGGAACGTCAGCGTCCCGCAGGTCGGCGTGATCTCCACTCGCGCCACGTCCAGGTCCATGGTCAGCCCCAAAGCCGGTTCCCTCACCTCGATGAACACCGGGGGTGTCTCCCTGCGACTGTAAGCCGCGAACCTGGGAGGAACCTGAAAGGAACGGTCAAGTCTAGGACGTCGATCATCCAGCTCACCGGCCGTTCGGTGGGGTGCTTTGTCGCCGCAAACGCCTATTTATCACCCGCACCTGCTAGGTTCCGGGAACAGCGTGACCGGGGCAGCGTGGCCGGGGGAGGCGGAATGAGCTCGGACCCAGTCGTCATCGACGGCGGCGACCGCTCCTGCGTGCGCCTCCTCCTCGAACTGCGCGGGCACATCGCGGGCCTCGCCCCCGGCACGGTCATCCACCTGATCGCGAGCGACCCGGCCGCGCCCATCGACCTCCCGGCGTGGTGCCATCTGACCGGCCACGCCTACCTCGGCCCGGTGGACGGCGCCGAGCCGCCCACCTACGCGCTCCGGGTGTCGGCGGACGCGCGTCCGACGTCCGCCGAGTCGCCCTGGCGCCCGCGCTGAGCGGCGCGGGCCGCGGTAGGGCCCCGGCCCCTCCCGGCTACCGCTTCGCCATCCGCTCGGACGCCGCCCGCACCGCGTTGGCCATGACCGCGTCGCCCTCCGCGCGGTACGCCGCCACGACGGCGTCCCGGTCGGCCTCCGGACGGTTCTGGCTCATCTTCGACTTCGCCTCGATCCGCGTGATGACGAGTTCGAGGCCCACGATGGCGCGCAACTGCCCGGCGATGAAGGAGGACGGGGCGTCGTCCACCGACCACGACGGCGACCGGCCGTCCTCATGCAGCTCGGTGAGGCGGCGGACCATGGACTCCACCCACGCGGGGTCGTCATGGACGACGAGGCGCCCGTACACATGCGCGGTGAGGTAGTTCCAGGTCGGCACGGCCCGGCCATGCTCCGCCTTGGACGGGTACCACGACGGCGACACGTAGGCGTCGGGCCCGTGGACGATGAGCAGCGACTCCCCGGACGCGGGCTCCCGCCACTGGTCGTTGTTGCGCGCCACGTGCGCCAGCATCGCGCCGTGCTCGCCCACCGACGGGTCGTACAGGACGGGCAGGAACGTCGCCACCGGTCCGCCGGGCGTGACGGTGACGAGATCGGCCGCGCCGCACCCGGCCAGCAGCTCCTCGACCTCCGTGTCCGCAGCGGAGAAATGCGCCGGTACATACATGGTCGTGACACTACTCGACGATCTTTCGTCGGAGCCGCGTGCGAAGCTGGGCGGGTGAGCGCCGAAGAGGAGCGGGACGGGGTCCGCCTGACGAACCTCGACCAGCCCCTGTTCCCAGGGGCGGACGCCACCAAGCGAGACCTCGTCGACTACCTGGACGCCGTCGCCGACCGCGTCATCCCGCAGCTGGCCGGACGCCCGCTGTCGGTGAAGCGCGTGCTGCGCGGCCAGAAGCCGTTCATGCAGAAGAACGTGCCGAAGTACGCGCCGCCCTGGGTGGAGACGGTGACGGTGTGGGCCGAGACGTCGCGGCGCGAGGTGTCCTACGCGGTGTGCGGCGACCGCCGGACCCTGCTGTGGTTCGCGAACCAGCGCGCCGTCGAGTACCACCCGCCGCTCGTCCGCGCGGGCGCCTGGGAGACGCCCACCCACCTCGTCATGGACATCGACCCCCCCGAGTCGGGCGGGTTCGACGTGGTCGTCCGCGCCGCCCACCTGGTGCGGCGCGCGCTCGACGACTGCGGCCTGTCCGGCGCGGTGAAGACGAGCGGCGCGAAGGGGGTGCACGTGTTCGTCCCGCTGGAGCCGCGTCCGGCCGCCGACGTGGCCGCCGCGACCCGGGCGCTCGCCGCCCGCGCCGAGCGCCTCGACCCGGCGCTCGCCACGACGGCCTTCATCCGCGAGGACCGGGCGGGCAAGGTGTTCCTCGACTCGACGCGGGCCGCCGGGGCGACCGTCGTCGCCGCCTACAGCCCGCGCATCCGGCCGGGCACGCCGGTGTCGTTCCCCGTCCCCTGGGACGGGCTCGACGGTGTCGCGCCGTCCGACTTCACCGTGCGGAACGCCGCCGCGCTCGTCGCCGACCGCGATCCGTGGGCCGAGTTGATGCCGGAGCCGCAGCGCCTTCCGGACGACCTCGTCGCGGAGGGGCACACGATCCCGATCGCCCGCGTCCAGGCCATGCACGAGGGCAAACGCCGGGCCCGCGCCCGCCGCGACGCCTCGTCCTAGTCGGTTCGGCGAAACCCGTCGCGCGGTTCGCGATGAGTTTCGCGGGGACGCCCGGTCTGTTCTGGTGAAACGGCATCCGAACAGCGGGAGGTAACGATGACCGGCAAGCCACTCACCACGTGCCTGTGGTTCGACGACCAGGCCGAGGAGGCGGCGAACCACTACGCCTCGATCTTCGAGGACGCGAAGGTCGGCGACGTCACGCGCGTCGGCCCGGGCGGGCCCGGCGAGCAGGGCTCCGTGCTCACCGTCGAGTTCGAGATCAACGGGCAGAAGTTCGTCGGCCTGAACGGCGGGCCCCAGTTCACGTTCAACGAGGCGATCTCGTTCCAGATCCACTGCGCCGACCAGGACGAGGTCGACTACTACTGGGACCGCCTCACCGAGGGCGGCGAAGAGTCCGAGTGCGGCTGGCTGAAGGACAAGTACGGCGTGTCGTGGCAGGTCGTCCCGACCGTGCTGTTCGAGCTGATGGGCGACCCCGACCCGGCGAAGGCGGAGCGCGTCACCAAGGAGATGCTCTCCACGCACGGCAAGCTCGACATCGCGAGGCTCCGCGCGGCCCACGCGGGCTGAGGCGGGTCAGCCCGCGGGCCGGGCGGAGGGCTCCGCGTCAGCGGGGCGGATCGTCGGAGGTGTAGGCGGGCAGCGGGAGGCGCCGGTCGAGGAGGAAGGCCCGGAGCAGATCGGTGTACACGGCGGGCTGGTCGCCCGCGATGGCGTGACCCGCGCCCTTGACCATGACCAGCGTCGAGTCGGGAAGGGTCCGGCGGTAGTCGCGGGTCGCCTCCCACCGCACGTAGTCGCACTGGCCGCGCATGATCAGCGCCGGGACCCGGACCCGCCGCAGGGCGGGACGGGGGTCCGGCACGTGCTCGAAGTCCCTGCTGGTGACCTGGTTGACGTAGAAGCCCTGCCGGTTCTCGTGGGGCGTCCGCGGCGGCGCGCCGGGGCACGAGGAGACGTCCTTCAGCACGAGGCCGAGTTCGTGGAAGCGCTCGTCCGCCTCGCGGTCGCCGACCAGGGCGTGCGCGGCGTTGGGGTTGACGCCGAGCAGGAGGGCGGCGGCGAGCAGCCGCGGCGACGAGGTCAGCTCGTCGTAGCGCTTCTTCTTCGCCGGGTCGAGCCGCGCCTTGGGGTCGGCGTCGCCGTCCGGGAGGCCGGACGGCCACAGCGCGCCGGGCGAGGTGAACGCCACCTTGGCGACGTGCTCGGGATGGGCGGCGAGGTACTGGGCGGCGAGCGACCCGCCCCAGGACTGCCCGACGATGATGATCTTGTCGGCGCCGATGGCGGCGCGGATCGCGTCCAGGTCGGCGACGTGGCGCGCCACCGTGTACCCGGTCACGTCGGACAGCCGGGTGGACCGTCCGGCGCCGACCTGGTCGTAGGCGTACACGTCGAAGCCGTTCGCGGTGAGCGCGGCGCTCGCCGTCGGCAGCCCCTCGCCGGGAGTGCCGGGCCCGCCGTGCAGGAACACCACGGGCGTCGGCCTGGGCTTACCGGCGGCCGGGGCGTGGACGTAGGCGATCCGCGACCCGGTCGGCAGGTTCCAGAACCGGACGCCCGCGGGCGGCGCGGCCGTCGGCGCGAGGGACCCGGGCCGGAAGACGGTGAGCGACGCGACCGCCGCCACGGCGGCGGTGAGCGCGGCGCCGAGGAGCAGCGCCGCGCCCCGCCTGCGCCGCACCCCGAGCAGCGCGAACGCCGGAAGCCCGACCAGGAGGCCGGTACCGGCGACGACCAGCAGCCCGACGACCGCGAGCAGCGGGATGTCGGCGGTGACGGCCGCGAGGCCGAAGAAGCCCGCGACTCCGGCGAGCGGGGCCGCCGCCGCGGCGGCGAGGAGCAGGAGGGCGCCGGACACCCGGCGCAGGACGCTACGTGACATGCGCGCCACGCTAGAAGCGGAAAAAGCCGCGATCGCGGTACCGCGGAACCAATTGCGGGGGCGCGAATCCCCCCGGTCCGGGGGGCTCCACCCCGCCGTCCGGCGGATGCGGGACGGTCCCGGCCGCGCGTCAGCGGACGCCGGGACGGACGAGCCCGCTCTCGTACGCGAAGATCGTCGCCTGTACCCGGTCGCGGACGCCGAGCTTGCCGAGCACGGCCGCGACGTGGTCCTTCACCGTCGCCGCGCTGATGCCGAGCGCGGCGGCCACCTCCACGTTCGTCAGGCCGCGCGCCACCTGGCGGAGCACCTCCGTCTCGCGGGGGGTGAGCGCCGCGAGCCGCTCGGCCTCGGCCGGGCCGGGACCGCCCGCAAAGCGGCCGATCAGCCGCCCGGTCACGGCCGGGTCGAGCAGCGCGTCGCCCCGCGCGGCGACCCGGACCGCGTCGATCACCCGCTCCGGGTCGGCGTCCTTCAGCAGGAACCCCGCCGCGCCCGCGCGCAGGGCGGCGAACACGTACTCGTCGAGGTCGAACGTCGTCAGCACGACCACCCGGGTCGCGGGGACCTCGGCGGTGATCGTGGTGGTCGCGGCCAGCCCGCCCGCGCCGGGCATGCGGATGTCCATGAGCGCGACGTCGGGACGGAGCGAGGCGACGAGCGCCACGGCCGTCTCGGTGTCGCCCGCCTGGCCGACCACCGTCATGTCGGGCTCGGCGCCGACCATGGCGGCGATCCCCGCCCGCACCACGGCCTGGTCGTCGGCGATCACCACGCGGATCGCGCGGTCGTCCGCGCCGGGCCCGGCCGGGCGGCCCGCACCGGTCGTCTCGGTCAAGGGCGGGACACCTCCGGCAGCCATCCCCGTGCCGCGCCGTCGTCGGCGATCGTCAGCGTACCGCCGCAGGCGTCGGTCAGCGCGCGCAGGCGCCGCTCCGCCGCGGCGCCGTCCGGCACCCGTCCGGACACCGTGACGCCCTGCTCGGAGAACGCGACCGTGACCGCGTCCCCGCCGCCGAGCATTTCCCGCGCCACCTGGTACGCCGCGACCTCAAGGGCGGGCGGCAGCGGCCTGCGCTCCCCGGCGAACCGGACGGCCGCGCCGCGCCTGCCCGCCAGGGCGGCGATGCCGTCGACGGTCGGCGGCGGGTCGCCGCCGTCGTCCCGCGCCCGCAGGTCGGACAGGAGTTCCCGGAGCGCCGCGAGCCCCGCCTTCGCCTCGGCGAGGACGCCGTCGAGGCGGCCCGCGTCGGCCTCGTCGGCCGCGTTCCGGGTGTGCCGCCGCGCGGTCCGGCGCAGCCCGTCGGCGATCCGCCGCCGCTCGGCGGCGGCGGCCGCGCAGACCTCCCGGTCGAGCCGGTCGCGGTCCCGCGCGGCGGCCGCGTCCCGCCGCCTCCGCCGCGCGGCGGTGTGCGCGCCGAGCGCCCGGACCGCGAAGCAGGGGACCGCGAGCGCCGCCGCGAGGACAGCCCAGGCGGCCGCGCGGTTCCCGGTGATGCCGTCGCCGCTGGCGAGGGCCGCCCCGCCCACGGCCGCGACGGCGAGCGGCGCGGGCCAGGTCCGGCCGCCCGGGCGGAAGGCGGCGACCGCGTAGACGAGCGCCAGCTCGACCCACCAGTACCAGAGGAAGCCGTCGCTGAGGGGCGGGCCCGGCCAGCCGGCCAGGTCGAGCCCGAGCCACCCGACGAGCGCCGCGAGGGCGATGGTCAGCGCGCCGCGCGGAGCGCGCCTCCGCCACCAGAGGGGGAACGAGTGGACGGCGAACAGCAGCGCCAGCGACGTCCCGAGAAGGGGCGAGGAGAAGGCATCGGGGTCGTCTCCCGGCGGCAGCGCGGCGCCGAGGGACAGCGCGATCGCCAGCACGACCAGCACCGCGTCCAGCGCGGCCGGTCCGCGCCAGCCGCCCGGGGCCTTCAGGAACGCCGCGAGCGATGCGCGGGGCCGGTCGTCCCGCCGCTCCGGGACGCTCCCCGGCGCGGCGGCGAGGGGGAACTCGGCGCGGACCGTCCAGCCGGGGCCGTCGGGACCCGCCGCGAACGAACCCCCGAGGGCCCGCGTGGCGGAGCGCAGCCCGGCGAGGCCGTGACCCGTGCCGAGGCCGGGCGCGGCGGGCGGGCCGCCCATGTCGGTGACCGTGACGGTGAGGGTCGCGTCGGTCCCCTCGACCCGGACGAGGCGGGCGCCCGAGGCGTACCTGACGGCATTGGTCAGGGCCTCGCGCACCACCCGGTGGGCCGCCGCGACGACGTCCGGCGGCGCGGCGGCGGCCGTGCGCCGGTAGTCGACCCCCGGGTGCTCGGCGACCAGCGCGTCGATGTCGTCGAGGGCGACCGTCCCGGCGGCCTCGATGAGGCGGTCCAGCTCCGCCACGGCCTCCCGGGCCGCGCCCGCGGCGTGCCGGGTCGCCTCGGCCGCGAGCCCCGGATCGGCGAGCCGGGTCGCCGCCCCGGCCGCCACCACGATCCCGGTGAGCCGGTGCGCGGCCACGTCGTGCAGTTCGGCCATCAGCCGCTCGCGTTCGGCCCCGGCCGCGAACCTCGGCACGGCGGGCGCCCCGGCCCGGTAGGCGGCGAGCGCCGACCGGCCCGCCCGCCCGCGCCGCCGCGACCTCCCGAGGACCCAGAGCATCGCCGTGCCGCCCGCCGCGAGCAGGCACGCCCCCGCCGCCGTCCGCGGGGCCGCGCCCGCGACGGCGACGGCCCCGGCGGCGGCCAGCGAGGTCACGGCGGCCCCGGCGGCGGCGAGCCCGGCCGTCCGGTGCACGGCCAGCGAGTGCAGCGCGACCGCCAGGGCGAACGGCCACCCCACGGCGGAGCCGCCGGAGCACGCGGCGAGGAGCGCCGCCGCCAGCGCGCCGCCGAGCGCCCAGCCCGGCGCGATCCGGCGCGCGGCGAGCGCTCCCGCCGCCAGGCCGGTGCTGAGCGCCGTGACCAGGACCGCCGCCGCCCCGCCGGTGAGGCCCGGCGAGCCGAGCGCGAAGATCCGCGCGAGGGCCGGGGACGCGCCGGGGACCGTCCACACGAGCGACTGCGCGACGACGATCGCCGCGGCCGGGAGCAGGTCCCGCGGGCCGGGCGGCGGCGTGCGGGCGGGCTCGGCGACGCCGGGGCTCCGCCGTGGCCTGTTCACGTCTCGAACCCTACGTCCGGCCGCGGGGCCCCCGCGCGGTCAGCCCGCGCCCGCGGCCCCGGCGGAGACACGGGCGGACGCGCGGACGGAGGCGGGGGCGGACGCGAGGCCGGGCGGCGCGGCGGCCAGCGCCTCCTGGATGGCCGCGACCAGCGCCAGCGCCGCCTCCTCGGTCAGCTCGACGGCGACCCGCGCGGACGGCCCGTCGCCCGGGTTGGTGAAGTCGATGTTCACCGTGTGCTCGTGGCAGGCGTGGAACGGATGGTCGACGTAGACCGCGCCGTCGGTCAGCGTGAACCAGCCGTCCGCGCCCTTGGCCGCGCCGTCCAGCGCCACCTTGATCGTCTGGTAGGTGCACATGGGGGGTCTCCTCTCAGGCGCTCAGGTGGCGGCCGTAGAAGGCGAAGATCTTCGCCCAGCCGTCCTTGGCGGCCTCGGGGCGGAACGCGGTCCGCTCGACCGCGAAGAAGGCGTGCCCGGCGCCGGGATAGGTGTGGAACTCGTGCTCCTTGCCGAGCCGCGTCAGTTCCGCGTCGAGGGCCGCGACCTCGTCGGGGGCGGGGTTGCGGTCGTCCTCGCCGAACAGGCCGAGCAGCGGGCACGACAGGTCGGGCGCCTTGCCGACGATCGAGCGGGCGGTGGTCGGGGAGTCGCTCGGCGGGTCGTTGACGACGAACGCGCCGTAGCAGTCGACGGCGGCGTCCAGGTCGAGGGAGCACGCGGCGAGGAACGCCTGCCGTCCGCCCGAGCAGTGCCCGATCACCCCGACCTTGCCGTTGGCGTGGTCGAGCGAGTTCAGGTGCGCGGCGGCCCCGGCGACGTCGCCGACGAGCTGGTCGTCGGGGACGCCGCCCTTCGCGCGGGCGGCGGCGGCCTGGTCGTCCGGGCTGACGCCCGCGCCCTCCCGCGAATACAGGTTCGGGCAGATCGCCGCGTAGCCGTGCGCGGCGAACGTCCGGACGAACTCCTTGGTCCCGGTGTCATAGCCGGGCATGTGGTGGATCACGACCACGCCGCCGCGCGGGACGTCGCTCAGCGGCCGCGCCAGGTACGCCTCAAGCTCGGCGCCCCCGTGCCCGGTGGTCGTGACGGTTCCGGCCCATATCGCATCGTTCATGATCCCCGCTTTACCGCGCGGGGCTCAGGCGTTCAACGTTCCCGCGCCGAGAAGCGCGAAGAGGAGCAGCCCGACGGCGATCCGGTAGACGACGAACGAGGTGAAGCTGTGCCGCGCGACGAACCGCAGCAGCCAGGCGATCGACGCGTACGCGACGACGAACGACACCACGGTGCCGACGACCAGCGGGACCGTCCCCGCCCCGGAGCCGAGCGCGCTCGGCAGCTCGTAGATCCCGGCGCCGGTCAGCGCGGGGATGCCGAGGAAGAACGACAGCCGCGTGGCGGCGACCCGGTCGAGGCCGAGGAGCAGGCCGGTCGACATCGTCGCGCCGGACCGGGAGAACCCGGGGAAGAGCATCGCGAGGATCTGCGAGCTGCCGATCAGCATCGCGTCGGTGAAGGACGTGTCGTCCTCGCCCCGCTTGTGCTTGCCGTACCGGTCGGCGAGCCACATCACGACGCTGCCGACGATCAGCGACCCGGCGACCACCCACAGGGACGCGAGCGGGCCGTGGATGAGGTCGTCCGCGGCGACGCCGACGACCACCACCGGCATCGTGGCGAAGATGACCCACCAGCCGAACTTGTAGTCGTGGTGGTAGCGCTCGGACGGGTTGACGATCCCGCGCCCCCACGCCTTCGTGATCCGGACGATGTCGGCGAAGAAGTACACCAGCACGGCGGCGATCGCCCCGGACTGGATGACGGCGGTGAAGCCGATGACGGACTCGTCCTCCACCGGGATGTCCATCAGCCCTTCGGCGATCTTCAGATGCCCGGTCGAGGAGATCGGGAGGAACTCGGTCAGGCCCTCCACGATCCCGAGCACCACGGCCTGCCCGACGTTGATCACGCTCACGACCCGATTCCCCTCCCGACCTGCGCCCGCTGCCCGGCGAGCCTACTGTGCGCCGGGACGTGCGCGGCGCGCCGCCGGGAACTTCTTCACAGTTCATTAACCCGGCGCGTCGCCGCCCAAGAGCATGGCGATGGCGGGGAGGGCGCAGCCGACGCGCACGCCGAGGACGAGCCGTCTGCCGCTGAGGTCGTCGAGGTCAGTCGGCTGCGGCCGCCACCTCCCGTCTGACCTGGTCGAACTCGGCGGCCATCGCGTCCGCCAGGGCCTTGGCCGCCGACAGCGGCCGGACCATGACGGTGAGGTCCTCGATCAGGCCGGCGTCGTTCGTCCGGAGGAAGTCGCAGCCGGTGATGGTGAGGTCGCCGACCTTCGCCTTGAACAGGAGCGCGTGGTCGCGGTCGTCGGGAGCGCCGATCTCGCGGAAGTAGCGGAGGTCGGTGAAGACCCGCAGCACCGCGCGCAGGATCGCCACCGTGATCGGTTTGCCGGGATAGGGCTTGAAGGCCACCGGGCTGGTGAACACCACGTCGTCGGCCAGGAGCGCCTCGATCGCCCGCTGGTCGCCGGCTTCGGCGGCCGCTCGGAAGGGATGCATGCGTACGCCTTGTAGTCAGATCCTTGACTATCCAACACCAAGAATAGTGACAGAAGGGGAGGCCGCGCGCCACCCGCCCGCGGCGCCGCCGGCGTCGGCGGGCCGGAGTTTGGGCGGGCGGGCCCCGGGTACCCGGCGTTCGTCGGCGGCCGGTGAGCGCGCGGCCGCCGTGGACGGGAGGAACGGGCGGGTGGCGGTTCCGGGGGCGTCGCTGGCCGCGACGGCGCTGGTCAAGGGGTTGACCAAGGGGCTGAGCGTCCCGGTCACGGCCGGGGACGTGGCGCTGCGGCTGGCCGCGCGGGGCGCGGCGTCCGCGGCGCGCGCACCGGTGGCCCGGCGCCCGCGCCGCGCCGTCCGGATGCTCGCCGACCTCGCCGCGGGCGGCCCCCGGCGGCGCGTGTGGGCGCACGGCGGGCGCGCGCACATCCAGGTCAACGGCCTCGCGGGCAGCGGGACGCGGCACCGCCGCTACGTCCACGCTCTGACGCGGGCCCTGCGCCGCCTGGACGGCGTCGACTGGGCCGAGGTCAACGCCGTCACCGGCAACGTGCTCGTCTCCTACGCGGAGGGCGACGTCGGCGTGGACGCGCTGGTCGCGGCCGTCCAGGCCGTCGAGGACGCCCACGGCGCGGCCCCCTTCGACGAGAGCGCGCACTCCCGCCCGCCCGACGACGACATGGAGTGGGCCGCCGCCACGTCCGCCCTGGTCGCGGACTGCGCGGGCGCCGCCGTCGCGGTGGCGGGCAGGGTGCTGGCGCTGCCGCCGGTGCCGAGCCCGGTGCGCGCCGCCGTGTCGGCGGCGGAGGCGCTGCCGCGCGTCCGGACCGCCGTCGAGCGGCGGCTCGGCACGGTGCGCGCCGACGTCCTGCTCGGGGTCGCGAACGCGGTCGCCCAGGGCGGCGGGCAGGGCGTGGCGCCGCTCGCCGCCGACGCCGCGCACCGCGTCCTGCGGCGCTACGAGATCGGGGCGCGCCGCGCCGCGTGGCGGCGCCGCGAGCCGGACCTCGCGCGGCCGGGCGGGCTGCCCGCCGACCGCGGCCCCCGCCTGCGGCGCCCGTGCCCGCTGCCGGACGGCCCGGTCGAGCGGGCCGGCGGCCGGACCGCGCTCGGCGACCTGCTCGGCGGCGCGGGCGTCCTCGCCGGGACGCGCGACGTCCGCGCCGCCGCCGAACTGCTGCTGGCGACCGTGCCGAAGGCGGCGCGGCACGGCCGGGAGGCGTTCGCCGCCGTGCTCGGGCACGACCTCGCGGCCCGCGGGACGGTCGTGCTGGACCCGTCCGCGCTGCGCCGCCTCGACCGCGTCACCGCCGTGGTCATCGACTCCGCCGCCCTGTGCGGCGCGGACCTGCGGCTCCTCTCGGCGGTCGCCGTCGGCGACGCGCTGGACGACGGCGGGGTGTGGCGCGCGGCCGGAGCGGTCCTCGCCGGGCGCGACCCCGGCGACCTGGCCGGGCCCGGGCCGTGGGAGGGCGGCGGCCGCTGGCGGCTGGTCCGGGCGGCGGACGCCCCGTCCGGCGCGCCCGCCGACCCGGCGGGCACGACCCTCGACCTGATCGACGGGCACGGCGCCCGGCACGGCCGCGTCCGCGTCGGCTGCGCGCTCGACCCGCTGGCCGAGGCGCTGCTGGCGGCGGCGCACCACGCGGCGGACGTGGTCGTCCTCACCGAGCACGCCAGTACCCGCGAGCTGGTGGCCTGGGGCGACGACTCGCCGGTGGACGCGGCCGAGGCGGCGGGCTCGGTGCGGGCGCTGCAGCGCGACGGGCACGTCGTCCTCGCCGTCTCGGCCGGGCGGGACGGCTCGCTCGGCGCGGCCGACGTCGGCGTCGCCGTGCTGCGCGGGGAGGGACTCGCCGACTGGTGCGCCGACCTCGCCTGCGGGCCGGGGCTCGGCGAGGCGTGGCGGCTGCTGACGGCGGTCCGCCCGGCGCGGCGGGCCAGCGACCGGGCGGCGAAGCTGTCGCTCAGCGCGTCGGCGCTCGGCGCGCTGCTGATCGCGGGCCGCCCGCCCCGCCGGGCCGTGCCGCCGCTCGGCCGGGCCGCCCTGTCGTGGCGGGACGTCCCGCCGGTGTACGCGGCGTCGCTGACCGCGATGGCGGCGAACGCGGTCGCGGCGCGGCGGCTGCGGCACCGCCCGCTGCCGCCGCCGGTCGTCCGGGACGCCTGGCACGCGCTCACCGCCGAGGAGGCCGTCCGGCGGCTGTCCGGCACGACCGCCGAGGAGACGCGGGAACCGGGACCGCCGCCGTGGGCGCGGCTGCGGGACGTCCCGCTGCTGGACCGGACGGTGCTCCGCCCGGCGGGCGCGGGCGCGCGGCTCGCCGCCGCCGTCCGGCAGGAGCTGGACGACCCGCTGACGCCCGTCCTCGCGCTCGGCGCGGCGGCGTCCGCCGTGGTCGGCTCCAGCGTGGACGCCCTGCTCGTCACCGGCGTCATGGCGGGCAACGCGCTCATCGGCGGCGCGCAGCGCATGCGCGCGGAGAAGGCGCTCGGGGAGCTGCTGCTCGGCCAGCAGGTCCGCGCCCGGCGGCTGCGCGCGGCCCCGCCGCCGACCGGCGGGTTCGAGCGGCTGAGGCGCGCCCCGGCCGACCGGGTGGCGGCGGGGCGGCTGCGTCCGGGCGACGTGATCCTGCTGCGCTCGGAGGACGTCGTGCCCGCCGACGCCCGGCTGCTCTGGGCCGAGTCGCTGGAGCTGGACGAGGCGACCCTCACCGGCGAGTCGGTCCCCGTCGACAAGAGCGTCGAGCCGTCGCCCGGCGCCGACCCGGCCGACCGGCACTGCATGGTCTACGAGGGGACCACGGTCGTCGCGGGCGAGGCGGTCGCGCTCGTCGTCGCCACCGCCGAGGCCACCGAGTCCGGCCGCGCCGCCGCCCTCGCCGGGGCGGGGGACGCCCCGTCAAGCATGCAGGCGCGGCTCGCGGAGCTCACCCACCAGGCGCTGCCCGCGACCGTGCTCGGCGGCGCGGCCGTCACCGTGCTCGGCACGCTGCGCGGGCTGCCGCTGCGGCACGCGCTCGGCTCCGGCGTCGCGGTCGCGGTGGCCGCCGTCCCGGAGGGGCTGCCGCTGGTCGCGACGGTGTCGCAGCTCGCGGCGGCGCGGCGGCTGTCCGGGCTCGGCGTGCTCGTCCGCTCCACCCGCGCCCTCGAAGCGCTCGGCCGCGTCGACACGCTGTGCTTCGACAAGACCGGCACCCTCACCGAGGGCAGGCTGCGCCTCGTCCGCGCCGCCGGCCCCGCGCCCTCGGAGGGACGGTCCCTGCCGCTCACCGGCGCGGAGGGGCGGCGCCTCCTGCGGGTCGCGGCGCGGGCCTGCCCGCCGCCGCAGCGCGGCCGGGCCCCGCACGCCACCGACCGCGCCGTGCTCGACCGAGCCGCCGACCTGCCGGACGACCGCTGGATCCTGGACGAGGAGCTGCCCTTCGAGGCCACCCGCGGCTACTCCGCCTCCCTCGGCCGGGACGGGCGGCGGACCGTCATCGCCGTCAAGGGCGCGCCCGAGGTGCTGCTCGCCCGGTGCGCGCGCGTCCGGCGGTCCGCCCGCCGCGCCGAGGCGTTCACCGCCGACCGGCGGCGCGCCGCCGCCGCGACGGTGCGGCGCCTCGCGAGGGAGGGGCTGCGGGTCCTCGCGGTCGCCGAGCGTCCGGTCGCTCGTCCCGACCTGTTGGACGGCGGGGTCGCCGACCACGTCCGCGACCTCACCCTGCTCGGCTTCGTCGGCATCGCCGACACCCCGCGCCCGACCGCCGAGGAGGCGGTGCGGCGGCTGCACGGCGCCGGGGTGCGCACCACCATGATCACCGGGGACCATCCGGCGACCGCCGCCGCCGTCGCCGCCGAGCTCGGCATCCCGGACGCCGACCGGGTCGTCACCGGCGCGGAGCTCGACGCGCTGCCGGGCGCGGAGCGGCTGCGGGCCGTCCAGCGGGCCGGGGTGTTCGCGCGGGTGTCGCCCGCGCAGAAGGTCCGCATCGTGAAGGACCTGCGCCGGTCGGGACGGGTCGTCGCGATGACCGGCGACGGGGTCAACGACGCCGCCGCGATCCGCCGCGCCGACGTCGGCATCGCGGTCGCCGGGCGCGGCTCCGGCGCGGCCCGCAGCGCGGCCGACCTCGTCCTCACCGCCCCCGACACCGCCCTCATCCTGGACGCCCTGCGCGAGGGCCGCGCGCTGTGGCACAGCGTCCGCGACGCCGCCGCGATCCTCGTCGGCGGCAACGCGGGGGAGGTCGCCTTCACCGTCCTCGGGACGGCCCTCGGCGGCGACGCGCCGCTCAGCACCCGGCAGCTCCTCGTGGTGAACATGCTCACCGACATGCTCCCGGCGCTCGCCGTCGCGATCACCCCCGCCGGGCGCCCGGCGGGGACCGGCCGGGTTTCGTGTGGGGGGACGACCCCCCACACCCCCCGGACCGGCCCGGGCGGCGACGCGCCGCTCGGCGGCGCCCCGCTGCGCGGCTTCACCGGCCGGGACATGCGCCGCGCGCTCGCCGTGCGCGGCACCGCCACGGCGGCGGCCGCGCTCGCGTCCTGGCTGGCCGGACGGCTGACCGGGCTCGTCCCCGGCGGCCGCCGCCGGGCGTCCACGATGGGGCTCGCCGCGCTGGTCGGCGCGCAGCTCGGGCAGACGCTCGTCGGCCGGTGGCGCAGCCCGCTCGTCCTCGCGACCTGCGCGGTCTCGGCCGCCGCCCTGTTCGCGCTGGTCGAGACGCCGGGCGTCAGCCAGTTCTTCGGCTGCGTCCCGCTCGGCCCCGGCGCCTGGACGATCGTCACCGCGTCCGCCGCCGCGGCCACCCTCGCCGCCGCGCTCGCGCCCCGCTTCCTCAAGCCGGGCCCGGACGGGACGGCCTGACCCGCCCGCTCGTCAGCGGTGGCCGTGGCCGCCGCGCGGCGGCGTCCGGTCGGCCCACAGCGGCGAGCCGACGCCGCCCGAGCAGGGCGCGCCGCGTTCGGGGGTCTGCGGGCCGCGCCGGTAGGCGTCGACGAACCCGGCCAGCCGGGAGTCGGACGCGGCGGGGAGGCGGAGCTGCCGTCCCCAGGCGCTCGCCACCACCGGCGCGGGCAGGCCCGGGTACGGGCTGAGCAGCAGGAAGCTCTTCCCCCGGACGAGGTCGCGCAGCGTCCGCACCTGGCCGGCGGGCAGGTCCGGACGGTAGGTCACCCAGACCGCGCCGTGCTCCATCGAGTGCACGGCGTTCTCCACCGGCACCGGCCGGACGTAGACGCCGCAGTTGAGCGGCGACGGCGCGTGCGGCCCGCCCACCGGCGGCGTCTGCGGATAGACGACCGGACGGGTCGTGTGCGTCCGGGCCAGCCCGGAGTACCGCCGCACGCCCGGGATGCGGGGCTCGGACGCGAGCGACACGTGCCGGTACGCGACGACGTTCCCCGCGACGATGCTCGCGGCCCCGGCGACGATGACCGCGAGCCTGAGGGGGCGGCGGGGTCTAGGCGGGCGCCTCGGCATGGTCCTCCTTCCAGTGCCCGGCCAGCTCCCGGTAGCGGGGGCTGGTCCTGAGCAGCTCCTCGTGGGTGCCCTCGGCGATCCGGCCGCCGTCCACGAGCAGGACGCGGTCCGCGCGGACGGCGCTGCCGATCCGGTGCGCGATCACGATCAGCGTCCCGCCGCGCCGGGCGAACACCGCCTCGGCGGCGCGCTCGGCGGCCGGGTCGAGATGGCAGGCGGCCTCGTCCAGGACCGCGATCGGCGCGCCCGCGAGGTAGGTGCGGGCGAGCGCGACGAGCTGCCGCTCCCCGGCGGACAGGCCCGCGCCGCCGGGCGGGAGCGCGGCGTCCAGCCCGCCGAGCCGGTCGAGGACGGGACGGAGCCCGAACGCGTCCGCCGCGTCCAGCAGCGCCGCGTTGCTCGCGCCGGGGAGGAGGTACCCGAGGTTCTCGCGCAGCGTGCCCGCGAAGACGTACGCCTCCTGCGGGATCAGCGAGACCGTCCGGTGGCGCAGCGCGGGCGGCAGGTCGCCGAGGTCGCGGCCCGCGACGCTCACCCGTCCCCGGTCCGGGGCGCGCAGCCCGCACAGCAGCGACGCCAGCGTCGACTTGCCCGACCCGCTCGGGCCGACGACCGCGACGTGCGCGCCGAACGGGATCCGGACGCTCACCCCGGCGAGGACGGGGTCGGCCGAGGCCGAGTAGGCGAAGGTCAGGTCGTCGGCCGCGAGCGCGGGACGCGGCCCGAGCGGCGGCGCGGACGGCGCCGCGACCGCCGCCGCCGGGCCGCGGGGGAGCGCCTCGTCCAGCCTGCCGAGCAGCCCGAGCAGCCCGACGAACCAGCCGGTCCCGCCGAGGACGAGGAAGCTCAGCGCCGGTCCGAGGCTGAGCGCGACGTAGAAGGCGGCGCCGACGATCTCCCCGCCGGACAGCCGCCCGGCGGCGATGAGCCACGGCGCCAGCGCGAGGAGCAGCAGCAGGGACGCCTCGGCGCCGAGCCCGGTGGTCAGGGACCGCAGCACGCCGATCCGCGCGGCGGCCACCCGCGCGTCGCGGGCCGCGCCGATGCCGCGGGCGACGTCGCGGCGCACGGCGTCCTCGGCGGCGCAGGCGATGACGTCGCGGCGGGCCCGGAACACCGCCGCGACCTCGTCGGCGAGGGCCTCCTCGACGTCGATGTTCCGCCGCTGCCGCTCGACGGCCCGGCGCAGCAGCGCCCAGTTCGCGGCCAGCGACGCCAGCAGGCACGGCGCGACGACGGCGGCGGCGACGGGCTCCAGCGCGGCGAGCCCGAGCAGCGCGCCGACCGCGACGGACACCGTCATGTGCAGGTTCCGCAGGACGGACGCGAGGAGCTGCCTGATCGTCTCCACCCACTCGGTGGCCTGGAGCGTGTCGCCGCCGGGCGAGGGGGCGTCCCGGGCGAGGGCGCGGTCCAGCCCGGCCGCGACCGCCTCGTCGATCAGCCGGTCGCGGAACGGGTCCACGAACCGGGTGAGCGGCCGGAACAGGGCCGCGCCGAGCACCGCCGACACGAGCCCGGCCTCGGCGAGCACGCCGAGCCAGAACAGCCCGGTCGCGGGCCGCCGGACGAGGAACCCGTCGTCGAGCGCGTGCGCGATGAGCCGCCCGGACACGGCGGTCGGCGCCGCGAGCAGCACGGACAGGCCCGCCACCGCGAGCAGCTCCCGCCGGTACGGCCGGGCGCGCGCCGCGAGCTGCCGCCACCCGGCCCGGATCACCGCCCGCTGGGAGGCGTCGGCGCGTCCGGTCATCACGAGTCCCCCTGGAAGATGGCTCGGTATTCGGGGTCCCGCCACTGCTCGGCGTGCGGGCGGAGGGCGCGCAGGCGGCCGCCGTCCAGCCAGGCGACGAGGTCGGCGGCCCCGGCCAGGGCGGGACGGTGCGCGACGACGAGGGCCGTCCGGCCGCGCCAGGCGGCGCGGACGGCGAGCACGACCTCCGCCTCCGTCGCGGTGTCGAGGCTGCTGGTGGCGTCGTCCAGGACGAGGACCCGCCCCGGCCGGGCCAGCGCCCGGGCCAGGCCGAGCCGTTGCAGCTCGCCGCCGGACAGCGGAGCCCGGCCCGGCGGCGTGTCGTATCCGGCGGGCAGCCGCCGGACGAATCCGTCGGCCCGCGCGAGCCGCGCCGCCTCCTCCGCCCGGCCGGGCGCACCCTCCGGGAGCCCGGCGGTGATCGCCGCGCGGACGGTCGGGCCGAACAGCTCCGGGACCGCGAACGCGTACACGACCTCGCGGCGCAGGGCGGGCGGGTCGGCGTCGCGGACGTCCACGCCGTCCAGCAGGACGCGGCCCCGCCCCGGTTCGGCGAGCCTGCCGACCATCGCGACCAGCAGCGACTTCCCGGCGCCCGACCGTCCGACGACCGCGACGTGCCGCCCGGCCGGGACGGTGAGGCTCACGCCGCCGAGGACGTCCTCGAAGCGGATCTCGCCGGGCCCGCCGGGCGGCGGCGGGCGCGGCGGATCGGCCGCCGGTCCGGGCGCGGGCCGGTCGAGCACCTCGGCGAGCCGCCGGACGCCCGCGCCGAGCCGCGCCATGTCCACCAGTTCGTCGGTGTGGTCGAGCAGCCCGAGCGCCAGCCGCGCGTAGGCCAGCGCGGCCACCACCTCGCCGAGGTCGAGCCGCCAGGTCAGCAGCCCGAACCCGAGGACGGCCAGCAGCACGGCCTGCTGGAGCGGGACGATCAGCCCCATCCGCCAGGTCACCTGCCGCTGCGCCGCCCAGCTCGCCCGGCCCGCCGAGCGCAGTTCCGCGAGCGGGACGAGGATCCGCCGCCGCTCCTGGTCCCGGGTGCCGCACGCGCGGATCGTCCGGGCTCCCCGGTGCGCGTCGACGACGCGTCCGGCGAGGTCCCCGCGCGCCGCCTGGTAGCGGCGCTCCGCCCGCGCCGCCCGCCGGACGAAGCCCCGCACGACCCCGAACGCCGCCGCCAGCTCCGCGACGACCAGCGCGGCGAGCCACCACCGGACGGACGCGAGCGCGACCAGCGCGCCGACGCCCGCGCAGCCCCCGAGCGCCACCGAGACGGCGGAGGCGAGCAGGTCGCCGGGCGCGACCGCGTCGGTGGAGAAGCGGGTGAGCAGCTCGCCGTCGCCGAACCGGGCGTCCCGGGGGGACATCCGGAGCGCGTGCCGCAGCAGCGCCGTCCGGTGCCGCCGCGTGACGGCCGCCGCCAGCGCCGCCGCGCCCTGGTCGGCCGCCGCCGTCGCCGCGAGCCCGCCGAGCAGGACGGCCGCGAGGACGGTCAGCGGCGCCGCGACCGGGGCCCGGCCGGGCAGCGCCCCGACCACGGCGGCGAGCGCGGCGGGCGCGGCGAGCCGGCACCCGATGGCCGTCCCGCCCGCGACGGCGACGAGCGCGGCGAGTCCCGGGTTGCCGCGCGTCAGGTCGCGGCGGACCACCTCTGCGACGGTCACGGTTCGCCTTCCTCCTCGAAGGGGTGCGCCCGGGGCGGGCGTGCGGCCCGCCCCGGGCGCGGTCATGGATCAGTAGAGCCCCGTGCTGGTGCGCGGGCCGATCGTCTTACCGGGGCTGCAGGTGGCGCCGCAGCTCTGGGTGCCGCAGGTGTAGGTGCAGCACGCCAGGTCCGCGTCCCCGTGGAGCAGGCTCGGCTGCTCCTCGGGCAGCGACTGAAGGTCCTCGATGCTCATCGACATTCGTTTCACCTCCTCTCGGCGCTCAGGAAGTCGCGGACGGCGGCCGTCACCCGCCCGGCCTCCCCGCCGGACAGCGGGTCGTGCCCGCCGTCCGCGACCTCGACGTACGTCACGTCCGTCCCCGGGCGGCGCCCGAGGGCGAGGAACCTCGCGTACAGGGCCCGGCTCTCCCGGACCGGGACCACCTCGTCCAGCGCGCCGTGGACGAGCAGGACCGGCGCCGTGGCCCGGCCCGCGAGCGCCGGGACGTCGCGCGGCCCGAGCGGCCCGGCGGGCACCCGCAGCCCGTCCAGGCGGCGGACGAGGTCGCGGACCGGGCCGGGGCCCGCGGCGTGCAGCGCGGCGGCCGACCGGAACGGCGCGATCGCGACGCACCCGCTCACCTCATCGGGGGCCGCGCAGGCGGCGAGCAGCGCGAGGAACGCGCCGTAGCTGTGCCCGAGCACGGCCGCGGGGCCCCCGTCGCCGCGCCGTTCGCGCAGGCCGCGCAGGACGGCGGTGACGTCGTCCAGGTCGGCCCCGCCCCACCCGCCGCGGATCGGCCGGACGTGCTCGGCGCCGTAGCCGGTGCCGCCGCGCTGGTTCACCGCGAGCACGCCGACGCCGCCCGCGGCGAGCGCGGAGAGCAGCGGGTGGAACTCGTACCGCCAGGCCGACAGTGGCCCGCCGTGCAGCGCGACGACGAGGGCCGGGGCGTGGAGCCAGCCGTCCCCGCCGTACGCGATCGCCTCCAGGGGGCCCGCCGCGCCCTCGACCGTCACCACGCGGGCGGGGCTGAGGCCGGGCACGGGGGCGGGCGCGGGCGGCGGGTGGCCGGGACGCAGCCGGAGCATCGCGGTCGGCGCGGTCGGCGCGGACCACGGGGTGACGATGCCCTCGTCCGTCCAGGCGGCAGGGCCGCGCTGCGCGCCCGGCGGCGTCGGCAGCGGCTCCCGGACGCGGCCCGCGATGTCGTAGACCGCCAGCTCGGAGCGGACGCCGCGCTGCTCGTGCATGAGCAGCCGCCGCCCGTCCGGGGCCAGGGCCAGCGGCCGGAGCCCCCGGTCGGACGACGTCTCGGCGGGGAACCAGAACGCCTCGTCCGCGCCGAGGCGGGCGAACCCGATCCGGTCGGCGCCGCCCGCGTCCGTCCGGACGACCAGCGCCGTGGACGCGGGCGAGTACAGTTCGGCGCGGTCGATCGTGGTCGGGCCGACGTCGAGGAGCGGGCGCGTCCGGCCCGTGGCGAGGTCGGCGACGACGGTCGCGGCGCCGCCGGAGCGGAACAGGGTGAGCGCCAGCCGCCGCGCGCCGAGCCACACGCCGTCCTCGGTGCGGCCGGGCAGCTCGCCCGGGCAGCGGACGAGCCGGTCCGCCGCCGTCAGCCGGTACAGCCGGGTCGCGCCCCCGTCGTGGGCGGCCAGCACGCAGCGGGTGCCCGGGTCGCCGGGCGGCGCGGGCAGCAGCCGGACCGCCGGCTCGGCCGTCCGCGCCACCGTCGCGGCCGAGTCCGGGCCGACGAGCCGGATCCGCCGGGTGCCGTCGCCGCAGCGGACCAGGACGCGCCCGCCGGGGAGGGGGAGGAGCTGGTCGGTCACCGCGGCGGACGCCCCGGTGGGCGTGACCGACCAGCCGTCCCCGCGCCGCCGCCAGATCTCGACCCGGGGCGCGGACCCGTCGTCGTACCGGCACAGGGCGGCGGCCCATCCGCCGTCGGGGGTGAGGCGGAGGTTGTGCCGGGGCCGCGTCCACACGTCGGCGCGCGGCGCGGTCATGCCACGTCCTCCGGCCCGGCCTGGGCGCCGCCCGCGGCGGCGGGACGCGCTTCGAGGTGGAACAGGCGCGGGCCGCCGAACCGGAGGCGCTGCAGGAAGGCGAGGTGGCCGAAGAGCCCGACGCCGTAGCCGCCGGTGACGGCGCGGCCGGTCTCGTCGGGCAGCACCGCGCGGCCGTCCCGGTCCAGCCGGCGCGCCCACAGCAGCGCCGCGAGCACCTCGGCCCGGTGGCGTCCGGCGCCCTCGGCCTCGGCGAGGTCGAGCAGGAAGTCGCCGTCCCCGGCCAGCCCGTGGCAGTACGACGCGCCGCTCCGCCGCCGGGACCGCAGGACCGCCCGCCCCGCCGCCACCGCCGCGTCCAGGTACCGCGGATCACCCGTGTGGACGTAGAGGCGGCACAGGAAGCCGCCCACCCCCGACGAGCCGTTGCACCAGTGGGCGAACGGGCGGGACGTCCCGATCCGGTCCGGCCAGTAGGCCGCGCCGCCGATCGGGATCGCCGCGCCGAGCAGGGTCTCGCCGCAGCGCAGGGCGGCCGCCACCAGTTCGTCGCGGCCGGTGTCGCGCCCGGCGGCCAGCAGGAACGCGCCGATCCCGGCCACGCCGTGCGCGTAGCCGTACGAGCGGTACCCGGCGAGCTCGGAGTCGAACGACTCGGGGGTCCGCCACGAGATCGCGCCGCCGGTGTCCTCCGCCGTCTCCAGGAGGCGGTCGGCGCACCGGCCCGCGCCGGCGAGCGGCCCGTGGTCGCCGGTCTCCCGCGCCAGGTGGAGCAGGCAGGAGCCGAGCCCCGCCAGGCCGTGCGTCACGTCCGGCACCGGCCAGGCGGTCGGCAGCCCGGACGCCAGGTCGAGGCCGAGCGCCGACAGGTCGGGGCGGCCGAGGGCCCGCCCGGCGTCGAACAGCGCCCAGGCCGTGCCCGCGAAGCCGAAGTGCAGGCCCGGCAACCGGTGCTCGGCGGCGCCGAGGTGCCGGGTGAGGCGGGGCACGACCGCGTCGAGGAGCCGGGACACGTGCCCGCCCGCGTCTCCGCCGACGCCGAGCTCGGCGAAGCGCGCCAGCACGGCCAGCCCTCCGGCGAGGCCGTGCTGGACGGTACAGGGCTCCGCCTCCGTCCCGAACCCGGTCTCCGGCCACGGCCGCGCGTCGGGGTCGGCGGGCAGGTTCGCGGCGAGGTGCCCCAGCATCCCGCCGACCAGCGAACCCCACGCGTCGTAGTCGAAGTCCCCGACGGCCTCGGGCACGGTCGCGGGGCGGACGAGCGAGACGGCGGCGGGGCCGGACGCCATCCGCAGGACGCGCGTCAGCGGGATCCGGGTCGCGGGCGCCGACCGCATCAGGCCAGTGACGATGCCGTGCGTGACGGGGTCGATGCCCGGCGGCGCCAGCGGCGGCGTCAGCAGGTGGACGACGCGGTCCTCCAGCGGCTGGCCGTCCGGCCGGTCGTCGGCGAGGGACGGGTCGGTCCGCGTGGCGAGGAAGAGCGCCAGGGCGCCGAGGCTGAACAGGTCGGCGGAGAAGTCGGGGGCCGCGCCGTCCCGCTGCTCGGGGGCGCTGAATCCCGGCGTCCCGCCGCCGATGCCGAACACCTCCCACCCGCCGGTGGACGGCGCCTTCAGCGCGGCGAGTTCCAGGTCGATGAGGCGGAGCCGTCCCTCCCCGGTGATCAGGACGTTGTTCGGCGACAGGTCGCGCACCACGACGCCCGCGCCGTGCACGGCCCGCAACACCCGCGCCAGCTCGGAGACCAGGTCGCGGACGAGCGGCCCCGGCGGCCACGCCGTCCCCTCCTCAAGGGCGGTGGCGACCCTGGTGTGCAGGGTCTCGCCCGCGATCAGCTCCTCGACGAGGAAGCGGTGGCCGTCCTGGGTGAACTCGTCGATGACGGACGGCACGGTGCCGAGCCCGGCGAGGTGGCGCAGCACCCGGGCCTCGTGCCGCAGGAGGTCGCCCGCGTGGCGGCCCCGCGCGTCGCTCGCCACGTGCGGCCGGGCCTCCTTGACGATCACCTCGGCGCCGGTGCGCCGGTCCAGGGCGCGGTACACGCCGCCCTTGTTCGCGTGCCGGATCGCGGACGCCACCTGGTACCGGTCCCTGAGCAGCACCGGACCGCCGCCGCCGTGCCGCGAGGGCCGCGAGGGCCGCGCGGCGCCGAACGGCGGCTCCGTCCAGGGCGGCGGGCGGAACACGCCCTCGCGCTCGTCCTCGACCAGGCCGCCGTCCGGGGTGACGAGGCAGTTGCGGTACCTCCCGTCGTTGGACAGGGCCCGCACCCCGTCGAACGCGCCGTAGCGGGCGTGGACCAGGCTTCCCTTCCGGAACGGGACGTCGGAGAGCACGGCCGGGCCGTCGAGCCCGAGAGTGGCCTCGTGGAGCCGCTCGGCCAGCTCGCGCAGGACGCCGTCGTCGGCCGGGTAGACGGTGATGAACTTTCCGGAGTTGCCGCGCGGCGTCCGGAAGTCGTTCAGGTCCCGCAGGTTCGCCAGCGTGCCCGCGAATTTGAACGGCGACCCGGACGCCGCGATCGGCGGCAGGCACACGCGCAGCACCTCGGCCGCCGACACGATCGTCGCGGAGACGTGGAGTTTCCATCCCTGAATTCTGCGGGCATATGAGGCGGGCCGCACATGGGTCCAGAATTCGCCCGGCTCGATCGACCATCCGTTCATCGCGAGCCGGTCGAAATCGGCGCTCACCAGCGCGGACGGCTCGGGTGGCGAACCGTCGCCCGGCCCCGTGTCGAAAGCCGGAACATCGCGATCGATCAGAAACCCCGTCATTGTCAAATCCCCGTTCCAGGAAGCCGGATCCCGCCCCCGGCGGCGTCCACACCGGAACCCTAGGGCGCTGCGATCGCAATTGTCTTGAGTAGTCGCGGTGAGTACTTTTACTACTCAATTCCGGTGCGTGAATTACTCGGTGTAATGGCGTGCGCGGCACGGCGTGGTCGCCCGCCCGCCGGTCGCGGCGCGTCCATCCGGGCCCCGTTCCGGGACGAATACCTCCGCGGAAGGCCATATCAAGGGGAAATACGGGGAGGCGCGGTGCGAATGGACTGTCCACTGGTCGGGCGGGCCGACGAGATCGCCGCCGCCGAGGCCGCGCTGGCGGCCGGCGGCGTGGTCCTGGCGGGCCCGGCGGGCGTCGGCCGGACGCGGACGGCGCGCGAGATCCTGGCGCGCGCCCGCCGCGCGGGACGGGAGACCGAATGGCTCGCGGCCACGAGGGAATGCGCGTCGATCCCGTTCGGGGCGATACTCCCGCTGCTCGACCCCGACGACGGGGTGAGCGCCGCGCCCGGCGGCGACCCGCTCGTGCTGCTGTCCGGCGCGGTCAGGCGAACGGCCGCGCGGGCGCGGCGGAGCCCGCTGGTCGTGGGCGTCGACGACGCCCATCTGCTGGACGCCGGATCGGCCGGGGTGGTGCACCAGCTGGCCGTCCGCGGCCTCGTCCGCGTGGTCGCCACGGTCCGCGACCACGAGGACGCGCCCGACGGGATCGTCGCCCTGTGGAAGGACGGCCTCGCCGCGCGCGTGCGCCTGAACCCGCTCGGACCTACCGCGATGACGGACATCCTGACCCACGTCCTCGGCCCCTACATCGCGGAGGCGCACCGGAGGGAGATCGCGCGAATGGTCGACGGGAACCCCCAGATGCTGGCCGAGCTGCTCATCGGCGCGCACGAGACCGTCACGCGGGTGCGGGCCGGGGCCGCCTGGCTCCTGGAGGGCCGCGACGACGCTGCGGGCCGGGCGCGCGCCGTGCCCGGGGACGACGCGCCCGGGGACGGCGCGGCGCTCGCGGGACTGTCGCGGCGCGAACGCGAGATCGTGCTGCTGGCGGCCGGGGGAGCGGCCAGCAAGGACATCGCGGGACTGCTGAACCTCTCGGTCCGGACGGTCGACAACCACCTGGGCCGCGCCTACGCCAAACTCGGCGTCTCCGGCCGCGCCGAACTCGCCGTCCTCGTCGCGCCGCGCGACGACCCGGTCCGCGCCTAACGCCCGGCGGCGGCCCGCGGCCTGCGGGGTGCGTCAACAGGCTTGCGGCCAAACACAAGCGGGCGTATCACAGCGAACCGGTACATTCTCCGTCGGCGCCGTCCGGCGGACGGACGGCCGGGCCGTCGCGCAGGCGACGCCCTCGCGGAGGAAAGGACTCGACTTGGCGACCAGCCCGTTCAGCGGTTCCGACGACCGATGGCGCCGCGGATGAGCGCGCCGCCCGCGACCGGCCGGGTCGTGACCGTCGCCGGCGAGGTCGACCCCGCCGCCCTCGGGCTCACCGCCACGTCCGTCCACCTGGTCAGCGACCTGAACGACGACGGCGACGCCGACGACGCGAAGGTGACCATGGAGGCCCTCGGCGCGCTCGCGCTCGGCCTCCGCAACCGGGACGACCGCCGCCTGACGGAGGAGACCGTCCGTCCCGAGCTGGCCGACTTCGCCGCGCTGGGCGGCGGCGCCGTGGTCGAGGCGACCGGCTTCGACCTCGCGGGCCGGGCCGCGGCGCTGGCCCGCCTCGCGCGGGCGAGCGGGGTCGCGGTGGTCATGGGCTGCGGCGGGCGCTCCACGGCCCGGACGCCCGGGATCGCCGGGACGTCCGCCGACAGCATCGCCGAGGGGATCGTCCGCGACCTCCGCGACGGCGTGGACGGCGTCCGCGCGGGTCTCATCGGCGGTTTCGACCCGCTGGACCTCGACCGTCCCGACGACCGCGCCCTGGCCGCGGGCGCGGCCATCGCCGCGCGCGAGACCGGCGCGCCCGTGCTCGTCGAGCGCGCCGCGACGGCGGCCGCCACGCACGGGCTCCTCGACCTGCTCGCCGCGAACGGAGCCGACCTCGGCCGCGTCGCCGTCGGGGA
Organism: Actinomadura chibensis NBRC 106107; assembly: GCF_001552135.1. GTDB lineage: Bacteria > Actinomycetota > Actinomycetes > Streptosporangiales > Streptosporangiaceae > Spirillospora > Spirillospora chibensis. Next base: position 261,764 of record NZ_BCQP01000016.1, on the reverse strand, counting down.
CTGCGACGGCCTCGCGACCGACGCCGACGCCCTCGCCGGGCTCGCCGCCCGCGGCGTGTTCGTCCAGTTCGACGGGCTCGGCAGGCTCCCGACCGTGTACCGCGAGACCGACGACCAGGACGTCGCCGCCGCCGTCATGGACCTCGCCGGGCGCGGCCACGCCGGGCGGGTGCTGCTGTCCCCGCGCGTCGCCCGCAAGATCGACCTGAAGTCCTACGGCGGCGGCGGATACGGGTTCGTGGCCGAGCAGTTCGTCCCCTTCCTGCGCCACCTCGGCGCGGACGACGCCCTGCTCGGCACGCTCACGACGGAGAATCCGCGCCGCTGGCTGACGATCACGGGGGACGACCGATGACCCTGCCGCCGACCATCCCCGACCTCGCCGGGAAGGCGCTCACGGTCACCGGCCCGGTCGACCCGGCCGCGCTCGGCCCGACGCTCATGCACGAGCACCTCTTCCTCGACCTGCGCCGCCCGCCGAACGCGCTGCGCCCGGGGGAGGGCGAGCCGCGCGCGCTGGAGCCGCTCGGCATCGCCACCCTCGCCCGGACCCGGCACGGCGCGGTCAACGCCGACAACGACGTCCTCGCCGACTTCGAGGAGATGCTCGCGGAGGTGCGGGAGTTCCAGCGCGCCGGCGGCGGGACGGTCGTCGAGGTCACGAGCCTCGGCATCGGCCGCGACCCCCGCTCGCTGCTGCGGATCGCGCGGGCCAGCGGGCTCAACGTCGTGATGGGCGCGGGCTGGTACACCCCGACCTTCCACCCGCCCGGCATGGCCGAGCGCACCGTGGACGACCTCGCCGAGGTGATCGTCCGCGACATCGTGGAGGGCGCGGACGGCACCGGCGTCCGTGCCGGGATCATCGGCGAGGTCGGCGCGGAGACCGACCCGCTGACGCCCGCCGAGCTGACCAGCGTGCGGGCGTCCGGACGGGCGAGCCGCATCACCGGCGCGCCGGTCACGTTCCACGTCGGCGGGGTCGGCGAGGAGAAGTTCACGGTCCTGGACATCATGGACGAGGAGGGCGTCGCCCCGTCCAACGTCGTCGTCGGCCACGCCGGGACGATGGCCGTCGACCTGCCCTACGCGCGCCGGGTCCTCGCGCGGGGCGTGTTCATCGAGTTCGACTTCCTCGCCTCGCCGGGCAGCCCGTGGGGGCATCTCGTGCTCCTCGGCGACCACAAGGTCGCCCGCGGCATCGCGAACCTGGTCGAAGAGGGGTACGCGAGCCAGATCCTGCTCGGCCACGACGTCTGCCAGAAGATCCAGCTCAAGCGGTACGGCGGGCAGGGCTACAGCTACATCCCGGACCACTTCCTGCCCGCGCTGCGCCGCCTCGGCGTGTCCGACGAGGCCATCCACATGATCATGGTGGAGAACCCGGCCCGCGCGCTGGCCTTCGCCGCCCCGTCCCCGTGACGCGAGCGCCGTCCCGCCGGTCGCGGCGGGACGGCGCTCTCTCAGCCGAGCCTCAGGACACGGCCATCGCGAAGACGTGGACACCTCCCCGCGCGGTGGAGCTCACCGCGGGCAGGTTCACCGAGGCGACCGTCTTGCTGGGGTCGAGGTCCACTCCGTGGAAGAAGACGTAGGTCTTGCGGTCGACCCGTCCCGTTCCGGCGAGGTTGTGGTACGGCATCGTGACCGCCGGGTCGGCGTCCGGGGGCAGGGACGGGACCTGCCAGTCCGGATCGGTGACGCTGTACTCCTGCGTCGTCCCGTCCGTGTAGCGGACGGTCCCCTTCCCGCCGATCGGCCCGTAGGTGCCGACGGTGAGCAGGCCGAGCCTGCCGCCCCGCCTCCCGACCGCGATCGTCTGGCCGTCGGCGAGCGCGTTGTCCGGGGCGCCGGGCGCGGCGGCGGGCCAGGTGAAGGACATGCCGCCGTTGAGCCCGGCCGGGTCCTCGCCGCCGTCGCCGGTCGTCCCGACGTTGTCGAACGCGGCGGCCGGGACCGACACGCGCAGCCGGGCGGTCGTGCCGAACGCCTCCCCGGCGGCCCGCGCCGACAGCCGGATCGGGACGGCGTGCACCCCCGGCCCGCCGTCCGGCGCGACGGTGATCCGCTGCGTCGCCGTGCCGCCGGGCGCCACCCGGATCGTCCCCTTGGCCGGGGTGAGGGTCACTCCGGCCGGAGCCTGGACGGTCCATCCCGCGTCGAGCGGCCGTCCGGCCGCGCTGGTCACCCGCAGGGTCGCGGTCGCGGGCTTCCCGTCCGCGACGACCAGCGTCGCCGGGTCGACGGCGGCGGTCAGCGCGGCCGGGACCGCGGTCGCGGCGGCGCCGTGCGTCTCGTGCCCGCCGTCCCCCCCGGCCAGGTCGCGCCGCCGACGAGGCGGTAGGCGTCGGGCATCGCGTCCAGCGGCACGTCGACCCGCCGGCGCGCGGTCACCGTGCGCCCCGGCGGCACCGAAGCCCGGTACGCGCCGTCCAGCGGGCGCGCGGAGTTGGTGAACGCGGTGGTGACGATGTTCTCCCCGGCCGGACGGAGCGTTGCCGAAGCAGCCGGGCGGGCTGACGTAGCGCAGCCACCGGAACCGCTTCCCGTTCTCCACGGTGAGGTCGATCCCGGCGTAGCCGCCGTCCGCCTTCTCGTAGTCGTAGGCGGTGGCGGGGTCGCCGTCGAAGGCCTTGTCGAACGTGGCGTCCGAACCGCCGTAGGGCGGGCCCGACCCGTAGGGCGCGCCGTCGAGCCTGACCGTCCGGGCGGGCGGCGCGGCGACGCCGGGCGGCGGGCCGAGCCGGTCGGTCCGGTTCTCGAAGTCGAAGTGCCCGCCCTGTCGCGGTCCGCCCCAGGCGCGGTCGGCGAGCACCTGCTGCGGACGGTGCGCGAACCAGTCGAAGTAGGCGTCGGTCTGCGTCTCGGCGCCGTCCGACCACCGGGAGATCATGTACCCGGTGAGCCGCTCGTGCGTCTGCGGCCGCCACTCCCCGTACAGCGACCGGTCGTCCGGCAGCAGCCACCCGCCGGGCGGGCTGCCCGGCGTCACGTAGAGCAGGTCGCCGGGGGACGCGAGCACCTCGTACCCGAGGTCGAGGTAGTGCTGCGCGCCCCTGCCCACCCACGCCTCGACCTTGATGTCCTTGTCCGGCGCGGTAACGGGGCAGCACCGACGAGTACCAGACCCAGGCGACCCAGGAGCGCTGCGCCGGCCTCGTCGACCACGCGCGGATGGACGGTGTTCAGCTTCAGCCAGGCGGCCGTCCGGATCTGCTGCTCGATGCAGTCGGGCCGGTAGTACTTGCGGCCCGCGTCGAGCATGAAGCCGCGCTGCCGGGTCTCGGGCCAGTCGTCGGCGGTGCCCCTCGGGACGGCGGCGCGTCCCGGGTCCAGGGCGAAGAGCTGCTCGACGGTCTGCGCGCCGCGCGCGACGCCCGTGGGGGTGCGGCCGCGGACGGTCGGCGTCCCGGCGACCTCCAGCCGGTAGCCCTCGTCGCCGAGCACCGCGGGCAGCGCGGGATCGATGGCGAGCCGCAAGTCGCCCGCGCGTCCGGGCCCGACGCCGAGCGCGACCGGGAGCGTCCGGCCGGTGATGCCGCGCAGGTCGTCGCGGAGGGCGCCGGCGAGGTGGAACACGCCCTCGCCGCCCGTCCACTCCCGGCGGACGCGCCGGGGGCAGCGGGTTCGGCGACGGTGGCGGGGATCGGGACGAGCTGTGACGCGACGAGGCACGCTCCGCCGAGGAGCGCGCTCGGTCAAGAGCGCATTTCGGTTTTCCGCTCATAAACGAGCACAAACGCGCAGTCGGCGTCGTCGGCCGGTCAGAGGTCGTTGCCTGCGTAGGAGAGGTTGAAGCTCTTGTTGACCAGGGGGAAGTCGGGGACGATCGCGCCGCTCAGGGCGAGCGGGAGCGCGGGCCAGTTGAAGAACGACGGGTCCACGATCTTGGCTCGGGTGAGGGTGCCGTCCGGGGCGAGCTCGACGCGGTGGACGATCGTGCCGCGCCACCCCTCGACGACGCCGACGCCCGACGCCGGGCGGCCGGACGGCGCGGGCGGCGGGTCGAGCGGCGGCCAGTAGGTGGCCGAGCCCGGGTTCGTCCCGTAGGTCAGGTCGTTGACGATCGCGATCGACGCGCCGATCTCGCGGGCGCGGATCTGGAAGCGGGCCAGCACGTCGCCGGTCTCGGCGGTCGGGACGGTCAGCGCCGGGCGCAGGTCGGTGAAGGGGTGGTCGCGGCGGGCGTCGGCGTCGAGGCCGGAGGCGCGGGCGACGTAGCCGAGGGCGCCGAGGTCGCGGGCGGCCCGGGCGGTCAGCGGCGCGGTGCCGGTGAAGCGGTCGGCGACCACGGTGTGGCCGAGCGCCAGCGCGACGATCTCCGCGACGTCCGCCTCGATGGACCGCAGCGCGTCCGGGTCGGGGATCGCGCGCAGGGCGGCCCCGCCGAGGTGGACGCCGCCGCGCAGCAGCCGGTGCCCGGTGACCCGCGCGTTGAGGCGGAGCAGCTGCTCGCGGACGCGTCCGAACTGGGCGTTCAGGATCGAATGCCCGACGTCGTTGCACAGCGCGCCGAGGTCGGTGACGTGGTTGTAGAGCCGTTCGAGCTCCAGCAGGATGGCCCGCGCGCGCTGCGCGCCGGGCGCGACCTCCGCGCCCGCCGCCTCCTCGACGGCGAGGCAGAACGCGAGGGTGTGGCCGACGGTGGTGTCGCCGCTGACGCGCTCGGCGAAGGGGACGGCGTCGGCGGGGAACCGCCCCTGGAACAGCTTCTCGATGCCCTTGTGCACGAACCACAGCCGGGCCTTCAGCTTGAGGATGCTCTCCCCGACGACGGAGAAGCGGAAGTGGCCGGGCTCGATCATCCCGGCGTGCACCGGCCCGACCGGGATCTCGTAGACGCCGGGCCCCTCGACCTGCACGAACGGGTAGGGGCCCTCGGGGTCCCCGAACTCGGGCGGCGGCCCGGCGTCGGCGCGCATCGGGTACCACCCGCGCGGCCAGTGGTGGTGGCGGACGAGCCGGCGCGGCAGCGGATGACCCTCCGGGACGATCCCGTACAGGTCGTGCATCTCGCGCTCGAACCGTCCCGCCGGGAAGCTGATCCCGGCCAGGCTGGGCAGTACCGGGTCGGCCGGGTCGAGCGGGACGTGCAGCTCGGTGCGGCGGTCGGTCGCCGGATGGGTGAACAGGTACACGACGCGCAGGGCGTCCGGGTCGTGGTGGGCGGCGACGAGGGCGAGGCGGGAGCCGCCGTCCAGCAGCGCGGCGGCGCGCCTCGGCAGGGCGCCCGCGTTGACCTCGACGCTCGTCCGCTCCGGCGGGGCCATCAGTGCGCTCCGAGGACGGTGGCCGCGTGGTCCAGGAGGGTGCGCAGCGGTCCGAGGCCGATGCCGATCGCGGCGCAGCCGACCAGCCCGAGGACGAGCGCCGCCGCGTCCGCGCGGGGGAGCCGGACGGGGAGCGCGGCGGCGCCGGGCGCGTCCGGCGGCGCGCCGAGCAGCATCCGGCCGGTGCGGGCGGCGAGCGCGCCCATGACGACCAGCAGCAGGACGAGGGCGATCGCGACGGCCCAGCCGAGCCCGGCGGCGAACCCGGCGCGGAAGATCCCGAGCTCGCTGGCGAACGGGCCGAACGGCGGGAAGCCGAGCAGCGCGAGCACCGCCGCGCCGAACCCGCCCGCGACCAGCGGGGCGCGCGCGGCGAGGCCGCGCACGGCGTCGATCCGGCTGCCCCCGGCGATCCGGCCGATGTGCCCTGACGCGAGGAACGCGACCGACTTGGCGAGCCCGTGCCCGAGGACGTGCAGCAGCACCGCCATGACGGCGAGCCGCGTGCCGATCGCCGCGCCGACCGCGAGCAGGCCCATGTGCTCGATGCTGGAGTAGGCGAGCATCCGCTTGTAGTCGCGCTGCGCGAGCAGCAGCGCGGCGGCGACCGCGAGCGAGGCCAGCCCGACGGTGAGCAGCAGCGTCCGGGCGGGCCCGGCGCCGAGCGCGGCGTCGGCGATCACCTTGATCCGCAGGACGGCGTAGAACGCGACCGACAGCAGCACGCCCGACATCAGCGCCGACACCGGCGCCGGGGCCTGGCCGTGCGCGTCCGGCAGCCAGGCGTGCAGCGGCGCGAGGCCCGCCTTCGCGCCGAAGCCGAGGATCAGCAGCGCGACGGCGATCCGCGTCACGCCCGCGTCCAGCCGCCCGGCGTGCGCGGTGAGCTGCGTCCAGTCCAGCGACCCGGACGAGGGGACCTGGGCGTGCCGCGCCGCGAAGTGCAGCAGCACGATGCCGAGGAGCGCCAGCGCGATGCCGGCCGAGCAGATCACCACGTACTTCCAGGCCGCCTCGGTGGCGTTGCGGGTGCGGCGGTGCCCGACGAGGAACGCGGTCAGGATCGTCGTCGCCTCGATCGCCACCCACAGGACGCCGAGGCTCGCGGCCAGCACCGCGAGCGCCATCGCGGCGACGAACCCCTGGGTGAGGACGCCGTAGCGGCGCGCGTCCCGCGCGGCGGTGCGCTCCGCGGCGAGGTAGCCGGGCGCGGCGAGCGTCGCGGGCACCGCCACCGCGCCGATCACGATCAGCATGAAGGCGGTGAGGGCGTCCGCGCGGAGCAGCCCGCCGAGGCCGGTGCGCGGCGCGTCCACGGCGTGGACGGCGAGGGCGACGGCGGCGGCGAGCAGCGCGACGGCCGCGGCGGCGCCCAGCCAGGCCGTGCCGCGCCGCCAGCCGAAGGCCGCGTACGCGCCCGCCGCCAGCGCGGGCGCGGCGACGGGGGCGGTCAACAGGAGGGTCATCAGTCCCGCAGCTCCCGCAGGTCGTCCAGGTCGGTGTCGCCGAACGCGGCCCGCATCCGGGTGGTCAGCACCTGGAGCACGAGCACGGCCAGCAGGACGTCCAGGGACACGCCAAGCTCGACGATCAGCGGCACCCCCGACGTCGTCAGGAACGCGACCGCCGTGATCCCGTTGTCCACCAGCAGGAACCCGACGACCTGGGAGAGGGCGCGCCGCCGCGTCACGAGGACGAAGAACCCGATCAGCACCACGGTCAGCGCGACGGGCACGGCCTGCACGGCGGGCGCCGGGTCGAGCGCCACCACCGGACGCGTCACGGCGTACGCCAGCAGGGCCAGCAGCGCCGCGACCACCAGCGACGCGGCCACGTTCACCCGCGGTTCGGTCTCGCGTCCGGCGCCGCCCGCCGTCATCGCGCGGCGCAGCAGCCAGGGCAGCGCGACCGCGCGCAGCAGCCCGATCCCCGCCGCGAGGCCGATGACCTCGGGGTCGCCCTCGGCCACGCCGAGCACGGCGACGAGGCAGCCGAGCGCCGCGCCCTGCGCGGCGAACAGCCGGACGATCGCGGCGAGGTCGCGCCGCCACAGCACCAGCACCCCGGCCAGCAGGAACGCGCCGCAGGCCAGGTCGAGGAGCCGCACGTACAGGACGTGGTTCACGGGCCCACCAGGAAGTAGGACGCGGCGACCGCGAGCAGCGCGAGCACGAACGACCCGGCGAGCAGCTCGGGCACCCGGAACATGCGCAGCTTGGCCATGAACACCTCGCCGGCGGCGAGGGCGCCGCCGAGCACCGCGACCTTGGCGGCGAAGGCGATCAGCGCGACCGGCAGCATCGCCAGGGACGCTCCGGCGATGCCCCAGGGCGCGAACAGGTTGGCGACGAGGCCGAGCAGGATCGTCAGCCGCATCGCCGACGCCCACTCCACCAGCGCGAGGTCGGGCCCGGCGTACTCCAGGACCATCGCCTCGTGGACCATCGTCAGCTCTAGGTGGGTGGACGGGTTGTCCACCGGGATCCGCCCGGTCTCCGCGATCGCCACCACCGCCAGCGCGACGGCCGCCAGCACGCTCGCCGGGGACGCGGCCCGCTGCGGCTCGTGCAGCGTCGAGGTGACGATCGCGCCGAGGTTGGTGGAGCCGACCGGCACCGACAGCGCGAAGATCGACACGAGGATGGTCGGCTCGACCAGCGCCATCACGGTCATCTCGCGGCTCGCGCCCATGCCGCCGAAGGCGGTGCCGGTGTCCAGCCCGGCCAGCGCCAGCGCGACCGTGCCGAGGGCGAGCAGGGCGGCCACGGCGAACAGGTCGGCGGCCCCGTCCAGCGGCGACGCGGTGGTCGCGATCGGGATCACCGCGGCGATCACCAGGGCGGAGCCCGCCAGCACCAGCGGCGCCAGCCGGAAGAGGGGGCCGGTGCCGTCCGGGGCGATCGCCTCCTTGCGGAGGAGCTTGCGCAGGTCCCGCCACGGTTGCAGGACGTCGGCGCCGGCGCGTCCCTCCAGCCGGGCCCGCACCTGCCGCATCGCGCCGACCAGCACCGGCGCCCCGGCGGCCACCAGCGCCACCTGGGCCGCCGCGCCGACCGCGCCCGCCCCGCTCACCGCAGCACCGCCAGGACGACGAGCACGCCGGTGAACGCGGAGAACCCGTACCCGACGTAGCGGTGCACGCTGCCGTTCGCCAGCGGCCGGACGGCCTGCCCGGTCCACGCCACCGCCGCCAGCACCGGCCGGTACAGCCGGTGCTCGATCCGGTCGCCGACCCGGGCGCGGTAGGTCACGCTGTCCACCAGGTACGCCGACTCGGTGACCGGTGTGACGTCGAGGTCGGTCTCGGGGGCGAGGACGTCGTCGAACACCCGCTGCAACGGCTCGGCGAACGAGGTCGCGGTGTACTCCATGCGGGCCGACATCGGCCCGGCGCCGCAGTCCCACAGCCGCGCCCTCCGCCGGGCCCGGCGGGACGCGGCGGCGCGCACCAGCGCGGCCAGCCCGACCGCCGCGACGAGCAGCGCGACCGCGATGATCAGCGGGGACATGGTGCTCGGCAGCCCCGCCGGCCGCATTGTCGCCTGGGCGGACACCGCGTCCGGTCCCGGCGCGGCGACGGCGGTCGCGCGCGCCAGGCCCGCCGCCGCCCACCCGGGCGCCAGCGCGAGCGCGACGCAGCATCCGGCCGCCGCCGCCGTCCCGGCGAGCATCGTCGCGGGACTCTCGTGCGCCCGCGCGGCGGCGGGCGTGCGCGGGCGGGCGAGGAACCCGACGCCGAACGCCTTGACGAACGTCGCGACCGCCAGCCCCGCCGACAGCGCGACGACCGCCACGGCCAGCGGCATCGTGACGGCGGTGACCGTCCCGCCGGACGGCAGCGCGTGGATCAGGCTCTGCACCAGCAGCCATTCGCTCACGAACCCGTTGCCCAGCGGCAGCGCCGACGCCATCAGCGCCCCGACGCCGAACAGCGCGGTGGTGACCGGCATCGGCGACCGCAGGCCGCCGAGGGCGTCCAGGTCGCGGGTGCCGGTGGCGTGGACCACCGACCCGGCCGACAGGAACAGCAGCGTCTTGAACCCCGCGTGGTTGACCACGTGCAGCAGCGCGGCGGTCATCGCCAGCGCCGCCAGCGGACCGGAGCCGACCGCCGCGAACAGCCCGGACGCCCCGACGCCCAGCAGGACCAGCCCCATGTTCTCGCACGTCGAATAGGCCAGCAGCCGCTTCAGGTCGGTCGCCACGGCCGCCTGGAGGATCCCGTACAGCGCCGACGCCGCGCCCGCGGCGAGCGCCAGCAGCCACCACCACTCCGGCCCGCCGCCCAGCAGGTCGAAGCCCACCCGCACGATCCCGTACACGCCGAGGTTGACCATCGCCGCGCTCATCAGCGCCGACACGTGGCTCGGCGCCTCCGGATGGGCGCGCGGCAGCCACACGTGCAGCGGCACGATGCCCGCCTTGGACGCGAACCCGGCGAACGTCGCGACGAACACCGCGCCGCGCGCTGCGGGCGACATGGTGTCGGCCGCCGCGCGCATCTGCGCGAACGCCTCGCCGTCCGCCGCCGCGGCGAACCCCACGAGCCCGGCCAGGACGGCCACCAGCCCCAGGTGCGTCATCACCGCGTACCAGAGCCCGGCCTCGGCCACCGCCGCGCGCCGCCGGTGCTCGGCCACGACCAGCAGCAGCGACGTCAGCGCCATCAGCTCCCACGCCACGAGGAACGTGCTCGCGCTCGCCGCCGCGGGCACCAGCAGCATCGCCGCCACGAACAGCGGGACCATCGCCTGGGCGACCCGTCCGTCCGGGCCGTGCCCGCCGCGCGCGTATCCGACGCCGTACACCGCCGCGCACACCGCCACCGCGCCCGTGACCGCGAGGAAGAGCCCGCTCAGCGGGTCGACCGCCAGCCGGATCCCGGCCAGCGGCAGCAGGTCGGGGTACCAGGCGTCCCACGGGCGGCCGGACAGCGCCGACCCGCCCGCAACGATCGCCGCGACCCCGGCCGCGCCGGTCCCGAGGCCCGCGCCCACGCGGCGGGCCCGCCGCGGCAGCAGCGTCCCGGCCGCGGCGGCGAGCAGGCTCGATCCGAGCCCCGCCCCGAGCGCGGCCCCTGTCAGGCTCATCGGCCGGTGAGCCCCCGCAGCGCGGCCGTGATCGCCTCCGGCGGCGGCGGGCAGCCGGGCACCTCGACGTCCACCGGGACGACGTCGCCCACCGCGCCGACCACGCCGTACGCCTCGGCGAACACCCCGCAGTTCCGCGCGCAGTCGCCGACCGCGACGACGACCTTCGGCTCGGGGACGGCCTCGTGGGTCCGGCGCAGCGCCATCCGCATGTTGCGGGTCACGGGCCCGGTCACCAGCAGCGCGTCGGCGTGGCGGGGCGAGGCCACGAGCCGGGCCCCGTAGCGCTCGGCGTCGTACACCGGGCCGAACGCCGAGGCGATCTCGATCTCGCACCCGTTGCAGGACCCCGCGTCCACGTGCCGGACCTGCACCGACCCGCCGAACTCCCGCGCGCGTCCGGTGGACACGCCTGCGGGACGCGCGGGCGGCGGCTCCGCGACCCGGCCGGTCCCGCGGATCTTGCGCAGCAGATCTTTCACCGTGTTCCTCAATGTGAGACGGCCCATACGGGGCCATATGGCACCGAAGCACAAGAAGTTACCGTCCTGCGCAATTGCCAACGTTAGCAACTGGTCGGGACAGCACAGCACGGGCCCGGTTCGATCCGAGGAGCCCGTTAGGAGCGCTTTCGGCCTTCGGCGGCGCCCGCGGCCCGCAGGTCGTCGAGGAGTTCCGCCTGCCCGGACAGTACTCCGGTCAGGATCGCGCGGGCGACGCCCAGCAGCTCCGCCACGCGCGGGCTGGTCAGCGAGTAGATCACCGTGGCGCCCTCCTTGCGGGAGACCACCAGCCCCGCGCGGCGCAGCACCGCGAGCTGCTGGGACAGGTGCGCGGGCTCGATCCCGACCTCGGGGAGCATCTCGGCCACCGCGTGGTCGCGCTCGCTGAGCAGCTCCAGCACGCGGATCCGGGCCGGGTGCCCGAGCGTTTTGAAGAACTCCGCCTTGAGCTGGTACAGCGGCGCGCTCACGATGCCCGATCCCCCTTCGCCGAGGTGACCACCTCGGCAATTGCCAAACCTAGCAAGCGGACGCCCTAAAGCGGGACGTCCGGGCTTGCCGGGGGACCGCCCTCGCCGGTGGTGCCGGGCACCGCGACGACGAGGGTCTTGTCGTCGCCGGTGCCGTCCGGGACCTCCGCGAGGAAGTCGCGCAGCCCGTCCGAGGCCGCGGATTCCCGCCTCGCGTAGTTCCAGAGGTCGGTGAAGAACGGCTCGTACAGGGTCCCGGCGGCGGGGTCGTCCAGGATCACCGAGCGGAGCCCGTCCGTGGAGAGCGCCACCCCGGTCACCTCGGACGCGGGGAAGCGTTCGACGGCCAGCGCGTCCAGGGCGTCGCCGGACGTCAGGAAGACCGTCTCGTTCGCGTACTCGCCCCGCGCCGGCGCCGCCGCGCCCAGCGCGGCGCCGCCCCGCTCGACCGCGACGATCCCGTCGCCGATCTGCCCGGCCGCCACCTCGGTGGCGCCGACGACGACCACCGCGAGCGTGCAGGCGAACGGGTCCGGGTCGGGCGCCAGGCCGAGGACGGCCCGCCGCGCGGAGGCGAACGCGGCGAGCAGCGGATCGTCCCCCGGCCGCGCGGCCGCGCACGCCGCCGCGACCGCCGTCCGCGCGCCCTCGGCCGCGTGTTCGCGGGAACCCGCGCCGTCCGCGATCGCGAGGACGAGCCCCGCCCGCGTCCGCGCCGACGCCCACGCGTCCTGGCAGTCCTGCGCGGACCGCCGGTGGGCGGCGCCGGTCACCGAGGCGGCCAGCACCCTCACGCGGTGCCCCAGCCGACCGGCGGCAGCGGGACCTGCGCGGTGTCGCTCTCGGGACCGAACGCCACCGAGTTGCTGACCTGCTGCATGGACGCCGACAGCCACGCGAACATCGGCCCGAACTGCAGACCCCGCAGCCGCGCCGGACCGCGCTGCGACAGCCGCGCGAGCTGGTCCATGTCGGCGGCCTCGCCGATTCCGACCGCGAACACGGTCACGCCTTTCGCGCGCTCCATTTCCGACAGCCGCCGGACGGCGTTCTCGAACCTTTCCCCGTCGGTGGGCGAACCGTCGCTCAGAACGAAGAGCCACGGCCGGTAATACTCCAGTCCGGCCGCCCGGTATTCGGCCTTGCGCCCTTCGACGAGGTCCATCGCCGTGTCGAGGGCCTCGCCCAGCGGGGTCGTGCCCGAGACCGGGAACCGCTGCGGCGCGAGCTCCCTGGCCTCGGCGAACGGCTGCGCGACGCGCACCTCGCCGCCGAACGTCACGACCGCCACCTCGGTGCGCTTGCGGGCCAGCGGGTCTTCGCCGAGTTCGCCGCAGAACTGCGCGTACCCGCGGTTCAGTTCGTCGATCGGGGCGCCGCCCATCGACAGGGAGACGTCGAGGAGCAGGACGCAGGCGACGCGCGGATCGCGGTTGTCCAGCTTCAGGCGCGGGGTGAACGGTGCGGTCATTCTGAACTGTTCCTTTCAGGGTGTGACCTGGGGGTCACAGGGGGATCTCTGTGTCGGGAAGATCGCAGTAGAAGCGGAATGCGCGGCCCTTGTGCGGAAAGGTGAGCGTGGCGCGGTAGAACGGTGCGTTCCCGACGGCCATCACGGTGCCGCCGTTCCAGGAGTAGTAGTTCTGGTTCTGGTAATCGCGTTCGGTGGTCTTCGGTTCGTCCTTCTTCGGAAGCAGGCAGCCCGCGCTCGGACGCCCATAGCCGCCGACGTCGAGCCGGAGCCGTCCGTCGGGCAGGGGCGTCTCGCGGAAGAGCGTCCAGGACGCCGGCGTCCCGAACGGCCCGTTCGTCCTCGGGACGATGGCCGCGGCGGGCTCGTCGACCCGTCCGATCCGCGTCCACGGGAAACGCCCGCGGTCGAAGACGAAGTCGTAGTCGCCGGGCAGATGCGCCGGATAGGTGAGCCGGGCCGCGATGTGCCCCTGGTCCGAGGCGACGGGCTCAAGCTTCATCGGGGCGACGTCGACCAGCCCCCGGCGGGTGTGGACGAGCAGCCGCGCCCCCCGGAATCCGGGATTGGACACATAGTCGCCGCGCGCGTCGAAACTCACCGTCAGCCGGAACCCGCTGAGGCTCGCCCGCTCGATTCTCAGCGTCGAGGGATAGACGCTCTGAATCGCGGGCTTCGCCGGGACGGTGTGCGGTGCGGCGCCCAGCAAGCGGGGTGCCGCGATGTCCGGGGGCGCCGGTTCGGGGCGCACCGCGTCCGCGACCTTCGGAACGGCGAACGCGCCCACCGTCGCCAGGACCGCGAACGCGCCGACCCACGCGGGCCACCGGCGGCGCCTCCGGGCGGGCGCCGCCGCCGCGACGGGCCGGGGCGCGGGAACCGGGACGGGCGGCGCGTGCTCGGACCGCGCGCGGTCGGCGGCGCACCACGGGCACGACGCCGCCTCCCGCGGGAACACGTGCGCCCGGTCCGCCGGGCAGTTCCTCAGTCCGTGGGCCAGGTCCCGCAGCGCCGCCTGCCATTCGGCCGCCGTCGGCCGCCGTTCCGGCCGCCGCGCCCCCTCGGCCAGCGCGCGGTCGAACAGGTCGCGGACCGGCGCCGTCACCAGCTCGAATCCGGGCACGCCCGGCGGCGGGCGGAGCGGCCCCTTGCGGCCGTTGGCGTACCAGCCCTTCGCCGCCAACCGGTCCCGGCGCGGCTTCTCTCCCGGCCCGGTCCACACGCCGTCGAAGGGATGGGCCCCGGAAAAGAGGATCTGGTGGATATGGACGGCCAGGGCGAAAAGGTCGGACGACGGTTCACGGCGGACGCTCGCGACGTCCGCGCCGATCAGCTCCGGCGCGGTGTATTCGGGCCGCCCGACCGTGCAGTGGAACACCCTTCCCGTGTCGGGATCGGCGACCTGCATCGAGTCGCAGTCGACCAGGGAGACCCGTGCCCGCTGGTCGACGAGGACGTTCCGCTCCTGGAAATCACCGATCACGACACCCGACTCGTGCACGACCCGTACGGCCGTGGCCAGGTTGACGGCGGTGTGCAGCAGTTCCCGCCACGTCCACTGGACCGCCCAGCGCGGCCCTCCCGGGCCCGGAGACCGCCGGTCGGACGGATTGGCCAGCAGGTGCAGCTCGGCGGTCCGGGAGACGTCCAGGCGCGGCATGAGGAAGCCGACGCAGCGGTCGCCGTCCAGGACGTAGTCGGAGGGCCAGGCCAGCAGCACATGCCCGTGCCCGTCGCGGACCCCCGGCGGGGGATGGGCGACCATCACGCGTAACCGGTCGGGCCATGCGGCGTCCCGCGCCAGTTCCGCGTCGTGAAGGCGCTTGAACACGAGGTCGGGCCGTCCGGAGACGGCGAAGAGCTCGCCCTGCCCGCCCCGGCGGAACGCGGCGCCGACCCTCAGCTCACCGCCGCTCCCGACCGTCAGCATGCTCCGGTCTCCGGCCCTCTGGCCTCCTACCGCTCGGCAAGGCCGTATTGGGCGTACATGTGTGCGCGCGCCGTTTCCAGCGGCAATGGCTGATACGGGCTGACCATGCCATAGACGAGCCCCATCATCGTGGTGCGGAACAGCAGTTGTTCGGTGACGGCGTCGGTTCCCCTGGACGCGAGGATCTCCTGGGCCAGGACGGCGAGCCGCTCCTCGTGCTCGTGCTCGGCGTCGGCGAGCGTCTCGGCGATGCCGGGGCGCAGCAGCAGGGCCAGGTGCAGGGCGATGATCCGCGGCTCGGCCGCCGCCGCCTCCAGGACGGCGTCGATCAGGGCGGCGAGCCGCTCGTCCGGACCGGCGCCGGGGTCGAGCGCCTCGATCCGCCGCACCACCGTCTCGTGCAGCAGCCGGTCCGCCAGCGCCTGGACGATGTGGTGCTTGGTGCGGAAGTAGTAGACCGTCAGGCCCGCCGAGACCCCGGCCTCGCGGGCGATCCTGGCCAGGCTCGTCGAGTCGTAGCCGTGGTCCCTGAACAGCCGGTGGGCGCAGCCGAGGATCTTGGCCTTGGCCTCGGCGCGCATCCGCTGGTTGGTGCCGACGTTGCGCGGAGACATCGCGTTCCCCTTGATTGAATGACGCTCAGTCAATCATACTCGGCGTGTCCTTTTCGGCTCGTCCGCGCGGAGGTCGGCGATGCAGGCGCTACGGCCGGGCGACCCGGCGGAGATCGGCGGCTTCCCGGTGCTGGCCAGGCTGGGCGCGGGCGGCATGGGCGAGGTCTACCTCGGCCTCAGCGGGGGCGGCCTGCACGTCGCGCTCAAGGTGATCAGCAGGGACTTCACCGCGCCGCAGGCGGTCGCGCGGTTCCGCCGCGAGGTCGAGACGGTCGGCCTCGTGCGCAGCCGGTTCGCCGCCGCGCTCGTCGGGGCGGGCGTCGAGGCGCCGCCGTACTGGCTGGCGACCGAGTACGTCCCCGGGCCGACGCTCCAGCAGGCGGTGCGGCGGCACGGGCCGCTGCCGCCGGAGACCTGCCTGCGGCTGCTGGCGGCGCTGGCCGAGGGCCTCGCGGACCTCCACCGGCAGGGCGTCCGGCACCGCGACCTCAAACCGGCCAACGTGATCCTCGGCCGGGACGGGCCGCGCCTGATCGACTTCGGCATCGCGCGCGGCGAGGGGCAGGAGCAGATCACCGGGACCGGGGCCTGGACGGGCACGCCCGGGTTCGTCGCACCGGAGCTGATCGACGGCCGTCCGGCGTCCGCCGCCTCCGACGTGTTCTCGCTCGCCGGGACGATCGCCTTCGCGGCGACCGGGCGGCCGCCGTTCGGCGACGAGAGCCTCTCCGTGATCGTCCACCGCACCCTGGCGGGCGACCTCGACCTGGACGGCGTGGACGCGCGGCTGGCCGGCCTCCTGACCCGCTGCGCCGCCAAGGACCCCGCCGCGCGGCCGGATCCCGAGGAGGTCATGCGGCTGTGCGCGGTCCGCGACCCGCTGGCGGAGCATCCGGACTACCGGCGGCTCGTCGCGCTCACCGCCCCGCCGCCGCCCGACCTGCGGGCGGCGATCGCGGACGGGCTCGTCCCGCCCGACCACGGCCGCACGGCCGTAGCGACGTCGGTGGCCCGGCCGTCCCGCACCCGGCGGCGCGCCGCCGCGATCCTCGGCGGGACGGCGCTGCTGGCGGCCGCGTCCCTCCTGGTCTACGAGGGCCTCCCCGGCGACGGCCCCGCCGCACACGGCGGCACCGGGACCGGAGGCGGGCCCACGACGACCGGCACGACGACCGGCACGACGACCGGCGGGACGACCGGCGGGACGGCGACCGGTGGCCGCGCGCGGCCCCGGACGGCGACACCGGCCGCCGCGAAGGCCCCGCCGATCACGTCGATCGACCAGCGGGTGGGCGCCTTCACCTGGGACCCGGCGACCGGACGATGCGACCGGAACGTCAAGCCCGACGACGAGACGCTCGCCGCGACCATCAGGCTGGCGCACACCCCGGCGGCGGTCCGTCCCGGCGGCGGCGTCGACCTGAAACTGCTCTTCGAGTGGTACGGCCCTTCCGACTACTACATCGCCGCCCAGATCAGGCCGCCGGTCGGCCAGGGCGGAAACCGGATCACCGGAATCGTCAATTCCAAGCCGATCCGGTATCCGGCGAAGGCGGACCCGCGACAGCAGGCGACGATGGCCGAGGCGCTGACCGTGACCTATCCGGAGGACTTCAGCTGGCCGGGCGCCAACAACGAGGTGTTCCCCTTGTCGCCCGGCGCCTGGACGGTCCTCTGGTACCACGTCCCGCCGGACGGCCGGGCGAAGCCCATAGGCTGCACGGGCTTCGCCGTCACTTAGAAGTCGTCGTTGGTGTAGGGCGCGAGGGGGACGGCGAGAGCCGCGTCCAGGCGGGCGGCCGCCGACGGCGTGTGCTCGGTGACGACGCCGAGCCGGGTCAGCGCGGACAGCCGCGTCCCGCCCATGTAGACGGACGCCAGGTCGGCGGCGGACAGGGACAGGTCGGGGGCCGCGTCCGTCCGGTCGCAGGCGGGCACGGCGCCGGTCGTCAGCCGCCAGCGGCCCGCGTTGGCCGGGAGGCGGGCGTCGTCGACCTCCAGCACGAAGGCGTCCTCGGCGGCCCACGACCGGGCGCGCAACGCGGCCGGGACGTCGACCAGCCGCAGCCACAGCGCGCCGTAGTCGTTCTTCACGGCGACCTGGTCGGGGTCGGCGGCCATGAGCGGGAGCAGGTCGTCCACCGGGCGGCTCGGCGCCTGCACGACCTTGATCAGGTCGATGGACGCGAGGTACCGCCACAGCGCGGCCTCCACCGCCGGGGTGTCCGCGACGAGGTCCTCGACCCGGACGGTCTGGTCGTGGGCGCGGTACGCCGCGTACCCGCCGGGATGGACGACGACGCGCGGCTCGCTGAACGCCGGGGCCTCGCGCTCGACCGCGCGCAGGGTGCCGCGCGTCCACCATTCCGCGTCGCGGACGAGGCCGCCCGGGCGCGCGGCGAGCCCGCGCGAGTGGATCGGGCCGAGGACCTCCGGCGCGGACGCGGGGTCGATCAGCCGCAGCGGCGCGGGATCGGGCGCCGTGCGCAGTTCGAGCGGGCGCGAGGCGTCGATCTCCAGGCCGACGGCGCGGGTCGCGAGGCCGAAGCCGTACCGCCCGTAGATCAGCCCCTGCGACGCCCAGAGCGCGGCGACCGGACGGCCCGCGGCGGCCGCGTCCGCGTGCATCCGCTCGATCATGGACGTCAGGACGCCGCGGCGGCGGTGGGTGGGCAGCACCCCGACCAGCGTGATGGCCGAGCAGTCGAGCAGCGCGCCGGGCACGGCGAGCCGCATCGGGATGGCCGCGAGCTGCCCGGCGAGCGTGTCGCCGTCGTAGGCGCCGATCCGGTCGGCCCGCCGCGCCGCCCACGAGTCGCGGTCGTGGTCGGCTTCCTCGATGCGGCTGTGGAACACGATCCCGGCGAAGTCCAGCATGCGGGCGGCGTCGGCCTCGGGGATCTCCCTGATCTCGATCACGCTTCCACCGTATGACCGCCGCGCAACCCGTTTTTTCGCAGGTCCCCGGTCGGCGGCGGGCGCGTGCCGGGGCGCGTCGCCGCTGATGACAACATCAACACAATCTCGGAGGTTGCCCCGCTGGAGTGGCTATCGTGCGCACGAGCCGATGTCCTCCCAGTTGAGCACTCAAGCTCGATGGACGATTCACTCTCGGTGGCGGATGCTACTGCGGACTTAACCGGATGTAGCTGTTGACTTTATCAACAGCACGTCCGAAACTGCGTTCAGCAGCCGCGGCTTCTCTCGTGCCCACCCCCAAGGAGAAGTTCGTCATGTCCCCTGAAATGGATCGTCGCCAGGTATTGCGCGGAGCCGCGGCCGTGACCGCCGGAACCGCCGCGACGGGAATGCTGCCCGCCGTCTCCGCGCGGGCGGACGGCGGCGGCGACGCCGATCTCGTCATCCACAACGGCCGGGTTCTGGTACTCGACAAGCACTTCCGCAAGGCGGAGGCCGTCGCCGTGCGCGACGGACGCGTGCTCGCCGTCGGAACGGCCCGCGACATGCGGCGCCACACGGGCAAGCGGACGGAGCTGCTCGACGCGGGCGGCGGCACCGTCCTCCCCGGCATCAACGACAGCCATCTGCACCTCAATTCGCATGGCCTCAGCCTTCCGCCGTTCAACATCGACGTGGACAAGGCGACGATCGAGGAACTGGTCTCCGCCGTCCGCGCGGCGGTGGACGCGGCCCCGAGCCCGGACTCGTGGATTCGCGGCCGGGGATGGCAGCAGCTCCGCCTGCCGCGCCCGCCGGTGGCCGCGGACCTCGACCCGGTCTCGGGGAACCATCCGGTCGTCCTCGGCGACTTCTCCGGACACGCGACGGCCGTGAACTCGGTCGTCCTCCGGAAGGCCGGTATCACCCGCGACACCGTGCCGCCGCCCGGCGGGGTCATCGACAAGGACGCGAACGGCGAGCCCACGGGAGTCCTGCGCGAGACGGCGCAGAGCCTGGTGCGCGGCATCGTCCCGCCGTTCACGCGCGAGGAGCGCGCGCGGGCCATCGACACCGCCGTCCGGATCCTGCATTCCTGGGGCATCACCAGCGCCACCGAACCCGGCATCGACCTGGACACCCTCGCCCTCTACGCGGAGAAGGCGCGGGCCGGGACGCTGCCGTTGCGCGTCACCGCGCTCCTCGGGAGCGGCACGGGCCCCCGGACGCTCCGCGGCGTCCTCGCCGAGTACGAGCCGCCGCGCGGCGTCGATCCCCGGACGTTGCGGGTCGCCGGGGTGAAGGTCTTCGCCGACGGAATTCCCCGGTTCAGGACCGCGTGGATGAACAAGCCCTACCTCGACGGCAGCAACGGCAGCCTCACGATCGACGGCGCGACGCCCGCCGAGCAGCTCGCCAACCTGCACGAGATGATCCGGATCGCCGTGGCCGCCGGGCTCCAGGTCGGCTCGCACTCATGCGGCGACGGCACCACGGACGCGGTCGTCGCCGGTTACGTGAAGGCGGGCGGCCGCCATTGGCGAACGGCGGATCTGCGGCACTACGTCATCCACTGCAATTTCCCCTCCGCCCGGACGCTGCGGACGATGGCGCGCAACGACATCGGCGCGAACCTGAATTCGGAGATCCTGTATCTGCAGGGCCGCGTCCTCGAATCGATCATCGGCGCCGAGCTGACCGAGTACCAGTGGCCCTACCGGAGCGCGCTCGAAGCGGGGGTCAACGTCACCTCCGGATCGGACGCGCCCGTGGTGGCGCCCCACTGGCTGCGGGGCGTGATGACGGCGATGCTCCGCCGGGGAGCGGACGGCAGCGTCGCCGGGACGGCGGAACGCGTCTCGCTGCCCCAGGCGTTGGCCACCTACACCCGCAACGCCGCGTGGCAGGACCACGCGGAGCGCTGGAAGGGCACGCTTGAGCCGGGGAAGGCCGCCGACATCTGCGTCGTCGGCGGCGACCTGCTCGCCGCGGACCCCCGCGACCTCCAGAACCTCCAGGTGACGGCGACGCTGGTCGGGGGCCGGGTGGTCTACGAACGGACGGGCGGGACGTCAACCACGGCGGCGCCCGCCGCCTTCACGCGGGGCCCCGGGCACACCTGCGAGGACGGCGAGAAATGCTGCTGCGAACTCGCCGAGGAGATCCTCAGATAGGGAACCAGTTCGGAGGCCCCGCCGGTCACGGCATGCGCAGGACGGGCTTGACGACCTCGCCCGCGTAGGACCGGTCCAGCGCGGTCTGGACGTCGGCGAAGTCGAAGTACTCCACGAGCCGGTCGAACGGGAAGCGGCCCTGCGCGTACAGCCGCATGATCGCCGTGATCAGCTCGTCGCCGCGCCCGCCGCCGCCGAGGACCCCGACGATCCGCTTGCCCCACAGCGTGGACACGTGGTCGAGGGTGAACTCGGCGGCGGCCGGGGCGCCGCCGATGAGGACGCACGTGCCGAGCATGCCGACCACGTCGGCGGCCTGCCGGACGACGTCGATCACCCCCGTGCACTCCAGCGCGTAGTCGGCGGCCCCGCCGCACAGGTCGCGGACGGCGTCGACCGGGTCGTGCTCGGACGCGTCGACGGCGTCGGTCGCGCCGAGCTCGCGGGCCAGCTCCAGCCGGGACGCGTGCCGGTCGACCGCGATGATTCGGGTGGCGGGGGAGTTGCGCGCGGCCATGATCGCGGCGAGGCCGACGGTCCCCGCCCCGAACACCGCGATCCGCGCACCCGCGTGCGGCCTTACCGTGTTGAAGATCGCGCCCGCGCCGGTGGACACCCCGCAGGCCAGCGGCCCCATCAGCGCGAGCGGCAGGTCCGGCGGGACGCGCACCAGCGCGGCGGCCGTGGTCAGCGCGTGCGTCGCGAACGACGACTGGCCGAAGAAGTGGCCGGCGACGGGCCTGCCGTCCGGGCGGCGCAGCGCCGTCTCCCCGGCGCGCGGCCCGCCGAGCCGCCCGCCGCCGACCAGCGCCGTCGCGAGCCGCTCGCAGTAGCGCGGCTCCCCGGCCCGGCAGTTCCGGCACGCGCCGCACGACGGCCAGCCGATGACGACCGGGTCGCCCTCGGCGTAGCCGGTGACGCCGGGCCCGACGGCGGCGACCGTCCCGGCGCCCTCGTGGCCGAGGACGCCGGGCAGCGGGAAGGGCAGGTCGCCGTGCCGGGCCAGCCCGTCGGTGTGGCAGATCCCGGCGGCGACCACCTTGACCAGGACCTCGCCGGGGCCGGGCTCGTCCAGGTCCAGCTCGGTGAGGGTGAACGGGGCGTCCACTTCCTCGACGAGAGCGGCGGTGATCCGCATGGGCGGGCTCCTTCACGGGATCGGGCCGGCCGCGAGCGCTAGCCGGACGTCCCCCCAGTGTGGACGACGCGACCGCCGACCACGGTGAGCACGGGCGTGATGCGCCGCAGCGCGTCGGCGTCGGCCGTCACGGGGTCGCCGTCCAGGACGACCAGGTCCGCGAGGCTGCCCGGCGTGAGCGTGCCCTTGCGGTCCTCGGCGTGCTCCAGGTAGGCGCCCGCGGTCGTCCACAGCCGGACGGCCTGCTCGCGGGTGAGCCGCAGGTCCGGGGGCACCTCGGCGAACGGGCCCGGGGCCGAGCCGGTGAACGTGGCGATGCCGCGCCGCCAGTCGGGGAAGGTGACCGGCGCGTCCGAGCTGTCGGCGACGTGGACGCCCGCCGCGAGCAGCGCCCCGGCCGGGAACGCGCGCGACCACCGGTCCGCGCCGATCGCCCGCGTCATCGACGCGCCGCTGTGCGACTTCATCAGCGAGCTGGTGATCACGCTGATGTCGTGCTCGGCGAGCCGCGCGAAGCCGTCCTCGTTGAGGAGCGTGCCGTGGATGAGGGCGTGCCGCGCGTCCGGCCACGGGTCCTCTTTCAGGGCGCGGATCAGGCCGTCGGCGGCGGCGTCGGCCGCGCGGTCGCCGGTGACGTGCACCTGGACCTGCAGCCGGTTGCGGTGCCCGAGCTCGATCGAGCGCAGCAGCTCCTCGTAGCGGGCGTCGTCGTCATCGCCGGAGGTGATCAGGCTCCCGTGCCCGCCGGCCGGGTACGGCTCGTGCAGCCAGGCGGTGCACTGGGTGGGCACCCCGTCGGCGAAGAGCTTGAGGCCGCCGACCCGGAGCCAGTCGTCGCCCAGCCCCGTGGACAGCCCCGCGTACCCGAGCGCGGTCTCCAGCCGCTCGGACGAGCTGGCCGGGGACGGCCAGTCCCAGTGCAGCAGCGCGTTCACCCGGACGGTCATCCGACCCTGCCGCCGCAGCGTGGTGTAGTCGCGCAGCAGCTCCGGCCAGACGATCGGGTCGGTGACGCTCGTGATGCCGAGCGCGTTGAGCGTGCGCATCGCCGACTCGATCGCGTCCAGCCGCTCGGTCTCGGAGTGCGCCGGGACGTACGGCGTGACCAGCCCCTTCGCCCCTTCGAGCAGCAGCCCGGACGGCTCCCCGGCGCGGTCGCGGACGATGTGCCCGCCCGCCGGGTCGGGGGTGTCTCGGGTGATCCCGGCGATCCGCAGCGCGGCGGTGTTCACCAGCACCGAGTGCCGGGACGCGTGGTGCAGCACGGTCGGCCGGTCGCCGGTGACCTCGTCGATGAGGGAGCGGTGCGGCCCCGGGTCGGCGGCGTCGAACTCGGGGATGTTCGCCTCCCGCCAGCCCTCGCCGATCAGCCACCGGCTGCCGCCGGGCCCCGGCGGGCCGTCCGCGAGCGCCGCGCGCAGGTCCGCCAGCGAGGCGACGCCGTTCAGGTCGGCCGAGAAGGGCGGCCCGGCCAGGCCGAACATCGCGAGGTGCAGGTGCGCGTCGTTGAGGCCGGGGAGCACGGTCCGGCCGTCGAGGTCGACGACCGTGGTGGACGGCCCGGCGAGGGCCCGGACCTCGTCGTCCGCTCCGACGGCCGTGATCCGGTCGCCGGTCACCGCCAGCGCCGACGCGACCGTGAACGCGTCGTCGACGGTGAGCACCCGGCCGTTCAGCAGGACCATGTCAGCGTGTCCGGTCATGTCACCAGCCCGTCTCTAGGACGGCGTCGAGCGCGTCCGTGAACTCGTCGGCGTGCCCCCGCGTGAACGTCAGCGGCGGTTTGAGCTTGAGGATGTTCCACGACGGGCCGGTCGGATACACGAGCACGCCCCGGTCCTTGAGCCGTTCGCAGATGATCAGCGTCTCCTCCGACGCGGGTTCCTTGGTCTCCCGGTCGCGGACGAACTCGACCCCGCTGTAGAAGCCCTGCCCGCGCACGTCGCCGATCAGCGGGTGCCGGTCGGCGAGCCCGGCGAGCCGGTCCCGCAGGTACCGGCCGACGACGAGCGCGTTGTGCTGGAGGCCCTCGTCCGCGACGACGTTCAGCAGTTCGAGGCCGACCGCGCAGGCGACGGGGTTGCCGCCGTAGGTGGAGAAGAACCGCCCGGCCGGGTCGAACGCCCGCGAGATCTCCCGCGTGGTGACCATCGCCGCCATCGGGAACCCGTTGCCCATGGCCTTGCCCATCGTCACGAAGTCGGGGACGACGCCCGGCCCCTGCGTCTGGAACCCCCAGAACGCCTCGCCCAGCCTGCCGAACCCGACCTGGACCTCGTCCGCGATCGTCAGCACGCCGCGCTCGGCCGCCGCCGCCGTGATCGGCTCCAGGTACCCCGGCGGCAGGACGACCTGCCCGCCGCCCGCCAGCAGCGACTCGTACAGGAACGCCGCGGGCGGACGCCCCTCGGCGGCGAGCCGGTCGAACGTGTCGATCACGTGCCGCGCGTACTTGGCCCCGGCGTCCGGGTCGTCGTAGCCGTACGCGCCCCGGTAGCGGTCGGGCACGGGCGTCGGATGCGTCGTGTCCGGCTTGCCGTAGTTCCGGTAGCGCGACGGGCTCACGTCCGCCACCACGGTCGTGTAGCCGTGGTAGGCGTCGTCGATGATGACGATGTCGTCGCGCTTCGTCAGGAAGCGGGCCATGCGCAGGGCGAGGTCGTTGGCCTCGCTGCCGGAGTTGACGAAGTAGACGACGTCGAGCCCGTCCGGGAGCGTCGCGGTGAGCCGCTCGGCGTACTCGGTCAGCGTGTCGTAGACGAACCTGGTGTTGGTGTTCAGCCTGCCTAGCTGGCGGGTCGCGGCGTCCACCAGGCGGGGGTGGCCGTGGCCGAGCAGGGTGACGTTGTTGAGCGCGTCCAGGTAGGAGCGGCCCCGCTCGTCGTAGAACAGGCAGTCCCGGGCGCGGGCCATCGCGATCGGGTCCGCGAAGTACGTCGGGTGCGTGTTCGGCAGGTGCTTGCGGCGGGCCTCCAGCGCCCTGTCGATCGCGGGCGTCCAGGCGGTCACCGCGCTCCGCCCGCCGAGCAGCGGCGTCGGGTCGGGGAACAGGCCCCGCCAGACCGCCTCCTCGGAGCCGGGGGCGCTCGACGGCACCGACGTCCACGTCCCGAGCTCCGAGCACGTCACCTGGATCCGGACGTGCGGCGGCAGCCCGGCGCTCGGCGCGATCCGGCCGATCGGCCCGCCCGCCGCGACCTCCGCGCCCGCCTCGGGCGCGCCGTCCAGGCCGGTGTAGAGCGTCCGGAAGGGGACGCCCCCGGACGGTTCGTGCAGCAGCACCAGGGCCGCGCCGCTCTCCTCGACCCGCCCGGGCAGCGGCGCGCGGACCGGCGTCCCGGCCGCCGCGAACAGGTCGACGCCGAGATGGACGTCGGCGGGCTCGTCCGGTCCGCCGTCGCGGCGCGGGCGCGGCGCGAGGAAGCGCGGCTCGCCGTACCGCCCGACCGCCACGCCCGGACGCCGGGCCAGGATCTCGGCGCTCGCGGCGGCCCGCAGCGCGTTGTGGTCGCGCGGGTCGGTGCCGTCGAAGACCGGGGAGGACGCGCCGAGGTCGACCACGGTGAGCGGGCCGTCCACGGGCGCCGTCGCCGCGCAGCCCGCGAGCCAGGTCACGAGCGCCGGTCCGGACGGGTGCGCGGGCAGCCCGCACGCCTCCCGGACGGCGGCCCGGCCCAGCTCGGCCGGGACGTCCGCCAGCGCCCGCACCAGCTCGGCGGCCGCCGCCGACCGGTGCCTCGGGTCGCCGTGCCGCCGCTCCGCGTCAAGCCGGGCGGTCGTGGCGGCGACCGTCGCGGCGCGCACCGCGACCAGCGGGAACAGCAGGTCCAGCTCGGCCTCGGTCAGCGGGCACGCCGCGTGGTAGGCGGCGGCGAGCGTCCGCGCGACGGCCAGCGGGCGGGCGGCGCCGCGCGCCACGCTGGAGATCAGCACCGCCAGGTCGGCGGCCCGCGCGGTCGGCAGCGCGTCGCCGAAGTCGATCACACCGCCGACCCGGCGGCGGCCGCCGTCCCGGCGGACCAGCAGGTTGAACGCGTTGAGGTCGTGGTGCACCACCGCCGTGGGCAGCTCGGGCAGCCGCTCGCCGAGCAGGGCCTCGTACCGCTCCCGGATCGCCTCGACGGCGGCGCGCACGTCCGGGTCGGGGACATGCTCGGCGGAGGCGGCGAGCGCCGTCCCCGCGTGGCCGAACTCCCAGTAGTGCGGCGCGGGCGGCTCGGGATGGACGAAGGACGCGGTCGCGGCGGTCAGCCGTCCCGCGACGGCGCCGACGTCGGCGAGCAGCTCCGCCGACCGGTACGCCGGGACCGTCTCGGCCAGCAGCTCGCCGGGCACCCAGGTCAGCAGCCGGACCGGCAGGTCGCGCCCGCCGTCGGCCACGGACGTGACGGGCGCGCCCGACACGTCCGGGACGACCCGGGGAACCTCGAAGCCCAGCTCCAGCCCGTCGAGGTGCGCGAGCAGCGCGGACTGAAAGTCGATGGCGGCGCGGTCGGCCGGGTCGCAGACCTTGAACACGTACTCCGCGCCGCCCGCGCGGACCCGGAGGTTGCGGTCGGTCTCCCCGGCGAGCGGGCGGAGGTCGGCGGCGTCGAGCCCGTACCGGTCGCGCAGGACGTCGCGGACCAGCTCGTCCGGGAGCTCGGGGACACCGGCGGTGATCCGCTCGTAGCGCTCGTCGGTCCCGGCGCGGTGGGTCTGGACGGCCATGGGCGACTCCCTCTGGTGGTCGGGGGGGGCGGGGCGGGTTCGTTCGGGCCTGGGTCAGGTACCGGCGGCTTCCAGCACGGAGGGCGAGGCGGAGGCGCCGCCGGGGGCGGGGACGATCGACTGGTGCTCCGGGTCCCAGCTCACCGTGACCTCCTCGCCCGGCACGGCCGGGAGCGACCGTCCGGCCACCCGCATGGCCGAGCCGGTCGTGCCGTCCCCGAACCGCAGCCCGACCTGGTGGTGGTTGCCGACGTAGACGATCTCGGTGACGGTGGCGGACGCGTGGTTGTGCCCGGACGGGACGTCGCCCGCGCCCGAGTGCAGCTCCAGCCGCTCGGGCCGGACGACGGCGACGCCGCCCGTCCCGTCGAGCCCGGCGGCGAGGCGCGGCGCCCGCGCCGTGAACCCCTCGCAGCGCAGCAGGCCCGCGGACGCGTCGACCGTGCCGCGGAAGCAGGTCGACTCGCCGAGGAACTGCGCGACGAACAGCGTCCCGGGCCGCTCGTACAGCTCGGAGGGCGTCCCGACCTGCTCGACCCTCCCCTCGTTGAACACCGCGATGCGGTCGGACAGGGTGAGCGCCTCGTGCTGGTCGTGGGTGACGAAGATGAACGTCATGCCGAGCTCCCGGTGCATGCGGGCGATCTCGCGCTGGAGCTGGTCGCGCAGCCGCCGGTCGAGCGCGCCGAGCGGCTCGTCCATCAGCAGGGCGCGCGGCTGGTACACCACCGCGCGGGCGAGCGCGACGCGCTGCTGCTGCCCGCCGGACAGCATGCTCGGCAGCCGGTCCGCGTAGTCCTCCAGGTGGACGAGCTTCAGCGTCTCGGCGACCTTCGCCGCGATCTGCGCCTTCGGCATCCGCCGCTGCTGGAGCGGGAACGCCACGTTCTTCGCGACGCTCATGTGCGGGAACAGCGCGTACTGCTGGAACACGACGCCGAGGTTGCGCTTGTGCGGCTTCTGCCGGGAGACGTCCCGGCCGTCGATCTCGATCGTCCCGGCGGACACCGAGATGAACCCGGCGAGCATCGACAGCATCGTCGTCTTGCCCGACCCGGACGGGCCGAGGAAGGTGATGAACTCGCCGTCCGCGATGTCGAGGGACACGTCGTCCACGGCGGGGCGCGACGTCCCGTGGTAGACCTTCGAGACGCCCGCGATCCGGATCCCGGTGCCGGTGCCGGTGCCGGTACGTGTGCTGGTGTCGGAATGGCTCATGGTGTGCTCCGCTTGCGGCGAACGAACTGCGGGACCAGCAGGACGAGGGTCGTGGCCGTGACCATGAGGCTGGACGCGGCCGCGATGGTCGGGTCGATCTCCAGCGTGATGGAGTTGTACATCTGCACCGGCAGCGTCTGGATGTCGGGCGTCTGCAGGAACAGCGCGACGACGACCTCGTCCAGCGACATGACGAACGCGAAAACGAACCCCGACAGCACGCCGGGCGCGATCAGCGGCACGGTGATCCGGAAGAACGTCGTCACCGGGGTGGCGCCGAGCGACGCGGCGGCCGTGTCGAGCGTGCGGTCGTAGCCGGCGAGGCTGGTCGTCATGACCGTCACCACGAACGGCAGCGCCATCACGGTGTGCGCGGTCACGAACCCGATCGCCGTGCCGTTGAGCTGCCAGCGCAGGAACACGCCGTAGATCGCCACCGCGACCACGATGCTCGGGACGATCAGCGGCGCCATCATCAGCGAGCGGATCGCGCCCCGGCCCCGGAAGCCCGCCCGGTTCAGCCCGAACGCCGCCGCGACGCCGAGGACGGTCGCCGCCACCGCGACGAGCAGCCCGATCTGCACCGAGGTCAGCAGCGACCGCATCCACTTCTCGGAGCTGAAGAACGCCTGGTACCAGCGCAGCGACCAGTCCTCGGGCGGGAACTGGAAGGTGTCGCCGGCGGAGAAGCTCATCGGGATCACGACGGCGGTCGGCGCGATCAGCACGAGCCCGGTCAGCGCGACCACCGACCGCAGGCCCCAGCCGATGCCGCCGTCCCGTCCGGCCCGCAGCGCGGACCGTCCCGCGGGAGCCTGCTCAGTCATTCGTCACCACCTTCTCCGTCGTGGACGAGAGGTTGGCGAACCGCGACACGACGAACAGCGCCAGCAGCGTCACCGCCAGCAGCACCGTGCCGAGCGCGCCCGCGCTGCCGAAATCGAGCAGCTTGCTCACCTCGGTCGCGATCAGCTGGGCGACCAGCGACTCCTGCGGCGAGCCGAGCAGCGCCGGGGTGACGTAGAACCCGAGCGTCAGGATGAACACGAGCGTGAACCCCGACAGCACGCCCGGCAGCGACAGCGGCAGGTACACCCGGGCGAACGCCCGCCAGCGCGGCGCGCCGAGGCTGGTCGCCGCGTCCAGCAGCCGCTTGTCGATGCCCTCCATCCCGCTGTACAGCGGGAGGACCATGAACGGCAGCATGACCTGCACCATCGCCACCGCCACGCCGGGCACCGAGCCGAGCAGCACGACGCCGTGGATCCCGACCGCGGAGAACGCGTCGTCGATCAGGCCGCCGCGCTGCTCCAGCATGTACCAGGCGAAGTTGCGGGCCATCATCGACGTCCAGAACGGCAGCAGGACCACGACCGTCATCAGGTTCCGGCCGCGCGGCCCGACCCGCGTCATCGTGTACGCGTACGGGTAGGCGATCACGAGCGTGCAGGTGGCCACGATCAGCCCGGTGACGAGCGTCCGCACCAGCACCGTGACGGACACGCCGTCGTGCAGCAGCGCCGTGTAGTTGCCGAGCCCCGAGGACGGGTCGGTGAAGCTCCGCCAGATGACGAAGGCGAGCGGGTAGCAGAAGAACACCAGCAGCAGGGCGGTGGCGGGCAGGATGAACCAGCCCGCCATGCGCCTGCGGGGCCGGGCGGGGGCGAGCCCGGCGCCGCCGGTCGTGGCGACCGGCGGCGCCGGGGCGGTCGGAGCGCTCATCGCGGCGTCACCCGTTGAGCCACGCCGTGTAGCGCTTGGTGACCATGTCGAAGTTCTTGCCCCACCAGGCGGCGTCCGTCCGGACGATGCTGTCCTTGTGCTCCGGCGCGTACGCGTTCAGCCGCTGCTGGTACTGGTCGAAGTTCGGCTTGATGCTCTCCTTGATCGGCAGCACCGACGCCAGCTCCGACATCCGCGCGGACGGCTTCTCCCCGGACGCGGAGGCGATGAACTTCATCGCCTGCTCCTTGTTCTTCGAGCCCTTGGGGATGACGAGGTCGTCCCAGTTCACGATCGTCTTGTCCCAGACCGGCTCGAACGGGGCGCCCGCCTTGAGCGCCTGGTAGGCGCGGGCGTTCAGCATCAGCCCCATGTCGATCTGCTTGTCGACCATCATCTGCTGCATCTGCCCGTAGGTCTGCGCGAACGTGGTCACGGGCTTGATCTGGTCGAGCTTCTTGAACGCCCGGTCCAGGTCGAGGGGGTAGAGCTTGTCCTGCGGGACCCCGTCGGCGAGCAGCGCCGCCTCCAGCAGCCCGACGGCGATCTCCGGCGGCACGATCCGCTTGCCGGGGTACTTCTTCACGTCGAAGAAGTCCGCGATCTTGGAGGGCGGGCTCGCGCCGTACTTCTGCTTGTTGTACATGAAGATGGTGCTGTAGAAGAACGCGGGGACGCCGCACTCGCTCACCGTCCCGGGCGGGAAGATGCTCTTGTCGACGATCGAGAAGTCGAGCTTCTCGACGTACTTGCCGCAGTACTGCTCGGTCGCGGCGGCGCTGGTGTCGACGACGTCCCAGGTCACCTTCTTGGCCTCGACCATCGTCTTCATCTTCGCCTCGTCGACCGGGCCGTCGTTGCGGAACTTGATCCCGGTCTCGGCGGTGAAGGGCTTCTGCCACGCCTCCGCCTGGTAGTTCTGGAACGGGGCCCCGGTCGACACGAACGTCAGGGTGTCGTCGTCGCTCCCTCCGCTCGCGTTGCCGATGCTGCAGGCCGCGGCCGCGAGGACCGCGGCCAGGCCGACGGCCGTGACCCTGGCCGCCGCGCCGATTCGCCGGGTGTTTCGCCGCACGATCTCCTCCTGGGGGTGGGTAAGGGCTTCGCGCGTCCTGCCCCGTCAGGCCGCTGTGACGTGTTCGGTCAGGACGCGGGCCAGCGTGTCGAGCCGCCCCTCGTCGATCACCAGTGGCGGTGAGAGGACGATCGTGGTGCCGGAGGCGCGCACGATCACCCCGTCGGCGCGGGCGCCGGCCTGCACGCCCGCCGCCGCGGCGGCGGCGTCGGGGCCGGTCAGCTCGACGCCGAGCATCATTCCGACGCCGCGCACCTCAAGGACGTGGTCCAGCCGCTCCAGCGGCTTGAGCGCCGCGAGGAGCCGGGCGCCGAGCGTTTCGGCACGTTCCAGGAGCCCTTCGCGCTCCAGGATGCCGATGTTGGCGAGCGCCACCGCCGCGCCCACCGGGTGCCCGTTGTAGGTGAACCCGTGCAGGAACGCGGCGCCGTCCGCGAGGTCGAGCACCCGCTCGCCCGCGAGCACCGCGCCCATCGGGATGTAGCCGCTGGTCATCCCCTTCGCGGTGACGATCAGGTCCGGCTCGATGCCGTACCGCGCGGAGCCGAACCAGTGGCCGATCCGGCCGAACGCGGTGACGACCTCGTCGACGATCAGCAGGATGCCGTGCCGGCGCAGGACGTCCCGCACCCGCGGCCAGTAGTCCTCGGGCGGCGGCACCATGCCGCCGACGCCGAGCACCGGCTCGCCGATGAACGCCGCGATCCGCTCCGGCCCGATCTCGGCGATCCGCTCCTCCAGCTCGCCGACGAGCCGGTCGGTGACGTCGGCGCCGCGCACGGAGTGCGGCTTGGCGAGGAACTCGATCCCCGGCATCAGCGGGCCGTAGCCCGCGCGCAGCCGGTCGATCCCGGTCGCGGCGAGCGAGCCGCCGCCCATGCCGTGGTAGCCGCCCTCGCGGGCGAGGATCACGAACCGCTCGGGGTTCCCGGCGTGGTGGTGGGCGAGCCGGGCGAGCTTGATCGCCGTCTCGTTCCCCTCGGACCCGCCGTTGGTCAGGAAGACCCGGCGCATGTTCGGCGGCGCCAGGTCGAGCAGCCGCTCGGCCAGCCGGATCGACGGCTCGTTGGAGTAGTCGCCGAAGGACGAGTAGAACTCCAGCCTGCCCATCTGCTCGGCGGCGGCCGCCGCCAGCTCCTCCCGGCCGTGCCCGACCGGGCACTGCCACAGGCCGCAGGTGCCGTCGATGTAGGACTTCCCGTTCACGTCCCAGACCACGGCGCCCTCGCCCCGGTCGAGGACCAGCGGCTCGGCGGGCGCGCCGATGACGCTGTGCGGATGGATGAGCGCCCGCTTGTCCGCCTCGGCGAGTTCCCGCGCGCGTTCCGTTCCGACCTGCTCTTGCGTCGTCATGATCCCGCCCCCTAGAGCCTCATCGCCACGGACTTGGTCTCCAGGTAGGCGTCGATGCCCTCGCTGCCGCCCTCGCGTTCCAGACCGCTGTTCTTCATCCCGCCGAACGGCAGCTCCGGACGGACGGGGAACGCCTCGTTCACCGCCACCACGCCGAAGCCCAGCCTGTCGACCGCCCGCCACACGCGGGCCAGGGCGGAGCCGTGGACGTAGGCCGCCAGCCCGTAGTCGGTGGCGTTGGCGCGGTCCACGGCCTCCTCGTCGTCATCGAAGGCGTAGACCGGGAGCACCGGGCCGAAGGTCTCCTCGGAGCTGATCAGCATGGCGTCGTCCGCGCCGGTGAGGACGGTCGGCTCGTAGAACGCGCCGGTGAGGGCGGGGTCGTCGGGCGTCCAGCGCCGCCCGCCCGCCGCGACCGCCGCGCCGCGCTTGACCGCGTCGGTGACGTGCCGCTCCACCTTGTCCAGCCCGTCGAAGTCGATCAGCGGGCCGACGGTGGTGCCCTCGGCGGAGCCGTGCCCGAGTCTCAGCGCGGCCACCTTCTCCAGCAGGAGCGCCACGAACTCGTCGTGCACCGACCGCTGGACGAACAGCCGGTTCACCGCGATGCAGCTCTGCCCCGCGTTGGCGAACTTCGCCGCGGCGACCGCGGCCGCGGCGGCGGGGAGGTCGGCGTCGTCGAAGACGATGGCGGGGGAGTGGCCGCCCATTTCGAGGGACGTCCGGCGCAGGTGGTCGCCCGTCGAGCGGAGCAGGCTGAGGCCCACCGCCGTGGAGCCGGTGAAGCTGACCTTGCGCAGCCGGGGGTCGGCGAGCAGCGTCCCGGCGACGTCCCCGGGACGGGACGTGGTGAGCGACTGGAGCACCCCGGCGGGCAGCCCGCCCGCCTCGGCGATGATCCGCACCAGCTCGGTGCCGATCAGCGGCGTCTGCTCCGCGGGCTTGACGATCACCGGGCAGCCGGCGGCGAGGGCCAGCCCGACCTTGCGGACCAGCATGCTCGCCGGGAAGTTCCACGGGGTGATCGCCAGCGCCGGGCCGACCGGGACGCGGAGCACGAGCCCGGGTCCGGCGGCGGCGCCGGGCGTCACCCGGCCGTTCGCGCGGCGGGCCTCCTCGGCCGCCCACTCCAGCATCCGGGCGCTGCCGAGGACCTCGCCGCGCGCCTCGCCGAGCGGCTTGCCGTTCTCGCTCGTCATGAGCGCGGCGAGCGGCTCGGCCCGGTCGCGGATCCGGGCCGCGGCGGCGCGCAGGGCGTTGGCGCGGTCCTCGGCGGGCGTCCGCCGCCAGGGCCCGGCGGCCCGGTCGGCGGCGTCCAGCGCCGCGAGCGCCTCCTCCGGGCCCGCGTCGGCGACCCGCGCGAGGACGCGGAGCGTGGCGGGGTCCGCCACCTCGAAGGTCGCGGATCCCGGTTCCCACACCCCGTCGATGAGCAGGGTTGCGGACGGGTCTGCGGGCATATTGCGGCCCTCCCTGTGTCATCCGTTACGCCGACCGTAATCGATGCCGCACAGTTTCCAAGGCCGGTGTTGTATTTGTCAACACTCGGCGGGACGTGCGTCCTGACGGCCGCGCTCCGCCTTACAGTGGTGGCATGAACGCCCAACCGTCTCCGTCGGCCGATCCCGCCGCCCAGGAGACCGAACTCCTGCCGATCAGGGAGCTGCTGTCGTACCGGCTGCACCGGGTGGCCAACGCCCTGTCCCGCAGCGCCGCCCTCCGCTACCGCCGGGAATTCAACGTCAGCCTGCAGGAGTGGCGGACGATCGCCCTGCTCGGCGCCGACGAGCCGCTCACCGTCAACCGGCTCGCCCGGCTCGCGGGCCTGGACAAGGCGCAGATGAGCCGGGTCGCGAGCAAGCTCGCGGCGGGCGGCCTGGTGGAGCGCGAGCCCGGGCCCGGCCGCACGACCCAGCTCACGCTGACCCGCAGCGGGCGGGCGCTCTACCGGGGGCTCATCGGGGCCGCGAACGAGCGCAACAACGCCTTCCTCGTCTGCCTCACCCCGCTGGAACAGGAGGTGCTCGACTCGGCCCTGCGCAAGCTTGCCACGCTGGCCAAGGCGCTGGAGCGCTCCGAGCGCTGACCCGCGCCGGGCGCGAACGGCCGCCGACCGGGGCGGGTGTTGATGTTGTCAACAGTAGGCTATATTCCTCCCGTGACGACCTCGACGCTCCCCTAGGAGGCTGGACGCGCATGGCCGACCACGCGACGATCTGCGAGTGCTTCGCCCGCGACGGGCTCCAGCACGAGAGCGCCCACGTCCCGACCGACGTCAAGATCGAGCTGATCGGGGCCTTCGCCGACGCGGGCTTCACCAGGATCGAAGCGACCGGCTACGGCCATCCCGAGCGGGTGCCGGCGCTCCGCGACGCGAGCGCGGTGCTCGCCGGGCTGCCCCGCCGCGCCGGGGTCGCCTACAAGGCCACCTGCCCCAACGTCCGCGCGGTGGAACGTGCCATCGCCGATCTGGACGCCGGGCACGGCGCCCACGAGCTGAGCCTGCTCGTCTCGGCCACCGAGTCCCACACCGAGCGCAACATGCGCACCACCCGCGAAGGGCAGTGGGCGCGGGTGACCGAAATGGTGCGGCTCGCCGCCGGCCGCTTCCGGCTCGTCGGGGTGGTCTCGGTGGCGTTCGGCTGCCCGTTCGAGGGCGCCGTCGACCCCGGCGTCGTCGCCGCCGACGCGGCCCGCTTCGCCGACCTCGGCGTGGACCTCGTGACGCTCGGCGACACCACCGGCCTCGCGACGCCGACCACCGTCAAGAGCATGTTCAGGCGGATCACGGCGGCGGGCGGGCCCGCGCCGCCGATCGTCGCGCACTTCCACAACACGCGGGGCAGCGGGCTCGCCAACTGCTTCGCCGCGCTGGAGGCCGGGTGCCGCGACTTCGACAGTTCGTTCGGCGGGGTCGGCGGCCACCCCGCCAAGATCCAATATGGGCAGGGGATGACCGGGAACGTCAGCACCGAGGACCTCGTGAACCTGCTGGAGTCCGAGGGCGTGCGCACCGGGCTCGACCTCGACGCGGTCATGGCGGCGTCGGAGCGCTGCGAGCGGGCGCTCGGCCGCCCGCTGCACAGCATGGTCGCGCGGGCCGGGTTCGGACTCGTCGGAAAGAAGGCGGCGGCGCATGGCTGAGTCCGAAGTCCTCCTCGTGGACGACCGCGGCCCCGTGCGGGTGCTGCGGATGAACCGTCCGGCCAAGCTCAACGCGCTCGACACCGCGCTCACCCGCGCCCTGCACGACGCGCTGCGCGCCGCCGACGAGGACGAGGCGGTCCGCGCCGTCGTCCTCACCGGCGAGGGACGGGCCTTCTGCGCCGGAGCCGACCTCAAGGAGTTCGCCGACCTCACCCCGGCGAACCAGCGCGCCGTCGTCCGGCGGGCCGAGCTGACGACCCGCACGCAGATGATGCTGCAGCAGCTCTCCAAGCCCGTCGTGTCCGTCGTGCGCGGCGCGGCGATGGGCGGCGGGGCGGGGCTCGCCATCGGCTGCGACATGATGGTCGCCGCGTCCGACGTGAAGTTCGGCTACCCGGAGCTGCGGCACTCGATCGTCCCCGCGATCGTGATGACCGGGCTGCAGCGGCACTTCGGACGCAAGCTGGCGTTCGAGCTGGTCAGCACCGGCCGGATCCTGTCCGCCGCCGAGCTGGCCGACCTCGGCCTCGCCAACCGGGTGACCGAGCCCGCGGACGCGCTCGCCGCCGGGTTGGAGATCGCCGCGGGCTGGGCCGAGGTGAACCCGCTCGCCATGGCGGCGGCCAAGAGCCTGTTCCACCGGGTCGCCGACCTGCCGTTCGCGGAGGCCATGCGGGCCGGCGGCGACGTCAACGCGATCATGCGCGGGTTCCCCGGGGCGGGCGCATGACGGCGCCGCTGCGGGGCGTGACCGTCCTGGACTTCACCCGCGTCCTCGCCGGTCCGCTCGCCACCCAGATCCTCGCCGAGCTCGGCGCCGACGTCATCAAGATCGAGCGGCCCCGGCGCGGCGACGAGACCCGGACGTTCGAGCCGCGCCTGCCCGGCGGCGAGAGCGCCTACTTCTTCTCCGTCAACCGGGGCAAGCGGTCGGTGACGCTCGACCTGAGCTCCCCGCGCGGCCAGGACATCGCCCGCGAGCTGGCCGACCGCGCCGACGTCGTGGTGGAGAACTTCATGCCCGGCACCATGGACAAGTACGGGCTCGGCTACGCGGCGCTGGCGGAGCGCAACCCGCGCCTGGTCTACGTGTCCAGCACCGGTTTCGGGCAGTCCGGGCCGTACTCGGACCGCAAGGGCTACGACACCGTCTTCCAGGCGCTGTCCGGGATCATGTCGCTCACCGGCCACCCGGACACGCCGCCCGCGAAGGTCGGCGTCCCGATCTCCGACATGACGTCCGGGCTGTGGATCGCCATCGCCGTCCTCACCGGGCTCCTCGGCCGGGGCGCGGACGGCCGCGGCTCGCACGTCGACCTCGCGATGATGGACGTCCAGACGAGCCTGCTCGCGCTGGCCGCCGCGCGGATCTTCGCGCTGGACGAGGACCCGTCCCGCACCGGCACCGAGCACCCGGGCCGGGTCCCGTCCGCCGCGTTCCAGTGCGCCGACGGCGGCTGGCTGCACATCAGCTGCAGCGACCAGCACTGGGGCCCGCTGTGCCGGGTGCTCGACCTGCCGGAGCTGGCCGCCGACCCCGACCTCGCCGCCAACGCCGGACGGCTCAAGCAGCGCGGACGGGTGACGGCCGCGCTCGCCGCCGCCATCGCCCGCAGGACGCGGAACGACCTCGCGGCGGAACTGCGCGCGGTCGACGTCCCCGCCGGGGAGGTGAACTCGGCCCGCGAGGCGCTCGCCGACCCGCACACCGCGGCCCGCCGGATGGTGGGCAGCTTCGACCACCCCGTCGAGGGCGAGTTCGGCGCGCTGCGCACGCCGCTGCGCCTGGACGGCCGCGAGTACCCCGAGCCGGGCGTCCCGCCGCTGCTCGGCGCCGACACCGAGGACGTGCTCACCGGCCTCCTCGGCATGGACCGGGCGGACGTGGCCCGGCTGCGCGAAGAAGGGACGGTCTGACATGGGCGCCACCGACGACCCGGTGCTGGTGGAGGAGGCGGACGGCGTCGCGCACGTCGTGCTGAACCGGCCGGAGTCCCGCAACGCGCTGAACCTCGCCATGTGCCACCGGCTGAACGAGGTGTTCGCGCGGCTGGACGCCGCCGACGACATCGGGGCCGTGCTGCTGCGGGCGGCGGGGCCCGCGTTCTGCGCGGGCGCCGACCTCAAGGAGCGCAAGGGCCGCGACGAGGGCTGGGTGCGCGCCCGGCGCCTGGCCTCCTTCGCCGCCTACGAGGCGATCGAACGGTGCGCGAAGCCCGTGGTGGCCCTGGTCCACGGCCCGGTCGTCGGCTCCGGCGGCGAGATCGCCATGTCCTGCGACTTCATCGTCGCCGCCGACGACGCGACGTTCCGGTTCCCCGAGCCGCACTGGGGGACGGTCGGCGCGACGCAGCGGCTCCAGCGCGTCGTCGGCAAGCGCCGCGCGAAGGAGCTGCTGTTCACGTCCAGGACGATGCCCGCCGCCGAGGCCGTCGCCGTCGGCCTCGTCGCCCGGACGGTCCCCGCCGCCGAGCTGCTGGCGACGGGAGCGGAGCTCGCCGCGACGATCGCGGGCGCGCCGCGCCTCGCGATGGCGCTGACCAAGCAGGCCGTCGACCTCGGCGCGGAGACCGACCTCGCGAAGGGCATCC
Organism: Actinomadura chibensis NBRC 106107; assembly: GCF_001552135.1. Lineage (GTDB taxonomy): Bacteria > Actinomycetota > Actinomycetes > Streptosporangiales > Streptosporangiaceae > Spirillospora > Spirillospora chibensis. Next base: position 224,390 of record NZ_BCQP01000016.1, on the reverse strand, counting down.
GGATCGAGATGGCGGCGATCGAGCGCTGCCTCGCGGACGGCGGCTGGCGCGGCGGCGTCGAGGACTTCGCCGCGGCCATGCGCGCGGGCAGGCGGCCGGAACCGGAGGGGAGCTGAGCGATGGAACCGCGGACCGCGAACGCCCGAGCCGACGCACCGGCCGACGCATCGGCCGACGAGCTGGCCGGGGTGTGCCCGCTGACCGTCCACGAGGCGCTGCGCCGCGCGGCGGCCGTCGCGGGCGACGTCGAGGCCGTCGTCACCCCGCGCGGCCGGATCACCTACGCCGCGCTGGCCGAGGAGGTCGCGGCCGTGCGGGCGGGGCTGGCGGCGGCGGGCGTCCGGCGCGGCGACCACGTGGCCGTCTGCCTCGGCAACGGGCCGGAATGGGTCGCGCTCTTCCTCGCCATCGGCTCGCTGGGCGCGGTGACCGTGCCGGTCAACACCCGGTGGCGGGCCCCGGAGATCGCGTACGCGCTGCGGCAGTCGCGGTCCTCGATGCTGTTCGTCGCCGACCGGTTCCTGAACATCGACTTCGTCGCGGTGCTGCGGGAGATCTGCCCCGCCGCCGACTCGGCCCTGCCCGACCCCGCGCTGCCCGACCTGCGGACGGTGGTGGTGCTCGGCTCGGACGTCCCCGCCGCCGCCCGCTCCTGGGACGACTTCCGCGCGAGCACCGCTCCGCCGGCGGAGCCGTGCGGCACACCGGACGACGTCCTGCTGATCCAGTACACGTCCGGGACGACGTCCCACCCGAAGGGCGTGCTGCTGACCCAGCGCGGCATGTGCGCCGACGCCTTCTTCTCGGGCGCGCGGCTCGGGCTGCGTCCCGGCGACCGGTTCCACAGCGCGCGCCCCTTCTTCCACGCGGCGGGCAGCACGCTGACCGTCCTCGCGTCCCTCCAGCACGCCGCGACCATCGTGACGATGGACAGGTTCGAGCCCGGCGAGGCGCTCCGCCTCATCGAGGACGAGCGCTGCACCCACTTCTCCGGCAACGACACCATCGCCCTGATGCTGCTGAACCACCCGGACCTGCCCCGGCGGCGGCTGCGGCTGCGCGGGGCGTGGGCGGCGGCGTCGCCCGCCGTCGTCCGGCGCATCGCGACCGAGCTCGGCGCGGCCGAGTGCGTCGTCGGCTACGGGCTGTCGGAGGCGTCGCCGAACGTGGCGCAGTCGGCCTGGTGGGAGCCCGCGGACGTGCGGCTCTCCGGCCGGATGCTGCCCGAGCCCGGCGTCGAGGTCCGCGTGCACGACCCGGCCACCGGACGGGACGTCCCGCCCGGCGGCGTCGGGGAGATCCTCGTCCGCGGCTGGAACGTCATGCGCGGCTACTTCGAGATGCCGGACGAGACCGCGCGGGCGCTGTCGCCGGACGGCTGGCTGCGCACCGGCGACCTCGGCCGCCTCGGCCCCGACGGGCGGCTGGAGTTCGTCGGACGGGCCAAGGAGGTCATCCGGGTCGGCGGGGAGAACGTCTCGCCGACCGAGATCGAGGACGTCCTGCACCACCATCCCGGCATCCGGCAGGCGGCGGTGGTCGGCGTGCCGGACGACCGGCTGATGGAGGTCCCGTTCGCGTTCGTCGTCCCCGCCGACGGCCACCGGGTCGAGCCGGACGAGGTCGCCGCCTGGACCCGCGAGCGCCTCGCCGGGTTCAAGGTGCCGCGCCACGTCCACGTGGTCGCGAGCTTCGAGGAGTTCGGCATGACGGCCAGCTCGAAGGTGCCGAAACGGCACCTCGCCGACCACGCCCGCCGCCTGCTGGCCGAGGGCTCGGGGGCCGCCCCCCGGAAGGGCGGAGCACGATGAGCGTGATCGAGACCGCCGTCACCCGGCTGCTCGGCTGCGACCTGCCGATCGTCCAGGCGGGCATGTCGTGGGCGTCGTCGGACTCGCGGCTGCCGCTCGCGGTGTCGAACGCCGGGGGCCTCGGCGTGGTCGCCGCCGGGCCGATGCGGCTGCCCGACCTCGACCGGGCGATCGGCGAGGTCGCGGCGGGCACCGACCGCCCCTACGCGGTGAACCTGCCGCTGTACCGGACGGGCGCCGACGAGGTCATCGACCTGCTCGCGGCCCGGCGCATCCCGGTGCTGATCGCGTCGCAGGGCGGCCCGCGCCGCTACCTGAGCCGCTTCAAGGACATCGGGACGATCTGCCTGCACGTCGTGGCGTCCGAGGAGCACGCGGCCAAGGCCGTGGACGCCGGGGTCGACGGCCTCGTCGTCGTCGGCGCGGAGGCGGGCGGCCACCCGCCCGCCGGGCTCGTCTCCACGCTGGTCACGGCGCGCGCGGTGACGCGGCGGTTCCCCGGCGTCCCGGTGGTCGCCTCGGGCGGGTTCGCGGACGGCGCGGGCCTCGCCGCCGCGCTGGCCCTCGGCTGCGGCGCCGCGCAGTTCGGCACGCGCTTCCTCGCCAGCGTCGAGGCCAACGTGCACCCCGCCTACAAGGAGGCGGTGCTCGCGGCCGGGATCGGCGACACCCGGACGGTGGGCCGCGGCCTCGGGCTGATCCGGGTGCGGGCCAACGGCTTCGCCGAGCGGATGCTGGAGCTGGAGAGCGCAGGCGCCGACCTGGAGCGGCGCCGCGCCGCGTTCACCGCCGCCAGCCTGCGCACGGCCGCCGTCGACGGCGACGTCGAGGGCGGCAAGGTCGAGATGGGGCAGTCGGCGGGCCTCATCGACGCGGTCCTGCCCGCGGCGCGGATCGTCGAGCGGCTGGTGGAGGAGTACGCCGCCGCGATCGGACGGCTGCCGGCGGTGCGGCCGGCGGCGGCGCCGATCCCGTCCAGGTAGGACGCGCACGGAGCTTCGGGGGAGAGCGGCCGGGTGCCGCGCGCTGAGGCGCGGACACCCGAGGTCGAGACTGAGGAGGTCAGGAATGACGACCAGCGAAAGAGCCCTGCGAAAATGGGCGGAGCCGGGACTCGGCCGCCGCGGCCTGCTCGGCGGGGCGGCGGCGCTCGCGGCGGGCGGCGCCGCGTTCGCCGCGACCGGGGGGAGCGCGTTCGCCGCGGGCGGCGGCGCGCCCCGGCCGGACTCGCCGCTGCCGATCATCCCGATCCCGCCGCAGGCCCCGGCCACCGAGGGCTACGCCCCGGTGCCCGGCGGACGCGTCTGGTACTGGGACACCGGGGGCCGCGGCACGCCGATCGTCCTGCTGCACCCCTACAGCGGCAGCGCGGAGAGCTGGCCGTACCAGCAGCCGTACCTCGCGAAGGCCGGGTTTCGCGTCATCGGCTACTCGCGGCGCGGGCACTTCAAGTCGGACGCGCCGCCCGCCGACGACCCGGGCACCGGCACCGGCGACCTGCACGCGCTCGTCGAGCACCTCGGCATCCGCAAGTTCCACGCCGTGGGCGTGGCGGCGGGCGGGGGAGTGGCCCTCGACTACGCGCTGTCCCACCCGGAGCGGCTGCTCGGCCTCGTCATCAGCGGCAGCCTCACCGGGGCGCAGGACCAGGACTACAAGGACATGCTGAAGCGGCTCCGGCCGCCCGGCTTCTCCGACATGCCCGCCGACTTCATCGAGCTCGGGCCGTCCTACCGCGCGATCAACGTGGCCGGGACGGCGGCATGGGTCGAGATCCACCACCGCGCCCGCAACAGCGACGTCGACCAGGGCAACGAGAACACGTTCACCTGGGCGGACGTGAAGCGGCGGGTGCGGGTGCCGACCCTGCTGATCTGGGGGGACGCCGACCTCTACAGCCCGCCGAGCGTCCAGCGGATCATGGCGGGCCATTTCCGCGACGTGGAGACGGTGGTGGCGAACGAATGCGGTCACGCGCCGCAATGGGAGCGGTCGGACGTTTACAACCCCGTCCTCCGCGCGTTCGTGCGCAAGCATTCACGGTAGGAGCTGACGACGCCGGAGAGCCCGTGCCCCGCCACGGACTCTCCGGCGCTTTTCCTTGCTAACCCGCTTTCCGCTTCAGGAAATCGAGGATCTGCGGGAACACCTCGGTGTCGGCGCGGGCGCCCATGAACGGGTCCTGGTGCCCGTATCCGGGCAGGACCGCCAGTTCGTGGAGGCCGGGCGCGACCGCTTCGAGCCGCCGGTGGCAGACGACGTTCGAGTCGGTGAACACGTGGTTCCGGTCCCCGGTGAGGAACAGGATCGGCGTCGTGGCGCGGGCGGCGGCCGCGAGGTAGTCGTCCGGTAGATCCCTGTGCCGCGAGTCGCGGCGGTCGTATTTCACCGCGCGTCCCGCCTCGACCATTCTGTGGACCTGGCGGAAGTAATTGAGGTTGCACACGCCGAACAGGTCGGTCAGCCGGGCATGGGTGACGGGCGACATCTTCTCGTGCGTGAAAATGGGTTTTCCGCCGCCCCACATGAAGCCGAGCATGTGGCAGGCGGGCTCGTCGCACGAGCGGTGGAACGGCCTGATCGCCTTGGCGAGCATCCAGCCGCGGGTCAGGACGGGCGCGGTCGAATAGCGCGGGTCGAGCTGGTACGGCCCGAGGAGGTACTCCACGATCGGCGGCGCGTAGCCGAGCTTCAGCTTCGACCAGCGCGGCGTCCGCACGACGAGTGAGGCGCTGTTGCAGGTCAGGCTGGTGACATCGGAGACCGTCCCGGCGGCCAGGGCCATGGAGAACGACACCGCGCCCAGGCAGTGCGCGATGACGTGGACGCGCCTGCCGCCCACATGGCGGCGCAGTTCGGCGAGCGCCGCAGGGTGGTCGTAGTGGGCGATGTCGTCGAGGTTGTAGCGGTGGGTCTCGGAGTTGTACGGGAAACGCGCGCTCATCCGGAAGTCGAGCGTCCACACGTCGCCGAACCCGGCGTCGTGCAGGAAATTCACCAGGTTGGTGTGCTCCGGCATGATGAACATGTCCGACGAGCACGAGATCCCGTGGATCAGCAGGACCACGTCGTCGCATTCGCGGCGGCGGAACCGGGTGAGGTTCAGGCCCAGGCCGTCGCCGGTCGAGAAGGGATGCGCGCTGATTTCGGCGTCGGCGACCCCCGACAGCGTGAACCGGGGAATCCGCCGACGATCCCTGCGGTCAGAACTCATCGGCCCTCCGCGTCCTCTTCGAGCGGAACGATCATATTCGCGCCCGTCAGGTCACCGAGTCCAGATGGGACGCCGTTCCGATGAAGGCGATGCCGTCCATCGTGCCGAGTTGGGCCGGGTCCAAGGGGAAGTAGGCGAAGTCGCGGGAGACGCGCGGGACGGCTCCGCCGATCGCCCCGGACAGGCGGCGGGCGTCGACGAGGGCGCGGTCCCAGGGGAGCGCGGACAGGATTCCCTCGACGGTGTCCGGGGGCGGGACGTCGCCGCCCGCCGTGCCGAGGGCCGTGGCGAGGAAGGCGTACCGGTCGCCGAGGCGCGTCGCGGCGATCGCCCCGGCGCTCCACCATTCCAGCTCCCGGTCGCCGAACCGCATGGCGCTCTTGTTCCGCTGCAGGTGGAGGTTGTGGCCGAAGGCCAGGGCCGGGCCGCCGCGGGAGGCGATGGCCCGCAGGTTGGCGGCCATCATCGAGTCCCGCAGGGCCGACAGCCGGGTCCACCGCTCCGGGGACGTGTCGGCCATCCAGTGGTGGTAGCGGAGCAGGCCGACGGCGGTGCGCGCGTAGAGCGCGGCCCGTTCCGCGTCCCGCTCGCCGAGCCGCGGTGCCTGGGTGCCGAGCAGCCCCACCAGGTCGTCGGTGATCAGCCGCAGCCTCCGGGCGTCGGCGGACCGCCCGATCGACCGGGCCGGGTCGGTGGCCGTGGCCTCGTCCGACCACCGCTCGTCCGGGCCCAGCAGCGCGTCGATGGCCTCCAGGGTGTGGGGGAGCGGGCCGTCGAGGAGGGCGTGCAGCGCGGTGAGCGCCTGGCGCGGGCTCTCCGCCCAGTACTCCAGCGGGCCGTCGAACCCGAAGAACCGGAGCTTGTCGTCGTGGTCCCGGTTGTAGGCGCGCATCCAGCGCACGAGTTCGCGGTTGGCCGGCGGCGTGCCGAAACGGTGGCTGAAGCCGCGCTCCATGACGTCGTCGAGCGTGCCCGCGCCCGTCGTGAGGTAGTCGTCGACCACCAGGGCCCTGAGGCAGTCGCTCTCGATGGCGAACGACCGGTAGCCCTCGTGCTCGACCAGATGCCGGAAGACCTCGTTGCGCAGCTCGCCCAGCTCTCCGACGAAATGCCTCGCCTCGCCCAGGCCGAGCAGCGCGGGCCGGGCGGGCAGCGACCGCAGGAACGCCGAGATGCCCGGGCCGTCGACCGGCCAGGCCATGTCCTTGATGTCCATGCCTTCGACGGTATCGTTGAACTTTCGGTGTAAACTTTTCCGCGAAATTGCTGGGCCTTCGGCGATGAACCTTCAAACGGACGTGTACCCATGAGGCCGGTGGACCTGGCGCGCGAGCACGGCCTGTCCACCCAGGCGGTCCGGAACTACGAGGACGCCGGGGTGCTGCCCGCCGCCGACCGCACCGCCCACGGCTACCGCGCCTACACGGCGCTGCACGCGGAGGCCCTGCGCGCCTTCCTCGCCCTCGTCCCCGGACACGGCCACCGGACGGCCACGGCGATCATGCGGGCGGTCAACCGGGGCGACGTCGAGGACGCGCTGCTGCTCATCGACGAGAGCCACGACCGGCTCCTGGACGACCGCCGTACCCTCCAGGCGGTCGAGGCCGCGCTCCGCGACCTCGCGCCCGTGCCGGCGGAACGCGGTGACGTCCTCATCGGGCCCCTGGCCAGGCGGCTCGGCCTCCGCCCCGCCACCCTGCGCAAGTGGGAGGACGCCGGGCTGGTCCGGCCGCGCCGCGATCCCCGGACGGGCTACCGCGTCTACGGCGCCGCCGACGTGCGGGACGCGCGGCTCGTCCACCAGCTCCGGCGGGGCGGCTACCTGCTGGAGCAGATCGCCCCGCTGATCGACCAGGTCCGCTCGGCCGGCGGCGTCGCCCCGCTGGAGTCGGCCCTGTGTGAGTGGCGGGCCCGCCTCTCCGCCCGTGCCCGCGCCATGCTCAAGGGCGCCGCCGGCCTGGACGCCTACCTGGACGCCTACTCGGACGCCCGCGGCGAGCGTCACCCGCTGTAGTTCGTCCCGGTGAGGCGGGCGACGAGGCGGTTCATCGAGGTCGTCCAGTTGTCGGCCAGCTCGGCGCAGGCCGTCTCCAGGTCTTCGTCGCGCAGGGCGGCGGCTATGCGCTTGTGCTGGTCGACCGACTCCTGGACGCTGTCCGCGTCGCCGAGGTAGGCGTGCTCGTAGCGGTGGACGACGCGCTTGGTGTCGCCGATCATGTCGAGCAGCCGCCGGTTGGGGCAGGACTCCAGCAGGGCCGCGTGCCACTCGTCGTCGGCCCGCTGGACGTCCCGCGCGTCCGCGCCCGCCGCCATGCCGTCCGCCAGGTCGACGAGGCCCGGCGCGCGCCGGGCCAGTTCCGCCGGATCGGACAGCCTGATCGCGAGCACCTCCAGCTGGGCGATGATCGGATACGTCTCGCGGATCTCGCGCTCGCTCAGCGCCGACACCCAGTAGCCCCGGTTCGGACGGGCGTCGAGCACGCCCTCCCGGGCCAGGCTGGCCAGGGCCTCGCGCAGCGGCGTCCGGCTGACGCCGATCTCCGCCGCGAGCCGCACCTCGTTGATCCGGCCGCCGACCGGGAACCCGCCGGTGAGGAGGCGGTCGAGGATCTCGTCCCGCACCTGTTCGCGCAGAAGCCTGCGATCGACCGCCATGGACGCCACCCTCTCACGCTCCCGACGCTCCAATGCTACATACTGAATTCAGAATGCAGTTCGCCCGCTGAGCTTGGAGGCGGCTCGATGCCCGACTTCGCCATGACCCCATCACCGAGGGGCGGTTCGCTGCCCGCCCCCGGCCATGACCCGCGCGGCAATCCCCGCCGCTTCCACCGGACGATGCCGGGCTACGACCGCACGCCCCTGGTCGAGTCGCCCGACCTGGCGCGGACGCTGGAGGTGGGGCGCGTGTTCGTCAAGAACGAGCAGTCCCGGCTCGGGCTGCCGTCGTTCAAGATCCTCGGCTCGTCCTGGGGGGTCCACCGGACGCTGTGCGACCTGCTCGGCCTCGACCCGGCGATCTCCTTCGACGACCTGCGCCGGGCGGCCGGACCGCTGCGCGACCACGTGCTGACCTGCGCCACCGACGGCAACCACGGCCGGGCCGTGGCGCACATGGCCGGGCTGCTCGGCATGCGGGCCCGCATCTACGTGCCGCTCGACGTCTCGGCCTCGCGGGCGGCCGCGATCGAGGGCGAGGGGGCGCAGGTCGTCCGGGTGTTCGCCGGCTACGACGACACCGTGCGGTACGCGGCGGAGCAGGCCGCCCGCGACGACCGCGACATCCTGGTCTCCGACACCTCCTGGCCCGGCTACGAGACGGTCCCGAGGCACGTCATCGACGGCTACGCCACCATCTTCGACGAGGTCGACGAGCAGCTCGCCGAAGCGGGCCTGGACCCCGCCGAGGCCGTGGACCTCGTCGTCGTCCCCACCGGGGTGGGCGCGTTCGCCGCCGCGGTCGGGCTGCGGTTCGGCCCCCGCGCCGCCACCCGCGTCGCGACGGTCGAGCCCGACGCGGCCGACTGCGCGCACCGCTCCCTCGCGGCCGGGGCCCCGACCGCCGTCCAGGGCCCGCACCACTCCATCATGGCCGGGCTGAACTGCGGCGAGCTCAGCGTCATCGCCTGGCCGATCCTGCAGGCCGCGGTCGACGCGACCATCACCGTGGACGACGACGCGGCCCGCGAAGCGATGCGGCTCTTCGCCCGGGCCGGGATCGAGGCGGGCGAGAGCGGAGCGGCGTCCCTCGCCGGGGCCCGGCTCGCCTGCGCCGACCAGGCGTCTCGCACGGCCCTCGGGCTGACGAGGCACAGCACGGTCCTCCTCCTCAACACCGAAGGGGCCAGCGACCCCGCGAGCTATCTCGACGCCATGGGACGGCAGGACGCGGGCGCCCTCCCGGCCTGAGCGCGCGCCGCGCGACGTTCGTCGTCGGCGCGGCCTCCCGGACGCGACCGATGTCACTGGCGACGGCGCGCCCGGCCGGGGAGCCTGGCCCGAGGACTTCGACACTCGTTCGACACTTGGGGAAAGGCGGCCGATGACGACCACGCTCGCGCTGACCGGGGCCGCGCTCATCGACGGGACGGGGGCGGACCCCGTCTCCGGCCGGGTCGTCGTCGTGGCCGGCGGCCGGATCCGGGAGATCGCGCGCACGCCCCCGCCGGGCGCGGAGGTCGTCGACCTCACCGGGTGCACGCTCGTCCCGGGGCTGATCGACGCGCACGCGCACCTGGGGCTGTCGAGCGACCTGCAGGCGCTGGTGACCGGGCAGGTCTCGGCCGCCGAGATCGCGGCGGCGATCTTCGGGGCGGCCGGGCGCGCTCTCCGCGAGGGGTTCACCACGGTCCGCGACTGCGGCGGGATCGACGCCGGGGTCGTCCGGGCGATCGCGTCGGGCGCGGTGCCCGGGCCCCGGGTGCTGACGAGCGGCCCGATCCTCTCCCAGACGGGCGGCGGCGGCCATTACGCGCCGCCGTGGGAGCCGTCCTGCCGGTGGGAGACCCGCGACATGCCCGGCCTGCTCGGCATGAGCCTGCTCGCCGACGGGCCGGACGAGATGCGCCGCGCGGCGCGGGAGGCGTTCCGCCGGGGCGCGGGCTTCCTGAAGCTGATGGTCACCGGGGCGGTGCTGGCGAACGGCGACGAGCTCGACCACACCCAGCTCTGCGTCGAGGAGATCGCCGCCGCCGTCCGGGAGGCGCGGGCCCGGAACACCTACGTCACGGCCCACGCGCACAACAACGCGGGCATCCGCAACGCGCTGGAGGCGGGGGTGACCTGCGTGGAGCACGGCAGCCGCCTCGACGAGCGGACGGCGGCGGAGATGAAGCGGCACGGCGCGAGCCTCGTCCCCACCCTGTCGGTCGCGCGGCAGCTGATCGACTCGACGGAGGCGGTGGGCCTGCCCCCCGAGATGGCCGGACGGGCCGAACTGGTGATGGACGGCATGCGGCAGGCGGTGCTCGTCGCCCGCGAGGCCGGGGTCCCGGTCGGCTCGGGCTCGGACCTGATCGGCCCCGACCAGTCCGGCCGCGCCCGCGAGCTCGTCCTCAAGGCCGAGTTGCTCGGCCCGATGGGGGCGCTCGTCTCGGCGACCCGGACCAACGCGGAGATCCTCGGCCTGGCCGACGAGATCGGCACGGTCGCGCCCGGCAGGTGCGCCGACCTGGTCGCGCTCGACGGCTCCCCGCTGGACGACCCGACTGTCTTCCTGGACCCGGAGCGGATCCGCCTGGTCGTCCATCGCGGACGGGTGATTTCAGCCGTCCGCAATGGGTGAAAAGGCCCACTTAAACTATGGATGTGGTCTGGGAGCTTCAACGTCTCGTCGACGGGCTGGCGGAGCGCTCGCGGCGCTCGGTGGCCGTCGACGACCCGCGGCTGCGGCTGCTCGCCTACAGCGCCCATCACACGGGGGTCGACAGCGCGCGCAAGCAGTCGATCCTCCAGCGGCGGGTGCCCGACGAGCTGGCGAACTACGTGCACCGGCACGTCCCGAAGGGCTCGGACGAGCCGTTCCTGCTCCCGCTGTGCCCCGAGTTCGGCCTCACCATCGAGCGGCTGTGCGCGCCGATCCGGCACCGGAGCACGCTGCTCGGGTTCCTGTGGGTGCTGCTCACCGAGCCGCCCGACGACCGGCTGCTGGAATGGGTCAGGGACGCCGCGCTGGAGGCCGGGGACGTCCTGTTCCGCGAGAGCTTCATCGAGCAGATCGCGCGCAGCCGGGAGCGCGAGCTGGTCCGGGACCTGTTCAGCCACGACCGCCCGGTCCGCGAGTTCGCCGCCTCCGAGCTGATCGACAACGACCTGTTCACCGGCGGCGAGGCGACGGTGCTGGTCGCGGCGGGCCCGACCAGCGACGTGCTGCAGGACGACCGGCGGGTCGCGATGGAGCTCGCCCTGCAGCGCACCCGCCGCGAGTTCCCGGCGCGGCACTGCCTGCATCTCGTGCGTCCGGACCACGGGGTCCTGATCGTCGCGCCGGGCGGGACGTCCTGGCCGAGCCGCAGGTTGCCGGAGATCGGCGCGATCCTCCGCCGCCACTACCTCGCGGAGCTCGGCAAGCACGAGCGGGTCTGGGTGGGCATCGGCGCGCTGCACGACTCGCTGGCGAGCCTGGACAACTCCTACGACCAGGCGCTGCGCGCCGTGGACGTGGCCCGCTTCGTCCGGACGCTCGGCGTCGTCGTCCGCACCGAGGACTGCGGCGTGTACGGGCTGCTGGCGGAGATCCCCCGCGACCGGCTCCGCAAGGTGGGCCTGCATCCGGGGCTCCAGGCGCTGCTGGCGCAGGACGACCCGCAAATTCGCACGATCATCGCGACGGTGGAGAGCTACCTCGACAACGCCGGGGAGGTCAAGGCGACGGCGGAGCTGCTGAGCATCCACCGCGCCTCGCTCTACCACCGCCTCCGCCGGTTCGAGGAGCTGGCCGGGATCGACCTGCGCAACGGCGACGACCGGCTGGTGGTCCACCTCGGCCTGCGGCTGGCCCGCCTGACCGGCCGCCGCTGACCCGCCTAACCGGCCTGACCCGGCCTAACCCGCCTGACCGGCGCCGAGCCAGTCGGGGTCGCCGGTCGGCACGGCCTCGACGAGCCGCCGCGTGTACGGGTGGCCGGGCCGGTCGAGCACCGGGCCGCAGTCGCCGGACTCGACGGCCTCGCCCCGGTAGAGCACGAGGACCCGGTCGGCCACCTGCCGCACCACCGCCAGGTCGTGGGTGATGAAGAGCATGCTCTGGCCGCCGGCCTGCAGCTCGCGGAACACCTCCAGGATCTGCGCCTGCACCGAGACGTCCAGGGCGGCGACCGGCTCGTCGCAGACCAGCAGGCGCGGCCGGACGGCGATGGCCCGCGCGATCGCGACCCGCTGCCGCTCGCCGCCCGACAGGTCGGCGGGCCGCTTGCCCGCGTACCCCGAGGGCAGCCCGACCCGGACCAGCAGGTCCGCCACGCTCTCGCCGGACTCGCCCTGGCGCAGCGCCTCGGTGAGCGAGTACCCGACGGTGTGCCGCGGGTTGAGCGAGGCGTACGGGTCCTGGAACACGCACTGGACGAGCCGGTGCGCGGGGCCGCCGCCCGGACGGGGCGGGAACAGCGCCGTCCCGGCGACCTCGATCCGCCCCGCGTCCGGCCGCACGAGACCCAGCACGCACCGGGCGAGCGTCGTCTTCCCCGACCCGGACTCTCCGACCACCGCCACGGTCTCCCCGGCCCCGATCCGCAGGTCCACGCCCCGCAGGGCGGCGACCTTCGTCCGCTCGGGCCCACGGAACGACTTGTCCAGGCCGGAGACGCGCAGCACGTCCTCCGCCGTCCCGACCGGCGCCGCGTCGAGGCGCGGGACGCTCTCCGGCCGCGCGGGGACGAGTTCCTCCCTGATCTCCAGCGTGCGATGGCAGGCGGCGCCGTGTCCCTCCGCGAGCTCGACGAGTTTCGGACGGCTCGCCGCGCACTCGTCGCGCCGCCAGGCGCAGCGGTCGGCGAACGCGCACCGCTCCGCGACGGCGCCGGCCTGCGGGACCCGCCCGGGGATCGTGCTGAGCACGTCGCGCCGCTGGTCGAGCGGCGGCTCGGCGGCCAGCAGCGCGGCCGAGTAGGGGTGGGCCGCGGCCGCGCGGACCGCCCCGGGCGGGCCCGACTCCACGATCGAGCCCGCGTACATGACGAGGACGCGGTCGCAGAGCGAGAAGGCGACCCGCAGGTCGTGGGTGATGAGCAGGAGGCCCATGCCCCGCGTCCGCTGGGTGCGCCGGATCAGGGCCAGCACGTCGTGCTGGGTGGTCGCGTCCAGGGCGGTGGTCGGCTCGTCGGCCACGAGCAGGCGCGGGTCCGCGGCGAGGCTCGCGGCCAGCGCGACCCGCTGCCGGAGCCCGCCGGACAGCTCGAACGGGTACCGGTCGGCGACGTGCGGGTCGGTGATCCCGACCTCGCGGAGCCGCTCGGCGATCTCCGTCCGGGTGAGCCTGCCGTGGCCGTGCGCGCGGCGGGTCTCGTCCAGGTGCGTCCGGACCCTGGACACCGGGTTGAGCATGGTGAAGGGGTCCTGGAGCAGCAGCCCGATGCCCGACCCGCGCAGCGCCCGGGACCTGCGGTCGGGCTTCGCCGGGAGGGCCGCGCCGTCGAAGCGGACCTCGCCGGACGCGGTGAGCCCCGGCGGCAGCAGCCCCACCAGGGCCTTCGCGGTCAGCGACTTGCCGCTGCCGGACTCGCCGACGAGCGCGACGCTCTCGCCCGGCCCGACGGCGAGGTCGACGCCGTCCACGAGCAGCCGGTCCGGGCGCGCCGTGACCCGCAGCCCGGCGACCTCAAGGAGCGGGGTCATGCGGTGGCCCGGTCGAGCAGCCGGTCGCCGAGGACGGTGACGCTCACCGCGACGAGGACGATGAGCAGCGCGGGCGTGACGCTCGCCCAGGGGTTGACGTCCAAGAGGGTCCTGTTCTCTGAGAGCATGCGGCCCCAGTCCGGGGAGCCCGCGGGCGACCCCAGTCCGAGGAAGGACAGCCCCGACAGCGACACCAGGGCGTACACGAACGTCAGCAGGCAGTTCGCGACGACCGTGGGCAGCACGTTGGGCAGCAGGTGCAGCACGGCGATCCGGCTCTTGCGCAGGCCGAGCACCTGCGCCGCCTCCAGGTAGGGGAGGCCGCGCTGGGTCAGCACCACGCCCCGCACGACGCGGGTGTCGACGGGGATCGCCAGCGCCGTCAGCGTCGCGACCGCCACCGGGTAGCCGCCGCCGAGCACGCCGACGACGACGATGGCGATCAGCCCGACCGGCAGCGAGTAGGCGAAGTCGGCGCAGCGCATGACGACCGCGTCGATCCAGCCGCCGCGGAAGCCCGCGAGCAGCCCGAGCGCGGTCCCGACGAGGGTCGCGGCGACCGCGACGGCGACCGGACCGGCGATCGCGTCGCGGGTGCCGACGAGCACCCGCGACAGGATGTCGCGGCCCAGTTCGTCGGTGCCGAGCAGGTGGCCGCCGCCGGGCGGCCGGGCGCTGTCCGCCAGCTCACCGTGCCCCGGGTCCATGGGGGCCAGCAGGTCGCCCGCCGCCATGACGACGGCGAACACCGCGACCAGCAGCGAGGCGGCGACCACGGAGGGGCTCCACCGGCGCGCGTTCATGCGGCCGCCCGGCGCAGGCGCGGGTCGAGGGCGAGGTAGGCGAGGTCCACCAGCAGGTTGATCCCGATGGTGGCGGCCCCGGCGACGAGCGCGACCCCCTGGACGACGGGGACGTCCTTGGCCGCGACCGACTCCATGATGAGCGCGCCGAGGCCGGGCAGCGAGAACGTCACCTCGACGAGGACCGCGCCGCTCATCGAGTATGCGAGCACCAGCCCGACGGACGTCGCCACGGGCACGGCCGTGTTCCGGAGCGCGTAGCGTCCCCAGACGTGCCGGGCGGGCAGCCCGCGGGCCCGCGCGAACGTCAGGTAGTCGCGGGCGACGACGTCCAGCCCGGCCGCCCGCGTCTGCCGGGTCACGAGCGCGATCTGCGACAGGGCGAGCGCGATCGCGGGCAGGGTGAGGTGCCGGACCCGTCCGGCGAACCCGGTGCCCGCGCCGAACACGGGGAACCAGCCGAGCTTGACGCCGAACACGTACAGCAGCAGGGTGCCGAGCGCGAAGCTCGGCGCGCTGACGGCGACCACGGCCCCGGCGGTGACCGCCCGGTCCGCGGCCCGCTCGCGGCGCGCGGCGGCCAGCAGCCCGAGCGGCACGCCGAGCAGCACGATCAGCAGGGTGGCGTAGAGGGCCAGCTCCAGGGTGACCGGCAGCCGCTCCCCGATCCGGGCGGTGACCGGCTCGCCGGTCTGGACCGAGTCGCCGAGGTCGCCGCGCAGCAGGCCGCCGAGCCAGTGCGCGTACCGCAGCGGGAACGGCTGGTCCAGGTGGTGGCGCTCGCGGATCGCGGCGAGCAGTTCGGGGGACGCGGGCCGGGTGCCGAGCAGCGCCCGCTCCGTGGACCCCGGGGCCAGCGCCAGCAGTCCGTAGACGGCGAGCGAGATCCCGAGGAGCAGGCACGCCGCGATCGGCAGCCGCCGGGCGATCAGCCGGGTGACGGGGCCCATCAGGCGGCCGGCTTGAGTCGGGTGGCCCACTGCTGGGAGAAGTTGAGCCAGACGCTGTAGTCCCCGTCGAAGACCAGCTCGCGGTTGAGGGCCAGGCCGCTGTCGGTGTAGAAGAGCGGCGCGTACGGCTGCTGGTCGGCGATGACCGCGTCGATCCGGCCGAGCCCGGCGACCGGGTCGGGACGCTTGGCGGCGCGCTGCTGCGAGAGGAACTTCTCGATCTCGGGCGTGCTGAACCCGGACGTGTTGAACCCGCCCTTGATCTGCTCAGTGCCGAGGACGAGCGACGGGATCCCGGCCGGGTCGGGGTACTCGGGCGTGTAGGGGATGAGCTGGAGCCCCAGCTTCTCGTGGCTGTAGAGGTTGCCGACGTACTCCTGGAACGGCACCTGCTTGGCGGTCAACGTGATGTTCAGCGGCTTGAGGTTCTGCTGAAGGCTCTGCAGGACGTCCCCGAGCCACTTCATGGACGCCGGGTACGGCACGGTCACCTGGAAGCCCTGCGGATGACGGGACTGGGCCAGTTCGGCCTTCGCCTTCGCCGTGTCGAAGGACGGCTCGGGGAGCCCGGCGTAGATGGAGCGCACCTTGTCCGGGGACGCCAGGTCGCCCCAGCTCTCCGGCGGGGTGAGGCTCCTCGCCACCCGCGCGTGCCCGCCGAACAGCGCGGTCGACAGGCCGCGGCGGTCCACCGAGAGGGACACCGCCCGGCGGACGTGGACGTCGTCGAACGGCACCGTCGCCACGTCGAAGGACAGGTAGACCGTCTGCGGCGACGGCACCCACTTGACGGTCATCCCCCGCCCGTCGCGCCAGCGCCGCGACAGCGACGGGTCGGACAGGAAGGTGCCGTCCACCGCCCCCGACTGGGCCGCGAGCCGGAGCGTCTCCGGATCGCCGACCACCTTGAACTCCAGCCGCTTGACCGCCGCCTTCGGGCCCCACCAGGACGGGTTCCTGACCAGCGTCGCGCCGGTCGCCGCCGAGAACGACTCGACCTTGTACGGCCCGCTGGCCATCGTGCCGACCTGCGGGGTGCCGAGGTCCTTGGCGTGCGCGGTCGCGAACGCCCGCTGGACGACCTGGCCCGCCAGCGCCGGGATGTACCGGAAGAACGGGTCCGGCCTGCTGAGCTTCACCGTCACGGTGCCGGGGCCGGTCGCCGCGACGCTCTTGACCGCGCCGAAGTAGGTGGCGAACTCGCTGGCGACCTTCTTGTCGGCGTGCCGCCCGAGGGAGAACGCGGCGTCCTCGGCGGTGACCGGCTTGCCGTCCCAGAACTTCGCGTCGGTGCGGATCCGGTACACATAGGTCAGCGGGTCGGGCTGGCTCCAGGACGTGGCCAGGCCCGGCACGATCCGTCCCGCCGCGTCCAGGTAGAGCAGCGAGTCGTAGACCTGCTGGTACACGAGGGCGGACTTGCCGTCGTAGGCGTGCGCCGGGTCGAGGCTGCGGGGCGCGCTGTCGATGCCCCACGTCACCTTGGCGACCTCTCCGGTGCCCGCCTTGGCGGGCCCGGTGGATCGGGCGCTGCCGCCGCCGCCGCAACCGGCGGCCGGCAGCAGCGCCGACGCTGCGATGACGGCGGTGAGGCGGCGCCAGCCGCCGATGGGACGGTTCATGGATCCTTCTCCCTGCCTGTGGCGCTTGGGGAGAACCTAGAAGCCGTCCGGCCCGGGAGACGACCGACGATCGTCAGGTCGTTCCGGCGGCCCGCGCGACATGTGTCGCGCCTCATCCCATGATCTTGGCGTCCCCGTATCCGCCGGTCAGCAGCGCGCCCTCGCCGAACCGGCCGGGACGGAACTGCGCCAGCCCCGGGTCGGCGGGCCCGCCGGTCAGCAGGTCGGCGATCCGCGCGCCGAGCGCGGGCGCCCACTTGAAGCCGTGCCCGGCCGTCCCGGCGACCATCGTGACGCGGTCCGCGACCGCGCCGATGACCGGCTGCCAGTCGGGCGCCACGTCGTACAGTGCCGCGTAGCCGGAGAACGCGGCGGCCCCGGCGAGGCCCGGCATCCGCTGGACGAGGGCGTCGGCGATGCGCAGGTGCTCGTCCGGCCACAGCTCGCCGGAGTAGTCGTCCGGGTCGGCCTCCGGCTCCTCCCACAGCGTGCCGACGAGGAACTGGCCGCTGAGCTCGGGCTTGACGTACACGCCGTCCGGCATCGAGGCCCAGACGTAGGGCACGGGCTCGGCCTCGCCCCACCCGTAGGTCGCGATGATGTGCCGTTCGGCGCGCAGGGGGAGGGTCACGCCGAGCATCCGCAGCAGGACGGGCGTCCACGGCCCGGCCGCCAGGTGCACCCGCCCGGCCGTGACCTCCTCGCCGGACGCGGTCCGGAGCCGGACGGAGCCGGCGAGCGGTTCGATGCCGGTCACGCGGGTGTCCTGGAGGAGCCGCGCGCCGAGCGCCTGCGCGCGGGCGAGCATGCCGACCGTGGTGCCCACCGGGTCGGCGTAGCCCGCGCCCGGCTCCCACGCCGCCCAGCCGACGCCGGTGAGGTCGAACGCCGGGAAGTCGGCGGCGATCTGGTCGGCGGCGAGCAGCTCGGTCCGGGTGCCGAGCGCGTTGAGCCGCTTGACGGTGGCCCGCATCCGCTCGCCGTCGCCGGGAGCGTGCAGGAAGAGCGCGCCCGTGGTGACGAATCCCGCGTCGCCGCCGTGCGTCCAGTCGGCGAAGCCGCGGAAGAGGCCGGCGGACTCGCGGGTCAGCCCGGCCAGGAACTCGTTGACGTAGTAGCCGCGGACGACCGCGCTCGACTGTCCGGTGGGCCCGGACGCCGGGCCGCCGCGCTCCAGGACCGCGACCTCCGCCCCGCGCTCGGCCAGGTGCAGGGCGGCGCTCGCCCCGTGGACCCCGGCACCGATGATCGCAACGTCGTAGGCCGCCATCTCACTCCTCCAACTCGGTGTCTTCGCCTCGACGCTAGGTTCCGGCCGTCCGGCTGTCGCGCGACCCATGTCTAAGCGGGCGGCCCGATTCGGCGTCAGATGACGGGCGAGCGCGGGGCCCGTCCGGGCCTACCGTGCTCGGCATGCACCTGACGATCCTCGTTCCCGTCAAGGACGTACCGGCCCGGTTGCGGCTGAGCGGCGGCGCGCTCACCGGTCACGGGGTGCCGCATCGGCTCGACCCGGTCCACGAGGTGCCGCTGGAGTGGGCCCGCCTGCTGCGGGACGGCGGCGCGGCCGTGCGGGTCGTCGCGATGACGCTCGGACCGCCGGGGGCGACCGGCGCGCTCCAGCGGGCGCTCGCCCTCGGCGCCGACTCGATCGTCCGGGTCGGCGACGACGCCCCGGCGGGCGCCGACGTCCGCGCCACGGCCCGCGCGATCGCGGCCGTGGCGACCCGGGTCGGCGCGGACCTCGTCGCCTGCGGGTACGAGAGCGCCGACGGGTCCTCGGGGACGGTCCCGGCCGCGGTCGCGGCATGCCTCGGCGTGCCGCTGCTGAGCCGCGCCGGGCAGGCGGCCCTGGACGGCGGGACGCTGACGGTCGTGCGGGACCTCGGCGGCGGGCCCGAGCGGGTCACCGCGCCGCTGCCCGCCGTGGTGTCGTTCGTCGAGGGCGTGATCGAACCCCGCCGTCCCGCGTTGCGCGAGTTGCTGAGAACCAAGTCGGCCGCGCCCACCGCGCTGTCGGCGGACGATCTCGGCCTGCGGCTCCCGGAGGAGGCCGTCCGCGACGTCCGGGTGGTGAAGGCGGAGGTCCCGGAGCGGGCCGCGTCCGTCATGGGGTTCGACGAGGGCGTGGACGCGCTGCTCGCCCTGCTGGCCGGGGAGGCGTCCGGTGCGTGAGCTGACGGTCGTCGCCCGGGACCTCGGCACCGCGCGGTCCCTGCTGGGAGTCGCCCCGACCGGCATGGCGACGCGGGTCGTCCTGCTCGGCGCGGCGGCCGCCGACGACGGCGCCCGCGGGCTCCCGGCCGACCGGGTGGTGGCGGCGCCAGGGCTGACCGGGCACGACCCGGCGGCTCTCGGCCCCTCCCTGGCCCCCCTCCTGGCCCCCTTCCTGTCCACGGCCGGGCTCGTCGTCCTGGACTCGGGGCAGCCCGCCCGCGACCTGGCCGGGTGGCTGTGCGCGTCCCTCGACCTGCCGGTGGCCTGGGCGGTGGAGCGGCTCGGCCGCGCGCCGGACGGCGCGATCGAGGCCGAGCGGCCGGTGCTCGACGGCGGGCACCGGCTCGTCCAGCGGCTGCCCGCCGGGCCGGTGATCGTCCTGGCCAGGCCGGGGCCGGGCCCGGAGACGGTCGGCACCCCCGTGCTGGAGCACTCCGACGCGGCCTCGGGGCCGAGCGCGCTGACGGTCCGCCCCCTGGACGGAGGCCCGGCCGAGCCCGCGCGGGGGCTGGCCGGGGCGCGCGTGGTCGTGAGCGTCGGGCGCGGCGTCGGCGGCCCGGACGCGGTCGCCCGCTACCGGCGGCTCGCCGAGCTGACCGGGGCCGCGCTCGGCGCGTCCCGCGCGGCGGTGGACGGCGGCTGGCTGCCCTTCGCCCACCAGGTGGGCCAGACCGGGGCCACGGTCGCCCCGGACCTGTACGTCGCGTTCGGGATCTCCGGCGCGGTGCAGCACACGGCGGGCATGCGGTCCAGCGGCCGGGTGGTCGCGGTCAACACCGACCCGGACGCGCCGATCGTCCGGCTGGCCGACCTCGTGATCACGGCCGACGCGAACGAGGTCGCCGACGCGCTGCTGCGGCGGCTGGAACGAGAGGGCTAGCGGTGGACCGGACCTTCTGGCTGCCGGACGGCGACGAGCTGTGCCTCGTCCTGGACGGGCGGCTCTACCTGGTCGACCCCGCCGCGGGCGGGGCTCCCAAGGAGATCGACCTCACCGGGCTCCCCGGCGGGCTCGACGGCATGACCCGCTCCGGCGGGACGCTGGCGTTCAGCGGCGGCGGACGGTGCGTCCGGCTGGACCCGCGCACGGGCGAGGCGGAGGAGCTGAGCGCCCGCGCCGTCGAGGAACGGGAGCGCGGGCGGCCGCGGACGCTCGGGCCGGGCGCGCTCGCGGGCGACCCCGACGTGGTCGAGGTGCTCGACCCGACGGGGCGGCTCGCCCTCGGCCGGACCGGCCCCGACCTGAGCCTGCGGCACACCGTCGACGACCGCGCCGAACGGCTGACGGCCTCGGGCGCCGCCGACCGGCCCTGGGAGGTCGGCGGCGCCCGGTGGTCGCCCGACGGCACGCGGATCGCGGCGCTGCGCGTGGACCTCTCGGAGGTGCGCCGGATGCCGGTCGTCCACTGGCTGAAGGCGTGGGAGGAGGTCGAGTGGGTGCCCTACACCCGCAGCGGCGGCCCGCTGCCGCAGCTCCTTCCCCATTTCGTGGACGTGCGGAGCGGCCGGGCGCGTCCCATCGACATCGGCGCCGAACCCGACCAGTACGCGGCCTTCCTCGGCTTCCACCAGAGCGACCGGGGCGAGGTGCTGCACCTGGTCACGATCAACCGGGTGCGGACGCGGATCAGGCTCCTCGCCGCCCACCCGGACGGGACGACCGACCTGCTGTTCGAGGAGGCGGGGGAGTCGGTCCTGCCGTCCGCCTTCGGCATCGCCACGGACATGATCAGGGTCCTGCCCGCGTCGGGGCGCTTCGTCGTCCGGTCCGAGCGGTCCGGCCTCGCCGGGCTCTACCTGTACTCGGCGGACGGGCGCGACTGCACGCCGCTCACCGGCGACCTGGACCTGCCCGTCGCCGGGATCGACCTCGACTACCCGGAGTCGGGCGCCGAGACCCCGGAGCAGGGGATCGCGGCGGTGGACGAGGCCGCCGGGCTGCTGTACTTCAAGGCCGCCGCCTCGCCCGCGCGCCCCTACGACCGGCACCTCTACCGGGTGGGACTGGACGGCACCGGGCTGCGCCGCATGACCGACGACGACGGCCAGCACGACATCGAGTTCAGCCCGTCGTCCGGGTTCTATCTGGACACGCACTCCGCCACCGACCGGCCCCCGGAGACGCGCCTGCACGCCGCGTCCGGCCGGCTCGTCGCGGTGCTGCGCCCGCGCCGGGCGTCCCGGTCCGGCGGGCGGCCGCCCGAGGAGTTCACGGCGGTCGCGGCCGACGGCCGCACCGAGCTGCACGGGCTGATCTACCTGCCGCCCGACCTCGACGAGAGCCGCTCCCACCCGGTCATCGACCTGATCTACGGCGGCCCGCAGGAGACCCGCGTGCCGCGCCGGTACGACCCGGCCCGGGGCGCGTTCGCCGCCGCGCTCAGCGCGCTCGGCTTCGTGTGCGTCGTCCTCGACGCCCGGGGGACGCCCGGCCGGTCGAAGGCGTTCCACGACACCGGGTACCGGCGGTTCGGGCGGCACGAGATCCCCGACCACGTCGCGGCCGTCCGGCAGGCCGCCGCCGAGCGTCCCTACCTCGACCTCGACCGGGTGGGGATCTTCGGGCACTCCTGGGGCGGCTACATGGCCCTGCGCGGGATGCTGACCGCTCCCGGGTTCTACCGCGCCGGGGTCGCGGCGATGCCGGTCGCCGACCTCGACGACCACCACGCGATGGCGATCGAGCCGTACATGTCCACGCCGCAGGACAACCCGGAGGGGTACGCGGCGGCGTCGAGCCTCGAACTCGCCGGACGGCTGCGCGGACGGCTGCGCGTCATCGCCGGGACCAGCGACGTCAACGCCCCCTTCTCGGCCACGATCAAACTCGTGGACGCCCTGGTGAGAGCCGGTAAGCCGTACGACCTCGTCCTGCTGCCCGAAGTCGACCACCACCCGCGCGGAGCGGCCCGCGAGTACTACGACGACGCCGTCCGCTCCTTCTTCCTGGAAACCCTGCGACCCGAGGAGGACCACTGATGCGAGCCCCGATCTTCGCGGCGGCGCTCTCACTCGCGTTGATCCCCGGCCCCGCGCTGGCCGCCGCGCCCGCGCCGTCCGCGTCCCTCACGGGGGTCTGGCGCTCGGACGGGTACGGCATGGTCCTCACGGTCGACACGGCCAAGGCGACCCTGTTCCAGACGACGTCCATCAGCTGCCTTCCCATCGACGAGGCGACCCGGGTCGGGGCTCCGCGTCCCGGAGCGGCCGCCGTCTACCGGCTGAGCGACGGCAACACCATCCGCTTGCGCCCGGGCCCTCGGCCGGACGCCGCGACGCTCCACGCCGACGGGTCCGCCGGAGACCGCGCCCTGGCCAGGCTCCGCAGACCGCCCGCGCCCTGCGGCGGGCCGCAGCCGTCCGGGCCGGTGGGCGCCTTCGACGTCTTCTGGCAGACCTTCGCCGAGAACTACCCCTTCTTCCGGCAGCGGGGCGTCGACTGGGCCGCGCAGCGGAGGCGGTACCGGCCGATGGTCGACGCGTCCACCACCGACGAGCGGCTCTTCCGGATCCTGCGGACGATGATCGAGCCGCTCGGGGACGCGCACACCGGGATCTTCGCGGGGGAGCGGGAGTTCACCGGGCTGCGTCCCGGCACCCGGCCGACGACCCGCGCCCTCGGCGTGCGCGTGAAGGAGCTGATCGACCGCCGCGACCTGCGCGGAAAGGGGCGGGACTTCGCGTCGGGCCAGCTCACGTTCGCCGAGCTGCCCGGCCGGATCGGCTACCTGCGGGTGGCCGGGTTCTTCGGATACGCGACCGGAAGCGACTTCGACTACGCCGCCGACCGGGCCCGGCTCGCCGAGGCCCTCGACGCGGTCATCACGCCGCGCCGCCGGATGCGCGGACTGATCATCGACGTCCGGTACAACCCCGGCGGCTACGACGCGCTCGGCCTGCAACTGGCCGCGCGGCTCACCGACAGGCCCTACCTCGCCTACCGCAAGCGGGCCCGCAACGATCCGGGCGACCCCGCCCGGTTCACCCGGCCCCAGCCGATCATGGTCAGGCCCGCCGCCGCGCCCCGCTACACCGGGCCGATCGCCCTGCTCACCTCGGACGCCACCAACAGCGCGGGGGAGACGTTCACGCAGGCCCTGATGGGACGGCCCGGCCGCGTCGTCCGGATCGGGGAGAACACCCAGGGCGTCTTCTCCGACGTCATGGAATGCCCGCTGCCCAACGACTGGAGCCTCTGGGTGCCCAACGAGGAGTACCTCACCCGGGACGGGACGACCTTCGACGGGGCCGGAGTGCCCCCGCACATCCGCACCCCGGTCTTCACCGAGGAGGAGTTCGCGGAAGACCGCGACTCCGCGTTCGACCGGGCCGTCGCCGTCCTCGGCGGCCGGGCATGAGCGCGGCTAGCCTCGGCGGGCTGCTGCGCGAGCGCGCCGCGACGGCGCCGGACCGGCCGCTGCTGCGCTTCGGCTCGGTGACGCTCACCGTCGGCCGGGTCGCCGACCGCGTCGGCCGCCTGGCGAACGTCCTGCGCGCCCACGGGGTCGAACGCGGCGACCGGGTGGCGGTGATGGCGCCGAACGGGGCGGCCTTCCCCGTGGCCTGGCTCGCGATCGCCTCCCTCGGCGCGGTGGCGGTGCCGGTCAACATCGGCTACCGCAGCACCGACCTCGCCCACGTGATCGGCGACTCCGGCGCCCGGGCGGCGCTCGCGGGCGGCGCGGACGCGGCGACCGCCCTGCTGCGCGCGGGCGTCGAGCGGGTGGGCCTGCTCGACCCCGCCGACGCGGGCCCCGCCCCGGACGTCCCCGCCGGACCCGGGACGTTCGACGCCGGTACCGAACTCGCCGGGGCGCCGGCCGCTTTCGACCCGCCCGACCTCGGCCCGGACGACGTGGCCAACATCCAGTACACCTCGGGCACGACGGGCTTTCCGAAGGGCTGCGTCCTCACCCACGGCTACTGGCTGCGGACCGCCGAAATCGTGCGCGGCATGCTCGGCGTGACGGAGACCGACGTCGACCTCACCGCCCAGCCGTTCTCCTACATGGACCCCCAGTGGAACACGGTCCTGTGCCTGTCGGCCGGGATCCCGCTGGTCATCCTGCCGCGCTTCTCCGCGTCCACCTTCTGGAAGTCGGTGCGCGAGCACGGCGTCACCTTCTTCTACGTCCTCGGCACCATGCCGGTGTTCCTGCTGCGGCAACCGCCGGACCCCGCCGACCGCGAGCACGACGTCCGGATCGTGCTCTGCTCGGGCATCGTCCCCGAACTGCACGCCTCGATGGAGGAGCGGTGGGGCGTCCCGTGGCGCGAGGCGTACGGGATGACCGAGACGGGCGCCGACCTGTTCGTCCCGATGGACGACACGTCCTCGGTTGGGTCCGGCGCCATCGGGGTGCCGGTGCCGGGCAAGGAGGCCCGGATCGTCGACGGGGAGCTGGTCGTCCGCGGCGAGCCGATGATGCGGGGCTACTGGAACGACCCCGCCGCCACCGCCGAGCGGATCAGGGACGGCTGGCTCTACACCGGCGACCTGGCCCGCCGGGACGACCGCGGCCGCTTCCATCTCGTCGGGCGGCGCAAGGACATGATCCGGCGCGGCGGGGAGAACATCGCCGCGGCCGAGGTCGAGGCCGTCCTCGTGCGGCATCCCGCGGTCCGGGCGGCGGCCGTCGTCGCCGTCCACGACGACCTGCGCGGCGAGGAGGTCAAGGCGTTCGTCCAGGTCGGGCGGCCGACCGACCCGGCCGAGCTGATCGCCTTCGTCCGCGAGCGGCTCGCCCCGTTCAAGGTGCCGCGCTTCCTGGAGTACGTGGACGAGTTCCCGATGACGCCGTCCGAGCGGATCGCCAAGCACCTCCTGCCGACCGGCCGGGGCGCCGCGCACGACATGCGAGCGCACGACATGCGAGCGGGGGAGGCCGCCCCTCACGACGGGCCCGCGAACGGCGGGAATCCGGTCGGCCTGTAATCCGCTCGGTGATCAAGCGCGTCAATATTAAGCAACGTATGAATTGCGCTCTGACTGTTAGGAGATGGATGCATGCTGCGACGTGCGCTTGGCGCTCCCGTCGTTCTGCCGATCGCGACCGGGTGCTTAATGCTTCAGGTCACGCTGGCTCAACCCGCGGGCGCTGAGACGGGGGCCTCGGCACGGCCCGGCTCCGCGCCGAGCCGGGTGAGCGTCACCGACACCGGCGCCGAGGGGAACGCCGACAGCGGGCAGAACGCCGACTGGTTCAGGTGGGGCGGCGCGCTGAGCGCCGACGGCCGCTACGCGGCCTTCACCTCCGCGGCCTCCAACCTCGTGCCCGGCGACACCAACGGCGTCCCGGACGTCTTCGTGCGCGACCGCCGAACGAACAAGATCGAGAGGGTGAGCGTCTCCGCCGCCGGGACGGAGGGGAACGGGAAGAGCTCCGAACCCTCGATCAGCGCCGACGGCCGCTATGTCGCCTTCACCTCGGAGGCGTCCAACCTGGTGGCCGGGGACGCCAACGGATCCTTCGACGTCTTCCTGAAGGACCGCTGGACCGGGGCGACCACCAACCTCCACGTCGACAGCGACGAGGACCAGGGGAACTCCGCGGCGTTCTCGCCGAAGGTGAGCGCCGACGGACGCTTCGTGGTGTTCAGCTCCAGTTCGGTGAACCTCACGCCCGGCTCCGACACCGGCTACTTCAACGTCTTCCTGCGCGACGTGACGGCGGGGACCACCGAACTGGTCAGCACGAGCACCGCCGGCGAGGCGCCCCAGGGCTCCAGCGGCGAGCCCTCGATCAGCGCGGACGGCCGCTACGTCGCGTTCTCGTCGTACGCGCCGAACATCGTCCCCGGCGACACCAACGACTCCACCGACGTGTTCGTCCGGGACCGGAAGGCCAAGACGACCACGCGGGCGAGCTTCACCGTCTCCGGCGCCCAGTTCGACCTCGGCAGCGGCTCGCCGTCGATCAGCGCGGACGGCCGCTACGTCGCCTTCGGCGCCGGAAGCGGCGAGTGGACCACCGACGTGTACCGCCGGGACCTGTGGCGCGGCACGACCCGGCAGGTCAGCGCCACCGCCCAGGGCGCCCCGGGCAACGGCGACAGCGGGTGGGCCTCGATCAGCGCGGACGGCCGGTTCGTCGCCTACGAGTCGCGCTCGACGAACCTGTCCCCGGGCGAGGACGCGAACGACACGGTCGACGTCTTCGTCACGGACCTGCGGACGCAGGCGACGACGCGGGTCAGCGTCACGCCCACGGGCGAGGCGGGCAACGCTCGCAGCGAGGCGCTGGCGATCAGCGGCGACGGGCGCACCGTCCTGTTCGGGTCGGCCGCGTCCAACCTCGTCCCCGGCGACGACAACGGCTTCGGCGACGCCTTCACCAGCACCAGAAGGTGACTCCGGAGGACGACTGAAAGGGCGGCCCGCACGCACCCGGCGTGCGGGCCGCCTCGTCGGTTAGGAGGCCGCGCCCGCGACCGGCGTGAGCAGGACGGCGAACGAGAGGCGCCGGTTGTCGGTGGAGACGGCGGACGCGGCGATCTGGCCCGCGTCGTTGATGCCGTACGCGGCGGTGATCCGCATGCCGCTGGAGGCCGGGATGAGCGTGGTCAGGTCGGTGCGGACGCCGTTGCTGTAGACCCAGCCGCCGCGCCCGTCGCCGACGATGGTGCCGGACCTGTTGATGGCCTGGGCGGCGCCGAAGGTGCTGCCGCCGAGGTCGGGCCACAGGTCGGTCACCTTGCCGCCGCTGAACATCACGGGGTGGCGCGGGGCGAACTCGCCGCCGCCGACCCCGGCGGCGCCGACGACGACCCCGTCGGCGTTCATGGCGTGCGCCTCCGACCACGTGCTGCCGGGCAGCGAGCCCAGGTCCCGCGGCGTCCCGTCGCGCCACACCGTGGCCTCGGCGTTGCTGGTGTCGTTCGAGGTCGAGGACAGGCCGAGGACCTGGCCGTCCGCCGAGATCCCGAACGCCTCGGCGGCGTGGCCGCCCGGCAGCGGCGGCAGGACGGACGCCCGGCCGTTCTGGTACAGCCACGCGGTGCCCGTGTCGAACCCCGTCCCGGCGATCTGACCGGCGTCGTTGATCGCCCGTGCCTGGACGTGCCCGTCGGTGTCCAGGACGTGCAGATCGGTCGGGACGCCGTTGCGCCAGACCACCGCCGTCTGGCGGATCGGCAGCGTGTCGTAGGCGGAGCCCACGACGGTGTCGGAGGAGTTCACCCCGTACGCCGCGGTGGCGTCGGCAAGGGACGGGTCGTTGGGGACGATCCCGGGCAGGCTGGTCAACTGCGTGGGACTGGTGGCGAGGTAGGCGCTCTGACCGCCGCCGCCGGGGAACGAGCCGAGCCCGGCGGTGTGCCCGGCGGCGTTGATGGCGTACGGAACGTTCCCGAACGCGCCGTTCGCGGCTTTGATCACGGTCAACTGGTAGTGCGCGGGAGCCGCGGCGGCCGCCTGGGCGGGTACGACGGCCGCCGCGACCGCGAAGGGCGCCGCCAGCAGGGCAAGGGCGCGCGTTATCGGGTTCCGCATCTTTCCTCCAAGTGAGTCGACACCTGGAGATACGCACACGGGATACACGCCCCCCGCAGAAGCACCCGCGACCGCGACAAAGGATGCGTTGAACGCGTACTCGCCAAGGAGATACGCCAGAAGAATGGATCGACCACAACAGGCCTTTGACCTGCGGTGATATGTGGTGGGCGATACTGGGATTGAACCAGTGGCCTCTACCGTGTCAAGGTAGCGCTCTCCCACTGAGCTAATCGCCCGTGCCGGGGTTCGGCGTGTTACGCGAGGTGGAGACGGGATTTGAACCCGTGTAGACGGCTTTGCAGGCCGTTGCCTCGCCTCTCGGCCACTCCACCAGAGCGAGGCCGGATCGGGGCCTCTCAGAGCGGACGACGGGATTCGAACCCGCGACCCTCACCTTGGCAAGGTGATGCTCTACCAACTGAGCCACGTCCGCGTGCCGGTCCGGAGGTCGCCCTCCGGGCTCGCAGGCACAACTCTAGCGGAATCCCGGCGTGCTTGCGTACCGGGCGGCGTCGGTCTCCTCGGTGAGATCGGCGTGCAGGGAGTTCCAGAAGGCGAGTTCGGAGTCCTCTTCGAGGTGGGCGATGCGGCCCCAGAACTCGCGGTCCTCGGCCTCGTGGGCGGCGGCGAGGGACAGGATCGGCATGACGGTGGTCCCGGCGTCCGCCCGGTCGAGGTCGGCGGGGGTCATGTCGGCGGGGAGGGCGACCGGGGTGGCCGGGCGGTGGTGCTTGCCCCGCTTGCGGACGCGGATCGGCGGCGTGGTGGGCGCCTTCGCGGCGGCGGCGCGGCCGGCGGCGAGGGCGACGGTGCCGCACAGGATGAAGGCGAGGATGCCGCCGAGGACGACCTCCTGCGTCGGCAGGTGCCCGGGCGCGGCGTGCTCCTGCTGCTCGTGCGTGGCGGTGACCGAGGCGGGGGAGCCGATCTTGTCGACGGTCGGGGCGGGCGCGGCGTGCTTCGGCGTGTAGGCCGTCTCGGCGGCCTTGATCTTGGACGGGTACCCGAACCCGACGACGGAGTCCATGTCGCGGGTCTTGCGCATGAGCTTGTAGCCGTCGGCGTTGCCCTCGATGGTGTGCAGGGTGCGGCCGTCCACCTTCTCGACGATGCCGACGTGGTCGATCTGGTCGATGTCGCCGGAGCCGTTCCAGTCGTAGAAGACGATGGCGCCCGGCTCGGGGTCGTGGCCCCACGCGTGGTTCTTCTTGAACCACTGGGCGTGGTCGACGGTGGAGGCGAACTGGCCCGCCTGCTCGGCGACCCCGGCCTTGTCGGCGGCCCAGGCGAGGAACATGTCGCACCAGGGGGCGGTGGTGAAGTACGAGTCGTGGTCGCCGTCGACGTTCTTGCGGTACCACTCGCCGAACTTCGTGTAGCCGTCGCCCTTCTCGGCGTAGCCGAGTTCCTTCTCGGCGATGTCGAGCAGCTTCTTGCCGATCGGGTCCATCTCGCTCCCTGCCGTCTCGCTCGTGCGGGCAGGGTGGTGCCCGACCGGGGGGACGGAACGTGCCGGGGCCACGCCGGCGCGCGCCCCAAGGTCACGTTCTGATCTCGAGGGAATGTAGTCGAGGTAAACGGTGACCGGCAACCTGTTCCACGGAAACGGTCAAATCGGACTACTAGAAGTAGCCCCGCGGAAGGACGGTCACCGGGCACGGCGCGGCCCGCAGCACCTTCAGCGCGACCTCGCCGACGAAGACCCGGTGCGCGGCGGCGTCCTCGCTGGACGCGCAGACGAGGAGCTCGCCGTCCGCCCAGTCGACGTCGTCGAGCGCGTCGGCGACGTCGGCGCCCTCGGCGAGGTCGGCGGACACGTCCTCGGGGAGGAGGTCGGCGGAGTCCAGGGCGAGCCGGATGGCGAGGGCGAGGTCGTCGCGGAGGCGCTCGGCGCCCGCGTCCCCGCCGACGTCCCCGACGGCGAGCGTGACCAGGCGGAGCGGGACCTCCAGCCGGTCGGCGGCCTGCGCGGCGCGGATGACCGCCTCGTCGCACTGCGGCCGCCGGACGTACATGACGGTGATCCGGGCCAGTTCCTCCGGCGGGACGTACCCGGACGGCGCGAGCATCACCGCCTCGGTCGCCGAGTGCAGCAGGTGGTCGGCGGCGGCGCCGACGCCGATGCGGCCGCGCGCGCCGCCCTCCGGGGAGCCGACGACGATCAGGTCGGCGCCGATCCGGCTGGCGAGCACGGTGAGGCCGCGGCCGACGCTGCGCCCCTCCTGGACGTGCAGGTCGACCGGATCCCCGTCGAGCAGGTCGGCGGCCTGGTCCAGGACGGTCCGCGCCTCCCCGGCGGCCGCGGGCAGGTCCGGCGGGTGGACGGTCGCGAGGCTGAGCCGCCCGCCGGTCAGCGCGACGATCGCGCGGGCGAGGTCGAGGGCCTCCCGCCCGCCCGCGTCGTTGACGTACCCGGCGAGGACGTGCTCGCCGATCACGTGGGCCACGTCCCGGGCCGGCGGCCCGCGGGCCCGATCGATCCGATCATGGCACCAAGCATTCCCCCGGCGACGCCGGTCAGACCAGTACGGATTTGCGGTAGCTTTTCCTGGTTGTCAATCTTTGGGGGGATATGGCATGGGAGTGGAGGTTTCCGACCTCGCGTCCGGCCGCTGGACCATCGACCCGGTCCATTCCGAGATCACCTTCACGATCCGGCACCTCATGACCACGGTACGCGGTTCGTTCCCCGAGTTCGGGGGCGAGGTCGTGATCGGCGCCGACCCGCTCGACTCCAGCGCCCGCGCCGAGATCCGGATGGCGTCGATCGACACCCGCAGCGCCGAGCGGGACGAGCACGTCCGCTCGTCCGACTTCCTGGACGTCGCGAAGCACCCCGTCATGACCTTCACCGGGACGGGCGTCGCCCCCGCCGCGATCGGCCGCCGCGCCCGCACCCCCCGCTACCACCTGGACGGCGACCTGACGATCAAGGACGTGACGCGGCCCGTCCGGCTGCTGACCGAGTTCCACGGCGTCGGGCCCGACCCGTGGGGCGGGACCCGCGCGGGCTTCACCGCGACCGCGTCGATCAGCCGCCGCGACTTCGGGATCGCGTTCAACGTCCCGCTCCAGGGCGACAAGGTCATGCTCGGCGACGAGATCGCGATCGCGCTGGAGATCCAGGCCGTCCACTCCGCCGAGGACGCCCCCGCCTAACCGGGACGCGTTCCCGGGCGCGTGCCGCCGCGCGTGAGGCCCAGCAGGTCCCGCGCCGGACCGGACGGGCGCCGCCCGGCGGGCCACACCGCGCGCAGCGGCCGCGACAGGTCCAGCTCCGGGACGGGCACCGCGACCAGCCGTCCGGCCGACAGCTCGTCCGCGACGGCGAGGTCGCTCACCACGACCGGGCCCGCGCCCGACGCGGCGGCCGACTTCAGCGCCGTAGTGGACGCGAGCTGCAGCAGCGGCGGCGCCGTCCCGCCGTGCGCGGCGAGGGCGCGGTCGAGCACCTCGCGCGTCCCCGACCCCCGCTCGCGCAGGACGAGCGGCGTCGCCGCCAGCTCCGCCGCGGACACCCCGGAGCGGCGGCGGGCCCAGCGGTGCCGGGGCGCGACCACGACGACGAGCCGGTCGGCGGCGACGACCGTGCCGTGCAGCCCGGCGGGCGTCCGCGTCCCCTCGACGAAGCCGAGGTCGGCGGCGCCGTCGCGGACCTGCTCGGCGACGACGGTCGAGTTGGCGGCGCTCAGCGTCACCGCCACCCCCGGGCGGACCGACTTCAGCGTCACCAGCCAGCCCGGCATCAGGTACTCGGCGACGGTCAGGCTCGCCGCGACGCGCAGCCGCCCGTCCCGCCGCTCGCGCAGCGCCTCGACGCCCGCCGCCAGCTCCTCGGCCGCGCCGACCACCTGCCGGGCCCACTCGGCGACCAGCGCGCCCGCCTCGGTCGGCCGGGACCCGCGCGGCGACCGGTCCAGCAGCGCGACGCCGACCTGCCGCTCCATCGCGCGGATCCGGGCGCTCGCGGCGGGCTGGGTGACGCCGAGCTCGGCGGCGGCCCGCCCGACGCTGCCCAGCCGGACGACCGCGAGCAGCAGCTCCAGCGCGCCGAGGTCGGGCACGCGCCGCGCCACCGGGGCGTGCGGGGACGAGTCGTCGGCCATGCCCCGATCCTACGTCGCCCATAACCTCGCCTTATGCCCTCATAGGCCGATGACCTCTACCGACGCGCCCGGGCCGGGCCCAGCCTTGAGGGCATGGGACTCCTCACCGCGCCGGCGCGCGGCCCGCTGCTGGGCGAGCTCGAACGTCCGGCGGACGCGTTCCGGCACCTCGGGCCGAACTGGTACGCGGCCGTCATGGGCACGTCGATCGTCGCGAACGGCGCGGCGGCGCTGCCGGTCGCCTTCCCCGGGCGGCACGCCTTCGCCGTCGCCGTGTGGGCGGTCGCGTTCGCGATGCTGGCGGCGCTGATGGCGGCGCGGGCGGTCCATCTCGTCCGGCACCCGGACGTGGCGCGGTTCCAGCTCCTGGACAACCCCGCGACCGCCGTCTTCTACGGCTGCCCGCCGATGGCGCTGCTCGCCGTCGGCTACGGGACGCTCGTGCTCGGCCCCGGCGTCCTCGGCGCCGGACCGGCCGTCGCGCTGGACGCCGTCCTCTGGACCCTCGGGACGGTCTACGCCCTCGCCGTCGCCGCGGGCGTCCCCTACCTGATGATCACCCGGCACCGGCTCGAACCCGGCTCGGCGGACCCGACGTGGCTGCTCCCCGTCGTCGCGCCCATGGTCGCCGCCGCGCTCGGGCCGGCGCTCGTCCCGCACCTGCCGGACGGCCAGGCCCGCGCCACGCTCCTCTACGGCTGCTACGGGATGTTCGGGGCGAGCCTGCTGGCGACGCTCGTCCTGCTCCCCGGGATCTGGACGCGGCTCGCCGCCGGGCGGCCGCTGCCGACCGTCCTCACGCCGACGCTGTTCCTCGTGCTCGGACCGCTCGGGCAGTCGACGACGGCGGTCGTCCAGCTCGGCGACGCGGCGGGCGGCGCCGCCCCCGGGTACGCCGCCGCGATGCGCGCCTTCGCCGTCCTGTACGGCGCGCCCGTCCTCGGGTTCGCGGTGTTCTGGCTGGTCATCGCCGGGACGGCGAACCTGCGCGCGATGCGCCGCGGGATGCCGTTCGCGATGACGTGTTGGGCGTTCACCTTCCCGGTCGGGACGTGCGTGACGGGCGCGTCGGGGCTCGCCCGGGCGACCGGCCTGGACGCGCTCGCCCACCTCGCCGTCGCGCTCTACCTGCTGCTCGTCGCGGCCTGGGCGGTCGCCGCGGTGAAGACCGCGGGCGGCGCGCTGACCGGACGCCTCTTCCTGCCCGCCCCCGCCCCTGCCCCGACGCCCGCATAGGTCCAGGAATACGGGGTGGGCCTGGCCGGTTCCCCTAGAATGATTGAACGTTCTACTATTTTGGAGGCCGGCATGCAGTTCGGGATCTTCTCGGTCGGGGACGTCACCCCCGACCCGACGACCGGACGCGTCCCGTCCGAGGCCGAACGGATCCAGGCCATGGTCGCGATCGCGGAGAAGGCCGAGGAGGCCGGGCTCGACGTGTTCGCCACCGGCGAGCACCACAACCCGCCGTTCGTGCCGTCCTCCCCGACGACCATGCTCGGCTACGTCGCGGCGCGGACCGAGCGGCTGATCCTGTCCACCGCGACCACGCTGATCACCACCAACGACCCGGTGAAGATCGCCGAGGACTTCGCGATGCTCCAGCACCTCGCGGGCGGCCGGGTCGACCTGATGATGGGACGCGGCAACACCGCCCCCGTCTACCCGTGGTTCGGCAAGGACATCCGCGACGGCATCGACCTCGCCATCGAGAACTACCACCTGCTGCACCGCCTCTGGCGCGAGGAGTCCGTCGACTGGGAGGGCAGGTTCCGCACGCCGCTCCAGTCGTTCACCTCGACCCCGCGCCCGCTGGACGGGGTGCCGCCGTTCGTCTGGCACGGCTCGATCCGCAGCCCGGAGATCGCGGAGCAGGCCGCCTACTACGGCGACGGCTTCTTCGCCAACCACATCTTCTGGCCGA
This sequence comes from Actinomadura chibensis NBRC 106107, assembly GCF_001552135.1. Taxonomy (GTDB): domain Bacteria; phylum Actinomycetota; class Actinomycetes; order Streptosporangiales; family Streptosporangiaceae; genus Spirillospora; species Spirillospora chibensis. Next base: position 190,918 of record NZ_BCQP01000016.1, on the reverse strand, counting down.
AGGAGCACTTCCAGCGGCTGATCGGCCTCTACCGCCAGCGCTTCGAGCACTACGGCCACGGCTCGGCCGACCAGGCCATCGTGGGGCTCGGCGGGCAGGTGTTCATGCGGAAGAACTCGCAGGACGCCGTCCGCGAGTTCCGTCCGTACTTCGACAACGCGCCGGTGTACGGGCACGGGCCGTCGCTGGAGGAGTTCACCGCGGAGACGCCGCTGACGGTCGGCAGCCCGCAGGAGGTCATCGACAAGACCCTGACCTTCCGCGACTCCTTCGGTGACTACCAGCGGCAGCTGTTCCTGATGGACCACGCGGGGCTGCCGCTGAAGACCGTCCTGGAGCAGATCGACCTGCTGGGGGAGGAGGTCGTCCCGGTGCTGCGCAAGGAGTTCGAGGCGCTCCGCCCGGCGCACGTCCCGGCGACCGCGCCGACCCACGCCGAGCGGACCCGCGCCGCGCAGATCACCGAGGAGGCACGATGACCAGGCTCGCCGTCGTCTCCGCCGGGCTCGGGCAGCCGTCGTCCACGCGGCTGCTCGCCGACCGGCTCGCCGCCGCGACCGCCGGGGCGCTGCCCGGCGGCGTGGACGCCACGACGATCGAGTTGCGCGACCACGCGCACGCCATGGTGGACGCGACGCTCACCGGCTTCCCGTCCGGCCCGCTGCGCGCCGCCGTGGAGGCCGTCGCGGCGGCGGACGGCCTCATCGCCGTCACGCCGATCTTCAACGCGTCCTACAGCGGGCTGTTCAAGACGTTCTTCGACGTCCTCGAACGCGACCCCATGGAGGGCAAGCCCGTGCTGCTCGGCGCGACCGGCGGCACCGAGCGGCACTCGCTCGCCATCGACTTCGCGATGCGCCCGTTGTTCGCGTACCTGCGCGCGAACGTCGTCCCCACCGCCGTGTACGCCGCGTCCGAGGACTGGGGCGGCGGCGAGGGCCTCGCCGACCGCGTCGCCCGCGCCGGAGGCGAGCTGGCCGCGCTGATGGGCGCGCGGCCCGCCCCGGCGAAGGCCGACCCGTACGACGACCCGGTCCCGTTCGAGAAGCTGCTGTCCGGGACGGCCCGCCCCTAGAAGCTTGTTTAAGGCTTGGCTTATATAAGCCGAGGCTGTAGCTTGTCCCTCGTGCACGCGTTCGATGTGCTGGGTGACCCAGTGCGCCGCCGGATCCTGGAACTGCTCGCCGAGGGCGAGCGGTCGGCCGGGGACGTGTCGGGCGTCATCCGAGCGGAGTTCGGTATCTCGCAGCCGGCCGTGTCGCAGCACCTGCGGGTGCTGCGGGACGCCGGGTTCGCGGTCGTCCGGGCGGACGGCGCCCGGCGGCTCTACGCCGTCGACGCCGCGCCGCTCCAGGAGATCGACGCCTGGCTCGACCGGTTCCGCCGGTTCTGGACGCCGCATCTGGACGCCCTGGCGACCGAGATCGCCCGCGGCAAGCGCGCACGCCGCGAACAGGACGACGACAAGCAGCACGATGACAAGCAGCCCGACGACAAGCAGCACGACGCCCCAGGGAGCGAGCTATGATCGACGTGTCCGGCCAGATCAACGCCGTGAGCCGCAGGGTCGGCGAGCGGGTGCTCGAAGCCGGTGAGGCGCGCACCGCGACCATCAGCCAGACCTACGACACGAGCATCGACGACCTGTGGAACGCCGTCACCGACCCCGAGCGCATCGCCCGCTGGTTCCTGCCGGTCTCCGGCGACCTGCGGCTCGGCGGCCGGTACCAGCTTGAGGGCAACGCGGGCGGGACGATCGAGCGCTGCGACCCGCCGAAGGGCTTCTTCGCCACCTGGGAGTTCGGCGGCCAGACCAGTTGGATCGAGGTCCGGCTGACCCCCGAGCCGGACGGCCGGTCCCGCTTCGAGCTGGAGCACATCGCCCACGTCGACGAGGACATCTGGGCCAGGTTCGGCCCCGGCGCCGTCGGCATCGGCTGGGATCAGGGGTTCCTCGGCCTCGCCCTCCACCTGCGGACCGGCGAGGACGTCCGCGCCGCCTACGGGGAGGCGTGGGCCGCGTCGGACGAGGGCAGGGAGTTCTCCCGGCTGAGCGGCGAGAGCTGGTACGAGGCCCACGTCGCGTCGGGCGCGGACCAGGCCGCCGCCCGCGCCTCCGCCGACCGCACCATCGCCGCCTACACCGGAAGCCCGGAGGCCTCATGAGCCCGACGCCGCGCGAGGTGTTCCTCCGGCTCGTCCACGGCGTGGCCGAGGCCCGCTTCGACGAGCTGCCGGGCCTCTACGCGGAGGCGACCGACGTCCGGCACCCGATGGCGACGCCGGAGTCCGCGCCGCTGACCGCGCGCGCCGAGCTCGCGGAGCACTTCGGCGTCCCGCCGGAGGTGCGCCCGACGCTGCCGAAGCGGCGCGTCGTCGATCCCGTCGTGCACGAGACGACCGACCCGGAAGTGATCATCGCCGAGTTCGCGTACGAGTTCGAGCGCCCCGGCGGGGCGACGGCGCGGGTGCCCTGCGTGTTCGTGATGCGGATCCGGGACGGCGAGATCGTCGAGTCGCGCGACTACATCGACCCGATCCGCACCTACCTGGCCCGCGGCGACGCCGACCTGCTGATCGACGAGATCAGGCGGGCCGCGGATTAGCCGAAAGCCGCGCGCGCGGCCGCCGCCGGGCGGCATGATCATCACATGGCGGACGATGCGCGCGGCCGTGATCCGGTGTCCTGGCGGGTGCGGCGCTGGGCGGCGCCGGTCGCGGTGGCCGCGGCCGTCGCGGGCTCCGTCGGCGCGGCGAACCTGCTGGCGGACGAGCCCGCCGCGCCCGGCGCGCCCGCCGCGAGACCGCGCTTCATCCTCACGGTCGGGCGCTCCGTCCCGCGGGGCCCGGGGCCGGAGCCGTGGTTCGAGGTCCGGTCGGTGCCCGGGCCGGACGGGCGGGACCGGCTGGTGGACTCGGTCGCGCGGCCGTCCCCGTCCGCCGGGGCGGCGGAGGAGATCCTCGCCGGTCCGGGGAACACGTTCGTGGTCGTGTCCACGCGGGACGCGCCGTGCGAGTCCGTCCTCTACCGGTTCCGGCTCACCGGCGGCGGCCGGGTGACGGGCCTCAGGCCGGTGGGCGGGGGCGGCACGCCCGCGCGCGTCGCCGGACCGGCGCTCAGCCCGGACGGCGACCGGATCGCCTACGCCACCGCGCCCTGCGCCGGCGACGCGCGTCCGAGCGCCGCGCTGACCGTCCTCGACCTCCGGTCCGGGCGCCGCCGGACGTGGAGCACTCCCGGCCCGGCCGTCCTCGGCGACATCGTCTGGGCCGGCGACGGCCGGACGCTCGGATACGCCGTCAGCGACGTGCCGCCGACCGCGTCCCCGGAGTTCGAGAGCGGCCTCGGCCGGATCGGGCGGGACGTCGCCGACGCCACCGTGTACGCCCTCGACACCCGCGCGAAGGGCGCCGACCTGCGGGCGGGCCGCGTCCTCTTCCGCCAGCCGGACGGCCCGGGAGTCGTCACCGCCGCCGTCATGGACGAGGACGGGCGCACGGGCTACGGGGTCATGAAGGAGCCGGGGCGGGTCGTCACCTTCGGGTTCGCCGAGGGGAAGCCGATGCGCGTGACGCACACCACCGAGACCAAGGCGGGCTCGGTCGACTTCGTCGCGCTCTCCGCCGCCGGGGACCGGCCGCGATACGCGTGCCTCGGCGGTATCGACGCGTTCGGCAGGGTCGTCGACGGAGATCTGGTGACCGCGAACGCCGGGCCACGGCAATGCGGGTCCGCGTTCGCGCATTGACGCCCCGCCCCCATTGAATGAAGCGCGCCGGACCGGCCGTCCGGTTGGCAGGGACCGACAAGGACGCGCGTTCCCCGGCGGGAAACCGCAGCCGACGCGGGCGGTCGATCCGGCACGGTTTGCGATGGCCGCCCCCGGCCCCGGTTCCTACACTTCGGCCAACGGCGAGGAAAAAGGGCGGGGCGTCAGGATCACTGCCATTCTTAGGAGCCCTCCGTGATCATCAAGCGAACCGTCTCATCCGTCCTGCTCGTCGTCTGCGCCGCGGCCGCGCCGGTGGCCGCCGCCGCGCCCGCGCCGGCCGCGCCGGACCCCGCAGCGCCCGCGCCGGCGGCCCCGAAGCGGGCCGCGTTCACCATCACGAGCAGCGCCTTCCCGCCCGGCGGGATGATCCCGAAGGTGCACGAGTGCACCAGCAGCGGCGACAACGATCCGGGCAAGAAGAACGAGTCGCCGCCGTTCGCGTGGTCTGGCGGACCGGCCGAGGCGAAGAGCTACGCGATCATCATGCGGGACCTCGACAACAACGCCCTGCTCCACTGGATCATCTACGACATCCCGCCGGACGTCGCCGCGCTCCCGCAGAACGTCGAGCACGTCTACCAGCCGACGGTCCCGAAGGGCTCGCGGCAGGTCTATTACCGCGGAAGCGCGAGCCTCTTCGGATATCAGGGGCCGTGCTCGCCCTCTTCGGTGAACACCTACGAATTCACCCTCTACGCGCTCAACCGCGCGACGCTCACCGAACTGAACGACAAATCCACGACCCGTGCCGCGGCCGATGTCATCGCCAAGGCGACGATCGCGACGACCAAGGTCTCCGGCGAGTCCTGAGCCGCGGCGCCGCCTGAGAGCGCGCGGAGAACGCGCCGGAGGGCGCCTCTGTCCCAAGCGGGCGGAGGCGCCCTCCGCGTTTTCCGGCCACCCCGGCGCCCGCCTCGCGAGTCGGCATCCGCTTATGATTAGTTAGCGGAAGAAACTATCTGCCCGACGACCGGGAGGGGTTCGGGACGTGCCGTCCAAGCACTATCCGTGGATCGCGCTGAGCAATACGACACTGGGCATGCTGCTGGCAACGGTCAACTCCTCGATCGTGATCATCTCGCTGCCGGCGATCTTCCGCGGCATCCATCTCAACCCGCTCGAACCCGGCAACGTCAGCTACCTGCTGTGGATCCTGATGGGCTACATGCTCGTCTCGGCGGTGCTGGTCGTGACGCTCGGACGGCTCGGCGACATGTTCGGGCGCGTGCGGATGTACAACCTCGGGTTCGCGGTGTTCACGGTCGGGACGATCGTCCTCGCGCTGGACCCGCTGCACGGCGGCGCGGGCGCGGTCTGGCTCATCGGCTGGCGGGTGTTCGAGGGCGTCGGCGGCGCGATGCTGATGGCGAACTCGGCCGCGATCCTCACCGACGCCTTCCCGGCGGACCGGCGGGGCATGGCGATGGGCGTCAACCAGGTCGCGGGCATCGCTGGAACGTTCCTCGGCCTCGTCGCGGGCGGCCTGCTCAGCGAGGTCAACTGGCGGCTCGTGTTCTTCGCCTCGGCCCCGATCGGGATCGCCGGGACGATCTGGGCCTACCGCAGCCTCAACGAGACCGCGACCAGGGCCGTCGGCGCGAAGATCGACTGGCTCGGCAACGCGACGTTCGCCGTCGGGCTGACCGCGCTGCTCGCCGGGATCACCTACGGCATCCAGCCCTACGGCGGCCACGACATGGGCTGGACGAACCCCTGGGTGCTCGGCGGGATCATCGGCGGCGTGGCCGTCCTCGCCGCGTTCTGCGTGATCGAGACGAAGGTGGCGCAGCCGATGTTCCACCTCGGGCTGTTCCGCATCCGCGCGTTCGCGGCCGGGAACCTCGCCGGGCTGCTCGCGGCGATCTCGCGCGGCGGGATGCAGTTCATGCTGATCATCTGGCTGCAGGGCATCTGGCTGCCGCTGCACGGCTACGACTTCGAGGACACCCCGCTCTGGGCCGGGATCTACCTGCTGCCGCTCACCTGCGGGTTCCTCGTCGCCGGGCCGATCTCCGGGCACCTGTCCGACCGGTACGGGGCGCGGGCGTTCGCCTCCGGCGGGCTCGTGCTGTCCGCGCTGGCCTTCGCCGGCCTGCTGGTGATCCCCACCGACTTCGGCTACGGGACGTTCGCGCTGCTGATCTTCCTCAACGGGATCGGGTCCGGGCTGTTCGCCGCCCCGAACACCACGGCGATCATGAACTCGGTGCCGGCGGACCAGCGCGGCGTCGCGTCCGGGATGCGCGCCACGTTCATGAACGCCGGCATGGTGTTGTCGATCGGCGTGTTCTTCTCGCTGATGATCGCGGGCCTGTCGAACACGCTGCCCCGGACGCTGACGCGGGGGCTGACCGAGCACGGCGTCCCGGCCGGGCCCGCCGCGCAGGTCGGGGACCTGCCGCCGGTCGGCACGCTGTTCGCCGCGTTCCTCGGCTACAACCCGATCCAGAACCTCCTCTCGCCGTTCGGGGTGCTCGGCGGGCTCGCGCCGGACGACCTGCACACCCTCACCGGACGCTCGTACTTCCCGAACCTGATCTCCGAGCCGTTCCACCAGGGACTCGTGATCGTGTTCAGCATGGCGATCGCGATGTCGCTGGTGGCGGCGCTGGTGTCGCTGATGCGCGGCCGCCGCTACGTGCACGGCGACGACGTCCGGGACGAGCCCGCCCTGCAGAACGCCTCACCCGGCGCCGCCTGACCGCGGGCGGCCTAGGGCACCCGCGGGCACCCGCTCGGCGGCGGCGTCGACGGCGGCGACTCCGGCCCGGCCGACGTCGCGGGCTTCGGCCGGCGCGCGGGCAGGCCGGGGCCGTCCCGGCGCGTGTTGTGCCGCTTCATGACGCCGTGCAGGTCGGGCATGCCGTTGCGGCCGTCCGCGTCGGCGAGGGACGGGCAGGCCCAGGCGTCCTGCCGTCCCCACGAGTAGCTGATGTCGAACGCGGGCCGGGGGACGAACCGGTCCCAGCGCGCGAGCATGCTCCGCATCTCCGCGGCGGCCGGGAGCCGCCAGTTGTGGTCGCCCGCGTTGCAGCTCTGCCCGAACGTCTGAAACACCGGGACGACCATCCGGCTCGGGATCTCGGCGCGGCGCGCCTGCCCGAGCATCCGGTCGATCGCCGACAGGTCGCAGCGGCCCCCCTCGGCCCGGCACGGGTAGGGGTCGAGCCCGACGAGGTCGAGATGGGACGCCGACGGCTTCAGCGGCTCCATCTCCCAGTCGGTGAGCGACGCGAACGCCTTCTGCCGGGGCGCGTACCGGTGGACGGCGTCGGCGCGCTCGCGGATCTTTCCGACGACGTCGGGGCACTCGGCCGGGTTCGGCTCGTCGGACAGGTACCAGCCGTAGACCCGGTCGTCGCCCGCGAACCGCTTCACCAGCCCGGCGAACTCCGACACCTCGTCCGGCGCGAAGGGGCCGCAGGTGGTGTTGCCGACCCAGATCAGAGCACGCCCGCCCTTCGGCAGGGACGCGATGTCGCCCTCGTCCGGCTCGGTGTCGAACAGGTTGTAGCCGAGCGCGGCCGCCTTGGCGCGGTCCCCGGCGGGCATGTTCAGCGCGACGTGCAGGGTGCCGCTCGGGTACACGATCGGGGCGGCGGCGGGACGGGCGGCGGCGTCGCCGGCCGAGGGGGCGAGGAGGTACCCGGTGAGGGCACCGCCGAGGGCGGCCGCGGCGGCGACCGCGGCGAGAGGCGTCTTCATCGGATCTCCCGGCGTCGCGGGGGCGGCCGCGCCGCCCCCGCCACCGTCGGACGGCGCGGCGCGGACCGGAGGACACGCACAGCCTGACACGGACCGCGCGTGATCATGTGAATACGCGAAGGACCGGCCGCCCGCAATGACGGGGGCGGCCGGTCCGGAAAGTGCCGGGTGGGGCTGGAGCCTCAGACGCGCCAGGAGCGGACGAGCTCGTCCAGCGCGGCCTGGTCGTAGACGATGCCCTGCGCCCGCAGCTCCTGCGCGACGAGCTCGCCGTCGCCGTGGTGCTTGGCCAGCAGCCGGTACACCGCGTACGGGAACCAGTGGTTGTCGCTGATCCGCTGGATCTCGGCCTCGTCGGAGGTGTAGCCCTCCGACCGCACCTCGGCGAGCGTCGCGGCGACGTCGCCGTGCCGGCGCTCCAGGATCTCGATGACGAGGGCGCGCAGGTTCTCCGGGTCGGGGCCGGGGGCGGGCTCCTCGACGGGGGCGGGCGCGCCGTAGCCGCTGCGGCCGTTCATCGCGCCGCGCGCGGCGGCGCTCACGACGGCGAGCTCGGGCTCGGGTTCGGGCTCCGGCTCGGGGGCGGGCGCGGGCCGCCGGGCGGCGGCCGCGGCCTGGACGGCGGTGCTCGGCGCGGGCGCCGCCTCCGCCGCGGCGGCGGCCGGGGCCTCGGCGGGCGCCGCGGGCTCGGCCGCGTCGGCGGACTCCCCGTCCCGCGCCTCGGCGGCCTCCGGGGTGCCGGACTCGATCGCCTTACCGGCGTGGCCGGGCACCTGGATCTGCGGGAACGGCCCGGTGTTGCGCAGCGGCATCAGCGTGATCTGGTTCAGCGTGACAGGGCCGGCGATCGCGCGGGCCTGCGGCTCGGCGGGCTTGCGCTGCTCCTCCTCGTCGTCGCGCGCGACGTACCGGTGCAGCGTCCGCAGCAGGACGAACAGGCCGAGCATCGACACGATCGGCGGGACGGCGGCCGTCGCCTGGTAGGAGAACGTCTTGTTGCCGACGTGGCCCACGTTGAAGACCAGGCTGGCCGTCCACCCGGCGAGGGCGATGGTCAGCGGGAGGAAGAAGTCGAGCCAGCTCAGCAGGGCCCGGCGGCGGAGCACGAACGCGTCGATGGCGAGCAGGAACAGGCCCAGCTCGCCGACGATGATGAACAGGTCCACCAGCAGGGGGAACGACTCGGCCTTCCAGCCGCGCAGGCCGTGCTCCATCGCCCAGTGGTAGAGGCCCGCGTAGGACTGGGCGAACCCGCCGGCGGTGGCGGTGAGGACCGCCGCGGCCATGAAGGCGATGGCCCCCCAGCGTGTGATGACCTGTGCCCGGTTGCCAACGCTCATGCGGCCTGTGCTCCCAGATTTCCTTACCCAACACAAAAGTGATCGGTGGGAGACTATCCATTCCTTAGGCGTTTCGTGGGGGATTCTCATCACCCGGGCATGCGGATGTCCCCGCCGGGGCGCGCCGGTGCCCGGGCGGGGACTGGATTCCGCGGGAGCTACGGAACCTGAGCTACACGTCCGGCAGAGGGACGTGTGCGCGCGTCGCGCGCGCGTTCCGGCGCCTGCTCATCGGAGGCTCACACGTGGCTCACGCTTGGATCACGAAGTCGATCGTGCCGGTCCGCACGCCATTGGGGCCGGTGCCCATGGTCATGAGGAGCCTGCGGTCGAAGATCGTGTCGGTGTTGTTCCGCGGCTCGTTCGGGAAGTAGAGCTGCGTGGTCAGGATCGGGCGGTTCGGCGCCTGGACCTTGACGTGGATGTGGCGCGTACGGCCCGGGTACAGGCCGGGCACGATCGTCGTCAGGGAGTAGCGGCCCTGGGCGTCGGAGTACTGGTGCCCGCGGAAGGTGTAGCCGACGTTGTCGTAGTTCCCGGCGTTGTCGGCCTGCCAGAAGTCGAGCAGCGCGTGCGCGACCGGCTGGCACGCCTGGTTGTAGACGATGCCGGAGACGATGAGCTTCGTGCCGGCCTGGCCGGTCGAGATGTCGCTGCGCTCGGGGGAGCCGGGCGAGAAGTACGGGCCCTCGGTCTGGGGCGGGGTGGGGGAGCTGTCACCATCGGTGCACTTCGGCGTCAGTTCCAGCCACTGGGGCTTGACCCCGGCTTCGGCGGTCGCCGAGTTCACCGCGGTCACGGCCGCGGGCACCGCAAGAGCGCCGAGACCGGCGGCGACGATGAAGCTCTTCCGGCTGATACCGGAATCCTGCTGGTCCTGAGCCTGGTCCTGCGCGTCCTCTGGCATGGGGGGTTCCTCTCGAGGTCTTCCGGACGTCCGGGATCTTCCGTCCGTCCGGTTGGCGGGGCGCCCTGGGAGTGCGTCGCGAACATGTATAAGCCGGTCACGAGGGGTTGGTCTTGGGTTTCCGTGCCGGACATTTGTTGTCGAGTGACAAAGCCCGCCGCGACCCTCGTGCCGACTCGCTCATTGACCTTCCTGACCCGGAGTAGCAACCTGGCGGGTGGCGTCCGAGACCCCCCGCCCGCTCACCGGAGGAGCGTCATGCCAACGCTCGCTGACACCTCGGACCACCCTGCCCGCGATCAGGCCGACTACTGGCGGCACCTGATCAGCTCGGCATTCGGGCCGTTCCATGTACAGCCGTCCCTACCTGGGGCTTTCGCCGCTCGGCTGACCGGCCGCACGTTCGGACCGGTCGAGGCCGGCGACGTGCGCGCGCCGGCGCACGCGGTGCGCCGCAGCGCCCGGCAGATCGCCCGCGACACGCGCGAGTGCTACAAGCTCGGCCTCATGCTGCGCGGCTCGTGCGTTCTGCGGCAGAACGGCCGCTATGCCCGCGTCGGTGCAGGTGACGTGGTGTTCTACGACCTGACCCGCCCGGTCGACATATCGTTCGACGCGCATCACATCTTCACCGTGGTCATCCCGCACCGTGCCGTCCCGCTCCCACAGGACCGCCTCGCCGCCTTCGGCGGCACCCTGCTCACCGAGGGCTCCCGCAACGGCCGCCTCGTCTCCTCGCTCCTCTGCGCCCTCGCGGAGGACAGCGCCATCGAAGCCGAACTCGCCGCCGACCGGGCGGCGGAGCGGATGGCGGACAGGCTGACGGCGGACGTGCTGGCGGGCGGAGGCGTCGAGATGACGGTGGACAGGGCGATCGGCGCGACGGCCGACCGGACGAACGGAACGGCGCTGGCCACGGCCGACGTCGACCTCGGCACGGGCGACGAGCCCTACGCCCACCACCTCGGCGGCGCCATCGTCGAGCTGGTGACCGGGACGGCCAGCGAATGGCTCGGCGCGCCGACCGCGCCGTCCCCGGAGGGCGCCGAGATGCTGCGCGCGATCAAGGAGTGGATCGAGACGCGGCTGCACGACCCGGCGCTGTCCCCGGCGGCGATCGCCGAGGCGCACCACATCTCCGTCCGGCAGCTGTACCGGGTGTTCCAGCCCGCCGGGACGACCGTCGCCCGCTACGTCCGGACCCGGCGGCTCGAACACTGCCGCCGCGAGCTCGGGGACCCGTTCCTCGGGACGCAGCGGATCGGCGCGATCGCGAACCGCTGGGGGCTGCCCGACGCGGCGGCGTTCAGCCGCGCGTTCCGCGCCGCGTACGGCGTGACGCCCACCGCCTACCGGGCCGCCACGACCGGCATCCGGCGGGACCTGTAGGGCGCCGCGCGGCGGCGGCCGCTGGGCGTCGTGGAAAGCCCTGTACGTCCCTCTCCGCATCCTTTGCCCGATCCGGGGAACGCGGCTGTGGAGGGCGGACGACGACGGCCCGAGGCCGGACAGGGGGGACGCCGAGATGCCGCAGCCGCGAGGCGACGACCGTTTCACGCGCGGGAGGGTCGAGGGCGTCGCCGCGGACGTCCTCGGCGCCGCCCTCCCGCTGGAGTACGAGGACGACCTGGACCCCCTCCTCGACCGGATCGGGGACGCCCGCTGCGTGCTGGTCGGCGAGGCCAGCCACGGCACGCACGAGTACTGCGCGTGGCGGGCGGCGCTGACGAGGCGGCTGGTCGCCGAGCGCGGGTTCTCGTTCGTCGCGGTCGAGGGCGACTGGCCGGACGTCCGCCGCGTCGGGCGCAGCGTGACGCTCGCGCCCGGCGCGCCGGACGACCCCCGCGACGTCCTCGCCGCGTCCGGCCGGTGGCCCGCGTGGATGTGGGCCAACGAGGAGACCGCGAAGCTCTGCCGGTGGCTGCGCGACCGCAACGCGGGGCTGCCGTCGTCCGAGCGGACCGGCTTCTACGGGCTGGACGTCTACGGCCTGTGGGAGTCGCTCCGGGCCGTCGCCGACCACGTGGCCGAGCACGCCCCGGACCACCTGGACGCGACGCTGGAGGCGTTCGGCTGCTTCGAGCCGCCCGCCGCGGGGCGGGCGGCGGCGGGGCGGCGCGCCGCGCTCGTCCCGGACGCGGCGGCGGACGAGGTGCTCGCGCTGCTGACCAGGCTGCGCCGCCCCGTCACGCAGGGCGGCGGCCGGGAGCCGGTGGACGCGTTCGACGCCGGGCACAACGCCGAGGTCGCGGCGGGCGCGGAGCGCTACTACCGCACCCTGCTCGGCGGCGGTCCCGAGGCGTGGAACGCCCGGGACGCGCACCTGGCCGACACGCTCGACCGGCTCATGGCGTTCCACGCGTCCGAGCGGGGGACGGGCAAGGCGGTCGTGTGGGCGCACAACTCCCAGGCCGGGGACGCCCGCGCGACCGGCATGGCCGCCGCCGGGATGGTCAGCCTCGGCCAGCTCGCGCGGGAGCGCCACGGGCCGGACGAGGTCGTCCTCGTCGGGTTCGCGGGCGGGCCGGGCGAGGTGGTCGCGGCCCCGCGCTGGGGCGCGCCGATGGAGGTGATGCACGTCCCGCCGCCGGAGCACGGGTCGCTGGAGGCGGCGCTCGCGGAGTCGGAGCTGCACCGCGGCCTGTTCGTCGTCCCGCCCGAGGAGGACAAGCCCGCGTTCCTCACCGACACGCTCGCCGAGCGCGCGATCGGGGTCGTCTACGACCCGGACCGGGACGGGCGGCAGTACGTCCCGGCGCGGCTCGCCGACCGCTACGACGCGCTGTGCTGGTTCCGGATCACGTCGGCGCTCCAGCCGCTCCACCAGGACGCCGACGCCCGCGGGGAGCGGGTGGCGGCCCCGTCGCGGGTCTGAGCGGTCCGCGGCTGGGGGATCATGGGAAGCGGGCCATCCGAGCCGACGCAAGGTTGGGAGCACGCATGTCGCTGACGCTGCGGCCGGGACCGCTCGCGGGCTCGCCGGGAGCCGACGTCAACTACGCCATTGACGGACCCAAGCACAAGCTGTTCATGCACGAGTTCCCGCGCAGGGTGCACGCGCGGTTCGCGGGGGAGACCGTCCTCGACACCGTGCGCGGGATGCTCCTGCACGAGACGGGGCTGCTGCCCGTGCTGTACGTCCCGGAGGAGGACGTCCGGACCGACCTGCTTGAGCGGACCGACCGCTCGACGCACTGCCCGTTCAAGGGCGACGCCGCCTACTGGACGGTCCGCGTCGGCGACCGCGCCGCCGAGAACGCGGTGTGGGCCTACCCGGAGCCGAAGCCCGAGGCGTCCTGGCTGCGCGGCCTCCTGGCCTTCTACTGGGACCCGATGGACGCCTGGTACGACGAGGACGAGGAGGTCCACGGCCACCTGCGCGACCCGTTCCACCGGGTGGACGCACGGGCGTCGTCCCGGCACGTCCGGGTCCTGCTGGACGGGACGGTCGTCGCCGAGACCGAGCGGCCGAAGGTGCTGTCGGAGACGGGCCTGCCGAACCGGTTCTACATCCCGGCCGAGGACGTCCGCCGCGAGCTGCTGACGAAGAGCGAGAAGCGGACCGTGTGCCCGTACAAGGGCCAGGCGACCTACTGGTCCCTGGAGGGCGCCGAGAACGCCGCGTGGTCGTATGAGGACCCGCTGGAGAACGCGTTCAAGGTCCGCGGGCACTTCTCGTTCGACCACGACGCGCTGACGATCGAGGCGGAGCCGCCGCCGACGACGGCCTGACCGGTTCCGGCCCGCCGTTAATGGGGTCGCGGCCGGACGCGTCGCTGCCGCATGATGTCGACCATGGTGGACATTTCGCTGTACGCGGCGTTCGTCGTCGCGGTCCTCGCCCTCTGCGCGACCCCGGGGCCCGACATGATGTTCATCGTCGCGATGGGCGGGCGCGGCGGCCCCCGCACGGGCGTGATGGCCGCGACGGGGGTGGCCACCGGCGCGCTCGTGCACGCGATCGCCGCGACGCTCGGGCTGTCCGCGCTGTTCAGCACCCTGCCCGTGCTGTACCACGTGCTGCGCTGGGCGGGCGCCGCGTACCTGCTCTACCTCGCGGTCAAGTCGTTCCGCGACTGCGGCGGCTTCGACGGCGAGACCGGCGCGGTCGGGCCCGGCCGGCGGCGCGCCTACTGGCAGGGCATGGTCACGAACCTGCTCAACCCGAAGGTGATCCTGTTCAACATCGCCTTCCTCCCGCAGTTCGTGGACCCCTCGATCGGGCACCCGATGGCGCAGCTCCTCGTGCTCGGCGTGACGCTCGTCCTCATCGGCTTCGCCTTCGACGCGGGGGTCGGGCTGGCCGCCGGGCGGCTCGCCGACCTGCTGCGCCGCAGCCGCCGGGCGGCGCGCTGCCTGAACGTCTTCAGCGGGACGGTCCTCACCGGCCTCGCGGTGCGCCTCATCGCCGTCCCGAAGTGAGGCCATCGGGTTTACTGTTCTGGTAAGGAACAGGCAAGGAGGGCCGGTGGCACCGTACGCGGCGTCCGCTCCGCGTCATGGGTTCTGGGCGGCGCTCGACCCCGACCAGCGGCGGGTGCTCCGCGCTGCGGCGCGGCCCCGGCAGTTCCCGGTCAAGGCGCCGCTCGTGTACCAGGGCGACGAGTCCGACCACGTCATCGTCATCGAGCGCGGCTGGGCGAAGGTGACCTCGACGACCGAGGACGGCCACGACGTGGTCCTCGCCGTCCGCGGCCCCGGCGACCTGCTCGCCGAGAGCGCCGTGCTCGGCGGCCGGACGCGGTCGGCCACGGTGACCGCGCTGTCGCCGGTCCGCGCGCTGGTGGTGCCCGCCGTCCGCTTCACCGGCTTCCTGGACGCCTACCCGGACGCGTGGATGCTCGTCACCAGCACGTTCGTCCAGCGCATCGACGACGCGGACCGCCGCCTCACCGCCCACATGACGAGCCGCGGCACGCAGCGGCTCGCGACGCTCCTGGCCCACCTGGCCGAGCTGTCGGCGCTGCACGCGCCGCCCGCCGCGGACGGGTCGATCGAGATCGCGCCGCCGCTGTCCCAGGAGGAGCTCGGGAGCTGGATGGACGCGTCCCGCGAGACGGTCGCCCGCGCCCTCAACGGGCTGCGCCGCGAGGGGCTGATCCGCACCGGCTGGCGCCGGATCACCGTGACCGACCTGCCCGGCCTGCGCGAGTTCGCCAAGGAGACCTGACGGCGCGCCCCGGCCGGGCGTCTCAGTTCTCCGCGATGCGCCGTTCGGCCTCCGGCCAGTCGATCGGCAGGTCGCCCGCCTTGGCCTCCCAGAACACGAACGTGGAGTCGCGCATCACCGCCCGCTTGCGGCGCATGACGGCCTTGTGCGGCTCGGCGGCCGAGTAGGCGTACAGGGCCTTCTTGTCGCGCCACGCGGAGAGCGTCCAGAACGTCCGCTTGAACGGCTCGGCCCTCAGCGCGACGCCGACCGCGCCGTCGGCCGCGCGGGCCTGGCGGAGCAGGACGAGCGAGGCGCGCAGGAAGCCCGGCACGTGGCGCAGCGAGCGCACCTCAAGCCGGGACGCCATGACCACCACCTCGGCGTCGGGCTCGGCGTCCGCGAGTCTCGCCCACGGGATCGTCGGCATGGGTCCCCCAAAAAGTCACGGCGATATCTTGTCAGTGACTAGATTGCCATCCGGGCGGCGAACTTGTCAATGGAAAGATATGATCGCGGCATGACCGAGCAGCGTCCGCAGCCGAGCTACCACCACGGGAACCTGCGCAGGGCCGTGCTCGACGCCGCCGTGGCGGCGATCGCCGAGGCGGGCCCGGCGGGCTGGAGCCTGCGCGAGCTGGCCCGCCGCGCGGGCGTCTCGCACGCCGCGCCCGCGCACCACTTCGGTGACAAGACCGGCCTGCTCACCGCCGTCGCCGCCGAGGGCTACGCGCTCTTCGCCGACGCCCTCGAAGCCGCGGGCGACGACCTGCACGAGACGGGCCTCGCCTACATCCGCTTCGCCGTCGACCACCGGGCGTACTTCGAGGTGATGTTCTCGCCGGGGCTCTATCGTCCGGACGACCCGGAACTGAGCGCCGCCCGCGCGCGCGCCAACCGGGTGCTCACGGCGGGCGTCCGCGGCGCCATGGCGGGCGGCCCCGGGGACGAGGAGACGGCCGGGCTCGCCGCCTGGTCGATCGTGCACGGCTTCGCGCACCTGTGGCTGAGCGGCGCCCTGCCCGCCGGCCTCGGCGACGACCCGGTGGCCGCCGCCGGTCCGGTCATCCGCATGCTGTTCGAGCGCTGACCGCGGGGGCGCGGGGGGCGGGGCCTCAGCGCTTGGCGGCCGAGCCGGAGCCGGTGATCTCCTTCCGCCCGGCGCCGTTCCCATCGACCGGCGTCTGCTCCGGGACGGCGGCGAGGTCGGCCCGGAACCGCCGGTTCAGCGCGGCCCGCATCCGCCGCACCCCGCCGCGGGCGCGCGGGCTCTCGACGCCGTCGAGGTCGGGCGGGACGTCCAGCGGCACGGCCACCGCCGGGCGCGGGTCGGTGATCGCGGCGATCTCCGCGTCCGGCAGCGGCCGCTCGACCTCGCTGAACCTCCCGTCCGGCGACATGCGGATCACGCCGGTCTCCAGCCCGTGCTCCGCCAGGCCGAGGTCGCGCCGCTGCAGGCCGACGCAGATGCGGTAGGCGACGGCGTAGCCGAGCAGGGGTCCGAGGACGACCGCGCCGCGGAAGAACCAGGTCGTCCAGAACAGCGGGATCTCGAACCGGTCGGCGAGGACGTCGTTGCCGCCCGCGAGCCACAGCACGCCGTAGAACACGATCCCGGCGACGCCGATGCCCGTCCGGGCGGGGACGTCGCGCGGCCGGTCGAGCAGGTGGTGCGTCGCGTGGTCGCCGGTCACCCAGCGTTCCAGGAACGGGTAGGCGGCGAGGCCGCCGATCAGCAGGCCGAGGACGACCAGCCCCGGGATCGCCACGCTCAGCGAGAGCGTGTGCCCCCACGCGTCGATCTCCCAGGCGGGCATGATCCGCAGCCCGCCCTCCAACCAGCCCATGTACCAGTCCGGCTGCGAGCCTGAGCTGATCGCGCCCGGGTCGTAGGGCCCGTACAGCCAGACGGGGTTGATCTGGACGAACGCCGCCAGCAGCGTCGCCACCCCCAGCACCCACAGGAACAGCGACGTGGTCTTGGCGATGAACACCGGGAAGAACGGATAGCCCTTGACGGTCGTGTTCGAGCTGCCCTTCCCCGGGAACTGGGTGTGCGTCTGCCGCCAGGTCAGCACCACGGCGTGCAGCGGGATCAGCGCGGCGAGGATGCCGGGGATCAGCAGGACGTGGATCACGTACAGGCGCGGGACGATGTCCGTCCCCGGGAACTCGCCGCCGAACAGGAACATCACCGCGTACGACCCGACGAGCGGGACGGACAGCGTCACGCCCTCCACCACGCGGAGCCCCGTCCCGGACAGCAGGTCGTCCGGCAGCGAGTACCCGAACAGCCCGTTGAACATCACGAGCACGAACATGGCGAGGCCCAGCAGCCAGTTCAGCTCGCGCGGCTTGCGGAACGCGCCGGTGAAGAAATTGCGCAGCAGGTGGACGAGGATCGCGCCGATGAAGATGAGCGTCGCCCAGTGGTGCAGCTGCCGGACCAGCAGCCCGCCCCGCACGTCGAAGCTGATCTTGAGCGTGGAGGCGTACGCCTCGCTCATCTCCACGCCCTTCAGCTTCGTGTACGACCCGTCGTAGACGACCTCGTGCATGCTCGGCTTGAAGAACAGCGTGAGGAACACCCCGGTCAGCAGGATGATCACGAACGAGTACATGGCGATCTCGCCGACCAGGAAGCTCCACTGGTCGGGGAACGCCTTGCGCATGGCCTTGCGGGCGAACCCGGTCGTGCCGAACCGCTCGTCGAGCGCCCGCGCCGAGGCGTCCACCGCCTTCGGCGGCCTCCGTCCGGCCGTCCCGCCGCCCCTCCGCGTCGCCGCCATCGTCAACGCCCTCCCGTCGCCGTGTCGAGCAGTGCCGGTTCTGGCATAAAGACCCGGTTCGACGAGAGAACGTGACATCAACACGATGTGGACCCGATCACATGGGCCCGATGTTCCGCCCTCCAGCGGAATGAGAAAGATCTTGACCCCGGGGTTCCCGTTGATCTTGCTTTCGGGCCTCTTACCGGTGAGGGCCCGCCGCCGTACGGCAGGCGCCATCCGGGGCCGGGGCGGGCCGGGACGGAAATGAGACGGGGACGGATGAACCTGATAGCGGTGGTGGCGGCGCTGGCGCCGGTGATCGGCGCGGTGATCGGTGTGGTGGACGGCCGGTTGCGGGCGCGGCGGGACCAGCCCCGGCGGGCCGGTGATGAGTGATGGCGACGACCTGGGGGCCGCGCGCGGCAGCGCGCCGGATCCCAGCGGCGGCGGCCACCCGGGCGCCGAAGCCGGAGCGGTCGCGGCGCGACAGGACTACCTCGACTTCTTCGCGGCCGAGTTCCCTCTGGTGGTGCGGTTCGTGATGCTCGACGGCGCCGATCACCACAAGGCGCAGGACTGCGCTCAGCACGCGTTCCTGAAGGGCTGGCAGAGGGTGCTGGACGGCCGGTGGGGGACGGTCGGCGAGCCGCGGGCCTGGATCCGCACGGTGGCGCTGCGGCATCACCGGAGCTCCTACCGCCCTTGTCCGGAGATCCCGGTCCAGCGGTTGCCGGACGCGATCGCGCCCGGCCCGGGGCACGCCGAGCTGACCGGCCAGGAACGCGACCTGGTCGCCGTCCTCCAAGTGCTCCCGGAGGACGTGCGGACGGTCCTGGCGTTCCATCTGGATGACATCTCCAATTCCGTCATCGCCGCGCACCTGGGCGTGACCGAGCAACGAGTCCGTGACCTGCTCAAGAGGGCCCGCCGCAATCTCAAGAAGCACCTGACCACGCCCGAACGCCCGGCGGGCGCCGTGGGCGGCGCCGATACGGCCGACCGCGAAGGGAGACGCGAGCGATGAGCGGCTTCTCGCACGACGAGCCCCCCTCCGACGACGAGTTCCCCGGACCCGGCCTCAGCGACGCCGAGCTGGACGCCGTCCTCGCCGCCGGCCACGCCCGGCTGCTCGACCATGTGCGGCTGGTCGCGGACCCGACCGCCGTGCTGGTCGCCATGCTCGACGCCGCCGCTGGCCCACCGGCGGACCCGGTCGATCCTTCCCCCGGCGGCGCCGATGCCCCGCCGTCCGCGGTGACGAGGGCCGCCGACCAGATCAAGGCGCGTGCGCGTGCTCGCGATCTCGTGGTCACTCTCAACACCGCCCGCGCTGTCGCCTTCGACCTCAGCGAATTGCTGGAACGCCATCCCGACCGCTGGACCGGCGGGAGCGCCCTCGCCTTGTCCCGGGGCCTCGCCAGCGACCTGGCCGACGCCCTGCTCGTCATCCCCGACCACCCCCGCAGAGAGCATCTCGCCATTGATATCTCCCGTGGGCTCGCCAACGCCTGGGAGGAGGCTCGCGCCATCACCGAATGCCTAGGGCACCCCCTCGGTGTCGAAAGGCTCCGTGGCCGTGACGGCGCCTTCGCCAACGTCCGCCAACTCGTCATCAACCTCGACCGGGCCTTCGAGTTCGCCTGCACTCTCGACCGCGACCTGATGGAGGTCGGGGTGGACGCCTCCGGCGCCGATCTGACCAGTGCGCTCTTGCGTGACCTGACAGTGCTGAACGGGGTGGTGTGGGACGAGGGCACGCGCTGGCCGCCCGGGCTGCGCGCGCGTGTCGCCAGCCTCTCGGAGGAGATCGATCCGGGCGTCTACCGGGTGCGCGGCGGTACCGAACGCGATCCGCACGCGCTGTCGGGACGCTAGCGACGTGAGCGGCCGCGCGTGCCCTGGGGCGGGAGGGGCGGGGTCAGCAGGTGTGGAGGGCGAGGCGGGGGCGGCGTTCGTAGCGGGGGCGCCAGCTCGTCCGGTAGACGAGGCGGATCGGCGGCGGCAGGAGCCGCAGCACCGCCCGGCGGGTGCGGTCGTCGGCGCCGTCCAGCAGCCACGGCAGGAACACGCCGAGCCCGCGCATGCCGAGCTCGCGGCGGAACTCGACGTCGAACGTGCCCCACTCGAACGCGGTGAGCGTCTTCGGGACGAGGGGCAGCACGTCCGACTCCTTGAAGTCGAGGAGGTCGTCCGCGGCGGCGCCGAGCCATTGGGCGCACTCGGCGAACATGGCGCGGCTCCGCTGGTCGAGTGCGGTGTCCATCGCGTCCATCGGGGGGACGGTCCGCAGCGCGTGCAGCGTCATCTCGTCCAGGACGGCGCCGACCCCGTCCAACCCGTCGGCGGCCTTGGCGTACATCACCGTCCAGAGGGCGCTCTTCTCCGCGACGTCCTGCACGCGCCAGTGGAGCCTGAACAGCGACCAGCTGTTCTCGATCGCCGTCCAGTCGAGGGCGCCCCGGCGCGCGGCGGCCGACCCCAGCCGGGCCGCGTCGCGGCGGAACGCGCCGTACGCGGCGTGCAGCATCGTGAGGTCGAACCGCCTCGGCTCGCTGCCCATGGCGCCTCCCAGCTCTCCGCACCCGGCGCCCCCGCGGCGGAGGGGAGCGCCCGTTAGAGAAGATGGATCGACCGCCCGGAATGTGACGTGATCCGGAACTCGCCTCCTTGTGATCTGCCCCACGGCACGGCCGGTAACCGGTCCCGGCCGAACCGGACTCGGTGATCCCCGGCCCGCGCCCTCGGTCCGCCCGGATCGTTCCTGTACGTTGGCGGGACGCTCGGACGGGGACGTCCGGAATCAGGGAAAGGGGCCGTGAATGTCAGTGGACGCGGCGAGCATCGACATCGCGTCCCTCGTCCTGCGGGTGTCGGTCGGCGGCACCCTCGTCGCCCACGGGTGGAACCACGCGTTCGGCGGCGGGAGGATCGAGGGCACGGCGGGCTGGTTCGAGTCGATGGGGCTGCGGCCGGGGAGGCTGCACGCCCTGATGGCGACCGGCACCGAGCTGGGCGCCGGCGTCCTGCTGCTGCTCGGGCTGCTCACCCCGCTCGCGGCGGCGGGCGCGGTCGGCACGATGGCGGTCGCGTTCGTCACCGCACACCTGCGCAACGGCTTCTTCATCTTCCGCCCGGGGCAGGGCTACGAGTACGTCCTCATGATCATCCTGGTGGCGTGCGCGCTCGGCGCGCTCGGCGGCGGCGCGGTCTCCCTCGACCGCGCGCTCGGCGTGGACGGCGAGCTCGCCGGCTGGACGGGCCTCGCGATCACCGCCCTCGCGGGCGGCCTCGGCGCGGCGGCGCTGCTCGCGGTGTTCTGGCGGCCGGGCCGCGAGCCGGCCGGGGAGCCCGCCGAGCAGACCGCGGCCTGACGGCTCAGCCGGACCGTTCGGCCTCGGCCCGCGCGGCCAGGCGCTCCCGCTGCGGGACGACCGTGTACTTCGGGTCGCGCGCCGACTGCATCCCGGCGTGGAAGACGCCGAACCGGGTGAACGCCGAGCCCGCGAGGAGCGCCGTCCCGCTGAGGACGGCCGCCGCGCGGTCGCGCCCGGCGAACAGCGCCGCGCCGCCCGCGCCCGCCGCCGAGAGCACCGCGCCGGTGCGCATGAGCCGTCCGGCCTTGCCCTTGCGGTAGGGCTCGGCGACGAACCCGACGCGGCGGCGGAGCGTGCTCGCCGCGGCGGCCTCCAGGACCGTGCCGAACACCGCCGCGCTGCGCATCGGCCCGTTCTCGCGGAGCGGGGACGCGACGAGCCCCATCCCCGCCGCCGCGGCCGTGGCCGAGCCCGCGAACACGAACGGCAGCTCGCGGTGGCCCTCGTGCCAGGCGGGCACCGCCGTGTCGGCGGCGAGGACCGCCGTGTAGGTGGTGACGGCCGGGCCGAGCGCCGCCGCCGTCGCGGTGGCCGCGCCGCCGAGCCGGGGGAACAGGCCCGTCACGTCGAGGACGGCGGCGCCGCCCACGGCCGGGCCGTACGCCGCGAGCAGCCAGGAGCCCACGCTCATCGGCGAGGTCGGCTTCATCACCCGCAGCATGTTGAGGAAGCGCTTCGGGCGTCCGAGGTCGTGGATCAGCGCGGCCGTCGACCCGAGGATCGCCGCCAGCGAGGACGCCTTCAGCGCCCGCGCGGCGGTGGGACGCCCGGTGAGCCGCGCCCCGGCGGCGAGCACCGAGCCCGCCCCGGCCAGCCCGCCGAGGAAGAAGTAGGCGGCGATGTCGGCGGAGTTCCAGACCGGCGGGTTCAGGACGGGCTTGCCGTAGTAGGAGGTGAACTCGGCGTCCGGGACCATCGCCCGCTCGCCGCGCCGCCCCCGGCGCCGGACGCCCCGCCCGACCTGCGCCTCCCGGCCGGGGCGCGCGCCCTTCAGGCCGTCCTTGCCGACGTCGGACGTGCTCATCGGCCGCCTCCGCTCCGGCCGTGGACGGCGAACACGGCGGCGATCCCGCCGAGCAGCGTCGCCGCCGCGACCCCCGCGTGCGCCCACATCGACGGCAGCTCGCGCGTGGTGACCACTGGGTCGGGCGGCAGCCCGTACACCTCGGGCTCGTCCAGGAGCAGGAAGAACGCGCCGTCGCCGCCGACGCCGTCGTCCGGGTCGTGGCCGTAGAGGCGGGCGTCGTCGACGCCGAGGTCGTGCAGCTGGTCGACGCGCATCGCGGCGCGCTCGCGCAGCTCGTCGAGCGGGCCGAACTGGATGGAGTCCGTCGGGCACGCCTTCGCGCACGCGGGTTCCTGGCCCGCGCCGAGCCGGTCGTAGCAGAGCGTGCACTTCCACGCCCGGCCGTCGCCCTTGCGCTGGTCGATGACGCCGTAGGGGCAGGCGGGGATGCAGTATCCGCAGCCGTTGCAGATGTCCTCCTGGACGACGACCGTCCCGAACTCCGTGCGGAAGAGCGAACCGGTGGGGCAGACGTCCAGGCAGGCGGCGTGCGTGCAGTGCTTGCACACGTCGGACGCCATCAGCCAGCGCATGCCCGCCGCGCCGTCCGGGCCGTCCGCGCCGTCCGGGCCGCGCTCGGCGCCCGTCTCCGCCTGCCCGATCGGCTTGTCCTGCTCGATGAACGCGACGTGCCGCCAGGTGTCCGCGCCGAGGCCCTGCGTGTTGTCGTAGGACATCCCGGTGAACTCCAGGCCGTCCTCGGGGACGGCGTTCCATTCCTTGCAGGCCACCTCGCACGCCTTGCAGCCGATGCACACGGACGTGTCGGTGAAGAACCCCATGCGCGGCGGCGGGTCGGGATACCCGGCGCCGGCGGTGGCGCCGGGCTCGGCTCCGGCGAGCAGGTTCCGTCCGATCAGGCTGCCCATCCCACGACCCTCCTCGCGATCCGCGCGGACCCTCTCCGAGTTCCCGGAGACGCGTGCCCTACACGCGCCGGGCGGCTCCGGCGCCACTGCCCGGCGCGGACACAAGTCCCTGACCCCGGTGGGCGAATACCGCGCGCACGCCTGGCATCGGCTGGGCCGTCCGGTGACCATCCTGGTGGGGGTCGTCGACCCGATGCCGGGGGAACGATGACGCATGCCAGACCCGACGCCCGGAACCTGGGCCGGAACGCGATCCTGTGGGGGGCCGCCGGAGACCGGCTGTCCGGCTCCGACTTCCCGGCGATGGACGACGATTTCGGCCCCCTCACCATCCGCCGCTCCTACCAGCCCGCCGCCGTCGGGATGCCGGAGAGCTGGGCGGACTCCAACGCGGGCGTCGACGTCGGCGCCCGCGCGTCCTGCTGGAGCGGGAAGCCGTCCATCACCGCCATGGCCCGGGGCGCCCTCGACCGGGAGACCGTCGCGTTCCTGCGGTCGATCCCGAAGGACCACCTCGCGTTCGTGAGCATCTGGCACGAGGCGGACGGCAAGATCCGCAGCGGCTCGTTCGGCCTCACCGTGTACCTGGCCGCCTTCCGCCGGTTCTGCCGCCTCGTCCAGCGGGTGAAGGCCGACGGGTGGCCGCGCCTCCACACGATCCAGATCCTCACCACCTGGTCCGGGACGTCCCCGCGCGCCGGGTCGACCTACGCCGACCTGTGGCCGGGCGACGACCTCGTCGACTGCCTCGGCGTCGACGGCTACTCCCACGTCGGCACGCAGGAGTCGCTGTGGGGGCCCGCCGTGGAGTTCGCCGACTCCAAGGGGATCCCGTGGGCGGTCCCCGAGATCGGCTACGGCCGGACCGGCACGCGGGACGTCGGCTGGCTGAACGACCAGGTCGAGTACCTGACGTCCACGGCGGCCGGCGGCCGCCACACCCGCTGCGCGTTCGCCTGCTGGTTCAACACGGCCGGGCCGATCTCCGTCCGCACCCCGGGCGGAAACCCGGCGTGGGTCGCCGCGGCGAGGTCCGCCTCCCGCAGATACCACTGCGACCCGGCCGAGTTCATCCTCTGAGGCGGTTCCGGGGGAGGCCCGACGCGGCTCGATCAGGGCCCGAGAGCTGCGTCAGTCTCGCCAGCGCCAGACCGGTCTCCTCTCGATGAAGTCGATCTGGACCGTCCGGCGCTCGATCCGCCAGAAGCCGCCCTCCCGCCGGTAGGCGTCGCCGCAGCGGACGTGCCAGGCGAAGTCGGTGGGCTCTCCCGGCCCGTCCTCGTCGAGATGGTGCACGACGCAGGCGACGCGCCCGGTCGCCGTCGCGTTCTCGCGCCCCG
The DNA here is from genome assembly GCF_001552135.1 of Actinomadura chibensis NBRC 106107. Classification (GTDB taxonomy): domain Bacteria; phylum Actinomycetota; class Actinomycetes; order Streptosporangiales; family Streptosporangiaceae; genus Spirillospora; species Spirillospora chibensis. Next base: position 166,624 of record NZ_BCQP01000016.1, on the reverse strand, counting down.
GATCGAACACCTGGCCCACGATCTCGTGCGACGTGCGCGGGAACCTCTCCAGGTACCGGAGCGCCTTGGCGATCTCGTCTCGTCCCGTGACGGAACGGACGGGTTCGAGCTGCTCCGGAGGGTCCGGCAGGGTGAGCACCGCGTCGTCGGCGAAGAGGCCCGCGAGGCTGGTGTACTTGACCTGGTCGGCGTAGAGCGCGTACCTGGCGACGAGGTCGGCGAGCGCGATCCGGTCGCGCGGATCGAGCACCCTCATGAGAGCCCCGCGCGCCGCGCCGGCGGCACGCCGCCGAGCGCGGCGGACCTCTCCGGCGGCCGATGAACCTCGCCGCACCGCGGCGCGGGGAACCCAGGACCCGGCGACATGCCCGGAGCATACAGGGCGCGTTCAGGCGGTGGTCAGTGCCTTCACGGTCCGGGCGGCGGCGGTACGGACGTCCTCCTCCGACCGTCCGAGGAAGGTGACCGCGCGCAGCACGCCCGGATGATGCGCGTTCGACCACAGGACGCCGTGGGAGCGGAGCCGCTCCTGCGCGGCGCCGCGGTCGAGGCCGAGGGACGCGACGTCCAGGAAGACGAAGTTCGTGTCCACGTCGGCGGGGTCGACCGGCAGTCCTCCTTCGGCCAGCAGCGTGGCGAAGGTGCGGGCGTTGGCGTGGTCGTCGGCCAGTCGGGCGATGTTGTGCCTGAGCGCGTAGCGGGCGGCGCCCGCGAGGACGCCCGCCTGGCGCAGCGAGCCGCCGAGCATCTGCCGGATCCGGCGGGCCGGGGCGAGGACGTCGGCGCGCCCGACGAGCGCCGCGCCCGCCGGGCAGCCGAGGCCCTTGGAGAAGCAGACGGCGACGGTCCGGGCCCGCGCGGTGATCCGGTCGGGCGGGACGTCCAGCGCCACGGACGCGTTGAACAGCCGCGCCCCGTCGATGTGGACGGCGAGCCCGAGCTCGTCGCAGGTGTCGTAGAGGTCGTCCAGGGCGGCGGTCGGCCAGGCGCGCCCGCCGGAGACGTTGTGCGTGTCCTCGACGAGGGCGAGCGCGGTGCGGGGCCGGTGCTCGGAGTCGCCGACCTGGGCGGTCGCGCGCACCTGCGCCCCGGTGAACACCCCGGCCGTCCCGGGCAGCCCGGTGACGACGGCCCCGGCGAGGAAGGCGGGGCCGCCCGCCTCGTAGCGGAACATGTGGCTGTGCCGCTCGCCGACGATCTCCTGGCCGCGCTCCACCTGGCACAGCATCGCGATCTGGTTGGCCATGGTGGCCGACGGGACGAACACCGCCGCCTCCTGGCCGAGCATGCCGGTCAGGTCGTCCTCCAGGGCGCGGACGGTCGGGTCCTCGCGCACCTGCTCGTCGCCGAGCGGGGCGGTGGTCATCGCGCGCAGCATGCCCTCGGTGGGCAGCGTCATGACGTCGGAGCGAAGGTCGATCATGAGAGGGCCCCTATCCGGCGAGGTATCCGCCGTCGACGACGATCTGGGTGCCGGAGACGAACGAGGCCCCCGGCGAGCAGAGGAACGCGACCACCTCGGCGATCTCCTCGGGACGGCCGCGCCGCCCGACCGGCGGCAGCCCCGAGACGCCCGACCGCGCCCCGTCGGCCTCGATGAGCTCGACGAGCCGGTCGCTGCCGGGAGTGCTGATGTCGCCCGGGTCGACCTGCACGACCCTGACGCCGGACGGCCCGAGCTCCATCGCGAGGGCCCGCGTCAGCCCGGTCATGGCCGACTTGCTGACGGTGTAGGCGGACGCGTCGAGCTGCCCCCGGTGCGCGGCGATCGACCCGATGTTGACGATGACGCCGCCGCCCGCCGCGACCATGTGCCGGGCGGCCTCCCGGGCGCAGGTGAACGGCCCGACGGTGTTGACGGCGAGGACGCGCGCCAGCAGCTCGTCGGAGGTGTCGAGCAGGGGCGCCTTGGCCGGGACGCCGGTCACGGCCGCGCAGTTCACGAGGATCTCCGGCGGCCCGTGCTCGGCCGCGACCGCGGCGACGGCGGCGGTGATCGCGGCCGGGTCGCCCGCGTCGACCGCCCGCACGTCGGCCGCCGTCCCGAGGTCGGCGCGGGCGCGTTCGACCGCGCCCGGCCCGGCCTCGAAGACGACGACGGTCCGGCCGGGGGCGGCGAGCCGCCGGGTGATGGCGGATCCGATGCCGCCTCCGCCGCCGGTGACGATCACGCTTCTGCTCATGGAGGTTCCTCGGGTCAGGTGAAGGAGGTGGGCAGGCGGCCCAGGTCGAAGGCGGCGAGGGCCTGCTCGATGTGCCAGGACGCGTCCGCCATGACGGGCGTGCCGTGGCCGGGCAGCAGGACGTCCGGGCGCGCGTCGCGGAGCCGTTCCAGCGACCGCCGCAGCTCCTGGACGTCGGCGTCCGCGGCGCCCGGCAGCACGGTCCGGCCCCGGGCGAACAGCAGGTCGCCGGTGCAGGCGTAGGTCGTGCCGCCCGCGGTGAACAGGTAGGACGTGTGGTCGGCGCTGTGCCCCGGCGTCGGCAGCGCCCGGAGCGGGCCGAGGTCGGCCGAGCCGGTCGCCCGCACGTCCGGGCAGGGCGCGAACCGGTAGTCGGACGGGTAGATCCCGGCGCGCAGCGCGGCCGTGAGCCCGAGCGGGCCGGGGGCGCCGTCCCGCACCAGCTCGGCCGTGCGCGGACCGGCGGCGACGGCGACGCCCCGCGCGGCGAGCCCGGCGGCGCCGCCCGCGTGGTCGGCGTGCGCGTGCGTGATCACGGCGCCGCGCAGCCGCCGCCCGCCGAGCGCCGCTTGGACGCGTCCGAGCAGCACCTCCTGGTCGAGGCCGCTCCCGGTGTCGACGAGCCAGCCGCCGTCGTCGCCGCGCAGCAGGTAGACGTTGGAGTCGTAGGCGTTGCTGAGCCCCGGCCCGAGCCGTCCGCCGCCGACCAGGTCGACCGACGCGTCAAGCCGCACGGCGGCCCGCCCCGGCGACGATCGCGGCGACCTCGCCGGGCTCCACGCGCAGCTCGTGCCGCAGCATCATGACGATCCCGGACGACGCGGCCCGCACGACCTCGGCCGCCCGCCCGCCGTCGTCGTACACGGCGCCGATCGGCTGCCCGGCGCCGACCGCGTCCCCGGCCGCGACGGACGACACGAACGCGCCCGCCGTGGTGAACAGGACACCGGTGTCGGTGTCGCCGTCCCCGCCCGTGACGATCGTCTGGCGTCCGGGCGGCGGGCCCGCGAAGGAGACCGGCTCGATCGCGCCCACCGCTTCCAGGAGGCGCAGCGCCCCCCGCACGTAGCGGTCGAGGTCGGCCTCGCGCAGCGCGCCGCCTCCGCCGCTCTCGAAGTAGGCCCACGGCTTGCCGAGCGCGTCGGCGTGGCTGACGGACCGGCCGGGCGCGACCGACGCGTGCGCCCACAGGTACGGGAACGGCGTGGTGCGGGCCGCGTCCAGCAGCGGGCGGCCGCCGAGCGTGCGGTCCGCGCCGAACCCGCACATCGGCGGCATCCGGTAGCGGCGCCCGGCGGAGTGCAGGTCGACCAGCAGGTCGCAGGGCTCGATCAGCTCGCGGGCGATCGCGTGGGCGATGCGCGCGCTCGCGTCGCCGCCGGGGTCGCCGGGGAAGACGCGGGCGAGGTTGACGCCGCCGTCGCCGTGCCGGGTGCCCGCCGCGAGCGCGGGCGGGTTGGCGCGGGGCAGGACGGTCACCGTCCCGTGGACGTTCGCCGAGGCCAGCTCGTCCGCCAGCCGGTACGCGGCGAGGACGCCCTCCAGCTCGTCGCCGTGCACGCCGCCGAGGACCGTCACGGCCGGGCCGCCGCCCGAGCCGAACCGGACGACGTCGAGGTCCAGGCCGGGTCCGGCCGAGAGCCGCTCTTTCACCGCTGTCATGGGTTCTCCTCTCAGACCCGGCGTGCCCGGATGGGCCAGGTGTCGACGAAGGATGTCCCGTCGTACACCGCGTACTGGGTGAACAGGTTCACCGCTGTGCAGGCGTGGTTGGGGACGACGGCGACGCGGTCGCCCGGCGCCAGCCCGTGCGGCTCCGCCGACCCGGCGAGCCCGTGCTCCTCGTAGAGCTTCTCGATCACGATCCCGGGATGGCCGTCCACCAGTCCGAAGCCCGGGGTGAGCGGCGTCATCCGCTCGGCGGGCAGGCTCTTGGAACCGGCGTCCAGGACGAGCCGGTCCGGCGCCGGGACGTCCACGACCGTGCTGACCACCGCGAGCGCGCACTCGGCCGCGGCCGGGCCGCCGAGCGCGACCTGGGTCGCGTCGTAGAAGACGTAGTTGCCGTAGCGGTACTCGTCCGCGCGGCCGGACTCCAGGCGGGCCAGCGGGGTGACGCCGACGCTGAGCACGGGCGCCTCGGCGCCGCGCCCGGCGAGACCGCGTTCGGCGAGGGCTTCGCGGGTGCTCTCCAGGGCGTCGTCCTGCTGGTCGCGGACGGCGGCCAGCCCGGCGGCGCCGGTGGCGGCGTAGGCGTGCCCGGCGAAGGTCATCAGCCCGCGCAGCCGGACGCGCGCGCCGAACGCGGAGGCGGCGACGGCGTCGGCGGTGGCCCGGCCGGGCGCGGTGCCGAGCCGCTTCGTCCCGGAGTCGATCTCCCAGTAGACGTCGAAGTCCGCGCCGGTCGCCGCGAGCGCGCCGACGTGCTCGGGACGCGAGCACGTGACGGCGACCCGGCCGCGCTCGGTCAGCGCGGCCAGCGCCCGCGTGCGCTCGCCCGGGACGGGCGGGTACGCGACGAGCACCGACCCGAACCCCGCGTCGAAGGCGAGCCCGGCCTCGGCGGCGGTCGCGACGGTCGCGCGGGTCGCCCCGGCCGCGACCTGCGCCTTGGCGATCTCGGCGCTCTTGTGGGTCTTCTGGTGCGGGGTGGACCGCCCGCCGTGCCCCGCCACCCGCGCGGCCACGTCGCCGATGTTCGCGAGAAGGCGCGGATGGTGCAGCGCGAGGAACGGCGTCGGCGGGCCGCCGTCCGCGCACGCGGCCGTCCAGCCGCCGGTCACGAGCCCGCCCCCGGCAGGACGGCCTTCCCGGTGATCTCCTTGGCCAGCTCGCTGACCGCGCGTCCCATCTCGCGCTCCAGGTCGGGCGACATCCGCTCGACCGAGACGATCAGGCTGAGCGCGGCGGCCGGCTGCCCCGGCGGGCCGAGCGCCGAGGCGACCCCGGCGATGCCGTCGAAGAACTGGCCGCGGTCGACCGAGTAGCCGCGGGTGATGGACTGCTCGACGTCCTCGGTGATCTGGGCGCGGACGTCCGCGGGCAGCGCGGACCAGCCGGGCCCGGCGCACAGGTCGCGCCTGCGGTCGGCGTCCAGCCGGGCGAGGACCGCGCGCCCGGCCGCGCCCTCCCAGATCGGCGCGGTGCCGCCGAGCCGCGCGCTCGGCGCGAACGGGATGCTGCTGTCGGTGCGCTCGACGTAGACCATCTCGTCGCCGTTCGGGACGGAGAACGCGGTGGCGGCGTCGAACCGCCGGCCGAGCTCGACCAGCGCGGCCACCGCCTCCCGCCGCATGTTGCGGTGCGACAGCCGGATCGCGGCCAGCCGCAGCGGCAGCTCGCCGATCTGCCAGTTGCCCGCGGGGTCGCGCTCGACGAGCCCGATCTCGGCGAGCCCGCTCAGCAACCGGTGCGCCGAGCTCTTGCTGAGCCCCGCCCGCTCGGCGCATTCGGCCAGGCCGAGGACGGGTTCCTCCTGACTGAACGCGGCGAGCAGCGCACCGACGCGATCGACCACTTGCACCACGGACGCCTCCAAAGAATGCCTTGACCGGGGACCGGCAGCGACATTAGGTTGCCACAACATCCCATTGAGTGGAATTCGAAACCACAGAATGGAACGCAGAGACAGTGGTGAAGATCATCCGTGGCGGTCGCGTGGTCGACCCCGGCACCGGGACGGACGCGGTGCTCGACCTGCTCATCGAGGGTGAGCGGGTGACGGCGCTGGCGGCGCGCGTCGAGCCGCCGCGCGGCGCCACGGTATTCGACGCCACGGGGTTGCTCGTCCTGCCGGGGTTCGTGGACATGCACACCCACAGCGACTTCACGCTCCAGCACGACCCGGACGCCCTGTCCCGCCTGCACCAGGGCGTGACCACGGACGTCACCGGGAACTGCGGCTTCTCGCCGTTCCCGCTGCCCCCGTCCAGCATCGGGTTCGGGTCGTTCTTCAGCTCCCGGCTCGACCGCGGGTTCGCCGACCTCGCCTCCTACGCCGAGCACCTGGAGTCGATCGGAACGGGCGTCAACGTCGCGCCGCTCGTCGGGCTCGGCGCCGTCCGGGAGCACGTCGTCGGCTCGGCCCCGCGGCCGCCGTCCGACGACGCCGTCGCCGCGATGCGGCGGCTCGTCGCCGACGGGCTGGAGCAGGGCGCGTTCGGCGTCTCCAGCGGCCTCGTCTACACGCCAGGACGGTTCGCCGCCGCCGACGAGCTGCGCCGGGTCATCGCGCCGCTGCGCGGGACGGGCCGCTTCTACGCGACCCACCTGCGCGACGAGCGCGACGGCCTGGTCGCGTCCGTCGCCGAGGCGATCTCCACCGCCGAGGGCGCCGGGGTCGACCTGCAGATCTCGCACCACAAGGCGCTCGGCAAGGCCAACTGGGGCCGCACCGAGACGACCCTCGCGATGGTCGACGAGGCCAACGAGCGCGGCGCCGTCGAGGTCGCCGTCGACTACTACCCCTACACCTCGGGCAGCACCGGCGTGTCCAGCCTGCTCCCGCCCGGCTCGCTGGACGGCGGCTGGCGGCTGCTGCGCGAGCGGGCCCGGGAGGGCGCCGAGCGGCTGCGGCTGCTCCGCCACCTGGACGGCGCGGCCCAGTTCCGCCCGGACGAGATCATCGTCGGCCGGTCCGGGACGCGGCCCGAGGCGTCCGGCCGGGCGCTGCCCGAGTACGCGGCCGACCTCGGCCGGGACGCCGTGGACGTCCTGCTGGAGCTGATCCTCGCCGAGGGGGAGAGCCTCACCATGACCGTCCCGGCCGCCTCGCGGGACGACCTCGCCCGCGTGTCCGCCCACCCCGCCGCCATGCACGGCAGCGACGGCTGGCTGATGACGGCCGAGCAGGCGCGGCACGAGCACCCGCGCAACCTGGCGAGCACGGCCGAGGTCCTCGCGCCCGCCCTGCTCGGCCGGGCGCCGCTCGACCGCGCGGTGGCGCACCTCGCGACCGTCCCGGCCCGGCGGCTGCGCCTGGCCGGACGTGGAACGCTCCAGCCCGGAGCGTTCGCCGACATCGCCGTCGCCGACCCGGCCCGCGCCGCGCGTTTCGCGGACCGCGCGGCCACCGAGTACGCCTATCCGGACCTCATGCGCTGGGTCTTCGTGAACGGCGAACCCGCCATCGACAACTTCCGCCCCACCGGTCGGCGCGCGGGGAAGGTCCTGCGCGCGGCATGAGAGTCCCCGACGCACCGAGAGCACAACGGAGCAGACCATGACAAGCAGGGCAACCAGCAGCGCGACCGGCACCGCGTCCACGCGGCTCACCCGGCGTTCCTTCCTCCGCGGCACGGTGGCGCTCGGCGTCGCCGCCGGGCTCGGCCCGGGCCTGCTGACGGCCTGCGGGTCGGGCGACGACGGCGGCGACCCCAACGACCTCCAGATGCACCACGACGCCGCGGTCGGCCCGCTGTTCAAGCCGTACGTGGACTACTTCAACGCCAACTACTCGCCGCTCAAGCTCGGCACGTCCTACGTCGCGCAGGACTACCTCACCGTGACCAACCAGCAGCTCGCGGGCGGCAACGCCTCCTACGACGTGCTGTTCGCGGACGAGGGCTACCTGGAGTCGTGGTCGAAGAACCAGTGGGTCCGCTCGCTCAAGGACCTGCCGGGCCTCGACAAGCTCGTCGCGAACATGAACCCCGGCGTGGCCGACGCGCTCAAGGGCCCGGACGGCGAGATCTACGCGCTGCCCTACTTCCAGGGCGCGGAGCTGTTCGTGGTCAACACCGACCACCTGAAGAAGATCGACGCGTCCGCGCCCAAGACCTGGGACGAGTTCCTGGAGCAGGCGCGGGAGCTGAAGTCGAAGGGGATCAGCCAGACGCCGTACTCGCCGTACTGGATCAAGTACGCGTTCCTGATGTGGCACCAGTTCGCCGCCGAGGTGGCGTCGGAGGGCGGCGGGTCGCTGTTCGACCCGTCCGGCAAGCCGGTCCTCGAAGGGAACGCCGTCGCGCGCGCCACCCTGGAGCGCTGGCGGACGCTGTACTCCGAGGGCCTCGTCCCGAAGGACCTGTTCACCACCGACTACGGCGGCGTGACCAACATCTTCGGCGGCGGCAAGAGCAGCTTCTCGATGCGCTACCAGGCGCAGGTCGTCGGATGGAAGGACCCGAAGCAGAGCTCGGCGGCCAAGGCCGTCAAAAACGTCGCCATGCCCGGCAAGACCCACCAGACGCACAGCTTCGGCGCGTACTGGATGCTCTCGTACGGGACGGAGGGCGAGAAGAACGCCGGGACGGTCATCGACTACCTCGGCGGCGCGGGCAAGGACGGCTCCTACCACGTGCCGAAGAACCTGGTCGCCACGGCGCTCGGGCTGTCCAGCGGGTACAAGAGCGTCGACTCCGACCCGGCCGTCCTCAAGTCGTGGGCGAAGTGGGCCGACGTGGACGCCCTCACCGCGCAGCTCGCCAAGACCGTGCCCCTCGGCCCCGTCACCACCCGCGCCTGGTACCCCAAGTTCGCCGACATGGCGTGCGCGGTGCTGCAGGAGGTCGTCCTCGGGAAGAAGTCGTCCGACCAGGGGCTCAAGGAGCTGGCCGACTTCGCGGGATCGCAGAAGTAGCCGTGGCCACGACGCAACGGAGCAGGCCCGCCGCGAAGACGGCGGCCAAGCCCGCGGGAAAGGACGGGGGCCGGCGCGGATACGGACGCGGCGAGGCCCGGTTCGGCATGGCGATGGCCGCGCCCGCGCTGGTCGTCACGCTGGTCCTGCTCGCCTACCCGCTGGTGTACTCGTTCTGGGTCAGCCTGCACGAGCAGACGCTCGGCAGCCGCGCCCCGGCCAAGTGGGTCGGCCTCGACAACTACACCGCCGTCCTGAAGGACCCGGTGTTCGTGCCGTCGCTGACCCGGACCGTCCTGTTCGCGGCCGCCGTCGTCGCGGGCACGCTGGTGCTCGGCACGGTGTTCGCGCTGGCCCTCAACCAGGACTTCCGCGGCCGGTCGGTGGTGCGGGGCATCCTGGTGCTGCCGTGGTCGCTGTCCCAGATCACGCTGGCGCTGACCTTCGGCTGGATCTTCAACTCGACCTTCGGCCCGCTGAACGGAGGGCTGAAGCAGGCCGGGCTGATCGACAAGTACGTCGCGTGGTTCGCCTCCGGGCAGGTCGCGCTGACCGTGATGGCGATCGCGTTCGTGTGGAGCCTGGTGCCGTTCGCCACGCTGCTGATCCTCGGCGCGCTGCAGACCGTCCCGGAGGACCTGCACAAGGCGGCGCGGATCGACGGGGCGGGCCCGGTCCGGCGGTTCTTCTTCGTCACGCTGCCCTGGATCCGCGACACGATCCTCGTGGTGTCGGTGCTCGCGCTGATCAACGCGTTCCTGGCGTTCGCGCTGATCTACATTTTGACGGGCGGCGGGCCGGGCACCGAGACGACCCTGCTGTCGTGGTGGGGCTACACCACCGCGTTCCGCGACCTCGACCTCGGCAAGGGCGCGGCGATCTTCTACCTGATGACGCTGGCGATGGTGCTGCTCGCCGCGCTGACCGCGCTCGGCGTCCGGGGACCGCGCCGCGACCGCGAGAGGAGGGCCGCGTGATGGCCGCCGGAGACCGCAGGCGCTCGGCGCGAAAGGTCGGGGTGCGCGCGCTGCGCACCGGGGTCGTCCTCGCGCTGCTCGCGTGGGTGCTGCTGCCGTTCTACTTCCTGCTGCTGGTGGCGCTGACGTCGAAGGCCGACTCGCTGCGGACGCCGCCGCGCTGGATCCCGGCGATGGACTTCGGCAGCTTCCAGAAGATCTTCGACTCGGCGTTCAGCGGCGCGCCGCCGAGCAACCCCAGCGACCTGATCGTCCCCGGCATGCGGAACAGCGCCGTGGTGGCGGTGTGCGTCGCGGTGCTGAACGTCGTGATCGCGAGCACGGCCGGGTACGCGTTCGCGCGGTTCCGGTTCCCCGGCTCCCGGGCGGTCCCGGGCCTGATGCTCGGCAGCCAGCTCGTCCCGGTGTTCGCGCTCGTCGTGCCCTTCTACGTGATGCTCCACTCGATGGGCCTCACCGACACGAGGACGGGCATCGTCATCGCCCACCTCGGCTTCACGGTGCCGTTCTCGGTGTGGATGATGCGCGCCTACTTCAACGGCATCCCCGTCGAGGTGGACCGGGCCGCGATGATCGACGGCTGCACCCGCTGGCAGGTGTTCGCCCGCGTGGTGCTGCCGCTGGCCCGGCCGGGGATCATCAGCGTCGGCCTGTTCTCGTTCATGGTGTCGTGGAACGACTTCCTGTTCGCGCTGGTCCTGAACTCGCGGACGGACGCGATGCTCATCCAGCCCGCCATCTCCGGGCTCTACAACGTGCGCGAGCAGTCCTTCGGCATCATGGCCGCCGGCACCCTGCTGGCCGCCCTGCCCACGATGCTGCTCGCCCTCGTCTCGCAGCGGTTCCTCGTACGCGGCCTGACCTCAGGCGTCGGAAAGGTGTGACGCGTGTCCAGTATCGAACTCCGGCAGGTCACCAAGCGGTTCGGTGACACGCTGATCGTCGACTCCATCGACCTGACCATCGAGGACGGCAGCTTCACCGTGCTGCTCGGCCCGAGCGGGTGCGGCAAGACCACCACGCTGAACATGATCTCCGGGCTGGAGGAGGTGTCGTCCGGGACGATCCTCTTCGACGGGAAGGAGGTCCAGGACGTCCCGCCGCACAAGCGCGACGTCGCGATGGTGTTCCAGTCGTACGCGCTCTACCCGAACCGCAGCGTCCGGGAGAACATCGCGTTCGCGCTCAAGCTGCGCAAGCTGCCCGCCGCCGACATCGCCGCGCGGGTCGCCGAGGTCGCCGAGATGCTCGACATCGGCAAGCTGCTCGACCGCAAGCCGCGGCAGCTGTCCGGCGGGCAGCAGCAGCGGGTGGCGCTCGCGCGGGCGATCGTCCGGCGGCCCAACGTCTTCCTGCTGGACGAGCCGCTCAGCAACCTCGACGCCAAGCTCCGCGCCGACATGCGGATCAGCCTCCGCGAGCTGCAGCGGGAACTCGGCGGCACGTTCGTGTACGTCACGCACGACCAGGGCGAGGCCATGAGCATGGCCGACAAGGTCGTCGTCATGAACGGCGGGCTGGTGCAGCAGGAGGCCCCGCCGCTCGACCTGTACCGGCGTCCGGCGAACCGGTTCGTCGCCGGTTTCGTCGGGACGCCCGGGATGAACTTCGTGCCCGGCGCGCTGGACGACGCGGGCTCGTTCGCGCACGGCGACTGGACCGTGCCGATCGGCTGGCCGGGCGGCGTGCGGGAGGGTGTGACGCTCGGCGTCCGCCCCGAGGACGTGACCCTGGAGCCGGGCGGTCCCGCCGCGGCCGGACGGGTCCGGCTGATCGAGCGGCTCGGGGTGGAGGCGATCGTGGTGGCGTCGTTCCCGTCCGGGGACGTCATCGCCCGCGCCGACCCGGACATCGAGATGGACGCGGGCGCCGAGGTCGCGATGCGCGTCCGCCCGGGGAAGGCCCATCTGTTCGACGCCGCGGACGGCGGCGCGCTCGCGTGGCCGTCGGCGTCGAAGGTCGCCGAGGAGGTCGGAAATGCCTGACCCCACCCTGCCTGACCCCACCCTGCTTGACCACGACCAGCCCGGCCGGATCGCGCTGCGGATCGGCGGACGGGCGCGAGACGCCCACGGCGGCGCGGTGTACGACGCGGTGAGCCCGGCGACGGGGGAGCGGTTCGCCGTCATCGCGCGGGCCGCCGAGTCCGACGTCGACGCCGCCGTGGCCGCGGCGGCGGACGCGTTCGAGGCGCACCGCCAGGAGACCGCGTTCACCCGCGCGGACTGGTGCCACCGGATCGCCGCCGTCATCGACGAGCGCGCCGCCGCGATGGCCCGGCTGCTGGCCCTCGAACACGGCAAGCCGGTCGGCCAGGCCGAGGGCGAGATCCGGCTGGCCGCCGACGGCTTCCGGCTCGCCGCCGAGGAGGCGAAGCGGCTCGGCGGCGAGACGGTGCCCGTCCGGGACGGCGCCAAGCTCGTCCTGACCACCCGCAAGCCGCGCGGCGTGTTCGCCGTGATGACGCCGTTCAACTTCCCGGTGAACATCCCGGTCGAGTACCTCGGGCCGCTGCTGGCCTGCGGGAACGCCGTGGTGTGGCGGCCCGCGCCGTCGACGGCGGCGATCGCGGGCGCGCTGTTCGACTGCGTCGAGGCGGCCGACGTCCCGCCGGGCCTCGTCAACCTCGTCACCGGCCCAGACCTCGGCCCGGCGCAGCGGCTGGTGTCCCATCCCGGCGTCAACGGCGTCGGGTTCACCGGCAGCTCGAATGCGGGCGCCGAGATCGCCCGGCTCGCCGCCGGGAAGGCGCAGGTGATGGAGCTCGGCGGCAACGGGCCGATCGTGGTCCTGCCCGACGCCGACCTGGACCGGGCCGCCCCGGCGATCGCGTCGGCCGCGTTCGCCAACTCCGGCCAGTCCTGCTCGGCGGCCGGACGCGTCATCGCCGCCGCGTCGATCGCGGCGGAGCTGGAGGAGCGGCTGGTCGAGGAGGCCCGCCGCGAGGTCGTCGGGTCGCCGTTCGACGCCGCCGCCACCATGGGCCCGGTGCACACCCGCGGCGTCGCCGACACCATGGCCCGGCACGTCGCGGACGGCGTCGCCCGCGGCGGCCGGACCGCGTTCGGCGGGAGCCCGCTGCCGGACCGTCCGACCGGGCTGTACTGGCGGCCGACCGTCCTCGTCGGCCTGGACGAGGACGCCGCCGCGATGACCGAGGAGACGTTCGGGCCGCTCGCGCCCGTCCTGCGCGTCCCCGACGACACCGAGGCGATCCTCGCCGCCGCGGCCCGCGGCCGGTACGGGCTCAGCTCCGCGGTCTTCGGCCGGGACCTGGACCGTACGCTGGCGGTGGCCGGCCGGCTCCGTGCGGGTCAGGTCACCGTCAACGACACGAGCAACTACTGGGAGCTGCACCTGCCGTTCGGCGGCGCCCCCGGCACCGCCAGCGGCCACGGCAGGCTGGGCGGACGCCACATCGCGGAGGCCGTCACCGAGATCCAGTCGATCTCGGTCGACCTGACCCCGCCGTGGCGCTGAACGCGGAGGAGGAGACGATGACCGAACGGCTGGCGACGGACGCCGAGGCCGGGGTGATGGAGGAGATCGAGCGGCGGGTGCTGTGGCTGGCGACCGCCGTCGTCCACCACGCGAACCGGGTGCGGCCGAACCCGTCGGGGCTGAAGGTGGGCGGGCACCAGGCGTCGTCCGCGTCGATGGTGTCGATCATGACGGCGCTGTGGTTCCACCACCTCGGCCCGGACGACCGCGTCTCGGTGAAGCCGCACGCGTCCCCGGTCCTGCACGCGATCAACTACCTGCTCGGCGGGCTGGACGAGCGGTACCTGACGACCCTGCGCGAGTTCGGCGGGCTGCAGAGCTACCCGAGCCGCACGAAGGACCCGGACCCGGTCGACTACTCCACCGGCTCCGTCGGCATCGGCGCGACCGCGCCGATCTGGGGCGCCGTCGCCCGCCGCTACACCGAGGGAGCGCCCGCCGGGCGCCAGTACTCGCTGGTCGGCGACGCCGAGCTGGACGAGGGCGCGGTCTGGGAGGCCGTCCTCGACCCGGGCGTCGCCGAGCTCGGCGAGATCGTGTGGATCGTCGACCTCAACCGGCAGTCGCTCGACCGGGTCGTCCCGTACCTGGCCGCGCACCGGCTGAAGGGCATGTTCGCGGCGGCCGGGTGGCAGGTGCTGACGCTGAAGTACGGCCGCCTGCTGACCGAGCTGTTCGGCCGTCCCGGCGGGGACGAGCTGCGGGCCCGCATCGACGCCATGTCCAACCCGGAGTACCAGCGGCTGCTGCGCTGCGACGCCGCCGAGCTGCGCGACCGGCTGCCCGGCGGCAGCGAGCCCGTCGCCGCGCTCGTCGCGACGCTCGACGACGCCACCCTCCTCGCCGCGCTGCGCAACCTCGGCGGCCACGACCTCGGCAGCCTCGGCGACGCGTTCGAGGAGATCGACGACACCCGGCCGACGGTGATCTTCGCGTACACGGTCAAGGGGCACGGGCTGCCCAGCGAGGGCCACCCGCAGAACCACTCCTCGCTGCTCACCGCCGAGCAGATCGACGCGCTCGCGGCCCGGCTCGGCCTCGACCCCGCCGACCCGTGGGCCCGCTTCCCGGACGGCTCCGCCGCCGCCCGGCTCTGCGCCGAGACCGCCGCCCGGCTGCGCCGCGAACCGGTCGCGCCGCAGGCGCCGCCCGCGCTGCCGACCGACATCGGCCGCACCCCCAAGGGCACCGCCACCACGCAGGCCGCGCTCGGCCGCCTCCTGCTCGACCTCACCCGCGAGGCGCCCGAGGCCGCCGCCCGCGTCGTGACCGTCAGCCCCGACGTCAGCTCAAGCACCAACCTCGGCGGCTGGGTGAACAAGGTCGGCGTCTGGTCGACGTCCGAGCGCCGCGACTGGTTCGCCGACGACGCCGAGACGATCCTGCACTGGCGGGAGGGGCCGTCCGGCCAGCACATCGAGCTCGGCATCGCCGAGACGAACCTCGTCTCGCTCCTCGGCGAGCTCGGCGCGACCTGGAGCCGCTGGAACAAGCCGCTGCTGCCGATCGGCGTGCTCTACGACCCGTTCGTCGGACGCGCCCTTGAACCCTGGTCGTTCGGCATCTACGCGGGCGGGCAGTCGATCCTGATCGGCACGCCGTCCGGGGTGACGCTGGCGCCCGAGGGCGGGGCGCACCAGTCGATCGTCACCCCGTCGATCGGGATCGAGCAGCCGGGCTGCGTCGCCTACGAGCCCGCGTTCGTCCTCGACACCGAGTGGACGCTGCTGGCGAGCATGGCGCGGCTCGGCCGCCCGGACGGCGGCTCGGCCTACCTGCGCCTGTCGACCCGCGCGGTGGACCAGCGGCTCGCCGCCGTCCCGGCCGATCCGGCGGCCCGCGAGCGCCGCCGCCGCCAGGTCGTCGCGGGCGCCTACCCGCTGCGCCGGGCCGAGCGCCCGGCGGTGACGCTGGCGGCGATGGGCGCGCTCGTCCCGGAGGCGCTCGCCGCCGCCGACCGGCTCGACCAGGTCGGCATCGGCGCCGACGTGGTCTGCGTGACGAGCCCCGGCCTGCTCTTCGAGGCGCTCCGGTCGCGGCAGGGGCTCGGCGACGGGCCGAGCTGGATCCTGGACCAGGCGTTCCCGGCGTCCCGGGCGACGCCGCTCGTCACCGTCCTGGACGGCCACCCGCACACGCTGGCCTTCCTCGCCGGGGTCAACAACGTCCCGTGCGCCACGCTGGGCGTCACGACGTTCGGCCAGTCGGGCTCGATCGAGGACGTCCACCGCCACCACGGCATCGACACCGACTCGATCGTCCGCGCCGCACTGGACGTCGCCCCCTGACCCGTCCTCGAAGGCCGCGTCCGACCGACGGCGCCCGGCGGCATCGCCGGGCGCCGTCCCGCGCCGCCTACGAGACGGCCCCGGTAAAGCCATGGGTCGTGCGGGAGTAGTCGAATTCGGAGAGCGGTCTTCGGCATTTTCAATGTGAGCCTTGCGCTTTTCCCTAGTTATGCCGAGGGCGGTATTTCGCTGCCCTCCGTTAGGAGAGCGACAAGATTTCTTGGAGTCGCGTCAATGTTCCGTAGCTGAATCGGATGAACGCGCAGAATTCGCCTAGCGTGATCGTCGTCGTACCTTGAGCACCGAGGAGAGAAGGGTCACGTGGGCGGCGGCGGTCATCCATTGGTCGTTCCGGTGGGGGAGAGCGCCAGGGGCGTTCTGGTCTTGCGGACGGGGCGTCTGGATCAGGGGGCGGGGCGGGTCGGAGTGGCCTTCACCGATGTGGCGCATCTGCGGCGGGCGATGGGGGAGCGGCAGCGCTGGATCGAACTGGCCGAGCCCGCGCTGCGGGCGATGCTCCGCCCGATGGGCGTCGAGCGGATCCAGGTGGATCCGTTGTTCGCCGGGCCCCGCGCCCCGGCCGACCCCGTTCGGGTGAGACGCCCGCCGGTGCTGGACCGGGCGGTCCGGTGAGCCCGTCCGAGGGGCTCGACGCCGTGATCTGGCCGTCCACCGCGTATGCCCGTACCGACGGGGACGTCGCCGTCGGCGGTGTCGCGTTGAGCGAGGTGGCCGCCGGGTTCGGCACACCCGTCCACGTCATGGACGAGGAGGACGTCCGCCGTCGCTGCCGCGAGTTCCGCGCCGCGTTCTCGGGCGGGGAGGTCGCCTTTGCCGGAAAGGCGTTCCTGTGCCGGGCGATGGCCCGGTGGGCGGCCGAGGAGGGGCTCTCGCTGGACGTGGTCTCGGCCGGTGAGCTGGCGGTCGCCCGCTCGGTCGGCTTTCCGGGCGAGCGGATGCTGATGCACGGCAACGCCAAGACCCCCGAGGACCTGCGCGCGGCCCTGGCATACGGGGTGGGCCGCATCGTCGTGGACTCCTTCGGCGAGATCACGCGGCTGGCGTCGCTCGCGGGCGGGCCGGTCCGGCCGCGGCTGATGGTCCGCGTCACGCCCGGCGTCGACGGCCGGACCCATCCGGCCATGAGCACCGGCACCGACGACCAGAAGTTCGGGTTCTCGCCGGCGAGCGGCGCGGCGTCCGAGGCGGTCCGCCGGGTCCTGGCGCAGCGGGAGCTGGCGCTGGCCGGGCTGCACTGCCACATCGGCTCGCAGGTGTCGGACCCGGCCGCCTTCGAGCGGGCGGCGCGGCGGATGGTCGGCCTGCTGGCCGCCGTCCGGGACGAGCACGGGGTGTCGCCGCCGCAGCTCGACCTCGGCGGCGGGTTCGCCGTCCCCTACCGGACCGGAGAGCGCGGGCTGGCCCCAGAGGCCGTCGCGGAACTGACGCGGACGGCCGTCCGCACCGCCTGCCGCGAGCACCGCCTGCCGGGCCTGTACGGCGCGGCCTACTCCGCCCGGCTCCTCGGCCACGGGACGACGGCCGCCGACCGGTCGGCGACCGTCGTCGGCAGGCACTGCGAGTCCGGGGATGTGCTCGTGCGGGACGTGCCGCTGCCCGCCGACGTCCGCCCCGGCGACCTGCTCGCCGTGCCCTGCACGGGCGCCTACCACCACTCCATGGCCTCCAACTACAACCTGGTCTGCCGCCCGCCCGTCGTCGCCGTCCGCGCCGGACGCGCACGCCTGCTCATCCGCCGCGAAACCGACGAGGACCTGCTCCGCCGCGACGTCGGCTGACCAGGCGTTAATTCTCCATCAATATCCTTGTCCTCTTTAATGCCGCTCGGCAACAGTGGTCCGGGCGACGCCCTTCCGTTCGCCGAATCCGGCCGGGTATTCCGGCCTTTATCGAACGTCCGCGGAGTCCCTCCGCTCCGTGGGACGCCGACGGGCGCCGCCGACCGCGGTCGGGCGCCCGCCGATACGCGCGGTTCCGGCAGGCGCGCGACTGCCGGAACCGCGCCTTTCCGCTGATCGCGAAGCCCGGCGTCAGGGCGGCGTCAAGATTCCCGGCGACGGCGTGAAGAACGCGTAGCCGATCCTTCCCGCGCCGGAAACCGGAACTTACGGTGAGCCCATGGATGTGAATTCCCTGGAGACACCCATCCGCGGCGCCTAGAACTGCGGCCGATAATCCATGAAAGGCGGAGGCTCCCCATGGATCGCCTGGAATCGGCGGCCTGGCAGCTCGCGGGCGGCTCGTTGAGCGCGTTCGTCCTCGCGGTCGTGCTCAAGGCGGCGGACTGGCGGGTCGGTTGCGCGGTCGTGCTGGTGTCGGTCGCCGCGTGGTCGCGGGCGGCGCCGCCGGTCGCCGGAGCGGCGCTGGGACTCATCGGCTGGCTGCTGGTGACCGGCTTCGACGTCGTCGAGGACGGCGGCCTGACGATCGGCGGCATGCCCGACCTGGCCCGGCTCGGCGTGCTGGTCGGAGTCGGGCTGGCCGCGAGCCTCGTCGGAGGGAGGCCGATCGCCCGAAGAGCGCACGACCCGGACGCTTTCCCCCTCCCTCGGAGGAGTGAACGCCGATGACGCGGGTGCTGGTGGTGGACGACTCACCGCAGATCCTGGCGACCCTCCGGCTCAACCTCCAGGCCCGCCACTACGAGGTCCAGCTCGCCCGGGACGGTCGCCGCGCCCTCACCGGCGCCGCGGAATGGCGCCCCGACGTGGTGATCCTCGACCTGGGGCTGCCCGACCTGGACGGCACCGACGTGATCCGCGGGCTGCGCGGCTGGTCGAAGGTGCCGATCATCGTCCTGTCCGGGCGGTCCGGCAGCGGCGACAAGGTCGACGCGCTGGACGCCGGCGCCGACGACTACGTGACCAAGCCGTTCGGCGTCGACGAGCTGCTGGCCCGGATCCGGGCGCTCATCCGCCGGGCGCCCGCCGACGAGGCCCCGCCCGCGGTGGACGTCGGCCGCCACTCGGTCGACCTGGCCGCGAAACTCGTCAGCGGGCCAGGCGGCACGCGGGTCCACCTCACCCCGACCGAATGGGGAGTGCTGGAGATCCTGGTGCGCAACCCAGGCAGGCTGATCACGCAGCAGCGGCTCCTCACCGAGGTGTGGGGCCCGAAGCACGTCAGCGAGACCAACTACCTGCGCGTCTACCTCGCCTCGCTGCGCCGCAAGCTGGAGGACGACCCGTCCCGCCCGCGCCACCTCATCACCGAACCCGGAATGGGCTACCGCTTCGAACCCTGACGTTTCTAGCGGGCGAGGTCGCGGGCTATTACTAGGCGCTGGATCTGGTTGGTGCCCTCGAAGATCTGCATCACCTTGGCCTCGCGCATGTAGCGCTCGACCGGGAAGTCGCGGGTGTAGCCCGCGCCGCCGAGGACCTGGACGGCGTCCGTCGTCACCTTCATGGCGTTGTCGGTGGCGACCAGTTTCGCGATGGACGCCTCGCGGCCGTAGGGGCGTCCCGCGTCCTTGAGGCGGGCCGCCGACAGGTAGGTGGCGCGGGCCGACTCGATCGCCGCCGCCATGTCGGCGAGCACGAACGCGAGGCCCTGGTGCTGGATGATCGGCTTGCCGAACGCCTCGCGCTCCTTGGCGTAGGCGACGGCGGTGTCGAGCGCGCCCTGGGCGAGGCCGGTGGCGACGGCGGCGATGCCGAGCCGTCCGGCGTCGAGGCCCGCGAGCGCGATGGGCAGGCCCTGGCCCTCGCGTCCGATCAGGTGGTCGGCCGGGACGCGGACGTCCACGAACCGGACGGTCGCCGTCGTCGAGCCCATCAGGCCCATCTTGTCCTCGGGCCGGTCGAACTCCAGGCCCGGCGTGCCCGCCGGGACGTGGAAGCAGGAGATGCCGCGCGCCCCGTCGTCGGAGGTGCGGGCCATGACCGTGTAGAAGTCGGCCTCGCCGCCGTGGGTCGTCCACGCCTTGGCGCCGTTCAGGACGTAGGAGTCGCCGTCCCGGACGGCCCGCGCCCGCATCGCGCCCGGGTCGGAGCCCGCGTGCGCCTCCGACAGGCAGTACGCGCCGAGCCGCTCGCCGGACAGCAGGTCGGGGAGCCACCGGGCGCGCTGCCCGTCCGTCCCGTAGGAGAACAGCGGGAAGCAGGACAGGGAGTGGACGCTCACGCCGACGCCGACGCTCGCCCACACCGCGCCGATCTCCTCCAGCACCTGGAGGTAGACCTCGTACGGCTGTCCGCCGCCGCCGAACTCCTCCGGGTAGGGGAGCGTGAGCAGCCCGGCGCCGCCCAGCGTGGCGAACACCTCGCGCGGGAACGTCCCGGTGCGCTCGGCGTCGGCGACCCGCGGCGCCAGCTCCTTCGCCGCGATCTCGCGGGTGAGCGCGACGAGGTCGGCGGACTCGGGGGTGGGCAGCTGCCGGGTGACGGGCATGGGCGGGCTCCTTTCGGCACCCACACAGTACCAAGTCCGGTACCGGCGAACCCGTTTTGGTACCGTCCTCGGCATGACCTCGACGGACGAGCGGGCGACCCGGGCCGCGCGGCGGCGCGACGACCTCGTCGACCGGCTCATGGAGGTGTTCCTCGACCGCGGCTTCGCCGACCTCAGCGTCGCGGAGCTCGCGGCCGTGCTGCGCTGCTCGAAGAGCACCCTGTACGCGGTCGCCGCCAGCCGCGAGCAGATCATCGTCGCGGTCGTCCGGGCGTTCTTCCGCCGCGCGACCGAGCGGGTGGAGGCGGTGCTGGACGCGAGCGCCGACCCGCGCGAGCGCGTCGGCGCGTACCTGCGCGCGATCTCCGCCGAGCTGGCCCCCGCGTCGCCCGCCTTCTTCGCCGACCTGGACGCGTTCGCGCCCGCCCGCGAGATCTACAAGCGGAACACGCGCTACGCGGTGCGGCGCGTGCGGGGGCTCGTCCGCGAGGCGTTCCCCGACGGCGCGGGCGCCGCCGCCGACGCGGCGTTCGTCGGCGCCGTCGCGGGCCAGGTCATGGAGGCGATCCACCGGGGCGAGATCGAGGCGGAGACGGGCCTCGACGACTCCGCCGCCTACGCCGCGCTCGCGTCGCTGATCGTCGCGCGGATGACCGCCTCCGGACCGGCGGGGTCAGTGCCGTGACGACTGGAGCGCGTGCTCGACCAGCGTGACGAGGATGCCCTTCGCCATGTCCCGCTGCCGGACGTCGCACAGCACGACCGGCACCTCCGGCTCGACGTCGAGGGCCTCCCTGATGTCCTCCTCGCGGTAGCGGCGGGCGCCGTCGAAGACGTTGGCCGCGATGACGAACGGGATCTCCCGCTGCTCGAAGAAGTCGATGGAGGCGAAGCTCGTGGTGAGCCGCCGGGTGTCGACGAGGACGATCGCGCCGACCGCGCCGTAGGCGATCTGGTCCCACATGAACCAGAACCGCTCCTGGCCGGGCGTCCCGAACAGGTACAGCCGGACGCCGCCGGAGAAGGTGAGGCGGCCGAAGTCCATCGCGACGGTCGTGGTCCGCTTGGCCTCGACGCCGCCGAGGTCGTCCACGCCGACGGACTTGTCGGTGAGGTCCTCCTCGGTGCGCAGCGGGCGGATCTCGCTCACCGCGCCGACGAGGGTGGTCTTGCCGACGCCGAAGCCGCCGGCGACGAGGATCTTCAGCGTGTGCAGCGGGACGTCCTCGCCCCCGCGGGGCGCGAGCGCGGCGTCGCCCGGCAGAGAGACGTTAGAGCCGGCGAAGTT
Source organism: Actinomadura chibensis NBRC 106107 (assembly GCF_001552135.1). GTDB lineage: Bacteria > Actinomycetota > Actinomycetes > Streptosporangiales > Streptosporangiaceae > Spirillospora > Spirillospora chibensis. The sequence continues at coordinate 145,394 of NZ_BCQP01000016.1, read as the reverse complement.
CATCGAGCACTCTCATCAGGATGCGTGGGTCGGGGCGGTCGGACTGCTCGGCCTGGGGGTTGGTCTCCTCCACCAGGCCGTACTGGTACAGGTCCTCCAGGAGGATCTGCACGACCCGGAACGGCAGGTCGATCTCCGAGGCGAGGTCGGCCGGGGTGGACGGCCGGCGGCACAGCTCCAGCAGCACGCGCTGCTCGCGGGACAGCCACACCTTCTCGCCCGGGGTGCGGCCCGTGGCGACGAGGAGCGTGACCAGGTCTATGACGATGCCCTGGGGGCGGGTCCGCCCCCGGGTCACCGCGTACGGCCGCACGACCGGGCCCGCGTCCCGGCCGACCCAGCGTTCTCGCGGAGTCTCCACGGCCGGCTCAGCCCGAGGCGCCCGAGCGCAACTGCGGGTCCTGCGGCTCGGCGGAGGCCCGCGGGGAGGCCGCGAGCGTCCGCCGCACCCGCTTGATCAGCATGGTGGTCTCGTAGGCGACGAGCCCGGCGTTGCCGCCCGCGTCGCTCAGCACCGCGAGGCAGCTCCCGTTGCCCGCGGGCATGACGAAGAACAGCAGGCCGTCGAGCTCGACGACGGTCTGCCGCACCTGGCGGGCCTGGAAGTGCTCGCGGGCGCCGTTGGCGAGGCTGTGGAACCCCGAGGACAGTGCCGCGAGGAACTCGGCGTCCTTGCGGGTGACACCGCCCGAGGCGCCCATGACCAGTCCGTCCCGGGAGAGCAGGACGGCCTGGTGGACCTCCCCGACCCGCTGAACCAGATCGTCGAGCAGCCAGTCGAGCTCGCCGGTGGCGTGGTGGGCCTGCTGGGTCATCGTTCACCCCATTCATCGAGTTGACCGGGATCGTCCGGTTCGTCATCGTCGACCCTGCCGCGCAGCCATCCCGACTGTAGTGAGGACATCAGGTCGCGGCTGAGCTCAGGGACGGGCTCCTCGAAGTCGTCGTCGGCCGGGCCGCGGCCCGCCGGCCGCTCGGGCGGCGGGGGCTTGCGCCGGTCGGCGCGCCGGGACCCCGCGCCCCTGCGCAGCTGCGGAGCCAGGTTCTTCTGCCGGACGCGCCGCGGCAGCCGCCCGGTGACCTCGCTGGACTCGACCTCCGCCTCGATGATCTGCCCCGGGACCTCGGCGGCCGGGACGCGGCCGCCGGGCGTGTCGCGCGGGGCCTCCGGCGTGAAGTAGGGCGACGCGGGCGCCTCGTAGGACGGCGCGGGCGGGTCGTACGGGGACGTCGGCGGCTCGTACGGCGAGGCGGGCGTGTCGTGCGGCGGCACCGGCGGCTCGTACGGCGACGGCGGTGTGTCGTACGGCGAGGACGGCGGCTCGTACGGCGAGGAGGACGCGGGCACGACCAGCGGCGGTTCGCCCGGCGGCAGGTCGTCCGGCAGGTCGTCCGGCGGCTCCGCCTGGGTCGGCGCGGCCCCGCCGGGGAGCGCCGGGCGGGACGGCCGGCCGAGCCGCTGCCGGCCGGTCGGCGCGGTGCCGCCGCCGGCGAACGCGGCCACCAGCGTGCGGGCGGTGCCGGGCGCCGGGCCGCCGCGCGAGAGGTCGTCGTCGATCGTGACGAGCGCGTGCGGGACGAGCACGATCGCGGTCGTCCCGCCGTACGCGGACGCCTGCAGCGAGACCTTGATGCGGTGCCGGGCGGCCAGCCGCGCGACGACGAACAGCCCGAGCCGCTCGGTGTCGACCAGGTCGAACTCGGCGGCGCTGGTGAGCCGGGTGTTGAGCTCCTCCAGCTCGTCGGGGTGCAGGCCGATGCCGCGGTCGACGATCTCGACGGCGAGCCCGTTGGCGACCGTCTCGACCTTGACGGTGACCTCGGTGGCGGGCGGCGAGAACACGGCCGCGTTCTCGATCAGCTCGGCGAGCAGGTGGATGACGTCGGCGACGACGTCGCCGCTGACCGCGACCGACGACGCGCCCGTCACCTCGACCCGGGTGTAGTCCTCGATCTCGGCGACGGCGGCGCGGACGACGTCCTCGGCGGCGACCGGGTGGTCCCAGGCGCGGACGGTCGGCGACCCGGCGAGGATGACGAGGCCCTCGGCGTGCCGGCGCATGCGGGTGGTGAGGTGGTCCAGCCGGAACAGGTCGTCCAGCTCCTCGGGGCCCGCCGCGCGCCGCTCCATCTGGTCGAGCAGCCTGAGCTGCCGGTGCAGCAGCGACTGGCTGCGCCACGACAGGTTGATGAACACGCGGTTGATGCTGGCGCGCAGCTCGGCCTCGCCGACGGCCGTGCCGACCGCCGTCCGCTGGACCGTCCCGAACGCCTCGCTGACGCTGACGATCTCCTTCGTCCGCCCGGTCGCGGGCGGTGGAGACTCCGCTTCCACGTCGACCGTCTCACCGCGTCTCAGTTTCGCGACGACGCGCGGCAGCCGCTCGTTCGCGAGCCGCTGCGCCGACTCCTGCAGCGCCCGCAGCTCGGCGGTGAGCCGCCGCGCGAACAGCAGCGACAGGACGACCGAGACGATGAGGCTGACGAGGCCGATGACGCCGATCAGGTAGAAGCCGAGCATGATCCGGCGCCCGGCGGGCTTCACGTCGTCGTTGTTCACCACGGTCTGGGCCTGCGCGGCCGCGTCGAACCAGACCGGGGAGAGCGCCGCGATCGCGGACCGCCACTCCCTCGGGTCGGGCGCCAGACCGTTGTTCACGACGGAGTTCTCCAGCGTCGTATACGTGGTGAAGGCCGATGAGTTCGCCAGATCGTACATGATTTTCTCTATCGTGCCTTCGGCCTCGGTCCGGCCGAGCTCGAAGAACTGGCGGCGCCCCTCGGCGTAGGAGGCGAAGGCCGTGCGGTTCGTCGCGCTCATCGGCCCGCCCCGCAGGGTGGACAGCAGCGCGTCCTCGCGGAGCATGAGCTCGCGGGCCCAGTAGTTGTGCAGCAGCGCGTTCGTGTGCTGGTACGTCGTCACGTCGTCGACGCTCACCAGCGTGGTCAGCAGCCGGATCGTGTTGTCGGCGATCTTGCTGTAGCCGTTGATGGCGCCGATCGTCGTGGTGGCGCCGGTGGCGACCCGGGCCCGCAGCGTCACGAGCTCGTCGTAGGCGTCGCTGAGCCGGCGCACGCGGGTCGTGGTGGAGTCGTCCATCGCGTCCCGGGTCTTCGCCGACAGGGCCCGCTTGCGGAACGCGGCGACCGCCGCGTCCGTGTCCACGACCTGCTCGTCGTAGCGCTGCTTGTCCGGCTTCCAGTTGTCGTTCAGGAGGCGGACGGCGGCGGTCCGCTCGTCCTGGAGCGCCTCCGTCACCGTGGTCGCGGGCACGCCGACCTCGTTGTACACGGTGGAGTAGTCGTACCGCTGGAGCGCGTTCGACAGTGTGACCACGGCCGGGATGCCCCACTGCACGAGCAGCGCCGTGAGCGGCACCGCGAGGAGAAGCGCGATCCTTCGCCAGATCGGGTGGGTACGCGGCCGCCCGTGCGTCCCGCCGGGGGCCTCCGACTTCGTCACTGGAACTCCCAATGGATTAACCCGCCATTCACCGAAGCTCACGGAGCCTATAGACGCTGACGTGCCGAAAGCCATAGGCGCTACCGGTTTTGGACAGTTCACCGTCTGTCAGGGTGCTCGTCGCGTTCGGCCGCTCACGCTCCGAATCGGGGAAGGCCGATGTTGGCCGCGATATGTACTGCGCTATCGCTTGTTGCGCGAAATGTCGCATGCAAAGCTTCGGGCGCAAGATCATCCCCCACTATCGGAGACCGTGTCATGCGCAGAGCCGCGCTAGCAACGCTCCTGGGGCTGTCGCTCGCCGCCAGCACCCTGGCGGCGGCCCCGGCCCAGGCGGCGCCGAGCCGTCCCTCGTTGGCCGACCTGGTCACGTTGAAGAACGTCCGCCATCACCAGCTGAACCTGCAGAAGATCGCGGACGCGAACGGCGGCAACCGGGCCGCCGGACTCCCGGGCAACGAGATCACCCTCAAGTACATCGCGGACCAGCTCAAGCGGGCCGGGTACACCCCGACCGTGCAGCGGTTCGAGTTCGACTACTGGCAGGAGCGGTCCGCGCCGACGTTCGCCGAGACGGCCCCCGAGCAGAAGACGTTCCAGCCCGACAGCGACTTCCAGACGCTGCAGTACTCCGGCTCAGGGGACGTCACCGCCGCCGCGACCCCGGTCGACCCGGGCGCGACCGGCGCCGGGAGCGGCTGCGAGGCCGACGACTTCGCCGGCTTCCCGAAGGGCCACATCGCGCTGATCCAGCGCGGCGGCTGCTTCTTCTCCGTCAAGACCGACAACGCGATCGCCGCGGGCGCCGCCGCCGTCGTCATCTACCAGCTCCCCGACCAGCCGGGTCCGGTCGCGGGCACGCTGACCAAGCCGTACGGCCTGCCCGTCGTCGGCCCGACGAACGCCGTTGGAAAGGCGCTCGTCCAGCAGGCCCAGAACGGCGGCGTCACGCTGCGGGTCAAGACCGACACGCTGAACCAGAAGCGGACGGCGGCGAACGTCCTCGCCGACACCAAGCGCGGACGCGCCGACAACGTCGTCGTCGTGGGCGCGCACAACGACAGCGTCACCGAGGGGCCGGGCATCAACGACGACGGCTCCGGCACCGCCACGCTGCTGGAGATGGCCAAGCACATCAACAAGCTCGGCCCCGCGCTGCGCAACAAGGTGCGGTTCGCCTTCTGGGGCGCCGAGGAGGAGGGCCTGCTCGGCTCCCAGCACTACGTGGACGTCCTCCCGCAGGCGGACCGCGACAAGATCGCGCTGATGCTCGACTTCGACATGCTCGCGTCGCCGAACTACGTCAACTTCGTCTATGACGGCGACAACAGCGAGGGCAAGAACAACGTCCCGGGCCCGGTCGGGTCCGGCGCGATCGAGAAGGCGTTCAACGACCACTTCGCGTCGCGCAAGCTGCCCACCGACCCGACCGCGTTCGACGGGCGCTCGGACTACAACGCCTTCATCAGCGCGGGCATCCCGGCGGGCGGCATCGCCACCGGGGCCGAGGGGATCAAGACCGCGGAGCAGGCCAAGCGGTACGGCGGCACGGCGGGCATCGCCTACGACCCGTGCTACCACCAGGCGTGCGACCGGTACGACAACGTGAACCTCAAGGGCTTCGACCAGATGATCGACGCCACCGCGTCGGTCACCCAGTTGTTCGCCTACAGCACGCTGACCGTGAACGGCAACGAGCTGGCCAGGAAGAACGCGCTCGCCAAGCGCCCGGCGCCGTCCTACAAGCGGCCGCTGGAGCAGCTCGGCAGCTACAAGACCCGCTGACGCGAGTCCGCCGAGGGACGCGCCCGCACCCGGGCGCGTCCCTTTCGCGCGTTCAGGGGGCGAGCGTCCCGGCGATCGCGCGCAGCGCGGGACGCGGGTCCCCGCCCTCTTCGGTCAGCACCTGGACGGCCACCGTGTCGGCGCCCGCGTCCAGATGCGCCGACAGCCGCGCGGCGATCGCGGCCGCGTCGCCGTGCGCGACGAGCGCGTCCACGAGCCGGTCGCTGCCGCCGTCCGCCACGTCGGCGTCGGTGAGGCCGAACCGCTTGAAGTTGTTGACGTAGTTCCGCAGCCCCAGGTACCGGGCGAGCCCCTCCCGGGCGACCGCGCGTGCGCTCGCTGGGTCGGTGTCGAGCACGACCTTCTGCTCGGGCGCGAGGACGGGGCCGGCGCCGAGGGTCTCCCGCGCCACGCGCGTGTGGTCGGGCGTCGTCAGGTACGGGTGCGCGCCCGCCGCCCGCTCCCGCGACAGCTCCAGCGCCTTCGGGCCGAGGGCGGCGAGGACGCGCCGGGCGGCCGGGACGTCCGCCGCGTCCAGCGCGTCGAGGTACCGGACGACCGTCTCGTACGGGCTGCGGTACTCCCGCGTCCGCTCGGGGTGGCCGATGCCGACGCCGAGCAGGAACCGGTCCCCGTAGGCGTCCGCGAGCCGGTAGTAGGACGGCGCGACCTCCTCGGCGGGCGTGCTCCACATGTTCACGATCCCGGTCGCCACCACGATCCGGTCGGTCGCCGCGAGCAGGCGCTCGACGGCGTCCAGGTCCCCCGCCGGGGAGCCGCCGACCCAGATCGCGCCGTAGCCGTAGTCCTCGATGTCCTTGGCCAGGGCGGGGTCGAGCAGGCTCCAGGGCCGCCAGACGCCGAGCCGTCCCAGTCTGATCTCCGTCATGTCTGCCCCCAACATCTCGCCCGGTCGTTTCATGCCCGGCTCCCGGCGGGTTTCGGGCGGGCTGGAATGTCGTTCCCGGGTGCGAGGATGGGTCACATGACCGACCGGCCCCGCCTGCTGCTCCTCGACGGCCACTCGCTGGCCTACCGGGCGTTCTACGCGCTTCCCGTCGAGAACTTCAGCACCACGGCGGGGCAGCCCACCAACGTGGTGTACGGGTTCGCGAACATGCTCGCCAACGCGCTGCGCGACGAGCGCCCGACGCACGCGGCGGTCGCGTTCGACGTGTCCCGCCGGACGTTCCGCACCGAGGCGTTCCCCGAGTACAAGGCGGGGCGGGCGCGGTCGCCCGCGGAGTTCGGCAGCCAGCTCGAGATCCTCGACCGGTTCCTCGCCGCGATGAGCCTGCCGGTGCTGCGCGCGCCCGGCTACGAGGCCGACGACGTCATCGCGTCCCTGACCGCGCGGGCCGAGGCGGCGGGCATGAGCGTGCTGATCGTCACCGGCGACCGGGACGCGCTCCAGCTCGTCGGCGACCGCGTGACCGTCCTGTACTTCTACCGGACGGCGTCGGAGATGATCCGCTACACGCCCGAGGCGGTGCGGGAGAAGTACGGCCTGACCCCCGCCCAGTACCCCGACTTCGCGGCGCTGCGCGGCGACCCGTCCGACAACCTGCCGAGCATCCCCGGCATCGGGGAGAAGACGGCCGCGAAATGGGTCCGCGAGTTCGGCTCCCTCGACGCGCTGCTCGACCGCGCCGACGAGGTGAAGGGCAAGGCGGGCGAGAAGCTGCGCGCGGCGGCCGGCACGGTGCGGCTGAACCGGCGGCTGACCGAGCTCGTCCGCGACCTCGACCTGCCCGTCGGCCTGGACGACCTGCGCCGCCGCCCCTACGACCTGGCCGCCTTCACCGCCCTGCTCGACGAGCTGGAGTTCCGGAACGCGAGCCTGCGGCAGCGGCTGTTCGCCGCCGACCCGGGCGGCGGCCGCCCGCGGGCGGACACGGCGGAGGAGCCGGAGACGATCCAGGGCGCCGAGCTGGAGCCCGGCGAGCTGGCCGCGTGGCTGCGCGCCCGCGCCACCGGCCTGGTCGGCCTCGCCGCCGACTGGACGTGGGCGCGCGGCGAGGGCGACGTCGCGCGCGTCGCGCTGGCCACGGGCGACGGGTACGCCGCGTCGTTCGAGCCGTCCCGGCTGACCGCGGGCGACGAGCGCGCCTTCGCGGGCTGGCTGGCCGATCCCGGCCGCCCGAAGGCCGTGCACGACCTGAAGTCGCTGCTGCGCGTGTTCGGCGAGCGCGGCTGGCGCGCCGGCGGCGTCGCCTGCGACACCGCGATGGCCGCCTACCTGCTGCTGCCCGGCCTCGCCGCCTACGGCCTCGCCGATCTCGCCGGTCGGCACCTCGGGCGGCGCCCGTCCGGCGACGGCGCGGCCGGGCTGATGCTGGGCGCGCGGGCCGTGCTCGACCTCGCGGGCGTGTTCGCCGCCGACCTCGCCTCCACCGGCATGGACGCGGTGCTCCGCGACGTCGAGCTGCCGCTGTCGGAGCTGCTCGCCCGGGCCGAGCGCGCGGGCGTCCACGTCGACGCGGAGATGCTCGGCGCGCTGGAGAAGCACTTCGCGGACGCGATGGAGCGCGCCGCCGACGAGGCCGCCGACATCGCGGGCCGCCGCTTCAACCCCGGCTCGACCAAGCAGGTCCAGGAGGTGCTGTTCGGCGAGCTCGGCCTGCCCAGGACGAAGAAGATCAAGTCCGGGTACTCGACGGACGTCGACTCGCTGACCTGGCTCGCCACCCAGACCGACAACGGCCTCCCGGAGGTCCTGCTCCGGCACCGCGACCAGGCGCGGCTGCGCGCCACCGTCGCCGGGCTGATCCGCGAGATCGGCGCGGACGGCCGCGTGCACAGCACCTTCCAGCAGACCGTCGCGGCGACCGGGCGGCTGTCGTCCGTCGAGCCGAACCTGCAGGTCATCCCCGTCCGGACGGAGGAGGGGCGGCGCATCCGCCGCGCGTTCCTGCCCGGCGACGGCTACGCGGCGCTGCTGACCGCCGACTACGGCCAGCTCGAACTGCGCGTCATGGCCCACCTCTCGCAGGACCCGACCCTCGTCGCCGCCTTCGAGTCGGGGGAGGACCTGCACACCACGATGGCCGCGCAGGTGTTCGGCGTCGCGCCCGGGGCCGTCACCGCCGACCAGCGCCGCAAGATCAAGGCGATGTCGTACGGGCTGGCCTACGGCCTGTCCGCCTTCGGCCTCGCGAAGCAGCTCGGCATCGCGGTGGCGGAGGCGCGCCCGCTGATGGACGCCTACTTCGCGCGGCTCGGCGGCGTCCGCGACTACCTCGACCACGTCGTCGCCGAGGCCCGGGTCACCGGCTACACCCGGACGATCCTCGGCCGCCGCCGCTACCTGCCCCACCTGACCAGCGACAACCGGCAGCGCCGCGAGACCGCCGAGCGGATGGCGCTGAACGCCCCGGTCCAGGGCTCGGCCGCCGACATCGTCAAGATCGCGATGCTCCGGGTGGACGGGGCCCTGGCGGAGGCGGGGCTGCGCAGCAGGCTGCTCCTCCAGGTCCACGACGAGATCGTGCTGGAGGTCGCGCCCGGCGAGCGCGAGGCGGTCGAGGAGATCGTCCACGCGACGATGACGACCGCCTACCCGCTGTCGGTCGGGCTCGAGGTCGCCGTGGGCGCCGGTCCCGACTGGAACGCCGCCGCCCACTGACCCCTTTCCCGCTACGGCTCGCGCGCCAGGCGGGTGAGCCGCTCGTGGTCGCGGGTGCCGGGCGCGGCCTGGTAGACGGTGACGCGGCGGCCCGGCTCGGGGAGGCGCAGCACCTCGTATCCGAGGGTCAGCTCGCCGACGACCGGGTGGCGGAACGTCTTGCGGGCGCTCCGCCGGCGGCGGACGTCGTAGCGGCCCCACAGCTCGGCGAAGTCGGCGCTCCCGGTAGTCAGCTCGGCCACGAGGCCGGCGAGGCCGGGGGAGCGCGGGTCGTCGGCGAGGACGCCGCGCAGGTTCGCGACGCAGCCGAGGGCGGCGGCGTCCCAGTCGGCGAGCAGGGCCCGCGCCGCCGGGTGCAGGAACACGTACCGGACGGTGTTGCGCCGCTCCTCGGGCCAGTCGTCCAGCCCGGCGTAGAGGGCGACGGCCTCGGGGTTCGCGGCGAGGACGTCGCCGATCGGGCCGAGCAGGTACGCCGGGCACGGGCGCAGGTTCTCCAGCAGCAGCCGCGTCCCGGACGCGACCGTCCGGTCGGCGCTGTGGGGCGCCTGCGGCGTGCGCCGCGCGGCGTGGTTGGCCAGCGCGTACAGGTGCGCGTGCTCGTCGCCGCCGAGCCGCAGGGCGGTGGCGAGCGCGTCCAGCACCGAGGCGCTCGGGTTCAGCTCCTTGCCCTGTTCGAGCCGGATGTAGTAGTCGATGCTGACCCCGGACAGCGCGGCCAGCTCCTCGCGGCGCAGGCCCGGGGTACGGCGCAGGCCGGTGCCCGCGGGGAGGCCCGCGTCGGACGGCCGGACGCGGGCGCGCCGGGCCCGCAGGAAGTCGCCCAGCGCGTTCGACGAGACCATCGGGCGATTATCCCAGCGGGGCCGGCGGCGTGGGTGACCGTGTCACTGCCAGGAACGCGGCGGTCTCACGCGGGTCCGGCGGGCGGTGCAGCCTGGGCCCCATGGGACACCCTGGAGAGAGAACGTTCGACCGGACCTCCACCGCCGCGCAGGTGGTGGCGGGGCACGACCTGGCGGGCAGGGAGGCGATCGTCACGGGCGGCGCGTCCGGGATCGGCCTGGCGACGGCGCGGGCGCTGGCGGGGGCGGGCGCGCGGGTCGTCATCGCCGGGCGGGACCCGGCGAGCGGCGAGGAGGCGGCGGCGCGGCTCCGCAAGGAGACCGGCAACGACCTGGTCGTCTTCCGGCGGCTCGACCTCGGCTCGCTGGCGTCCGTCCGCGCCTGGACGCGGGCGCACGTCGCCACCGGCAGGCCGCTGGACATCCTGGTCGACAACGCCGGGGTGATGGCGCCGCCGCTGATCCGCACCGAGGACGGCTTCGAGTCGCAGTTCGGGATCAACCACCTCGGGCACTTCGCGTTCACCACCGGGCTGCTCCCGGCGCTGCGCGCGGCGGGCAAGGCCCGGGTGGTGGTGCTGTCGTCGCGGGCGCACCGGCGCGGCGACGTCGACCTCGACGACCCGAACTACGAGCGCTCGCCGTACGACCCGTGGGAGGCCTACGGCCGGTCGAAGACCGCGAACGCGCTGTTCGCCGTCGCGCTGGACGCCCGGGAGTTCGGCGCGGGCATCACCGCCAACGCGGTCATGCCGGGCGCGATCATGACCGGGCTGCAGCGCCACATCTCACCCGCCGACCTGCGCGCGATGGGCTGGGCCGGGGAGGACGGCTCCCCCGCCGCCCCGGCCGGGTGGAAGACCCCGGAACAGGGCGCGGCGACGTCGGTGTGGGCGGCGGTCGCGCCGGAGCTGGACGGGGTCGGCGGCCAGTACCTCGAAGACTGCGCCGTCGCCACCGCCTGGACGCGTTGCGACGACCCGCCCGCCGGGCACTACCTCCCGTACGCCCGCGACCCCGCGCGCGCCGAGCGGCTCTGGACCCTCTCGGAGGCACTCGTATCTCCATAGCCTCTTGGGTAGATCCTTGACCGGGGAGGCATTCATGGAGATCGAGATGATCGTCGAGATCCCCCGGGGATCGCGCAACAAATACGAGATGGACCACCGGCTCGGCCGCATCCGGCTCGACCGGATGCTGTTCACCTCCACGCAGTACCCCGCCGACTACGGCTACGTCCCCGGCACGCTCGCCGAGGACGGCGACCCGCTGGACGCGCTGGTGCTGCTGGAGGAGCCGACGTTCCCGGGCTGCGAGGTGACGGTCCGCAGCGTCGGGGTGTTCTGGATGCACGACGAGGGCGGCCCGGACGCCAAGGTCCTCACCGTGCCCGCGCGGGACGTCCGCTACGGCGACATCCGCGACCTGCGGGACGTCCACGAGCACGTGCTCGACGAGATCGCCCACTTCTTCGACATCTACAAGAGCCTGGAGCCCGGCAAGGACACCGACGTGCGCGGCTGGCAGGACCGGCGGGTCGCGGACCGGACCATCGAGGAGGCCGTCGAACGCGCCCGGACGGAGGGCGACCCATCGCAGCCGTGACCTCCCCCCTCGACGTCCCGGTCGTGGTCGTCGGCGCGGGCCCGGTCGGCCTGGTCACCGCGCTGCTGCTGGCCCGGCACGGGGTGCCGAGCACGGTGCTGGAGGCGGCGGAGCGGCGCGACCCGTCCGGGTCCAAGGCGATCTGCTTCCAGCGGGACGTGCTCGACGTGCTGGACCGGGTCGGCTGCGCCGAACCGATGATCGCCCGCGGCGTCACGTGGACGACCGGCCGCACCTACCACCGGGGCGAAGAGCTGTTCGCGGTCACCTTTCCCGACCCGGGGCGCAGCGCGGTCCCGCCGTGGATCAACGTCTCGCAGGCCGAGGTGGAGGGGTGGCTGCGCGCCCTCGCCGACGCGGAGCCGCTGGTCGACGTCCGGTACGGGCGGACGGTCGGCGGCCTCCGCCAGGACGGGCGCGGCGTCGAGGTGGCGGCGTCCGGCGGCGCCGCCGTCCGGGGCAGCCACGTCGTCGGCGCGGACGGCGGGCACAGCGTGATCCGGCGGCTGCTCGGCATCGGGTTCCCCGGCCGCTCGTTCGACGACCGGTTCCTGATCTGCGACATCCGCGCCGACCTGCCGTTCCCGAGCGAGCGGCGGTTCTACTTCGACCCGGCGTGGAATCCGGGGCGGCAGGTGCTCGTCCACCAGTGCCCGGACGGGACGTGGCGCATCGACTGGCAGGTCCCGGCCGACCACGACTTCGCGGCCGAGCGCGCGTCCGGGGCGCTGGACGCGCGGATCAGGAGGATCGCGGGCGACGTCCCGTACGAGATCGTGTGGGCGAGCGTGTACCGGTTCTCCGAGCGGTGCGCGGACGCGTTCGGGTCCGGGCGGGCGTTCCTCGCCGGGGACGCCGCCCACCTGTACGCGCCGTTCGGCGCGCGCGGGCTCAACTCCGGCGTCCAGGACGCGGAGAACCTCGCCTGGAAGCTCGCCTACGTGCGGCGCGGCTGGGCGCCGGCGGAGCTGCTCGCGTCCTACGACGCCGAGCGGCGCGCGGCGGCGGAGGAGAACCTGCGGGTGACGACGGCGACGATGGAGTTCCTCGTCCCGCAGACGCCCGCGCAGCGGGACCGCCGGCTCGCCGCGCTCGAACTCGCGCGGACGCATCCCGACCCCCGCACGATCATCGACTCGGGACGGCTCGCCGAGCCCTACTGGTACCTCGACTCGCCGCTGACCACGCCGTCCGGCCCGGTGGAGGGGTTCCCGCGCGAGGCGGGCGCGGTCCGCCCGCCGGTGCCGGGGGTGATCTGCCCGGACGGCCCGTGCGTCGTGTCCGGCGCGCCGACCCGGCTGCGCCGCCTGTTCGGGACGCGCTTCGTCGTCCTGACGGCGCGGCGGCACGCGGACCGGCCGGTGACCGGCGTCCCGCACGAGGTCCACGCGCTGGACGACATCGACGCCGAGGGCGTGCTGCGGACCGCGCTGCGCGCCGGGGACGACACCGTCCACGTCGTCCGCCCGGACGGGCACCTCGCCGCCGTGCTGCCGTCCTTCGACCCGGACGCGCTGGCCGCCGCCTTGCGCCGCGCCTGCGGCCGCACCTAACCGAGGATCGCGCGGGCCGCGTTGTGGCCGGGGATGCCGCTGACCCCGCCGCCGCGCCGCGCCCCCGCCCCGCACAGCAGCAGCCTCGGATGCTCGGTCTCGACGCCCCACCGCCCCCGCTCGGCGGGGTCCTCGGCGAACGGCCACGACAGGTCGCGGTGGAAGATGTGCCCGCCGGGCAGGCCGAGCTCGCTCTCCAGGTCGACGGGCGTCTTGGCCTCCAGGCACAGACTGCCGTCGGGGGCGCGCAGCAGGCAGTCCTCGACCGGCTCGGCGAGGACGGACCCGAACGACGCGAGCGTCGCGCGCAGCGCCTCCGCCCGCGCGCCCTCGGGGTCGGCGCGGAACAGCCGCGCGGGCATGTGCAGGCCGAACAGCGTCAGCGTGTGCGCCCCGGCCGCCCGCAGCTCCGGACCGAGGACGGACGGGTCCGTCAGCGAGTGGCAGTACACCTCGGCGGGCGGCGTCGCGGGGATCCGCCCGGCGGCGGCCTCCCGGTAGGCGGCGTCGAGTTGCGAGCGGGACTCGTTGACGTGGAACGTCCCGGCGAACGCCTCCTCCGGCCGGACGGACGGGTCGCGCAGCCGCGGCAGCCGCGCCAGCACCATGTTGACCTTGAGCTGCGACCCCTCCGCCCGCGTCTCGCCCGGCAGGTTGAGCAGGACGTGCCGCGCCGAGACGGCGTGCTCGGCGCCGCCGCCGTCCCGGAACGTGACCTCGCCGGACGGGTCGGCGTGCAGGACCTCCATGCCCGTCCGGAGCTCGGCCCCGGCGGCGCGGGCGGCGTCGGCGAGCGCGCCGGTGACCGCGCCCATCCCGCCGACCGGCACGTTCCAGTCGCCGGTCCCGTCGCCGACGACGTGGTACAGGAAGCAGCGGTTCGCGAGCAGCGACGGGTCGGACGGGTCGGACGGGTCGGCGAAGGTGCCGATCAGCGCGTCGGTGAGCACCGCGCCCCGGACGGCGTCGCCGGTGAACCGCTCGTCCACGACGTCGCCGACGGGGCGTTCGAACAGGTCGCGCCACGCCCCGGCGTCGGCCACGATCCGGCGCAGCCCGGCGCGGTCGCGCAGCGGTTCCAGCAGCGTGGGCGCGACGCGGCGGGCGACGTGCCCGGTCATGGTGTAGAAGCGGCGCCAGGCGGTCGCGTCGGGGCCGAGCGACGCGTCCGTCCGCGCCGGGTCGGCGTCGTCGACGAGCAGGCCGCCGCCGCCGACCGGCGTGTAAGAGGCGTACCGGCGCCGCCGCAGCTCGATCCGCAGCCCGAGGTCCCGGACGATCCGCGACGGCAGCAGGCTCACCAGGTACGAGTAGCGGGAGAGGCGCGCGTCCACGCCGGGGAACACGCGGGCCGAGACGGCGAGCCCGCCGCAGTGGCCGAGGCGCTCCAGCACCAGGACCCGACGCCCGGCCCGGGCGAGGTAGGCGGCGGCGACGAGCCCGTTGTGCCCGCCGCCCGCGATCACGACGTCGTACATCGCCCCAGCGAACCACAGGATGACCGTTCCGAAGTGGCGCGGGCGGCGGCGGCCGTCGCAGGATCGAGGTGACCTCGGCGACCTTCCCTGGAGGCGGATTCGTGGCACACATCGACCTGGACGACACGCTCCCCGGCCTGCGGGCCCTGCTCAAGTTCCGGCCGGAGACGGCGGGCCCGCTCGGCGCGCTGGCCGAGACCCTGCTGCGCGGCCCCGGCCCGCTGGAGCGCGGCGAGCGCGAGCTGATCGCGGCCTACGTGTCCGAGCTGAACGGCTGCCGGTTCTGCTCGTCGTCGCACTCGGCGTGCGCGGCCGCCCAGCTTCCGGGCGGGATGGCGCTGGTGCGGCACGTCCACGCGGATCCGGAGGGCGCGCCCATCTCGGAGAAGCTGCGGGCGCTGCTCGCGGTCGCCGCCGCCGTCCAGCGCGGCGGACGGGAGGTCGGCGCCGAGCACGTCGCCGCGGCCCGGCACGCCGGGGCCTCGGATGTGGAGATCCATGACACCGTGCTGATCGCCGCCGCGTTCTGCATGTTCAACCGCTACGTGGACGGCCTCGCGACGACCGCGCCGTCCGACCCGGCCGCCTACGCGCAGATCGCCGAGCGGCTCGTGTCCGAGGGGTACGCGAACCTGCGCTGACCGCGGCCGCGCGGCCGCGCGGAAACCCGGTGGCCGGGGCCGTTCCGCCCGGGGATCATGGGACGCGTGAAGATCAGGCTCGCCGGCGGCGTGGTGGCGTCGGGCCGTGCCGCGTGGGCGGCGCGCCCGGCAGGTCCGGCGCGCCTGCCGGACGGCGCCGACGCGCGGCCCGGCGAACCCGTCGCGCTCGGCCCGGACGGCGCGGACGACGCCGACGTCCGGCACGCCGTCGCCGAGCTGTCCAGGCTCGTCGCGGACGGCGGGGCGGTGGCGGCGGGCGCGGGCGTCGACCTCGGCGCGGGCTTCCGGTCCGCGCGGCTCGCCGGGGCGCGCGGCGACCAGCGCGACGCCGTCCTCGCCGCCCTCCGCGCCGTCGGCCCGGCCGGGGCGGCGCGGCTCGGCGAGCGGAGCGCGTTCCTCGTGGCGCTGTTCGGGCCCGCCGTCACGAAGCCGGTCGGCGCCGCCGCCGGGCGCGCCGCCGCCGAGGGACGGTGGGCGGCGCTGCACCTCGCCGCGGCGGCGAGCGACGTCCTCGGCCCCGAGCAGCTCGAACGCGTCCTCGCGCTGGACGCGGGGGAGGCGGGGGACGCCGCCGTCATCCCGGGCGGGCCGCCGTCCGCGCTCGCCCGGCACCTGCGGCAGGTGCTGGAGCCGGTGCCCCGGCGCCGCCGCCTCGACCTGATCACCGACCTGTGGGGCCGGGTCCTGGACCACCACGCGGCGGCCGCGCGGCGGCAGCGGCGGCTCGCGACGCAGAGCAGGCGCGGCCGCGTCGACGCGCTGCGCCTGCGCCGCCGCCACGACGAGGACGCCGAAGTCCTGTGGCGGGTGCGCATGTCCCTCCGGGGGAGGGAGCCGTCCCTCGGGGACGCCGCCCGCTGGGTGCCGGACGAGGCGTACGTCCGCGTCCGGCTCGACCGCCTGCTGCAGGACGCGCTCGGCGCCACGGCCCTGCTCCGGACCGCCGTGGCCGTCGCCGACCACGGGCCGCACGACGGCCTCGCCCGCTCCGCCGACCTGCTCGCCGCCGCCTCCGCCCTGGTGGACGAGCAGGCCGCCGGGCTCGCGCGGCGCCGCGTGCCGGGCCTGACGGGGCTGCCGTCGCGTCCCGCCCCCTACCTGCGCGACCTCCACCGCAGGGTCTCCGGCGGGGGCGCCCGCGACGCCAAGCTCGCCGCGTACGTCCAGCCCCGGCTGGCCTCCGCCCGCGACCTCGCCCTGCTGATCGTGGCGGACGCGGCCGAGGCGATCGGCCTCGCCGTCTCCGTCCGCACCGGGGCGCCGCGCCGGTGGGCGGCGGCCGACCTGCGGAGCTGGCGCGGCGTCGCCGGGTACGGGCGCCCCCCGGCCGGCTGGGCGGGCATCCCGAAGTGGACGAACATCCTCCAGCCGGACACCGCGCCCCTCTACGAACGGCTCGCCGCGGACCCGGACCCCGCCGCCGCGGAGACGGTCGGGGACCTGCTCTGGTACGCCGACCTGGTCGACGCGCTCGCCCGGGTCCACGGGCACGAGCGGGCGGCGCCCACGCCCGGCACCGGCGAGCCCTGGTTCGAGCACGACCCGGAGCCGCCTCCGGCCGACCCGCTCGCGCCCCGGCTCGACTCGGTCACGCTCGCCGCGTCCGGGGCGGCGCAGCTCGTCGCGCTCGGCGGCGTCCCGCCCCGGCACGCGCGGACGTGGCCGGACCTCACCGCCGCCCTGCTGTCCGGCACCGCGATCGCCGAGGCGCTGACCGGCGAGTTCGCCGTCCCGGCGCCGCTGCTGGAGCGGGACGGGGCCGCCGTCCCCGGCGCCGGGGTCCGGGTCAGGATCGCCCGCACCGCCCGCGACCTGTCCGAATGGGCGGACTTCATGGGCAACTGCATCGCCTCGCCCGGCTACGTCGAGGACGCCCGGAAGGGGCGCAGCGGGCTCGCCGGGCTGTACGACGCGCGCGGCGCGCTGGTCGCGAACGCCGAGCTGTGGCCGCTGCGCCCGGGGGCGCGGGGCTGGCGGGTCAGCGAGATCGCGGCGCGGTTCAACGACGAGCCGGACGCGGAGCTGGAGCGCCGCTTCCGCGCCTGGGTCGCCTCGATCCCCGGCGCGGTCCCGGACGCCCCGGCCGGGATCGTGGACGAGCCGCCGCCGGTCCGGCCGG
The DNA here is from genome assembly GCF_001552135.1 of Actinomadura chibensis NBRC 106107. GTDB lineage: Bacteria > Actinomycetota > Actinomycetes > Streptosporangiales > Streptosporangiaceae > Spirillospora > Spirillospora chibensis. The sequence continues at coordinate 128,259 of NZ_BCQP01000016.1, read as the reverse complement.
CGCGGCGGCGCGGCGCGCCCCGGCTGGTCGAGGAGGTCGGCCCGGCGCTCGAGCCGCTCGCGCGGGACGCGTTGCCGGGCCCCGGCGTCCTCGCCGTGTTCGCCGCCGTCGCCGCGACCCCGCCGGACGCGGCGCTCGTCCGGCTGCGGCGGCTCGGCGCCGCGCAGCTCGCGGGCGCCGTCCGGCGGGCGCTGGACACGGGCGCGGCCGACCTCGGCGCGCTGTGGACGGCGACCGGCCGCCGCCCGCTCGCGGCGGCGCTCGACGCCCTCGACCCGGCGCTGCGCGAGCGCTTCGACCGGCTCCCGCTCCTGCTGGACGAGCCGCCGCTGCCGAAGACGCTGCGCCGCCTCGTCAAGCTGCCCGGCGTCGCCGACGCCTACGCGCTCGACCTCGCCGGGCGCCGGATCCGGCGCGCGGTCGGGCGGCTCGCCGGCCAGGACGACCCGGTCCTCGCCCGCGCCGTCGCCCGGCACGCCGCCGAGCCGCTGCTCTGCGCGCTCACCGTGGCGGTGACCTGCGCGGCCCCGGACGCGGAGCTGTGCGCGGTGGCCGCGCCGGGGGCCGCGACCGTCCCCGGATACCCGGTCACGACGCTCGCCGACGAGGACGGCCCGTGGCGGCGCGCCCTGCCCGCCGCCCGCGAACTCGGCGCGGACACGGGGCGCCTCTCGGACGAGGTCGCCGCGCACGGGCTGCGCGTCCCGGCGTCGTGGCTCGGGGCGGGCGGCTGGCCCGCGCTCTGGGCCCGCGCCCACAGCCGCCGCTAGGGGCGGCGGAAGAGGGTGATGGAGTGGCCGACGTCCCCGACCCGCTCGCTGGTCGCGGTCAGCGCGACGATCCGGGGGTCGTCCTTGGCGAGCCGGCTGTCCGACACGGCCAGCAGCCCGTGCACCTGAGCGGGCGGCGTAGTAAGCGGGTCGGAGGCGCGGATCCCGTACCAGGACGGGACGCCGCTGCCCTTGTAGGCGAGCCACACCCGCTCGCCGGAATGGTCGTCGCGGAGCCGGTCGGCGAGCCGTTTCAGATCCTGCCCCCAGTCGACATTGGAGTCGTGCAGGCGCAGATGTGTCCTGGACGGCCCGCCGAACGCCTCATTCGAATACGGCAGGTAATACGGATACGTCCGCAGTGAACTGACGGCGACGAACAGCAGCAGCGCCCCCGTGGCGACCGGGACCCATCGGCGGCGGAGCAAGGCCGTGCCGCCCGCCGCGACGGCGAGGAACATCGGAACGAACACCACGTACCGGACGCCGAGATCCCGCGCCCCCGTCATCGCCACCGCGACCAGCACCGCCGCCGGGAGAAGGACGTAGGGCGCCGCCGGACGGAGACGCGGAACGGCCCACAACGCGGCGATGCCCGCCGCCCAGAGCGCGAGCATTCCGAGCGGAGTCTTCACCAAGAGCGCCGCCGGGAGGTAATACCAGCGCGATCCTTGGTAGGCGTGGCCGAAGAGGAAACTCGTCCAGCGCATGTCCTCGAAGCCGAACTGGATGCGCATTCCGTCCCGGAACGGCGCGGGGAACGGCAGCCGGTCGGTGGCGAGGCCGCGCCATCCGCCGATGTCGGGCACGTCGGGGGGCGTCGTCCAGCGCAGTCTCGGATCGACGGCCAGGTAAGTCGCCCACACCACCGCCACCGCGATGCCCGCGACCGCGGCCCCGGCGGCGACGCGGCGCCGCACGCTCGATGGCCAGACCGAGAACACCGCCAGCCCCATCAGCACGGGAATCGCCGGGAGGGCGCTCATCTTGGTCGCCACCGCCGCGCCGAGCGCCACCCCGGCCAGCGGGACGTAGAGCCCCGGACGCCGGTCCCGCGCCCGCCACAGCGACCACACCGCCGTTAGCAGGAATCCGGCCATGGGCACGTCGAGCGTCGCCAATGACCCGTGCGCGATGACGTCGGGGGAGAAGGCGAAAAGGACGAGCGCGACGAGCCCGCCGCGCGTCCCGCAGAGGTCGCGGGCGAAAAAGAAGACGACCAGCCCGAAACACAAGGTCAGGACGATGACCGGCAGCCGTGCCGCCAGCATGACCCGCTGCGCGTCGTTCCCCGACTCGAACAGCAGGTGCCGTCCGACGTCCTGCTCCGACCCCGTGAACGAAGGATCGAGATTCACTCCGCCCGCCACGGCCCCGGCGCCGATGAGCAGTTTCCCCAGCGGCGGATGCTCCGCGTTGTATTCGAGATCGTGCTCTTTGAGATAGACGACGCCCGTCGCCACGTACACCGGTTCGTCAATGGTCGGTGACTGCGCCACGGCCGTGGAGACCATCGCGGCCGCCATTCCGGCCAGCAGCGCCGCCACGGCGAGGACGGCGGCCCATCGCCGCGAGGTCACCTCACCGCCCTCCCTCGTCCGGGTCCGGTCAGCCGCCGAACGCGGTGAGGAACCGGTCGCGGAAGGCGCTCATCGGCCAGACGGGGCCGTTGCGCGCGGGCCGTAGACCGTCCTGCCAGCCCCACCCCGACACCTTGTCCAGCACCGCCTTGTCCTTCGCGACGATCGTGATCGGCACGTCCCTGCTCGCGCCGGCCCCCGTGATGAGCGGCGCGGGCTGGTGGTCGCCGAGGAAGACGAGCACGGTGTCGTCGTCCCCGTAGGTCTGCACGTAGGAGACGAGCGTGTTCAGCGTGTACTCGATCGACTTGCGGTACTCCTCGCGCATCCGCCCGCCGGACGGCCACGGCGCGTCGTACCCCTTGCCCATGTCCTTGAACACGGCGCCGTCGCCGACCGCGTCCCACGGGACGAGCCGCGGGATGGACGCCCACGGCGCGTGGCTCGACACGAGCGCCGTCTCCGCCATCACGGGCCCGCGGTCCTTCCGGGCGAGCTCGGTCCGCTGGAAGAACGACAGCGTGTACTGGTCGGGCATGGTGGCGAAGCTGAACCGCGACCCCTTGTACCCGAGGTTGCGGTAGTCGTAGACCTTGTCGTAGCCGAAGAACGAGCCCTCCGGCCAGGCGCGGGTGATGGCGGGCATGAGCGCGACCGTCCGCGCGGACGCGCGGCGGAACGCCTTGTTGAGCGTCAGCCGGTCGCTGTCGACGAGCGTCCGGTACCGCTGCTGGTTGTCGACCCACAGCCCGGACAGCAGGGTGGCGTGCGCGAGCCAGCTCCCGCCGCCCGCCGTCGGCGACGTGAGCCAGCCGCTGCGCGCGGAGAACCCGGCGGCGCGCAGCCGCCGCGTGCCGTCGTCCAGGACGGGGTCGACGCCCGGCGCGTACTGCGGGCTCTCCACGGCGGAGCGGCCGTAGCTCTCCACGAACGCCAGCAGGACGTTCTTGCCGCGAAGCCCGGTCAGCAGCCTGTCGTTCGGGGTGTCGCGGAACGCGTCGACCGCCGACGCCTTCGCGAACTCCTTCTTGTCGTCGAGGCTCGTCCGCACCGCGCGGGCGTGGTCGTAGGCGAGGACGGCGGCGCTGCCCGACGCGACCGGCACGCCGTCCACCAACCGGACGCCGAACGCCGCGCACACCGCCCACGTGACGCCGAGCACCGCCGCCGCGCCCGCCGCCTTCCGGTCGTGCCGGACGGCCACGCGGCCGAGCCGCACCGCCGACAGCGCCATGAGCACCACGACCCCGACCGTCAGCAGCACCACGGCGGCCACCGCGCCGACCGCCCCGGCGGGCCCCGCCGACCCGCTGACGAACTCCACGGCCGGACGCAGCAGCGGCCAGTCGAGCACCAGGTCGAACGGCCGGACGAGCACCGCGTCGAACCCGATGTCCATCACCTTGAGGACGGTCAGCACCCCGAGGACGGCCCCCGCCGTCCCCGCGGCGACCCGCCGCCACCGCGCCGGCGCGACGAGGACGACGGCGACGCCCACGACGCCCTCGATCGGGACGCGCACGAACGCCAGCGGTGTCAGCCGGGCGTACTCGGCCGGCATGACGAGGGCGGCCAGCACGAACAGGAAGGCGGACACGGTGACGGCCCGCGCCGCCACCCGCCGCCATCGCGGCCGCTCCGGCGGCGCCTCGTCGGCCGCGGCCCCGGTCTCCGTCTCGACCTCGGTCTCCTTCTCCCGCTCCACGCGGCTCTCGGTGGTCAGCGCGTCCTCCCAGGCTCGGTCCCTCGGCCGCTGTCGCGACAACCAACAGCACGGGCCTTGCGGGGGTCCCGGTTCAACGCTTCCACCATTCCGCCGGGGCGGCGGCGTCAGCCCGGCGCGGGACGGCGCGGCAGGATCAGCGGGCGGCCCGTCCGCGGATGCGGGACGACCTCGATGTCGTGCCGGTACACCGCGCTGAGCAGCTCCGCCGTGAGGACCTCGGCGGGCGGGCCGCAGGCGGCCAGCCGCCCGTCCGCGAGCACCGCGACGCGGTCGGCGTGCGCGGCGGCGAGGCCGAGGTCGTGCACGACCGCGACGACGGCCGCCCCGGAGGCGGCCCGCTCCCGGACGACCTCGAACACCATCTCCTGGTGGTGCAGGTCGAGGGCGGCGGTCGGCTCGTCCAGCAGGAGGGCGCCGGTCCGCTGCGCGAGGACGCGCGCCAGCGCGACCCTCGCCTGCTCCCCGCCGGACAGCCGGGGGTAGGGACGCTCCGCGAACCCGGCGACGTCGGTCTGGCTCATCGCCTCGGCGATCGCGGCCTCGTCGTCGTCCTCCAGCGGCGTCCCGGCCCAGGGGGCGCGCCCCATCGCGACGACCTGCGCGACGGTGAACGGGAACGACACCGCCTGCCGCTGGAGCAGGATCGCGCGCCGCATCGCGAGCTCGGCGTGGCTCCAGGACGCGAGCGGCGCGCCGTCGACCGCGACGTCCCCGGCGGACGCGACGTCCCCGCCGACCGCCGCGAGCAGCGTCGACTTGCCCGCGCCGTTCGGGCCGACGAGCGCCAGCACCTCCCCGGTCCGGACGGTGAGGTCGACGCCGTCGAGGACCGTCCGGGCGCCCCGCTCGACGCGCAGCCCGCGCACCTCGATCGCCGCCGTCCCCGTCGGGACGGGGCGCGGCGCCCGCGCGCGGCGGCCCAGCACGCCGGTCACGCCCCGTGCGCCGATCATGCCCAGCCGCCCGAGCCGTGCCGCGCGCGGCGCAGCAGCCAGAAGAAGAACGGCCCGCCGAGCAGCGCGGTCAGCACGCCGAGCGGCAGCTCCTGGTAGGCGATCGCCGTCCGCGCGACGAGGTCGGCCGCGACCAGTACGATCGCGCCGCCGAGCGCGCTCGCCGGGACGAGCGTCCGGTGCGCGGGCCCCGCGACCAGCCGCACCAGGTGCGGGACGACCAGCCCGACGAACGAGATGACCCCGGCGAACGCCACCGCCGCCGACGTCAGCAGCGCGATCACCACGATCGCGGTGAACCGCAGCCGCTCGACGTGCACGCCGAGGTGCCGGGCGGTGCGCTCGCCGAGCGAGAGCAGGTCGAGCCGCCGGGCGCAGCCGAGCGCGACCGCGATCCCGGCGGCGGCGAGCGGCGCGACGGTCGCGACCGAGCTCCAGCGCGCGCCCGCGAGGCTGCCGAGGTTCCAGGACGTGATCGCCCGCAGCGCGTCGTTGCCCGCCGCGAACATCAGCAGCCCGAGCAGCGCGCTCGCGACCGCGTTCACCGCGATGCCGGTGAGCAGCAGCGTCACCACCTCGGTCCGGCCGGCGGACCGCGACACCGCGTACACCAGCAGCGTCGTGACGAGCCCGGTCGCGAACGCGGCGGCGACGATCGTCCAGTCGCCGAGCACGGTCAGCCCGAACACGATGACGGTCGCGGCGCCGACCGCCGCGCCCCACGACACGCCGATGACGGCGGGCTCGGCCAGCGGGTTGCCGAACACGCCCTGCATGACGGCGCCCGAGCAGCCGAGCGCCGCGCCGGTGACGACGGCCAGCGCGACGCGCGGGAACCGGACGATCCACAGCGCGCTGTCGCCCTGCGGGGCGGCCGGGCGCGGCCCGACGTCCAGCCCGATCCGGTGCAGGACCGACCCGACGACCTGGTCCGGCGGCACGTTCACCTGCCCGAGCCCCGCCGCGACGACGCACAGCGCCAGCAGCACCACGCCGAGCACCGCCAGCAGGACGGCCCCGCGCACCCGCCGCGCGGGCGCCTCCCTCTTCCTCAGCATGTCCGGTGCACCGCGGCGGCGAGCGCCGTGACCGTCTCGCCGGTGCGCGGGCCGAAGGAGAGCAGGGAGCCGTCGGCGACGTCCACGACCCGGCGGTTGCGCCCGGCCGGGGTCTGCGCGACGCCGGGCAGCTTGAGCAGGCCGGACACGCCGCCGACCGAGTTCAGCCCGGCGGTCAGCACGAGCAGCACGTCCGGCGCCGCGTTGATCAGCCCCTCGCTGGTCAGCGGCCGGAAGCCGGACAGGCCGAGCTTCGTGCCCGCGTCGACCGCCCCGGCCGCCTGGATCATGGCGTCCGACCCGGCGCCCTTCCCGCCGATCAGGTACACGCCCGCGCTGCCCCGCAGGTAGAGGAACGCGACCGTGAGCTTCGAGCCGGACGTCCGCGCGCCGCCCTTGAGCCGCGCGTCGACCCTCGCGGCGAGGTCGCGGCCCGCGTCCGGGACGCCGAGCGCCGCCGCCACCGCGCGGATGTGCGGGCCGATCGCGGGCAGCGTCTGCCGGTCGTCGACCAGCACCACCGGCACGCCGGACTCCCGGAGCTGGTCGAGCACCTCCGGCGGCCCGATGCTCCGGTCGGCGATCACGACGGACGGGTTCAGCTTCAGCACGCCCTCGGCGGACAGGTCGTGGCCCTGCCCGGTGACGAGCGGCAGCGCGCGGGCGGCGGGGAACGTGGTGGAGACGTCGCGCCCGACGAGCCGGTCGCCGAGGCCGAGCGCGTACACGATCTCCGCGAGCGAGCCGTACAGGTTGACGGCGAGGACGCGCCGCGCGTCGCGGACCGTCACGTCCCTGCCGTCCGCGGACCGGACGGTCACCGGCAGCCGCGGCGCCGGCGGCTTCCCGACCGGAACCGGGTCGCCCTGGGGCGCGGCGACCGTCCCCGGGCCGCAGCGCGCGCCCGGGTCGTCGCCGCCCGCGGAGACGTCGGCCGTCCCGATGCCGCACGCGCCGAGCAGCAGCGCGCCGCCCAGCGCGAGCGCCATGCCCCGGAGCCCGGCCGCGCCCCGCTTCACGCGGCGGCCCCGGCGGACCCGCCTCGGCGGCGGCGCGCGGCGAGCAGCGCGCCGCCGCCTCCGGCCACCGCCGCCGCGCCCGCACCGGCCGCCGCCCACGCCCACACCGGGAACCCGCCGTCGCCGCCGTCGAAGGACACCGGCACCCGGACGTCCTGCGACCGGTCCGCGCTCCGCGTGTGGTCGGACCGGGAGACGACGGCGCACCGCGCCTTCGCGCAGTCGACCGAGCCGGACAGCGCGGCCCCGATCCGGATCGTCACTTCGAACGTTCCACCCGTCCCGTACGGGACGGCCAGCCCCTTCCCGTACGGCGGCGGGTTGGACGACACCCACTGCGACGCCCCGGCCTTCCCGGAGGTGTCCGCGCCGCCGCCGCAGGGCGTGGGCGCCCTGCCCGGCCCGTTGTCCTTGCACAGCGCGATGTAGACGCCCTTGCGCGCGTCAAACCCCGAGCCCTTGACGCGGACGGTCGCGCCCTCGGCGGGCAGGCCGTCCGCCCGCGAGACGGTCAGCGTCTGCCCGGACGGCCCGCGCGCCGTCCCCGCGTCCGCGTGCGCGGGGGAGGCGGCGAACGCGAGGCAGGCGGCGGCCGAACCGGCGAGCGCCGCGATGGAGCGCGCCCCGATCGGGCGCGCGGGCGGCGCGGAGGGACGGCGTGCGGGCGGCGCGGAGGGACGGGGTGCGGGCGTCGGGCTGTGCATCGGGGGTCAGTCCTTCGAAGGCGATCCGTGGCCCACCTGGGCCTTTACCGAGATTCGCGCTTACATTAGCTTAGGCTTGCCTAACTTTTAAGAGGTGAGCCTTGCCTAACTTCACAGCGTCCCGGCGGGGCGCCGTCGTCGCCGCGACGGCCGCCGGACTGCTCGTCCTCGCGCCCGCGCCCGCGTTCGCGGCGGCGGTGCGGGTGTCCCCGGCGTCCGGCCTCGACCCGGCCGGGCAGACGGTCACCGTCCGCGGCTCCGGGTTCGACCCGGCGCGCAACAACCGCTTCGGCGTCTACGTCGTCTTCGGCCCGCGCGGCTCGGACTGGGCGACCAACTCCAACGCCTACCTCTCCGCGACCTGGGTGCATCCCGGCGGGTCGGGCGGCGGGCAGGCGCCGATGAGCGCGTCCGGCGGCTTCTCGGTGAGCCTCACGGTGAAGGCGAAGTACACCGACGGCGACGGCAGGAAGGTCGACTGCCTCAAGACGCCCTGCTACGTCATCACGATGGCGGCGCACGGCGTCCCTGACCGGAGCCAGGACACCTTCACGCCCATCACCTTCAAGGACTCCGGCTCCGGCTCTGGTTCCGGGTCTGGGAACGGTCCGAACGCGGGGCCCGGATCGACCGGAGGCGGCGCGCCGTCGGGCGGCGGAGCGCGGAGCGGTGCGCCCGCCACGGGCGGAGCGTCGGCGACGCCCGGCGCCACCGCCACCCCGGACGGGACGCCGCTCGCGGAGGCCTCGCCCGCGGGCGCGTTCGAGCGGACGGTCTCCGGCGGGAGCGCCGCGTCCCCGTGGCCGTTCTGGGCGACGACGGCGGCCGCCGCCGGGGCGGCGCTGATCGTCCGCTCCGCGCTCCGCCGCAGGTCGGGACGCATCCCCGCGCGCCGCCGAGACATCGATCACACCCCTTGATCCCGGCCCGGACTCCGGTACAGTCCTCGCATTAGGTAAGGCTTACCTAAGTTCTTGCCTTCGTGTCCCCCATCTCCCCTCCGCGAGAGGAAGCGCATGAGACAGGCGACCAGACGCATCACCCGGAGCGGCGCCGTGCTCGCCGCCGCCGGGCTGATCACGATCGGGCTCGGCGCGGCGCCCGCGCTCGCCGCGGGCCCGGCCACCACCGCGACCCCGACGTCCGGGGCCGACCCCGCAGGGCAGGACTTCACCGTCCACGGCACCGGCTTCGACCCGGCCGCCAACGGCGGCGTCGGCGTGTACGTCGTGTTCGGGCCGAAGGCTCCCGACTACGCGACCAACGCGGGCGCGTTCCAGGTGTCCAAGTGGGTGCACCGCAACGGCAACCCGTCGTCCGGGCAGGGCAGGCTCAACGCCGACGGCAGCTTCGACATCACGCTCAGCGGCGTGAAGGCCAAGTACACCGACGGCGGCGGCAAGGACGTCGACTGCCTGAAGACGCAGTGCTACATCATCACGATGGCCGCGCACGGCGCCGCCGACCGGAGCCAGGACACCTTCACCCCCGTCACGTTCACGGGAGGCGAGAACCCGACCGACCCCGGCACGGGCCCCGGCACCGATCCGGCTGGAACGGGCCAACAGACGCTCAACGCGACGGTGACCAACGGCGCGCTCACCCTCGCGCTCGACGGCGACACCGCGCAACTCGGCGCGGTCGCGCCGGGGCAGCACGCGACGGGCGCGCTGCGCACCGCCACGGTCACCGACGCGCGCGGCACCCAGGCGGGCTGGAGCCTGGTCGGCGAGGTGACCGACTTCAGCCACGCCCAGGGCGGGACGATCCCGAAGGCGAACCTGGCCTGGACGCCGACCGCGCGGACGGTCGACGACGGCTCGAAGGGCAGCGTCACGCCGGGCCCGGCGGGCGCGTTCGGCGCGGCCCGGACGCTGGCGTCGTCCGCCGCCGGCGGCAGCGGCGGCGTGTTCCAGGCGGGCGCGGGGCTGGACCTGAGCGTCCCGGCGGGCACGTCGCCGGGCGACTACACCGCGACCCTCACCCTGACCCTCTCCTAGCGACCCTCTCCTAGCGAAACCCCCAGCGAAGGCGGGGTGGGAATGGTCGAAGCATCCCCACCCCGCCCCGGACAGAGAGTACGCGGAGCCCGATCCATGAACCCATCCCGTGCCGGGGCCCTCCTGACGGCCGCCGCCCTGGCCGTCCCCGCCCTCCCGGCGCCCGCGGCGCGGGCCGCCGCGTCCGCGCCCGCGTCCGCGCCCGCGCCGGGCGGTGGTTTCGCCTGGTCGGTCAAGCCGTCCGGCGCCGCCGGGCAGTCCCGGCGGGACTTCTTCGTCTACACGCTGTCCCCGGGGCAGCGGGTGCGCGACAAGGTGACGATCACCAACCTGAGCGGGCGTCCGCTGACCTTCCGCGTGTACGCCACCGACGCGTTCAACACGGCGGACGGCTCGTTCGCCCTCCTCACCGCCGACCGGCGCGCCGCCGACGTCGGCGCCTGGATCTCCGTCGCGGGCGCCCCGGCGCGGACCGTCGAGCCCGGCGGGTCCGTGGCCGTGCCGTTCACGCTGACGGTGCCGGACGGCGCGACGCCCGGCGACCATTCCGGCGGCGTGATCGCCGCCGTCACCGAGCAGGCCACCGGCGCGCGGGGGCGGCGGGTCAACGTGGACCGCCGCGTCGCCGCCCGCGTCTACGCGCGGGTGAACGGGGCGCTGTCGCCGTCGCTGCGGGTGGAGTCGCTGAAGGTCGCGGCCGCGAACCCGGCGTTCGGGAGCGGCGGCGCCGACGTCACCTACCGGCTGCGGAACGTCGGCAACGTCCGGCTCACGGCCTCCGCGCGGGTCGGCGTGACCGGGCCGTTCGGCGTCGGGCTCGGCGACGCCGCGACCCGGCGGGTGCCGGAGCTGCTGCCGGGCAACGCCTACACCTTCACCGACCGCGTCCGGGGCGTGCTCCCCGCCGGGCCGCTGACCGCCACGCTGAAGCTCACCCCGCACGACTCGCTGGACGCGACGGCGGGCACGGCGCGTCCCATCGTCCGCACGGCGGGGTGGTGGGCCACGCCGTGGGCGGCCGTCGCCGCCGTCGCGGCCGCCGTCGCCGCCCTGGTCCTGCTGCGCCGCCGCCGGACGCGGCCATGAGCGCGCTGCTCGCCTCCGCCCTCGCCGGTCTCGCGCTCGCGGCGCCCGGACCGTCCGTCGAGGTGGACCGCACCGACGTCGCGGTGGGGCAGACCGTGACCGTCGACCTCGCCGCCTGGCCGTCCGGGAACGTCCTGATCGAGGTGTGCGGGAACGGCGCGGCGCGCGGCTCGGCCGACTGCGCCGTCGCGGCGGCGGCCACCACGTTCGTCAACGCGCAGGGGCGCGGCACCGCGATGGTCACCGTCGTCCAGCCGCCGATCGGCTGCCCGTGCGTCGTGTCGGCGCGTCCGGTCGCGGGCGGACGGGCCAGGACCGTCCCGCTGACGATCAAGGGCGTGCCGACGCTCACCGCCGCGCAGCGTCGCACCGCCGCCGCCGGTCCGTCCCGCGACCTGACCGTGTCCGGGGTGCGGGTGGACGGCGGGGGACCGTCCGCCGCCTGGTTCGGCGGCCCGGCCGAGCGGACCGTGACGTTCACCGTGCGCAACACCGGGAAGGCGCCGGTCACCGACCCGCCGCTCACCCTCGCCGCCGGGCGCGGCGCCGACCCGACCGGCGTCCTGGACGCCCCCGCCATCGGCACCCTCGCCCCCGGCCAGGAGCGCACGCTCAGCGTCAAGGTCAAGCTCCAGGGCCCGGCGTTCGGACGGTACGCGGTGGTCGGCGAGCTGACCGGGATCGACAGCCCGGTCCGGTTCACGGCGCGGACGTCGGCCTACCCGTGGGCGCTGCCCGCGCTGCTCGCGCTCGCCATCCCGGCGACCGTCCTGCGGGAGGCGTGGGGAAGGGGGAAGCACCGGCAGGGGCTGCCGCCCACGACCAGGACGGCCGCCACCATGAACCAGGTGGTCGCCGTCAACGTCGGGCAGTGGCGGCGCGTCCGCGGCCTGCCGAGGACGGCCCTCGCCGCCGCCCTCACCGAGCTGACCGGCGCCGTCTGGACGGCCGAGCACGTCGAGCACGCCGAGACGGCGGCGCCGCCGCGCCGGTTCGACGCCGACGAGCTGCTCGCGCTCAGCCGCGCGCTCGACGTCCCGCTCCCGGCGTTGCTCCTGCCGCCCGCCGGGTACGAGATCGGGCGGCCGGAAACACGCGATGATTCCTCCGGCACGGATGTCGAGGACGCGGGAACGGCTCCGACCATCTGCTGAGCGGCGCCGGACGGGCGCCCGGACGGAAGGATCCGAGATGGGCAAGGTGACCTGCGACATCACCGTCTCCGCCGACGGCTGCGCGGCCGGCCCGGACCAGCGCCTCGACGAGCCGCTCGGCGACGGCGGCGAGCGCCTGCACCGGTGGATGTTCGAGGAGCCCGACGCCAACGCCGCCGCCATCGAGGCGATCACGGCGGCGGGCGCGTTCGTCATGGGGCGCAACATGTTCACCTCCGGGCGCGGCGACTGGGACCTCGACTGGACGGGCTGGTGGGGCGACGACCCGCCCTACCACGCGCCCGTGTTCGTCCTGACCCACCACCCGAGGGAGAAGGTCGAGATGAAGGGCGGCACGACCTTCCACTTCGTCACCGACGGGATCGAGGCGGCGCTCGCCCGGGCCAGGGAGGCGGCGGGCGACCTGGACGTGGCGATCGCGGGCGGCGCGCACACCGTCGACCAGTACCTCGCCGCCGGGCTGATCGACGAGCTGCGGCTGCACATCGCGCCGATCGTCCTCGGCGAGGGCGAGCGGCTGTTCACCGGCGTCGGCGACATCGACCTCACGCCGGTGAGCGTCGCGCACACGCCGCTCGTCACGCACGTCACCTACGCGGTGGGCCCGCCGCGCGGATGACCGCCAGCAGCCGCGCGACCTCGGCGGCGACGGCGTCCCGTCCCGCGGCGGCGTAGCGGCGCGGGTCGACGAGCCCCGGGTCGGCGGCCAGCCGGTCCCGGATCGCGGCGGTGTAGACCTTGTTGAGCTGGGTGGCGATGTTGATCTTGGTCATGCCGTGCGCGACGGCGGCGCCCAGCGCGTCGTCGGGCACGCCGGACGACCCGTGCAGCACCAGCGGGACGGGCACCGCCGCCCGCAGCCGCGCGATCAGCGGCAGGTCGAGGACGCCGTCGCGGGTCAGCATCGCGTGCGACGTCCCGACCGCGACGGCCAGCGCGTCCACGCCGGTCGCCGCGACGTAGGCGGCGGCCTCGGCCGGGTCGGTGCGGGCGTGCGGGGCGTGCACGCCGTCCTTGCCGCCGATCTCGCCGAGCTCCGCCTCGACCCAGACGCCGTCCGCGTGGCAGCGCGCGGCCACCTCGGCGGTCGCCGCGACGTTCGCGTCGTGGCCGAGCCGCGACGCGTCGAACATCACCGACCCGAAGCCGAGCGCGACCGCCTCGCGCACCAGGTCCGGCGACGTCGCGTGGTCCAGGTGGACGACGACCGGCACAGCGGCGGCCCGGCCCGCTTCGAGGACGGCCCGCCCGAGCGGGGCGAGCGCGCCGTGGTAGGCGACGCAGTTCTCGCTCACCTGCAGCACGACCGGCGCCCCGGCGTGCTCGGCGCCCGCGACGATCGCCTCCGCCTGCTCGAGCTGGATCGCGTTGAACGCGCCCAGCCCGCGCCGCGCTCCGGCGAGCCCCCCGACGACCTCACTCATGGACGCGAGCGGCATGGCCCTCCTTCGGCGCGACCTTCCCCGGACCGGACGGTGACCCGCGCGAGCAGCGCGGGAAGCGTGGCCGCGTCGACCTCGCCCGCGACGGGGGAGCGGACCGCGCCCGCGGCCAGCGCGACCGCCCGGCGCAGCCGCTCCGGCCACGGCAGCCCGTCCGCCAGCCCGGCCGCGAGCCCGGCGGCGAGCGCGTCGCCCGCCCCGGTCGGGTTGCCCGGCTCGGGGCGGTCCAGCGCGGCGCGCAGCACGCCGTCCGGGGTGGCGGCGAGCACGCCGTCCGCGCCGAGCGAGGCGACGACCGCGCCCGCGCCGCGCAGCGCGCGGATCCCGGCGGCCGGGTCGGCGGCGCCGGTCGCGCGGGCCAGTTCGGCGGCGTTCGGCTTCACGATCTCGGGACGTCCCGCCAGCCCGAGCCGGAGCGCCTCCCCGTCGGCGTCCAGGATCACCGGGGCGTCCGCGAGCCGGGCGAGGCGCGCGTAGGCGTCCGGCGGCACGCCCGGCGGCAGGCTCCCGGACAGGACGACGACCTCCGCGTCCCGCGCCAGCCGCCCGTAGTCGCGGGCGAACGCGTCCCACTCGGCGGCGGTGACCGCGGGGCCCGGCTCGTTGAACACCGTCACCTCGGCGGCGACGACGGTGACCGTCCGGCGCGACTCCCCGGCCGTCCGGGTGAACGCGGCCGGGACGCCGAGGGACGCGAGCCCCGCCTCGATCCCCGCGCCGGTCGTGCCGCCCGCGAGCCCGGCGGCCGCCACCTCGTGCCCGAGCCCGTGCAGGATCCGCGCGACGTTGACGCCCTTGCCGCCCGGCCTGCGGTGCACGGCCGCGACCCGGTTCACCTCGCCGGTCCGGGCGTCCGGGACCTCGTAGGTGTCGTCCAGCGCCGCGTTCAGGGTCACCGTGAGGATCATGCGCCGGGGGCCCCGCCGTCCAGGATCACCGAGCGGGTGAGGTGGCGGGGGCGGTCCGGGTCCAGGCCGCGGGCGGCCGCCAGCGCGACCGCCGCCCGCTGCGCCCGGACCAGCTCGGCCAGCGGGTCGGCGGCGACCGCGCGCAGCAGCCCGCCGGTCGCCGCGACCTGGGCGGCGAGGCCGTCCGGGAGGTCGCCGAGCATCCACACCGCGCGGCCCGGGCCGGTGACGCTGATCGGCCCGTGCCGGTACTCCATGGCCGGGTACGCCTCCGTCCAGTACCCGGCCGCCTCGCGCATCTTCAGCGCCGCCTCGCTCGCGAGGCCGACCGTCCAGCCGCGCCCGAGGAAGGTGAACTGCCCGGCGGCGAGCAGGTCCGCGGGGAGCGGGTCGGCGACGGCGGCCTCCGCGTCCGCGATCGCGGCCGTCACGTCCTCGCCGAGGTGGGCGCGCAGCAGGACGAGCTGGGTCGTCGCGAACCGGGTCTGCACGACGGACTCCTCGTCCGCGAACTCCAGCGCGACCACGTGGTCGGCGCGCTCGGCGGCGGGGGAGTCCGGCACGGCGGTGACCACGGTCGTGCGGGCCGTCCCGGCGAACCGGGCGAGGACGTCGACGACCTCCGTCGTCGTCCCGGACCTGGAGAGCGCGACCACCCGGTCGTAGCGGCGGCCGGCCGGCGTCTCCGAGGCGGCGAACGCGTCGGTCTCGCCGTGCCCGGCCGACTCGCGCAGCGCCGCGTACGCCTGCGCCATGAACAGCGAGGTGCCGCACCCGACGACCGCCACCCGCTCGCCGCGCGCCGGGAGCGGGCCGCCGCCCGCCGGGCCGGCGAGCCCGGCCGCCAGCCCGGCCGCCCGCCGCCAGCACTCCGGCTGCGTCGCGATTTCGCTGGTGGTCCGGTCGGCGGGCATGGAACCTCCTGGCGAAGAGCACGATGACAGCTTTTGCAGAGTCTATGCTCACTTCTGCTCGTAAGAGTAGAGAAAGAAGCAGAAAACGCCATGCACCCCGCTCAGGCGGGCCGCTCCCGGACGACGCGGACGAACCGGACGTCCAGGTCGGAGCCCTCGCCGGTGGCGATCCGGAAGTCGGTCCGGCCGCTCAGGCCGTTGGCGAACACCGGCCGGGGGAGCGTCACGGTCGCGGTCTTCCACTGGCCGTCGCCCGTCCGGCGCACCTCGGGCGACCGTCCGCCCTGGTAGGCGATCCACCAGGCGCCCTTGCCCGCGTCCCGGTAGGTGACCTTGACCTGCGCGGGGCCGCGCAGTCCGCGCGCGAACCGGTCGTCGACGTCGAAGTACAGGGACGTCTGCCCGTGCGCGCGGTCGGTGCTGAGCCCCTCGTACGCGGTCCCGTTCTCCGGCCCGAGGACGCCGGTGTGGACGTCCGCCGTGGAGCGCCGGGCCCGCCCGTCCGGCCCGGTGTCCCGCTGGACGAGCCACCGTTCGAGGTTCCGCACCCACGGCCGGGTCGGCCATTCGCGCGCGCCCGTGAACGGGCCCCGCTTCTTCTTCCAGTAGGTGTCCTCGGCGTCGCGGAGCGCCGCCCACGCGTCGGGCGAGTCGGCCGCCGTCTTCCCCACGCTCAGCCGGACCCATCTCCACAGCTCCGGATACTGCTTCATATAGGACGGCCCCGGAACCGCGTAAACCCAGTTCATCCGCAACTGCAACGCCTTCAGGCTCGACTGCCGGACCGCGTAATAGGGTTCGGACGTCTTGAAGTCGCAGTCGTTGTAGCACTCGTTCTCGGTGGCGGCGACATGCCTCCCGTCATGGACGGGAAGGGACTCGTCCACCGCCATGTGCCCGTCCGGCAGGATCCGGCTGCCGTAGGACGGGGCCTCGCTCAAATGGAAATTGAAGACCTCGGTGATGCCCGTCCGGATGCCCATTCCCGCGTCCACCGCCTGCTTGGTGAGCAGATCGGTCTTCGACCCCCACGGGCCCCACGGATAGTCCTCGCCGGTGAACACGAGCTTGTAGGCGTACGGCCCGAAAACGCCCACCAGGTCACGCCACGCATGCCGGTACCACGCCTGGTACTCCTCGAACGTCAGCCCCTTCTCGGCCGCGTCATTGATCATGTCGTAGTCGTATTCGGCCCACGTGAACGCGCCCGGCACATAGACGAACCGCAACCGCGGGTCCGCCCGCAGGCCCTGCTCGACGAACACCTTCCGGTAGAGCTCCAGGAGCCGTCCCCATACGCACTCGTTCCAGAGCGGCAGGTGGTACTGCCCGTCGTAGTCGGGGCCGATCCGCTCCGCCCCGCACTCGTCCGCGACCCAGTCGGGCGCCCATTTCGTGCCGCTCGCGAAAATCCGCATCCAGAACGGCCGCCGGTCGGCCAGCTGCCTGGCGTACGGCTGGAAGGTCATGTCCTCCGCCGCGCCGGGCGTGGCGGTGGCGACCTCGCCGGGGCCGTCCGGCTGGAGCTGCCGCCAGCTCACGTCCAGCGAACGGGTGTCGACCCCGAACTCGGGCGCCGCCGTCTCGGAGAAGAGCCCCGAGTTGGGCGAGGGGCGCACCCAGCCGGGCAGCGTGAAGTCGTCGCCGCGCCGCACCCGCACGCCGCCGTCCGCCGAATCCCCGGAGTCCCCCGAGTCCGACGGGCACCCGCCCGCTAACGCCGCCAGCGCCACCGCGACCGCTCCGGCCGCCACCGCGCGCTTCACCGTGCGCCTCACCGCGGGCCGCCGCGCCGCCGTCCTCCGTCCGCCCTCATTGGTACGTCCCACAGAGACCAGAGCTCCTTCCGCGACCGACCGGCGACGGCCCGTAATTGCCAACGGGCGCGCCTCGCCTATCATGACGACTCCGGTATACGCCGGATCGCAGCGTCGTTCTCCCGCCACGGCGCGGATCACGGCCGGCCCCGCGGGCCCGGTCCGCTCCGCGCTGCCCCCGAACACGTTGGAGCCTCCCAACATGATCAGCGAAGAGACCCGCCAGACCCGCCTCCCCGCCTCAATCGACGACGTCCGGGGCTGGTTCCCCAAGGTCGACCAACTGCTCTTCACCTGGTTCCTGGAACGCCAGGAGCGCCGAGGCGAGCGGGGCGACCTCGTGGAGCTCGGCTCCTACCTCGGCAAGAGCGCCATCCTCATCGGCCGCCACCTGCGCGACGGCGAGACCTTCACCGTCTGCGACCTGTTCGACTCCGACGCACCGGACGACTCGAACCAGGCCGAGATGAACGGGTCGTACGCCACCCTGACCCGCACCGCCTTCGAGGCGAACTACCGCGCCTTCCACGACCGGCTCCCGGAGATCGTCCAGGGGCCGACGTCCGAGATCCTCGACCACGTCGAACCGGACAGCGCCAGGTTCGTGCACGTGGACGCGTCCCACCTGTACGAGCACGTGCACGGCGACATCCGGGCCGCGCACGTCATGCTCCCCCCGGACGGCCTCCTCGTCTGCGACGACTACCGCTCCGAGCACACCCCCGGCGTCGCCGCCGCCGTCTGGGAGGCGGTGGCCGACGACGGGCTCCGCCCGATCTGCGTCACCACGCAGAAGCTGTACGGGACGTGGGGCGACGCGGGCGCCGTCCAGGCCGAGCTGCTCGACTGGCTCGCCGGACGCGACGACGTCTGGCACGAGGTCCAGCGGGTCGCCGGGCACGACCTCGTCCGCATCAAGGGCAAGGCGGCGCGGCCGAAGAAGGACGAGTTGGGCAGGCTCAAGGAGCGCCTCGCGAACTCCGAGGACCGGCTGGCCCGCGCGGAGGACCGGCTCGCCCGCGCGCGGGACGAGCTCGACTCCGTCCGCAACTCGGTCAGCTTCAAGGTCGGCCGGTCGGCCACCGCGCTGCCCCGGGCGGTGCGCCGCCGCGGGCGCGGCGCCTGAAGATTTTTTCGCGGGCCTCCCGCCGCCGCCGCGCCCGGACCGGGCGCGGAGTTGACGTGATGTCCTGACAAAGTCCGGCGGCGCTCCGGCCGCCGGTCCGGCCGTGTCCGGACCGGCGTTTGTTGGAACGTTCCGAGGAGTTGACACGGTACCCTGACCGGGTGGTCGCCTTGACCGGCTTTCCGCACGTCAGCGGGGTGAATGACGGACTTCGGGCAGACGGTTGACCGGGTGATGACCGAAGTCGTGCACAGGTGTTACCGTCCTGTGCGTGACATCGAGCAAGAGGCGTGCGCAGATCGTGTCGTCCCTGCGTACCAAGGGGGCGGCCTCGGTCAGGGAGCTGGCCGAGACCCTTCAGGTGAGCGAGTCGACGATCCGGCGCGATCTCGACGTGCTGGACCGCAACGGCGAGCTCCAGCGCACCTACGGCGGAGCGGCGCTGTCGCCGCGCTCGGCCGTGCCGGAGATCTCCTTCGCCGCGTCGGCCGAGCACGACAGCGCGGAGAAGGCGGCGGTCGCCGCGCGGGCCGCCGCCCTGGTCGAGGACGAGATGGTCGTCGTGCTCGACATCGGCACCAGCACCCGGCTCATCGCGAGGCACCTGCGCGGCCGGCCGGTCACGGTGATCACCAACAACCTGGCCGTGCTGGACGAACTGCGCGACGACGAGGCCGTCCGGCTGTGCCTGCTCGGCGGCGTCGTGCGCCGCAACTACCTCTCGCTCGTCGGCTCCCTCACCTCGACGGCGCTCCGCCAGGTCCGCGCCGACCTGGTGTTCCTCAGCTGCACCGGGGTGCGGCCGGACGGTCACGTCATGGACGACATGGAGGTCGAGACGCCGGTCAAGCAGGCGATGCTGGAGTCTGCCGACCGGGTGGTGCTGGTCGCCTCGGAGGCGAAGTTCCCCGGCACCGGATCGCTGCGCGTGTGCTCCCTCGCGCGCGTCGACGCCCTGGTCACCACCGCCGGCGCCGACCCCAGGACTCTCGATGTCTGCCGGCAGGCGGGCGGGAAGGTGTACATCGCATGAAGCTGGCCATTCTCGGCGGTGGCGGGTTCCGGGTGCCGTTCGTGTACCAGGCCCTGCTGCAGGACCCAGGCTCCCCGCGCATCGAGGAGGTCTGGCTGCACGACTCCGAAGCGGGCCGGCTCGACGTGATGGCCGACATCCTCGCGACGCTGGCGGGCGGGGCGGAGGCGGCGCCGCGGGTCCACACGAGCACCGTGCTCGACAAGGCGCTGGAGGGCGCCGACTTCGTGTTCTCCGCGATCCGCGTCGGCGGCCTCGCCGGCCGGGTGTGCGACGAGCGGGTCGCGCTCGACCTGAACGTCCTCGGCCAGGAGACGACCGGCCCGGGCGGCATCGCCTACGGGCTGCGCACCATCCCCGTCATGCTCGACATCGCGCACCGCGTGCGCGAACTCGCGCCCGACGCCTACGTCATCAACTTCACGAACCCCGCCGGGATGATCACCGAGGCGATGCAGGCCGTGCTCGGCGACCGGGTGCTCGGCATCTGCGACACGCCGTCCGGGCTGGGCGCGCGGGTGGCGGCGGCGCTCGGGCTCGACCCGGCCCGCGTCCAGCTCGACTACGTCGGGCTGAACCACCTCGGCTGGATGCGGCGGATCCTGCACGACGGCGTCGACGTCCTCCCGGCCCTGCTCGCCGACGACGACGTGCTCGGGACGCTGGAGGAGGGCGTGGTCTTCGGCGGCGACTGGCTGCGCGACCTCGGCGTCATCCCCAACGAGTACCTGTACTACTACTACTTCAACCGCGACGCGGTGCGCGCCACCCTCGACGCCGGGCAGACCCGCGGCGAGTTCCTGCTCAAGCAGCAGCAGGCGTTCTACGAGCGGATCGCGGCGGCGTCCGGCGGCGCGGCCATGGAGCTGTGGCGCGAGACGGTCGCTTCCCGCAGCGCGAGCTACATGGCCGAGATGAAGGGCGCGCGGACCGGCGAGCCGCTCGACGTCCAGTCCGGGATCGACCCGGCCGAGGAGGGCTACGCCCGCGTCGCGCTCAGCGTGATGGCCGCGATCAGCCGCAACGAGCCCGCGACGATGATCCTGAACGTGCGGAACGGGTCGACCGTCGCCGCGCTGCCCGCGGACGCGGTCGTCGAGGTGCCGGTCACGGTCGACGCGAACGGAGTGCACCCGCTCGTCCTCGACCAGCCGGACCTGCACCAGACGGGGATGATGCAGCAGGTCAAGGCCGTGGAGCGGCTGACGATCGAGGCCGCCACGACCGGGTCGCGGACGGCCGCCGTGCAGGCGTTCGCGCTGCACCCGCTGGTCGACTCGGTACCGGTCGCCCGGCGCCTGCTGGACGGCTACATCGACCGCATCCCGGGCGTGGCCGCCGTGTTCGAGCCGGGCGCCCCCTCCCAGAAAGGCAGGGCCTGATGGCAGTAGAGACCCTGAACGGGGACCCGGCCGCCGGGCGCCCGCCCGAGCCGGACCTCGCCGACCCGTGCACCGAGCGCGGCCTCGCCGGGGACATGCTGCGCCGCGGGGGCGACCCCGGCGCGTCCCCGGAGCTGGACGTGTTCCTCAGCGGCCAGGTGTTCATGGACATGATCTTCACCGGGCTGCCGGGGCTGCCGCCGCCCGGGACGGAGCTGTTCACCGAGGGGCTCGGCTCGGCGCCCGGCGGGATCGCGAACATCGCGGTCGCGATGAGCAGGCTCGGGCTGCGCGTCGGCCTCGCCGCGCCGTTCGGCGACGACCTGTTCGGCGCGTACCTGTGGCGGACGCTCGCCGAGCAGGAGGGCATCGACCTCGGCCACTCCCGCAAGGTCACGGGCTGGCCCACGCCGGTCACCGTGTCCCTGGCCTACGACTCCGACCGCAGCATGGTCACCTACGCCAAGCCCATGCCGGGCGCCGAGTCCACCGCGGGGGCGGACTCGGCGGGCGGGGGCGCGGCGGACGCGGACGGCGCGGAGGCGGTGCTCGGCTCCCGGCCGCCGTCCGCGCGCGCCTGCTTCGTCGACATCGAGCGGCCGGTGCCCGGCTGGGCGCGGGAGATGCGCCGGTCCGGGACGCTCGTCTTCGCCGACCTCGGCTGGGACGCGACCGAGACCTGGTCGAGCGAGGTGCTCGACCGGCTGGCGGACGTGGACGTCTTCCTGCCGAACGCCGTGGAGGCCATGGCCTACACGCGCACCGGCACGCCGGAGGACGCGGCCCGCGCGCTGTCCGAGCGCGTCCCGGTCGTGGTCGTGAAGCGGGGCGGCGCGGGCGCCATCGCGATCGACTCCGCGACCGGGGAGGTCGCCGAGACCGACGCGCTGCCGGTGCGGCCGCTCGACGCGACCGGCGCGGGCGACGTGTTCGGCGCCGGGTTCCTGTTCGGGACGCTCGCCGGGCTGCCGCTGGCCGAGCGGCTGAAGTTCGCGAACCTGTGCGCGGGCCTGTCGGTCCGGCACCGCAGCGGGTCGCTCGGCGCGCCCTGCTGGGGCGAGATCGCGGCGTTCGGCGAGTCCGGCGAGGTGCCCGAAGCGGTGCTGGCCGACTACGCGTTCGTCGTCGACTTCATCCCCGACTCGGCGGACGACACCGTCGTCCGCGCCGAGCCGACCCTCCGGGCCGACGTCGAGTCGCCGTCCTGATCCCGGGACGCCGCGCGCGGCGCCGGACACCACGCAGCACCACCACCCACCCCAGGGATAGAGAGCACAAAGGGAGCCGCAGGATATGCCGACATTCATGAGACGAGGGACGGTCGCGGCGGCCGCGGCCCTCCTCACCGCGTTCGCCGCCGCGTGCGCGCCGGGCTCGTCCGACGACAAGCCCGAGAGCAAGGCGCCCGCGGCGGTCAGCACCGACGTCGCCAAGGCCGGCGACGTCACTCTCACCGTCTGGGACCAGGAGGTCCAGGGCGGGCAGAAGAAGCAGATCGAGGAGCTGAACAAGCGGTTCCAGGCCAAGTACCCGAACGTCAAGATCAACCGGGTGTCGCGGTCGTTCTCCGACCTGCAGAAGACGCTCCGGCTCGCGCTGTCCGGCAGCAACCCGCCGGACGTCGTCGAGGCCAACCAGGGCTACGCGTCGATGGCGCAGTTCGTCAAGGCCGGGATGCTCCTCCCGCTGGACTCCTACGACCAGGCCTACGGGTGGAAGAAGCGCTACCCGAAGGGCCTGACGGACCTGAACAGCGTCACCGACGGCGGCAAGCTGATCGGCCAGGGCAAGCTGTACGGCGTCTCGCTGAACGGTGAGATCGTCGGCCTCTTCTACAACAAGGAGAAGCTGGCGAAGCTCGGCATCCAGCCGCCGAAGACCTGGGACGAGTTCGAGCAGGCGCTCGCCGCGGCGAAGGACAAGAACGAGATCCCGATCGCGTTCGGCAACGTCGAGAAGCTGCCCGCGATGCAGCTCTACGGCATCGTCCAGGACGGGGTCAACAACAAGGAGGCCGTCCGCAACCTGGTGTTCGGCAGCGGCGGCTCCTGGACGGACGGCCCGAACGTCCAGGCCGCGCAGCGGCTGGCCGACTGGGCCAAGAAGGGCTACTTCACCAAGGACGCCAACTCGATCAAGTGGGACGACACGCCCGTCAACTTCGCCAAGGGCGACGGCGTGTTCCTGTTCGGCGGCACCTGGTGGGCGCCCGACCTCGCCGACAAGATGAAGGACAAGGTCGGCTTCATGCTGCCGCCCGCGCCGCAGGCCGGGGCGCCGACGGCGACGATGGGCGGGGAGAGCCTGCCCTGGTCGATCACGTCCAAGTCGAAGAACCCGGACGTGGCCGCCGCCTACATCAACTTCATCACCTCGCCCGAGGCGATGGACGTGTCCGTCGAGACCGGCAACCTGCCCGCGCTCGCCGCCTCCAAGCAGCCGGACCAGCCGCTGCAGAAGGAGATCACGGCGGCGTGGGGCGAGCTGAGCAAGAACGACGGCATCACGCCCTACATCGACTACGCCACGCCGACCTTCGCCGACGCCTTCGGTGGACCGCTCCAGGAGCTGATCGCCGGGCGGAAGTCGGCCGACGAGGTCATGAAGGCCGCGCAGGACGACTACGACGCCTTCCAGAAGAAGAAGTAACGACCGGCGGGTCCGTCCCGGCCGCCCCCTCGACGGGCGCGGCCGGGACGGGGCGCAGGCCGAGACGGATACCCAAGGAGCCCGCACATGACGACCGTCGCGCGGCACAAGACCCGGAAGTCCGGAGGCGAGGCGCCCGCGCCGCGCCAGGCGCGGGTCGAGTCCCGCCCTCCGGGCGAGCCACGCAGGATCGGCTGGCTGTACGTCCTGCCCGCCCTCCTCGTGTACGGGGCGTTCCTGCTGTGGCCGCTGGTGCGCGGGGCGCAGTTCTCCCTGTACGACTGGGACGGCCTCGGGACGGCGACGTGGGCGGGCGTCTCCAACTACACCGCCATCTGGTCCGACCCCGTGCTGCGCGGCGCGTTCGGGCACCTGCTGGTGCTCATCGTGTTCTACGCCGTCCTGCCGTGCTGCATCGCGTTCCTGCTGGTGGCGGTGATGTCGAGGTCGAAGATCCACGGCCTCGCGTTCTTCCGGACGGTGCTGTTCCTGCCGCAGGTCGTCGCGATGGTCGCGGTGGCCGTGGCGTGGCGCTGGGTGTACTCGGCGGACGGCCCGGTCAACACCGTCCTCGGCTGGGCGCACGCGCTCGGCCTGCCGGACTGGCGGCGCGGCTGGCTCGGCGACTTCACGTTCGCGCTGCCCGCGGTCGGCCTCGTCGGCACCTGGGTCGGGATCGGGCTCGCGATGGTGCTGTTCCTCGCCGGGGTGCAGCGCATCCCGCGCGAGCTGTACGAGGCGGCGCGGATCGACGGTGCGGGCGCCGTCCGCGAGTTCTTCGCGGTGACGCTCCCGGCGCTGCGGCGCGAGCTCGCGGTGGCGCTCACGCTGACCACGATCATGGCGATCCGCAACTTCGACCTGATCTACAACGCCACGGAGGGCGGGCCGGGCGACGCGACGAAGGTCCCCGCCTACGAGGTCTACAACCGCACGTTCAACACCGGCGAGGTCGGCCTCGGCTGCGCCGTCGGCGTCACCCTCGCCGTCCTGGCCTTCGTCGTGACGGCCGGGATCCGGCGCGTGGTGGAAGGGAAGGACGCATGACCGCAGCGAAGCGAGGATCAGGGCGCCTTCCCCTCGGGGGTCTGGGGGTCGCCCCCCAGAAAGGCAGGGACGCATGACCGCAGCGAAGCGAGGATCAGGGCGCCTTCCCCTCGGGGGTCTGGGGGTCGCCCCCCAGAAAGGCGGGGACGCATGAACGGGCGGACGGAGCGGTTCTTCAACCACGCCATTCTGGCGGTGTTCGCGGTCATCGCCGTGTTCCCCATGATCGGCGTCCTGACGCAGGCGCTGCAGTTTCCCGACCTCAACTTCTCGAATTTCGCGGACGCTTGGCGCGAGGGCCATTTCAGCACCTACATGCGCAACAGCATCATCGTCACGGCGGTCACCGTGGCGGTCGCCGCCGTCCTGTCGATCATGGCCGGGTACGCGCTCGGCACCATGCGGTTCCGCGGCGCCGGAATCGTGTTCCTGCTGTTCCTCGCGGGGCTGACCATCCCGACCGAGGCCATCGTCGTCCCGCTGTACTTCGACCTGCGGTCGGTGGGGCTCGACAACAGCTACGCGGGGCTGATCCTCCCGCAGGTCGCCATGTCGGTCGCGTTCGGCACGTTCTGGATGCGCGCGTACTTCCGGAGCGTCCCGCGGTCGCTGCTTGAGGCGGCCCGCATCGACGGCGCGAACGGCTGGACGACGCTGTGGCGCGTGCTCGTGCCCGTGGGCCGTCCCGCCATCCTCACGATGCTGCTGCTCACCACGATGTGGACCTGGAACGAGTTCCTGCTCCCGCTGGTGATCATCAACTCGGAGGAGGGGCTGCGCACCGCGCCGCTCGGGCTGTCCTTCTTCCAGGGCACGCACAAGACCGACTACTCGCTGCTCATGGCCGGCGCGCTGATCATCGCGGCGCCCGTCGTGACGGCCTATGTCTTCCTGCAACGACAGTTCATCGCAGGAATGCTCTCGGGGGCCATCAAGGAGTAGGGAAGAACAGGAGAGTTAATTGCGAAGACTCGCCCTACCCGCAATCCTGTCCGCCGCGCTCGCGGCCACGGCAGTCGCCTTCGCGGGCCCGCCCGCGCAGGCGGCTCCGGACCGCGGCGCACCGTCCGAAGGGGCGTCCGGCAAGGGGCAGCTCGACGTGCTGTTCGTCGGGGCGCACCCGGACGACGAGGCCGGCGCGCTGTCGACGCTCGGCCAGTGGAACGAATTCGACAAGGCGAAGGTCGGCGTCCTCACCGTCACGCGCGGCGAGGGCGGCGGCAACGCTTCCGGCACCGAGGAGGGCCCGGCGCTCGGCCTGCTCCGGGAGGACGAGGAGCGGCGCGCCGTCGGCAAGGCGGGCGTCACCGACATCCACTACCTGGACAAGGTCGACTTCTACTACACGGTGAGCACCCCGCTCACCGCGGAGACGTGGGACCACGACAAGACGCTGGAGAAGGTCGTCCGGCTCGTCCGGGAGACGCGGCCCAAGGTGATCGTCACCATGGTGCCCGCGCCGCTGCCCGGCCAGCACGGCAACCACCAGATGGCCGCGCGGCTGGCGACGGAGGCGTACTTCGCCGCGGGCAGCGCCTCGGCGTACCCGGCGCAGCTCCGCCAGGAGGGGCTGCGGACCTGGGCTCCGGGACGCCTGTTCCAGACGGGCGGGGCGTCCGGGCCGACCGGGTCCACCTGCGCCGCGTCGGGGACGCCGTCGAACGCGGCCTCGGTCACCTACGGCGTGTGGGGCGGCCGCGCGTCCGCGCGCAACGGGGGCAAGACCTGGGCGCAGGTCGAGCGCGAGGCGCAGCGCACGTACGTCAGCCAGGGCTGGGGCGGGTTCCCGGACGCGCCGTCCGACCCGACCAAGATCGGCTGCGACTACTACATGCAGATCCACAGCCGGGTGCCGTACACGCTCGGCAACACCGGCCCGGCGGCGATGCTGGAGGGGGCGCTGCAGCCGGGGCAGGGCGGGCTGCCGCTCGGCACGCGGTTCGAGCTGGCGACGGACTCGTTCGGGGTGACCGGCGGGCGCGCGTTCAAGGTGACCGCCAAGGCGAGCTCCCCGGAGCAGCTGAAGGGCGCGAAGGCGGCCCTTTCGGTGCCCTCGGGTTGGAACGTTACAGGGAGCGGTGACCTGGGCAAACTCGGGTCCGCTGAGCGCACGGCGACGTTCACCGTGACGCCTCCGGCGGGCGCGAAGGCCGGCCGCGCGCAGATCTCGGCGACGCTGACCGGCGGCACGGCCAAGGGCCAGGCGGCGACGTCGGTCGAGGTGCGGCCCGCCGTGACCGGGGTGCTGGAGCCGCTGCCGCGCGTGTCGGACTTCGACACCTGGGCGGGCAAGGTCGGCGTCCCCGCGCTCACCGGGCAGGTGAAGCGGGTGCTGACGCTGGCGTCCGGCGCGTCCCGCAAGGTGCGGATCGACGTGGCGAACACCACCGCGTCCGCGCAGTCGGGCACGGTCAGGCTCGACCTCCCGCAGGGGTTCTCGGCGGACGCGGCGTCCAAGCCGTACACGCTCGACGCGGGCAAGGCGGGGTCGGTCGACTTCACCGTCACCAACACCGACGCCTCCCTGCCGACGTCCAACCAGGGCGGCACGGGCGGCGACTACGACCTGACGATCACGACGACGTCGTCCGCGGGCGCGGCCGACGTGCAGAAGGGGGCGCTGGAGCTCGTCCCGAAGGCGGAGCTGCCGAAGGCGGCCGCCGCGCCGACGCTGGACGGCAAGGAGTCGCCGGGCGAGTACCCGGGTCCGGAGCTGAACCTGTCTCGGGTCTGGGAGGGCGAGGCGTGCGCGTCCGCGGACGACTGCTCGGCCACCGGCAAGGTGACCTGGACCGACGACGCGCTCAACGTCCTCGTCAAGGTCCGCGACGACAAGGCGGGCACGACGCTCGGCGCGGACGACTGCAAGCGCCACTGGCGCACCGACTCCGTCGAGATCGCGATCGACCCGCGGGGCGACTCGGAGAACACGTCCACCACGTTCAAGACCGGCATCTTCCCGAAGATGTCGGACGGGAAGCCCTGCTTCCAGCGTGACGCGGACGCCAACCAGGGCCCGGGCGAGCAGACCGCGCCCGGAATGCGGGTCGCCTCGACGGTCAACGACCCCTACGACGGGTACGTGATCGAGGCGAAGATCCCGTTCAAGGCGCTGCCGACCGCCGTCGACCCGGCGCGGATGGGCCTGAACATCTTCGTGTACGACTCCGACACCCAGGACAAGACCGGCCAGACGCGCATCGGCTGGTCCACCTGGGGCGGGGTGCAGGGCGACCCGTACCGGTGGGGCCAGGTGTCCCTGCCGGGCCACGTCCCGCCGGCCGGGATGCCGACCACGCCGCCGGCGCCGGTCATGCCGACCGACGCGACCGACTCGGTGAACTCGCCCGAGTCGATCATCCAGGCGGTGCGGACCGGGATCCCGCTGGCCGCGGGCCCGGCGGCGCCGCGCTCGGACTCGGCGTGGATCGTCGGTAAGCCGGTGGTCTCCGGCGGGTCGACGAAGGTCCGACTGAGTTCGACCGGAGCGGGCACCGCGCACGTACATGTGTGGGACGGGAAGGTCCTCGGCACGAAGGAGATCAAGATCCGCGGCGCCGGCACGGTGAACGTCACCGTGCCCGGTGCGAGCGGCACCCTGACCGTCGCCTTCGAGGCGGCGAAGGGCGGGACGGCGAGCAGCGCCGTCCGGCTCTCCGGCTGAGCCGACCCGCCGGGCCGGGCGATCCCCGGCCCGGCGGGCCGCCGGCTACGAACGACAGAGGAATCGGGGAACGGATGAGGATCGGGCTGGCCGGAGTGGGCCGGATCGGCGCGGGGCACGCGGAGACGCTGCGCGGCCTCGCCGGGGTCGAGGAGGTCGTCGTCGCCGACGCCGACCCGGGACGCGCCCGGGAGGTGGCGGCCAAGCTCGGCGCGGTCGCGGCGGACACCGTGGACGCGCTGTTCACCGCCGGGCTGGACGGCCTCGTCGTCGCGACGCCGACCGCCGCGCACGCGGACCTCGTGATCCGGGCGGTGGACGCGGGCCTGCCCGTGTTCGTGGAGAAGCCCGTCGCCGCCGACCTGGACGGCACGGTCCGGACGCTGGCGGCGGTGCGGCACGCGGGGGTCCCCGTGCAGGTGGGCTTCCAGCGGCGGTTCGACCCGGGGCACGTGGCCGCGCGCGACGCGGTCCGGTCGGGGCGGCTCGGCTGGGTGCACACGGTGCGCTCGTGCACGCTCGACCCGGCGCCGCCGCCGGACGAGTACATCCCGACGTCGGGCGGGCTGTTCCGGGACTGCTCCGTCCACGACTTCGACGCCGTCCGGTTCGTGACCGGGCGGGACGTCGCCGAGGTCAGCGCGGCCGGGGCGAACCGGGGCTCGGCGGTGTTCGCCGCGTCCGGGGACGTCGCCACCGGCTCGGCCGTCCTCACGCTGGACGACGGCACGCTCGCCGTCGTGTCCGCGACCCGCTACAACGCGGCCGGGTACGACGTCCGGCTGGAGGTGCTCGGCTCCCTGGACGGCGTGGTCGCCGGGCTCGACGACCGGACGCCGCTGTCCCCGGCGGGCGGCGGGTTCCGCCCGGCGGGGCCGCCGCACACCCGGTTCCAGGAGCGGTTCGCCGACGCCTACGAGGCGGAGTTGCGGGCCTTCGCCGCCATGGTCGAGTCCGGCGGGCCGAGCCCGTGCCCGCCGGAGGAGAGCCTGGAGGCGTTCTACGTGGCGGAGGCGTGCGAGATCGCGCGGCGCGAGCGGCGCGCCGTCACGATCGACGAAGTCCGCAGGTAGCGGCGGTCAGCCGAGCTCGTCGACGAGGCCCCAGGCGAGCGCGGTGGGCGCGTCCAGCGGCACCCCGGACAGGGCCAGGTGGAGGGTACGCCACCGGCCGACGCGGCGCGGGAGGCTGACCGTCCCGCCCGCGCCGGGGATGAGGCCCATCGCGATCTCCGGCAGCCAGAAGGTCGTGTCCGGGTCGGCCCGGACCCGCGCGGCGAAGGCGGGGATCTCGACGCCCGCGCCCGCGCACGCCCCCTTCATCCGGACCTCGACGCGGTCGCGGAGGCGGTGCACGAGCAGCCCGGGGCTCGCCGACGTCCGGACGAGGTGCGCGGTCGCCGCGTCCGGGGCCGTGCCGAACTCGGCGAGGTCGCCGCCGGAGGAGAACACCGGGCCCGCGCCGTCGAGCACGACGTGCTCGACGGTGTCGTCCAGGAGCGCGAGGCCGAGCGCGTCGACCAGGGCGGCGCGGAGCCGCCGTCCGAGCGCGTTGCGGCGGGCGGGCAGGTTCAGCGTCACGGTGAGCCGGTCGCCGTCGCGGGCGACGAGCACCGGGTCCGGGGCCGGCGGGGCCTCCGCGCGGGGGGCGCGGCCGCCGAGCCAGCGGGCGAACTCGGCGCCGCCGAGCAGGGTGGAGTAGGCGAAGGACTCGGCGTCCAGGGCGGCGCGCACCGGCACGGCCTGGGTGATGCGGAGGAGGCGCGCGAGCACCAGCGCGGCCGTGGGGTGCGCCGCGACGGCCGCGTCGACCTCCGCGAGCGCGGCCTCGGCGTCGGGCACGGGGACGAGCCGCGCGTCCTGCGCCTCGCCTTCGGAGAGGGTGAGGTCGAGCGCCTCGGCGAGGACGAGCGCGGGCGGATCCAGAGGCCCGTCGGCCACCCCGATCAGCAACCGGTCGCTGTCGCGGGCGTGCCCGACCGCGCCGACGAGCGCGTCGGGATCGACCCCTTTACGCAGGTCGACGCCCATGAGCGGGGTCTCGGGACGGCCGGAGGCGTCGAGCAGTGGCGGGCGCGCGCCATCCGCGGCGAGCCCGGCCGGGTCGGTCATCGGCACCGCAACCATGCTGACTACCCTAAACAGCACCATGATCGTGTCGGATCCGGCGGCCGACTGGGCGGCGAGCGGGGCCGTCGCGCTGACCGGGCGGCCGGACGGCCCGCCGCTCGTCCCGCCGGGCCGGGCCGCGACGCGGGCGCGCGAGCTGTCCGCCCGGATCGCGGCGCTGACGGGTGTCGCGGTCGACGGCGCCGCTCTCCTCGCCGAACGGGCCGCGTTCACGGGTGCGGAGCGGCGCGGGACGGTCTCCGCGGGCGGCGCCTGCCGCCTGCTGCCGACCGCCGACGGATGGGCGGCCGTGTCGTGCGCGCGTCCGGACGACCCGTCCCTGCTCGGCGCGCTCGTCGGCGCCGAACTCCCCGAGGGCGACGGCGTGTGGCCGCCCGTCGAGGCGTGGCTGCTCGCCCACACGGGAGCCGAACTGGCGGAGCGCGCCGAACTGCTCGGCCTGGCGGCCGGGCCCGTCGCGCCCTTCACCCCGGTCGCGCCGGAGGTCGAGTTGCCGCCGCGTCCCGTCGCCGGGCTCCTGGTGGTGGACTTCAGCGCGCTGTGGGCGGGGCCGCTGTGCGCGCACCTGCTCGGCCTCGCCGGGGCGCGGGTGGTGAAGGTCGAGACCCCGTCCCGCCCGGACGGCGCCCGGCGCGGCCATCCCGGCTTCTACCGGCTCCTCCACGCGGGGCACCGGTCGGTGGTGCTCGACCCGGACGAGCCGTCCGCGCGGCGTGCGCTGCGGGCGCTGGTGGAGCGCGCGGACATCGTCGTCGAGGCGTCGCGTCCCCGGGCGCTCGCCCGCTTCGGCCTGGACGCCCGCGCCGCCGTCGCCGCCGGGACCACCTGGATCTCCATCACGGCGGCGGGCCGCGACTCGGACCGGGTGGGCTTCGGCGACGACGTCGCGGCGGGCGCCGGGCTCGTCGCCCGCGAACCCGGCGGCGTCCCGCTGTTCGCGGGCGACGCGATCGCCGACCCGCTGACCGGGCTCACCGCGGCGGCCCGCGCGCTGACCGCGCCCGCCGGGGGCGGGGGAGCGCTGCACGACGTCTCGATGGCCGGTGTCGTCGCCGCGACGCTCGACCCCGGCGCGGAGCCGTCCGCGCGGGCCCGCCGGGTCGGCGGCGGCTGGGTCGTGGACACGCGCGACGGGCCCGTCCCGGTCGCGCCGCCCCGGCACCGTGCCCCGGTCGGACGCGCCGCCGACGTCGGCGAGGACACCGCCGACGTCCTGCGGGAACTGCGGATTCCCGCGCCATGACCGAGCGGTTCCTGCTGCGCGACGCGGAACTGCCGGACGGCCGCCGCGCCGATGTCCGCGTCCGGGACGGCCGGGTCGCCGACATCGCCCCGTCCGTCCCCCGCGAGGCGGGGGAGGAGGTCGTCGAGTGCGGCGGCGGCGCGCTGCTGCCCGGCCTCGTCGACCACCACCTGCACCTGCACGCGCTGGCGGCGGCGCGGCGCTCGGCGCGCTGCGGCCCGCCGGACGTCGCGGACCGGGCGGGGCTGGCCGCCGCGCTCGCCGCCGCCGTCCCCGACCGGCACGGCTGGGTCCGCGGCACCGGCTACCACGAGTCCGTCGCGGGCGACCTCACCAGCGCCGCGCTCGACGCGCTCGACGCGCGGCGGCCGGTGCGGGTGCAGCACCGTAGCGGCGCGATGTGGATGCTGAACACGCGCGCCGCGCGGGCCGTCCGGCTGGACGAGGCCGACCACCCCGGCATCGAGCGCGACGCCGCCGGAGCCCCCACGGGACGGATCTGGCGCGCCGACGCCTGGCTGCGCTCCCGCCTGCCGTCCGCCGCGCCGCCGGACCTGGCCGGCGTCGGCCGGGAGCTCGCCCGCCTCGGCGTCACCGCCGTGACCGACGCGACGCCCGAGCTGAGCGCGGAGGCGCTCGCGTCGATCGCCGCGGCGCGCCGGGACGGGACGCTCCCGCAGCGCGTCCACCTGCTCGGCGCGCCGCTCGGCGCGTCCGACGGCGAGGGCCGCTGGACGCCGGGCCCCTGGAAGATCGTCCTCGCCGACTCCGGGCTCCCGGCGTTCGACGACCTCACCGAGCGGATCCGGGCGGCGCACGCGGCCGGACGCCCGGTCGCCGTGCACGCGGTCACCCGCGAGGCGCTCGTGCTGCTGCTGGCGGCGCTGCGCGCGGCCGGGCCCGTCCCCGGCGACCGGATCGAGCACGCCGCGCTCGTCCCGCCCGAGCTGACCGGCGAGATCGCGGCGCTCGGCGCGGCCGTCGTCACCCAGCCAGGCTTCCTCGCCGACCGCGGGGACGACTACGCGCGCGACGTCCCGGCCGAGGACCGTCCCGACCTGTACCGGTGCCGGTCGCTCGCGGCGGCGGGGATCCCGGTCGCGCTGTCGTCCGACGCGCCGTACGGCCCGCTCGACCCGTGGGCGGTGATCGCCGCCGCCGTCCGGCGCGAGACGCCGGACGGCCGCGTCCTGAACCCGGCCGAACGGCTGCCGCCGCGCGCGGCCCTCGACGCCTGCCTCGCCCCGCCGGACGACCCGGGCGGCCCGCCCCGGCGGCTGCGGCCGGGCGGTCCCGCCGACCTCGTCCTGCTCCGGCACGGCCTGGACGCGACGCTCGCCGAACCCGGCGCGGACGCCGTCCGGCTCACCGCCTCCGGCCGTATCATCTACCAGTCGTTTGGTTGACTCGCGGGGAGCGGGATGGGATCGTGAAAGGGCCCTCGCCCCCGGATCCTGGAGAGACGATGAGGCTCGCCCGAGTACGCCGGAACGGCGCCGACACGCTCGCGATCGCCGGAGCCGCCGCGGGCGGGGCCGTCCGCGTCGTCCCCGCGGGGTCGCGGCTGCCGACCGCGCCGGTCACGCCGGACGAGCTCGCCGCGCTCGCCGCCGCCGCGCCGCACCTGCCGGAGGCCGACCCCGCCGGGCTGGCGTTCCTGCCGCCGGTCCGGGCGCCCGGCAAGATCGTGGCGATCGGGCTCAACTACGCCGAGCACGCGGCCGAGGGCGGGCTGGACGTCCCCAAGGAGCCCGTCGTGTTCGCCAAGTTCCCGAGCGCGCTGCGCGGGCACGGCGAGACCGTCGAATGGGACCCGGCGGTCGCCGCGCAGGTCGACTACGAGGCGGAGCTCGCCGTCGTCATCGGCGCACCGGCGCGGCACGTCTCCGAACGGGACGCGCTCGGCCACGTCCTCGGCTACACCTGCCTGAACGACGTGTCGGCGCGCGACCTGCAGCGCGACGACGGCCAGTGGGTCCGCGCGAAGTCGCTGGACACCTTCTGCCCGATGGGCCCGTGGCTCGTCACCGCCGACGAGGTCCCCGACCCGCAGGACCTCGCCGTCCGCTGCCGGGTCTCCGGGGAGCTCCGGCAGGACGCGAGCACCGCCGACATGATCTTCTCCGTCCGGGAACTGATCGCGCGGCTCAGCCGGGCGTTCACGCTCCTGCCCGGCGACGTCATCGCGACCGGGACGCCGCCCGGCGTCGGCATGGCGAGCACCCCGCCCCGCCTCCTCCGCGACGGCGACGTCGTGGAGGTGGAGATCGAGGGCATTGGCACGCTTCGGAACACCTGCCGGGAGACAGCATGACGATCGCCTCCAACACGCTCCCGGCCGAGGTGCTGGCCGACGCCGCCGCGCGCATCCTGGAGCGCGTCGGCGTCCCGGCGGCGGGCGCGGCGCGGGTGGCGCGCAACCTCGTCACCGCCGACCTGCGCGGCGTCGAGACGCACGGGCTCATCCGGCTCCGCTCGTACGTGGAGCGGATCGAGGCGGGCGGGATCGAAGCAGACCCCGAGATCACGGTCGTCCGGGACCATCCGGCGACGGCGCTGCTCGACGGCGGGAACGGGCTCGGCGCGGTCGCCGCGTCCGCCGCGATGGACCTGGCGATGGGGAAGGCGGCGGCGTCCGGCGCGGGCCTGGTCGTCGTCCGCGACATCAACCATTTCGGCGCCGCCGCCGACTACAGCCTGACGGCCGCCGAGCAGGGCATGATCGGCCTCGCCGCGACCAACGTGCTCGCGCTGATCGCGCCGACCGGGGCGGCGGTGCCGATGGTCGGCAACAACCCGCTGTCGTTCGCGTTCCCCGGCGACCCGCCCGTGGTGTACGACTCGGCGATGAGCGTGTCGACGTGGGGGCGCGTCCTCGTCGCCGCGCAGCGCGGCGAGCCCCTCCCCGAGGACGCGTTCCTCGACGGCGACGGGCGGCCGACCACCGACCCGGCGGCGGTCCTCGACGGCGGGACGCTGCTGCCCGTCGCCGGGTACAAGGGGTACGGCCTCGCGCTCTGCGTCACGCTGCTGACCGGCGTCCTCGCCGGATGGCTGTCGGACGCCGAGCTGACCGGCCACCGCCCGCACGAGCCCGGCGGCAACACCGCGCTGCTGGGCGCGATCGACGTCGGCGCGTTCACCGACCCCGACGGGTACGCGCGCCGCGTCGACCGGATCGGCGCGGAGATCCGCACCGCGCCGCGCCGTCCCGGCGTGGACCGCGTGTGGCTGCCCGGCGAGAAGGAGACCGAGCGCGAGCGGGAGCGCCGGGAGCACGGCGTGCCGGTCGCGGACCCGGTCCGCGCCGACCTCGCCGCGCTCGCCGCCCGGCTCGGCGTGGAGATCGACGCCCGGCTCCGCTGACCCCGCCCGGGGTCAGCGGGGCGGGGTCAGCGCAGCGGACGGAAGAACGCGCGGATGCTGGCGGCGACCGCCTCCGGCTCCTCCCACGACGCGAAGTGCCCGCCCGCCGGAAGCTCCGCCCAGTGCCGGACGTCGTGCGTCCGCTCGACCATCTCGCGGGGCGCCTGGCGCGGCGGGCTGCCCGGCAGCTCCGGCGGCATCGCGACGCCCGTCGGCACCGGCAGGCGGCTGCCCGGCGCGATCGGCGGGTCGGCGTGCACCCGCTCGTAGTACACCCGGATCGACGAGCCGATGCTCCCGGTCGCCCAGTACAGGGTCGCGCCGGTGAGCAGGTCGTCCTTGGCGTACCGGCGTTCGAGGTCGCCGCCGCAGTCGCTCCACGCGCGGTGCTTGTCGAGGAGCCAGGACAGCAGGCCCATCGGCGAGTCGTTCAGCGCGTGCGCCAGGCTGGACGGCTTCGTCCGGTGCAGGACGCCGTACGCGCCCTCCGCCGCGCCCCACGCCCGCGACCGTTCGAGGAACCGCGCCTCCGCCGCCGACGCCGGACGGAACGGCGGGTCGAACGACACGGGCGGCAGCAGCACCGGGTCGTGCGTGTGCAGGCCGACCACGGACCCGGGGTCGGCGAACGCCATCCGCCCGCCGACGTACGCGCCGAGCCCCGTGACGTGCAGGCCGTAGCGCCGGTGGCCGAGGCCGTCCGCGACGACGCGGGCGAGGGTCTCCGCCATCCGCGCGTACCCGAAGCCGCGTTCCGTGGGCGGGTCGGAGAAGCCGAACCCGGGCAGCGACGGGACGACGACGTCGAACGCGTCCGCCGGGTCCGCGCCGTGCGCGGCCGGGTCGGCGAGCAGCGGGATCAGCCGCGTCATCTCCAGGTAGCCGCTCGGCCAGCCGTGGACGAGGACGATCGGCAGCGGGTCCGGGCCCGTCCCGCGCTCGGCGACGACGTGGACGCCGAGGCCGTCCACCTCGGCGCGCAGGTTGGCGTGCGCGTTCAGCCGCTTCTCGGCCGCCCGCCAGTCGAAGCGCG
This sequence comes from Actinomadura chibensis NBRC 106107, assembly GCF_001552135.1. Lineage (GTDB taxonomy): Bacteria > Actinomycetota > Actinomycetes > Streptosporangiales > Streptosporangiaceae > Spirillospora > Spirillospora chibensis. Next base: position 92,435 of record NZ_BCQP01000016.1, on the reverse strand, counting down.
CGCGCCAGTGCTCGACCAGTTCGGCGAGGTAGCGGCCGCTCGTGCCGTAGTCCCAGCCCGCGTCCGCGACCTCGTCGGCCGGGCGGGCTCGGTCGAGGCGGTGGCGCAGGTCGTCCAGCACGGCCTGCGGGACGTCGATCGTGAACGGCGCCACCCGCACCGCGCGGCTCATCGCACGCCCTGCTGGAAGTGCAGCGGCAGGCCCGGCTCCGGCCACGGGCACGAGACGAGCCGCCCGTGCTCGGCCAGCGTCAGGTACGCGGTCGACATGTCCGGGCCCCCGAAGCAGATGTTGGTGACCATCCGGTCGGCCAGCTCGTCCGGGAGGAGGTACTTGGTGATCCGCGCGCCGTCCGGGGAGATGACCGTGACGCCGCCCTGGATCAGCGTGCCGACGCAGACGTTGCCCGCCGCGTCCAGCGCGAGCGAGTCGAAGTAGGCGAGCCCGGGGAGCTGGCCCGTGAGGGTGGACGGGTCGCGCGGCGGCGCGTCGTCCAGCGTGCCCGGCGCGGTGAGGTCGCGGCCGATGAGCCGGGCCGTCGCGGTCTCGGCGTAGTACAGCCGCCCGTCGCCCGGCGACAGCCCGACCCCGTTGGGCGTCTCCGCCGGATGGATCGCCTCCTGGATCTCGCCGTCCGGCGTCACGTAGAACAGCGAGCCGAGGTCGCGGCGGCGGCCCTGGATCTTGCCGGTGTCGGTGAACCAGTAGCCGCCCTCCGCGTCGAACACGATGTCGTTCGGGCCGGACAGCGGACGCCCGTCGCACTGGGTGAACAGGATCTCGGTAGTGCCCCTGTCCAGGTCGACGCGCTCCATCCGGCCGCCCTGCCACACGTCCGGCCATTTCCCGCCGTTGTTGCACACGTAGACGAGGCCGTCCGGGCCGATCGCCGCGCCGTTGGGGCCGCCGCCGGTGACGGCCGCGACGTCCTTCGTCCCGTCCGGGCGGACGCGGGTCAGCCGCCCGCCCGCGATCTCGGTGACGAGCACGCTCCCGTCGCCGAGCGCCACCGGCCCCTCGGGGAACTCCAGCCCCTCGGCGAGGACGGTCACGTCCGTCAGCCGCCGGACCGTGACTTCGTGCGAACGCGTTTCCACTACCGGGTGAAGGCTCATGCGTGTCTCATGTGGGGGGACGACCCCCCACGACCCCCGGTTCGCTTCGCTCATGCTGAAGGCTCGATTCTCGCGTGTACGGGTTTCTCGTCCGACATCAGGGCGCGGAGGGCGTCCTCCGCGCGCTCCAGTGGGTAGGCGTGGCTCGCGAACCTCTCCAGCGGCCACCGCCCGGACTCGATCAGCGCGACCGCCTGCTCCATCGAGCGCAGCGACCGCGACACCGCGCCCTTCACCGTCAGGCTCTTGGCGCAGGCGAGGTCGACGGGGAACGGCGCGAGGCCGTCCGCGCCCTTCAGCCCGGCGAGGACGACCGTGCCCTTGCGCCCCGCCATCCGGACCGCGTCGGTCACGGACGCGAGCGACCCCGGCGTGGTGTCGATGACGATGTCGGGCGCCTCCCCGAGCACGCGCGGGACGGCCTCGGCCGCGGACTCGTCCGTCACGTCGATCGCGTGGTCGGCGCCGAGCTCCAGCGCCAGGTCGAGCCGCTCGCGGTCGGCGGCCAGCCCGGTCACCGCGATCGGCCCGGCGCCCGCCGCGCTCGCCGCGATCACCGACGCCAGCCCGCGCGGCCCGGGGCCGAGGATCGCGACGGACGTCCCGTACCGCGCGCCGCCGAGGTCGAGCGCCCAGTCGACGCCGTTGGCCAGCACGTTGAACAGCGACGCCGCCGCCACGCTCACCGACCCGGACACCGGGACGAGGATCGCCTCCGGCGCCAGGTACAGGTGCGTCGCGAACCCGCCCCACAGGCCGGGCCCGACGTCCGGGCTCCGGAACCCGTAGATGGTGCCGTCGGCGAACTCCGGCGCCGTGCAGCCGCGCAGCCCGGCGCGGCACGTCCGGCAGCGCCCGCAGGTCAGGGTGGAGTGGACCGCCACCCGGTCGCCCTCCGCCAGCCGCCACCGCGCCCGCGCCGCCGCGCCGATCGCGACGACGCGGCCGACCGGCTCGTGGCCCGGCACCAGCGGGAGCCGCGCGGCGGACCGCCCCTCGAACACCTCGATGTCGGTGCCGCAGATCCCGCACGCCTCCACCGCGAGCAGCGCGTCGTCCGCGCCGATCCCCGGCAGCGGGCGTTCCCGCAGCTCGTACGCCTCCGGCCCGGTCTGCACGATGTACCGCGCGCCGTCCAATCCGGTCGCCTCCTCAGTGGAACGTCTCGCCCGCGTTCACGTCGACGGTCTGGCCGGTCATCCCGTACGACAGGTCCGACGCCAGGAAGACGATCACCCGGGCGCACTCCTCGTCGCTGGTCAGCCGGGGCAGCGCGTTGTCGGCCACCATGCCGCGCGTCTCGGTCTCGGCGCTCGTGCCGCGCTCGGCTGCGAGCCGGTCGATGTAGGTGCGCAGCGACGGGCCCCACATCCGGCCGGGGACGATCGTGTTGACCCGGATCCCGTCCGGGCCGACCTCCCGCGCGAGCACCTGCGCCGCCGTCACCAGCGCCGACTTCGCCGTGGCGTACGGGCCGCGGCCCGCCTTGATCCGCCGCATGCTCTGCGAGCCGACGAACACGACCGACCCCTGGCTGCGGCGCAGCTCGGGCAGCGCCGCCTTGGTCATCCGCAGCGACCCGAAGAGGGTGACGTCCATCGTCTCCCGCCACCGGTCGACGTCGGCGTTCTCCAGCGTCGTCCCGTGCGGCGCGGACGCGAACGCGTTGTTCACCACGCAGTCGACCCCGCCGAACTCGCGCCGGGCGAGCGCGACCAGGGCGCGGCAGTCGGCGTCGGAGGTGACGTCGCAGAGCAGCCGCGCCGTCCGGGCACCGGTCGCGGCCACCTCGGCGGCGACCTTGCCGACCGCCTCGGCCGAGCGTCCGCCGAGGACCACCGACGCGCCCGCCGCGGCGGCGGCCAGCGCCGTCTGGCGGCCCAGTCCCGGGCCGACGCCGGAGACGATCACCGTGCGGCCGTCCAGCAGCCGTTTCGCGTCATACGTCGGCGGCACGCTGCTCCTCCGTCTGGTCCGGGGCGCCGTCGTCCGCGCCGACGCCGATCATCAGCCGGGCGAGCCGGTGCGGGTCGGCGAACTCCGCCGCCGGTCCGCTGCCGACCGGACGCCCCTCCCGCATCACGACGACCGTGTCGGCGATCCCGAGCACCCGGGACGCGACCTGCTCCACGATCAGCAGCCCCACCGCGCCCTTCAGCCGGCGGAACGTGTCGTAGATCCGGTCGGCGACCGACGGCGCGAGGCCGAGGGACGGCTCGTCCAGCAGCAGGACGCCGGGCGAGGCGACGAGGGCGCGGCCGATCGCGAGCATCTGCTGCTCGCCGCCGGACAGCGCCCACGCGCCGCGCCCGCGCATCGCCGCGAGCGCGGGCAGCAGGTCGTACACGTCGCCGATGGAGAACCGCGCGGGCCGGCCCCGGCCCGCCACGGTCGCGACCCGCAGGTTCTCCTCGACGCTGAGGCTGCCGAACACCCGCCGCCCCTCCGGCACGTGGACGACGCCCGCCCTCGCGATCCGGCGCGGCGACCGCTGCGACAGCTCCGCGCCGTCCAGCCGGACGCTGCCGCCGTGCGCGACGAGCCCCGACACCGCGCGCAGCGTCGAGGTCTTGCCCGCGCCGTTCGGCCCGAGGACCGCGACGGCCGCGTCCGACGCGACGGTCAGGCTCAGCCCCTCCACCGCGCGCACCGGCCCGTACCGGACCGACAGCCGCTCAATTTCCAGCATCGTTCAACTCCCCGATGTAGGCGGCCCTGACCCGGTCGTGCCGCCAGACGTCGGCGGGCTCGCCCTCGTGCAGCTTGAGCCCCTCCTCCAGCACGACCAGCCGGTCGCAGACCTCGTTGAGCAGCGAGATCCGGTGGTCGATGAGCAGGACCCCGACGCCCTCGGCGGCGAGGTCGGCGATCAGCGTCCGGAGCGCGGTGACCTCCGTGTCGTTCAGCCCGGCGGACGGCTCGTCCAGCAGCAGCACCCGCGGCCGCGCCACCAGCACGCGCGCCAGCTCCACTAGCCGCCGCTGCCCGTAGGTCATCACCGCCCCGGTGACGTCGGCGGCCGCGGAGCCGCCGACCCGGTCGAGCGCGGCGGCGGCGTCGCGCCGCCGGTCCCGCTCGGCGGTGCCCGCCCGCATCCGCCGGAACATGGCGGCGCCCGCGCTGCGCCCCGCCATCAGCCGGTGCCCGGTGCAGACGTTCTCGATCCCGGTGAGCTTCGGGTGGACGCGCGGCGTCTGGTACGTGCGGCGCAGCCCGAGCCGGGCGGCGCGGCCCGGCCTGGAGAGCTGGAGCGCGGTGCCCTGCGCGCGGACCTCGCCCTCCGCGTCCACGACCCCGGTCACCGCGTTGACCAGCGTCGACTTGCCCGAACCGTTGGGGCCGGTCAGCCCCACGCACATCCCGGACGGCACCGTCAGCGACACGCCCTTGAGCGCGTAGACGCCGCCGAAGTGCACCTTGACGTCCTTGACCTCCAGCGCGTTCACGTCCGGCGCGTTCACGGGCTGCCTCCTTCCACCCGGACCGTCCCGGGTCTGACGAGCCGGGCGCGGGCCCACGCGCGGAACCGGTCCCAGAGGCCGAGCACGCCGTCCGGCAGCGCCACGAGGACGATCAGCAGCGTGATCCCGTAGACCATCCCCGACCATTTGCCCGCCCCGTGCAGGATCTCCGGCAGCGGGGTGACGACGGCGGCGCCGATGACCGGGCCGAGCACCCGGCCCGACCCGCCGAGCACCACCATGATCAGGACCTGCAGCGCCATGGAGATGTCGAACGAGGCGATGGAGATGAACGTGCCGGTGCTCGCCAGCATCACCCCGGCGAGCCCGGTGAACGCCGCGTGGACGGCGTACGCCTCCAGCTCCAGCCGCCGGATCGGCAGCCCGTCGTTCTGCCCGATGTGCCGCAGGTCCTTCACCACGAGCAGGTCGCGGGCCCAGGCCGACCGGTACAGCAGCGAGCCCGCGGCCACCCCCGCCGCCGACAGCAGCCAGGCGACCAGGAAGACGCCCGCGAGCTCGTCGCCGTCCACCAGCCCGAACGTCACGGCCGGGACCGGCCCGACCCCGGACGCCCCGCCGGACAGCGACTCCCAGTTGACCAGCACGATCGTGATCAGCCCGCCGACCGCGACCGACGCGATCGCGAAGTACAGCCGGCTGAGCCGGATCGTCGCGAGCCGGATCGCCAGCCCGAGGACGGTCGTCGCCGCGACCGCCACGACCATGGCGATCTCCGCGGGCATGTGCTTGGCGAACCAGGCGTAGCCGAAGGCGCCCGCCGCCGCGAGGCCCGCCGTGGCGAAGCTGAACTGCCCGCTTTGCGCGTAGACGATGCTGAACCCGACCGCCAGCACCACGTTCACCGCCGCGAGCGAGGCCACCGTCAGCAGGTAGCCGTCGCCGCCCGCGGCGATCACGTAGCCGACGACGAGATAGCAGATGAGCCCGGAGCCGAGCGCCGTGTTGGCGCGTGCCCCTGTCGAGGCGCGTGTCGCCGTCATCGCGATTCCCCTTCCATTCGTCCGGTCAGAACCGCTCGGCGGCGATCGGGCGGGCCAGCCCCGTCGGCCTGACCAGCAGCAGGGCGAGCATGACGAGGAACGGGTAGGCGTTCGTGTACGCGCTGGAGACGTAGCCGGTGAGCAGTTGCTGCGCCACCCCGAGCACCACGGCCGACGCGGCCACCCCGCCCATGCTGTCGAAGCCGCCGATGGTGACGGCCGCGAAGACGAACAGCACGATGCTGAAGCCCATCATCGGGCTGATCGCGATCGACGGGCCGAGCAGCACCCCGCCGAGCGCGGCGAGCGCGCCGGACAGCCCGAACGTGAGGAAGTTCAGCCCGCTCGCCGGGACTCCGTAGAGGACGGCGACCTCGCGGTCGGCGGCGAGCGCCCGCACCATCCGCCCGAGCTGGGTGAACTGGAACAGCGCGTACATCCCGGCGAACACGATCGCGGTGATGAGGATCGTCCAGAGCGACAGGACGGGCAGCGGCGTGCCGAAGACGTCCACCGACCCGTGCCCGAAGGCGGACGGCACCGACTGCGGGTCCGACCCCTGCCACACGGTCAGCCCCGCCTGGATCGCCAGCGCGATCCCGAACGTCGCGACCGCGACCGTGAGTCTCGGCTGGTCCCGCAGCGGGACGAAGACGATCCGCTCGATCGCCCCGCCCGCCACGAACAGCACGACGATCGTCAGCCCGACCGCCGCCATCGGCGGCATCGCGCCGGTGAACGCCAGGTACACGAACGCGCCGAGGGTCAGCAGGTCGCCCTGCGCGAAGTTGACCGCGCCGCTCGCCTTGTGGACGAGCACGATCCCCGACGCGACCAGGGCGTACACCGCGCCTGTCGAGAACCCGGCGAACAGCAGTGCAATGAACCTGTCCATCGCGCCGCCCGCCTCAGTAGGCCCCGGTCAGGCCGGAGACGATCCCGCCGAGGGTCTCCTTGCCGCCGTCCAGCTTCACGACCTTGTAGTCGTGGATGAAGTTCTGGTCGGGGTCGGCGGACGACTCCCCGCAGATGCCCTTGAACCCCTTGATCGCGGCGAGGCCCTCGCGGAGCTTGGCGCCGCCCTCGCCCTTCGAGTTCCGCATGCCCTGGGCGATGAGCTGCACGGCCTCGTAGTAGTAGCCGTTGACGTACGAGCCGGGGTACTTGCTGGTGTAGGCGTCCATGAACTTCTTGGCGACCGGGTCCTGCCCCTGCGTCGCCTGCGGACGGCACGCCGCGACCATGCTCGTGTTCGTGAGGTCGCTCGGGGACAGCAGCTTCACGCCCGCCTCGGCGCCCGGGTCGAACACGATCGGGGACTTGATCCCGTTGGCCCGCATCTGCTTGACCATCAGGCCGAGCGGCTGCGGGTAGCCGAGCGCGACGACCGCGTCCGCGCCGCGCGTGGCCAGCGCCGCGTTCGTCAGGTCCGTCGCCTCCGGGGTGTAGGAGGCGACCTTCATGACCTTGATCTGCTTGGCCTTGAGGTCCTTGACGACGTCGTCCTTGACGTGCGTGCTCGTGTCGTCGGTCGAGTGCGTGACGACCACGTTCTTCGCCTTGAGCTGCTCGGCCATCACGCGGGAGATCGCCTCCGCCATCCGGTCGACCCGGTGGTAGATGCGGAACGTCCACGGGTTGCCCTGCGGCTGGCCCGGGTCGCTCTCCCGCTGCGCCGAGGCGTTGATCAGCGGCACCTCGGCCTTCGGCAGCAGCCCGAGGAAGGCGTTGGTCTGCGCGGACACCGACGGGCCGATCAGCGCGTCCGGCTTGTCGGCGAGCGCCCGCTGCGCGGCCGTGCGGCCCTGCTGCGGGGTGAGGCCGCCGATGTCGTAGAACTTGATCTTGATCTTGCGGCCGTCGACGCCGCCCGCGGCGTTGATGTCGTCGGCCGCCATCGTCAGGTTGTTCGTCGCGCCCTTCTGGGCCAGCGGGCCCGTCTGGTAGACGAGGGCGCCGATGTCGATCGTGTCGTCCGATCCTCCGCCGCCGCCGAGGTGGCCGCAGCCGGCCGCCGCGAGGCCGCAGAGGGAGACGAGGGCCAGGACGTGCCGGGCTCCGGGGTTTCTGACGCGCATGACGTCTCCTTCTCGCCGCTCAGGCTTCCTGAAGCGCGGTCACAAGCTCGTCCTCGTGGCGGGCCTGTCCGCCGAGGTCGTACTCCCAGTGCTTCGCGCGGCGGGTGAACAGCTGGACGTCGGACTCCAGCATGAACGCCATCCCCGCGTACACCTCGTGCGCGCAGTGCACGATGCGCTGCGCGGCGCGTCCCCCGTACGCCTTCGCGGCGGCCACCTCGCGGCGCGCCGCCCCGCCCTGGTCGAGCGCCCACGCCGCCTGCCGGGCGAGCAGCGCGGTGAGGTGCCCGTCGATCGCGATGTCGCTGCACAGGTACTGGACGGCCTGGAACCGCCCGATCGCCTGCCCGAACTGCTCGCGCTCCTTCGCGTACCGGACGGTCATCTCCAGCAGCGCCTCGCCCGCCCCCGCGATCTCGGCGCAGCGCAGCACGGCCGCCCGGTCGAGCGCGGGGCCGAGCAGGTCGTGGCCCGCGCCGGGCGCGCCGACCAGCGCGTCCGCGGGCGCCGTCACGCCGTCGAGGGTGACGGCGAACAGCGGGTGGCCCGCGATGTTGGGCAGCCGCTCGACCGCGCAGTCCGCCGGGTCGACGAGGAACAGCGTCACGCCCTCCGGCGCGCGGGCCGCGACGAGCAGCCGCGCCGCGACGTGCGCGAACGGGACGAGCAGCTTCGTCCCGCTGAGCCGGTGCCCGCCGCCCGCCGGGTCGGCGCGGACGGTGAGCGCGTCCGGGTCGTACTCGCCCGACTCCTCCGCCAGCGCCGGGACGACGATCGCCTCCCCGGCGGCCATCTCGGCGACGAGGGCGTCCCGCCCGCCCGCCGCGACCAGCGCCTGCGCGGCGACGACGGCGGACGGCAGGTGCGGGCTCGGCACGAGCGCGCGTCCCATCTCGGTGTACAGGGCGACCAGGTCGGCGATCCCCGAGCCGGTGCCGGGCTGGCCGAGGCCCAGCCAGCCGAGCCGCGCCATCTCCCGCCACAGGTCGGGGGAGTGGCCGTCCGGCGAGCCCTCCAGGTCCCGGACGACGTGCGTCGGGCAGCGTGCGGCGAACAGCCGGCGGGCGACCTCGGCCAGTTCGGCCTGCCGGTCCTCCGGTGCGACGTCCATGCGTGATCCTCCTGTCGGAACCGCCGGGTCGGCGGGCGGGGTCGGCGGGGGGACGGCGGAACGGGGATGTCCGCGGGGATGTCAGCGCGGCATGTCAGCGCGGGAGGCCGAGGCCGCGGGTGGCGAGCACCATCCGCTTGACCTGCGAGGTGCCGCCCGCGTGGTTGGCGTACGAGGCGCGGTACCACGCCTCGGCGTCGCCGCCGAGCGCCGCCCAGCGGCTGCCGGCCCGCAACTGCCCGAGCGGCCCGACGATCTGCCCGATGAGCTGGGCGAACCGCGGCTGGTGCTCCTTGTGGACGACGTGCCCGAGCGCCCCCGCGAACGCGGGCGTCCGCCCGTTCAGGGCGTCGCCGAGCGACTCGTAGGCGAGCAGCCGCTCGGTCTCCGCCATCAGGGCCAGCTCCGCGAGCCTGGACCGGACGCCCGGGTCCTCGACCAGCGGCCGCCCGCCCCGGACGGTCGTCTTGCAGTGGTCGAGGACGGCGCCGAGCATCCGCTGCAGCTCGGCGTGCCGCGCGGACACGCCGCCCGCCGCGTAGAAGGCGTTCATGATGTACGACCAGCCCTTGCCGACCTCGCCGATCAGCATGTCGCCCGGCACGCGCACGTTGTCGAGGTAGGTGTGGTTCTGGCGGCCGCCGCCGAGGTTGTCGAGCCGGGAGAACGACACGCCCGGCAGCGTCAGGTCGAGGCGGAAGATGCTGATGCCGCGGTGGCGGGGCGCGTCCGGGTCGGTGCGGGCGGCCAGGTACATGACGTCGGCGCGGTGGCCCCAGGTGGTGTAGGTCTTCTGGCCGCTGATCAGCCAGTCGCCGCCGTCCCGGACGGCGCGGGTGGTGAGGGACGCGAGGTCGGAGCCCGAGCCCGGCTCGGTCAGCCCCTCCGCCCAGAACTCCTCGAACCTCGCGATCTCCGGGAGGAACCGGCGCTTCTGCTCCTCGGTGCCGCCGACCAGCAGCGTCCCGGCCGCCAGCCCGTAGCCGATCATGTTGACGAACGGGGCGTCGCGCAGCGCGAACTCCTCCGCCATGATCAGCCGCTCGGTCAGCGGGCGGCCGAGCCCGCCGTACTCCGTCGGCCAGGTGAGCCCGATCCAGCCCTTGCGGCCGACCCGGCGGGTGAACTCGCGGGCGAACTCCCACAGCTCGTCGTCCTCGACGAACTCGTGGTTGAACGCCTTGTCGGGCGGCAGTTCGGCGTCGAGGAAGTCGCGGACCTCCTGCCGCCACCGTTCCTCTTCCGGGCTGAAGGCGAACTCCACTGCACGGCCTCCTCGGTCACGACCAGCGCGTCGATGCCGGGATGGTAGCCCGCACGCCACCCGAGTGTCTACCAGACGGTTGGTAGAGATTCTGTCTGACGACCGTCCGGTTCCGTGGCTGCGTCGGGTGCTGTCCGGCGGTCGGCGGCCGGTTGGCCGACATCGGACTCGGCGGCCGGGCGGCGGTCGACGGACGTGCGCCCCGGCGCTCCGCGGGCGCCGCCCGGAACATGACATTCGCGTCTTGTGCGCGCCGCGCGGAGGGTAGGCGCGCGGCCGCCCGAAAACCAGTCTAGACATGCGAATCAGCTTGATATACGGGCTAATCATGGTCCCGCGACGCTAGTTGACATTCATGTCTTGTCAGCCATCGAGACCCGATACATACTCCTCAACCAACGGCCGATGCGACCCGCGACCCTTGCCGAAGACCTAGGAGGAGCGATGCTCGACCTCGCCATCACCGGCGCGACGGTGGTAGACGGCGGCGGCGGACGGCCGGTGACCGCCGACGTGGGCGTCCGGGACGGCCGCGTCGCGGCGGTCGGGACGCTGGACGAGCCGGCCCGCGAGACCCTGGACGCGGACGGGCTCGTCGTCAGCCCCGGCTTCGTCGACCCGCACACCCACTACGACGCCCAGCTCTGGTGGGACCCGTTCGCCACCCCGTCCAGCTGGCACGGCGTCACCAGCGTGATCGGCGGCAACTGCGGCTTCACCCTGGCCCCGCTGAACAAGGGCGACGGCGACTACCTGCGCCGCATGATGGCGCAGGTCGAGGGCATGCCGCTCGCCGCGCTCGAAGAGGGCGTCGACTGGAGCTGGGAGAGCTTCGGGGAGTTCCTCGGCGGGCTCGACGGCAACCTCGGCGTCAACGCGGGCTTCCTGGTCGGGCACTGCGCGCTGCGCCGCTACGTCATGGGCCCGGACGCCGTCGGGCGGGAGGCGACCGAGCGGGAGGTCGCGGAGATGGCCGACGTGCTGCGCCGGTCCCTCGCGGCGGGCGGGCTCGGGCTGTCGACGACCCGGTCGTCCACCCACAAGGACGGCGACGGGGAGCCGGTCGCGTCCCGCTGGGCCTCGCCGGAGGAGCTGATCAGCCTCTGCCGGGTCGTCGGCGAATATCCCGGCACCACGCTTGAGGGGATGGTGCAGGGCTGCCTCGACCGCTTCAGCGACGAGGAGATCGAGCTGTTCGCGACGATGAGCGCCACGGCGGGCCGCCCGCTCAACTGGAACGTCCTCACCGTCGACTCCACCGACGCCGACAAGATCGCGCACCAGCTCCGCGCCGCCGCCCGCGCCCGCGAGCTGGGCGGCCGGGTCGTCGCGCTGACGATGCCGATCCTCGTCCCGATGAACATGAGCTTCCGGACGTTCTGCGCCCTCTGGCTGATCCCCGGCTGGGACGAGGTCCTGCGCGGCACCGTCGAGGAGCGCGTCGCGCGGCTGGGCGACCCGCGGGTGCGCGAGGACATGCTCGCCAAGGCCCGCACCAGCACGTTCGCACGCCTCGCCGAGTTCGGCAACTACGTCATCGGCGACGCCTTCCACCCCGACCTGCGCGAGTTCGTCGGACGCCGGGTGGACGAGCTGGCCGCCGAGCGCGGCGAGGACCCGTTCACCACCCTCGCCGCCATCGTCTGCAAGGACGAGCTGCGCACCGTCCTGTGGCCGCAGCCGACCAGCGACACCGCCAACGACTGGGCGCTGCGGAGCCTCGTGTGGGAGCACCCGGACGTGATGCTCGGCGGCTCCGACGCGGGCGCGCACCTCGACCGGATGTGCGGGTCGCCGTACTTCACCCGGTTCCTCGCCGACTCGCTGCGCGGCCGCAGGCTGGTGTCGCTGGAGCGGGCCGTCCAGCTGCTGTCGGACGTCCCGGCCCGGCTGTTCGGGCTGCGCGGGCGCGGCCGCCTCGAACCCGGCTACCACGCCGACATCGTCGTGTTCGACCCGGAGACCGTGGACGCGGGCCCGGCGACCCTCGTCCCCGACCTGCCGGGCGAGAGCCCCCGGCTGATCGCCGAGTCGGTCGGCGTGCGGCACGTCTTCGTCAACGGCGTCGAGACGATCCGGGACGGCGCGCCGACCGGGAGATTGCCCGGGACGGTCCTGCGCTCGGGCACCGAGACCGACACCGTCCAGACCAGGAAGGCAGCGCTGCGATGACCACGATTCCGCGCATCATCTCCGTCGACGACCACGTCGTCGAGCCGCCCGACCTGTGGACGTCGCGCCTGCCCCGCCGCTTCCTCGACCGGGGGCCGCGGATCGTCCGGCAGAAGGGGCGGCTGAGCATGCCGGGCGGGTGGCGCGAGGACCCGGACGGCGACTGGGCCGACGTCTGGCTGTACGACGACCTCGTCACGCCGCTGATGAAGCTGTCGGCCGCCGTCGGGTTCGAGGAGGTCGGCTTCGGCGCGGTCACCTTCGACGACATCCGCCCCGGCTGCTGGAAGCAGGCCGACCGGCTCGCCGACATGGACGCCAACCACATGGAGGCGTCGCTCTGCTTCCCGAACACCCTGCCCCGGTTCTGCGGGCAGGCGTTCATGGAGCGCGACGACAAGGAGCTCGCCCTGCTCTGCGTCCGCGCCTACAACGACTGGATGATCGACGAGTGGTGCGCGGGCCCGGCGCGCGGACGGCTGATCCCGCTGTCGATGGTCCCGCTCTGGGACGCCGAGCTCGCCGCCGAGGAGGTCCGCCGGTGCGCGGCGAAGGGCAGCCACGCGGTGACGTTCTCGGAGAACCCGCACCCGCTCGGGCTGCCGTCCATCCACTCGGGCGTCTGGGACCCGTTCTTCGCCGCCTGCGAGGAAACCGGCACGGTCGTGTGCCTGCACATCGGGTCGTCGTCCAGCATGCCAGGGACGTCGCCGGACGCGCCGTTCATCATCAGCTCCACGCTCACGTTCCAGAACGCGATGGGCTCGATGCTCGACTTCGTCTTCTCCGGGACGCTCGCGCGCTTCCCGAACCTGACCCTTGCCTACTCGGAGGGCCAGGTCGGCTGGATGCCGTACGTGATGGAGCGCGCCGACAAGCTCTGGCACGAGCGGTCGGACAACTCGTTCGGCACCGACCTGCCCGAGCCGCCGACCAGCTACATCCGCGGCCGGGTGTACGGCTGCATCTTCGACGACGAGACCGGGCTCGCCAACCGCGACGTCATCGGCATGGACCAGATCTGCTTCGAGACCGACTACCCGCACGCCGACAGCACCTACCCCGACTCCGCCGACGTGGCCGCCCGCATCTGCGACAAGGCGGGCCTGGACGACACCGAGATCTACAAGCTGCTGCGCGGCAACGCGATCCGGGCCTTCGGCCTGGAGCGCTACGGCATCGCGGCCTGACCCGCTCCCTCACCCCACCCCCCAAGCACAGAGGAGACCACGGGCATGTCGCACAGGAGAAGGCTCGCGCCCGCCCTCGCCGCCCTGGCCGTCGCGGCCGCCGCCGTCGGCTGCGGGGGCGACTCCGGCTCCGGCTCCGGCGAGCCGATCAAGATCGCCTGGATGGGCGCGGAGACCGGGGAGTACGCCACGAAGGACCGGCACTACGCCATCGACCTCGCGATCGCCGACATCAACGCCAAGGGCGGGATCGGCGGGCGCAAGGTCGAGTACAAGGCCTACGACGGGGGCCTCACCCCGCAGCAGGGCCTCACCGCGGTGAAGAAGGCGCTCGCCGACAAGCCCGCCGCCATCATCGGGCTCGCCACGACCGCGCAGGTGAAGGCGACGGCGCCGCTGCTGAAGTCGGCCGGGATCCCGACGCTGCACGTCGCGCAGTCGCACACCCTCGGCAAGTCGACGCTGAAGGTCGACAACGTCTTCCGGTACGGGCCGACCGAGGCGATGCAGACGCACGCGCTCACCGACTACATCGTGACGACCGCCAAGCCGAAGAAGGTCGGGCTGCTCGCGAGCACCGACCCGGGCTCGGAGGAGGCGGCGCGGCTGCTGCGCGCGGGCCTCACGGCGGGCGGCGTCGCGAACATCGTCGAGCGGCGGGTGCCGCAGACGGCGACCGACCTCACCGAGGCCGTGCTCGCCTTCCGCGGCGTGGACGCGACCGTGACCTGGAGCTTCCCGACGATCGACTCGCTGTTCCTGCGGCAGCGCGGGCAGAACGGGCTGACCGCGCCGACGTTCGGCGACAACAGCGGCGGCTCCATCCTCGGCGGGCGCCTCAACCCGCCCGCCGAGCTCAAGGGCTACCACTACGTGATCGCCTGCGACCCCGACCTGTCGCAGGCGCCGGAGGCGCAGGCGTACGTCGCGGCCTACAAGAAGAAGTACGGGCCGTCGCCGACCAACCCGCAGCTCGCGCAGGGCTACGACGCCTTCCGGGTGCTGGCCGCGGCGATCGAGAAGGCCGGGGGCACCGACCCGAAGGCGCTCACGAAGGCGCTCGGCGCCGTCACCCACCAGGGCGTCTGCGGCACCTACAAGGCGGACGAGGAGAACGACCTCTACCACTCCGACGTCATCATCGACGCCGAGGGCGGGCTGACCGGCCGCAAGCTGCTCAAGACCTACGACGGCCTGACGAGCCGGGCGGGCTGACCGATGGGCCATTTCGTCGGCCTGCTGGCGTCCGGCGTCGCCCAGGGCGCGATCGCCGCGCTCATCGCGCTCGGGATCGTCCTGCTGCACCAGACGACGGGCGTGGTCAACTTCGCGCAGGGCGACCTGCTGACGCTCGGCGCGTACTTCGGGGTGTGGCTCGTCGTGGAGCACGGCGTCGCCACGATCCCCGCCTACCTCATCGTCGTCGCGCTGGTGTTCGGCGTGGGCGTCGCGATGGAGCGGATCGGGTACGCGCCGCTGCGGCGGCAGCCGATCCTCGCCGTCGTCATCTCCACGTTCGCGCTGGCCCTCGGCCTGCGGTCGCTGATCATCCTGTGGCAGGGCAACGACCAGAAGACGCTGCCGTCCCCGTTCGGCGGCAGGGTCTGGCACTTCGCCGGGGCCGCGATCCCGTACCAGAGCGTGCTGATCGTCGCGGTGACCGGCGTCGTGCTCGCCGGGCTCATGCTCATGCTGCACAGGTCGTCGATCGGACGGCAGGTCCGCGCGCTCGCCGCCGACCGGGAGACCGCGCTGCTCCAGGGCATCCGCGTCACCCGGCTGTCGGTGCTCATGTTCGGGCTGTCGGCGGCGCTCGCCGGGCTCGGCGGGGTGCTCGTCGCGCCGACGCTGACCGTGTCGCCGCAACTCGGGTTCACGCTGCTGCTGTCGTCGTTCGCCGCGACCGTGCTCGGCGGGTTCGACCGGATGGGGGCGACCGTGCTCGCGGCGTTCGGGATCGCGATCGTCCAGCAGATGGCCGCGGGGTACGTCTCGGCCGACTACGTCGAGGCGTACCCGTACCTGATCCTGCTCGTCGCGCTGGTGCTGCGGCCCAGCGGCCTGTTCGGGGAGGTCGTCCGTGTCCGCTACTGACCGCGCCGCCGCGGGGACGGGCCGGGCCCGGCCGGGCCGCGCCGCCCCGCCGCCGATCCGTCCCGCGATCTTCGACCGGCGGCAGCGCGAGTGGGTCGTCGCCGTCGCCGTGCTCGGGGCGCTGCTGCCGCTGCTCGTCCAGGGCCTGTACGGCACCGGCATCATGATCACGTCGGCGATCTACGGGCTGCTGGCGCTCGGCTTCTACTTCCAGCTCACCCTCGCCGGGCAGTTCAGCCTCGCCACCGTCGGGTTCTACGCCATCGGCGCGTACACGTCGGTGTGGGCGTCGCAGCACGGCGGGTTCCTCGTCGGGCTCGTCACGGCGGTGTTCGTCACCGGCCTGATCGGGACGCTGCTCAAGCTCGCCCTCTCCCGCAGCCCGCTCATCCAGTTCGCCATCGCGACCCTCGCGTTCGGTGAGCTGACCATGATCGTGATGCGCAACTGGACGGGCTTCACCGGCGGCGGCACCGGCCGCTACGGCATCGAGACGAAGATCTTCGGGCTGGCGCTCGACACCCCGCGCGAGTACTTCTACCTGGCTTTCGGCGTCCTCGTCGCCGGCATCGCGCTGGCCGTGCTGGTGGAGCGGTCGCCCGCCCAGCGCGACCTGATCTTCGCCCGGACGATGGGCGACGTCGCCCGCACCACCGGCCTGCCCACCCGCCGCCTCCAGGCGGTGGCGTTCGGCATCGGCGCCGGGTACATGGGCGCGGCCGGGTCGCTGCTCGCGCACACCTCGGCGTTCATCGACCCGTCGTCGTTCCACGTCGAGATCTCCCTGGACGTGCTGCTCATGCTGCTGCTCGGCGGCAGCGGCTCGATCTGGGGGCCGCCGGTCGGCGCGGTCATCCTGACGCTCGTCCCCGAGTGGCTGCGCGACCTCGCGGACTACAAGGAACTGGTGTACGCGGTGATCATCCTGCTGGTGATCGTGATGCTGCCGGGCGGGCTGGCGTCGCTGCCGGAGAAGGTCCGGGCCCGCCTCGACCGGCGCCCGCCGGGAGGGGCGGTGAAGCGATGAGCGCCGTGCGGGCGGAGGCGCCGCTGCTGAAGTGCGACGGGATCACCGTCCGGTTCGGCGGCGTCACGGCGGTGGACGACGTGTCGCTTGAGGTGCGCCCGGGCGAGGTCGTCGGGCTGGTCGGGCCGAACGGGTCCGGCAAGTCGACGCTGCTGAACGTGGTGTCCGGGCTGGTCGGGGCGTCCGGCTCGGTGCGGGTGGACGGCGCGGAGATCCCGCTGTCCAAGCCCGGCCGGATCACCCGGCACGGGGTGTTCCGCACCTACCAGACGCCGCAGGTCGACCCGGGCCTCACCTGCCTGGAGAACGTCATGGTGGCGTCCCGCGACCGGGGCCGCCGCACCACCGCGAGCGCCTGGCTGCGCCGCCGCTCGATGTGGGCGCGCGACCGCGAGCGCTGGAGCGAGGGCGCCGAGGCGCTGCGCCGGGTCGGCCTGCTCGACCGCGCGCACCAGCCCGCCGCCGGGCTCGCCTACGGGGAGCGCCGCCATCTGGAGATCGCGCGGGCGCTGATGGCGCGTCCCCGGCTGCTGCTGATGGACGAGCCCGCCGCCGGGCTCAGCTCGGTCGAGACCGAGCGGCTCGTCGAGCTGCTGGAGTCGGTCGCCGGGCTGGGCGGCAGCCTGCTGCTGGTGGAGCACAAGATCGCTTTCCTGGAGCGGCTGTGCGGCCGGATCGTCGTCCTGCAGACCGGCCGCCGCATCGCCGCCGGAACCCCCGCCGAGGTGTGGTCCCACCCCGAAGTGATCAGCGCGTACCTGGGGGAGGCCCGATGACCGGGACGAAGCGAGGACCATCGGGCTCCCAGCGGGGGTCCGGGGAGCGCCCCCCGGAAGGGCAGGGCGAGGTGAGCGCGTTGCTGGACGTCCGCGGGCTGGTCGTCTCCTACGGGCCGGTCGACGCGGTTCGCGGCATCGACCTGGAGGTCGGGAAAGGGGAGACCGTCGCGCTGCTCGGCGCGAACGGCGCGGGCAAGAGCTCCACGCTCCGCGCGCTGTCCGGGCTGGTCAAGGCGCGCGGCGAGATCCGCTTCGGCGGGGCCGACCTGCGCCGCGTGTCGCCGGACGCGATCGCCCGCGCGGGGCTCGTCCACGTCCCGGAGGGGCGGATGCCGTTCCGCAGCCTCACCACCGAGGAGAACCTCCTCGTCGGGACCGTGGCGCGCGGCCGGCGCACCGCGGAGTTCACGCTGTCCGACGTCTACGACCTGTTCCCGCCGCTGACGAAGCTGCGGCGGCGCGGCTCGTGGACGCTGTCCGGCGGCGAGCAGCAGATGATGGCGATCGGCCGGGGCCTGCTCGCCGCGCCCCGCCTCCTCCTGCTGGACGAGCCGTCGCTCGGCCTCGCCCCCGCCGTCGTCGACACCGTGTACGCGGCGCTGCGCGAGGTCAGGGAGAGGATCTCCGTCCTGGTCGTGGAGCAGAACGCCGGGCTGGCCCTCGGGCTCTGCGAACGCGCCTACGTGCTCGCCGCCGGGGAGATCGCCATGAGCGGACCGGCGGCCGAGCTCGCCGACCGGGAGAGCCTGCTCGCCTCCTACCTCGCCCGCGAGTCCGACGCCGACCACGCCGCCGACCGCGAGGTCCATCACGACGCCCACCACGACGAGAGGCAGGCTGGATGACCACCCTCTTCGACATCATCGCCGGGCACGCCGGGACCGACCCCGACCGCCTCGCGCTGCTCACCGAGCGGGACGGCGTCCGCACCTACGGCGAGCTGGCCGAGAACGCGTCCGCGCTGGCCGCCGCGCTGCGCGTCAAGCTCGGCGTCCCGGCCGGGGCGCGGATCTGCGTGTGGGCCCGGAACCGTCCCGAATGGGTGGAGACGTACCTGGCGGCGGGCGCGGCGGGGCTCGCCACCGTCGCGGCCAACCCGGAGTGGACGGACGCCGAGGCCCGCTACGTCTGCGCGCACTCCGACTCGGTCGCGGTCGTGTGCGACGCGGACCTCGCCGCCCGCGCGGTCGCGCTCGCCGCCGAGATCCCGGGCCTGGCGCACGTGATCGCGCTGCCGGACGACGAGGGCGGCGCGCCGCCGCCGTCGGCCGTCTCCTACGCCGAGCTGCTCGCCACCGCGCCGCCGCCGGACGCCCGCCCGCGCCGGGACGCGTCCGCGTCGGCCCCGCTGCTCATGTACACCTCCGGCACCACCACCGGACGCCCCAAGGCGGTGGTGTCGGAGCCGAACGCCGCGACCGGGATCGACTACAACGAGATGTTCGGGCTCACGGCGTCCGACCGGGCGCTGGTCGTGACGCCGTTCTTCCACGGCAACGGCTTCGGCGGGCTCATGTCCGCGCTGGCCTACGGCGCGGCGGTGGTCTTCCCGCGCCGCTTCTCGGCCGGGCGGTTCTGGCGCCTCGTCGACCTCCACCGGCCCACCTACCTGTTCACGCTCGCCCCGATCGTCAACATCCTCATGGGGCGCCCCGCCGCGTGGCACGAGCGCACGCACGCGTTCCGGGTGCTGATCGTGCTCGGCTGCGCGGGCGGCGCGCCCGCGATCGAGGAGCGGTTCGGCGCGCCCGTCATCGACTGGTACGGCATGACCGAGGCGGGCATGGGCACCTACACCCGGCTGGACGAGCCGCGCCGCCCCGGCTCGGCGGGCCGCCCGTTCCCCGGCTCCGGCATGGCGATCGTCCGCTCCGACGGGACGCCCGCCGCGCCCGGCGAGACCGGCGAGGTCGTCTTCGACCGCGCGAAGATCGGCTTCGCGGGCTACCTCAAGGACGCGGAGGCCACCGCGTCCGCGCTGGACGAGCGCTGGTTCCACACCGGCGACCTCGGCTACTTCGACGACGACGGCTACTTCTTCTTCGTCGACCGCAAGAAGGACATCGTGCGGCGCGGCGGGGAGAACATCTCCTCGATCGAGGTCGAGTCGGTGCTGCGGGAGCATCCGGGGGTCGCGGAGGCGGCGGTGCTGGCCGTCCCGGACCCGGTGCTCGGCGAGCGCGTCATGGCGTTCGCGGTCGCCGCCGACCCGGCCTCACCGCCCGCCGTGGACGAGGTGCGGAGCTTCGCCGGGGAGCGGCTCGCGCACTTCAAGGTCCCCGAGGACGTCGTCTTCATCGACCGGATGCCGCGCACCGCCACCGGCAAGATCGAGAAGTTCCGGCTCCGCGACCGCTTGGGGGAGCCCAGATGAACGGGTTGACGTTCGGGCTCCAGTTGCCCGTGCAGGCGCAGTCCACGCTGTTCGCCCAGCCGTGGGAGCGCGACGCGGGGCCCGCCGAGATCGCCGCCGTCGCGCAGGCGTGCGACGCGCACGGGTTCGGCTACGTCGCGGTGTGCGACCACGTCGCGATCCCGCGCGAGCACGCCCCGCGCATGACGACGACCTGGTACGACACGGTCGCGACGCTCGGCTGGCTCGCCGGGATCACGCGGCGGGTGAAGCTGCTGTCGCACGTGTACGTCGTCGCGTACCGCCACCCGCTGCTGACGGCGAAGGCGTTCGCGACGCTGGACGCGCTGTCGGGCGGCCGGGCCGTGCTCGGCGTCGGCGCCGGGCACCTCGAAGGCGAGTTCGCGCTGCTCGGCGTCCCGTTCGCCGAGCGCGGCCGCCGGACGGACGAGGCCGTCCGCGCCGTCCGGGCCAAGTTCGCCGACGAGTGGGGCGGCGGGGACGGCGGCCAGCGTCCGCGCCCCGTCCAGCCGGGCGGCCCGCCGATCTGGATCGGCGGCTCGTCGCCCGCCGCGATCGACCGGGCCGCGCGGCTCGGCGACGGCTGGCTGCCGCAGGGCCCGCCGCCCGAGGGGACCGCCGCCGCCGTGGCCGCGCTGCGCGCCCGGCTCGCGGCGGCCGGACGCGCGGACGCCCCGTTCGTCGTCGGCGGCGGCATGCACGTGTACGTGGGCGTCCCGCACGACGGCGTCCCGGAGCGCGCCGTGACCGGGGAGCCGGAGAAGATCGCCGCGCTGCTGCGGGCGGAGGCCGAGCTGGGCGTCACGCACGTGCAGCTCTCGTTCCCGGTCCGCGGGCACGAGGAGCTCGTCGACCAGATCGCCGCGTTCGCGCACGAGGTCATGCCGCTCGCCGGCGGCGGAGGGGAAGGCTGATGGACGACTACCCGGTCAAGGTCGGCGCGATGCTGTTCACGATGGTGGACCCGCACCGCGGCCACGAGGTCGCCTACAACCGCTGGTACGAGCGCGACCACTTCTACGCGGGCGTCATGGACGGCCCGCACGCCCTAGCCGGGGGCCGCTGGGTCGCGACCCGCGCCCTCAAGGACCTGCGCTTCCCGGAGGAAAGCCCGTTCGCGGAGCCGCTCGACGCGGGCTCCTACCTGTCGGTCTACTGGTACCTGAAGGGGAAGGTGGACGAGCACACCGCCTGGGCGGGGGAGCGCGTCTGGTGGCTGTACGACAACGGCCGCGGCTTCGCCGAGCGGTCGCACGCGCACACCGGCATCTACACGTTCGAGTCGGCCCGGTACGCCGACGACGACGGCGTCCCGATCGAGCTGGCGCTCGACCACGGCTACAAGGGCCTCGCGGTGATCGTCGCCGAACCGGCGGACGGCGGCACGGCGGACGGCCTGCGCGCCCATCTCGACGACGGCCCGGCCGCCGGGCTGCTCGCCGCCGACGGGGTGGACACGGTCTCGTCCTGGACGCCGCGCTCGGGCCCGACCGGCAACGGCGGCGGCTCGCCGATGGCGCTGGGCACGACGGGCGGGAGCGCGGAACGGGTCGTCCAGCTCGTGTTCATGGAGCGCGACCCGCGCGAATGCTGGGACGCCGTCCGCGCCTACGCGAAGGCGGTCGAGGCGGGCGGCGCCGGACGCGTCACGTTCGCCGCCCCGTTCCTGCCGACGATCGTCGGCACCGACACCTACACCGACGAGCTGTGGTGAGCCGATGATCACCACGGAGACCCCGGCGCGGCTGTGGATCGGCGGCGAGCAGGTGGACGGGGAGGGCGGCGCCTACCCCGTCGTCAACCCGGCCACCGAGGAGGTCGTCGGGCTCGCGCCGAGCGCGTCCGCCGCCGACGCCGACCGCGCGGCCCAGGCCGCCGCCGACGCGTTCCCGGCCTGGTCCGAGACCGCGCCCGAGAAGCGCGCCGAGATCCTCGACCGGGCCGCCGACCTGCTGGAGGCCCGCTACACCGAGCTGTTCGCGCTCGTCCAGGCCGAGACCGGCGCGACGACCGCGATGACCCGTACCGCGCAGGTGCCCGCCGCCATCGCGCGGCTGCGCCGCTACGCGCGCTCGGCGGTGGCCTCGCCCGAGGTCCCGCTGCCGCCCGCGCCCGACCCGGTCGGCCGCGGCGGGCTCGTCAACGCGATGGCCGTCCGGCAGCCGGTCGGGGTGGTCGCGTGCGTGACGTCCTACAACGTGCCGCTCACCAACGTCGTCGGCAAGATCGGCCCGGCGCTCGCGGTCGGCGCGACGGTCGTCGTCAAGCCCGCGCCGCAGGACCCGCTGGGCGTGATCGCGCTGGTCGGCGCGCTGCACGAGGCGGGCATGCCGCCCGGCGCGGTCAACCTCGTGGTGGCGCCGGGGCCGGAGCCGTCCGAGGCGCTCGTCGCGTCGCCGCACGTCGACATGGTGAGCTTCACCGGCAGCACGGCGGTCGGCACCGCGATCGCCGAGGCGGCCGGGCGCGACTGCAAGCGCCTCCTCCTCGAACTCGGCGGCAAGGGCGCGAGCCTCGTCTTCGACGACGCCGACCTCGACGCCGCGGCGCGCGGCACCGCGAGCACCTACACGTTCCACTCCGGGCAGATCTGCACCGCGCCGACCCGGCTGATCGTCCAGCGCCGCGTGTACGAGCAGGTGGTGGAGCGGCTGGCGGCCATCGCGGGGGCGCTGCCGGTCGGCGACCCGGCCGCGCCGGACACGGTCGTCGGCCCGGTGATCAGCGGCGCGCACCGGGAGCGGGTCGAGTCCTACGTCCGGGCCGGTACGGCCGACGGCGGGACGGTCGTCGCGGGCGGCGCCCGCCCGCCCCTCGACCGCGGCTTCTACGTCGCGCCGACGCTGATCGCGGGCTGCGCGCCCGATTCGCGGGCCGTCCGGGAGGAGATCTTCGGCCCGGTCGTCGTGGCGCTGCCGTTCGACGACGAGGAGGAGGGGATCGCGCTCGCGGGCGGCACCGACTTCGGGCTGTACGACTACGTCTGGTCGCGGGACACCGTCCGCGCGATGCGCGTGGCGCGGCGGCTGCGCGCCGGGAACGTCGGGATCAACACGGTCGCCCGCAATCCGGAGACCCCGTTCGGCGGATTCAAGAAGAGCGGCGTGGGACGGGACGGCGGCGACTTCGCCCTCCACGCCTACACCGAACTCCAGAGCCTGGTATGGCCGGGATGAACGGGAGGGGCACGATGCGCGGCATCGTTTGGACGGGCGAACTGGAGGTCCGCGACGACGTCGCGGTCCGGGCGCCGGGGCCACGGGAGGTGGCCGTCCGGGTCCACCGGGCGGGCCTCTGCCACAGCGACGTGTCGGTCGTGAACGGGACGATCCCGTTCCCCACCCCCGTCGTCATGGGCCACGAGGGCGCCGGGGTCGTCGAGGAGGTCGGGCCCGCCGTCTCCCACGTCGAGCCCGGCGACCACGTGGTGCTGACGACGCTCGGCAACTGCGGGCGGTGCGCCGCCTGCGACCGCGGCGAGCCGACGCACTGCCGCGCCTCGCTCGGCGTCCGCGCCGACCGCTTCACCCTGGACGGCGCGCCCGCCTACCAGTTCGCGAACGCCGGGGTGTTCGCCGAGCGGACGGTCGTGCACGAGTCGCAGGCCGTCGTGATCGACCCGGACGTGCCGCTCGACGCCGCCTGCCTGATCGGCTGCGCCGTGCTGACCGGCGCGGGCGCCGTGCTGAACCGCGCGAGGGTGCGGCCCGGCGACACGGTGCTGGTCGTCGGCGCGGGCGGGATCGGGCAGTCGGTCGTCCAGGCGGCGCGGATCGCGGCCGCCGGGCGGATCGTCGTGGTGGACGCCAACCCCGCCAAGGAGGAGACGGCCCGCCGGTTCGGCGCGACCGACTTCGTCGACGCGTCCGCGGTGGCCGACGTGCCCGCCGCCGTCCGCGACCTCGGCCTGCCGGACGGCGTCGACCACGCCTTCGAGTGCGTCGGGCATCCGTCCCTGATCAGGCAGGCGGTCGACCTGCTGGCCTGGGGCGGGACGTGCGTGCTGCTCGGCGTCCCGCCGCGCGACGCCGAGGCCGCGTTCCAGGTCGCGTCGCTGTACCAGAACAAGTCGATCCTCGGCTGCCGGTACGGGGCGGCGCGTCCGCAGCACGACATCCCGCTGCTGGTCGGCCTGTACCGGGCCGGGCGCTTCGACCTGGACGCCATGGTGAGCCGCGTCTACGACCTCGCCGGGATCGGCGCGGCGATCGACGACCTCGCCGGGGGCCGCCTGAACCGCGGGGTGCTCGCCCTCGCCTGAGCGGCGCACCGGCCGCGGCACCGGCCAAGGGTGACATCAGTGAATCTTCGCGCGAAACCCTACGTCGCGGGCGTTACCCGGCACCGGCCGGTGATCTCGCATACACACATGTCATTAGCGTGTAAGCTCCATGCTCGCACGGCCCGGCGGGACGGGCCGGCGCCGCCGGCGCGCCGCGCGCCGGGGACCGACAGGCGTCGAAGTCGAGGGGGTCGAGCCCGTTGGCCGAACCGGTTCCGGCCGGCCAGGAGAGCGGACTCCGGTCGAGGTTGACCGAGGCCGGCCTGGCGGCGTTCGCCCGCCACGGCTACGCCAAGACCACGGTCGACGACGTGATCCGGCAGGCCGGCACGTCCCGGGCGACGTTCTACCGGTACTTCGAGAACAAGCGCGCCCTGTTCCACGAGCTGAGCGGCGACTGCTTCCGCGAGCTGCGGGCGCTCGCCGACCGGCTCGGCGCGCTGCGCCCCGAGGAGGACGCCCGCGCCCGGCTGCGGCTGTTCCTCGCCGACTACGACGCGCTGCACGTCCGGTTCAGCGGCGTGATCAGGGCGTGGACCGACAACGTCGCCCCGCTCGACCCGGAGCTGGCCAAGGAGGCCGACACCGCGTTCGTCAAGCTCGTCACCGCGTTCTGCGGCCCGATCGACGCGGCCGGGACCACCTCCGACGTCCCGACCGAGCTGCGCGCCGCCCTGCTGTACGTGGTGGTCGAGCGGATCCACTTCTACGCCCGCTCGCAGTACTCCGACATCGACATCGACCGCCTGCACGACACGCTCGCGGTGATGATCCAGCGGGCGTTCTTCGGCGGCGGCGTCCCGACCGGCGCCCGGCTGCGCATCGGCGGCCGCTGATCCGCCCTCCGCGCCCGCCGAGCGGCGCGGGTCAGGCGGCGCGGGTCAGGCGGCGGACGCGGCGGGGGCGCCGAACAGCGAGCGGTGGACGAACTCGGTGAGCACGGTGACGATCTCGCGGTAGCTGGCGACGAGCGAGCCGTAGTAGTAGGTGAAGTTCGTCCGTTCGAGCGTCGCGTAGATGACGAGCGCCGCGAGGTTCGGGTCGATCCCGATCGCGTCGCTCTCCCGGATGCGGGCGGCGAGGATCCGGCGGTACTCGCCGAGCATCTCGACGCCGTTGCGGGCGATGTCCTCCGAGGCGGCCTGCGCCTCGACCAGCGCCCGGAACATCGGCATGTGCCGCTGCTGGTGGTCGCAGAAGCGGCGGACCCACGCCTCCAGCTCCGCCCGCCCCGCCGGGCCGGGCGTCAGCGGGCCGAGCGTGCGCAGGACGTCCGCGAGCCCGGTACGGGTCGGCTCCAGCGCCTCCCAGAGCACGTCGGTCTTGTCGGTGAAGTACAGGTAGAAGGTGCCGTAGGACGTCCCCGCGCGCTCGGCGATCCGGGCGATGCGCGCGTCGTGGTAGCCGTGCGCGGTGAACTCCTCCACGGCGGCGTCGAGCAGCAGCGCGGCCGTGCGGCGTCCCCGCGGCCGGGACGGCCGGTCCTCGGCGGGCGGCTGCTGGGCTTGGCTGTCGTCGTCCACGTGTCGACCCTAGAGGATTCCGGAGTGGGAAACGGACCCCCACCAGCGGAAGAGGGGCGGGGGTCCGTGCTCGTGCGATCAGGCGGAGACGCCGAGCAGGCCCATCATGTTGCCGCCCATGATCTTGCGGATGTCCGCGTCGGCGAGGCCCTGGAGCTCGTCCACGTAGGACAGCGGGTCGGCGAGCCCCTCCACGTGCGGGTAGTCGGAGCCGAAGATGATGTGGTCGGAGCCGAGCAGGTCGATCAGGCCGCGCGGGTCCTCCTCGTGGAACGGGTGCATCCAGAAGTTCCGCTTGAACGTCTCGGACGGCTTCTCCGGGAACACCTGCGGCATCGTCCCGTAGGTCTCGTCGAGGTGCTCCAGCAGGTGCGGCACCCAGCCCGCGCCGTTCTCGATCAGCGCGATCCGGACGCCGGGGTGCCGCCACAGCGCGCCGTGGAAGATCATCGAGGTGACGGCGTCCTGGATCTCGCGGTGCGCGTTGCGCATCGCCGCGGTGAACGGCTTCGGCTGCGCGAACGCCTGCATTTCGAGCTGCGTGCCCTCCCACTCGTTCCAGTAGCGGTTGTAGCCGCTGTCGGAGGCGTGGAAGACGACGAGCGTGCCGGACTCCTCGATGAGCTTCCAGTACGGGTCGTACTCGGGCAGGGCGAACGAGCGCGGCCCCTGGTAGCCCCACGCGGGCGCGGGACGCATGAGCACGACCTTGGCGCCCTTGTCGAGCACCCATTCGAGCTCGGCGATGGCCTTGTCCACCAGGCCGGGCGTGATGATCGGCGTGGAGAAGATGCGGCCCTCGTGGGCGAACGGCCAGTCCTCCGACATCCAGCGGTTGAGGGCGTGGATGGCGGCGGAGCACAGGTCGGGGTCGTCCCGCATGCGCTCCTCGACGAGGCTGGCGAGCGTCGGCATCATCAGCGAGTAGCCGAGGCCGAGCTCGTCCATCAGCTCAAGCCGCGGCCCCGCCTCGCGGAAGGCGGGCGGGCAGTCGATGCCCCGGCCGATGATCTGCCGGATGCTCTTGCCCTCGGGGTTGCCGTGCTTGAAGTACTCCTCCTGGGCGCCCGGCTTGCCGACGCGGTCGAACGTCGGGTTCGGGATGTAGTCGCTGATGTGCCCGCGGACGACGATCTTCGTGCGGCCGTGGACGTCGACGTAGTCGATGGCGCCCTTGTACTCCTCCGGCAGGTGCCTGGTCAGCGCTTCGCGCGTCTCGTACAGGTGGTTGTCGGCGTCGAACACCGGGAAGCCGAGTTGGCGAGATGGCATGCGGACCTCCTCCTCAGTCCCTCTAATCTATCAGACGACTGGTAGGTTACAAGGTGCCGGGGAGCAGCTCGGGCGGCCACCAGCGCTCGGGTCTGCCGCCCGATCTGACCAGCCGTCCGCGCTGTTCGAGCAGGAGCATGTGGGCGAGCGTCTCGCCGGTGGCGGCGCGCTTGGAGTGCGTGTCGAAGGACGTCCAGGGGCGCGACCAGGTGAGCCCGCTGCTGATCTGCCAGCAGTCCGCGCCGGGCCGCTCGCGCAGCGCCTTCTCGATCTCCTCCAGCCGCTCCTCGTGGTGCTCCAGCAGGTGCGCGACGCGTCCCGGCAGGTCGGCGAAGCGGTACTCGTGGGCGGGCAGGACGTCCCGGACGTCCAGCCCGGCGACCCTGCGCAGCGAGTCGAAGAAGTCCTGCAGCGGGTTCGCGCGCTGCTGCGGGTGCATCGAGATGTTCGGCGTGATCTTCGGCAGCACGTGGTCGCCGGAGAACAGCAGCCCGCGGCCGGGGTCGGTGAAGCACAGGTGGCCGGGGGAGTGGCCGGGCGTCCAGACCGCGCGCAGGTCCCAGCCGGGCAGGCCCAGGCGCTGGCCGTCCTCGATGAGGCGGTCGGGCCGCGCGACCGAGACGAAGCGGCGCATGCCCATCGACGCGCGGGCGAGCTCGCGGGCCTGCTCGTCCGGGGTGCCGATGCGCTCCAGCAGGACGCGGTTGTCCTCGATCAGGGTGTCGACGTCGTCGTAGCGGACTTCGAGCAGCGCCGCGTCCGCCGGGTGCAGGCCGACCCACGCGCCCGACTCCTCGCGGATGCGGTGGGCCAGCCCGTAGTGGTCGGGGTGGATGTGCGTGACCAGCACCGCGCGGACGTCGGCGACGCCGAACCCGGCCGCGCCGAGCCCGGCGGTGAGCGCGTCCCACGCCTCGCCGGTGTCCCAGCCCGCGTCGATGACGGCCACGCCGTCCGGCAGTTCCAGCGCGTAGACGAGGACGTAGCGCAGCGCCTCCAGCGGCAGCGGGACGGGGATCGACCACAGCCCGCCGCCCAGATCCTCGACCGGCGGGATCAGCCTGCGCCGCCACGCCTCCCACTGCACGCGGGACACCGGCCCCGGCTCGTGTTCACTCATCGGTGGATTCCCTCGCTCCGACGGCCGTCGCCCGGTCTCTCGAATATACCAGCCGTCTGGTAGGTAACGAGATCGTCGGGGCGGGGACCGGCGGGCCGGGGCCGCCGGTCCCGGCGCGCTCAGCGGCCCTGGAACTTGGGCTTGCGCTTCTCCACGAACGCGGCGGCCGCCTCCTTGTGGTCCTCGCTGACGAACGTCGCGCCCTCCAGCAGCAGGCCGCTCTCCAGCGTGAGCGCCATCCGCTCCCGGACGATCTTGTTCAGCGTCGCCTTCGTGCCCTGCACGGCGAGCGGCGCGCCGTCGGCCAGCTTGCGCGCGACGCGCTCGCTCTCGGCGGCGAGGTCGGCCGCCGGGACGGCGCGCAGCACCATCCCGTAGCGGGCCGCC
Source organism: Actinomadura chibensis NBRC 106107 (assembly GCF_001552135.1). Classification (GTDB taxonomy): domain Bacteria; phylum Actinomycetota; class Actinomycetes; order Streptosporangiales; family Streptosporangiaceae; genus Spirillospora; species Spirillospora chibensis. Next base: position 64,181 of record NZ_BCQP01000016.1, on the reverse strand, counting down.
TCCGCGCCGGTCAGCGGCTCGCCGGTGAGCAGGTGGTAGCGGGCGGCGCCGAGCGGCATCAGCAGCGGCCAGGCGACCGCGCCGCCGTCCCCGGCCACGAGCCCGACGCTTACATGGCTGTCGGCGATCTTCGCGTCCTCGGCCGCGACGACGACGTCGCAGAACAGCGCGATCGTCGCGCCGAGCCCCATCGCGTAGCCGTGCACGGCCGCGACGATCGGCTGCGGCACGGCGAGGATCGTGTCGAGGATCTCCGTCGCCTTCAGCGTGCCGAGGACGCGGCTCGCGGGCGGCGGCTGCTCGGCGGCGGTCGTCCACTCGTTGAAGCTCTTGACGTCACCGCCCGCGCAGAACGCCCGTCCCTCGCCGCGCAGCAGGACCGCGCCGACCGAGTCGTCGTCGGCGACGAGCCGCAGCACCTCCGACAGCTCCCGCTCCAGCCCGCCGCCCATGGCGTTGAGGCGGTCCGGGTTGTTCAGGGAGACGGTCAGCAGCCGGTCGTCCTGCGTCACGAGGACCTTGGTGAAGCTCCCGTAGTCGGGCACGTGCTCTCCTGTTCCGCGCGGTCAGCGCTTCATCTCGTCGATCTTCGCGGCGCGCGCCGCCGCGCGGCCGGGGGCGCCGAGCGCCGCCTCCTGCGCCCGCGCCTCCTCCTCCAGTTGCTCGGCCAGGTGCGCCCGCGCCGCGCCCGCGAGCAGCCGCTTCGTCAGCGGGACGGCGAGCCCCGGACGGCCCGCGAGCCGGGCGGCGAGGTCGAGCGTCCGCGGCACCAGCGCCACCGGCTCCACGACCTCGGTGACGAGCCCCCAGTCGAGGGCCTCCGCCGCGGTGAGGCGGCGCCCGGTGGTGAGCAGCTCGAACGCGCGGGCGTAGCCGAGCAGCCGGGCCAGGTAGTAGGAGCCGCCGCCGTCCGGGACGAGCCCGATGTCGGCGAACGCCGGGACGAACCGCGCCGCGTGCGAGGCGATCCGCAGGTCGGCGGCGCAGGCGAGGGACAGCCCGAACCCGGCCGCCGGGCCGTTCACGGCGGCGATCACCGGCTTCTCCAGCGCGGCCATCGCCAGCATGTCGGCGTTGAACGTGGCGCGCAGCCCGCCCGCCGGACGGGTCGCGTCCGGCCGCCGCGCCGCCTTCAGGTCGGCGCCCGCGCAGAAGCCGCGCCCGGCGCCGGTGAGGACGACCGCGCGGACCGCCGGGTCCGCGGCCTCCCGCCAGGCCGCCGCCATGCCCTCGACGACCGTGTCGTCGACGGCGTTCAGCACTTCGGGACGGTTCAGCGTCACCAGCAGCACGCTGCCGTAGCGTTCGGTCAGCACGGCCGTCATCCGGCGCGTCCTCCTTCGTGTCGGGGAGGCGCCGCGCACCGAGACCAGCTCGACGGTCAAAGGGTCGCCTCCGTTCCGAGCAGGGCGGTCACCTGGGACGAGAGCTGGCCGCCGTTGCCGTGCGCGAGCGCCACCTCGGCGCCGTCCCGCTGCCGCTCGCCGCACTCGCCGCGGAGCTGGCGCACCGCCTCGATGATCGTGAAGATGCCGAACATTCCCGGATGGCAGTACGACAGGCCGCCGCCGCTCGTGTTGACCGGCAGCTCGCCGCCGGGCGCGATCCGCCCGCCGGACACGAACGCGCCGCCCTCCCCCTTCGCGCAGAACCCGAGGTCCTCCAGGAACAGGACGGTGTTGACGGTGAACGCGTCGTACACCTGCACGACGTCCACGTCGGACGGCCCGAGCCCCGCCATCGCGTACGCCCGCGCCGACGACTCGGTCGCGGCGGTGACGGTCAGGTCCGGCATCTCCGAGATCGTCCGGTGCCAGTGCGCCTCCCCGGCGCCGAGCAGGTAGACCGGCGGCTTGCGGGCCGCCCGCGCCCGCTCCGGCGTGGTGACGACGACCGCGCCGCCGCCGTCGGTCACGAGGCAGCAGTCCAGCTTGGACAGCGGGCTGGAGATGACGCGGCTGTTCAGGACGTCCTCGACGGTCAGCGGTCCGCGCTCGAACGCCACCGGGTTGAGCTGCGCCCACTTGCGCGCCGCCACCGCCACCTCGGCGAGCTGCTCGCGGGTCGTCCCGTACTGGTGCATGTGCCGGGACGTGGCCAGCGCGTACCCGGTGATCGGCTGGCGCGGCCTGAACGCGGCCTCGTAGGACGGCAGCTCCGGCGGGCCCATGCCGAGCCGGGCCCGGCCGGAGTCGGCGCGCGGCGTGCTCCCGTAGACGAGCAGGGCGACCTCGCACGCGCCGGACGCGATCGCGAGCGCGGCGTGGTGCAGGAACGACACGAACGCGCTGCCGCCGACCATCGTCCCGTCGCTGTAGCGGGGCCTGATCCCGAGGTACTCGCCGACGTCGAGCGGGGCCATGCCGCGCCCGGCGATCGCGGTGAACAGGCCGTCGACGTCGTTCTTCGCCAGGCCCGCGTCGTCCAGGGCCCGCGCGGCGGCCTGGGCGGCGAGGTCGATGGCGTACCGGCCGGGGCCGACCTCGCCGAGGTCGGACTCGGCCACCCCGGCGATCGCGGCCTTGCCGCGCAGGTCAGGAGCCATCACGCGCCTCCTCCGGGACGAACTCCTCCGGGACGAACACCGGGCGCGGCTCGCGGTCCCCGTCGCGGGGCTCGACGCGCGCCCGGACCCGCATGCCGATGCGGACGGCGTCCGCCGGGACGCCGACGACGGAGCTCATCATGCGGAAGCCCTCGTCCAGATCCACGAGCGCGACCGAGTACGGCTCGGCGTCGCGGCGGGCGAGGGCGCTCGTCGCGTACACCGTGCCGAGCCCGGCGCTCTCCCGCCAGGCGAGCCGCCCGCTCCCGCAGCCGGGGCAGGTCACCCGCGGATGGAACACCGCGGTCCGGCAGTCGTCGCACCGCTGGTAGGCGAGGACGCCCTTGTCGAGCCGCTCGACGTAGCCCTTGTGCGGGGCCGGTTCCACCGGTTCGCTCACTTCTCCTCCTCGGTGTGGACGGCGGCGGTGGCGGTGCCGCGCAGCACGACCGCGCGCTCGCCGTCCGGGGACTCGCGCTCTACCCGCAGCTCGGCCCGCGCGAGGCCGTCCTCGGTGGCGCCGGTGATCTCGCCGGACAGGATCAGCGTGTCGCCCGGCCACACCTGCGCGACGTACCGGACGCCGTAGCTGCGCAGGTTCCGGCGGCCGAGCCAGTCGCAGACGAAGCCGGACAGGATCCCGGCCGTCAGCAGCCCGTGCCCGAACACCGACGGGTACCCGGCGGACGCGGCGAAGCCGTCGTCGTGGTGGATCGGGTTGAAGTCGCCGCCCGCGCCCGCGTAGCGGACGAAGTCCGTCCTGGTCAGCGGGCCGACCCTGACCTCGGCCGCCGCCGTCCGCGTTCTCACGAGGCGGCTCCGAGCTCGATCATCGTGCCGCGCAGCCGCAGCACGGTCTCGCCGCGCTGGTTGACGAACGTGTTCTCCCTGATGATCAGCGTCATCGGGCCGCGGCCGCCCCGCTTCTCGACCATGTCCACGACGCGGCCGTGGACGGTCAGCACGTCCCCGGCGACGATGTCGCCCAGGTACTCCCAGTCGGCACCGCCCGCGAGCACCCGCTTGAGGTCGACGCCGAGGTCGTCCTCGACGGAGGTCTTCGGCGCCCAGTGCTGCCCGACCGCGCTGAACGTCGGCGGGACGGGCACGTCCGCGTACCCGGCCGCGCGGGCCGCCGCCCGGTCGGTGTACACCGGGTCGGACGCCCGCACCGCCAGCGCGAACTCGGCGATCTTCCCGCGCTCCACCTCGATGGTGTACGGCGGCCACTCGAAGCCGATCTTGCCGAAGTCGGCCATCGCGGTCAGCCCTCCCCGTCCGCGGGCTCGTCGGCGAGGACGATCAGCGCGTCCGCCGCCACGGCGGCGCCGCCCGCCACCCGCACCGGGTTCACGTCCACCTCGGCGATCTCCGGGACCTCCAGCGCCAGCGCGCCGAGCCCGGTCATCGTCGCGGCGAGCAGGTCCAGCTCGCCGGGGGACAGGCCGCGCGAGCCGCCGACGAGCCGCCCGCCGAGCAGGCCCCCGATCGCGTCCCTGGCGGCGGCGGCGTCGAACGGCGGCCGCAGCAGCGCCGTCTCCGCCAGCATCTCGATCATGATCCCGCCGGGGCCGAGCGCGACCATCGGGCCGAACACCGGGTCGTGCCGCACGCCGCAGCCGATCTCCAGCCGGGCCGGGGCCATCTCCTGGACCAGCACCCCGGAGATCATCGCGTCCGGCGCGCGGCGCGCGACCTCGGCGAGCATGTCGCGGTAGGCGTCCTTCACCGCGTCCGCGCCGGACACGCCGAGCCGCAGCCCGCCGACGTCCGACTTGTGCGGAAGCTGGTACGACATGACCTTGAGCGCGACCGGGCCGCCGAGCTTCTCGGCCGCGGCGGCGACCTCGTCCGGGCCCGAGTCGCGGACGCCCCGCACGTAGATCTCCCGCGTCACCGGGATGCCGTACTCGGCCATCACCCGCTTCGCCGTCGACTCCAGCAGGACGCCCTCGCCCAGGTTGCGCGCCTCGACCAGCATCGAGCGGACGCGGCGGGCGCGGTCCTCGTCCGGGACGAACTCCGGCGTGGCGGGCGGGCGGCGCAGCGTGTGCCGGGCCAGCGCGGCGAGCGCGTCGACGACCCGCCGGGGGTCGGTGAACGTCGGCACCCCGGCCTTCTGGAAGTCCTCCAGCCAGGTGGTGCACAGCACCGCGAACGGCTTGTCCGTGGACCGGTACGTCTCGATGATCGCGTCGTTGGCGGCGCCGGGCCGCGCCCACGTCACGGTCGCGGCCATGTCCACCACCGAGCCGCCGACGACCTCGCCGAGCACCGTCTGGAACAGGTCGGGCGCGGCGGTGATCTGCGCGGTCGTGTCCACCGGGTTGGCCGCCGAGCCGTAGAACGGCTGCGGCATCTTCGCGGCGATCGCGTCCCGCTCGTCCGGCGGGAACTCCGGGACCGACAGCCCCGCCATCCCGGCGCCGTCCGCGAGCAGCACCCCGGCGCCGCCGGACGTCGTCATGATGCCGATCCGGTCGCCGCGCGGGCGGCGCCCGTCCTGGAAGATCATCCCGAGGTCGAGCATCTCCTCCATCGTGTCCGCGACGACGACGCCGTACTGGCGGCACACCGCGTCGAACACCTCTGCCGAGCCGACCACGGACGCGGTGTGGCTGAGCGCCGCCCGCGCCGCCTCCTTCGACCGCCCCGCCTTCAGCAGCACCAGCGGCTTGTCCAGCTCGGCGGCCCGCCGCGCGGTCTCGACGAACACGTCCGGGTCGCGGAGCGTCTCGCTGAACGCGAGCAGCACGCGCGTCTCGTCCCGCTCGACGAGGAAGCGCAGCACCTGGGCGATGTTGACGTCCACCTCGTTGCCGGTGCTGACGAACCAGCCGAGGCGCAGCCCGGCGAGCTGCGCCTTCTCCGCGATGTAGGAGCCGAAGCCGCCGCTCTGCGAGACGAGCGCGACCGGCCCGACCGGCGGCAGCGGCGTGCCCGGCGGCATCGCGAAGCTGGCCGCGACCCCGGCCGCCGAGCTGAGGTAGCCGATGCAGTTCGGCCCGACGACCCGGACGCCGGTGCGCACGGCGGCCCCGGCCAGCTCCCGCTGGAGCGCCGCGCCGTCCGGCCCGGCCTCGGCGAACCCGGCGGTCAGCACGACCGCGCCGCCGACGCCGCGCGCGCCGCACTGCTCGATCACCCCGGCCACGTGCTCGGCGGGCACCGCGATCACCGCGAGGTCCACCGGCCCCGGCAGGTCGGCGACCGACCGGTAGGCCCGGTCGCCCTGGACCGCCTCGTCGCGCGGATGCACCGGGTAGAGCGCGCCCTTGAAGTTCAGCGCCAGGTTCCCGTACACCTGCCCGCCGATCCGCAGCTCCTGGTTGGACGCCCCCACCATCGCTATGGAGCGCGGCGTGAACAGCCGCTCGATCCTCGTCCGCTCTTCCTGCCCCACTCCGCCTGCCTCCGTGTCGGCCGTCATCGGCTCCCCACCCCCAGGTAGATCTCGTTGATCACGGCGGTGTCGTCGAAGGACCGCGCGTCGCCCGCCGCCGCGATCCGCCCGTTGTCCACCACCGCGACGTCGTCGGCGACCCGCATCGCGTACTCCACGACCTGCTCGACCAGCAGGATCGACAGGCCGTCCGCGCGCAGCGCGGTGATCATCTCGAAGACCTCGGCGGCGATCACCGGGGCGAGGCCGGCGGACGGCTCGTCCAGCATCAGCAGCCGGGGGCCCGGCATCAGCGCCTGCGCGATCGCGAGCATCTGCTGCTGCCCGCCGGACAGGCTGCCCGCCACCGTGTGCCGCCGCTCGGCCAGCATCGGGAAGCGCTCGTACTGCCGGTCGAGGGCCTCCCGCCGCGCCGGGCTCCGCTTGCGCCCGCCCGTCCAGCGTCCGAGCCCGGTGCGGGCGAGCGTGAAGCCGCCGAGCAGCAGGTTGTCCTCGACCGTGCGCTGCCTGAAGACCTGCTTTCCCTCCTGGACGTACCCGAGTCCGGCGCGGACACGGCGGTGCGGCGCCATCCCGGTGACGTCGCGGCCGTCGAAGGTGATCGTCCCGGCGGTCACCCCGGGCGGGAACCCGGCGACCGCGTTCAGCAGGGACGTCTTGCCCGCGCCGTTGCGGCCGAGCACGGCGGTGACCCGTCCGGGCCGGACGCGCAGGTCCACGTCCCAGAGCACGCGGATGTCGCCGTAGCCGCCGCTGAGCCCGCTGACCTGGAGCATCAGCCCTCACCTCCGGTGGTCTTCCCGGCCGCCTTCGAGCCGGTGTACTCGGCGAGCACGCGCGGGTCGGCCTGGATCTCGGCCGGGGTGCCGGACACGAGCAGCCCGCCCTGGCTGAGCACGTGGATCCGGTCCGCGAGCCCGAGCACCAGCGGGAAGTTGTGCTCGACGAGGACGACCGTGCCGCCCGCGTCGCGGATCATCCGGATGGCGCGTTCCAGCCCGGCGAGGTCGCCCTCGTCCAGCCCGGAGCCGACCTCGTCGAACAGGAACACCGCCGGGCGCGCCGCGAGCGCCCGCGCGACCTCCACGAGCCGCCGCGTGCCGAGCGGGAGCGAGTCGACCTCCTGGTCGGCGACGTCCGCGATGCCGAGCAGCCCGAGCAGCCGGACGGCCTCGGCGTCGTCGACGGCGAACCCGCGGCGGAACCCGGGCAGCCGCAGCACCGCCGCCGGCACCCGGACCCGGTGCGAGACGTAGCGGCCGGTCGCGACGAACGCCTTCGTCGTCATGCCGCTCGGGATCAGCGGGGTCTGGAACGTCCGCGCGATCCCGGCGCGGGCGATCCGGTACGGCCGCTGCCCGCCGAGCTCGCGGCCGCCGAGCTCGACCGTCCCCGACGTCGGCCGGTAGAAGCCGCAGACGAGGTTGAGCAGCGTCGTCTTCCCGGACGCGTTCGGCCCGATCAGCGCGGTGACCTGGCCCGGCTCGGCGTCGACGGTCACCTCGCGGAGCGCCTGGTTGCCGCCGAACGACTTGCACAGGGCCTTCGTCCGCAGCCGCGCGCCGGGCAGCGCGCCGAGGTCGGCGGGCCCGGCGTCCGCCGGGGCGGCGGGGGCCGCGGCGGCGGCGACCGGGCCGAACCGCCGGACGATCCGCCGGACCCGGCCGCGGACGAGCCCGGTCAGGCCGTCGGCCAGCAGGATCCCGGCGACCAGCAGGAACGCGCCGTAGATGAGCAGCTGCCAGTCCTGGAACGAGCTGAACGACTGCTGCCCGAGCTGGACGATCGCCGCCCCGGCGAGCGCCCCGTAGATCGACGTGGACCCGCCGACGATGGACGCCGCGAGGATGCTCAGCGCCATCGTGAACGTGAACGTCTCCGGCGCGATGAAGCCGTCCAGCCAGGCGAACATCACGCCCGCGAGGCAGGCCGGGATCGCGCCGGTCACGTACACGAGCAGCTTCAGCCGGAACACCGAGATGCCGAGCGACCCGGCGAGCACCGGGCTCTGCTTGAGGACGAGGAACGCGTTGCCGTGCCGCGACAGGATCAGGTTCCGCGCGACGAGGAACCACACCGCCGTCACCGCGACGATCAGCATGTAGAGGGCGTCGCGGCCGAGCGGCGTCCCGAACAGGGTCGGGACGGGCGGCGCGAGCCCGTTCGCGCCGCCGGTGAACGACTCCAGCACCTTCACGAGGTTCGGGATGATCAGGACGAGGAAGAACGTCAGCATCGCCAGCGACCAGCCGCCGAGCCGCAGCCCGGGGACGCCGGTGATCAGCCCGACCACGACGGCGCAGGCGATCGCGCAGGCGACGACGACCCCGGCGTCGGTGATCCCGTGCGACACCCCGAGGTAGCCGGTGACGTAGGCGCCGACGGCGTACAGGAAGACCTGGCCGACGGCCAGCTCGCCCGCGTAGCCGAGGACGATGTTGAGCCCGCTGACCTGCAGCGCCAGGATCGCCACCAGCAGCACGGTGCGGGCCCAGTAGTCGTTCAGGCCGAGCAGCGGCGCGACCAGCACGAGCACGGTCAGCAGCGCTCCGGCGAGCGGCCTGCCGCCGCGCAGCAGCGCGGGCACGGCCGTGCTCCCGCCGCGGGGGTTCCCGCCGGGAGGGTTCTCGCGGGACGCGGACAGCGTCGTCATCTCACACCTGCCGTTCCGCCGCCCCGCCGAACAGGCCCCGGGGCCTGGTCAGCAGGATGAGCAGGAAGACCGCGAACACCACGATCTGCGGATAGGAGTCGCCCACGTAGCGGGCGGTGACCGCGTACAGCAGCCCGATCGTGAACCCGCCGATCAGCCCGCCGAGCTGGCTGCCGGACCCGCCGATCGCGATCGCGACGAACCCGAACAGCGCGAGCGTCTCGCCGAGGTGGAAGTGCGCGTAGGTGCGCCCGGCGACGAACACCGCGAACAGCCCGGCGATCAGCCCGGCCAGCGCGAACGCGCCGAGGCCGAGCGCCCGGACGTTCAGCCCCCGGGCCTGCGCCGCCTGCCGGTTCTCGGCGGTGGCGAGCGAGGCGAGGCCGAGCAGCGTCCGGCGCGACCAGAGGTGCAGGCCGACGCCGAGCGCGAGGACGAGCAGGATCAGCACCAGGTCGTTGCGCTGGATCGTGCCGCCGAGCAGCGTCAGCGGCTCCGCCGAGAACGGGGACGGGACCTTGACCGGCTCCGTCCCCCAGACCTTCGCCGCGATCCCGCCGAGCAGCGTGCCGACCCCGACCGTGGTGATCAGCGCGGCGTGCCCGCCGTGCCGGTTCAGCAGCGGCCGGATCGCGATCCGCTCCTCGACAACCGCGATGACCGCGACGGCGAGGCCGGTCAGCGGGATCGCCGCCGCGACGGGCAGCCCCCAGTCGACCAGGCAGACGTAGGCGAGGAACGTTCCGATCATGATCAGGTAGGCGTTCGCGAAGTTCACCACGCCCGAGGCCAGCAGCACGACGTTGTAGCCGATCGCCACGAGGCTGTAGAGGGCCCCGGTGGCGAGGCCCGCCCAGATGGTCGTCATCGGGCCGCCGCCTCAGTAGCCCTTGCCGGGCACGTAGAACCCGTTGGCGTCGTACGTGCCGGGCTGGACGTACTTGAACGACGTCGCGCTCGTCATCGGGAAGTGGTTGGACGGCGTGTACTCGTACTTCGTCACCTCGCCGTTCGGCCCCTTGCCGACCCACGGCGGGTTCGCGGGCGTCTTGAACCTCTCGAACGCCTTCGCGAGCTTCTGCCCGTCGGCGGTCTTCTCCTGCCCGGCCTCGTAGGCGACGAACTGGAGCAGGTCGTAGGTCGTGGTGAACACCGCGACGCCCGTCTGGGTCAGGAACTTCGCGCCGTCCGAGGACTGGAACTCCTTGATGACGGGGGCGAGCCCGGGGTGCTGGTGGTCCCCGACGAGCGAGGACGTCTGCATGATGACCTGGTAGTTCTTGATCTGCGCCGCCGTCACCTTGCCCGCGATCGGGGACGGGCTGGCGAGCTGGTCGCCGTAGGACGGCAGCGTCCAGCCGATCTGCGCCCGGCCGCGCAGCACGTACAGCACGGCGGTGCCGTAGCCGTTGACGATCAGCGCGTCCGGCTTCTGCGCGCGCAACTGCTGGAGCTGCGGCGTCATGTCGAGCGCGGTGGTGTCGTAGCTGGCGCTGACCAGCTCGATCCCGGCCTGTTTGACCGGCCCCTCGTACTGCTTGAACGAGCTCTGCCCGGTCGCGTCGTCGGAGTAGATCATCGCGACCTTCTTGTAGCCCTTCTCCTTCGCGAGCTGGACGAAGGTGGGCACGTACGCCGCGCTCGGCGGGGTGACGCCGAAGTGGTAGGGGAACTTCTTCGGGTCGTTGAGCTGGATGCTGCTCGTGGCGCCGACCGAGAGCACCTTGTCGCGGGTGAGGATCGGCAGCATCGACATCGACACCGCGCTGGACCCGCCGGGGTAGACGAGGTCCGGCTTGCCCTTGGCGAGCCGCCGCTGCAGCTCGCTGACGGCCTTCGTCGGGTTGTTCTGGTCGTTGGAGACCTCCAGTTTGATCTGGCGGCCGTCGACGCCGCCCTTGGCGTTGATGTCCTTGATCGCCGTGCGCGCGCCGGCCAGCAGGCCGCCGCCGAGGACGGCGGTCGGGCCCGAGGTGTCGATCGACACGTAGAAGACGTAGGGACCGCTGCCCGCAGAATCCCCGGAGCCGCCTCCACATGCCGCAACGGTGCCGACAATTGTTCCCAGCGCCATTGTGCCGAGAATTCTCCTGCCCCGTTTCAGAGCAAGCATGACGTCCTCCGCTCTACCAGGATTCTGTCAAGTGAATGTGGTTCAGTCTTGTGTAACATCCGGCCTGCCGGGCGTCAACGGTCCGGCGGGCACGAGTTCACATGGCTCTGATCGTTCCTAACAGGGCAGCTCAGAGGCCGAGGGTTGACAGGGCGGAGGCCCGCGAGGTATCCCTGAACAAGGTTCAGTTGCCTACCGGTCGTCTGGTAGTCCTACCGCGTTTGGGCGGAGTAATTCGACGGCCGGGGCTGCGCCGCGATTCTCGCTTGCTCACAGGGAGCCGATAATGGTTCTTGCGCTGCTGAACGATGAACAGCAGATGCTTCGGGAAATGATGGGTTCGCTGGCCGGTTCGGTGGGCGCGGGCAATCCGCGGGACATCGCGGAGAGCGATCGGGGAAAGGGCTGGGCCGCGCTCGCGGAGGCGGGCGTGCTCGGCCTCCGGGTGCGCGACGGGTCCGGCGCGCCGACCGGCTCCGGGGTGGAGGTGATGATCGTCGCCGAGGCGCTCGGCGGCGCGCTCGCCCCGCTGCCCTACCTCGGCTCGGCGGTGCTCGCCACCGAGCTGCTCGCGCTCGCCGGGGCGCCCGCCGATCTGCTCCAGCGCGCCGCGGACGGGGCCGAGCGGCACGCCGTCCTGCTCACCCGCGACCTGTCCGGCGTCGCCGCCGCCGACGACCTCGGCGGGGCGGTCGCGTTCGACTCCTGGGGCGCCGCCCACGGCCTCGCGCTGGCGGACGGGCGGCGGCTCGTGCGCGTCCCGCTGGACGGGGCCGCGAAGCCCCGTCCGGGCGCCGACCTCACCCGCGAGCTGGCCCGCTTCACCGGCCCGGCCCCGGCCGGCGCCGAGGAGATCGGACGCCCGCTCGCCCCCGCCGACCTCGACCGGTGGCGGGCGCTCGCGCTCACCGCCGTCGCCGCCGACGCGGTCGGCGCGATGCGCGCGGCGCTCGACGGCGTCGTCGCCTACTCCAAGGAGCGCGTCGCCTACGGCCAGCAGATCGGGTCGTTCCAGGCGATCCAGCACATGTGCGCGGACGCGCTCGTCCACTGCGAGGCCGCGTCCGCCTGCGTGAGCTACGCCGCCTGGGCCGCCGACGCGGCCGAGCCCGCCGACGCGCTGCTCGCCGCGCACACCGCGAAGGCCTACACCGCGTCCGCCGCGCTCGACGTGGCCGAGACGGTCATGCAGGTGTACGGCGGCATCGGGCACACCTGGGAGCACGTCGCCCACCTGTACGCGCGCCGCGTCCTGCTCGACCGCCAGGTGCTCGGCGACGCCGGGCACAGCCTGCTCCGCGTCGCCGATCTGCGCCTGGGCGAGGGCCCCGGGCCGGAAGAGGGTTGATCATGGATTTCCGGGACACCCCCGAGGAGGCCGCGTTCCGCGCCCGGCTGCGCGACTGGCTCGCCGCGAACGCGCCCGCCGACTACGACGCCGCCGCCGACCACGACGCGAAGGCCGCGATCCGCCGCCGCTGGCACCGCAGCCTCTACGACGCGGGCTACATGGGGATGGCGTGGCCGCGCGAGTACGGCGGCCAGGACCTCAGCCCCGTGTACGACGCGATCCTGAACGAGGAGGTCGGCGCGTCCGACGGGCCGCCCGTGCCGGGCCAGGTCAACTACCTCGGCCGCGCGATCTACACGTACGGGAGCGAGGAGCACAAGCGCCGCTTCCTGCCGACGCTGCTGAGCGGCGAGATCCAGTGGTGCCAGGGCTTCTCCGAGCCGGGCGCGGGCTCCGACCTCGCCGCCCTCCAGACCCGCGCCGAGCGCAACGCGTCGGGCGACTACGTCGTCAACGGGCAGAAGATGTGGACGAGCGGCGGCCAGTACTCCGACTGGTGCCTGCTGCTCGCCCGCACCGACCCGGACGCCCCGAAGCACAAGGGCATCTCGGCGTTCCTCGTCGACATGAAGAGCCCGGGGATCACGACGCGGCCGATCGTCCTCGCCGACGGCGAGCCGGAGACCAGCGAGGTCTTCTGGGACGACGTCGAGATCCCCGCCGACCAGATGCTCGGACGCCCCGGCCAGGGCTGGCACATCGCGATGACGACCGTCACCTACGAGCGCGGCCCCGCCGACGTCGGCATGATCTCCAACTACCGCAAGACGCTGCGCGCCATCGAGGAGGAGGCCGCCGCCCGCGGCCTCACCGCGCGGCCGGAGGTCCGCAGGGAGCTGGCCCGCGCGTACGTGCTCGGCGAGGCGCTGCGGCTGAACGTCGCGCAGCAGCTCTCGCTCCGCGTGTCCGGACGCGAGCCCGGCCCCGAGGGGTCGGTCGGGAAGCTGCTGTGGTCGCGGGCCGAGCAGTCGCTGTACCACCTCGCGCTGGACCTCGTCGGCGCGGACGCCGTCACCGGCGCCGCCCCCGACGTGCTCGCGGGCTACTTCCGCTCCCGTCCGATCAGCGTCTACGGCGGGTCGTCCCAGATCCAGCGGAACCTGCTCGCCTGGCACATCCTCTCCATGCCGCGCAAGAGCTCCCCGGGAGGTGCGGGGGGCCGTCCCGCCGCTGGGAACGCAGCCTCCTCGCGTTGAGGCGCGGCGGCGGGAGAATGGGGTCCATGCGCAAGTCCGAGGTCGGCGAGAACGGTCAGGCCCAGGCCCTGCTGAACGCGGCCGAGGAGCTCTTCACCGAGCGGGGCTTCTACGGGACGAGCGTCTCCGACATCACCGAGCGCGCCGGCACCAGCGTCGGCGCGCTCTACTACCACTTCGCCAGCAAGAACGGCGTCTACCACGCGCTGTGGTCCCGCTACATGGACGCGCAGTCCGCCCGGACGCGCGAGGCGGTGGCCCTGCTCCGGGACGCGGGCGTCTCGGACGGCCGCCGCCTGTTCCTCGCGGGCACCCGCGCGTACCTGACGAGCGCGTGGCAGCACAGCGGGCTCGTCCGGATGGTGTCGGACGGGGACGCGCCCGCCGGGTTCGCGGGCGTCGCGCGCCGGTTCAGCCAGCAGTGGGCGCGGCAGAACACGAAGCTGCTCCAGGCGAGCGACCCGCTGGGGGACCGGGCGCTGTCCTCGATCGTCACCGGCTCCATCGGCGGCGTCGCCCGCGAGGTCGCCGACTGCGAGACGGCGGAGGAGGCGGAGGCGCTGATCGCCAAGACGATCGAGATCTACGGGACGCTGCTCGGGCTGCGTCCCGTCCCGTCCAACGGGCTCTTCGCCGCCGAGCCGGTCGACGCCGAGCCGGTCGACGCTTCGCGGGCCGCCGCCGACGGCGACGGCCCGCGTTGACCCGCTCGCCCGGCTCCGGCGCTCAGGCGGCCTCCGCCCGGGCGCCGTCCGTCCGGGGCGCGGGACGGTAGCAGGCGGCGAGCAGCCCGGCCCCCGCGGCGAGCCCGCCGCCCGCGGCGACGAGCAGGCCCCAGCCGCCGAGGTCGAGCCCGGCCGCCGCGTCCAGCGACCAGTCGCCGGGCCCGGTGGTCGCCACCCCGGCCGCGACGACGGCGAGCACCAGGTTGTACTCCCATCCGTTCCCCGCGCTGAAGAAGCCGTTGGCCCGGTGGACCGTCCACGCCGCGACGAGCATGAGCCCGACGAACCCGGCCGCGGCGAGCGGCGTGAGCAGCCCGGCGGCGAACAGCGCGCCCGCGCCGAGCTCCGTCGCCGCCGCGGCGAGGGCGTGCAGCCGTCCCGGCCGCATCCCGATGCTCTCGAACCAGCGCGCCGTGCCCGGGATGCGGCCGCCGCCGAAGAACTTGTTGTAGCCGTGCGCCGCCAGCGTCAGCCCGACGACGACCCGGACGAGCAGGAGCCCCGCCGACACCTCGTCCATCTCCGTATCCTCCACTCGCTCAGAAGGCGCGGCGCGCCGCCGCCACGGCACCCCCGCGACGGCGGCGCGCCGCGGCGCGCCGGATCCGCGTCAGGGGGTCACCGCGGGCGGATCGGCGGGGGTGAAGCGGAACACGCGCTCGGCGTTGCCGCGCAGCACCTTGTAGGCGACCTGCGGGTCGACGTCGGCGAGGCGCTCCTGGGCCAGCTTGATGCAGTCCGGCCAGGTGGAGTCCGAGTGCGGGTAGTCGGTCTCGATCATGACGTTGTCCTCGCCGATGACGTCCAGGTTGCGGATGCCGTGGATGTCGTCGATGAAGCAGCCGAAGACGTGGTCGTGGTAGGTCTGCCGCAGGTCGAAGTTGTCGAGGTCGAGCGAGCCGATGGCGTGCTTGCCCTCCAGCGACCCGCCGAACGCCTCGCCCCGCTGGATCCACGCGCGCTGGTGGTCGAGGACCTGCTCGGCCCGCTCCAGGAAGTACGGGATCCAGCCGATGTTGCCCTCCGACAGCGCGATCTTCAGCGACGGGAACCGCTGGAAGACGCCGCTGAACAGCCATTCGAGGAGCGCGCCGGAGGTGCGGTTCGCGCCCCAGGTCATGTTGGCCATGAACGGCGAGTTCGGGCTGATCTTCGGCATCGTGGACGACGACCCGACGTGCATGCACACGATCAGCTCGGCGTCCTGCGCGGCGGCGAACAGCGGGTCCCAGTAGCGCTTCGGGTCGTGGATGGTCGGCAGCCCGAGCGGCGCCGGGTTCTCGGAGAAGGCGACGCCCCGCGCGCCCTTGGCGGCGGTCCGCTCGACCTCGGCGGCGGCGGCCTTCGGGTCCCACAGCGGGACGATCACGAGCGGGATGTACCGGCCGGGCGCCGACCCGCACCACTCGTCGATCATGAAGTCGTTGTACGCCCGGACGCAGAGCATCGCGAGCTCCTTGTCCTCCGCCTCCCAGAACAGCTGCCCGCAGAAGCGCGGCACGGACGGGAAGCACAGGGACGCGAGGATGCCGGCCCGGTTCATGTCCTCCAGCCGCGCGACGGAGTCGTAGCAGCCCGCCCGCATCTCCGAGTAGGGGATCGAGTTCGGCGTGAACTCCTCCTTCCGGCGCCCCGCGGAGGCGGCGAGCCCGGACGACGGCACCCGGCGGTCCTCATACACCCAGACCTCGCCGTGCTCGGCGTCGTCGACGAGCCGCGGCGCGACGTCCTTGTACTTCGCGGGGACGCGGTCCGTCCACACGTGGCCGGGCTCGATGACATGGTCGTCGACCGAGATCAGCCAGTTGAGATCGGGAGTCCGCATGGTGGTCATGGCAGTCCTCTCACGTGGTCCTCTCGCCAGTTTGTCAACCGGTCGTCCGGTAGTCAACGAACGGCGATTATCTACCGGACGACTGGTAGACACAGAGAGTCGCCGAGGTTAGGATCCGTGGCATCGCCCCGGGAACCTGGAGGTGCCGGATGGGCATCGTCGCCGACCTCGCCAGCGCACTCGACCTGGAGCGGCTCGACCCGGGCCGCTACCGCGGGAACAGCGTGGACAGCCCGGAACGGGACGTGGTGTTCGGCGGCCAGCTCGTCGCGCAGCTCGCCGTCGCCGCGGCGCGCGGCGAGCCGGGCAAACGGGTGAAGACGGTGCACGCGCTGTTCGCGCGGGTCGCGTCCAAGGCGAAGCCGATCGACTTCGAGGTCGAGCCCCTGCACTCCGGCCGGACGATGGCGAGCGCGACCGTCACCGCGTCCCAGGACGGACGGCTGCGCGCCCGCGCCAACGTCCTGCTCACCGCCGACGACGAGGACCTGATCCGGCACGCCGCGCCGATGCCGGACGTCGAGCCGCCCGAGGCGCTCGAACCCCTCACCGACCCCTACGCCGGACGCGAGCTGCGCGTCGCGGGCGGCGCCGACCTCAACGGCACCGCGCCCGCGGCGAACGCGGGCGACGCGGCCTCGACCGAGCTGGCCGTCTGGACGCGGACGCCCGGCGCGTCCGGGGAGCAGGCCGTCCTCCAGGGGATGCTCGCGCACGCCACCGCCGGTTTCCTCATCGGCGCCGCGATGCGCCCGCACCCCGGCCTCTCCGTCGCCGACGCGCACGACAAGTTCTCCACCGGCATCCTCGGCCACAGCGTGACCTTCCACGAGGAGGTCGACCCGGGCGACTGGATCCTGCTCGCGCAGGAGAGCCCATACGCGGGACGCGGCCGCTCCTACGGGCGCGGCCACGCCTTCGCCCGCGACGGACGGCTCGTCGCCTCGTTCGCGCAGGACAGCATCATCCGCGGGTTCGCGTCCCCGGCGGGGACGCGCGACGGCGGCCGGGACAAGGCGAGCGTCCTCTGAGCGGGAGGGGAGCCCCGATGGGATCGTTCGAGTTCGCGCCCGCGCCGCGTCCGGACGGGCTGACCGCCCGGTACGAGCGGCGGGCCCACCAGGTGCCCGTCTCGGTCGGCGCGCTCATGACCCGCAACCGCGTCGAGTTCGGCGGGCTGCCCGCCGTCTTCGACGACGGCGTCGAGCTGACCTGGCGGGAGCTGGTCGACACGGCCGGGCGCTTCGCCGGATTCCTGTCCTCGCGGGGCGTGGGCCCCGGCGACGTGGTCGCCTGGCAGGTCCCGAACTGGTGGGAGTCGCTGGTCGTCGCCTACGGGATCTGGGCGGCGGGCGCGATCAGCGCGCCGGTCGTGCCGATCTACCGCGAGGCCGAGGTCGCCGCGATCGTGTCCACGGTCCGCCCGGCCTGCGTCGTGACCGCCGCCGAGTTCCGCAAGTGCCGCCACCCCGAGCTGGTGGACGAGGCGTGCCGCATGGCCGGGTGGGAGCCGTCCGTCCGGGTCGTGCTGCGCGGGACGGCCACCGGCTGGACGCCGTTCGAGACGACCGTGACCGGGCGCGGCGCGATCGGCGTGGACGTCGACCCGGACGCGCCCGCGCTCATCGGCTTCACCTCGGGGACGACGTCCGGCGCGAAGGCCGTCGTGCACAGCACCCGCGGGCTCATCGCCTCGCCCGTCCGGTCGACCCGCGCGTCCGGCACCACCTGGACCGACCGCGCCTACATGCCCGCGCCGGTCGCGCACGCCACCGGGCTGCTGTCGGCGATCGCCGTCCCGCTGTACACGGGCGCGTCGGTCGTGCTGCGCGACCGGTGGGACGCCGACCGGGCGATCGACGACATCCGCGAGCACGGGGTCACGACGTCCGCGGGCGCCGCCGTGTTCATGAAGGAGCTGGTGGACGCGCTGGACCGGCGCGGCATCGACCGGCTGCCGCTGTCCGGCGGCTACCCGTGCGGCGGCTCGTCGATCCCGACCTCGCTGGCCGAGGCGTGCGAGGCGAAGGGCCTCGCCCCGGCCCGCGCGTTCGGCATGACCGAGTGCCCGGGCGTGACCGGCGCCAGCCCCCGGCTGGACCCGCCGCACATCAGGCTCGCGACGGACGGCTGGATCATGCCCGGCTGCGAGGTCCGCGTGCTCGGCCCGGACGGCGCGGAGCTGCCCGCCGGGGAGGCGGGGGAGTTCCTCGTCCGGGGGCCGCAGCTCGCGCTCGGCTACGTCGACCCCGAGCACACCCGGGAGGGCTTCACCGACGACGGCTGGTTCCGCACCGGCGACCTCGGCCAGCTCACCGCGCACGACGTCGGCGGCGGCGAGCCCCGCTACTCCTGCCTGGTCACCGGGCGGACGAAGGAGATCATCAACCGCGGCGGGGAGAAGATCTCCGTCCGCGAGATCGAGGACGCGCTCGTCCGGCACGCCGAGGTGCTGGACGCGGCGGTCGTGCCGGCCCCGCACGCGCGGCTCGGCGAGCAGCCCGCCGCGTTCGTCCTGCTCAGGCCGGGCGTGACGGTGGCGGACGAGGCCCTGTCGGCGTTCCTGCGGCAGGGCGGGCTCGCCCCGCAGAAGATCCCGCGGATCTGGCGGTACGTGGACGACCTGCCCCGGACCGCGTCCGGGAAGATCAAGAAGTACGCGCTGCGGGAGTCGCTCGCCGACCCGGCGGCCTGACGACGGAGGACGGGATGGACGGGATCTTCGACGGCGTCCGGGTGCTGGAGGTGGCCACGTGGACGTTCGTCCCGGCGGCCGCCGCGGTCCTCGCCGACTTCGGGGCGGACGTGGTGAAGGTCGAGCACCCGCTGCGCGGCGACCCGCAGCGCGGCCTCTCCACGGGCGGCATCACCCCGACCCTGGACGGGGTCAGCGTCACGATGGAGCAGACCAACCGGGGCAAGCGCAGCGTCGGCCTCGACATCGCCAGGCCCGAGGGCCGCGAACTGCTGCTGGAGATGGCCGCGCGCTGCGACGTGTTCATGACGAGCTTCCTGCCCGGCAACCGGGCCAAGCTCGGCATCGACCTGGAGGACATCCGCGCGGTGAACCCGGACGTCATCTACGTCCGCGCGGACGCGGTCGGCCCCGCCGGGCCGGACGCGGGCAAGCCCGGCTACGACATGAGCGCGTTCTGGGCGCGCAGCGGCATCGCGCACGCGCTCACCGAGGAGGGCGCGGAGCGCCCGACGCGGCAGCGGCCCGGGTTCGGCGACAAGACCGGCGCGATGAACCTCGCCTTCGGCGTCGCCGCCGCGCTCTACCGCCGCGCCACCACGGGCACGCCGTCCGAGGTGGACGTGTCGCTCCTCGCCACGGCGCTCTGGGTCAACTCCAGCGACGTCGTCTACTCCAAGGCGATCGGCGGCGACTTCAGCCGCCGCGAGGTGAAGGTCCCGAACCCGATCTCGCACGTCTACCGCACCGCCGACGACCGCTGGATCGCGCTGCTCATGCTGGAGTCGGACCGCTGGTGGGGGCCGCTGTGCCGGCACCTCGGCCGGGACGGCCTCGCCGCCGACCCGCGATTCGCCACCGCCGCCGACCGGACGGCGAACAGCGCCGAGTGCGTCGCCGAGCTGGCCGCGGCGTTCGGCTCGGCGACGCTCGCGGAGTGGCGCGAGCGGCTCGGCCCGGTGAAGGGCCCGTGGGAGCCGGTGCAGACGCTGCCCGAGGTCCTGGACGACCCGCAGGTCGCCGCGAACGGCTACGTCACCGACGTCAAGCACCCGACCGGGCAGGACATCACGCTCGTCCGGGCGCCGGTCCGGTTCGACGGGCGGCAGCCCGAGCTGCGTCCCGCGCCGGAGGCCGCCGCGCACACCGAGGAGGTCCTGCTGGAACTCGGCCGCGACTGGCCCGAGATAGCCCGCCTCAAGGAGATCGGCGCCATCGCCTGAGCCGACCGGTCCGCAAGGCGGCCTCCGTGCCCCGCGGTCGCCCGAGCGGGCGTCCGATTTGCGCCCGCGCGCCCCGTGGAGGCGGCGTCCGGCCGAATTGGGGCGCGGGCCGCGTGGGCGCGGGACATCCTTGTCCCGGCGCTTTTGGAACGATGCCCTTGGTAGACTGTGCGGCACGCCGAATCGATGAAGGGAATGATGGTTTTGAGCGTGTCCCAGGGGCGCCAGCGCGGCGCCGCCAAAACGCGCATCGCCGGAGAACAGCGATGGGAAGAGATTGTCGAGGCGGCGGCGAAGATCTTCTCGCAGAAGGGCTATGAGGCGACCAGCCTGCAGGACATCGCCAATACGGTGGGGATCCTCAAGGGCAGCATGTACTACTATTTCAAGAACAAGGAAGACCTGCTCTTTGAATTGGTGCAGCGGGCGCTCGCCGCCCACCAGCCCTCGCTGGTGGAGGAGCCCGAGGTCGCCGAGGCGCCCGCCCCCGTCCGCCTGCGCGCCTTCATCCGCCGCTGGATGGCGCTCAACCGCAAGCAGCGGCTCTGGCGCGGCGTCGCGGAGAGCGAGTTCAGCCGGCTGCGTGGCAAGCGGCTGAAGGAGGTCATCGCCGAGCGCGACAAATTCAGCGCCTTCGCCAAGGAGATAATCGAGCAGGGAATGCGCGACGGCGACTTCGACTCGGGCGTCGACCCGAGCGTCGTGACCAGCACCCTGTTCGAGCTGATGAACACCACGCCGCGCTGGTTCAAGCCTTCCGGCCGGCTCTCCTACGCCGAACTCGCCGACTGGTACGCCACGTTTTTCATCCGCGGCCTGGGCGGTTCCGACGAGCTGGCCGCCGCCGCGTCGTCCGAATCCGCGTAATTCTCTTCCCCGGTACCGCCCGGCCCGCCGGATAAACCTTTCCCGGCAATTGGATATCCACCAGACGGTTGGTAGTCTAGCAGGGCCCGGACGGGCTCCGGGGCGGGTCGTCCGACCCGCCTTCGGCGGGTCTTGCGACGAGTAGAGGAGTACGGCAGTGGCGAGCATCTGCGAGGGCCGGGTTGCGGTGGTCACCGGCGCGGGACGGGGGATCGGCCGGGGGCACGCGCTGGAGCTCGCGCGCCAGGGCGCCCGGGTCGTGGTCAACGACCTCGGCGGCGACGTGCACGGCGCGAACCCCGACTCGGCCGCGGCGAAGGAGGTCGTCGAGGAGATCGTCGCGGCCGGGGGCGAGGCCGTGGCGAGCGGCCACGACGTGTCCACCGCGGACGGCGCCGCCGGGCTCGTCCGGCTGGCGCTCGACACCTTCGGCGAGCTGCACGCCGTGGTGAACAACGCGGGCATCCTCCGCGACCGCACCATCCTCAACATGACCGAGGACGAGTGGGACTCCGTCCTCGCCGTCCACCTGCGCGGCACGTTCCTCGTCACCCGCGAGGCCGGGCGGCACTGGCGGGAACGCTCCAAGGCGGGCGCCCCGGTGGACGCCCGCGTCATCAACACCTCGTCGGTGTCCGGCCTGTTCGGCAACACGGGGCAGAGCAACTACGGCGCCGCCAAGGCGGGCATCGCCGGGTTCACGATCATCGCGTCGCTGGAGCTGGCCCGGTACGGGATCACGGTGAACGCGGTGTCGCCGTCCGCCCGCACCCGGATGATCACTCCGCGCGGGCAGGAGCGGATGGCCGCCCGCGAGGACTTCGACCCCTTCGCCCCCGACAACATCGCGCCGCTCGTGACGTGGCTCGCCGGCCCCGATTCCAAGGACGTCACCGGGCGCGTCTTCAACGTCCACGGCGGCCGGATCAGCGTCCTCGAAGGGTGGCGCGAGGGCCCCGTCATCGACAAGGGCGCGCGGTGGGAGCCGTCCGAGCTCGCCGTCGTCATGCCGCACCTGGTGGCGAAGGCCGCCGCGAACGTCTCCCTTCGCTGACCCCGGCCTCCGCCGGTCCGCGGCCGCCGCGCGGCCGTGCCGCCGTCAGGAGGGGGGACGGCGGCACGGCCGCGACGGGCTCAGCCCCCGGCGGGCTCCAGGGCCGCGGTCTCGGCCAGCCGCAGGACGGCGCCGAAGCAGTCGTCCGGCTCCAGCAGCAGCTCACCGGACGACTCGTCCGCGATCCGCACCCCGCACGCGCTGAGGTGCTTGCGCGCGGCGGCGAGCGACCGGACCTTGAACGTGACCGAGTGGAGGATCTCGCCGTTGCGGGCGAGGTCGCGCCCCGCCGGGCCGCGCTCGCCGTCCGGGCGGGCCAGCTCGATGACCGTGTCCGCGCCGACGAGGACGAACGCGCTGTCGGCGCCGTCCGTCCCGGCGCCCCGGCGCAGGACCTCGCCGCCGAGGGTGCCCGCGTAGAAGGCGACGGCGGGCTCCAGGTCGCGGACGACGACCGTCAGGTGCGAGACGCGCTCGACGCCCAGCGGGTGCCCGTCGCTCCAGTACCTGGTCGAGAACCCGGGACGGAGCCGGGGGTCGACCAGCCCGCTCACGGCCCCGGCGTCCACGAACTCGATGGCGCCGTGGCTGTCCCTCGGATGGGTGTAGAGGGAGCCGGGGAACTCGCCCGACTCCATGTCGCCGCCGCCCGGCCCGGTGACCCGGACGCCCGCCGACCGCAGCCGCTCGTACAGGCCGCGCAGGTCCGTGACGTACCAGGCCAGCGAGTGCAGGTGCTGGCCGAACCTCGCGTAGAACCGGCCGACGGGCGTCGCCTCGGCGCCCGGCAGCCGGCTGGACATCATCGGCTCCATCACGAAGTCGGCGATGACGACGAGCGAGGCGTCCCGCTTCTCCACGGCCAGGTGGCCCTTGTAGAAGCGCTCGACGCCGAACACCCGGTCGTACCAGTCGTCGGCGGCGTCCAGGTCGGACACCATGTGGATCGCGTGGTAGAACCTGCCGATCTCGAACAACGTTCCGCTCCCTCTCCTCGCCCGGCCCTGGCGATTCCGCTCGCCCGGCCCTAACATATCTACCAGACGGTTGGTTGTTTACAGAGTGCCTGATGTACTGCCGTAGACCGGGTTCGCGCCGGTCGGGGAGGGTCTTCCATGATTCTGAGAATCGGCTCGCGGCTGCGCAGCGCGGTGTGCGAAGCGGAGGTCGTGGTGGTCCGGTCGAGCGGCGGGGAGGTGGACCTGCGGTGCGGCGGGCGGCCGATGCTCGGGATCGACGAGCCCGCGCCGGAGGGGGCCGCGCCCGACTCCGGCTTCGCCGCCGGGGTGCTGCTCGGCAAGCGCTACGTCGACGCGGACGGCAGCTTCGAGCTGCTGTGCACGAAGCCGGGCGCCGGGTCGCTCGCCGTGGCGGACGAGCCGCTCGGGATCAAGGACGCCAAGCCGCTCCCGTCCTCCGACTGAGCGGGGCCCGATGGACGTCGCACTCCTGCTGCGGATGGCCGCCGAGGGCTTCGGCGGCCGCGTCGCGCTCGGCCCCCGGCACGGCGGACCGGCCGAGGCGCTGACCTACGCGAGGCTGTACGAGCTGTCCCGGCGCGCCGGGGGGTGGCTCGCCGGACGCGGCGCGGACCACGCGGTCCTCGTCGGCGTGAACTCCCCGGCCGTGCCGCTGCTGCTGTTCGGCGCCGCGTTCGCCCGCGTGCCGATGGTCCCGCTGAACTACCGGCTGGCGGACGAGCGGCTCGCCGCCGTGCTGCGCCGCGTCGTCCCCGGCGTCGCGGTGGCCGACGCCGCCTTCGCCGACCGCGTCCGGACGTCGCCGGACGGCCTCGTCCAGGCCGACACCGAGACCTTCCTCAAGGCGGTCGCCGGGACCGCGCCCGCCGACGAGGACGCGCCCGACCCCGAGGGCGTCGCGGTGCTGCTGTTCACGAGCGGCACCACGGGCGAGCCGAAGGCCGCCGTGCTGCGGCACCGGCACCTCGCGTCGTACGTGGTGTCCACGGTCGAGTTCATGGGCGCGGGGGAGGACGAGGCCACGCTGGTGAGCGTCCCGCCGTACCACATCGCGGGCGTCTCGGCGGTCCTGACCTCGGTGTACGCGGGGCGGCGGATCGTCCAGCTCCCGTCGTTCGACCCGCGCGAATGGGTGCGGCTCGCCGCCGAGGAGCGGGTCACGCACGCGATGGTCGTCCCGACGATGCTCGGCCGGATCCTCGACGCGCTGCCCGCGGGCGGCCGCCCGCTGCCCGCCCTCCGCGCGCTGTCCTACGGCGGCGGCCGGATGCCGGTCCCGGTGATCGAGCGGGCGATGCGGCTGCTGCCGCACGTCGACTTCGTCAACGCCTACGGGCTGACGGAGACCAGCTCGACGATCGCCGTGCTCGGCCCGGACGACCACCGCGCCGCGCTCGGCGGCGAGGACCCGGACGTCCGGCGGCGGCTCGGCTCGGTGGGCGTGCCGGTCCCGTCGGTCGAGGTCGAGATCCGCGACCCGTCCGGGCGGCCGCTGCCCGCCGGGCGGGCCGGGGAGATCTGGGTGCGCGGCGAGCAGGTCGCGGGCGAGTACCTGGACCGGCGCGCGATCCGCGCGGACGGCTGGTTCCCCACCCGCGACGAGGGCCGCCTCGACGACGCCGGCTACCTGTACGTCGAGGGACGGCTCGACGACGTGATCGTCCGCGGCGGGGAGAACATCTCGCCCGGCGAGATCGAGGACGTCCTCGCCGCGCACCCCGCCGTCGCCGACGCCGCCGTGGTCGGGCTCCCCGACACCGAGTGGGGCGAGCGGGTCGTCGCGGCGGTCGTGCTCCGCGACGGGCACGCGCCCGACGCGGCCGGGCTCAAGGACTGGGTGCGGGCGCGGCTGCGCTCGTCCCGCACCCCCGAACACGTGGCATTCCGCACCGGACTGCCCTACACCGACACGGGCAAGCTGCTCCGCCGCGAGCTGCGCGCGGAGCTGCTCGGCGACCAGGAAGAGAGCATGCCGTGACCGCAGCCCATTCGAACGGCTCATCCGACTACAGGTTCGTCACCTACGAGGAGCTCGACGGCGGGACGATCGTCCGGATCCTGCTGAACCGGCCGAAGACCCGCAACGCGCAGAGCCGGGGCCTGCTCGTCGAGCTGGACGAGGCGTTCATGCGCGCCGAGCGCGACGACAACGTCCGCGTGGTCATCCTCGGCGGGGCGGGGCCGATGTTCTCCTCCGGCCACGACATCGGCTCCGCGGAGTCCCGCGCGGAGTACGGCCCCGGCCCGGACCAGCACCCCACCACGAAGATCAACGGCGGTTCGCGGACCGGCATCGAGAAGATGATGCTCCAGGAGTGGCACTACTTCTTCGAGAACACCCGCCGCTGGCGCAACCTCCGCAAGATCACGATCGCCCAGGTGCACGGCACCGTCTACGCGGCCGGGCTGATGCTGATGTGGGCCTGCGACCTGATCGTCGCCGACGAGGACGTGAGGTTCGCGGACGTGGTCGGCACCCGGCTCGGCATGTGCGGCGTCGAGTACTTCGGCCACCCGTGGGAGTTCGGCCCGCGCAAGGCCAAGGAGCTGCTGCTCACCGGCGACTCGATCGACGTCCACGAGGCGCACCGGCTCGGCATGGTCAGCAAGGTCTTCGCGCCGGACCGGCTCGCGGACGACACGCTCGCGCTGGCCCGCCGCATCGCCCAACTCCCCACCATGGCCGCGCTGCTCATCAAGGAGTCGGTGAACCAGACCGTCGACAACATGGGCTTCTACAACTCGCTCAACGCCTGCTTCACGCTGCACGAGCTGAACCACGCGCACTGGTCGAACGAGACCAAGGGGCAGAGCATCGTCGCCACGCCCGAGCACGGCGTGCCGGACTGGCGCACCGCCCCGCCGGTGAAGCCCGCCCTGAAGGACGTCGCCGAGGCTCCAGCCCCCTAGTCCCGGCGCCGCGACGCGACGGCCGCCGCCGGAGGGATCCGGCGGCGGCCGTCGCTCGACGAGCTCGACGGACGAGCTCGACGCGGGGGTCAGTCCGCGGTGTCGTCCGCGTGGGCGGCGCAGGCCAGCAGCATCCCGGCGAGGCGCCGCGCCTCGGCGGCCGAGAGCCCGATCACCCGGTAGCGGGACCCGACGTGGTAGGTCAGCTCCACCGACGGCGGGACGGCGTCCCCGCCCGGCTCGTCCGGCCCGTACTGGACGACCCGCAGGTCCACCGACTCGGGCAGCCGGACGTCGTGCCGGTGCGAGAGCGGGAGCCCCTGTGCCTCGCTCTCGTGCAGCAGCGCCGTCCGCGTCCCGGAGTGGTCCAGGGCGCACCAGCGGGGGCAGCGCTGGTCGCGCGCGCAGGCGTTCGTCGAGGCCACGGGCATGGGGTTCCTCCTCAACCGCGCACCAGGGGGGACGTCACGTCCCGGAACGAGGTCTCCATCGAGATCCGCACGTCCACGACGGTCGGGCGCGCGTCCTCGGCGAACGCGGCGCGCAGCGCCGCCCCGAGGTCCGCCGGGTCCTCCACGCGGATCCCCTGGCAGCCCATCGACCGCGCGATGGCCGCGTGGTCGAAGTCGTCGAAGTGCGAGACGGACGAGCCGCCGTGCACCACCCAGCCGAGCGCCGCGTTGTTGAACACGACGGTGACGATGGGGATGCGGTGCTCGACCGCCGTCATCAGGCCGTTCATCGCCATCGCGAAGCCGCCGTCGCCGGTCACCGCGGCGACCCGGCGGCCCGGGTGGACGAGCTTCGCGCCGAGCGCGGACGGGATCGCGTAGCCCATCGGCCCGACCCCGGCCGCCTGCAGGAAGCCGCCCGCGTTCGGCGTCCGGTAGTAGTGCGTCATGAAGATCCGGTTCTCGCCCGCGTCGCAGGTCACGATGCCGTCGTCGCCGATCGCCCGGGACAGCTCGGCGATCAGCCGCTGCGGCATGATCGGCACGGCGTCGGACGTCGCGGCCGGGTGGTCGAAGTGGCCGTGCTCGTCGCGCAGCGCCGCCGCCCGCTCCCGGCCGCGCCCGGTCGGGCTCCCGTCGAGCGCGCCGGTGAGCGCGTTCAGGGTCGCGGCGGCGTCGCCGAGCAGGACGTGCTCGCTCGGGAACGCGCGTCCCGCGTTCAGCGGCTCGACGTCCAGGTGGACGAGCGTCTGCCGCTCCGGGTCGAGCAGCGCCGGGTTCTCCATGGCCGTGTCGCCGGAGCTCAGCTTGGTCCCGACCGCGACGACGAGGTCGGCGCCCGCGACGGCCGCGTTCGCGGCCGGGACGCCGAAGGTGCCGAACACGCCGAGCGCGAGGTCGTGCGTCTCGGCGACGCAGCCCTTTCCGGACGGCGTCGTCACGACGGGCGCGTCCAGGGCCTCGGCGAACCGGCGCAGCGCGTCCTCGGCCCGGCCGATCCGCACGCCGTTCCCGGCGACCACCACCGGCGCCCGCGCCGCCGCGACCGCCCGCGCCGCCGCCTCGACACGCTCCGCGTGGGCGGGCGGCGGGGGCTGCGGAACGTACCCGGCGGTCGGGTAGAGGCGGGGACGCGAGTCGGGCCCGACCGTCCCGGTGAGCGCCGCGCCCGAGTAGACGACGGCGACCGGTCCCGGCTCGCCGCTCAGCGCGTGCCGGATCGCGAGCTGGGTGCCGTGCACCGCCTCGGCCGCGCCGCGCGCCTCGACGACCTGCTTGGTGACGCCCGCGAAGCTCTGCCTGGCGTCCCAGTTGCCGTACTCGCCTGTGCCGGTCTGGTAGGAGCCGTGCTGGGTGAGCCCGGCGCCGTCGGAGAAGTCGGTGAGCAGCAGCATCGGGCTGGACGACAGGTGCGCCTCCAGCGTGCCGATGATGCCGTAGCCGAGCACCCACGGGCCCTGCCCGATGAGGACGCCGGGGCGCCCGGTCAGCCGCCCGTACACCTCGGCCATGGCGCTGGCGAGCGACTCCTGCCGGACGACGACCGTCCGGATCGTGTCGCGGTACTTCTCCAGCGCGTTGAAGATCTTGCCGGTCTCGCCGCCCGGGACGCCGAAGACGATGTCGATCCCCGCCTCGGCGAGCACCGTCGCGATGGCCTCCGGAACCGGCGTCGGGGTCTGGAAGGTGCGTGCTGTCGGCATGTCTCGTCCTCGCCTCGTACTCGCGTCACGGTCGGCCGGATCGCCTTCACGATGCCATTCGCGATCGCCTCTAGTCAACCAACCGTCTGGTAGATATATGATCGCGGTGCGCGCTGTCGCACGGGAGGAACGGGACATGAAGTTCGGTCTGCCGATGTACGGGCTGAGCCCGCGGCACCAGCCGGAGGCCGCGCGGGTCGCGGAGGAGAACGGCTACGAGTCGGTGTGGGTCCCCGAGCACCTGGTGCTCCCGGCGGAGCTGCCCTCGACCTACCTCTACACCGCGGACGGCCGGCCGCCGATCGAGCCGCGCACCCCCATGTACGACCCGTGGGTGGTGCTCGCGGCGATCGCGGCGTCGACCGAGCGGATCCGGCTCGCCACGAACGTGTACGTCCTGCCGCTGCGGCACCCGGTGATCACCGCGCGCTCGGTGGTGACGCTCGACCGGGTGTCGGGCGGACGGGTCACGCTCGGCGTCGGGGTCGGCTGGCTGGCGGAGGAGTTCGGCGCCGTCGGCATGTCGTTCCACGACCGCGGCGACCGCACGGACGAGGTCATCCCGCTGCTGCGCAGGCTGTGGAGCGAGGAGACGGTCGAGCACAAGGGGCGGCACTACGCGTTCGGGCCGGTGGCGTTCGAGCCGAAGCCGGTGCAGCGGTACGGCGCGGGGCGCGGCATCCCGATCGAGGTCGGCGGGACGTCCCCGCCCGCGCTGCGCCGCGCGGGGCGGCTCGGCGACGGCTGGATCGAGATCGGCGCGCGGGACCTCGACGACGTCGCCCGCATGCTCGCGGTCGTCCGCGCGGCCCGCGCCGAGGCCGGGCGGACGGACGAGCCGTTCGAGGTCACGTGCAGCCTGCCCGGCGACCTCGACACCGTCCGCCGCGCGGCGGAGCTCGGCGTGACGCGCGTCGTCGCCGCGCCCGTCCGCGGCCATACGGGCCGTTCCGGGGGGCGTGGGGGGTCGTCCCCCCACAATGACGCGGGCCGTTCCGGGGGGCGTGGGGGGTCGTCCCCCCACAGTGACGCGGGCCGGGCCACCAAGGAGGACGTTCTGGACGGCATCAAGCGCTTCGCCGACGAGGTGATCGCGCGGACGGGAGACGGCTGATGGGCGGGCTCAAGGACAAGTACTGCATCGTCGGGGTGGGGGAGACCGCCTACGTCCGCGGCTCCGGGCGCAGCACGCGGAGCATGGGCGTGGAGGCCGTCCGCGCCGCGATGGCCGACGCCGGGCTGGACGCGACGGACGTCGACGGCATGCTCTGCTACCAGGTCGGCGACTCGACGCTGTCCCAGACGATCGCGACGGACCTCGGCATCCGGCTCAACTTCTACACCGACACCTACGGCGGCGGCTCCAGCACCGAGACGATCATCGGGCTGGCGATGGGCGCGATCGAGGCGGGGATGTGCCGCACGGTCGCGGTGTTCCGGTCGATGAACGGCTACTCGTCGCTGCGGATGGGCGGGCGCCCCGCCCCGTCCGGCCCGGGCCCGGCCCGGCTGGTGGGCGACGCGCTCGACACGACGCCCTACGGCGTCAGCAGCCCGGCGCAGCGCTTCCAGTTCACGTTCGCGCGGCACATGCAGACCTACGGGACGACCAGCGAGCAGCTCGCCGCCGTGAAGGTCGCGCACGCCAAGCACGCGTCGAACAACCCGAGGGCGTACTACCGCAAGCGGGTGACGGTCGACGACGTGCTCGACTCGCGGTGGATCGTCAAGCCCGCCTGCCACCTGCTTGACTGCTGCGTCGAGACCGACAACGCGACCTGCGTGATCGTGACGTCCGCGGACCGGGCGCGCGACCTGCGGCAGCGCCCGGCGTACATCATGTCCGTGACGGGACGGGCCAACAAGCCCTACCAGGACCCGCTCGCCCACTACCAGTGCGACCCGATCACCCGGCAGGCCGGGTACTACGGCGGCCGGATCGCGTTCCGCAACGCCGGGGTGGAGCCCGCCGACATCCAGCTCACCGGGTGCTACGACGCGTTCACCTTCACGCCCGTCCTGCTGTTCGAGGGGTACGGGTTCTGCGCGGAGGGCGAGGGCGGCGAGTACGTCTCCGGCGGGACGATCGAGCTCGGCGGGGCGCGTCCCAACAACACCAGCGGCGGGCAGCTCTGCGAGGGCTACACGCACGGCATGAACCTGGTGATCGAGAACGTCCGGCAGCTGCGCCACCAGGCCGACGACTCGTGCCCGGGGTGGCGCGAGGGCGAGCACACCTACGACCACGCCGAGGGCGGCTGCCGCCAGGTCAGGGACGTGGAGCTCGCGATGAACATGGGCTGGGGGACCCCGGCGGTGTCCAGCGCGCTGATCATGAGGAGGTAGCGGTGGCGGTCTACAAGGGGTTCGACGTCGCGGCGGACCCGGAGCACGCCGGGTACTTCGAGGCGGCCGGGCGCGGCGAGCTGGTCGTGCAGCGCTGCGCGGAGTGCGGCCTGCTGCGCGGGCAGATCGGCGCCGCCTGCCCGTTCTGCACCTGCCTGGACTGGGCGTGGGAGCCGGTCGCCGGCACCGGCGTGATCTACAGCTACCAGGTCGTCGCGCGGGCGGTGAGCCCCGCCTTCGCCGACTGGGTGCCGTACCCGGTGGTGCTCGTCGAGCTGGACGAGCAGCGCGGCGTCCCGTGGCGCGGCGGCCGCGAGGACGAGTCCGTCTCGCTGCGCAAGATCGCGAACCTGGTGGCGCGGGACGACCCGTCCCGCCCGGAGGACGAGGCGAACGTGGCGATCGGCCTGCGGGTGCGCGTGTGCTTCACGAAGCTCGACGACGGGCTCGCGCTGCCGCAGTTCCGGCTCACCGACGAGCCGCCCGAGCACGACCCGTGGCGGGCCCCCGAGCGGAACCGCTGATGGAGCCGTGGGAGGCGGCGGCGCGGGAGGCCGTCCGCGACCTCGTCGCGCGCTACAACGCCTACGGGGACGCCGGACGCTTCGACGACCTCATGGAGCTGTTCGCGCCGGACGCCGCGATGGAGATCGGCGACGGCCGCGCGTACCGGGGCCGGGACGAGATCGCCACGATCTTCACCGGCGCCCGGGACCGCTGGCGGACCGCCGCCGACGGCCGCGGCGCCCCGCCCTACGTGCGGCACTTCGTGAGCACCCACCAGATCGACCTGCTCGACCGCGGGCGGGCGCGGGGCCGCGCCTACTTCCAGGTCCTGATGGCGCACGGCCTCGACCACTGGGGCCGCTACCAGGACGAGTACGTCCTCGCCGGAGGCCGCTGGCGGTTCGCGCGGCGCCGCGTCCGGGTGGACGGCCGCGCCGCGGACCACACGACGACCGGCTGATTCACGGCGTTCGCGCCGGAAGGGAGATGCCCGTGACGACAGCGACAGCGCACCGCCCGGAGCTCAGACGCAACGACTACTCGCTCGGCGAGGAGCAGGCGGACGTGCAGGCCGCCTTCGCCGAGCTCTTCGCCCGGGAGTGCCCGAGCTCCCGGGTCCGGGAGGCCGAGCCGCTCGGCCACGACGAGGGGCTGTGGCGGTCGCTCGTCCGGACCGGGGCCGCCACGATGGGACTGCCCGAGGCGCTCGGCGGCGGCGGCGCGGCGCCGCTCGACCTCGTCCTCGTGGCCGAGGCGGCGGGCCGCCACGTCGCGCCCGTCCCGCTGACCGAGGCGTCCACCGCGCTGCGGCTGCTCGCGGCGGCCGCGCCCGACGTGGCGCGGACGTGGATCGGCGGCGCCCTGGAGGACGGCCGGTTCCCGACGCTCGCGCTCCATCCCGTCGCGCCCGACGGCGCGCGGCAGCTCGTCCCGGCCGGGGCGGTCACGGGCGCGGTCGTCGCGCTGACCGGCGGGGACCTCGTCCTGTACGAGGGCGAGCCCGCGCCGCTGGTCGCGAACCAGGGACGCGCCCCGGTCGCGTGGTGGAGCCCGCCGTCCGGCGGGGGCGCCGTGCTCGCCGAGGGGGACCGGGCCCGCTCGCTGTACGCGGCGGCCGTGCGCGAGTGGAAGCTGCTCACCGCCGCCGCCCTGTCCGGGATCGGCGAGGGCGCGCTCGCGCTCGGGCTCGACTTCGTCAAGGACCGCACGGCGTTCGACACGCCGATCGGCGCGTTCCAGGCGATCTCCCACGCGCTGGCCGACGCGCACACCGGCGTCGTCGGCGCCCGCAACCTCGCCCGCAAGGCGGCCTGGTTCGCGGGGAACGAGCCGGACGCGCGGCCGGAGCTCGTCCCGATGGCGTTCGCGTACGCCGCCCAGGCCGCGACGAAGGCGGTGACCGTCGCCACGCACGTCCAGGGCGGGTTCGGCTTCACCGTCGAGTCGGACGTCCAGCTCTACTTCCGCCGGGCGAAGGGCTGGAGCGTCCTCGCCGGCGATCCGAGGGCCGAGCTGTCGGCCATCGGCGACCTGCTCGCTGACCGTGTGGAGGGCTGACCCGTGGACTTCGGCGTTCTCGAACTGGACGAGGAACTCACCGCCTTCGTGAAGGAGGTGGACGCGTTCCTCGACGAGCACCTCACCCAGGACGTCCTCGACGAGGAGTGGGAGACCGGCGCGGGCCACAACCGCGCCTTCCACCGCGCGCTCGGCGCGAAGGGCTGGATCTTCCCGGCGTGGCCGGTCGAGGAGGGCGGCGCGGGGCTCGACCCGCTGCGCGTCCACCTGCTGGACCGGGAGCTGCGCCGCCGCGAGGCGCCCAGCATCACCAAGGGCACCACCGGGCTGTCGGTGGCGGGCATCCGCGCGTACGCCAACGACGCCCTCAAGGCGGACGTGCTGCCCCGGATCGCCAGGGGAGAGGTGTGCGTCTGCCTCGGCTACACCGAGCCCGACACCGGCTCCGACCTCGCCGGGGCCCGCACCAGGGCCGTCCTGGACGGCGACACCTGGACGATCTCCGGCTCCAAGATGTTCACCACCGGCGCGCAGAACTGCCAGTACAGCTTCCTGCTCGCGCGCAGCGACCCGGACGCGCCGAAGCACCGCGGGCTGACGATGTTCCTCGTGCCGCTCGACTCGCCGGGCGTCGAGATCAGGCCCGTCCACACGCTCGGCGGCGAGCGGACGAACGTCGTCTACTACGGGGACGTCCGGGTCCCCGACCACTACCGGCTCGGGCCGCGCGGCCAGGGCTGGACCGTCCTGTCCGAGCCGCTGCGCGCCGAGCACGGCATCGGACGCGACGACGCCCACGGGCTGGCGGAGATCAACCCGTCCGGGCAGACCTACCTCCACACGCTGGAGCGGCTGCTGGAGCACACGCTGCGCTGGGCGTCGACGGCGCGGCGGCCGGACGGCGGGCGCCCCATCGACGACCCGATCGTCCGCGCGAGGCTCGGGCAGGTCGCGCTGGACGTGGAGGCGTCCCGCAACACCCCGCCGCCGATGGGCCGGGTGCTCGCGTCCGAGCTGCTGATCCGCGACTCGGCCGACATCATCGACCTCGTCGGCCAGGAGGCGCTCGTCGCGCGCGGCGCGGACGGCGCCCTGGAGGACGGCGTCATCGAATGGGCGCACCGCTTCGCCCAGGGCACCGCCATCTACGCGGGCACGACGGAAGTGCATCGCAACCTCATCGCGGAACGCGTCCTTGGATTGCCGAAATACGCGCGTAACCGTCCGGGAAAGCAGGGCACTTCTCCGTGAACGCATAGGGACAGCGAGTCACCCCGGCCTCCGTTCCGGCGGACGGCATCGACCGCATCCGGTCTCGATATCCCGCCGCCGATGTTCCCGTTCTAGTGTGCTGGGGCGCGGGCGAAGGGACGGGTGACACGCTCCGCGCGAATGTGCGACCATGGTCGGCGCTCGGGCGGGCGGGCGCGGCGGCATGTCCTTCCGCGACCGGGAACTGGGGGTCGAGTGCACAGGAGCGCGCCGGAGCGCGGGCGCGGCGATCGCGGTGGCGGTCGCGGTGGCGGTCGCGCGCCGAGGACGTTCAGGTTCGGTTACGCCGTGCTCGGCGCCGTCGTGACGATCGTGCTCTTCGTGGGCTTCTTCTCCGCACTCCAGCCGCGCTCCGACCCGGACCCGGCGCCCGGCGTCGCGGCGTCCGAGGGACCCGTCCCGGAATCGGCCCCGCCCACCGAGTCGACGTGGGTGCCGCCGGGCCCGGCGGCGCCCGGCAGGTCCGGCTCGCCCACGCCGTCCCGGACGCCTTCGGCGACGCCGTCCGCCGTCCCGACCAGCGGAACCCGGCCGCCGACGCCTCCGCCCGGGCGGCGGGTGAGTACGCCCGCGTGGGCGGTCGGCGTCGCCTACCGCCAGGGCGACGCGGTGACCTACCACGGCGTCCGCTACGTCTGCCGCCAGGCGCACCGGTCGCAGGCCGACTGGCAGCCGCAGCTCACGCCCGGGCTCTGGCAGCCGACCTGAGCCGTCAGCCCGCGCCGATCCGCAGGTGGGCGACGACCGGATCATGGTCGGACGCGTAGCGGCCGTCGGCGGGATAGGGGTCGATCTCGGCCCAGTCCGTCCGCACGGCGCCGCGCGACAGGATCCAGTCGACGCGCTCGCCGTCCTTCACCGGCGGCTCCCAATGGGCGTCGGTGCGGTACTGCGGGCCGTGCCGGGAAGCCGCCGTCCAGGTGTCCCGGAAAGCGCCGGGCGCGGTCAGGGCCGTGTACGCCGGTGACGCCCCGGCCGCCGAATTGAAATCCCCGGTGAGCACCACCGGAATTCCCCGCTGCAGCCTCCGGACGCGGTCGAGTATCAGCTCCGCGCTGCGCAGCCGCGAATACGCCGACTTATTGTCGAGATGCGTGTTGAGGTGATAGAGGACGGCGCCCGTGCGCCGGTCGCGGAGCTTGGCCCACGTCACCATCCGCGCATAGGAATTGCCCCATGTCGATGAGCCGATGACGCTCGGCGTGCTCGACAGCCAGAAATGGTCGAAGTCGAGCAGCTCGAACCGGTCCCGGCGGTAGAAGACCGACAGGAACTGGTCGCGGGTGCCGCCCTGGCTGCCGAGGCCGACCCAGCCGTAGTCCGGCAGCGCGGCGGCGAGGTCGCGCATCTGCCGCCAGCGCGCCTCCTGGACGCCGAGCAGGTCCGGTTCGTGGCGCCGCAGCAGCCGCTCGACCAGCGGCAGCCGGGTGCGCCAGTCGCGCGGCGGCGGGTCGGCCGCGCCGCGCAGGTTGAAGGTCATCACGCGGATCGTCCGGCCGCCCTCGGCCGTCCGGCCGGGCAGCGCCGAGCCGGACATGAGCAGCAGCGCCACGGCCGCGGCGGCGGGCCGGAACCAGCGGCGGCGCGGGAGGCTCGCGGACATGCCGCCCCCTTCCCGGTCCCCGCCGACCGCGTCGGCGTCCCTCCAGGATCGGCCGCCGGCCCCGGCTGATCAAGGATTTCGGCGCCGGACCGGACGGACGCCGGTGCCTCCCGCCGGGCTTCGCGGCGCGGTGCGACTAAGCTTGGACGCGGTTCCCGCACGCCGGGGACCGCGGCGGTGGGGCTCGCCGCTTCCAGCTCGCCCGAGCGGAGAAACCGCGGCATCGGCCGTCGACGGTCCCTGCCAGTGGTTCTCGCGCACGCTGGTAGGAGGAGTCCGGTGTCCGACGCACGTCCCGTCCGGCCGGAGGCGGCCCCGTCCGCCGCCCCGGACCTCGATCTGCGCGTCCCGCCGCGGCGGCGGTGGGACCTCGGCCGCGAGCACTGGTCCACGCTCGCCGCGATCTCCGCGGGCGGGGTCTGCGGCGCGCTCGCGCGGTACGGGATCTCGACCGCGCTCCCGCACCGGTCCGGCGCGTTCGACTGGGCGATCTTCCTGGTCAACGTGTCCGGCTGCCTGCTGATCGGCGTGCTGATGGTGCTGATCACCGAGGTGTGGCGGGCGCACCGGCTGGTGCGGCCGTTCCTCGGCGTCGGGATCCTCGGCGGGTACACGACGTTCTCCACCGCGCTCGTCGAGGTGCAGCGGGGCGTCGAGGACGGGACGGCCCGCAGCGCGCTGCTCTACCTGTTCGGGACGCTCGTCTGCGCGCTGCTCGCGGTCCAGGCCGGGGTCTGGCTGACGCGGCTGCTCTCCCGCCCGCGGACGGGGACGGGGACGGCCGAGGGCGGCGGCGCGGGCGACGAGGGTAAGGAGAACGCATGAAGCTGCACGGCTCGGCCCTCCGGCTGACGGTCCTCATCGGCGAGGACGACCAGTGGCACCACCGGCCGCTCTACCACGAGATCGTGCACCGGGCCCACGAGGCGGGGCTCGCCGGGGCGACCGTCCTGCGCGGGTACGAGGGGTTCGGGACGTCCAGCCGCGTGCACACGTCCCGGATCCTGTCGCTGACCGAGGACCTGCCGGTCGCGATCGTCATCGTGGACGCGGAGGAGAAGGTCCGCGCGTTCCTGCCCCAGTTGGACGAGCTTATCGAGGAGGGCCTCGTCGTCCTCGACCCGGTCGAGGTCGTCCGCTACGCGGGCCGGTCGGGGAAGACGGGGGCGGCGGGGAAGACGGAGGAGAGCGGGGAATGACCGTCCTGCTCGTCGCCCTCGGCGCCGCGCTCGGCGCGCCGCTGCGCTACCTGACGGACCGCGCGGTCCAGTCCCGCCACGACTCGGTGTTCCCCTGGGGGACGTTCACCGTCAACATCGTCGGCTGCGCGGTGCTCGGCATGCTCACCGAGCTGGCCCCGGGAAGCGGGGTCATGGCCGTCGCGGGCACCGGCTTCTGCGGCGCGCTCACCACGTACTCGACGTTCGGGTACGAGACCGTCCGGCTGATCGAGAACGGGTCGGGGACCTACGCGCTGCTCAACGCCCTGATGTCGCTCGCCGCCGGGCTCGGCGCCGCCTACGCCGGGATGGCCGTGGCCCAGGCGATCGTCGGCGGCTGACCCGCCGCGGCGGCTCCTCGACCGGCCCCGCTCCCTAGCGGCCCGACCTGGGCCGATCACCGCACCGGGACGCCCCGGTGCGGCCTTTCGCATGCGACCGGGAGCCGTCCGGCGTTTCCTTGACGGACGGGTCTACGTATGTTCTCATTCATCAGACAAAGTACAAACTCGACCGCGACGCAGTGACACCGCGGCACCCCGCGCGGGGCCGACCCCCCGCGAGCGATCGGCCCGTCACCTCCGGACGCAGTGACCCTGCGGGCGATCGGGCCCACTCCGACATCCGGCACCGCTCTGCTCGGACGGCGTTTTCCCCGCTTCACCGCGTTTTCCATCACCACGTTCCTGGTTCGGAGGACCCCCCAAGATGCGGAAACAGCTCATCGTCGCGGCCGCCGCGGCGTTCCTGATGATCGCGAGCGCGTGTAGCGCCGACCAAGGCGACGAAGGCGGCGGCGGCACGGGTGCGGCCAAGCCGAAGCAGGACGTCGCCTGCCCGCCGGTCGACCAGGCCGCGATCGACAAGGGCGCGACGTTCACCTGGATGTACAGCGTCGCCAACACGAGCTTCGACCCGGACAAGATCACGACCAGCAACAGCTGGATGTACCTGTATCCGGTCTACGACACGCTGATCCGGATGGACGCCGCCGGCGAGCCGCAGCCGATGCTGGCGAAGAAGTGGGAGATCGGCGACAAGGGCAAGACCCTGACGCTGCACCTCATCGACGGCTGGAAGTACCACGACGGGAAGGCGTTCGACGCCGCGTCCGTCAAGGCGAACCTCGACCGGCACCGGGGTGCGAAGAGCTTCAACAAGCAGGCGCTGAGCGACGTCACGGGGGTCGACGTCGTGGACGCCTCGACGGTGAAGGTCCGCACGAAGCAGGGCGCCGCGCCGCTGATCGGGATCCTGTCCAGCTCGGCGGGCATGATGATGAGCCCCGCCGTCTTCGACGACCCGGGCCAGGGCCGGACGCCGACCGGGGGGTCGGGCGCCTTCAAGGTCAGCGCCTACGAGCCCAACACCAAGGTCGAGTACACGCCGGTGAAGGACTACTGGGACCCGAAGGCCGTCAACGTCGCCAAGATGGTGTACCTGATCTCCAGCAACGACAACGCGCGGCTGAACGCCACGGTCACCGGGTCGGCCGACGCGACGTTCCTGCGGTCCGCCATGTACCAGCCGGCGAAGGACGGGAAACTCGTCGTCTGCCAGAAGCCGAGCCTCGCGAGCTTCACCATCGCGCTGAACGTCGCGCGCCCGCCCTTCGACAAGAAGGAAGTGCGGCAGGCGCTGAACTACGCCATCGACCGTTCCGCGGTCAACGAACTCCAGGGCGGCTTCTGCCAGCCCGGCGTGCAGATGTTCCCGTCGACCTATTACGCGTCCGACCCGAGCCTCACCCCGGACGCCTACAAGTACGACCCCGGAAAGGCCAAGGAACTGCTCGCCAAGGCCGGGGTGAAGGACGGGTTCTCGTTCACGCTGGAGACCGACAACCTCGACGCCTACCAGCGGGTCGCGGAGCTCATCCAGGCGAACCTCCAGGAGATCGGCGTCAAGATGACGATCCGGCCGGTCGAGCTGCCGAAGCTCATGGAGGGCTTCTCGGTCAACAAGTCCGTCGACGCGATCATGGTGCAGCAGAAGGCGGACGCCGACCCGAGCATCCAGGTCGCCTCCTACTACCTGCCCGACGGCTTCAGCAACCCGGGCGGCTACTCGAACCCGACGATCAACGACCTCGCCGCGAAGGCCAAGGGCGCGGAGAGCCGGGAGAGCAGCGCCGCCATCTACAAGCAGCTCTTCAAGGCGGCCCACGACGACGCGGCCTCGCCGGTCACGCTGTGCCACCTGAACACCCCGCTGGCGATGAACAACAAGGTCATGGGCGTCGAGGTCTACGTCGACGGGTCCCGCCAGTTCCGCGGCGTCGCGATCAGGAAGTGACGCGCCGCTAGCGGTCCCCGGCCGGGCCCCGCGCGGGCCCGGCCGGGGACGACCACCCCGTAACGAACGGAGGTTCCCGGCGTGCTGCGGTTCTTGTGCGTCCGGCTGCTCGCGATGGTCCCGCTGCTGGTCATCGTCAGCTTCCTGATCTACAGCCTGATCGCGTTGGTGCCGGGCGGGCCCGAGGTGGCCCTCGCCGGAAGCAACCCGACGCCCGAGCGGATCCAGGCGATCCGCGAGCAGCTCGGGCTGGACGAGCCGTTCCTCGTCCAGTACTGGAACTGGTTCACCGACGTCCTGCACGGCGACCTCGGCACGTCGTTCGTCGACAGCCAGAGCGTCTGGTCGGCGATCGCGCACGGGTTCCCGGTGACGCTGTCGCTGGTCGGGCTGACCCTGCTGATCGCGGCGGTGCTCGGGCTCGCGCTCGGCCTCGCCGCCGGGCTGCGGCCGGGCAGCTGGGTGGACCGGATCTCCACGGTCACCGCGAGCGCGTTCATGGCGCTGCCCTATTTCTGGGTCGGCATGATGCTCGTGCTCGTCTTCGCCATCCAGATGCGGACGCTTCCGGCCGTCGGCTACGTGGCCTTCACCGACAGCCCGCTCGACTGGCTCGGGCATCTCATCCTGCCCGCGTTCTCGCTCGCGACCGTCCCGACGGCGGTCGTCGCCCGGCAGACCAGGGCAGCGGTGACCTCGGTCATGCAGGAGGACTACATCCGCACGGCCGTCGCGAAAGGGCTGCACCCGCGGCGGGTCGCGGTCAAGCACGTGCTGAAGAACGCGGCCGTCCCGGTCGTCACGGCGTTCGGCGTCGAGGCGAACCGGCTGATCGGCGCGACCGTCGTCATCGAGCAGTTGTTCGCCCTTCCCGGGGTCGGGAAGCTCGCCTATTTCTCGGTGTTCTCCCGCGACTTCCCGATGGTGCAGGGAATCCTGCTGATCACCGCTGTCCTGATCATGCTCGTCAATCTGGCGGTCGACCTGTCGTACGGCTATTTCAATCCGAAGGTCAAAATGTCATGACTCAAAGTGACAGCGTGGACATCCGGAAGCCGGTCGCCGCGCCGCCCGTCAAGGACGCCGACTCCGTCGAGCCGGTGTCCAGGACGCGCGCCGTCGTCCGCCGGTTCCGCTCGAACCGGTCGGCCGTCGTCGGCGCCCTGCTGCTGCTCGCGATCATCGTCGTGACGGCGGCGGCCCCGCTCATCGCCCCGTACGGGCCGGCGCAGGTCGACATCAGCGACCGGCTGTCCGGCCCGACCCCCGAGCACTGGCTCGGCACCGACACCCTCGGCCGCGACACGCTGACCCGCCTGATGCACGGCGGCCGGGTGTCGCTCGCCGCGGCCGCCCTCGCCGTCGCGATCGCGACCGGCATCGGGCTGCCGCTCGGCCTCGTCAGCGGCTACTTCGGCGGCGTCGTCGACTGGCTGCTGGACCGCGCGGCCGACATCCTGATGGCCTTCCCGGCGATCATCCTGACGATCGCGATCATCGCGATGGTCGGGCCGGGGCTCACGACCGCGATGGTGTCGCTCGGCATCGTGTACGCGCCCCGCATGTACCGGGTGGTGCGGGGGAGCACCCTCGAAGTCCGCCGCGAGGTGTACATCGAGGCGTCCACCAGCATCGGGACGCCGCACCTGACGATCCTGCGCAAGCGGGTGCTGCCGAACATCATGCCCGCGGCGCTCGTCCAGCTGTCGTTCCTGCTCGCGTCCGCGCTGCTGGCGGAGGTGACGGTCAGCCTGCTGGGCCTCGGCGCCCTTCCGCCGACCGCGAGCTGGGGGAGCATGCTCGGGCAGGCGTTCCTGGAGATGCGGACCAACCCGTCCCTCGCCGTCTACCCCGGGATCGCCATCGCGATCGCGACGCTCTGCTTCAACCTGATCGGCGACGGCCTCCGGGACGCCTTCGGCCGCGAGACAAGGAAGGCGTCATGACCGCAGCGAAGCGAGGATCACGGCGCCTCCCCTTCGGGGGTCTGGGGGGCGCCCCCCAGAAAGGCAGGGCGTCATGACAGAAGAAGGGAAAACGCTGCTGGAAATTGAGGACCTGCACGTCGACTTCCTCACCGATCGGGGGTGGACGAACGTCGTCAACGGCGTGTCGTTCGACGTCGGGGCGGGCGAGATCGTCGGGCTGGTCGGCGAGTCGGGGTCGGGCAAGAGCGTCACGAGCCTGTCGGTGCTGCGGCTGCTGCCGTCCGGGTACGCGCGGACGCCCGCGGGCCACGTCCGGTACCGGGGCCGCGACCTCGTCGGGATGCCGCCGAAGGAGCTGCGTGACATCCGCGGCAACGAGATCTCGATGATCTTCCAGGAGCCGATGACCAGCCTGAACCCGGCGTTCACGATCGGCGACCAGATCGCCGAGGTGTACCGGCGGCACAAGGGCGGGGGGCGCCGCGCCGCGTTCGCGCGGGCCGCGGAGATGCTCGACCTCGTCGGCATCCCGGACGCGGGCAGCCGCGTGCGCGACTACCCGCACGAGTTCTCCGGCGGGATGCGCCAGCGCGCGATGATCGCGATGGCGCTGGCCTGCGAGCCGAAGCTGCTGATCGCGGACGAGCCCGCCACCGCCCTCGACGTGACGGTGCAGGCGCAGATCGTCGCGCTGCTCGCCCGGCTCCGCGACGAGACGGGCTGCGGGATCCTCTTCATCACCCACGACCTCGGGCTCGTCGCCGAGCTGGCCGACCGGGTCGTCGTGATGTACGCGGGCGAGGTCGTCGAGACGGCGCCCGCGCTCGACCTGTACGACGCGCCGAAGCACCCCTACACGGCGGGGCTGCTGAACGCGATGCCCCAGCTCGGGGTCCGCGGGAAGGAGCTGCCGACGATCCCGGGCCGTCCGCCGGAGCCGTGGCGCATGCCGGACGGGTGCAGGTTCGGCCCCCGGTGCGGGCACGCGGGCGAGGAGTGCTCCGCCGCGCCGGCGCTCCGGACCGTCGAACCGGGCCGCAGCAGCCGCTGCTGCCGAATCGAGCAGTTGCACTTGGCAGGTTCCCCATGACCTTCACGAAATCCACCGGGGCCGCGCCGCCCGCGGCCGAGGACGGGCCGCTCGTCGACGCCCGCGGCGTCAGCGTGGTGTTCCGGAAACGGCGGACGCTCGCCCCCGCGCGGCAGGTGCGCGCGGTCAACGACGTCACCTTCCAGATCGCCGAGGGCGAGACGTTCGGCCTGGTCGGCGAGTCGGGATCGGGCAAGTCGACGACCGGGCGGGCGCTGCTTCGGCTCGTCCCGACGGCGGGCGGGACGATCACCGTCGCCGGGCACGACGTCACGGCGCTGCGCGGCGGGGGCTTGCGGCGGGCGCGGCGGAGCATGCAGATGGTGTTCCAGGACCCGTACTCGTCGCTTGACCCGTCGTCGACGGTGGCGGCGAGCATCGCCGAGCCGCTGCTCGTCCACGAGAAGATGTCGGCGAAGGCCGCGCGCGCCCGCGTGGACGAGCTGATCGAGATGGTCGGGCTCCGCGCGAGCTACGCCGACCGGTATCCGCACGAGTTCTCCGGCGGGCAGCGGCAGCGGCTCGCCATCGCGCGGGCGATCGCGCTGAATCCGCGCTTCATCGTGTGCGACGAGGCCGTTTCCGCGCTGGACGTCTCCACCCAGAACCAGGTCATCAATCTGCTGGAGCGGCTGCGCGCCGAGTTCCGGCTCACCTATCTGTTCATCGCGCACGACCTCGCCGTCGTGCGGCATATCTCGCACCGGGTCGGGGTGATGTATCTCGGCCGGATCGTCGAGACCGGACCGGCGGAACGCGTCTACTCCGCGCCCGCGCATCCCTACACCCGGGCATTGCTGTCGGCGATCCCGGATCCGCGCCGGAAAACCGAGCGGATCGTCCTTGAAGGTGATCTACCGGATCCGGCCAATCCGCCGGTCGGGTGCCCGTTCCAAACCCGCTGCCGGTTCGTCATGGAAGTCTGCAGGCAGCGAATGCCCGAGCACACCGCGGTGGACGGCGGAGGGGAGGTGGCATGCCATTTGCAAACGAGCGGTCCGGCGCTGTCGGGCGCCCCGCTGAACGAACTCGACGTCAATTCGCGGCCGTGACTCGCCCCACATTGACCGACATATACTGGCGCACGTAGTCTGTAGTACGTCAGACAAAGTAGTAAGGACTGCCGTGACCGATCCGAAGCTCGACCTGCTGATCGACCGCCCGACCGAGTCCGTCCCGGAGATGGTCGTCCGGCGCATCCGCCAGGCGATCGCCGCGGGCCTGCTCCCTCCGGGCCGCCAGCTCACCGAGCGCGAGCTCGTCGAACTCACCGGCGTGAGCCGGACGTCCGTGCGCGAGGCGATGCGGCACCTGCAGACGCTCGGCCTGGTGGAGCCGTCGCCGAGCCGCGGCGTCCGCGTCGCCCGGCTGGGCAGCGCCGAGGTCCGCGAGATCTACGAGGTGCGGGACGCGCTGGAGCCCGCCGCGGCCGAGCTGTTCGTGCTGCGCGCGACCGACGAGGAGGTCGCCGAGCTCGTGGAGAAGGTGCAGCCCCGCCCCTCCGGCGAAGAGCGCCTCCAGGCGATATACGAATTCGACGAGCTGCTCCTCGCGGGCGCCCGCAATTCGCTGCTGAAGTCGATGCTGGAGCCCCTGCACACCCGGATCCACGCGTTGCGGAGCCTTTCGGTGACCATTCCGGGACGGCACGAGGCGTCCCGGCAGGAATACCTCGAACTCGCCGAGGCGATCGCGGCGCGCTCGCCGGAGCGGGCGGCGGAGGCGGCGCACCGCCACGTCCGGGCCGCCGCCAAGGCGGCGCTG
Organism: Actinomadura chibensis NBRC 106107; assembly: GCF_001552135.1. Lineage (GTDB taxonomy): Bacteria > Actinomycetota > Actinomycetes > Streptosporangiales > Streptosporangiaceae > Spirillospora > Spirillospora chibensis. Next base: position 20,934 of record NZ_BCQP01000016.1, on the reverse strand, counting down.
GAGGCCGTGGAGATCCTCGAAAAGCAGCAGCCCTCGAAATAGGGGCGCGACACACCACGACACCGTGGCGCTGAGCCACACCGGATGAGTACGAGGGTGGGTTCGTCATGCCTGAAAAGGATGTGGCCATAGTCGGCGTCGGGTCGTCGGACTTCCGGCGGCTCTACGCGGACAAGGGCCGTCCGAACGACGTTTATCAGCTCGCCGCGGAGGCGTTCAGGGACGCCCTGGACGACTGCGGCGCCGACAAGCGCGACATCGACGGGCTCCTCTGCATCAACATCGGGTACGGCAGGTTCGGGGAGATGACGGGCCTCACGGGCCCGTCGTTCGTCCACGACCTGGAGGGCACCGGCCGGATGAGCGGCGTCGCCCTCCAGGAGGCGTACGCGCTCGTCCAGTCGGGCACGGTGGAAATGGTCGCCTGCGTCTACGCGACGAACGGCAGAACGGCCGGGCTGAAATACGGCGGCGGGGACGCCGATCCCGCCGGGGCCTACGACGCCATGTACGGGATGACGTCCACCGGGGCCTATGTCTCGATGATGTACCAGCGGTACAGCAGCCTTTACGGCGCCCCGGAGGACGCTCTCGCGCCGCTCGCCGTCAACAACCGCGCGAACGGCGCCCGCAATCCCATCGCGGTCTTCCAGAAGGAGATCACCCGGGACGAGTACCTGGAATCCCGGTTCATCGCCGAGCCGCTCCGCAAGCTGGACTACTGCATCATCAACGACGGCGCGGTCGCGTTCATCGTGACGACGGCCGACCGCGCCCGCGGGCTGCGCAAGAAGCCCGTGCGGGTCGCGGCGACGGCGGGCCGCGCCGAACTCAGCCGCAGTTACATCAGCCCGGACTTCTACTACTCGACGAGCGCCGCCGTGGCCGAGGAACTGTACAAGAAGGCCGGGATGGGCCCGGACGACATCGACTGCATGCAGGTCTACGACAATTTCCTGCCCACGATCCTTTTCACCCTGGAGGGCTTCGGCCACGCGCCGCGCGGCGGCGCCTGGGAATGGGTCCGGGACGGCCGCATAGAACTCGGCGGAGAGCGCCCGCTCAACACCTCCGGCGGGCATACGAGCGAAAGCTACATGCAGGGTTTCGCGCTTCATGTGGAGGCCGTCAGGCAACTGCGCGGCGAGGCCGGGGAACGGCAGGTCGAGAACTGCCGGACCGCGCAGTACATGTGCGTCTCGCCCATCGTGACATCGCACGTTCTCGTTGCCGACTGAGCCGACCAGAGCCGAGTGGAAGGGCGAGCCGATGGACGTCGCGGCCTACAAGGAACTCCTCCCCGAGATAACGCCGACCAACCAGCCGTTCTGGGACGGCTGCGCCGCCGGAGAGCTGCGGCTGCAGAAATGCGCCGACTGCGGGCGGCGCCGCTTCCCCGACTCTCCCGTGTGCCCGGACTGCCTTTCCGGTTCGGCGTCGTGGGAGGCCGTCAGCGGCGCCGGGACGATCTGGTCGTGGTGCACGATGCACCAGAAGTACTTCGCCGCCTTCGCCGACGAGGTCCCCTATCAGCTCGTCTACGTGCGGCTCGCCGAGGGCCCGCTCGTGATCAGCACCCTGGTGGACGGGTCGCCCGAACCGCGCGTCGACCAGCCCGTCCGCGCGGTCTTCCGCCCGGACGCCGCCGGTCGCGCCGTCCTGCGGTTCAGCACCGAGACGGCCGACCCGAAATGACCGCGCCATCGGCCCGGCCCCCCGCCGCGTCCCGTCCCGAATAGGTGAGGTTGCACTTAAATGGATTCGATCGCTGACCCCGAACTCGTCCGGTACGAGGAATTGTCCGACGGCGTCGCGCGCATCACGCTGAACCGCCCCGAGAAGCGGAACGCGATGAGCCGCGCCGCGCGGGCCGCGCTGCTCGACGTCCTCGACCGCTGCGACGGCCGCGTCCGGGTGATCGTGCTGACGGGCGCCGGTCCGGCCTTCTGCGCGGGCGTCGACTTGAAGGAGTCGGCGGACGAGGAGATGGACGCCGACCGCCGCGGCGCGGGCCGGCGGACGAGCTGGCTCGCCGTCCAGGAGCGGATCCGGCAGCATTCGGCGATCGTCATCGCCGCGGTCAACGGATTCGCGCTCGGCGGCGGTCTGACACTCATCAATTCGAGCGATCTCGCCATCGCCGCCGACGACGCTCCCATCGGAATGCCGGAGGTCGGTTTCGGTCTTTACCCCGGGCTCGCCGGGCCGTCGACGCAATTGCGGCTCGGGGCCAAGCGGGCCGCGTGGATGGTGCTGACCGCCGACCGCATCACCGGCGCGACGGCCGCCGAATGGGGTCTTGTCAACCAGGCCGTTCCGGCCGCCGAGCTGCCCGCCGCCGCGCTGGCGCTCGCCGAGCGGATCGCGCGCCACAACGGCGTCACGCTGACCTGGGCCAAACGCGCCCTCCACCAGGTCCCCATGTACATCTCCGACTGGACGCGCGCCCTCGAATACGGCGAGGACGTCCGCGCGCAGATCACGGCGCGGTCGGACGTCCTCGACGACCCGCACGCGACGCACCGGACGGCGGTCGGCCGCGCCGCCGAAGGCGCCCGATGAGCCGTCCAGCCGGCGGCGGCGCGGCCGAGACCGGGGCCTTGGAGGGGCGGGGACGGCTCCTCCGGGTGGTCGAGATCGCCGAGAGCGTGGCCGGGCAGGTCTGCGGCCGGCTGTTCGCCGGGCTCGGCCACGCGGTGACGAAGTGCGAACCGCCCGGCGGCGACCCGCTGCGCACCCGGGAACCGGTCGACTCCGGCGGCCTGAGCTACGCCTTCGCCGCGTACAACGCCGACAAGAAGAGCGTCGTCCTCGACCTTGGAAAGGACCGGGACAGGCTCGACAGGCTGCTCGCCGCCGCCGACATCGTCATCACCGATCTCGGCCCCGCGCGGGCGGCCGAGACCGGCCTCTCACCGGACCGCCTCCGCGCCGAGCACCCGCGGCTGAGCGTCGTGTCGATCACGCCCTACGGCGCGTCCGACCCGCGCTCCGACGTCCCCGGCGACAGCCTGCTCGCCGAGGCCTACGGCGGCCTCGCCGCGATGGTCGGCGAGCCGGAGCGCGCCCCGCTCAGCCTCGGCGGCGAGCAGGCCGCGCACACCGCCGCGTTCGTCGGCTTCTACGGGGCCATGCTCGCGCTCCGGCGGCCCGGCGGCGACGCCGTGGACGTGGCGCTCTGCGACGCGGCGGCCTACATCGACTGGAAGAGCGACGTCGTCCACGCCGAGACCGGCCTGGTCCAGACGCGGTCGGGCACGAACAGCGGGCGCTGGCGCATCGTCCGGGCCGCCGACGGCTGGCTCGGGTTCATCTTCCAGCCGGAGCAGTGGGACGCCGTGGTCGAACTCGTCGGCCACCCGGCGCTGGCGGACCCGCTGCTCAGCACCGACCAGGCGCGCTGGGAGCTGCGGGACGCCTGGTGGGCGGTCGTCGAGCGGTGGGCCGCGCGGCTCCCGAAGCGGGAGATCTACGAGCGCGCGCAGCGGCTCGGCCTGCCGTTCGGATACTGCGCCGACCTGGCCGACCTCGCGTCCGACCCGCAGTACCGGGCGCGGTCGTTCATCACCGACGCCGAGGGCCGGATCCGGCTGGCGCCGGTGAACGGGCTGCCCTGGCGGTTCGGCGCGCCGCCGAGCATCGAGGCCGAGCCGCTCGTCCCGAGCCCCAGGAAGCCGGAGGCGACGGCGGCGGACGCCGCCGACCGCGCTCCGCTCGCCGGCGTCGTCGTCCTCGACCTCGGCACGATCACGGCGGGCGCCGCCACCGGGCGGCTCCTCGCCGACTACGGCGCGACCGTCGTCAAGATCGAGTCGATGGACCGGCCGGACGCGTTCCGGGTGTGGCCGGTGCCCGCCGCCGAGGACGCCGAGGCCATGGAGGAGTCCCCGCTCTTCCAGTCGAACAACGCGGGCAAGCTCGGCATCACGCTCGACCTGAAGTCCGAGGCGGGACGGGCGGAGATGCGGCGGCTCGTCGCGCGGGCCGACGTCCTGATCGAGAACTTCACGGTCGGGGTCACCGAGCGGCTCGGCATCGACCCGGCGACGCTGCGCGAGGTCAACCCGCGGCTGATCTACCTGTCGCTGTCCAGCCAGGGGCAGTCCGGGCCCGAGTCGGGCACCCGCTCCTACGGCTCGACGCTCGACCTGCTCTCCGGCCTCGCGTCCGTCACCGGCTACGGGACGGACGGCCCCATGTGGTCGTCCGCCGACATCAACTATCCTGACCAGCTCGTATCCCTGTTCGGCGCGGGGCTGATCGCCTACTGCGTCGTCCAGGACCTGCGCGGGACGTACCTCGACGTCTCCCAGCGCGAGCTGGTGAGCTGGACGCTCGCCGACCGCGTCATCGAGCACCTCGACGCGGGAACCGTCCCCGCGCCGACCGGGAACCGGCGCCCCGGCAGCACGCCGCACGACGTCTACCGCTGCGCCGGAGACGACCAGTGGGTCGCGATCGCCTGCCGCACCGACGCCGAGCGCGCCGCCCTGGCGGCGCTGGTCGGCGCGGACCGGCTGGCGAGGAAGACGTCCCGCTGGTGGGCGGACCACCACGAGGAGGTGGACGCCGCCGTCACCGCCTGGACGCGGCGGCGCGCGAAGGGGGAGTGCGTGACCGAGCTGAACAGGGCCGGAATACCGTCCGCGCCTGTCCTGTCGGCATTGGAACGTGCCCAGGACCCGCATTTCGCGCGCCGCCGCGTCTTCCTCGACGGGCCGCCCCGGCAGAAGGGGTTCCCGCTGCGGCTGTCCGGCCACGAGCCGCCGCCCCCCGGGCCCGCGCCCCGCCTCGGCCAGCACGACACCGAAGTCCGCGCCGGCCGCCTGCCCGGCCACGTCCCCGAGAAGGAGCCCACCGAAGTGCCGTCCCAGCGTCCCGGAGGATCGACATGAACGCCAACGACGCCGCCGTCATCATCGGAGCGTACGAGCATCCCGGCCGGGAGCTGCCGGACAAGTCGCTCGCGCAGATCCACGCCGAGGTCGCGCTCGGCGCGGTCGCGGACGCGGGCCTCACGCTCGACGACGTCGACGGCTTCTTCTGCGGGCACGACGCGCCCGGGTACGGCGGCGGCTGGGTCACGATGGCCGAGTACCTGGGCCTGCGCAACCTCACCTACATGGACTCGACCGAGAGCGGCGGCGCCTCGCCGATCTACCACGTGTCGCACGCGGCGGCGGCGATCGCGGCCGGGAAGTGCAGCGTCGCGCTGATCACGCTCGCGGGCAAGCCGCGCACGGGCGTCCAGCCGGGCGGCGGCGGGCCCGCCCGCCCCGAGGACGCCTTCGAGATGGCGATGTACACCGGCGCGGGGCTGGTCAGCACCTACGCGCTGGCGGCGCAGCGGCACATGTACGAGTTCGGGACGACGAGCGAGCAGCTCGCCGAGATCAAGGTCGCGGCGTCGATCCACGCGTCCCACAACCCGAACGCGTTCCTGCAGAAGGTGATGACGGTCGAGGACGTCGTCAACTCCCCGCTCGTCGCGGACCCGCTGCACCGCGCCGACTGCTGCGTGGTGACCGACGGCGGCGGCGCCGTCGTCGTCGTCAGCCGCGAGGTCGCGCGCACGCTGAAGCGGCAGCCGGTGCGGATCATGGGCCAGGGCGAGGCCGGGAAGCTGACCAACGGCGGCCGGGTCGACCTCACCTACACGCCCGCCGTGTGGTCCGGGCCCCGGGCGTTCCAGCAGGCGGGGGTGAGCGTCCAGGACGTCGACTACGTGTCCGTCTACGACAGCTTCACCATCACCGTGCTGGAGATCCTCGAAGACCTCGGTTTCTGCGAGAAGGGCCAGGGCGGGCGCTTCGTGATGGACGGCGCGCTCGTCGCCCCGCACGGGCGGCTGCCGTTCAACACCGACGGCGGCGGCCTGGCCAACAACCACCCCGCGCACCGCGGCGGCATCACGAAGATCATCGAGGCGGTGCGGCAGCTCCGCGGCGAGGCGAACCCGGGCGTGCAGGTGCCCGACTGCGAGATCGCCCTCGTCCACGGCAACGGCGGCGACCTCGGCACTCGTATGCGCGCGGCGACGATGATTCTTGGAAGGGAAAGCGCATGAGTGAGGTAAGGCGGAACCCGACCCTTCCGACCGCGAAGCCGCCGGTCACCCCGGACACCGAGGAGTTCTGGAAGGCGGCGGCCGAGGGGACGTTCCTCGGCAGGCGCTGCGGCGCGTGCGGCGAGGCGATCTGGTACCCGCGGCCCATCTGCCCGTTCTGCCACAGCACGGACACGCGGTGGGAGGAGTTCAGCGGACGCGGCGTCGTCTACTCGCACAGCGTCGTCCGGCGGGCGGGGGGCGACTGGAAGGGCGTCACCCCGTACGTCCTCGCGTACGTGGAGCTGGAGGAAGGCCCCCGCCTGATGACGAACATCGTCGACTGCGACGTCGAGCGGGTCGCCATCGGGGACGCGGTCGAGGTGGTCTTCGACGACACCGGGCACGGGAGCGCGCTGCCCCGCTTCCGCCCGGTGGGCACGAACCAGGACGGCTGAGGGTGGCGAGGACCGTGAGCGCAGAGGAAGTCAGGCGATGACCATCAACAAGGTGTACGAGTCCCCGCAGGCCGCGGTCGCGGACGTCCCGGACGGGGCGAGCGTGTCGATCGCCGGGTTCGGGATGACGCACAGTTTCCCGACGAGCCTCACCGTGGCGCTGCGCGAGCAGGGCGCGCGGCGGCTCTGCATCGTGGCGAACTCGCTCGGGACGGGCGACTACCGCTCGAACACGCTGATCGAGAACAACCAGGTCAACCGGTTGATCGTGTCGTTCTCGGCGCGCGCGGGCGAGGCGACGTCGGCGGCCGAGAAGCAGATCGCCGCGGGCGAGATCGAGGTGGAGCTCGTCCCGCAGGGCACGCTCGTCGAGCGGCTGCGCGCGGGCGGCGCCGGGATCGGCGCGTTCTACACCCGTACCGCCGTCGGCACCGCCGTGGCGGAGGGCAAGGAGACCCGCGTGATCGACGGCGTCGAGCACGTGCTGGAAATGGGATTGAAGGTCGACTACGCGTTCATCCGCGCCTCTCGCGCGGACCGTTTCGGCAACCTCGAATTCGAGGGCGTGGGCCGCAACTTCATGCCCGCCTTCGCCAAGGGCGCCAAGATCGCCATCGCCGAGGTGGACGAGATCGTCGACGGCGAGCTGGACCCCGAGCGGATCGGCCTGCCCGGCATCTTCGTCAGCCGCGTGGTGCGCAAGACGGTGGACGTCCCGCACGACCACCCCGCGCCGCGCGAGGGGCGCGGCGCCGACAGCGCCCGCACCTACAACGGCAAGAAGGGGCTGACCCGGCTTCAGATGGCGGAGACCGCGGCGGGGCTCGTGCCGAACGGCAGCTACATGAACCTCGGCCTGGGGATCCCGACGCTCATCTCGAACTACATCTCCGGGCGCGACATCGTCCTGCATTCGGAGAACGGCGTGCTCGGCTACGGGACGATCGCGTCCCGCGACGACTACAACCCCGAGATCTACAACGCGGGCGGGCAGTACGTCCACCTGGAGAAGGGCGCGTCGTTCTTCGAGAGCGTGACGTCCTTCGAGATGGTGCGCGGCGGGAAGGTCGACTTCGTCGCGCTCGGCGCGTTCCAGGTCGACGCCGTCGCCAACCTCGCGAACTGGAGCACCCCGAACATGATCGGCGGGGGCATCGGCGGCGCGATGGACCTGGTCGCGGGCGACGTCACGGTGATGGTCCTGACGACGCACCTCGACTCGAAGGGGCGGCCGAAGCTCGTCAAGGAGTGCGAGTACCCGCTGACCGGGCGGAACTGCGTCGACATCGTCGTCACCGACCTGTGCGTGCTGCGCCACACCGGCGACGGGTGGCGGCTCGAACACGTCGCGCCGGGGTTCACCGCCGCCGAGGTCGCTGAGCTGACCGAGTTCGAGTTCGACTTCGGCGAGTTCGCCCCGGGAGGTGCGCGGGCCGATGGCGGCGCCGCGGGCTGACCGGCGGGACGCCCCGCCGCCGGAGCCGTCCGGCCTCGCCGGGATGACGGCGGCGGAGCTGGCCCGCGCCTACGAGCGGCGCGAGCTGTCGCCGGTCGAGGCGACCCGCGCCGCGCTGGACGCGATCGCGGCCCGCAACCCGGAGCTGAACGCGTTCGTGCTCGTCGGCGAGGACGTCGCGGTCCGCGCGGCGGCCGAGTCGCAGGCCCGCTGGGCGGCCGGGACGCAGCGCGGACCGGCGGACGGCGTCCCCACCACGGTGAAGGACCTCGACCGCACCGCCGGGTGGCCGACGCTGCGCGGCAGCTGGCTGGTCGACGACCCGGGCCCGTGGCGGGAGGACTCGCCGGGCGTGGCGCGGCTGCGGGAGGCGGGCGCCGTCCTGCTCGGGAAGACCACGACGCCGGAGTTCGGGTGGAAGGGCGTCACCGACTCGCCCCGGTTCGGGATCACGCGGAGCCCGTGGGACCCGGCGCTGACCCCCGGCGGGTCCAGCGGCGGGTCCGCCGCCGCGGTCGCGGCCGGGATGGGCACGTGGTCGATCGGCACGGACGGCGGCGGGTCGGTGCGCGTCCCGGCGGCCTTCACCGGGACGGTCGGGTTCAAGCCGACCGGCGACCTCGTCCCGGCGTACCCGCCGGGCGGCAACGGGCCGCTGTCGCACCGCGGGCCGATCACGCTGTCGGTGCTGGACGCGGCGCTGCTGCTGGACGTGATCTCGCGTCCGGACGTCCGCGACTGGGCGGCGCCGCCCCCGCGCGAGGGCTCCTTCGCCGCCGGCATCGACGACGGCGTGCGGGGCCTGTCGATCGGCTACTCGCCGAACCTCGGCTACGGCCGCAACGACCCGGAGGTCGAGGCGCTGGTGGCGGAGGCGGTGCACGTCCTCGCCGGGATGGGCGCGCGCGTGACCGAGGTCGGGCCGATCTTCGACGACCCGGTCGAGGCGTTCCAGACGATGTGGTGCGCCGGGCTCGCCCGGACGCTGCGCCCCTACGGCCCGGACGACCTCGCCCGCGTCGACCCCGCGATGCTGGAGTACGCCGAGCGCGGTCGCGGGATCACCGCCGTGGCCTACCTGGACGCGATCGCGGTGTGCGCCGACCTCGGGTACCGGATGGCGCGGTTCCACGAGACCTACGACGTCCTGATCACCCCGACCGTGCCGACGGTCGCGTTCGAGGCGGGCGCCGACGGGCCGACCCCGGAGCGCTCGCGCGTCTGGGCGTCGTGGACGCCCTACACCTACCCCTTCAACATGACCAGGCAGCCGGCGCTGAGCGTGCCGTGCGGCCTCACGCGCGCCGGGCTCCCGGCCGGGCTCCAGATCGTCGGCCCCCGCCACGCGGACGCGCGCGTCCTGCGGGTCGGGCGCGCCTACGAGCGGCACACCGGCTGGTCGCCGGTCGCGGAGGCGGCCCGGACGCGGGCGATGCGCACGCGCGAGACGACGCCGAAGACGAGGAAAGGACAGCCGACATGACCGGGCTACCCACGGTCGCGAACCTGATCAACGGCGAGTGGCTGCGCAGCGACCACGAGCGGACGGTGCACCACAAGTTCACCGGCGAGCCGATCGCGCTGGCCTACGACGCGACGCCGGAGATGGTCGCGGACGCCGTGACCGTCGCGCGGGACGCGAGCCGCACGCCGCTCGACCCCCCGGCGCGCTACGAGGTCCTCCGCGCGGTGGCCGACGCGATCGCGAAGAACCGCGAGCAGCTCGCGCTGGACGTGGCGCGCGAGTCGGGGTTCAGCGTGAAGGACTGCCTCGGCGACACCGACCGCGCGGTGCAGACGATGCTGACGTCGGCGGAGGAGGCGAAGCGGATCGACGGCGCGGTCGTCCCGATCCAGGCGGCGCCGGGGTTCGAGCACCGGCTGGCGTTCACGATCCGGCAGCCGGTGGGCGTGGTCGGCGCGATCACGCCGTTCAACTCGCCGCTGAACACCGTCGCGCACAAGGTCGGGCCCGCGCTCGCGGCGGGGAACGCGGCGGTGGTCAAGCCGTCGCCGTTCACCCCGATCGCGGCGGCGGCGCTGTGCCGGATGCTGCTGGAGGCGGGCCTGCCCGCCGGGCTCATCGGGCTGGTGCTCGGCCCGGGCGACCCGGTCGGCCGGGCGCTCGTGGACGACGAGCGCGTCGACTTCGTGACGTTCACCGGCAGCACCGCCGCCGGGAAGGCGATCTCCGCGCGGCTCGGCATGCGGCGGGCGACGATGGAGTGCGGCAACGTGTCGGCGACGATCGTGTGCCGGGACGCCGACGTCGCCTCGGCCGCGCGGCAGTGCAGCCGGGGCGCGTTCCGGAAGTCGGGCCAGGTCTGCACGTCGGTGCAGCGCCTGTACGTGCACGCCGACGTCATGGACCAGTTCCTCGACGAGCTCTCCGCCGCCGCGGCGAAGCTCGTCCTCGGCGACCCGGAGGACCCGGCGACCGACATCGGCCCGATGATCAGCGAGGCCGCCGCGAAGCGGGCCGAGGAGTGGGTGAACGCGGCCGTCGACCAGGGCGCGCGGGTCGTCACGGGCGGGAAGCGGTCGGGCCCGATGATGCCCCCGACGATCCTGGTCGACGTCGCCCCGGAGGCGCGCCTGCTCTGCGAGGAGGTGTTCGCGCCGGTCGTGTCGGTCGTCCCGTTCGAGGACGTGGACGCCGTGATCGAGGCGGTGAACGACACCCCGTACGGACTCCAGGCGGGCATCTTCACCCGCGACCTCGACACCGCGCTGGTCGCGGCGCGCCGCCTCCGGATGGGCGGCGTCGTGATCAACTCGACGTCCAGCACGCGGGCCGACCTGATGCCCTACGGCGGAGTGAAGGACAGCGGCTACGGGACGGAGGGCCCCCGCTACGCCGTCCGCGACATGACGGAGGAGCGGCTGATCCTGATCGAGCCCGCGGGCGGCCGGAAGTGAGCACGGCCGTCCAGGTCTCCGCCGACGAGCTGCGGGACGCCGCCACGCGGATCTTCACCGCGTGCGGCGTCCCGCCGGACGACGCGTGGCTCGTCGCGGACAGCCTCGTCCAGGCCGACCTGTGGGGCCACCAGTCGCACGGCGTGCTGCGGGTCGGCTGGTACGTCGACCGGCTCCGCGCGGGGGTGATGAACGCCGAGACCACGTGCGAGATCGTCGCGGGGTCGGGCGCCGTCGCGACCCTGGACGGGCACGACGGCATCGGCCAGGTGGTCGCCGCGCACGCGGCGGAGGAGGCGATCGGACGCGCGAAGCGGCACGGCGTCGGCGTCGTCGCGGTGCGGAACTCGAACCATTTCGGCACCGCCGCCTACTTCACGAGAATGGCGCCGCCGCGCGGCTGCGTCGGCGTCCTGACGACGAATTCGAGCCCGGCGATGGCGCCCTGGGGCGGGCGCGGGAAACTCGTCGGCAGCAACCCGTGGTCGATCGCGGCGCCCGTGGACGCCGACCGGCAGATGGTCCTCGACATCGCCAACACCGGGGTGGCGCGGGGGAAGATCTATCTGGCCCGGAACCACGGGACGGAGATCCCGGACGGCTGGGCCGTGGACGCCGCAGGCCTGCCGACGCGCGACCCGGAGGAGGCGCTGCTCGGCACGGTCCTGCCGATGGCCGGGCACAAGGGCTACGGCATCTCGGTGATGATGGACGTCCTTTCGGGAGTGCTGAGCGGCAGCGGTTTCGGTTCGGGCGTCCATGGGCCTTACCAATCCGAGCATCGGGGACGGTCGGGGCACCTGTACCTCGCTCTCGACATCGCGGCGTTCGGCCCCGTCCAGGAATTCGGCGACCGGATGGCGGCACTGGTGGCGGAACTGAAGTCGGGGTCGCGCGAAGGGGCGGAGGAAGTGCGCTATCCCGGCGAGATCGAGGACCTGGCGGCGGCGCGCAACGCCCGCGACGGGCTGCTGCTCCCCGAACGCACCCTCGCCGACCTGCGCAAAGTCGCCGCCAGCCTGGGAGTCGACGGGCTGGGAGTCGACGGGCTGGGGGAGCGATGAGCGTGAAGGTGACCGCGCTGCGCGTCGGACGGTCGAAGAACGTCCCCCTGCCCGCCGCGGTGTACGGGTCGGCGAGCGACGAGACGATCGACATCATCATGTTCATGTTCGTCGTCGAGGCGGCGGGAACGCGGATCGTCGTGGACACCGGGACGCTCGCGCCCGACTACGTCCGGCGGCACCACGCGTACGATTTCGTGCGCGACTCGGACGAGACCCCGGCCGGCGTCCTCCGCGAGTCCGGGATCGAGCCGGACGACGTCGACTACGTGGTCAACACCCATCTGCACTGGGACCACTGCTCGAACAACGCCCTTTTCCGCAACGCCCGCATCCTGGTGAACCGGCGGGAACTCGAATACGCGGTCAACCCGCTTCCGGTGCACGAGCGCGCCTATGAGAAACTGCCCGGACTCCAGGCCCCCTGGATGTCGGCATGGGATAAGACAGAGGCCATAACCGGGGAGCAGAAGATCTGCCCGGGGGTGACCGTCGTCCCGATGCCGGGCCACACGCCCGGCTCGCAGGGCGTCCTGGTCGAAACGGACACCGGCCGCTATCTCCTCGCGGGCGACGCGATCGGCGTCTACGAGAACTGGGACGCGAGCGATTGGCGGAAATGCGTCGCGCCGACCATTCACACCAATCTGTTCGAGTGCTACGAGACCTTCGAGTACGTCGCGGGGCTGGACTGCGAAGTGGTCCCGAGCCACGACGGCCGGATCGCCGAAAGCCGCCTGTTCCAGACGTGACGGCCGTCCGAGCCGACGGATGCGGGGACGGGCCCGGCCCGTCCCCGCATCCACGGACGGCCGCTATTTGCGGCGGGCCACGTCGTAGGCGGCGCAGCCGATCAGTTCGAGCGACACCTGCAGCCGGTCAAGGCTGACGTTCTGGACGATCCTGTCCTCGGGCGTGTGGTAGACGGGTTCGAGCTGGCTCGGCGCCTCGCCGCCGCGCCAGCTGAAGTTGCCCGCGGCGATGCCGCGCTCGAAGAACGCCTCGTGGTCGCTGGAGCCGCGCGCGGTCGGGCCCTTGGTCTGGTCGACGTAGCCGAGCCGCACGGCGGCGGCGTTCACCGCGGCGGTGGTGGTGTTGTTCGCGCCGTCCACCGACAGGAGCCAGTACGTGCCCGCGGGCGGGCTGCTCGTGGCGACCATGTCGTTCTGGAAGCACCCGGTGATGCGCTTGGCGCCCGCGTCGTCGAGCTGCTTGACGTAGTGCCGGGCGCCGACCAGGCCGTACTCCTCCGCGCCCCACAGGCAGATGCGGACCGCCTGCTGCGTCGGAAGCCGGCGCAGGACCCGCGCCAGCTCCAGGCACAGGACCGTCCCGCTGCCGTCGTCGTTGGCGCCCGGCGACCCCGGCACCGTGTCGTAGTGGGCGCTGACGATGACCGCCCTGCCCTCCGGGTTCGGCAGCGTCGCCTTCCGCTCGGCCAGCACGTTGTGGGACGTCAGCCCGGTGTGCGCCGTGACGTCGAAGGACAGCCGCCGCGCGCCCGCGCGGATCCGCTCGCCGTGGTACTCGGCGAGGCCCAGCACGGGGATCGCGACCGGCTCGGCCAGGACGGGCGCGAACGACGCGGCCTTGCGCTCGGGGTAGGTGGTCGAGCGCACGTTGGCGATCAGCACGGCGGCGGCGCCCGCGCCCGCGGCGGCCTTCGCCTGGTCGGTCTCCTTCCCGGCCACGCGGTCGAACAGCACGAGCCTCCCGCGGACGTCGCCGGTGACCTCGGTGGCCGGGCCGAAGTCGACGACCCGGCCGTCCACCGAGCCGACGGCGGCCTGCGGGGACGCGCTGGACTGCCACGGCCGCTCGCCCCGCGCGTGGATCTCCGCGAGGTACTTGTCCGCGACGGGGAACGGCTGCAGCTCGACCTCGTACCCGAGGTCGCGCAGTTCGTCGGCGATGTAGCGGGCGGCGCGGTGCTCGGACCGGGTCCCGGCGACGCGCCAGCCGATCTCGTCGCTCAGCACCTTCAGGTGCCGCAGCGCCCGGCGGGCGTCGACGCGGGCGACGACGGCCTTGTCACCGACGGTGAGGGAGGGCGGGCGGAGGGCACCGGGGCGTCGCCGGGTCGCGGCTGCCGCGGTGCCGGGGAGCAGGCCGACGGTCGCGAACCCGGCGAAGGCCGCCGCTCCGGCCAGCAGGTCGCGTCGGTTGACCTCGGACATGGCGTCTCCTCAAGGAGATAAGGGGCCGCGCCCGCCGGCCGGGCCCGGATCCCGGGCCGCACGCGAACGGACGACGGCGCCGCGAGAGAACAGGGCCCCCGTTCCGGGTGAATCTACGTAATCACCCCAATATCGACAAGAATGGCGCACCTCTCCGCAACGGAACCGTGATCAAGACGGCGAGCCGCATTTCGCCCGGTCCGCGCCTTGTGGTGGTGCTCCAAAAACCATAACCGGACAGCCGAATTCGCGCCGAAGGTGATCGTCGGCTCGTTCTGCTAGTCGGTGCTCAGGGCTATGTCGGTTTCGGCGGCGAGAGACGTCGCGGGGCCTAGGGCGACCTCGGTTCCGTAGCGTTCTTCCAGGCAGATGCGGAGCAGCGCCAGGAGTTCGGCCGCGTCGCCGTCGTAGCGGCCGGACGCGAGGAGGGCGTCCGCGCGGTCCAGGTCGCCGGGGACGAGGTCCGCCAGCGGGCGGTCGAGCAGCCGTGCCGCCGCGTCCCGGTACGGGCCGTGGACGTCGAGCCCGTCGAGCCCCGCGACCGCGAAGTGCCGGCCCGACGGCGTGGCCCAGACCGACAGCCGGTCGGGGCGCGACCCGTCGGGCGGGCCGGTCTCGCGCAGGGTTTCCGCGTCGACGTAGACGTCCCCCGACCGGGCCCAGATCCGGCCGTGCGCAGGCAATGAGGTCAGGGAGGGGCCGCCGCCGCCATAGGTGCGGGACGTCTCGGGGAGCAGCGCGCCGTCCGCGAGGCGCCAGCGGGTCAGGCCGCCGGACATGCCCGTCGTCACCAGGCGGTCCGGACCGGTGAAGACCGCGCCCTCGGTCCGCGCGCGGTCGCCGTCCCCGCGCGCGACGAGCGTCTCGGCCCGCGCGTCCAGCACGGCGGGCGCGGCGCCGCCCACGGCGATCAGCCCGGTCCGGGGCTCCACGGCCAGCGCGAAGCCCCACACGTCCGCCAGCCCGAGGCCGGCGAACGGGACGGTGCGCCGCGTCCCGTCGTAGGGCGGCGCGAAGAGGTGCAGGTCGAGCAGGCTCGCGGCGGCGAGGGTCCCGTCGGGCGCGAGCGCGACGGCGCAGATGTCGTCGCGGACGTGCCCGGGGATGTGCGGCGGGTCGATCAGGAGATGGCGTCCGCCGTCCCGGTAGCGGACGAGCCGCCCGGCCGGGTGCCCCACGATCGCGATCACCTCGTCGCCGGTGTGGACCAGGCTCCGCCACTGCTCGGTGCGGCCCTCGCTGGTGTACGACGCGACGACCGCCCCTCCGGGCAGGGCGTGGTCCACGAGGACCTGGGCGCCCGTGGTCCGGCTCCGGCCGGTGACGGCGAGGCGCGTCCCGTCCGGGGAGAGGGCGCACCGTTCGACGACCGTGACGTCGTGCACGGGACGCAGCGGCCCGCGCAGCGAGAACGAGGACAGCGCGGCCCGGACGCGGTCGGACGGCATCGCGCGCAACCGCTCGAACGCGTCGCGCGGCAGCCCCGGCGGGCACCACCCGCGGACCGGCCGGACCGCCTCGATCGCCTCGGCGAGCGGGAGGTCGCGGGCGAGCCGCCACAGGTCGGGCCACGCCTCCTCGGCGGCCAGCCGCCCGGCGAGGAAGCCCCGCTCGCGGACGCTCATCGCCCGCGGCGGCGCGGTGGCGGCGAGGACCCGCACGAGGTCGAGGTCGCCCGCGACGGCGGAGCGCACCCGGGCGCGCAGCCCGGCCGAGCCGCCCGCGTAGCCGACCGCCAGCAGGCCGCCGTCGGGGTCGGCCGCCCGGTACTCCGCCGTCCGGCCGCTGAGCAGCAGGAACGCGGCGCGCTCCAGGGCGTCGTCCGGGACGAGCCCGCGCTCGGCGCAGGTCCGCGCGACGAGCCGCCGGACGTGCTCGGGCGTGCGGTCGGCGAGGACGGCGCGGCACAGCTCGTCCGGCGCGGCCGTGCCGAGCGCCAGCGCGCTGAGCCTGGCGACGTCGCCGCCGCCGGGCGCCTCCTGCCCGGTCTCGCGGAGGCGGGCCCACAGCTCCGGCGTGGGCCCGTCGATCCAGCACCGCCAGGCGTGCGCGAGCGTCGGACCGGCGAGCGGACGGGGGTTGCGCGACAGGGCGTCCAGCATGGCGCGGCGGCCGTCGCCGGACGCCTCTGCGGCGGTCCGCCACAGCGCGCCGAGCACCGGCTCGGCGGCCGCGCCGCACGCGTGCCGCGCGCCCTCGCGCACGTCGCGGTCGGGGTCGGTGAGCAGGGCGGGGACCGCCTGTCCGGCGCCGTCGTCCCAGTGTTCGAGCAGGCGGCCGTGCAGGGCCGCGACCGTGCGGCGGGCGGGGCCGCCGTCCGGCAGGAGGCGGTGCCTCCGCACGACCGCGCGCAGCCTCCGATCGCGCCGCCGGGCCCAGACGCGCGGGATCAGGTCCCGTGCCCAGGCGCGCAGCGGGTGCGCGCGGTGCTCATCCCGGACCGCGACCGCGACGAGCAGGGCCAGTTCCGGACCGCCCGCGGCGGCGCGCCGGGCCAGGGCGTCCAGCCGCGCCGCGCCGCCCGGCTCCGCGGCCAGCCTGACCAGGCGCTCGGCCCGCCATCGTCCGATCCCCATGGGGCGCCTCCACGGGGACAGTATGCCGAATCCGGCCAGTCCCGGATCTGCCTGACAATGCTTGTTGATCGCTCGTTTGTATCCATTTATGCTTGCAAATTGTCTAAAGCACACACAAATGAGCAGGTCAACTCGGGGGACCCGCTCCGTCACCTGCGAGGTGTCCGTGTCGCGGAAGCGTCTCTTACGCGTTCTTGCCTGTCTGGCCCTGGCCCCGCCGCTGGTCGCCGCCGTTCCCGCCGCCGCGGCCGGGCCCGAGCTCCGGCGCAGCGGCGACGATCTCACCCTCACGAACGGCGACTACTCGGTCGTGGTCGGTGTGTCGCCGTTCTCCCTCACGACCAAGCGCGCCGGGCGGACCGTCCTCGCCACCGCCGGCAGCGGAGCGTTCGACTTCACCGGGCTGAAGGGCCGGACGAGGCCCACGTCCGTCACCAAGTTCGCCCTGACCAACGGCGTCCTCGACCTGACCGTGGCGACGACCGACCGGCGCGCCACCCTGCGCGTGAAGATCAGGCCGGAGGCCGACCGGTACGGGCTGGAGACCTCGGTCCAGGGCGTGAAGGCGACCCGCGTCGGCGTGCACTTCGACCTCGCCTCCGCCGGGCACTGGTACGGCCAGGGCGAGGCCAGGTCCGACGCCGAGGGCGACCCCCACCTCCTCCAGCCGTGGCCGCTGGACGCCGCGCGCGGCAAGGAGCAGGTCAACGACCCCGCGTTCGGCCCGGCGTCCTACCTGATGGTCGAGCCGTTCTGGTTCACGCAGTCCGCGGCCGGGATCTACGTCGACACCGGCAACCTGATGCACGTGTCCCTCGGGCGCGAGCAGAAGGGCGTCGCCGACCTCAGTGTCGCCGACACGTCCTCGCTCAAGGCGACCGTGTTCGTCGAGCCGACGCCCCGCGCCGTCTACCAGGACTACATCGGCATCGCGGGCAAGCCCGAGAAGAGCGACGCGCCCCCCGACCAGTTCGAGAGCCCGCTCTGGAACTCCTGGGCGCAGTTCTACAACGACGTCGACCAGAAGAGCTTCCTGGAATACGCCCGCAGCCTCCACGCCAAGGGCCTGCCCGGCCACACGATGTCGCTCGACTCCGGCTGGATGAAGCACTACGGCGACTTCGTCTTCAACGACAAGTTCCCCGATCCGAAGGCGATGTCGGACGAGATCCACAAGATGAACTACCGCTTCGGCGTGTGGGTCACGCAATGGATCAACATGGACGCCGACAACTACGCGATCGCCAAGCAGAAGGGCTACCTCCTCAAGTCGAAGGGGGACCCGTCGAAACCGTGCGTCGTCACGTGGTGGAACGGCGAGGCCGGGCTCATCGACCTCGGGAACGCGGCCGCCTACCGC
Organism: Actinomadura chibensis NBRC 106107; assembly: GCF_001552135.1. Lineage (GTDB taxonomy): Bacteria > Actinomycetota > Actinomycetes > Streptosporangiales > Streptosporangiaceae > Spirillospora > Spirillospora chibensis. The sequence goes on along the minus strand of NZ_BCQP01000016.1, from coordinate 2,878 downwards.
TGGTACGAGAACAACCTCCGCGACCTGCAGCGCAGATACGGCATCGACGGCTTCAAGTTCGACACCCGGTTCTTCGACGAGGGCTGCGCCCCGGCCAAGGGCCTGACCGCCGCCGACTACCGCCGCCTCGGCGCCGAGCTCGCCGACGGGTTCGACCAGCAGAGCGTCGGCGTCCGCGTGCACTGGACCGGCGCGCAGAAGTACGGCTTCGTCACCCGCATGCTCGACAAGGGCACCGACTTCCCCTCGCTGCGGGCGGCGGTCAATCAGAACCTCGCCGTCTCGACCGTCGGATACCCGTTCGTGGAGACCGACATGATCGGCGGTTCGATGGGCCAGCCGCCGCCGTCGAAGGACGTCCTCGTCCGCTGGGCGCAGGCCGCCGCCGCCATGCCGCTGGTCTACTCCTCGACCTCGCCCATCCGGGTGTACGACCAGGTCAACAAGAAATGGGTCACCTATCCGCCGGAGGTCGCGCGGCACTACACGGCGGCGATGCGCCTGCACAAGGCCCTCAACCCCTACATCCAGGATCAGGTGAAGGGGGCGGTGGCGACCGGCGAGCCCATCATGAAGCCGCTGTTCTTCGCCTTCCCGGACGACCGCGCCGGCTATTCGATCTCCGACGAATGGCTGCTCGGCGATTCGCTGCTGGCCGCTCCGGTGCTGGCGAAGGGCACCTCCCGCGCCGTCCATCTGCCGCCCGGACGCTGGTACGACGTGGCGCGCCGCAAGGTGATCGGCGGCGGCGACATCAAGGCGTACAAGGCCGACCTCGGCGCGCTTCCGCTGTTCGTCCGAATGGGAACGGAGGACACGTCCCGCCTCATCTCCGTACTCGGCAACCGGTAGCCGGGAGTCCGAAGCCCGGAGAGAACCCGGATGCGCGCTACGCCCATTCCTTCCGGTAAGGGCGGAAGAACTCGCGGAGTTCCGCGGCGTAGAGTTCGGGTTCCTCGAACGGCGCGAAATGCCCGCCGCGGGCCGGTTCGGAAAGGCGCACCAGATTGGTCGTGCGTTCCAGCCAGGCCCGCGGGGGGCGCAGGACGTCGCCCGCGAACAGCGAGAAGCCGGACGGGACCTCGACCCGCCGGGCGTGCTGCTCGACCGGGATCGCCGCGTTGGCCTGGTACATCCGCATGGACGAGCCGATCGTCCCGGTGAGCCAGTAGATCATCACGTTCGTGAGGATCTCGTCCTTGGTGAAGCTGTTCTCGACGTCCCCGTCGCAGTCGCTCCACGACCGGAGCTTCTCGACGATCCACGCGGCCAGCCCGGCGGGCGAGTCGGTGAGCCCGAACGCGGCGGTCTGCGGCTTGGTGCGGTGGACGGCGGCGTACGCGCCCTCCGCCGCGCCCCAGGCCGCCACGTCGGCGAACCAGTCGCGCTCCTCGGGCGTGAGCTCGGCCGGGTCGCCGCCGAAGACGGGCAGCCCGCCGTCCGTGCGGTGGACGGCGACCACCCGGTCGGGGTGGTCGAGCGCCAGGTAGCGGCTCACGTGGCTGCCGAGATCCCCGCCCGAGGCGCCGAACCGGCGGTACCCGAGGACGTCCATCAGCTCCGCCCACAGCCCGGCCACCGCGACGGAGTCGAGCGGCGGCCCGGTCGGCCGGTCGGAGTACCCGAACCCGGGCATGTCGGGCACGACCACGTCGAACGCGTCGGCGGGGTCGGCGCCGTGCGCGCCGGGATCGGTGAGCAGCGGGACGACCTTCGTGTACCGCCAGAACGAGTCCGGCCAGCCGTGCCCGAGGACGAGCGGCAGCACGGGCCCGGACGGCGCCGCCGCCCGGGCGTGCAGGACGTGGATCCCGATCCCGCCGACCCGGACGCGGTACCGGGGGAGCCGGGCGAGCGCCTCCTCCTGGGCGGCCCAGTCGAAGCCGTCCGCCCAGTAGGCGACGAGTTCGCGGAGGTAGCCGACGTCGGCGCCGAGCGACCACCCGGCGTCCTCGGGCGCGTCCGGCCAGCGCGTGGCGCGCAGGCGGGCGCGCAGGTCGGCGAGCGCCGCCGGGTCGGTCCGCTGGACGAAGGGCTCGGGTCGGGACGGCGTCTCCGGCATGGCACCCACCCTACGCGGGCGCCCTCCCGGTGATCACCGGACGGTCGAGGCGACGGCCACGAGGACGTGCTGGCCGCGCGCCACGGGCATCACCGCGGCGGCGAGCCAGCCGGGGACGGCGACGTGCGCGCCGGGCACCGGCCGGACCAGCAGGCGGCGGCCCCAGGGGCGGCCGGGCAGCGCCGCCGCCTCCGTGCCGTCCCGGGGGTCGGCGAAGGCCAGCGCGCCGGACTCGGAGTGCGCGGGGGCGGGGCTCGCGTCGAGCACCCACCATCCGACCATGTCGGCGGGATGCGCGGCGGCGGGCGCCGCGTGGCCGTGCCGCCAGATCCGCACGGCGACGTCGACGCGGCCGACCGGGGACGCGAGACCGGGCCCGTGGGCGGCGGCGAGCGCGTCGAACGAGGCGCGGAACTGCGCGGCGAGCGCCTCCGGGTCGGTGACAGCCTCGCCCGGCGGGACGGACTCGACCGGCGGCCCGTCTGCTCCGATGGCGGCCGCGGACGGCGACAGCAGCCCGGCGGGGTCGAGCGTGGCGAACGCGACGGGCGTCCCCCAGTGCTGCCGGACGGCGGTCCCGGCGGCGCCGCAACTGCGCCGGACGCTGCCGGAGGACGGGACGGGCGCGGGAACGGTGAGCGTCATGACGCCCGTCCCCGGGCGTAGGAGATGGTCCAGGCGACGGCGATCCGCGTCCGCGCGCCGGCCGGCGCCGCCACCATCCGGGGCGCCTGCCAGCTCGGGAAGGCGATCATCCGGCCGGGGACGGGCGAGTACCGGACGACGCCCGGCGAGGCGGGCCGGTCCACGGCGGCC
>NZ_BCQP01000015.1 GCF_001552135.1 Actinomadura chibensis NBRC 106107 | reverse complement strand
TGGCCGCGGGTCGAGCAGCCGCAGGTGCCCGGCGTCGCCGTCGCCGCCGTCCACCGGCAGCACGCCCGACCAGGCCGAGTCGCGGCGCGCGTCCGGCCGCGGCGCGGCGCCGGACCGGTGGACCACCGCCCACGCCTCGATCTCGTACTCGCCGACCTCGCCCGCCGCGTCGCCGAGCACGGCGCGGGCGAGCGCGTCCCCGGCGATGCCGATCTGCCGCCGCAGCCAGCCGATCGCGGGGGCGTCCCAGTTCTGCATCGTCCGGGACGACTCGATCACGCCCGGCTCCAGGTCGTCCGCGCCGGTCGCCCCGGGGGGCCGCGCCGCGTCGAGGATCAGCCCGCGCAGCGCCGGGAGGTGCTCGGCGGCGCCGGCGCAGTCGGCCTGGTAGACGGGCGTCCGCCACATCTCCAGGACCAGCCGGTCCGCCGGCGCCGCGAGAGCGGTGCCCGCGATGTCGGTGTCGGTCATGGTCGCGCTCCTTTCTCGATGGATCCGCCGCCGGACTCGGCCGATCACGGGCGGCCGGACGGCGGACGGGGCGGTCGCCCGTCCGGCCGCCCGGCCGCGGGGGTGGGATGTCGGTCCGCGCCGCCCGCACCGGTCGGGGGGAGCGGGCTCGCGCGGGACGGGTGGACGTCCGCTCCGGCGCGTTCCGCCGCCGAATGGAGCCTGGTCCACTATTGCGATGCCATTAGACGGGCTCGGTGAAGTCCTCTCCGGGCGCGTCGGTGAGCCGCTGCAGGTAGTTGTGCTCGCCGAGGGAATCGAGGAGGCCGAGTTCGGTCTCCAGATAGTCGACGTGCTCTTCCTCCTCCGCGAGGATCTCCTCGAAGATCCGCGCGGAGGTGACGTCGCCGCGCGAGCGCATCAGCTCGATGCCGGGACGCAGGCGCGCCACCGTCTCCATCTCCAGGGCGAGGTCGGCCCTGAGTTGTTCGGGAACGTTCGGCCCGATCCGCAGCGTGTGGATTGTCTGGTAGTTGGGCGCTCCTTCCAGAAAGAGGATCCGTTCGGTGAGCCGCTCGGCGTGCTTCAGTTCGTCGAGGGATTCCGAGCGGGTGTGCTTCGCGAGCCTGACGTAGCCCCAGTCCTGCTGCATCTTGGCGTGCAGGAAGAACTGGTGGACGGCCGTGAGTTCAGCGGTGAGCTGCTCGTTGAGCAGCGCGATGATTTCCCTGTCACCTTCCATGACGCACATGCTGGCAGCGCCGCCCGGGCGGCGGCCAGCTCAGAATTTTCGAGTTGAATTCCGCCGGTCCGGCGAATTCGAGGCCCATCCTGCGGCGATCCCGCCGGCCTCCGCCGGCGCCCGCCGCGGTGCGGCTCCCGCCGTTAGGGAAGACCGGAAGCCCGCCCGTCCAACGCCGTCCAAGCCGATCGGTGATCAGGGGCGTGATCAGATTGCCGCCGTGACTTCGGCCGCATTCAAGTAGCCATTCGGCTACTTAGGTAATACTAATTAAGGTTAGCCTTTCCTAAATGATGAATAATTTCTCTGTTGACCGAAGTCGGCCGCCGGGAAACATATGCATATTCCCCAAGTTGAAATGTGAACGACGGCGGTGAAGCGTTGAAAGCCGCAGCCACGGCACGGCAACAGCACGGCAACAGCACGGCCACGGCACGGCCACGGCACGGCCGCGGCCGGTGTGCGGGCGGCCTCAGTGGCGGGCGAGTACGGAGATGTCGCGGAACTCGACTTCCGCGTCCTCGGTGTAGAGGCCGACGGAGCCCGCGGTGTACGGGCGCTCCGCGTCGGTGAAGGCGGTGACGTCCCGGTCGTCCACCCGCACGGACATGCCCGGGCCGCGGTGCACGACGGCGACCCGGTACCAGCGGCCGAGCGCGAAGGCGCGCCGCCCGGTCGCCAGGAAGCGCTGGCCGCCCGGGTAGGCGGGGTCGCGCTTGCCCAGCTCCCAGCCGGTCGGCTTCAGGATGAAGTAGTAGAAGCGGCTCGGGTCGGAATAGCCCCAGACGACCCAGGCGGCCTCCCACGGATTGGGCTTCCGCTCCCGCAGCTGGGCGACGGTGCGGGCGCGGAGCCGGTACTCCATCCCGCCGTAGCGGGTCCGCGAGACGACCAGCCCGGCGTGCGTCTCCGCCGGATCGGTCGCCTCCCGCGGCCGCAGCGAGACGACGTCGCCGCGCGCCCCGTTGGCGCCGTGGCCGTCGAACACCGACCGCCACGGGCCGTGGTCGGTGCCGTCCCGCCACCGCACGAACGGGTCACCGCCGCCGCAGTCGGGGACGGTCGCGAGGGACGCGGCGGTGACGAGGACGGCCAGCGCGACCAGCGGCGACCACCGGGGCAGGGAGCGCTCGGCCGAGGGCGACATGGCTGCCATGATGCGGCACGGATCAGCCCGACGCCCGCCCGCGCGCCGAGGGTGGCCGGAGGCAGTCACCGACCATCGCCCGGACGATCCGGTCCGCGGCCCGGCCGTCCCCGAACGGGTTGACGGCGCGGGCCATCCGGTCGCGCTCGGACGCGTCGTCCAGCAGCAGGGACGCCGCCGCGAACACCGCCGCCGGGTCGGTGCCGACGAGCCGGGCGACGCCCGCGTCGACCGCCTCCGGCCGCTCGGTGGTGGCGCGCAGCACCAGCACCGGCTTGCCGAGGCTCGGCGCCTCCTCCTGCACGCCGCCCGAGTCGGTGAGGACGAGGTCGCACGCCGCAAGCGTCGCGGTGAAGTCGGGGTAGCCGAGCGGCTCGCAGATCGTGATGCCGGGGTGCCCGGACAGGCCGGGCAGGAGGGACTCGCGCACCGCCGGGCTCTTGTGCAGCGGCAGCAGCACCTCGCAGTCGCCCCGGTCGGCGAGCCGCCGGACGGCCCCCGCGATCCCGCGCATCCCGCCGCCCTGGTTCTCGCGGCGGTGCAGGGTCACGAGGATCCGCTTGCCGCCGGTGCGGAACGCGGGCTCGCCTTCCCCCCGGTCGAGTATCCACTGGAGGTTGTCGATGACCGTGTTGCCGGTCGTGAGGACCTGCCCCTCCGGGACGCCCTCGGCGCGCAGGTGCGCGGCGGCGCGCTCGGTCGGCGCGAAGTTCCAGCGGGCGATGCGGCCGATCAGCCGCCGGTTCAGCTCCTCGGGGAACGGGTCGTACAGGTCGCCGGTGCGCAGCCCCGCCTCGACGTGGGCGACCGGGATCCGCTCGTAGGACGCGGCGAGCGCCCCGCACATCGCGGTGGTCGTGTCGCCCTGTACGACCACCACGTCCGGGCGCTCGTCGCGGATCGCCTCGTCGAGCGCGGTGACGAGCCGCCCGGTGAGCCCGGCCAGCCGCTGCCGGTCCCGCATCACGGCGAGGTCGGTGTGCGCCTTGAGGCCGAGCGCCGTCAGCATCGGCGCGAGCATCTCGCGGTGCTGGCCGCTGCTCACCACGTACGGCTCGCAGGACGGCGAGGCGTCCAGCGCGCGGACGACGGGCGCGAGCTTGATCGCCTCGGGCCGGGTGCCGAGCACGACCATGGCGCGGACCGGGGGCTCGGGCACGGCGTCCCATGACTGGTTCCGGGCAGGGTCGTGCCGGGGAAGGACAGCCATCTTTCTGCTCCTCGCAGGATGGTGGGCATGCTGGGGTCGCGCGCGGGCCGGACGCGGTGGCGCCGCCCGTCGCGCCGGGGGAGGTGCGGCCGGGTCCCGGCCTCAGGTGCGCGCGGTCTTGAGCCAGGTGTGGCGGCCCGTGAGGAGGCGGCCGACGGCCCACCACCCGGAGACGAACCAGATGTAGCCGTAGATCACGTAGAGGTGGCCGAGGAAGAGCGAGTGCAGCCGGCTCACCGGCTCGCGCCTGCGGTACACGAACGCGTAGGCGGCGGCGAGCCCGAACGTCATGACGTAGAACCAGGGCAGCCACCACACCGACATGAGGCTGTGCCCGGCCTTGACCGAGGCGACGGCCGTGTCGCCCAGCATGAGGGCGAACGCGACCGGCAGCAGCGAGGTGAGCAGCAGCAGCGCCGGGCTCGACAGGTGGTAGAGCAGGTCCGCCGCCGGGCGCGGCGCGACCTCCCGCAGGATCAGCGGCGCCAGCCGCGACGCCTGGATGTGCCCCTGGAACCAGCGGGACCGCTGCCGCAGCAGCCGCCCGAGGGTGAGGACGGCCTGCTGGTGGACGGCCGCCGTGCCGCAGTAGGCGTTCGTCCAGCCGGCGGCGATCAGGCGGACGCCGAGGTCGAGGTCCTCGGTGAGGCAGTCGCTCCAGGGCCGTCCGGTCAGCGAGCGCAGCGCGGCCAGCCGCATGAACTGTCCGTTGCCGCCCATCCCGACGCTGCCGATGTGGCGGCGGGCGCCCTGGAAGATCTCGCCGTAGACGACGAATTCCATGTCCTGCAACCGGGCGAGAAGGCGGCCGTGCCGGTTGTACATCCGCACGCCCACCTGCACGGCGCCCACTTCCGGATCATTGAAGAAGGGATCGACCTGGGCGGCCGCGTGCCGGTCGAGGCGGCCGTCCGCGTCGACCACGCAAATGACGACGTCACGCGGATCCTTTCCGGCCAGCAGCTCCGATTCGGCGAGCCAGTCGAGCCCGGCGTTGAGGGCCGCCCCTTTTCCCTTGCGGGCGTCCGGGAACGCGCGGCTGAGGATATGGACTCGGCCGGGTGCGGACGCGCCCGCCGCGGCCGCGATACGGGCCGTCTCATCATCGGATGCATCGTCGACGACGAGCACGAGAAAGTCATCCAGCGGAAGGTCGAGGAGACGTGACAGACTCTCACCTATTACCTTTTCCTCGTTCAGGCACGCGAGCATGAAAACATAGGTGCGTTGCTTGCCGGGGTCGTCGGGCAGCGGTATCCGGCGCCGGGACAGGACGAACATCCCGCCGTTGTACGCGACCGCCAACACGATGATCGCCAGGCTGCCGGCGACCGTGAGCTGGCCCATCACGGCGACTCCTGCGGATGTCCGCGCCGCGGCCCGGCCGCGCCGCGCATCCGCGCGCCGGCCAGGAAAAGACCGAAAGCGGCCATGAAGTAAATGCCGAATCCCATTCCGGTTATCTGCAGCAGGGCGCGGGCCACATGCATGACGGGCGTCCGGCCGGGGGGCGCGACGATCCCCGCGAAGACGAGCAGGGAACCCAGAGAAGATTTCATGTACAACGTCGGCGACCCCCCGGTATTCACAGCCTGACGGAGTGGGCGTACCACATTCTTCGTAGCCGTCTACGACCGATGCGGGACCCCCGTTCCCGTCCCAGACCGGGACGGGCCAACTGTTCCGCGAGAACGGTACCGCGAAGTAAAGTCCTGTCAAAGTCGAGAAGCGGGAAATGCTGCGGATCGGCCGGATCGTGCCACGGCTAGATCAATTAATCAAGACGTGATACGACATTCCACGCGGGGTACCGCACTTTTCACGCTTCGTTAAAGGACGCGGAGGCGGTTCGATGACCATGAATTGGCGCAGCCGAAAAGCGGGGAGACCGCCGGCGGCCGTGCTGGCGGTGGTGCTGGCGGCGGTGACGGCGCTGGCCGCCCCGGCGGCGACCGCCGCCGCGGCGCCCGGACGGGCCGGGCCCGCGCACGGGCACGCGCACGGCGACGACCTCGCCCTCGGACGCCCGGCGTCCGCGCTCAAGCTGAAGGACTGGGCGAAGAGCCAGGCGACGGCCGACCAGCGCAGGAGGAAGGAGCGCCCGGCGACCCGGCAGCTCACGGGGATCAAGGTCGCGACCGGCGCCGCGGTGGCCCCGCGGGCCGCCGGGAGCGCCTCGGCGCTCGTGCTCTACGACTCGGCCGGGCCCTACGGGTTCCTCGGCGAGCTGTACGGGATGGCCACCGCGAACCTCGCCGGGCACTTCGGCGCGGTCACGGCGAAGCCCGTCTCGCAGTACACGGCCGGCGAGGTCGAGCAGCACACGGCCACGATCTACATCGGCTCCACCTACTACGGCGGCTCGATCCCGGACGCGATCCCGGACGCCTTCTACGCCGACGTCGTCGCCACGGCCAAGCCCGTCGTGTGGATGAACGACAACATCTGGACGCTCGCGGGCAAGGCGGGCGTCCCCGCGTTCACCGCCAAGTACGGCTGGGACCCGACCCAGTCGTTCTTCGGGGTCGGGAACGTGGCGCGGGTCGACTACAAGGACCAGCCGCTGACGCGCACCGTCCCGCAGGGGGCGGACGGCGGAATCCTCCGCCCCTACATCACGAACCCGTCGGCGGTGACCACGCTCGCCCTCGCCCGCGACACGGGCACCACGCCGGAGACCACCTTCCCGTGGGCGGTCAGGTCGTCCAACCTGACCTACCTCGGCGAGATCCCCTACGCCTACACGAAGGAGACCGACCGGATCATCGCCTGGCACGACCTCCTGTTCGACGCCCTCGCCCCCAGCACGGCCACGCGGCACCGCGCCGTCCTGCGGCTGGAGGACATCAACCCCGACAGCGACCCCGCCGAGCTGATGGCCGTCGCGCAGTACCTGAACGCGCAGAACATCCCGTACGCGTTCCAGGTGATCCCCGTCTACACCGACCCGAACGGCGCCTACAACAACGGCGTCCCTGAGACGGTCACGCTGGCGCAGCGTCCCCAGGTCGTGAACGCCCTGAGGTACATGGCCTCGCACGGCGGACGGATCGTGGCGCACGGCTACACCCACCAGTACCGCAGCGCCCAGAACCCCTACACGGGCGCGACCGGCGACGACTTCGAGTTCTTCCGCGCCCACATCGACGCGGGCGACAACGTCGTCCTCGACGGTCCCGTGGCCGAGGACTCGGGGCCCTGGGCGGCCGGGCGGATCATCACCGGGAAGCTGGCCTACGCGCCCGTCGGCCTGCCCACCCCGACGATCTGGACGACCCCGCACTACGCCGCGTCCGTCACCGACTACGGCGCGGTCAAGCAGAGCTACGCCGCCCGGCTGGAGCGCAGCCTGTACTTCTCGGGCCAGCTCTCCGGCGGGCCCGTCGACGGGCACCGCTACATCGGCCAGTTCTTCCCCTACCCGGTCCGCGACATCGGCGGCGCGACCGTCCTGCCGGAGAACCTCGGGAACTACGAGCCCGACCCCTACAACAACCTCCCGCCGCGCCTGCCCGCCGACATCATCCGGGCGGCGCGGTACAACCTCGCCGTGCGGGACGGCTTCGCGAGCACCTTCTACCACCCCTACAACGGGACCGGCCCGCTCACCGAGATCGTCGACGGCATCCGCGGCCTCGGCTACACGTTCGTCGACCCGGCGACGCTGATCCCGTGACGGCCGCGGGTCCTCCGGCGCGGGCGGCCGTCAGCGTGGACGCCACCAGCGCCGGAGGACCCGCTCCGCGGGCTTGCCGTGCGGCGAGTACGACAGCCGCCGCGGGGTCTCGGCCGCGCCCGGCCAGTCGTCCCACATCCACCAGTGGACGCCCGCCCACCACGGCAGCCCGGCGCAGCTCGCGAGGAGGGCGTCGTAGGCGGCGGCCTGCTCGGCCGAGCCGTCCACGTCGGCGATGTCCCAGGCGAACGGCTCGGTGGTGCTGCCGCGCTGGCTCACGTACCCGGCTTCGGTGAACAGCACCTTCCGCCGGTGCCGCGCCGCGAACCGGCCGACCTCCCGCAGGATCGGCCGCCACGCGCGGCGCAGCGCGGCGGGGTCGGCGGTCGGCCGGCTCGCCAGCGGCCAGTAGGCGTCGATCCCGATCAGGTCGAGGACGTCCCAGAACGCCACGTGCTCGAACTCGTCGTAGTTGGCGGCGTAGACGAGCGGCCCGTGGAACCTCGACCTGACCTCCCGGACGACGCCGAGCCACGGCGCGCGATCGCCCGACAGCCCGGCGAGTTCCGTCCCGACGGCCAGCTCGTCGACGCCGGTCTCGCGGGCCAGGTCGGCGTAGTGGACGATCAGCCGCGTGTAGGCCGCGTACCAGGAGCGGGCGTCCCGCGGCCTGATCGCGGCGCGGTCCTGGTCGCCGGGCAGGTCCACGTGCGGTTTCAGCAGGACGCGCAGCCCGGCCCGGCGGGACAGGCCGATGATGTGCCGCAGGCTCGCGTCGCTCGCCGTCTCCTCCGTCGGGCGCATCGCGGAGTCGCGCGGCGACCGCTGGTACCAGGTCGGGGTGAGCTGGATCCAGGTCGCGCCGGTCGCGGCGACGGCCGCGACGTACGCGCCCGCCCGCGGCCCGCCGTAGTCGTCGGTGCTCCACGACGGCAGCGCGATCCCGCGCTGGTGCTGGTCCGGTTTGTCGAGGGGCCGGTCGCCGGACACCGAGCAGGAGGCGGCGGCGGACAGGGCGGCGAGCAACGCCGTCAGGCGGACGCTGCGACCGTGGGCGTTCCTCACCCACGCCATTCCAGCCGAACCGGCCGCGCGCCACGCGCGAACGGCCGTTCTCTTTTGTGGCCGGAATCCGCCAACATCAACATGCGGTGGAGAGCAATCCATGAGTGGTGCGCGGCCCGCCGCCAACGTTGGATGGAAAGGAAAAAGCGGCAGGACCGAAGCGGGACGGACGGAGATCATCGTAATGGCGACGGACGCTGCACTCCCGAGGCGATTCGACACCGGACTTCGACCTCTCAACCAGCGCTACCACCGGGCCGGGCTCGGCCTGTTCCTCTTCGTCGTCGTGGCGCACTGGGCCGAGCACATCGCGCAGGCCGTCCAGATCTGGGGGCTGGGCTGGTCGGTGAAGGAGTCGCGCGGCGTCCTCGGGCTCCCGTTCCCGTGGCTCGTCACGTCCGAGTGGATGCACTACGGGTACGCGCTCGTGATGCTGATCGGGCTCGTCCTGCTCCGGCCCGGGTTCGTCGGCAGGTCGCGGACCTGGTGGAACGTGGCACTGGTGATCCAGATCTGGCACCACTTCGAGCACCTGCTGCTGCTCGTGCAGGCGAGCACGGGGCACAACATCGCGGGCCGCCCGGTCCCGACGAGCGTCATCCAGCTCATCGCCCCGCGCGTCGAGCTCCACCTGTTCTACAACGCGATCGTCTTCGCGCCGATGGTGGTCGCGATGGTCCTGCACCGGCGGCCGAACGGCGCCGAGCGCGACCGGATGCGCTGCACCTGCGCCGCCGATTCGCTCTGACAAGGGGTCCGGAGATGGCCCGCGGGCGCCGTTCTCACGGATTGACCGTCGTCCTGGTTCTGGCGGCGCTCTATCTGCTCTATCTGGCCGTTCCGAATATCGCCCCGGCCGTGCGCGCCGCCCGCGCGGACGGGGTCCCCGGCGTGTTCACGGCGCGCCATTTGCAATGCGTCCGGCATCCGGGCCACCAGAGCTGCGCATGGACCGGGGAATTCACCTCCGACGACGGCAGGATCCACCGGGCGGACGTGTCCCTCAAGGGCGGCCGCGACCCGCTCCGCGAAGGCGCGCGGACCAAGGCCGTCGACGTCGGCCGGGCCAGCCGCGTCTACGGCCCGGACGGCTCCAGCGAGTGGGTCGTGGTCGCGCTCATGATCCTGACGAGCGCGGCGCTCGTCGCGTTCGCCGCCGTCCGGACGGTCCGCCGCTCAGGGCACGGTGAGGACGACCTTGCCGCGCGCGTGCCCGCGCTCGACGTACCGGACGGCCTCGGCGGCGTCGGAGAGCGGATGGCTCCGGTCCAGCACGGGCACGAGCCGTCCGGACTCGACGAGCCCGGCGACGGCTAGCAGGTCGTCGCGGCGCAGCAGGGTCGGGACGACGCGCAGCCGCTGCCGGACGAACCGGTCCAGCAGCGCCGCGCCGACCATGGGCCCGATCGCCCCGATCACCTCGCCGGGCGCGCCGCCCGCGTTGACGACGAGCGTGCCGTCCGGCGTGAGGGCCCGGCGCAGGTGGCGGCGCGGCCGGTTGCCCACGTTGTCGAGGATGGCGTCGTAGGGCGGGCGCCCGCGCGTGAAGTCGTCCTTGGTGTAGTCGACGACCTCGGCGGCGCCGATCGAGCGCACCAGGCCGACGTTCCCGGTGCCGCACACGCCCGTCACCTCGACGTCGGCGGCGGCGGCGATCTGCACGGCGCAGGTGCCGATCCCGCCGGCGGCGCCGTTGACGAGCAGCCGCTGCCCGGCGCGCGCCTCCGCCACGTCCTGGACGGCCCGCAGCGCGGTCGTCGCCGCGAGGGGGAGCGCCGCCGCCTCCTCGAAGGACAGGCCCGCAGGCTTCGGCGCGAGCCGGTCCGCCTTCGCGCGCGCGTACTCGGCGAACGCGCCGGGGCAGAAGCCGAACACCTCGTCGCCCGGCCGCAGCCCGCGCACGTTCGCGCCGACCTTCTCGACCCGTCCGGCCGCGTCCAGCCCCGCGATCCGCTCCTTCGGCCGGGTCAGCCCGAGGCCGCCCGGCATCAGCCGCGCGACGTAGGGGCTGCCGCGCAGGACGTGCCAGTCGTATGGGTTCACCCCGGCGGCGTGCACCCGGACGAGCACGTCGTCCGGGCCGATGGAAGGGAGCTCGACCTCCATCGCCCGCAGCGTCTCCGGTGCGCCGAACCCGTCCTGGACGATCGCCTTCATCACGTCCCCGCCCTCCCGCCCGCGCCGCGTCCGGCGGCGCTCCCGTCGTTCTCGCCTCGATCCTGCCGGGGGAGGCGTTGGGGCTCATCGGGAGAACGGCCACGGCCGGGCCGTCCATTGGTCTGAGCGGAGCGCCGTACTTTCGGCGGCGGCGGCGTGCGGGCGGCGCTCAGGCGCCCGGACGGTTCCGCACGCGGCCCGTCTCGTACGCCCATATCGCGATCTCCACGCGGTTCCGGGCGCCGAGCTTCCCCATCAGGCTGGTGATGTGGGTCTTCACCGTGCTCAGCGTGATGTGGAGCTCGCGGGCGATCTCGTTGTTCGTCCGCCCCCGGGCGACGGCGAGGAGGATCTCCTCCTCCCGGTCCGTCAGCGCGTCGACGGGCTGGGCGGGCGGCCCGGCGGCCGGGCCGGTCGCGGCGAAGGCGTCCAGCAGCCGCGCGGTGACGCTCGGGGTGATGAGCGCGTCGCCGCCCGCCGCCGCGTGCACGGCCTGGGACAGCAGCGCGGAGCCCGCGTCCTTCAGCAGGAACCCGCGCGCGCCCGCCTTGAGCGCGGCGTACACGTAGTCGTCCAGGTCGAACGTCGTGATGACGACGACGGCCAGCGGGTCCCGGACGGCCGGCCCGGCGAGCGCGCGGGTCGCCTCGATGCCGTCCAGGACGGGCATGCGGATGTCGAACAGGCACACGTCGGGCCGCAGCCGCCGCGCCAGCTCCACGGCCCGCCGCCCGTCGGCCGCCTCGGCGGCGACCTCGATGTCCGGCTGCGCGTTGAGCAGCATCCGCAGCCCGGTGCGGACGATCTCCTGGTCGTCGGCGAGGACGACGCGGATGCTCACCGCGCCCACCCGGCGCGCGGCAGGACGGCCGTGACCGTCCACCCGCGCTCGGGGTCGGGGCCCGCCTCGCAGGTGCCGCCGAGCAGGCCCGCGCGCTCGCGCATCCCGGCGAGCCCGTAGCCCGCCGCGCCCGCCGGGCGCGGCCCGGCGGGCTCGCCGTCGTCGCGGACCCGCAGCCGGACCGCGGTGTCGTCGGCCGCGACGCTGACCTCGATGCGGGTGGCGCGGCGGGCGTGCCGCCGCGCGTTCGTCACCGACTCCTGCGCGAGCCGGTACACGACGGCCGCGACCGGCGGCGGCACCGCGCCGAGGTCGCCGGACATCCGCACCTCCACGGCCGGGCCCGACTCGGCCGCGCTCGCCAGCGCCGCGACGTCCCCGACGCGCTGCCCGGCCGCCTCCTCCGGCGCGCCGTCCGCGCGCAGGACGCGGACGATCGCGCGCATCTCGGTGAGCGTCCGGGACGCCTCGGTCTCGATCACGCGGAGCGCGTCGGTCGCGGCGTCCGGGTCGGCGGCGGCGGTCGCGAGGCCCGCCTGCGCGCGGATCGCGATCGCCGACACGTGGTGGGCGACGGTGTCGTGCAGGTCGCGGGCCAGGCGCTCGCGTTCGAGCAGCTTCGCCTGCTCCAGCTCGCGCTGCCGCGCCCGCGCCCGGTACCGCAGCGCGCCGCCCGCCGCCATCGCCGCGGACAGGATCGCGAACGCGCCGAAGGCGTCCGCGCCGCCCATGCCGTCGAACGCGACAGACAGGACGACCTTGCCGTAGGCGATCGCGGCGCCCGCGACGGCCTCGCGCCCCGACCCCCAGCGGACCAGCGCGTAGGCGAGGAGCAGCACGAACGCCATCGCGTTCAGGCCCGGCGCCGCGCCGGTCGTCAGCAGGCCCGCGAGGCCGCAGGCGCCGAACGCGATCGCGACCATGAGCAGCGGGCTCGTCCGCCGCCAGAGGAGGGTGGGCAGCAGCGCGACGGTGAGGACGACCGACGTCCACCGCCAGGGGAGGTCCGGGCGCAGCACGCCCTCCAGGACGGCGACCGGGGCCAGCGCCGCGACCAGCGCCCAGTCCCGCCGTCCGCGCGGCGGCGGGCCGGGGGGACGGGGCTCCGCGCGCACGGAACGCAGAAGGGACGACACGGGCCAATCGTACGAGCGGCGGGCGCCGCCGTCCCGTCCCCGCCGCTACGGAGTCATCCGAGATCCGCGGAATGGTCGGGGACGTAGGTCTGCATGTCGCGCGGCGGCCGCTCGTAGCCCTTCGCGGGCGGACGCTTGGGCAGCTCCAACGGCTGGGGCTCCACCGCGTGGTAGGGAATGGTCGACAGCAGATGGGCGATCATGTTGATCCGCGCGCGCCTCTTGTCCTCGCTCTCCACGACGTACCAGGGCGCCTCGGGAATGTCGGTGTGGACGAACATCTCGTCCTTGGCGCGCGAATAGTCCTCCCAGCGGGTGATGGACTCCAAGTCCATGGGCGACAGTTTCCACCGCCGCATGGGGTCGTCGAGGCGGCTGCGGAAACGGCGCTCCTGCTCGTCGTCGCTCACCGAGAACCAGTACTTGCGCAGCAGGATGCCGTCCTCGACCAGCAGCCGCTCGAAGATCGGGCACTGGTGCAGGAAGCGCGTGTACTCCTGCCGGGTGCAGAAACCCATGACGCGCTCGACGCCCGCCCGGTTGTACCAGGAGCGGTCGAACAGGACGATCTCCCCCGCCGCCGGTAGGTGCTCCACATAGCGCTGGAAATACCACTGCGTGCGCTCGCGGTCGGACGGAACGGGCAGCGCCGCGATCCGGGCGACGCGCGGATTGAGGTATTCGGTGACGCGTTTGATCGTGCTGCCCTTTCCGGCGGCGTCGCGCCCCTCGAACACCACGACGACGCGGGCGCCCTCGTTGCGCACCCACTCCTGCACCTTCACCAGCTCCGCCTGGAGCCGCGCGAGCTCCGGCTCGTACACCTTGCGCGGCAGCCGCTTCACCTTGCCCATACGACATCCTTACAGCACCACCTCGGGGCAGTCGGGCGCCCGGCCGCGAGCAGGATCCTGATCCGCGCCCCGCGCCTCATGGCCGCCGGGGCGCGAAGCATTCGACGTCCTCAAGCCCGCTGAGCGCGTTCCCATCGACGTCCGAAGGGTCGCGCCGGCAGCGCGCCGCCAGTTCTTCGACGAGGGTGCGCGCTTCGGCGCTCACGAAGCCGAAGCGCCGCGACAGGTGCCCGACGCACAACGCTGAGAGCCCGAGCAAGGGATGTCCGGACGGGAGGCCGTCGCCGAGCCGCAGGCACCATCGCTCGACGTCGCATCTCAGCGCGAGGCCCACGAGCCAGTCGGCCGCTTCGCCCTCCACTTCGTCCGCGAGGGACGGCCGTGAGTTCGGCGGTCGTGTGTTGGCCTGGGCCAGGAGGGCTTTGAAGGCGCGGTCTGCCTCGGCGTGCCACTGCGCTTCCTCATCCGGCTCCATGGACGAATTATGGGCTGCCGTAATGTGGGCCGGGCTCAGGCGTCGAGTTCGGTGAGGAAGGGCGAGGATGCTGCAGACCTCCTTCTCTTATGACGCGCTGCCGATGCGGGTGCGGTTCGGGTCCGGTGTCGTCGCGGCCCTGCCCGAGGAGGTCGACCGGTTGGGGCTGCGGCGCGTGCTCGTGCTCTGCTCGCCCCGGCGGCGCGGGCTCGGGGAGTCCGTCTCGAACGCGCTGGGGGAGCGGTCGGCGGGGGTCCTCGCCGAGGCGCGCATGCACGTGCCGGTGGAAGTGGCGCGGCGCGCCCGCGACCGCGCCGCCGAGCTGGGCGCGGACGGCTGCGTGGCGGTCGGCGGCGGGTCGGCCGTCGGGCTCGGGAAGGCCGTCGCGCTCGAACACGGGCTGCCGGTCGTCGCCGTCCCGACGACGTACTCGGGGTCGGAGATGACCCCCACCTGGGGCCTCACCGAGAACGGCCGCAAGCGGACCGGGAAGGACCCGCGGGTGCTGCCCGCCGCCGTCCTGTACGACCCGGACCTCACCCTCGCCCTGCCCGCCGCCGTGTCGGTGACCAGCGGGTTCAACGCGGTCGCGCACGCGGTCGAGGCGCTGTACGCGCCCGACCGGTCGCCGATCACCGCGCTGCTGGCGGGGGAGGGCGTGCGCGCGATGACCGGTGCGCTCCCGGCCGTGCGCGCGGGCGGCGGCGACCGCGACGCCCGCGCGAAGGCGCTGTACGCGGCGTGGCTGTGCGGCGCGGTCCTCGGGGTGACGACCATGGGCCTGCACCACAGGCTGTGCCACGCCCTCGGCGGGACGCTCGACCTCCCGCACGCCGAGACCCACACCGTGCTGCTGCCCCACGCCCTCGCCCACAACGCGGCGTCCGCGCCCGAGGCGGTCGAGGCGCTGGCGCGGGCGCTGGACGCGGACGACCCCGCCCGCCGCCTCTGGGACCTCGCGGGCTCCCTCGACGCGCCGCGGTCGCTGCGCTCGCTCGGCATGTCCGAGGGCGACATCGACCCGATCGGCGAGCAGGTCGTCGGGGCTTCGTTCGCCAACCCCGCGCCCGTGACCCGCGACGGCGTGACCCGCCTGCTCCGCGCCGCCTGGGCCGGAGAGCCCCCGGAGGGCTGACGGCCGCCGCTCAGCCGCGCGGGTGGACGAGGGCGTTGTCGAAGGCGAACACGACCGCCTGGATCCGGTCGCGCAGGTCGAGCTTGGCCAGGACGCGCTTCACGTGCGTCTTGGTCGTCGCCTCCCCGATGTGGAGGCGCGCCGAGATCTCGGCGTTCGACAGCCCGCGCGCTACCAGCAGCAGGACCTCGTACTCGCGGTCGGTGAGCCGGTCCAGGCGGCGGCGCGCCGCCGCGTCCGGCGGGGCGGGGGAGGTGCGGGCGAACTCGGCGAGCAGCCGCCGGGTCACCGACGGGCCGAGCAGGCCCTCGCCGGAGGCGATCGTCCGGACGCCCTCGATCAGCGTCTCCGGCGGGGACCGCTTGAGCAGGAACCCGGCCGCCCCGGCCCGGACGGCGGCGAAGACGTACTCGTCCAGCTCGAACGTGGTCAGCACCAGCACCCGGGACGCCGGGTGCCGCGCGGTGATCTCGGCGGTGGCGGCGACGCCGTCCAGGACGGGCATCCGGACGTCCATCAGCACCACGTCGGGCGCGAGCGCGGCGGTGCTCCGGACGGCCCGCGCGCCGTCCGGGGCCTCTCCCACGACGGTGATGTCCGGCTGCGTCTGGAGCATGACGCGCAGGCCCGCGCGCATCAGCTCCTCGTCGTCGGCGAGCAGGACGCGGATCACGCGGCGGCCCGCGCGGTGAGGGGGACGCGCGCCTCGACGCGCCAGCCGCCGCCCGGGGCGGGGCCCGCCTCGCACGTCCCGCCGAGCCCGGCGGCGCGCTCGCGCATCCCGGCGATCCCGCGCCCCGGCGGGCCCGGCGCGGCGGCGCCGTCGTCGGTCACCGTGACCCGCAGGCCGTCCCCGGCGCGGGCCACCGCGATCCGGACCGTCCCGGCGGACGCGTGCCGGACGACGTTCGTCAGCGACTCCTGGACGATCCGGTGCACCGCCCGCGCCACCGGCTCCGCGACCGGCGGGAGGGCGCCGTCCACGGTCAGGTCGGCGCGGAGCCCGGGCGGGAGCCCGGCGACCAGGCCGCGCAGCGCGGCGGGCAGGTCCGGGGGACCGGCGTCGTCCAGCAGGCCGAGGACGCGGTCGAGGTCGCCGAGCGCGGCGCGGCCGACGTCCTCGATGCCGCGCAGCGAGCGGCGCACGTCCGCGCGCTCGTCCCCGAGGGACAGCCGGGCCGCCCCGGCGTGCGTGACCATGACCGTGACGGCGTGCCCGACGGCGTCGTGCAGCTCGCGGGCCATCCTCGCGCGCTCGTCGGCGAGCGCGCGGAGGCCGAGCGCGGCGGCGCGCTCGGCCTCGTGCGCCCGCAGTGCCTCGGCGGCCTCGAAGCGCGACCGGGCGCCGTCCCCGGCGAGCAGCGCGCCGCCGTGCAAAGCCGCGCCGAGCACGAGCGCCTCCGTGCCCGCGGCGGCGAGCGCGGCGAGCGCCGCCGCGACCGGGACGGCGGCGAGCCGCACGGCGTCCGGCCGGGGCCGGGTCTGCGCGACCATCGTCAGCGCCAGCGCGGACGCCGCCGACAGGTTGGTGAGCGGATACCCGGCGAGGACCGTCGCGACGGTCGCCGCCGCCGACGCCCACAGCGCGGTCGCCGGGGCGAACCGGCGCCCGGCGATCGCCGCGAACCACACCACGGCCGCCGCCCGCGCGGCGACCGGGCCGTGCAGCGGCGACGCGGTGACGTCGGAGTCCCCGATCGTGATGACCGCCGAAACGTAGGCGACGAGGACGTCCAGCGCCACCCAGTGCCACCGGCGCCCGGCGGACCGGTCCGGGCCCCACCGTCGAAGGTCCATGGCGGTCAGCGTACGGAACGCCCCCGATCTGGGGAATCGTCCGGCCGGAGGACGATCCGTACCCCTCCGGGGGGACCGATCGCATCCTCCCGGAGGGACGACCTCGCGCGGCGGCCGTTCCTACCGTCGCGGCATGACTTCGACACCTGTGTCCCTGCACGCGCGCCGGATCGGCGGCGGTGCGCTCGTCCTCTTCGGCGCGCTGCTCGCCCCGGCCGCCGCCGTCGCCGCGTTCCTCCTCGGCGCGGCGGCCGACGCGCCCCTGCCCGCCTGCGCGGCGATCGCCCTGGCCGCCGCCGCTTCGGTCTGCGGCGCGGTCGCGTACCTGGGCGGACGCCTCGCCCGCGCGCGCCGCCGCGCACCGGTCGCGGTCCTCGCCGCAGCGGCCGTGACCGCGCTCGTGGCGGTCGCGGGCCACCTGCTGGTCTTCCGGCCGATCGGCGTCCGCGCCACCGCCCTCCCGCCGCAGGACACCCGCTACTGGGGGCTCCCCACCGGCTCGCGCATCGCCTACACGTTCACCCCGGCGCGCGGGCCGCGCCGGGCCGACCCGGTCGTCCGGCTGCACGGCGGCCCCGGCACCCCCGGCGCGGGACCGGACGACCTCGACCGCGCCCTCGCCGCGACCGGCTTCGACGTGTACACCTACGACCAGCTCGGGTCCGGGCGCTCGCGGCGGCTGGCCGACCCGGCCGGGTACACGGTGGCCCGGCAGGTCGCCGACCTGGAGGCGATCCGGCTGCGGATCGGCGCGGACCGGCTCGTCCTCGCGGGCAGTTCGTGGGGCGCGACGCTCGCCGCCGCCTACCTCGCCGCGCATCCCGGCCGGGTCGCCCGCGTCGTCTTCACCTCGCCCGGCGCGCTGTGGGCGCCGGAGTGGGAGGAGTCGGGCGAGGGGGAGATCTGGGACCGGCTGACCCCGGCCCAGCGGCGGCGGATGGACGACCTGGAGAACCGTCCGCAGCTCGTCGCCTGGTCGCTGCTCATGGCCGTCAACCCGCGCTCGGCGCACGCGCTGCTGCCCGACGCGGAGCTGGACCCGCTCTTCGACGAGCTGCTGTCGTCCGTCGGGTCGGCGGCGACGTGCCGTCCCGGGCGCCCGCTGCGCGAGGCCGCGTCGCGGTCGGGGTTCTACTCCAACCAGATGATCTCCGAGGACATGCTGAAGGCGCCCGACCCCCGTCCGGCCCTGCGCCGTGTGGCGGTGCCGGCGCTGATCCTGCGCGGGGAATGCGAGTACAAGAAATGGGAGATCGCCCGCGAGTACCGCGACGTGATCCCGGGCGCGCGGCTCGTCCAGGTGCCGGACGCCGGGCACGTCATCGAGGCCGAGCAGCCCGCCCTCTACCGCTCGACCGTCACCGCCTTCCTGACCGGGCGGCCGCTTCCCCTTGCCCCGTACACGGGACGGGCCGCCCCGCCGTCCCGGCGGTGAGGCCGGATCACCGGTCGCGGCCGAGCAGCATGTGCGGATAGCCCCGGTGGATCCGCTCGCCGAGCGGGACGCCGAGTCCGCCGACGAACGCCGCCAATTCCTCGATGGCGGCGGGGACGGTCTCGGCGTCGCCCTTGAACTCGAACTCCACGAAGCTGCCGACGCCGGCGAGGGTGTCGAAGGCGACCGCGATCCGGCCGCCGGGGAGCGTCCATTCCTCGCGCACCTTGTCGACGCTCACCATCTGCGTGAAGTCCAGGGCCCGCAGGGTGCGGCGGACCGCCTCGGCGTCGGTGACGTCGCTCTCGTACTCGTCGCAGTGGGTCGCCTCGCCGTCGTCGTCGAGGTGCCATTTCTTGAAGTTGAGGGACGCGCCGCCGTCCGTCCGGCGGATGCGCAGCCATTCGGTGACGACGGGCGTCTCCAGGAGGTCGCGGTGCGGGGCGTTGTAGTAGGTGTCGACCTGCCGGACGGCGGGCCCCGGCCGGGCGCCGCGTCCGGCGAGGACGGCCCGCAGCGGCGCGGGGTCGTCGACGAGGTACTTGTGCTCGATCTCGACGTATTCCACGAGGGCCTCCCGGCGTCGGACGGCCGACGCGCGGGGGCGCGCCGGGCGCTTCCCAGCCTCGTCCAACGGGCCGCCGCGGGGTGCCGGGTCGGCGGATGGTGAGGACGATGTCACTCCGGTTCAGATGTCACTCCGGTTCACAGGCCGAGCGCCCGCGCCACCCGCGCGGCCGACTCGTCCTCGTCCATCGCGGTGCCGACCTCGATGACGGCCAGCCCGAGCCGCCTCGCCTCCGCGGAGAGGAGGTCGGTGAACAACCGGTCGCGTTCGAGGAGGTTGTGCCGGGCCCGTTCGGGATCGCCGGTCCTGTTCGGAATGTCCCAGCCGCGTCCGTCGAACGCGGCCTCGCGGAACTCCGGCGTCGGGAGGAGCCAGACCGCGCGGCCGGGGTCGGCGAGCAGCGGGTGGACGAGACGCGGCAGCAGCCGGAAGCCCTCGACCACCACGCCGGTGTCCGCCGGAAGGCGCAGCAGGTCTTCGACGATCAGCCCGAAGCCCTCGCCCCGGAACCAGTGGAAGGTGTCGAGCATGGTCTCCGGAGAACGGGTCACCCACCGCTCGTCCATGCTCATGGCCTTGAAGGCGCTGAGATGGGGAGCGTCCTCCGGAGTGCTGCGGGCGGCGTGGTCCGCCATGACGTCATCGGTCGAATACAGGCGAAGCGAGTGCCGGGACGCGATGCGCCGCGCGAGGGTCGTCTTCCCGGCGCCGCTGCCGCCGCCGATCCAGCGGACATTCCGCAGCCGCGCCCGCAGCGCCGCGGTGTCGGCGGTCAGGAGGCCGCCTCCAGCGGCAGGGCGCCGCCGCGCCAGGCGGCCGCGAGGTCCTGCACCGGCAGGCCGAGCGCCTCGCCGAGGCGGACGATCGTGCCGAACCCCGGGGACGGCAGCCGACCGGTCTCGATCTTGCGCAGCGTCTCCGGCGAGATCCCGGCCGCCCGCGCGACCTCCGCGAGGTCGCGGCCCGCCCGCGCGTCGCGCAGCAGGGCGCCGAGGCGCCTGCCGGCCTCGATCTGTTCGGGCGTGAGCGGTTGCCGGACCATGCGCCAAGGGTAGGACTGGTATTTCTATACCGTCAAGCGCTAAGGTTTCGGTATAGTAATACCGGCACCATTCGGACGCTACGTGAGGTACTCGTGATCGAACTGAAGACGCCCGCGGAGATCGAGCGCATGCACGTCGCCGGGCGTTTCGTCGCCGAGGTGCTCACCGAGGTCTGCGAGCGCGCCGCCGTCGGCGTCAACCTCCTGGACCTGGAGCACCACGCCCGCGCCATGATCAAGCGGCGCGGCGCCGAGTCGTGCTACTGGGACTACGCGCCGTCGTTCGGCAACGGCCCGTTCCGCAACGTCATCTGCCTGTCGGTCAACGACGCCGTCCTGCACGGGCTGCCCCACGACTACGTCCTGCGGGACGGGGACGTCCTCAGCGCGGACATCGCGGTCGGCATCGACGGCTGGGTGGCCGACTCGGCGTGCACGGTCGTCGTCGGCACTCCCGCCGAGGAGGACCTGCGGCTCATCCGCGCCACCGAGGAGGCGCTGGAGGCGGCGATCGAGACGGCGCGCCCCGGCAACCGCGTGGGCGACATCTCGGCGGCGATCTGGGCGGTCGCCCGCGACTACGGCTACCCGGTCAACGACGAGTTCGGCGGCCACGGCCTCGGCCGCACCATGCACGAGGCGCCGCACGTGTCCAACAAGGGCAGGGCGGGACGCGGCCTGAAGCTCCGCCCCGGCCTGACCCTCGCGCTCGAACCCTGGTTCGCCCGCACGACCGACCGGATCGTCTACGACCCCGACGGCTGGACGATCCGGTCGGCCGACGGCTCGCGCACGGCCCACTCCGAGCACACGGTGGCCGTCACCGAGGACGGCCCCCTGGTGCTCACCCGCCGCACCCGCTGACCGCCCGGCGGCGCCGCCGCGAGCGATCGCGTCTCGCTCGACCGGGCACCGCCGTTCCGAAAACGGCCGGCTCGCCCGGCCGGAAAGGCGGGCGAGCCGGTTTTGGGACGTTCCTACGCCCTTTTCGTCAGCGCAGGACGGGGAAGCGGCGGACGATCGGGAGCCGCGCCCAGATCCGTCCGAGACCGAGGGTCGTGCCGGCGTCGGCGACCGCGACGGAGATCAGCAGCGCGGCGTAGATCCAGTGCTCGTCCATGAACGGGTTCGTCTCCGGCCACAGGGACGCGGCCCACAGCATGAACAGCAGGATCGTTCCACCGGCGGCGGCGAGGCGGAGGCAGACGCCGAGGATGAGCGCGACGCCGAGGCCCGCCAGCCCGAACATGAAGAGGGAGTCGACCCAGACCTGCCCGGCCATGGAGTGGAACATCTCCTTGAACGGTCCATCGGCGTGGCTGAGGAAGCCCTTCGAGGGCGAGGTGCCCGACAACCAGCCGTCCTGGGTGGGCTTGCCGAGCCCGAACAGCTTGTCGAGGAAGGCCCAGAGGAAGAGCCAGCCGAGGAGGAGCCGTCCGATCGCGAGCGCGTAGCGGGCCGGGTGCTCGGAGGAGAGCGACGGCGGGGGGCGAAGGCGTGTGTCAAGGGACATGGGGGTTCCTTGGGGCGGGGGTGGGAGCCTTTCAATAGGTAAGTTTCCTATTAGTTTTGCGCCGCCGCAACCGGACCAGTGGAACTGTTTTCGCGGTGAGCGTGGCCGGATCCGGGCCGAGCGGAGGGTTTCCCCGCCTCGCCCCCGCTAAGATCATCGGATGCGGGGGAGGACGCGGCGGAGGTCGGCCTCGTCGACGCTGAACTGGGAATGGAACAGCGTCCGCGCGGACCACCGCTTCCCCCGGCACTCCCACCGGGACTGGTCGTTCGCGGTCGTCTGCGGCGGCGTCGGGTTCGTCGACGTCGGCGGGACCCTCCACGAGGCGCACGCCGGGATGATCACCGTCCTGCACCCGGGCGAGTCGCATCGCAGTTGGACGCATCCGACCTCGGGCCTGGACTACGTCGTCATCACCGTCGCCGAGGCCGAGGCGGCGGCGCTGCACGGCGGACGGACGGCGCCGACCTTCACCGAGCACGTCATCGACGATCCGGGTTGCGCCGAGGCGCTCCTCGCCGCCTGCGAACCCCGCCCCGGCGCCGCGGCGGCGCCGGTCGCGGGCGCGCTCGCCCTGCTGTTCGGCACGCACGCGCGGGACGAGGGCGCGTCGTCGTCCCCGTCGCGCGTGGTCAGCGTCCTCCGCGAATACCTGGACGACCACTACGCCGTCCCCGTGTCGCTGAGCGACATGGCCGCGCTGGCGCGGGTGAGCCAGGCGACCCTCGTCCGGCGCTTCCACGCCGACCTCGGCATGGCGCCGCACGAGTACCTCGTGTCCCGGCGGATCGACGCGGCGCGGGCGATGGTCAGGTCGGGCCTGCCGCTGCCCGAGGTCGCGCACCGCACGGGATTCGCCGACCAGAGCCACCTGCACCGGCACTTCACCCGGATCGTCGGGGTGACGCCGGGCCGCTACCGCCGGAACTGAGGCGGGGACGCGTCGTCCGCGAGGCGCTCCAGCAGGGCGACCGTCTCCTCGATGTCGTGGGCCGTCGTCTCGGGGTGGGTGACGCAGAGGCGCAGCACGGGCCGGTCCCCGATCTCCGTCGTCAGGACCAGGGCGAAACCGTCCCGCAGGGTGCTCGCGGCGATCTCCCGGGTGACGGCGTCGACCTGGTCAGGCGTCGCGCCGTCCAGCACGGGCCGGAAGGTGACGATCGCGAGCTGGGCCGGGCTGACGACCTCCCACCGGTCGCCGTCCGACAGCAGCGCCTCGGCGTGCTCGGCGAGCGCGATCCCGTGCTCGACCGCCCGCCGGAACTCCTCCAGGCCGAAGGTCTTGAAGCTCATCCACATCTTGAGCGCCCGGAAGCCGCGGGTGAGCTGCGGGCCGAGGTCGTAGAAGTTGAGCGGCGCGGTGCCGTGCCGCGTCTCGCGCAGGTACTCGGCGTTCATGCTGTAGGCGTCGATGAGCGCGGTCTCGTCCCGGACGAGGACGCACCCCGCCTCGTACGGCTGGTACCACCACTTGTGCGGATCGAGGGCGAGGGAGTCGGCGCGGGAGAGGCCGCGCAGCAGGTCCCCGGCGCTCTCCGACAGGACCGCCGCGGCGCCGTAGGCGCCGTCCACGTGCAGCCACAGGCCGTGCTCCGCGCACAGGTCGGCGAGGTCGTCGAGCGGGTCGACCGCGCCAGTGCTGGTGCTTCCGGCGGTCGCGACGACGCATGAGGGCCGCAGGCCCGCGTCCAGGTCGCGCATGATCCGCTCGCGCAGCGAGGCCGGGTCCATCCGCTGGCGGTCGTCGGTGCCGACGAACCTGATCCGCTCCTCGCCGAAGCCGATGAAACCGAGGCCCTGGCGGATCGAACCGTGCGTCTGCGACGTGACGTAGACCGGCCCGGACCGGCCGCCGGACCTCGTCCGCGCGGCGTGGATCGCGATCAGGTTCGCCATCGTGCCGCCGCTGACGAAAAGGCCCCCGGCGGTGGGCGGGAACCCGCACACGGTCCGCAGCCAGTCGATCGTGATCCGCTCCATGACGGCCGGGCCCGAACCGACGAGCCACTGCCCGGCGAACACGTTGAACCCGGACGCGAGGAAGTCCGCGACGGCCCCCACATAGGTGCTCGGGCCGGGAATGTAGGCGAGGAAGCGCGGGTGGTCGGTGCGGACGGTGAACTCGCGCACGTGCTCGACCGCCTCCCTCATCACCTCGATCGCGTCCCTCGGCCCCTTGGGGAGCGACGCGTCCATGAAGGCCTCGATCTCCTCGCGGTCGGGCGGGGCGCCGACCGGCCGGTCGCGGAGCGTCGCGAGGTGCGCGACCACCTCGTCCACCGCCCGGTAGCCCAGGTCTCGCATGGTCGCGGGGGAGAGCCGCAGAGGGACGTCCAACGATTCCTCCTTCGGGGACGCGCTTCGGGGACGCGCTTTCAAGGGGCGCGGACCGCCACGATGGCAACGGAGGGGACGAGATGTCTTGGACGATCTGCTCAGGCCCGGCGGTGGGAGGCGGCCCCGCCGGGCCCGGATGGTAGGGCGGCGGCGGGCTGGGTAGGCGGAACGGGACGTCCGGTCCACCGGAAGGAGAGCCGTTCCATGCCATCGACGACGGTCGGCGACCATCTGCTGGCGCGCCTGCGCGAGTGGGGTGTCGAGAAGGTGTTCGGGTATCCGGGCGACGGGATCAACGGGCTTCTCGCCGCCTGGGGACGCGCTGGGAACGAGCCGCAGTTCGTCCAGGCGCGGCACGAGGAGATGAGCGCGTTCGAGGCGGTGGGCTACGCCAAGTTCACCGGACGGGTCGGCGTGTGCGCGGCGACGTCGGGCCCCGGCGCCGTCCATCTGCTGAACGGGCTGTACGACGCCAAGCTCGACCACGTGCCCGTGGTGGCGATCGTCGGGCAGACCAACCGCAGCGCCATGGGCGGCTCCTACCAGCAGGAGATCGACCTCATGTCGCTCTACAAGGACGTGGCCAGCGAGTACATCCAGATGGTCACCGTCCCGGAGCAGCTGCCGAACGTGCTGGACCGGGCGATCCGCGTCGCGACGGCCGAGCGGGCCCCGACGGCCGTGATCATCCCGGCCGACGTGCAGGAGCTGGAGTACAGCCCGCCGAAGCACGCGTTCAAGATGGTCCCGTCCAGCCTCGGGGTCGCGCTGCCGTCCGTCAGCGCCGACGCGGAGGCGATCCGGCGCGCCGCCGACGTCCTGAACGCCGGACGGAGGGTCGCGATCCTCGCGGGCGCGGGCGCCAGGGGCGCGGCCCCGGAACTGCGGGAGGTCGCGGACCTCCTGGGCGCGGGCGTCGCGAAGGCGCTGCTCGGCAAGGACGTCCTGCCGGACGAACTGCCCTACGTCACGGGCTCGATCGGGCTGCTCGGCACCCGTCCGAGCTACGAGCTGATGAACGACTGCGACACCCTGCTCACGGTCGGGTCCAGCTTCCCCTACACCCAGTTCATGCCCGACCTGGACCAGGCGCGCGGCGTCCAGATCGACATCGATCCCAAGCTGATCGGCATGCGGTACCCGTACGAGGTCAACCTCGTCGGCGACGCCGCCTCCACGCTGCGCGCCCTGATACCGCTGCTGGAGCGCAAGAGCGACCGCGGATGGCGCGAGACGGTCGAGTCGAACGTGCGGAGCTGGCGGGAGACGGTGGCCGACGAGGCGATGGTCGACGCCGACCCGATCAACCCGATGCGGCTGTTCCACGAGCTGTCGCGGCGGATGCCGGAGGACGCGATCGTCGTCGCCGACTCGGGCTCGGCCGCCAACTGGTACGCGCGCAACCTGAGCTTCCCCGACGGCGTGCGCGGCTCCCTGTCCGGGACGCTCGCCACGATGGGACCCGGCGTCCCGTACGGGATCGGCGCGAAGTTCGGGCACCCGGGCCGTCCCGTGATCGTGTTCGAGGGCGACGGCGCGATGCAGATGAACGGCCTCGCCGAGATGCTCACCATCAGGCACTACTGGCGGCAGTGGGACGACCCGCGGCTGATCGTCGCCGTCCTGCACAACAACGACCTCAACCAGGTCACCTGGGAGATGCGCGCGATGCAGGGCGCGCCGAAGTTCACCGAGTCGCAGACGCTCCCCGAGTGCGACTACGCCGCGTTCGCCGCGAGCAACGGCCTCAACGCCATCCGGGTGGACGAGCCCGGCCAGATCGCCACGGCGTGGGACGAGGCCCTCGCCGCCGACCGGCCGACGCTGCTGGACGTCCGCGTCGACCCGAACGTCCCGCCGATCCCGCCGCACGCGTCCTTCGAGCAGATGAAGGACAGCGCCGAGGCCCTGCTGAAGGGCGACGAGGACCGGCTCGGCGTCGTCCGGAAGGGCATCAAGGTCAAGATGCAGGAACTCCTCCCGCACCGCGCCGGGAAGAAGTGATCAGCGGAACCGCCAGGTCTGCGCGGCGAGCAGCAGGCTGCGCCGCTTCGCGCGGTCGTCGAAGCCGCCGTGCGCGCCGTGGTCGCGGTCGGCGTCGCACGGCTCCCAGAGGTTGCCCGCCGGGTTCCCGTCCCGCCGCTCGCCGGTCTGCTGCGAGTCGTACCCGGTCCGGCCGAGGTACCGGTCGAGCAGTCCGGGGACGACCTTCTCGGCGAGCAGTGTGGCGATCGTGGAGCCGCCGACCCAGCGCTCCCGGCGGCGCGGATGCTCGGCCGCGTGGACGATCGCGCGGGCGGCGACCTCCGGCTGGTAGATCGGCGGCACCGGCTGCGGGTGCCGCGGCAGCCGCGACCGGACCCAGCCGAACTGCGGCGTGTTCAGCGCGGGGAGCTGCACCATCGTCACCTTGACCCCGCTCCGGTCGTGCAGCAGCTCGGCCCGCAGCGACTCGGTGAACCCCTCGATGGCGTGCTTCGCGCCGCAGTACGGCGCCTGCAGCGGGATCCCGCGGTAGGCGAGCGCGGACCCGACCTGGACGATCACTCCGGCGTTCCGCGGCCTCATCCGGGCGAGCGCGGCGCGCGTGCCGTGGACCGTCCCGAGGTAGGTGACCTCGGTGACGCGGCGGTACTCGGCGGGCGTGATCTCCTCGAACGGCGCGAAGACGCCGGTGAACGCGTTGTTCACCCAGACCCGGATCGGGCCGAGTTCGCGTTCGACCCGCTCGGCGGCCGACTCGACCTGGTCGGGGTCGGCCACGTCCACGGTCAGGGGCAGGGCGGTCCCGCCGAGCTCCTCGACGTCGGCCGCGGCGGCGTCGAGCCCGGCGCGGCCGCGGGCGAGCAGCGCGATCCGCGCGCCGCGCGCGGCGAAGGCGCGGGCGGCGGCCCGCCCGGTCCCCGCGCTGGCGCCCGTGATGACGACGACCTGATCACGCATCGGTTCTCCTTCACTTCATCCGTTGAGGCGCGCCGCGCACTCCAGGAGCAGCGCGTGGACGAACGCCTGCGGGAGGTTCCCGCGCATCTGCCGCTGCTCCACGTCGTACTCCTCGGAGAAGAGCCCGGCGGGCCCGCACGCGGAGCGGTTGCGCTCGAACCAGCGCAGCGCGGCGGGCACGTTCCCCTGCTGGTGCGTGGCGAGCGCGACGAGGAACCCGCACAGCAGGAACGCGCCCTCGGCCTCGCCCAGCGGACGGTCGTCGTGCCGGAACCGGTAGGCGTACCCGTCGTCGGTGAGCTGGGCGATGTAGTCCTCCAGCGTGCGGAGGGCGCGCGGGTCGTCCGGGGGGACGGCGCCGCGGATCGCGGGGAGCAGCAGCGCGCCGTCCAGGCGCGGGTCGCCCGGGGAGCGCTGCCAGCGCCCCGTCGGGTGCGTCGCGTGGGACGCCGTCTCCGCCACGATCGCGTCCGCCGCCTCCGCCTCGCCGACGGCCCGGAGCCCGGCGGCGCAGTTCAGCGCGCTGTGCGTCCATCTGCGGTCGTCCAGTTCCCAGACGCCGGCGTCCGGTTCCCGCCAGCGCGCCCGCACGGCGTCCGCCGCCGCGCGCAGGGCCCGCCGCCCGTCGCCGTCGAGCCTGCCGTGCCGGTCGGCCTCGGCGAACAGCAGGAGCGCGTCGCCGAAGGCGTCCAGCTGGAACTGCTCGGTCACGCGGTTGCCCACCCGGTCGTAGCCGCCCGGATAGCCGGGGAGGTCCAGCGGACGCTGCCCGGGCACCGCCCCGCCTGTGCTCGTGTAGGCGGGCTTGAGGCGCGGGCCGTCCTCCAGGAGCCGCGCGCCGACGAAGCGGACCGCGTCGTCCAGCAGCGGGAGGGCCCCGGCGGCGGACGCCGCGACGCCCGCGAAGCACTGGTCGCGGATCCAGACGTAGCGGTAGTCGTAGTCGCGCCCGGCCTCGCTGCGCTCGGGGAGGCTGGTGGTGGCCGCGGCGACCATGCCGCCGTCCGCGCCGGTGAGGCCGCGCATGACGGCGTAGGCGTGGCGGGCGTCCCGGTCGGCGACGGTGCGCAGGCGCGGGACGGCGCGCTCCCACGCCCGCTCCGTGTCGCGCCAGGCGCGGCCGGGGTCGGGCGCGGCTTCGCGGAGCGGCCGGTCCGCGATCTCCAGGACCAGGTCGTGGTGGTCCCCGGCGGGGACGGTGAGGTCGAGTTCGAGGCCGTCGCCCGGCGTCGCCCCCGGCGCGCCCGTCCACCGGAACCAGAGCCCGCCGGCGTCCGCCTCCCACGCGCCGCGGAAGTCCGGCCGGACGGCGCCGAACCCGGGACGCGGGTCGCACACGACGCGCACCCGGGCGTCCCCGTCGCGGGCGAGGATCCGCCGGAGCAGCACCGCGCGGCCGGGCTCGCCGGGGAACGCGAGCGCCTCCCGGCACTCGACGATCCCGTCGACCGTCACCCACCGGCTGCGCCAGATCAGGGTGCCGGGCTCGTAGGCGCCGCCCCACACGAACCGCGCGCGCGGCGTCACGGCGTAGATCCCCGGCCCGCCGATCATGGACGCGAACACGGCGTCGTCGTCCCAGCGGGGCGCGCACATCCAGCAGAACTCGCCGCGCGGGCCGACGACGGCGCCCCGCTCGCCGTCCGCGATGAGCGCGTACTCCCGGAGCACCTGCGGCGGGTAGAAGCGGTCTCCGGCCGTGCGAGGCCCGTTCATGCGAGCCCCTGTGCCTCCGCGAGGAGCTCGGCGAGGTGCAGGGCGCGGACGCCGGTGCCGTCCGCGATCTGGGTGCGGCAGGAGAACCCGTCCGCCAGCACGGCCGTGTCCGGGGCGGCGTCGCGGACGCGGGGCCACAGCCCGAGCTCGGCCGCGCCCGTCGACACCTCGTAGTGGCCGCGCTCGAAGCCGAAGTTGCCCGCCAGCCCGCAGCAGCCCACGTCGAGGACCTCGGCCCGGACGCCCGCGAGGCGCAGCACCTCCCGGTCGGCGTCGAACCCCCACACGGCGTGCTGGTGGCAGTGCGGCTGGGCGATGGCCTCCCGGCCGGTGCCAGGCGGCGGCGCGGCGATCGCCTGCGGCGCCCGGTCGAGGAGGAGCTCGGCGAGCGAATGGGTCCGCTTCGCGAGGAGCCGGACGTCCGGGTCGTCCGGCAGCAGCTCGGCGGCGTCGGCGCGGAACACCCCGGCGCAGCTCGGCTCGAGGACGATCACCGGGGTCCCGGCGCGCAGCCGCGGCGCCAGCGCGCGGGCGGTCCGGCGCAGCGCCCGCGCGGCGACGCCGAGCTGGCCGGTGGAGATCCAGGTGAGCCCGCAGCACAGCCCGGGCGGCGGCATCTCCACCCGGAACCCCGCCGCCTCAAGGACGCGGACCGCGGCCTGTCCCGCACTCGGGTGGAAGTTGTCGGTGAACGTGTCCGGCCACAGGACGACCGCCGGCGCGTCCGCGCGCTCCTCCCGTTCGCCCCGCTCGCCGTCCCGTTCGCGGAACCAGGTGGTGAGGCGCTGCCTCGCGAAGCGCGGCAGGGTGCGGCGCCGGTCGATGCCCCCGGCGGCCTTGACGGCCCGGTCGAGCACCGGCGCGTGGGCGAGCGCGTTCACCGCGCCGGGCGCGAGCGCCGCCAGCCGCGCCCACACCGGCAGCCACCCCATCGAGTAGTGCGAGCGCGGACGGACCCGATGCCGGTAGTGGTGGGAGAGGAACTCCGCCTTGTAGGTCGCCATGTCCACGTTGACCGGGCAGTCGCTCTTGCATCCCTTGCACGCCAGGCACAGGTCGAGCGCCTCGTGGACGTCTTTGGACCGCCAGCCGTCCTTGACGACGGCGTCCTCGCCGCCCTCCTGCATGCCGCGCATCATCTCCAGGAGCAGTCGCGACCGCCCGCGCGTCGTGTGCCTCTCCTCGTGCGTCACCCGGTAGCTCGGGCACATCACGCCGCCGGACGACGCGCGGCACTTCCCGATGCCGACGCAGCGGCCCGCCGCGTGGGTGAACCGGCCGTGGTCGTCGCTGTAGTGGAAATGCGTGCGCGGCTCGTCCGGGTGGTAGCCGCGGCGGCCGATGTTCTCGTCCAGCCGGAGCACGCCGGGGCTCCCGGACGGCGCGCGGAACTCGGCGGGCGCGGCGACCTTGCCCGGGTTCATCCGGTCGCGCGGGTCGAAGATCTCCTTGCAGCGGCCGAACAGCCCGACGATCTCCTCGCCGAACATGACCGTCAGCAGCTCGGCGCGCGACTGCCCGTCCCCGTGCTCGCCGGACAGCGACCCGCCGTAGGACGTCACCAGCCGCGCGGCGCGCTCGGCGAACCTGCGGTAGGTTTCGACGCCCTCGGGGTCGTCCAGGTCGAAGGGGATCCTGGTGTGGACGCAGCCCTGCCCGAAATGCCCGTACAGCGAGCAGGACCCGTAGCCGAACTCCTCCAGCAGCGACCGGAAGTCGCGCAGGTAGTCGCCGAGCCGGTCGGGCGGGACCGCCGCGTCCTCCCAGCCCTCGTGGGTGTCCCGGCCGCCCGGCGGGTACGCGGTCGCGCCGAGCCCCGCCTCCCGGACCTTCCACAGCCGCAGCTCGGCCTCCGGGTCGTCGAGGTAGGCGACCCTCGGGTCGTGCTCGGAGCGGTGGACGTCCCGCAGCAGGCGGTCGGCCCGCTCGTCGGCCTGCTCGCGGGTGTCCCCGGCGAAGCGCGCCATGAGCCAGCCCGAGCCCTCCGGGATGTCCCGCAGGGCCTCCTCGCCGACCACGCGCTCGGCGCGGGCCATGTCGATGAGCGTCCGGTCGACGCCCTCCAGCGCGATCGGCTCGTGCCGCGCCACCGCCGGGACGGCGTCCCCGGCGGCGGCGACGTCGTCGTAGCCGAGGACGACGAGCGACTGGAAGGGCGGCACCGGGAACAGCGTGATCTCGGCGTGCAGGACGGTGACGAGCGTCGACTCCGTGCCGACGAGCGCGCGGGCGAGGTCGAAGCCGTTCTCGGGCAGGAGCGCGTCGAGGTTGTAGCCGGACACCCGCCGGGGGATCTCGGGGTAGCCGGTGCGGATCCGCGCGAGGTTCGCCTCGACCAGCTCGTGCAGCCGCCGGTAGATCTCCGCGCGGCGGCCCCCGCCGGCGAGGATCCGCTCGTACTCCTCGGGGGGCGTCGGGCCGACCCACGTCCGGACGCCGTCGTAGGTGAGCACCTCAAGGCGCGCCACCGAGTCGGCCATCTTGCCGTAGGCCTGGGCGGACGCCCCGCAGGAGTTGTTGCCGATCATCCCGCCGATCGTGCACGCGTCGTGCGTCGACGGCCGCGGCCCCACCATCAGGTCGTGCTCGGCGAGCTCGCCGTTGAGGTCGTCCAGGCAGGCGCCGGGCTCGACGACCGCCCGGCGGCGCTCCGGGTCGACCGACACCAGCCGGTCGCAGTACTTGGACCAGTCGATCACGACGCCCTCGTTGCAGCACTGCCCGGCGAGGCTCGTCCCGCCGCCCCGGGACAGGACGGGGACGTCGTGCTCCCTGCAGACCTCGACCGCCGCGACGGCCGCGTCCACGTTCCGGGGGACCACCACGCCGATCGGCGGCTGCCGGTAGTTGGAGGCGTCGTGGGCGTAGGCGGCCCGCGAACCGGCGTCGAACCGCACCTCGCCGTCGACCCGGGCCGCGAGATCACGTTGCAGCGTGGCGGACATACGCGACCAACTACCCGAACGTCCGGTTCTAATCCCGCGCGAGTTTCGCCGCGATGGCGTAATCGATCCGGACGTCGCGGTAGGTGGTGTTCTCCTTCACCTCGTCCGGGAGATTGACGCGGTCGCTCCCGGACGTGGAATCGTCGTCGGCGTCGGCGGTGAACGTCACCGAGCTTTCGGGCGCCACGTCGAAGCGGATCTCGTCGGCCCGCACCGTGGCGGTGAAGAGGATGTCCGCCTGGTCGCGTCGTCCGGCGTCGGGATAGTCGTCACGAGCCACTGCCGCTCTTCTCCTTCTCCTCGTTGTGGGAAGGGGTGTACTGGGAGAGCACCCGGAGAAGGGAACGGCCGAGGTCGCGGACCGATTCCCCGGTCTCGTGAAGCGCGGTGTGAAGAGCCGTGATCTCCTCGCCGTCGTCGCCCTCCTCGGTTTCCTCGCCGTTCTGCGATCCATTATCTGATTTCGTCTTCTCGCCGTCTTCGCTGTCTTCGGTGTTTTCGTTGTCGCCTTCCTCGCCGTTCTCGTCCTTTTCGTCGCCGGTGGCTCCGGTGGCGCTTTCGGCGGTCTTCCCGGCCGCCTCTCCGGCCTTCCCGGCCGCCTCGCCCGCGCCTTCTCCAGCGCCCTTGGCCGCGTCGCCCGCGCCTTCGCCGACGTTTTCGACGGCCTCGCCCGTTCCCTTGCCGACGTCGCGGACGCCTTCGCCTGCGCCTTCGCCGACGTTCTCGACTGCGTCGCCGGTGCCCTTGCCGACGTCGCGGACGCCTTCGCCTGCGCCTTCGCCGACGTTCTCGACTGCGTCGCCGGTGCCCTTGCCGACGTCTCGGACGGCTCCGCCTGCGCCTTCGCCGACGTTCTCGACGGCTCCGCCGGTGCCTCTGCCTACGTCTCGGACGGCTCCGCCTGCGCCTTCGCCGACCTTGTCGACGGCTCCGCCCGCGCCTCTGCCTACGTCTCGGACGGCTCCGCCCGCGCCCTCGCCGACGTTCTCGACGGCCCCGCCCGCGCCCTTGCCGACGCTTTGGACGGCGCCGCCCGCGCCCCGGCCGACGTCCTCGACGGCGCCCTTCGCGCCCTTGCCGACCTCGCCCACGGCGGTGCCCGCGCCGGAGCCGAGGTCGCGCGTCGCCGCCTCGACGCCCCGTCCGATGTGCTGGAGGATCTCCGGGTTGCGGTCGAGCGTGGTCAGGACGCGGTCGACGATGACGGCCACGTTGTCGAGCCGGACCTCCAGGCGCGCCTGCGCCCCGACCCCTTTGATGTCCAGCTTGACCCTGCCGAGGCGGACGTCCGCCCCGACGTTCAGCTTGAGCAGGTCGAGGACCTGGGCCACGAGCGAGACGTGCGCCTCCAGGTCCTCCAGCTCGAAGGAGATCTCCTCCACCTTCAGCTCCGGGACATCGAGGAACACGTCCGGGCTCTCGCTGGTCCGCGGACGCTTGTCCGGGGTCAGGGTCCTGCCGGTGAGGCCCTGCGACGCGTCCGACTCATCGCGCCCAGGGCGTTCGTCCCGCTCGCCCCGCTGGTCGCGCTCGTCCCGCTCGTCTCGCTCTCGGCGCTCGTCGGCCATCGTCTCCCCTACTCGGACTCGGCTTTCTCCTGGTCCTGCTGCTCTGGCTGCTCCTGCTGGTCTTGCTGGTCCTTCTCGTCCTTCTCGTCCGGCTGGTCCTTCTCGCTCTTCTCTTCCGTCTCTTCCTTCTCTCCCTCTTCCTCCTTGAGCGCGTCCTCGTGCGACTTGACGACCTCGCCGTCGCGGATCTCGCCGCGCCAGCCCTCGACCTCGTCCTGCTGCAGGAGGGTCTGCGTCATCATGTGGCGCTTGATGTGCTTGAAGTCCGCGCGGAGGCGGCGGCCCTGGGCGCGCCAGAGGTTCGCGGTCTTCTCGAAGAAGCCGTCCGGGTGGTACTCGGCCACCAGCAGGATCCGCGTCAGGGTCGGCGCCAGTTCGTGGAAGGTCACCGAGCCGTCGACGTAGCCGTGCGGGGCCTTGGACTTCCAGGCGATCCGCTCGTCCGGGACCTGCTCGATGATCGTCGATTCCCAGGTGCGGTGGGACAGGAAGATCTGCGCCCGCCAGTTGAGCTTCTCGTCCGACTCCTGCTCGACGCTCTCCACCTTCTTCGTGAAGCTCGGGTAGTCGGTGAACCGCGTCCACTGGTCGTAGGCGACCCGCCTCGGCAGCCCGACGTCGAACTGCTCGATGATGGTGGTGACCTTCGTCTTGTCACCGCCATCGCCGTCGCCGCCTCCGGCTCCGACGACCTGCTTCGCCTTCTCCTTCACTCCGGCCATGCCCGCTCCGACCCCCGCCTTGAGCGGGGACTTGCCCTCGGCGAGCGCCTCCGCCCCGGCGGCCGCGGCCTTCGTCCCGGCGCCCGCGCCGTCCGCGGCGTCGTTCAGACGGTGGGCCAGGCCCTCGATCCGGCCGGTGGCCTTCTCCAGCGTCTGCACCATCAGCGCCTTGACGACCTCCCGGCCCGCGTCCTTCAGCTGCTGGACCGGAACGTCCAGGGCGCTCTGGGCGGTCTTCGCGGCCTGGTCGCTCGCGCGGTCCTTGGTGCCTGTCTCTGCCATGGTGACCACTTCGCTTCGTCGACGTCCCTCTTGGACGGCATAGCCGACGAGGCAGGGACGAAACGATAAAAACGCCGCTGAGCAGGACGAACAAAAGATCTACCGGCCCGTGAGACGCGGATTGGCCGCGTGCCCGCCGTCCACGGAGCCTCGCGACCCGACCGGACTGGCGCGCCGCCTCAGCGGGAGCAGGGCGGGCCCTCCTCGCGGCTCGACGCGCCCTTCCTGTACGCGCCGCATACGACGACGGCCTCCGGATGGTCCGCGAACTGGCGGAGCAGGACGAGGGTCTTGTCCGTGGGCGGGGCGTTCGTGCCCTGCCCGTACGACACCCAGCCGGTCGCGCCGTCGAACGTGACGCCCCCGCGGAGCGCGACGACGGGAGCCTGGGGGAGGACCTCTCCGTTGGGCTGCCTGGCCTGGTTGACGGCCTGCGACAGGGCGTGGAAGGCGTCGTAGGACACGGCGGAGTGACCGTCCTGGACCCAGGGGTCGGCGCCCTTCGTGGTGCGCTTCACGAACGCGGTGTAGGCGTCGACGAACTCGCGGGTCTTGTCGCTCGCCCGCGGGTCCGTCGCGGGCAGCCGGTGCGCGGAGTAGTACAGCCGGAGCCAGCCCTTGTCGTTGAAGGCGCCGGTGAGGGCGACGTTGGTGAGCTCGTTCCCGCCGAGGACGGTGATGTCGTCGGCGGTGCAGGTGCCCTGGGTGTCCATGGCGTCGATGAAGGCCGTGAAGTCGCGGGCCCGCGCCGACCAGTACACGACGGTCGCGGGCTCGGCCTTCAGCGCCCCGCACAATGCGCGTGCCAGGTCGTCCGCGCTGGACATGCTCGTCGCGTTGGTCGTCGGCCCGGGCTCGAAACGGCCCTCCTGGTTGAAGTCGAACACCTGGGTGCCGCCGGGGAACGCGGCGCGGAACTTGTCGGCGAGGCTGCGGCTGTAGAGGTCCGCCGAGCTCTCGATGATGAGGGCCCGGCGGGCGGGGGAGCAGCGGTCGCCCGAGCCGGGCGCGGCGACGATGTTGCGCCCGCTCGCGAAGTCGGCCTCGATCCGCGCCTCGGTCGAGTTGGACGGGGTGAACGGCCAGTAGCTGAGGCTCGCGTTGCCGGCGGACATCTCGTCGGCGGTCGCGGTGGTGCCGATCGTGGGGATGCCCGCCGCGCCGAGCACCTCCAGCGCGTCCCGGGTCTCGCGGCGGCTCTGCGCGTAGCCGAGGACGCCGACGATCCGGGCGTACGCGGGGATGGTCCTGTCGGCCGCCTGCCGCCGCACCTCGGTGACGAGCCGCCGCGCCTCCGGGACGGCGTTCGCGAACATCTGGCCGGTGGGCCTGACGTCGACCCGGAGCCCCACGACCCGGTCGTTGGACACCGTGGTGTCGAGCAGCTTCTTCTGCCACAGCGCGATGCCGCGCAGCTCCGGGATCGTCCCGTCGAAGCGCGTCTCGTTCTCGTCCTTCGGGACGCTGGACTCGAACGCCACCACGGTCCGGACGGTCTTGCCGTCGGCGGCGGCCTTCTCGGCGCGCCTGTTCTGCTCGCCGATCTCGCGCACCGCCGCGTCGTACCAGCCCTTGGGGTCGGTCGGCGTCGGAGCGGTCCGGGTGGACAGGGACGCGGTGCCGCCGACGCAGCTCCGGTCGCCGAGCACCTGCCGCGCGATCAGCCCCGCGGCGGTGCCTGCGACCAGGAGGGACGCGCAGGTCATGATCGCCGCGGGGACCGCCCAGCCGAACCTGAACGTCCGCGGCGCCACCTTGCGCAGGTCGAGCCCGCGCCTGCCGAGCGCCTCCGGGGAGAAGGACACGAGCACCGGCGGGCCGTCCTTCTCGGCGAGCCGGGCGGCGGCCTGGGCGAAGTTGGCCTCGGCCGGGTCGCCGAGGTCGGCGAGCAGCGCCGAGGACGGCAGCCCCACGGCCACGACCAGCGGACCGGGCGGACGGGCCGTGGCGGCCGCGGCGTGGGCCGAGCGCAGGAACCGCTCGGCCGCCCGGGAGCCGTCCCGGCCGGGCGGGGGCAGTTCCACGAGGATGACCGGGCGGGAGGTCCGGCGCCGCCGCCGGGGCAGGATCCCGCCGACGGCGGGGGTGCGCAGGTCCTCCAGCAGGGCGCGGAAGAGGAGCTGGTCGAGCTGCTGGAGCGCCTCTTCGTGCTCGGGGTCGTTGCGTAACTGCGAGCTCCACACGTCGCCCGCGGTGTCCATCACCCGGTACAGGTTCTTGCCGCCTCCGGCGATCCGCTCCGCGCCCAGCCACCGGCGCATCACCCGGCGGGACGTCCAGCGGGCCCAGACCCATTTCGGCAGCCGCTGCACGAACGAGAGCCAGCTGATCCTCATCAGGAAGCCCATGAGCCCGTCCGGGTTCGGGCCCTCCATCCTGGTGAAGGCCAGCGGGCCGCCGCGCTGGGCCCGCCGCTCGCTGGCGTGCCGCCGCAGGTTCCGCGCCTGCGGGCCGCTCCGCCACGCGTCCCGGTTCTCCCGGACGAAGTCGACGAGGTCCCGCATCACCAGGAAGTTCGGGTACCGGTCGGGCGTCATGTGCTCGGGCGCGCCCATCATCAGCCGGAACCCGGCGGTGTCGGACAGCAGCTCGGAGTCGTCCTCGGTCGACAGGTGGGCCAGCGGCACGAGCTTCCCGTTGTCGGTGAGCGCCGCGCGCAGCGCCCGGACGACGCGGTCCACGCCGTCCGGGTGCGCGGACTCGGGGACCCGCAGGACGAACAGCGGCGGGCTCGTCGCCAGGGCCGAGCGGTTCCGGTACTCCGGCGCCACCGCCGTCGGGAAGTCGAGGACGAAATCACCGGCCCGGTCGTCGGGGAAGCCCTTCGAAGACTCGCCGGTCCGGTCGTCGGGAGAACCCATCGAAGACTCCTCTGCGGAAACTCGGCCGGAGGGAGAACCGCCCGCCTCCGTGACGATCATCCGCGCGTCCATGTCCCCAATGGACACTCCGGGTCGCGGGAGATGATGCCACAGCCGAGTTCCCGCCGCGGATCGGCGGCGGGAGCCGCCGGGACCGATTCCGTTGATCATTTCTCGGAATGGTTCCGGATCGACGAATCACCCCGCCGGTGGTCGCTCGGATCGTCGATTTACCGCGTCCGGACGCCGGAAACGCCCGGCGGTCGTCCTCCGGGCCGACCGTGCGGGCGCGGCGGCCGGACCCGGCCAGGCCGGGGCCCACCGCGCCACGGGGCCCCATCTGGAAGCGGGACCGCCGCCCCCGCGCCCTTCGGCGGTCACCGCAGAATGACGTCCAGAATGGCGCGCTTGTACCCGGTGAATTCCGGCTCCGTGACCATTTCCGTGGTGCGCGGACGCGGCAGGTCGACCTCGATGACCTCCCGCACGCGGCCCGGCATGACCACAATGGTCTCGGCGAGCAGGATGGCCTCTTCGACGTCGTGGGTGAAGAAGACGATCGTCCGGTTGTGCCGCTGCCACACGTCGGTGAGGAAACGCTGGGGTGAGGGCGTCGAGGGCGCCGAAGGGCTCGTCCATCAGCAGGACGTCGGGCTCGTTGGCGAGCGCCCGCGCGATGGCCGCGCGCTGCGCCATTCCGCCGGACAGTTCGCGCGGATAGGAGGAGGCGAACTCGGCCAGGCCCATCTCGTCCAGCAGACCGGCGGAGACCTCGTGGCGGACCGCCTTCGGGACGCCGCGCGGCGCGGGCCGCGGTCGGGTCCCGGCCCCTCGACGGGCCGGTCGTTAACGAGGACGCTCCCGCTGGTCGGGCTGAGCAGCCCGGCGATGATGTTCAGCAGGGTCGACTTCCCGCAGCCGGACGCGCCGACGAGGCACGTGAACGTGCCGTCCGCGATCGCGAGGTCGATCCCTTCCAGGGCTCGCGCCGAACGGCGGCCGTGGATGAAGTCCTTCGTCACGTTCCGCACGGTGATCGCGCTCATCGCTGGGCGACCCCCGCCGATGGTCAGGACCCCGGCCATGATCTGGTCGGTCGACTGGTAGCGGCTGGCGGACAGGATCACGTACCCGACGCCCTTGCTCGCCGCGACGAGCTCGGCGCCGATCACGTACGTCCACGCCCAGCCGAACGACACGCGCATCAGGTCGACGACGCCCGGCAGCGAGGCGCGCAGGAACACCCGGACGAACGCCTGCGAGCGGGTCGCACCGAGCGTGTAGGCGATGTCGCGGAACTGCCGCGGCGTGCCCGCCGCCACGTCCGCGACGAGCAGCGCGAGCGGGCAGAACACCCCAATGACGATCACGGAGACCTTCTCGGTCTCGCCGATCCCGAACCAGATGATGAGCAGCGGGATGAACGCGGACGCGGGCATGTAGCGGACGGCGCCGATGATCGGCTCCAGCAGGGCCTGGACCCGCGGCGACGCCCCGATCGCGATGCCGACCGGACGGCCGCGCCGCACGCCAGCGCGAACCCGGCGGCGATGCGCAGGAAGCTCGCCGCGATGTCGCCGAGGAACCCCTGCTCGGTGACCATGTCGGCGAACGCGGCGGCGACCGCGCTCGGGCTGGACAGGAAGAACGGGTCGACCAGGCCGGTGTAGGTGACGAGCGCCCACAGCGCCAGCGCCGAGGCCACCGACAAGGCGCCCGCCTCGGCGAACACCTTGTACAGGTCGCCCGGCGCGGACGCGGTGCCGAAGTAGCGCTTGTTGGCGGCGAGGTCGCACAGGGTCGCGTACTCCAGCAGCCCCGCGATCTCCTTGACCGGGCGCTTGGCCGCGTCCGCCATGGCCTGGACGAACCCCTGGACGGCCGCGCGGTCGCCCTTCACCACGTCCGGGCGGAACCCGATGGTGTCGGCGAGGATCGTCGGGTACTCGCGGGTGCTGGCGAGCACGAGGCCGTCCTCGTTCTTCTTGACCGCGTTGGTGAGCCACGGCTCCCAGGTCACCGCCGCCTCGACGCGCTTGGCGGCTAACGCCGCGCCCGCCTGGTCGGCGTCATGTTGACCCGGGTGACGTCCTTCAGCGACATGCCGTTCCGCGACAGCAGGTAGGCGAGGAAGGACCCGGCCCGCATGGGTGCGCTGGTCGCCGAGCACGCCGCCGCGCTGAGCGTCCGACTGGGCCCCTCCGTCTCCGCCGACTGGGCCGTACGGACCGCCTGGCTCGGACGTCGCGGGCGACGTCACCGGGGTCGATTACGTGATCGACGGCGGCGCCGTCAAATCCAGCTGAGTCATCGGACGCACGCAGACATGGCACGCGGGCGGGGCGCCGCAATGGCGTCCCCGCCGTCGCGGAACAGGGGACGCGCAGACTCGTGAAAGCAATTTCCGATGCTCCAGATGATCACGTGGAGGTGCAGTTCACGGCTGCATAGCGCGAATTTATGACCAGATGTAATGGTCCGCGACCGTTCCAGAGATGCCAATCTCCTCCATAAGACGCGACGGCCGTTCACGCGCCGTACGGCTCCCGAGCCCGTGCGCGCGGCCACGCCCGGTCCCGCCGCCGCGTCGGCCGCCGCCCCGACCCCGCGGGGCGGCCTCACCCCCGCCCCTATGGAGGCATGCGGCTGTGAAACGCAGAAACCATCTCCTGGTGACCGTCACGGTCACCGCGCTCGCGGTCACGGGCATGGCGGCCCCCGCCATGACGTCCACCACGAGCGGTCAGAAGCCCGGCGCGGATCCGAAGGCGGCCGCGATCACGTCGGCGGACCGGCTGATCGCCGCGAACGCCGCCGACCTGCACACCGGAAAGGACGAGCAGTACATCCGGACCCAGGTGGTCGGCACGCCCTGGGACCAGTACTACGTGGCCTACGAGCGCACCTACCGCGGGCTCCCCGTGGTCGGCGGCGACTTCGTGGTCGCCACCGACGGGCAGGGCCGCGTGCGCACCCTGTCCGTGGCGCAGCGGCAGCGGATCACCGTCGCCACCACCCCGAAGATCAGCGAGACCGCGGCCGCCGGACGCGCCCGCGCCGCGCTGACCAGCCCGGACGCCGCCGCGCCCAAGCCGCGCCTGGTCGTCTACGCGCTGGGCGAGCCCAGGCTGGCGTGGGAGACGGTCGTCTCCGGACGCGACGGCAAGCAGCCCAGCCGCAAGAAGGTCTACGTCGACGCCCGGACCGGCAAGCGGTTCGGCGAGCAGGAGACCATCCACGCGGGCACCGGCACCGGCATCTGGGAAGGGTCGAACCTGACGATCGGGACGACCCAGTCCGGCGGCCAGTACTCGATGCGCGACCCGAACCGGGCCGGCATGTCGTGCGCCGACTACAGCGGCAACCGGGTCTTCACCGGCCCGGACGACGTCTGGGGCAGCACGTCCAAGACCGACAAGGAGTCGGGCTGCGTCGACGTCATGTACGCCGCCGCCGGCTTCTGGGACCTGCTGAAGACCTTCGGCCGCACCGGCCTGCGGAACAACCAGTGGGCCCCGGCGCGCGTCGGCCTCAACGCGGTCAACGCGTACTGGAACGGCACCGACGCCCAGTTCGGCCACAACAACCGCAACCAGTGGATCACCTCGACCGACGTCGTGGACCACGAGTTCGGCCACGGCCTGGACAACTTCACCCCCGGCGGCATGTCCGGCGGCGGGACCCAGGAGTTCGTCGGGGACGTGTGGGGCGCCGCCGTCGAGGCGTTCCTGAACAACCCGGCCGACACCCCCGACTACACCGTCGGCGAGCTCATCAACCTCACCGGCAGCGGCCCGATCCGCAACATGTACAACCCGTCGCAGGTCAACAACGACCCGAACTGCTGGTCCACGTCCGTCCCGCAGATGGAGGTGCACAAGGCGGCCGGGCCCGGCAACCACTGGTTCTACCTGCTCGCCGAGGGCTCCAACCCAGGCGGCGGCAAGCCGACCAGCCCGACCTGCAACAACAGCACGGTCACCGGCATCGGCGTGATGAACGCCGCGAAGATCTTCTACAACGCGATGCAGCTCAAGACGTCCGGCACCAGCTACCCCCGGTACCGCGTCCTGACCCTGACCGCGGCGAAGAACCTCGACAAGACCTGCGACCAGTTCAACAAGGTCAAGGCCGCGTGGGACGCCGTCAAGCTCGGCGCGCAGTCCGGCGAGCCGACCTGCACTCCGGGCGTCGCCGACTCCACCGCGTACACGGTGGGGGGTGGGTCCCCAAAAGTAGTGGCCGCGCCTGACATCAACGTCGAGAACGTCAAGGCGCACCTCCAGCAGTTCCAGACCATCGCCAGCAG
Organism: Actinomadura chibensis NBRC 106107; assembly: GCF_001552135.1. Classification (GTDB taxonomy): domain Bacteria; phylum Actinomycetota; class Actinomycetes; order Streptosporangiales; family Streptosporangiaceae; genus Spirillospora; species Spirillospora chibensis. Next base: position 160,159 of record NZ_BCQP01000015.1, on the reverse strand, counting down.
CAACGGCGGGACCCGCCGGTCGACGGGCGCGGGCTACCTCGGTTCGGTCTCCTACATCGAGGCGAAACTGAAGGAGGCCGGGTTCACGGTGGCCCGGCAGGCGTGCTCGTCCGGATGCACCAGCGGCGCGGGGCCCAACCTCGTCGCCGACTGGCCGGGCGGCAACGACGGCAGCGTCTACATGTTCGGCGCCCATCTCGACAGCGTCGGGGCGGGTCCGGGCATCAACGACAACGGCACCGGCTCCGCCGCCCAACTGGAAGTCGCGCTGCAACTGGCCCGGACCAAGCCGACCATGCTGAACCACGTCCGGTTCGCCTGGTGGACGGACGAGGAGCAGGGCCTGCGCGGCTCGAAGTACTACGTCGGCCGCCTGTCGGCCGCCGACCGGTCGAAGATCAAGGGCTACTTCAACTTCGACATGGTCGGCTCGCCGAACCCGGGCTACTTCATCGACGACATCACCTCGCCGCTGGCGAAGAACCTCAAGGAGTACTTCGACTCCATCAACGTGCCGACGGAGGAGGTCTCCGAGTGCTGCAGTGACGACGGGTCGTTCCGCAACGCCGGAATCGCCACGACGTTCCTGTTCACCGGAGCCCCGGCGACCAAGTCCGCCGCCCAGGCGCAGAAGTGGGGCGGCACCGCGAACCAGGCGTTCGACCGGTGCTACCACCAGTCCTGCGACAGCTATCCGAACAACATCAACACGACCGCGCTCGACCGCTGCTCCGACGCGATCGCCTACGCCCTCTGGAAGGTGGCCGTAGGCGCCCAGCCGGGCATCCGGCGCGGCTAGGACGTGCCCGGTCCGGCCTTTCCCACCGGGGGAGGGCGGCCGGACCGGGCGCGGCTTCGCCCGGCACGGGACCGCTCAGCGGGCGCCCGTCCGGGCGCGCGTCCCGGAGGCCGGGGCACCGGCCTCCGGGACGTTCTCGTGCGTGCGGAGGTAGGCGTCCAGGAGGTCCGGCTCGGCCGCGTCCCGCAGGAGCCGGACGACGGCCGGGTCCGCCGGGGGCAGCGGCTCGGCGTTCAGGGAGTCGGCGATGACGCCCAGCGCCGACGCCGCCAGGTCGCACTGGCCGAGCGGCTCGACGAGGACGCCGTACCGCTGGAGCGAGGCCGGGGACATGCGGCGGCGCACCAGCTCGGCGTGCTCCTCCTGCTGCCGGACGGGCCGGGCGTGGGCGACGCGGATGAGCGGCCCCTCCGGCTCGCGGAGCTGCCGGAGCTTCTCCATGCAGTGGCGTCCGACGCCCCGCTCCCGGCTGAGCGTCTCCTCCGGGACGGCGAGCACCTCGTCCAGAGTCCTGAACCCCTGCCGGGCGAGGAGGTTGTAGACGCGGACCCCCAGGCGGGACTGGACCTCCGCCAACGGGACGGGGCTCTCCGGGGCCGGGAGATGACTCCACCCCTCGACGTCGCCGCCGTCCAGGGCGGCGCGCACCCGGTCCTGGAGATCGCCGCCGTTGAGCGTCAGCACCACGCCGTCCCGGACGCGGTACAGGAGGGTGCGCTCGTCCCGGGGCCAGTGGTCATTGAAGGCGGCGACGAAGGAAAGGGAACCGAACTCCCCTTGTTCCAGGTACTTCACGGCCCGGTTCAACGCCTCGGTCAGGTCCGGTCCGAGCGGGATTCGCCCGTCGCGCGTCCAGTAGGCGTCCGCCGGAAGCGCGATCTCGTATTCGACTTCCTTCTCCGCCGGCTGCGACTCCTCGTCCATGGGAACCTCCGGGTTCGGCCGCTCGCGGGATGCCGCACAGCGTAGCGACGGCGTCGCCCTTCGCAGCCGCCTTCGACGTATTTCGGTCCGGGTGCGGCTAGCGTCCCCGCCACACCGGAGGGCGCTTCTCCTTGAAGGCGAGCGCGCCCTCGCGGGCGTCGGCGGAGTCGAAGACCGGCGCGAGGATCTCGCCCTGGCGCCGGAACGCCTCGTCCGGCCCCCAGCCGGGCGCCTCGGTGACGATCCGCTTCGCCGCCGACACCGCCAGCGGCGCGTTCGCCGAGATCGCGCGCGCCAGCTCCCGCGCGACCCGCAGCGCCTCACCCGGCTCGGCCAGCCGGTTCACCAGCCCGTAGGCGTGCGCGTCCGCCGCGTTGATCGGCTCGCCGGTGAGCAGCAGCTCCAGGGCGCGGCCGCGCGGCAGGTGCTGGGTGAGGCGGAGCGCCCCGCCGCCCCTCGCGACCAGCCCGCGCTTGACCTCGGGCAGGCCGAGGACGGCGGTCGAGGACGCGACCAGCAGGTCGCAGCAGAGCAGGATCTCGAAGCCGCCGCCGAGCGCCCACCCCTCCACGGCCCCGATCAGGGGCTTGGCGGGCGGCCGCTCGACGATCCCGGCGAACCCCCGGGACGCCGAGCGGGCGGCCTCGCCGCGGGCGAACGCGTCGAGGTCGAGCCCGGCGCAGAACGTGCCGCCCGCGCCGGTGAGCACGCCGACCCGCAGCGCGTCGTCGTCCTCCAGCCGGTCCAGCGCGGCGGAGACCGCCTCGGCGACCGCGCGGTCGACCGCGTTGCGCTTCGCGGGACGGTTCAGCGTGATCGTGAGGACCCCGTCGCACGCGTCCAGCAGGACGACGCCACCGGCTTCCTTCTCCATGTACTCCTCCTCGGACGTCCCAAGCTGGCCGCATGATATTCTATATTCAGAACAGCGTTCAAAGAGGGAGCCGTGATGTCGACGACCGGGGTGTCCGAGGAGACGTCCGCCATCCTGAGCGGGCTGGAGGGCTTCCTCCGCGCGGAGGTCTTCCCGCTGCACGAGGAGTACGCCGGCGTGCTCAACGACCCGCGCGGCCGGTACGACGAGACCGGCCGGCACGTCGACCGCGTCGAGGAGCTGCGGCGGCGGGTCCGGACGGCGTCGGCGGAGGCCGGCTTCTTCACGATGACCGTCCCCGAGGACCTCGGCGGCGGCGGGCAGGGCGCGGTCACCACCTACGCCGCCTGGGAGCTGGTCTACCGGCTCAGCGGGCCGCACCGCTGGCTCGCCCACGACGTGCTGGCGCACTGGGCGACCGGCCCCAGTTTCGTGTTCGGGCTGGTCAGCGCGGACGTCCGCGAGCGGGTCCTGCCGAGCCTGATGTCCGGCGAGAAGTCGATGTGCTTCATGATGTCGGAGCCCGAGGCGGGCTCCGACGCGTGGTCGATGCGGACCAGGGCCGTCCCGGACCCGTCCGGCGGCTGGCGCCTGACCGGCACCAAGCAGTGGACGACGAACGGCCCCTACGCCGACTACGGCCTGGTCTTCGCGGTGACCGACCCCGACGCGCTGGCCGCGCGAACCGGCGGCGTCTCGGCCTTCCTCGTCGCCGCCGACGCGCCCGGGTTCCGGGTGGACAGCGTCATCGGCCTGTACGGCGAGCCCGGCGGCAACCACGCGATCATCTCGCTCGACGACGTCCACGTGACGCCGGAGCAGCTCGTCGGGGAGGAGGGGCAGGCCGCGGGCATCGGGCTCGGCGGGATCAGCCTGGGCCGGATGTACAACTGCGCCAAGTCCGTCGGCCTGGCGCGCTGGGCGCTCGACCAGGCCCTCGACTACGCGGCCGAGCGGCGCTCGTTCGGCAGGCTCCTCGCCGAGCACCAGGGGGTGATGTTCCCGCTGGCCGAGTGCGCGACGTACGTGCACGCCGCGCACGTCCTCGGCCTGGACACCGCCGCCCGGATCGACGCGGGCGAGCGCGCCCTCAAGGAGTCGGCGATGTGCAAGATCCTCTCCACCGAGACGGCGACCCGGACGATCGACCGGGCGATGCAGACCCTCGGCGGGATGGGGATCACCACCGAGATCGGGATGGCCGAGGCGTGGCACATGGTCCGCACGGTGCAGATCGCCGACGGGTCCGCGGAGATCCTCCGCAGGCTCGTCGCGGGCCGCCTGCTCGCCGGTGATCGCGACCTCTGATCGGGCCGAGCCGGGCGGCGCGTTCTGGAATCATCTCTCCCGGTCAGACGGAGCCGATCTCCGGAACGACAGTGACCTGCGCGGCCCGCGAAAGGACGAGACCCATGGCCGATGACAAGGACCGCGCGCCCGCGGTGACGCGCGCTTTCACGGTGCTCGACGCCCTGGCGCAGCGCGGACCGTCGGTGCTCGCCGACATCATCGAGACGACCGGCATCAACAAGAGCACGGTCTTCTACATCCTGCGCACCCTCGCCAACCTTGAGGTGGTCGACTACGACGAGCGGACGCGCACCTACCGGCTCGGCCCGACCCTGCTCGAACTGGGCGCGGCGGCGAGCGGGCAGTTCGGCGAGCTGTCGCTCGCCCGCCGCTACCTCAGCGAGCTGCTGGAGAAGCTGCAGGCCACCATCGTGATCTACCGGCGGGTGAGCGCCGAGGAGATCTCGCTGCTGGACAAGCTGGAGCGGCCGAACCGGGTCCGGATCACCCTGCAGCCGGGGGAGCGGATCCCGATCCAGGGCGGCTCGTTCGGCCGCGCCTTCCTCGCCTACGAGAGCCCCGAGTCCCTTGAGGTGATCCTGCGGCACGGGCTGCAGGCGTTCACCCCGAAGAGCCTCACCGACGTGGAGGCGTTCCGGAAGGAGCTCGGCCTCGTCCGCGAGCGCGGCTGGACGGTCGACCACGAGGGCTACGCGCTCGGCATCTCCACCGTCGCGGCCCCGATCTTCGACGCCGAGGGCCGGGTCACGCTGGTGGTGGCCGCCGTGGGCTTCTCCAACCTCATCGACGACGACACCGCCGCCGAGTACGGGGCCGAGCTGCGCCGGGTCTGCGACCGGATCGGCGAGGTCAGCGTGCAGTCGCGGCGGCTGAGCAGCTAGGAGGCGGCTTGGCCGCGACGATCCCCCCGGCCGGGGAGCGGGCGCTCGACGGCGTCCGCGTGGTGTTCCCGGCGGCGCTCGGCCCGGTGCCGTTCGCCGCGATGCTCCTCGCCGACCTCGGCGCCGACGTGGTCCGGATCGACCGCGCCGGAGCGGCCGGGGTGATCGACACCGCCCTCGCCGACGACCCGCGCACCCGCGGCCAGCGCTCGATCGGCATCGACCTGAAGCACCCGCGCGGGCGCGCGGTCGCGGTCCGGCTCGCGGCGTCCGCCGACGTCCTGCTGGAGGGGATGCGGCCGGGGGCGATGGAGCGCCTGGGCCTCGGACCGGCGGACCTGCACGCGGTCAACCCCCGGTTGATCTACGGCCGGGCGACCGGCTGGGGGCAGGACGGCCCCCTCGCGCGGACCGCCGGGCACGACATCAACTACATCGCGCGCTCCGGCGCGCTGCACCCGATCGGCGACCCGGACCGGCCGCCCGCCGTCCCGCTGAACCTCGTCGCCGACTTCGGCGGCGGCGGCGCCTACCTCGCGCTCGGCGTGCTCGCGGCGCTCGTCCAGCGCGGCCGGACGGGGCGCGGGCAGGTGGTCGACGCCGCGATGGTGGACGGCGCGGCGTCCCTGACCACGATGATCCACGGCATGCTCGGCTCGGGCGCCTGGCGGCCGGAGCGCGGCGCGAACCTGCTGGACGGGGCCGCCCCCTTCTACCGCGCCTACCGCACGGCCGACGACCGGTACGTCGCGGTCGGCGCGATCGAGCCCGCCTTCTACCGCGCTCTCCTGGACGGCCTCGAACTCGACCCGGGCGACTGGCCGCAGCACGACCGGTCCCGGTGGCCCGCGCAGCGGACCGCGCTGGCGGAGATCTTCGCCTCCCGGACCAGGGCCGAGTGGGTGGAGCGGTTCCGCGGCACCGACGCCTGCGTGACCGCCGTGTCCACGCCGGGCGAGGCGGCCGCCGACCCCGAACTCGCCGCCCGCGGCGTCTTCGTCGACTGGGACGGCCTGCGCCAGCCCGCGCCCGCGCCGCGGCTCTCCGCGAGCCCCGCGGCCGCCCGGCCCCGCTGCGGGCAGGCGGCCGACACCGCCGAGATCCTCGCGGAGCTGGGCCTCGGCGCGGACGAGGCGGCCGGGCTGAGCGCCGCCCGCGCGGTCTTCGCCGCGCCCGCCCGTCCTTGACCCTGGTGACCGGCCGCTCGTATTCTATAAAGAACTGAGTTCTTCATAGTGAATGAGTGAGTCGATGCCTGCACCTTCACCCCCCGGCCGGGGCGGTGCCGAAGAGTACCCCGGTTTCGCGGTCTCGGTCACGGGCGGCGTTCTGGTCGTCCGGCTCGACCGGCCCGAGGCCGGCAACGCCCTGAGCCGCCGGATGCGCGAGCCGATGGCGCGGATCTGGGCGCGCGCCAACGCCGACGACGACATCCGGGCCGTGGTGGTGACCGGCTCGGGCGACCGGCACTTCTGCACCGGCGCCGACGTCAAGGAGATCGCCGCGACCGGCGAGGTGCCCTCCGCCGCCGCGCGGCGGGAGCCGATCGTCTGGTCGCCGCTCGGCGGCGGCGTCCGCAAGCCGGTGATCTGCGCGGTCAACGGCGTCGCCGCCGGGGGCGGGCTGCACTTCGTCGTCGACGCGGACGTGGTGGTCGCCGCCGAGCACGCCGCGTTCATGGACACCCACGTCAGCGTCGGCCAGGTCGGGGCGGTCGAGAACATCGGCCTGGCCCACCGGCTGCCGTTCGGCACCGCGATGCGGATGACCCTCCAGGGCTCGTCCTTCCGGCTCGACGCCGCCCGGGCGCACGCGCTCGGGCTGGTCGACGAGGTCGTCCCCGCCGCCGAGCTGCGGCCGACCGCGCTGCACATCGCCTCGTGCATCGCCGCGAACTCGCCGCGCGCGGTCGAGCTGTCCCGCGCGCTGCTGTGGGAGTCGCTGGGCCGTCCGCCGCACGAAGCGGCCGAGGAGGCGTGGCGCACGGCGCAGCGGCACTGGTCGCACCCCGACTTCCTGGAGGGCGCCCGCGCCTTCGCCGAGAAGCGCCCGCCGAGGTGGACGGTGCGCGATGACCGCTGAGCCCGGGGACGTCGAGGCGTTCCGCGCCGAGGTCCGCGCGCTGCTGGACGGGATGGGCGACGCCCTCGACCCGCGCCAGTTCTTCCACGGCCGCGGCGGCGCGACCCGCGACCTCTACCGCGAGCTCGGCCGGCGCGGCTGGCTCTCGCTGGGCTGGCCCGGCGAGGACGGCGCCGTCCCCGCGACGCTCGCCCACGAGTTCGCGCTCTGGGACGAACTCGCCCACGCCCGCGCCGCGCGTCCGGACCTCGCCGCCGGGATCGTCGCGAAGACCCTCGTCGTGCACGGCACCGAGTACCAGAAGGCGCGGTTCCTGCCCGGCATCGCGCTCGGCGACGTCTCCTTCGCGCTCGGCTACTCCGAGCCGGAGGCGGGCTCGGACCTGCGCGCGGTGCGCACCCGGGCCGTCCGCGACGGGGACGTGTACCGGGTGACGGGGGAGAAGCGCTGGACGTCCGACGCCCACCACTCCGACTACCTCTGGCTGCTGTGCCGGGCCGAGGGCGTGGCCGGCGGCGACCCGCACACGCTGCTCATCCTGGACCTGCGGGCCCCCGGCGTCGACATCAGGCCGATCGAGACCATCGACGGGCACCGCCTCAACGAGGTCTTCCTCGACGGCGTCGTCGTGCCGGTGACCGACCGGGTCGGCGCGGAGGGCCAGGCGTGGAGTCTGATCCGGGAGGCGCTCGCGGTCGAGCGGCACCTGATGGTGCTGCCCGGCCGCGTCCGCCGCGACCTGGAGAGCCTGCTCGGCTGGGCGCGGGAGCACGGCTTCCTGGGCGACCCGCTGCTGCTGGACCGCGTCGAGCAGCTCACGGTCGACGTCCAGGCCGTCGAGGTGCTCGCGGCCGAGGCGCTCGCCCGCGCGCTGGACGGCGCCGACTGCACCGCCGAGGCCGCGCGCGTGAAGCTCGTCGGTTCGCGCGCCACCCAGGAGATCGCGCGGGCGGCGCTGGAACTCGGCTACCTGGAGGCCACCCGCCGCGACGACGACCTCGCCTTCCTGTGGCGCGAGTCGATGATGGAGACGCTCGCGGGCGGCTCGTCGGAGATCATGCGCGGCGTCCTCGCGCGCGCCGAGTTCGGGCTCGGTGGCCGATGACCGGATCGTTCGTGGAGGTGGTGCGCGCCCGCGCGCTGCAGACCCCGGCGGACCCCGCCGTCGCGGACCCGGCGACCGCGTGGAGCTGGGGCGACCTGTGGCGGCGCGCCCGGGAGATCGGCGCGGCGCTGGCCGACCGCGGGATCGGGCCGGGCGACCGCGTCGCGACGGCGCTCGACCCGGGCGCCGAGCACCTCGCGGCGCTGATCGGGATCATGGCGACGGGCGCGGCCGCCGCGCCGCTGAACATCAAGCTTGCCCAGTCCGAACTGGCGCTGTACCTGGACGCGGTCCGGCCGTCCGCGATCGTCGTCGGCGACGGGCATCGCCCGGCGGCGGGGGTGCCGTCCTACCCGAGCGGCGAGCTGGCCGGGGCGGCCGAGTCGTGGCGGCACCGCGCGGTGCCCGGCGACGCGCCCGCGATCGTCTTCGGGACCGGCGGGACGACCGGGACGCCGCGCGGCGCCGTCTGGACGACCGCCGGGCTCGCCGCCTACCTGCCGTGCAGCGCGCTCGCCCTCGAGACGCGCCGCACCGACGCCGAGCTGTACTTCGCGCCCTTCTTCCACGTCGCGCTCGCCACCTGCGCGTTCGCGACGCTGTACGCCGGGGGCGCGCTCGTGGTCGAGCCGCGCTTCGACGCGGGCCGGGCGGTGGACCTGCTGCTCACCGGCCGCGCGAACCGGCTGTTCGGCCCGCCGACGGCGCTCGGCCGCATCCTCGGCCATCCGGCGTTCGACCCGTCCCGGACGGGGCACGTCCGCGCCGTGCTGTTCGGCTCGACCGCGGCCGAGCCCGACCTGCCCGAGCGGCTCCGCCGCGGCTTCGCCGCCGCCACCCTGATCACCGGCTACGGCGCCACCGAGGTCGGCGCGGTGTCGCGGCTGCGCTCGTGGGAGGACGGCGGGCGGATGAGCGGGATCGGCCGCCCGGTGCCCGGCGCCGAGCTGCGCATCGTCTCCCCGGACGGCGCGCCCGTCGCGGCGGGGGAGGTCGGCGAGCTGGTGATCCGCGCGCCCTGGCAGATGGCGGGCTACCTCGTCGGCGGGGAGCTGCGGCCGGTCCCGGAGGAGGGCGTCCGCTCGGGCGACCTCGGCGCCCGCGGCCCGGACGGCGTCGTCGAACTGCGCGGACGGCTCAAGGAGCTGGTCATCACCGGCGGCGAGAACGTCTTCCCGAGCGAGGTGGAGCGGGTGCTGTGCGAGCATCCGGACGTGGCGCAGGCCGCCGTCGTCGGCGTCCCCGACCCCGAGTGGGGCGAGCGGGTCGAGGCGGTGGTGGTCCCCGCGTCCCCGCCCGCCGGCGATCTCGCCGGCGTCCTGGACCGGCACTGCCGGGAGCGGCTCGCCGGGTACAAGGTGCCGAAGCGGATCGTCGTCCGCGACGCGATGCCGCTGACCACCGCCATGAAGATCGACAAGCGTGCGCTGAAGGGGTGGCTCGATGAGCACTGACTGGCCCTACACCCAGGAGCAGCGCGATTTCCAGGAGACCTTGGCGCGCGTCCTGGCGGAGCCGCCGGAGCCGGAGTCCGAGCCGAGGTTCCCCCGCGCCAGGTGGGCCGCGATCGCTGAGGCGGGCGCGCTGGCGCTCACCGCGCCCGACCTCGGCGCCGGGGCCCTGGACGTGGTCGCGGCGGGCGACGCGCTCGGCCGGGGCGGCTGCCCCGGCCCGTGGTGGCAGACCCTCCTCGTCCTGGACGCCCTGCCCGTCGACGACGCCGAGGCGGTGATGGCCGGGGAGCTGGTCCCGACCGCGGGCACGGCGGACGCGATGCCGTGGGGCGCGAGCGCCGACCGGCTGTTCGAGCTCGGCCGCCACGACGAGGCGGGCTGGCGCGTCCGGCCGGTGACGCTCGGGGAGGTGCGCGAGCAGTGGGTCTCGCTCGGCCATGAACCCGTCGTCGCCGCGGACCTCGTGCCCGCGGGCCCCGAGGCGCTGGTCGGGACGGGCACCGCGCTGCTCGCCCGGCTCGGCCTGGCCGCCTACCTGGCGGGCGCGGGCCAGCGGGTGCTGTCCGACGTCGTCGTCTACGCCGGGCAGCGCACCCAGTTCCGGCGGCGGATCGGCGACTTCACGGCGGTCGCCCACCCGCTGGCCGAGGTCGACGCCCAGGTCCGGGCGGCGGCGCTGCTGGCGCGCCGCGCCGCGTACACGCTCGACGGCGCGGACGGCCCGCGCGCGGCCGGGTTCGACGTGCACGTGGCGCTGCGCGCGGCGGCGCGGGCGTCCCGGCAGGCCGTCTACCAGGCGCACCAGACCTACGGCGCGATCGGGTTCGCGCTCGAAGGGCCGCTGTCGTGGCTCGGGCAGCGCGTCGCGCAGGCCGCCACCGAGGCCGAGCGGCTCGCCCGCGAGGTCGGCCTGGTACCGGCCGCCTGAACCGCGCCGGACCGGACAAGGAAGAAACCGGACAAGGCAGAAGAGGCGCGGCCCGTGGCGGGCCGCGCCTCTTCTGCCGTCCCTCCGCCGGTCAGCGCGGCGCCATCCGGATCGCGCCGTCGAGCCGGATCGTCTCCCCGTTGAGGTAGCCGTTGGACAGGAGCTGGACGGCGAGCTCGGCGTACTCGCCCGGCTCGCCGAGCCGCTTCGGGTAGGGCACCGTCGCGGACAGGGAGGCGCGCGTCGCCTCCGGCAGCCGGGCGAGCATGGGCGTGTCGAAGATGCCGGGCGCGATCGCGTTGACCCGGATCCCCCGGGAGGCGAGGTCGCGGGCGGCGACCAGCACCATGCCGTGCACGCCCGCCTTGGACGCCGAGTACGACGTCTGCCCGATCTGGCCGTCGAACGCGGCCACCGAGGCGGTCAGCACGATCGCCCCGCGCTCGCCGCCCACGAGGTCGTTGCCGCTGAGGGCCTGCGCGCCGAGCCGGAGCACGTTGTAGGTGCCGACGAGGTTGGTGCGGACGACGTCGCCGAACGACTCCAGCGAGCCGGGCCGTCCGGCGCGGTCGAGGATCCTGACCCGGTCGCCGCCGCGCCCCGCGCAGTGGACGACGCCGTGGACGCCCCCGTGCAGGTCCCGCGCGGTGTCGAACACGGCGGTCATCGCGGCCTCGTCGGTGATGTCGGCCTCGACGAAGGGGATCGCGGCGGCGTCCGCCGCGCGCGGCCGCAGGTCGGTCCCGACCACGGTGGCGCCGCGGGCGAGCAGCAGCTCGGCGGTGGCCCGGCCGAGCCCGGACGCGGCCCCGGTGACGACGAAGGTGGACGACTCGATCTTCACGCTGTGTTCCTCATCGGTTCTAGGAGGGGGCGGGTGTTCCGGATGCCGGGGCCGCTCACGACCAGCGCTCGACGAGCGTGGCGTTGGCCATCCCGCCCGCCTCGCACATGGCCTGGAGGCCGAAGCGCAGGTCGTGGTCGCGCAGGTGGTGGACGAGCCGGGTCATCAGGATGGCGCCGGACCCGCCGAGCGGGTGCCCGACCGCGATGGCGCCGCCGAGCGGGTTGACCCGGGCCGGGTCGGCGCCGGTCTCGCGCTGCCAGGCCGCGACCACCGAGGCGAACGCCTCGTTCACCTCGAACGCGTCGATGTCGCCGATGCCGAGGCCGGCGCGGTCGAGGAGCTTGCGGGTGGCGGGGATCGGCGCGGTGAGCATGGTCACCGGGTCGTCGCCGACGACGACGCCGTGCCGGAACGCGGCCAGCGGGCGCAGCCCGAGCTCGGCGGCCTTCCGGTCGGTCATGATCAGCAGTGCTCCGGCGCCGTCGGAGATCTGCGAGGCGTTGCCCGCCGTGACGACGCCGTCGTCGCGGAAGGCCGGTTTGAGGGCGGCGAGCCTCTCCGCCGAGGTGTCGCGGCGGATGCCCTCGTCCACGGCGAGCGAGCCCTCGGGCAGGTCGACGACCGCGAGCTGGCCCTCGAAGGCGCCCGCGTCGGTGGCGGCGGCGGCCCGCTCGTGCGAGCGGAGGGACAGCTCGTCCAGCTCGGTCCGGCTCAGCTTCCACCGCTCGGCGATGGTCTCCGCGCCGAGGCCCTGGCTGAAGGTGTCGGTGCCGTAGCGGGCCCTGACCCGGGGCCCGTACGGGGCGCCGACCGCCCGCGCCGACCCGAGCGGGACCATCGACATCGACTCGACGCCGCCCGCGATCACGATGTCCTGCTGGCCGGAGGCGACGACGGCGGCGGCGAAGTGCAGCGCCTGCTGGCTGGAGCCGCAGGCGCGGTCGACGGTCGTGCCCGGCACCGTCTCCGGCCAGCCCGCGGCGAGCGCGCCGAGGCGGCCGACGTTGCCCGCCTGCGCGCCGATCTGCGTGACGCAGCCCCAGATGACGTCGTCCACGTGCTCCGGGCCGAGCCCGTTGCGTTCGAGGATCGCGGTCAGCACGTGCGCGGTCAGGTCCACCGGATGGACGCCCGCCAGGGCTCCGTTGCGGCGCCCGATCGGGGTGCGGACCGCGTCGACGATGACAGGTGTGGCGCTCATCCCGGGCCTCTCGACAGGTTGTTCTGTATGTTGTTCACTGTTCTTACTGGTGAACAGATTAAGGCAAGGACGGCGGATGTCAATCGCGTTGAACACCGAGGAACGGGACCTCCAGCAGGCCCTGCGCCGCTACCTCGACGCCGAGGTCGCGCCGCTGGTCGCCGACTACGAGCGGCGCCGCGAGTTCCCCTGGGACATGCTCGGGGCGCTCTACGAGTTCGGATACGTGCGCGGCGCGGTCGCCCGCGCGCACGGCGGCGACGAGGTCAGCGCGATGGTGCAGGCCGTCCTCATGGAGGAGGCCGGGCGCTGCTGGGGCTCGCTGCGGACCACGGTGAACGTCCAGGGCATGGTCGCGATGCTGCTCAGCCGGGCCGGGACGGCCGCGCAGCGCGCCCGGTTCCTCGACCCGATGCTGGCCGCGTCGCGGTTCGGCTGGTTCGCGCTGACCGAGGCGGAGGCCGGGTCGGACGCGGGCGCGCTGCGCTCCACGGCGCGCCGCGACGGCGACTCGTTCGTGCTCGGCGGCCGCAAGATCTACATCACCAACGCGCTGCACGCCGACTTCGGGATCCTGCTCGCGCGCCAGCTCGACGCGGACGGGACCGACCGCGGGGTCTCGGCGTTCCTGGTGGACGCCGCCGAGTCGCCGTACGGCGTCCACGACATCGCGCACATGCCGGTGCGCAGCACGACCAGTTGCGAGCTGGTCTTCGACGACGTCCGGATCCCCGCCGAGAACCTGCTCGGCGAGCCCGGATCCGGGTTCGGGCTCGCGATGGCCGCGGTCAACCAGGGACGGCTGAACATGGCGATGGGCGCGGTCGGGCTGTCGCAGGCGTGCCTGGAGGCGGCGGTCAGGTTCAGCCAGGAGCGCAGGCAGTTCGGCAAGAGCCTGGCGGAGTTCCAGCTCGTCCAGCAGATGGTGGTCGACATCGCGGTCGGCACGCAGACCGCGCGGCTCCTCGGGTACGACGCCGCCCGCGTGCTCGACGCGGGCGGGGACGGCCGCTACGAGTGCTCGATGGCGAAGTACTACTGCGGCGAGACCGCGGGACGCAGCGCGACGCTGGCGCTGCAGGTCCACGGCGGCGCGGGGCTGATGGAGGAGTTCCCGGTCGAGCGGTACTTCCGCGACGCCCGCGAGGCGACGATCCCCGAGGGCACCTCGCAGATCCAGGTCCTGCAGATGGGCAAGCACCTGCTCGGCCGGTCCGCGTTGCGCTGAACGGTGCGCTGAGCGGACCGCGCGGATCGCCGGGCCCGGGCCTGTGGGCTATTTTCCCAGCTCATCGCCCGTTTCGGGGGCTCGGCGCCGCGCGTCCGCGCCCCCGGTGGCCGCCGTGAAAAGGGTGACATCAGGTGGTTGACGTGCTTGTCTGACCTGGCCTACGTTATGCAGAACGCTGTTCTTGTGTGAGAACAAATCGCGAGAACATGCGCACCCACCCCACTGGAACACACACGATGGAGGCCCGCCATGGCGGTTGGAACCCGGTCTTTGGGGGTGAGCCTCGCCGCGGCCGTCCTGTGCCTCTCGGCCGGCGCGTGCGGCGGCTCGTCGGGGGACGGCGGCGACATCGTCGTCGGGATGATCGAGGACACCGCGGGCGGCACCGCCGCGACGTCCGCCGAGGCGACGCGCGGGATCGAGCTGGCGCTGTCGGAGGTCAACGACGGCGGCGGCATCGACGGCAAGAAGCTGAAGCTCGTCCGCTACAGCGACGGCGGCGAGCCCAGCCAGTCGCCCGCGCTGGTGCGCAAGCTGGTCAACGCGAAGGCCCGGATCATCCTGATGAACTCCGGCTCCGCGTCGGCGGCGCAGGTCAAGCCGATCGTCCAGCAGGAGCACGTCGCGGCGATCTCGCCGACCAACATCCTCGGCGCGATCGCGCAGCCGCCGAACAACGGCTACTCCTACATCCTCGCCAACCCGGTGACCGACGTCGGCACCGTCTACGGCGCCGCGTTCGCCAAGGCCGGGTACAAGCGGGTCGCCGTCCTCACCGACGACTCCCCGACGATGGCGGGCCTCAACGACGCGCTGCTGCCGACCCTGGAGAAGGCGGGCGTGGAACTCGTCGCCAAGGAGAAGGCGCCGCTGAACGCCACCGACGTCACCACCCAGGTCAGCAGGCTGAGCAAGTCCAGGCCGGACGCGGTCCTCGTCTCCTCGCTCGGCGGCCAGCTGGAGGTGCTGTTCCAGAACGCCCTCAAGCAGGCCCTCCCCGACAAGCCGCGCTTCTCGCTCGCCTCGATCGGCAACCAGCCCGAGACCTGGGCGCTCGCCAAGCCGGGGACGCTGGACGGCCTCGTCTACGCGAGCGCGATCTCCTCGCAGAACACCCGGTCCAACGAGCTCATCACCAAGCTGAAGGCGCGCTACGGCGACAAGTTCAAGGCGCTCACGGCGTTCTCCGCGCAGGGCTACGACAGCGTCCACCTGATCGCGAAGGTGATCGAGGACGCGGGCGCGGGCGCCGACTCGAAGGCGATCAACGAGGCGCTGCAGAAGGTCACCAAGTTCGAGGCGAGCTTCGGCGGCACCGGGTTCACGATGTCGTTCAGCGCCGGCAAGCACATGGGCTCGGACGGGCTGTGCGGGATCGTCCTGCGCACCTTCGACGCGCAGAACCGGCCCGGCGACAACTGGGCCACCTACCAGCCGAGCTGCGGCTGATGGCGGGCCGGCCGCTGGTCGTGATCACCGGGGGCGCCCGCGGGATCGGGCGCACCCTCGCCGAGGCCTGGGTCGCCGACGGCGCCCGGGTGGCGCTCGCGGACCTCGACCTCGACCAGGCGAAGGCCACCGCCGCCGAGCTCGGCGCGGGCTCCGCCCTCGGGGTGCGCTGCGACGTCGGGGACGACGAGTCCGTCCAGGCGGCGATGGAGGAGATCGCCGGCTGGGCGGGCCGGATCGACTGCCTGGTCAACAACGCGGGACTGCACCTGATGGCCTGGTCCCGTCCGGCGACCGAGATCGACAGCGCGGGCTGGATGTCGATCCTGTCGGTCAACGTCGTCGGCCTCGTCCGGTGCGCCCGGAGCGCCCGGCCGTGGCTGGCCGAGTCGCGCAACGCCAGCATCGTCAACGTCTCGTCGGTGTCCGGCATCGTGCCCCGCGACGTGTACGGCGTGACGAAGCTGGCCGTGCGCGGCGTGACCACGGCGCTCGCCGCCGAGCTCGCCGCCGACGGGATCCGGGTGAACTGCGTCGCGCCCGGCCCGATGGACACCGACTCCGCGATGGCCGACCTGCCGCCCGCGCTGCTGGCCGACTTCATCTCGTCCAAGCAGCTCATCGCGCGGCAGGGCCGGACCGCCGACCTCGTCGGACCGGTGCTCTTCCTCGCCTCGGAGGCCGCCGGGTTCGTCACCGGCGAGACCCTCGCCGTCGGCGGCGGCTTCCCGCTGCGGATCTGAACACTGCGGATCCGACCGCCGGGGATCCGACCGCCCCCTGACCTCGAACGTCCTCGAACGAAACGGGAGAACGAAGGAACATGAGCTGGAACCTGCACCACGTCAACATCCCCGCCCACGACGTCCGGGCGATGGTCCGCTTCTACAACGCCGTGTTCGGCATGAACGAGATCCAGTTCCCGTGGTCCGGCGAAGGCGAGCAGGGCCAACTGGAGACCGGGAGCGACTTCGTCGCCCTGTTCGAGGACCACAACGGCCGCCAGATCCACATCTGCAAGCCGACCCCGTCGCTGCCCTGGGACAACGACCTGCGCGTGCACCCCGTCATCAACGGCCACATCGCCATCCAGGTGGACGACATCCAGGGCGTCATGCAGCGGCTCAGGGAGCAGAACGTGCCCTTCAACGACGCCGGGACCTGGTCGTACAAGGGGTTCCACCAGGTCTACACCTACGACCCGTCGATGAACGTCGTGGAGGTCAACCAGCGGGTCGAGTGACCCCAGCGCGTCGGCAGCCCTAGAAGGAGTCCCCCAATGCCCATCGAGCTCGTTGTCCCCACGCTGGAGACCGGGTGTTTCTTCGGCCTGATCGCGCTGGCCCTGTTCATGGTCAAGGAGAGCGCCGCGCTGTTCAACTTCGCCGTCGGCGGCCTCGCGGTCGTCGGGGGGATGGCCAGCTCGGCGATCACGGTCGGCCACGGCCTGCCGCTGCCGCTCGGCGTCCTCGCGGCGGTCGCGTTCGGTGTCGCGCTCGGCCTGTGCATCGAGGTGCTGGTCGTCGCCCCGCTGGTCAAGCCGGGCGGGGGTGAGGACCACCACGTCGTGATGGCGCTGGTCGCGGGGCTCTTCGCGCTCCAGCAGATGGCCGGGGTCGCCTTCGGCAAGTCGGCGCTGCCGGGGGCGACCTGGATGAAAGGAGACGTCCTCGACGTGGGCAAGTTCGTCGTCAGCGCGCAGGCGCTGATCGAGATCGCGGTGACCCTCGGCCTGTTCGTCGCCATCGGGCTGCTGCTGCGCCGGACGAGGCTCGGGCGGCAGTTCCGCTCGATCGGCGACAACACCCAGGCCGCGACGATGCTCGGGATGCCGGTCCGGCGGATCCGGCTGCTCGCGTTCGCCTCGTCCGGCCTGCTCGCGGGGCTCGCGGGCGCGCTGTTCGCCAACCGCGCGGGCGTCGCGTTCACGAGCGCGCTCCAGTTCACCCTGTTCGGGTTCCTCGCCTTCGTGATCGGCGGCGCGGCCAACGTCTGGGGGCCGCTCGCCGGCGGGATCGGCCTGGCGTTCCTCCAGGCGCTCGCGATCTACTACTTCGGCCCGGCGGCGCTGACCTACGTGACCTTCGCCGTCGCCGCGCTGTTCTTCGCGCTGCGCCCGGAGGGCATCTTCGTCAAGCGGGTGCGCGCATGAGCCGCCTCGCCCGCTGGCGGACGCCGATCGCGTTCGCGATGCTGATCCTCGTCGTGCTGTGGGTCGGCCAGAACGGCTACCGCCAGGACCTCGCGATCCTGATGGTCACCTACGGCCTGATCAGCCTCGGCCTGTACAGCCACTACATCATGGGCAACTCGATGTCGGTCGCCTACAACGCCTACGTGGCGATCGGCGGCTACGCCCTCGGGATCCTGTGCGTGCGCACCGACCTGTCGATGTTCCTGGCGCTGCCGATCGGGATCGTGATCTCGGCGGCGGTCGCGGTGCTGCTGGGGCTGACGACGTACAAGCTGTCCGGCTTCTACCTCGCGGCGGTCACCCTCCTGTTCGGCGAGGCGTTCGCGGCCTGGCTGGTGGACAGCACCGGCATCACCGGGGGCGCGTCCGGCGTGACGCTCACCCGCGAGCTGACGGTGTTCGGGAGCGAGGTCACCCGCCAGCACCTGGTGATCGCCGCGCTCGCGACCCTGTTCCTCGCGGCGTGGGGCCTGGACCGGCTGCGCACGTCGCCGTTCGGGATCGCGCTGCGCGCCAAGGGGGACGCGCCCCGCGCGGTCGAGTCCTCGGGCGTCTCGACGCGCGCCCTGACGCTCGTGTCGCTCGGCATCGGCGCCGCGCTCGGCGCCGTCGCCGGGTGGTACTTCGCCGCGGTGAACCTGTCGATGCTGCCCGAGTCGGTGCCGCTCTCGGTCGCGTTCGTGGCGCTGTTCATCCCGTTCCTCGGCGGCTACCGGTCGCCCTGGGGCGCGGTGGTCGGCGCGGTGGTCGTCACCGAGCTGACCTTCAACCTGACCTGGTTCCAGGACACCGGCACGCTCGCGTTCGCGGTCGCCGTGCTGGTGGTGCTGATCTTCGCGCGGCGGGGACTGCTCGGCCTGCTCGGCGACGTCCTCGCGAGGGCGGCCGGGCTGGTCCGCCGGGAGGGGCCGCTGCCCAAGGAGGGGAGGGACCATGTCCAGCCCAGCGCTTAGCTGCCAGGGGCTGCACAAGGCGTACGGCGGCGTCCGCGCCGTCCACGGCGTCAGCTTCCACGTGTCCCGCGGCGAGGTGGTCGGCCTGGTCGGGCCGAACGGCGCCGGGAAGAGCACGGTCGTCGACCTGATCAGCGGCGAGCAGCCCGCCGACACCGGCACGGTGAGGGTCGCCGACCGGGTGCTGAGCGGGAGCGCGGCCCGCCGCGCCAAGCGCGCGAAGCTGGCGCGCACCTTCCAGTACCCGCAGGTCGCGCACGAGCTCACCGCGCTGGAGAACGTCCTGATCGGCGCCTACGCGACGACGTTCGGCGGACCGCTGTCGTTCGCGTCGACGATCGTCCGGGGACTGGTCGACCCGCGCGCGGAGCGGCTGCGGCGCCGCGCGGAGGAGATGGCGGGCTCGCTGAGCCTGAGCGACCTCGACCGTCCCGCGTCCGAGCTGACCCTCGGCCAGTTGCGGCTGCTGGAGGCGGCGCGGGCGCTCAGCCAGGACCCGGAGGTCGTGCTCCTCGACGAGCCGTTCGCGGGCCTGGACGGCGACGGGATCCAGGGCCTCTCCCGCGCGATCCGCACGATGGCCGACGCCGGATGCGCGGTCCTGCTGGTGGACCACAACATCGACATCGTCGTCTCCCTCGTCGACCGGGTGGTGCTCATGGCGGACGGCGAGGTGCGCTTCGACGGCGACCCCGCCGAGTGCATGGCGAGCGAGGAGATGAAGGAGGTGTACTTTGGCGACGACTGAGACGGCCCCCGAGAACGCTCCGGCCGCCCTGGAGGTGCGCGATCTCCGGGTCAGTTACGGCAAGGCCCTGGCGCTCAACCTCGCGGGGCAGGCGCTCACCGTCCCCGCCGGGGGAGTGACGCTACTGCTCGGCGCCAACGGGGCCGGGAAGTCGTCCCTCGTGAACGCGGCGTACGGGGCGGTGCGCGGCACCGGCGTGGTCCTGCTCGACGGCGCGGACGTCTCGACCGCGAGCGCGGTCGAGCGGGCCCGGCGCGGGATGGCGCTCGTCCCGCAGGGGCGGCAGCTCTTCCCCCGGATGACCGTCCGGGAGAACCTCCAGGTGATGGCGGAGCTGCTCGGCCTCCCGGACGAGGCCGTCGACCGGGGCATCGAGCGGTTCGAGCCGCTGCGGCGCGGCGTGCGAAAGTCCGCGGGCGTGCTCAGCGGCGGCGAGCAGCAGATGCTCGCGATCTCGCGGGCGCTGCTCGGCGAGCCGCGCGTCCTGCTGCTCGACGAGCTGTCCACCGGGCTGGCGCCGGTGATCGTCGGTGAGCTGCTCGACCTGCTGACCGGCCTCGCCGAGGACGGCGTCGCGGCGCTGCTCACCAGCCCGACCAGCACCCGGCTGCTCCGCCGCGTCGACCGCGGCTACGTCCTCGTGCGCGGCGGCGTCCACGCCGGGCCGCTCGCCCCGGACGACCTCGACGCCGCCTACGCCGAGGCGCTCGGCAGCGTGCGGCGCGACGTCCGGGACGGCTCCGCCGCCGGTCACCGGGCCTGAGGCGGGAGGATGCGTCCGGACGCGGAGACCGCCGGGGTCGTCGGGGTGGTCGGGCTCGGGGCGATGGGCGGACGCCTCGCCGACCGCCTGGCGGCGGAGGGCAGGCCGGTGCTCGGCTACGACCCCTTCGGGGGCACGACCGGGGCCGACCGTGTCGACGACCTGGCCGCGCTGGCGGAGGCGGCGTCCGTGCTGCTGCTCGTCCTGCCCACGGCGGCGGCGGTGCGCGGCGTCGCCGCGGACCTCGCGCCGCTCGTCGGCCCGGACCACGTCCTGGTGAACCACTCGACGGTCGCGGTGCGGGACGCGGCCGCGCTCGGCTCGCTCGCCGGGACCGGCTGCCGCGTCCTCGACGCGCCGTTCTCCGGCGGCACCGAGTCCGCGGTCGCCGGGACGCTGACGGTCTTCGCCGGAGGCGACCCGGACGCGCTGCGCGCGGCGCAGCCGGTGCTCGCCGCGTACGCGTCCCGCGTGGTGCCGTGCGGGCCGCTCGGCGCGGGCACGACCGTGAAGCTCCTGCACCAGCACCTGGTCGCGGCGCATGTCGTCGCGGCGGCCGAGACGGTCCGGCTGGCGGTGTCGGCGGGCCTCGCCGAGACCGCCGTCGCCGGGCTGCTCGCGGGGACGGCCGCCGACTCGGCGATGCTCCAGGTCCTCGTCGCGCGGCTGGCGGACGAGCCGGGGCCGGTACGCGGCAGCACCCGGATCCTGCACAAGGACGCGACCCTGGTCGCCGGGTTCGCCGAGGGCCTCGGCGTCCGGCTCGACCTGCTCCCCGCGGTCACCCGGGTCCTGGCACGCCACCTGGAGACCGCGGACGCCGACAGGGACATCGCCGCGCTGGCGCGTGACGCCTGAGAACCGGGCAATGTCCATAGGATATCTTCAATAGGAAAAGCCACTCAATCCCGTTGACACTCGGCCATCTCTATATAATATCGATGGCGAGGTGGTTCGGATGCGGGACCGGGTCGTGGTGGGACGGTCGGCGGACCTCGCCGACGGGGATCGGCTGGTGGTCGACGTCGACGGGACCGAGATCGGCGTCTTCCGGATCGGCGGGGAGCTCTACGCCTACGGCAACTACTGCGTGCACGCGGGCGGCCCCGTCTGCCAGGGGATGATCATAAACCGGGTGGTCGAGCGGCTCGACGCGGACGGGCGGAGCCTCGGGGACGCGTTCTCCGACGACGTCCACATCGTCTGCCCGTGGCACGGATACGAGTACGACCTGCGCACCGGCGCGCACCCCGGGGACCCGCGGGTCCGGCTCCGCGACTACCGCGTCTTCGAGCAGGGTGGTGAGATCGTTGTCGAGCTCTGACAAGCCCGCGCGCGAGCTGAGGCGGCTCGTCGCGGAACTGGGCGACCTCGCGGCGGCCGCGCGGGCCGCGCCGGACGGCGCCCGGCCCGCGTCCCCGGCGGACCTCGGCGCGCTCCTGACGCACGCGGTCCGCCTCTACGCCGCGTGCGCGGAGAACCCGTACACGCCCGACGCGCTCGCCGAGCTGCGGCTGTCGCCGACGGAGGCGTGCGTCGCGGCGGCGGCCCTCCTGCACTCCCAGTCGCTCACGCCGTTCGAGTTCGCGGTGTGGTTCAACGACAGCCGGGTCGACGCCGCCAACAGGCGGGACGAACGGGAGCGGACATGACGACCGACCCGAGGGTGAAGACGCTCACGCCCCAGTTCGACCGCTTCACCGACACCCGGGAGATGCTCGACCACGCGCGCCGGCAGTCCGTCGAGTACGGCCTCGACGACTACTTCGTCGTGGACGTGGACTCGCACCGCGAGCCGAACGCCCACTGGCGCGAGGTGCTGGAGTTCATGGAGAACCCGGTGATGAGGTCGAACTCGCTCGCCACGCTCGACGCGCGGGGCACGATGATGTACGTCCCGTATCCGGGGCCGGGCGCGTCGGGGGTCAGCTCGCAGTCGATGTTCGGCCGGGTGCCGCACCAGGACCCGCAGGCCGAGGCGGTCGAGGGCGTCACGCGGCACCGCGACGTCGAGCTGTCCCGGCGGGCGATGGACTCGATCGGCATCGACGTGCAGGTCATCTTCCCGACGAGTCTGCTCGGCCTCGGCATGTCGCCGCTCGCCGAGGGGGAGGCGCAGGCCGCCTACGCCTACAACCGGTGGATGGTCGAGGCGTTCTGCGCGGAGGAGCCGCGCATCAAGTTCATGCCGTACCTGCCGCTGCGCTCGCCGGAGATGTGCCTGCGGATCGTCCGGGAGTTCGCCGGGCGGCCGGGTGTCGTCGGGTTCCTGGTGACGAGCATCCGGTACTCGCCCGTCCACGACAACGCGTTCATGCGGCTCTACGCCGCGATCGAGGAGACGGGGCTGCCGATCGCGTTCCACGCCGGGCCGACCTGGGACGACGACTGGATGAAGACCATGAACAGGTTCATCTCGGTGCACGCCCTGTCGTTCGTGCACTGCAACATGGTCCACCTGACGAACTGGATCATCAACGGGCTGCCGGAGCGCTTCCCCCGGCTGAAGGTCATCTGGGTGGAGAGCGGCCTCGCGTGGGTGCCGTTCATGATGCAGCGCCTCGACCACGAGTACCTCAAGCGGACGTCGGAGGCGCCGCTGCTCACCCGGCTGCCGAGCGAGTACATGCGGGAGATGTACTACACGTCCCAGCCGATGGAGTGCGACGACCACGACCTCCTCGAAGCCACGATGACGGCGATCAACGCCGAGACGCAGCTCCTCTACGCCTCGGACTGGCCGCACTGGGACTTCGACCTCCCGGGCTCCATCCTCGGCATCCGCTTCCTGGACGCGAAGGCCAAGCGCAACATCCTCGGCCTCAACGCGGCGCGCCTGTTCAACCTCACCGAGGTCCCGGGCGCCGTCTGATGGGCAGGACGCGGCGGATCGCCGCAGAGACGGTCGCCGAGGCCTACCTCGCGCTGCTGCGCGACCGCGGGGTGGAGCGCCTCTTCGTGAACGCCGGGACGGACTTCGCCCCGATCGTCGAGGCGTACGCGCGGCGCCCCGAGTCGGGGCTCGACCTGCCCGAGGTCGTGGTCTGCGCCCACGAGAACCTCGCCGTGTCCATGGCGCACGGCGCGTACCTCGGGGACGGGCGGCCGCAGGCCGTGATGCTGCACACGAGCGTCGGGACGGCGAACGCCGTGTGCGGGGTGCTCACCGCGGCGCGCAGCCGCGTCCCGCTGCTGGTCACGGCCGGGCGGACGCCCCTGTTCGAGGACGGCCCGCCCGGCGCCCGCGAGGCGGGGATCCACTGGGCGCAGGAGATGTACGACCAGGCCGGGATGCTCCGCGAGTTCGTGAAGTGGGACTACGAACTCCGCGACGGCGCGCAGGTCGAGACGGTCGTCGACCGGGCGCTGGACGTCGCCCGCACCCGCCCCGGCGGGCCGGTCTACCTCACGCTGCCGCGCGAGGTGCTCGCCCGTCCGGTGCACGGCGTGGAGGTGCGCGACGGCCCGGCCGCCGCGCCCGTCCCCGCCGCCCCCGATCCCGAGGCGGTCGCCCGGCTCGCCGACCACCTCGCCGGGGCCCGCCTCCCCGTCGTCGTCACCGCGGCGACGGGGGCGGACCCGCGGACGGTCGCGCTCCTGGACGACCTGTGCCGCCGCTTCGCGGTCGCCGTGGTCGACCACCGGCCGCGGTACGTCAACGTCCCGGCCGGGCATCCGCTGCACCTGGGGTTCGACGTCGGCCCGGTGCTCGCGGAGGCGGACGTCCTGTGCTTCCTGGACGTCGACGTCCCCTGGACGCCCGGGACGGCGGCGCCGCGCGACGACGCGGTCGTCGTCCAGTGCGGCCCCGACCCGCACTTCGGCGCGTACCCGATCCGGGGCCACCGGTCCGACCTGTCGATCACCGCGGACCCGCGGAGCCTGCTGACCGCGCTGGCGGCGGCGCTGGAGGAGCGGCCGATCGATCCGGGCCGCGGGACGCGGATCGCGGCGGAGGCCCGGCGGCGGCGCGCCCGCCGCCTGGAGGCCATGGACGCGGCGGCCCGCGCCGGCGGGGCGATCACCAAGCCGTTCCTGAACCGGGCGCTTGCGGAGGCGCTGCCGGGCGACGCCGTCGTCGTCAACGAGTACTGGGCGCGCCCCGAGTACCTCGGCGGGATGGAGCCGGGCGGCTACTTCGGGTTCCCGCCCGCGGGCGGGCTCGGCTGGGGGCTGCCCGCCGCGCTCGGCGTCCGGCTCGCGCGCCCCGACCGGACCGTCGTCGCGACGCTCGGCGACGGCGCCTACCTGTTCGCCAACCCGGCCGCGTGCCACCACGCGATGAGCGTCCACGGCCTGCCGGTGCTGACCGTCGTCGCCGCCAACGGCCGCTGGGACGCGGTCGAGAGCGCGGCCCTCGGCATGTACCCGGACGGCCACGCCGCCAGGTCGGAGGAGGTCAGCGGGTTCTCCCGGCTCGACCCGGTCCCCGAGTTCGCGGCGTACGCGGAGGCGTCGGGCGGGTACGGCGAGCGCGTCACCGAACGCGGCGAGCTGGCCCCGGCGCTGCGGCGCGCGCTCCGCGCCGTGCGCGAGGAAGGCCGCCACGCCCTGCTCGACGTCCGCTGCGCGTGAGCCGATGCGCGCGTTCGGGTTCGACCTCCGCGCGCGGGCCCCGCGCGCCCCGCTGAACGTCGAGGACTACCGGCGCGCGGCGCGGCGGAGGCTCCCGGCGATGGTCCGCGAGTACGTCGACGGCGGCGCGGACGACCTCGCCACGCTCGCCGCGAACCGGTCGGCGTTCGCGCGCTGGGAATTCCGGCCGCGCGTCCTGACCGGCGTCCGGGCGCCCGACCTCGCGACCACCGTCGCGGGCGTCGAGCTCGACCTGCCGGTGCTGCTCGCCCCGGTCGGCCTGGCCGGGCTGGCGCACTGGCGCGGGGACGTCGCCGCCGCCCGCGCGGCCGAGCGGCGCGGGACGCGCCACGTGCTGAGCACGGCGTCGTCCTGGACGATCGAGGAGGTCGCCGCCGCCACGTCCGAGGACCACTTCTTCCAGCTCTACCCGCACTCGGGCGAGACGGCCGCCGCCCTGATGGCACGCGCCTGGGACGCCGGGAACCGCACGATGATGGTCACCGTGGACTACCCCGTCCGGGGCAACCGGGAGGGCGAGCGGCGCACCGGCATGGGCCCGCCGCCCGTCCTCACGCCGGGGAGCGTCCTGTCCCTCTGCCGCCACCCCGCCTGGACGTGCCGGACGCTCGCGCACCGCCGGATCTCCGCCCGCAACCTCGTCGCGGGCGGCGGCGTCGCGGCGGCGGTCGCGTCGGTCGAGATCCAGGAACGCCACCTCAGCCAGGCCACGCTGGACTGGGACGACCTCGCCTGGCTCCGCGACCGCTGGCCCGGCCGCCTCTACGCGAAGGGCGTCCTGACCGGCGAGGACGCGTCCCGCGCCGCCGCCCTCGGCCTGGACGGGATCGTCGTGTCCAACCACGGCGGGCGGCAGCTCGACTTCGCCCCCGCGACGCTGGACGTCCTCCCGGAGATCGCCGCCGCCGTCCGGGACCGGGGCACGGAGGTGCTGCTCGACGGCGGCGTCCGGCGGGGGAGCGACGTCGTGAAGGCGCTCGCGCTCGGCGCGCGGGCCGTGCTGGTCGGCCGCCCGTACGTGTACGGGCTGGCGGTCGGCGGCGAGGCGGGCGTCGCGGGGGTCCTCGACGTCCTGCGGGACGAGGTCGAGCGGACGCTCGTCCTGCTCGGCGCGCCGGGCGTGCGCACCCTCGACCCGACCTGGCTGCGGCCCGTCACAGCCGGATGACCGTCGTCTTGAGCTGGGAGTAGTGGTCGATGGCGGCGAGGCCCTTCTCCCGCCCCCACCCGCTCCGCTTGTAGCCGCCGAACGGCGTCTCCACGCCCCCGGCCTGGTACTCGTTGACGAACACCTGGCCCGCCTCCAGCCGCCGGGACATCCCGAGCGCCCGGCCGATGTCGCGGGTGTAGACGCCCGCCGCGAGCCCGTAGCCGGTGCCGTTGGCGATCTCGACCGCCTCGTCCTCGGTGCGGAACGGCAGCACGCACACGACCGGGCCGAAGATCTCCTCGTTGGCGATCCGCATGTCCGGGCGCACCCCGGCGAACACGGTCGGCTGGACGAAGTAGCCGCGCGCGAGGTCGCCGCCGGTGTACCGGCCGCCGCCGGTCACGGCGGTCGCGCCCTCCCGGCCGCCGAGGTCGAGGTAGCCGAGCACCCGGTCGAGCTGCGCGCGGGAGATCAGCGGCCCGAGCATCGGGTCGGTGAGGCCGGGCCCGACGGTCACCCCGGCCAGCGCGGCGGAGACCCGGTCGAGCACGTCGTCCACCGCGTCCGCGTGCACGACGAGGCGGGTCGCGGCCGAGCAGATCTGCCCGGCGTTGTGGGTCATCGTCCGCAGGACGCTCGCGGCGACGGCGTCCAGGTCGGCGTCCGGGAAGACGACGTTGGCCGACTTCCCGCCGAGCTCCAGCCCGACCGGGACGATCCGGTCGGCGGCCGTCTTCGCGACGAGCCGCCCCGTCTCGACCGACCCCGTGAACGAGATCCGGCGGACCAGCGGATGCTCCACCAGCGCCTGGCCCGCCTCCGAGCCGAGGCCGGTCACGACGTTCAGGACGCCCGGCGGCAGCCCGGCCTCCAGCGCCAGCTCCCCGAGCCGGACGGCGGTGAGGGGCGTCTCCTCCGCGGGCTTCAGCACCACCGCGTTCCCGACCGCGAGCGCGGGCGCCGCCGCCCGCGCGGCCTGGTTCAGCGGCGCGTTCCACGGGACGATCACGCCCACCACCCCGTACGGCTCCTTGGTGGTGATCGCGAGGTGCTCGGCGTCCAGCGGCAGGTGGGCGCCCTCGATCTTGTCGCAGATCCCGGCGTAGTACTCGAAGTAGCGGGCGGCGAGGGCGACGTCGCGGCGGCCCTGGCTCAGCGGCTTGCCGGAGTCGAGCGTCTCCAGCGTGCCGAGCTCGTCCTGGTTCGCGAGCAGCAGCGCGCCGAGCCGGGCCAGCGCGCGGCCCCGGTCGGGCGGCGTGAGGCGCGCCCACTCCGGCGCGCGGTACGCGGCGTGCGCCGAGGCCACGGCCGCGTCCACGTCGGCGGGCCCGCCGCGCGGCGCCTCCGCGAGCGGCTCCCCGGTGGAGGGGTCGTAGGTGGTCAGCCACGCGCCGGACGCGGCGGGCACCGCCCGCCCGCCGATGATCATGCTGGTGCGGTCGCGGACGGCGATCGGCGGACTCATCGTGCACTCCCCGGGGACGCGGCGGTCGGGACGAGGCCGGCGTCCACGGCGGCCATCGCGGCGGTGAACCCCGCGAGGGACGGCGCGGCGGCCAGCCCGCGGAGGGCGTCGAGCAGCGGTTCCGCGCCCGCGAGGCCGCGGACGCAGTCGCGGAACTTGGCCGCCACGTCCTCGGCGGACATCGGGTTGCCGGGGCTGCCCACGTTGTGGCGGAGGTGCTCCTCGTGGACGGTCCCGTCCGCCAGCTCGACGCGGACGCCGCCCGGGAACGCGGCCGGGTACTCGGCGTACTCCACGACCTCGTAGCCGACGCGGCGGGCGACGTCCAGGACGGCCGGGTCCGACAGCCGCTCGGCCCGGAAGCTGTCCAGGCCGAGGGAGCCGTCGACGACCGTGAGCGCCAGCGCGAACGGGAGGCTGAACCGCGCGTCGTAGACGGTGCGCGGCGTGAGCTTGTCCGCGCGCGGCTCGCAGACGAGGTGCAAATACGCCGACGGCACGAGCGCGGTGATCCGGCGGACGTCCTCGGCGCGCGGGCCGAGCCGGTCGCGCAGCGCGCGCCAGGCGTCCACGCAGGCGTGGACGCAGTGCCCGGCCGGGTAGGGCTTCGCGGAGACGCCCGTGCCCGTCCACGCGTCGCCGAGCCCGTCGAACGCGGCGGCGGCGCGCTCCTCGTCCACCTCCACCCCGGCGAAGGCCCTGAGCAGTCCGGACGGCCCCTCAAGGACGGTCGCCGGCCCGGTCGCGCCGTGCCGCGCCAGCTTCGCGGCGGTCACCGCGCCCCTGGCCGCCCAGCCGGGGTGCATCTGCTTGGCGTCGGTGCCGTCCGAGAAGAACTCCATCAGCCCGGACGCCATGCTGCCCGCCAGCCCCGCCGCGCTCACGGCCTCGGCCGGGGTCAGCCCGAGCAGCCGGGCCGCGACCGCCGCCGCCGGGACGATCCCGAGCACCGAGGTCGGATGGAACCCGCGCTGCTGGAGCGGCTTGCCCGGCGCGAGCGAGCCCAGCCGCGCGGCCAGCTCGTAGCCGACCGCCCCGGCCGCGAGGACGTCCCGGCCCGAGGCGCCGGTCTGCTCGCCGAGCGCCAGCGCGGTCGGGGCGATCACCACGCTCGGATGGATCATCGTTGCGGTGTGCGTGTCGTCGTAGTCCATCCCGTGCGCGAGCATCCCGTTGGCGAAGCACGCGTCGTCGGCGCGGACCAGGCGCCCGCCCGACCCCCACACCGACGCGGGGCCGGGCGCGGGCTCGGCGAGGACGAGCCGCGCGGCGGGCGCCCCGAGGCCCCGCCCGGCGCAGGCCAGGGCGACGCCGACGGTGTCGGTGAAGCGCAGGGCCGTCCAGTCGAGCAGGCCGGCGGGGACGTCGCCGGACGCGTGCCCGAGCGCGAAGCCGAGCATCCGCTCGGTCAGGCTCGGGCTCCGTCGCGCCCCCATCAGACGGGCGGGTGCGCGAGGCCGCGCTCGCCGAAGTCGGACGGGTACCGGTAGTGGACGGCCCGGTACCCCTCGCTCTCCGGGTCGATGTCGACGTCGACGACGGTCGGGACGCCGCTGCCGATCGCGTCCCGCACCGCCTCCTTGATCTTCCCCGGCTCGGTGACGCGGACGCCCGCGGCGCCCATCACCCGCGCCCAGGCGGCGAAGTCGATCTCGTGCCGCCTCCCGCCGGGCCCGACGTAGTCGGTCAGCGAATGCCGCCCGTAGATCTTCACCATCTGCTCGCGCTCGATCTGCAGCGTGCCGTTGTTCAGCACCAGCACCACGATCGGGACGCCCTGCTCCACGGCCGTGAGCAGCGCCGTCCCCGTCATCGTGAACGAGCCGTCGCCGATGACCGCGACCGTGGGACGCTCCGGACGGGCGAGCGCCGCGCCGATCGCGCCCGGCAGCGTCCAGCCCATCCGGTGGAAGAAGCCCGAATGGATGTAGTGGCGGCTGAGGGCGCGCAGGAACGGCGGGCCGAACGACAGCGAGTGCCCGGTGTCGAACAGGACGGTGGCGTCCGGCGCCAGTTCGGCGACCGCGTCGGACAGGTCGGAGAACACCCGCGCGTACCCCATCGGCGCGGCGTCGGAGGTGCGCAGCGGCGCGACCTCCGCCTCCCACTTGTCGCGCAGTCGCCCGAGGTGCTCCAGCCAGGCCGCGCGGTCGGCCTGGGGGCGCTCGGCCAGCGCGGCGGTGAGGCCGGCGAGGGCGGACCGCGCGTCCGAGACGATCGCGACGTCCGTCGGGTACACCCGGGCCAGCTCGCCGTCGTCGATGTCGATGTGGACGAGCCTCGTCCCGCCGGGGATGTCGTGCAGCGTCCAGCCGCCGGTGTCGATGTCGCCGAACCGGGTGCCGACGCCGATGAGCACGTCGCACTCCCGGGCCGCCTGGTTGGCCTGGAGGGTGCCCGCGCGCCCGACGCAGCCGAGCGAGAGCGGATGGTCCTCGGGGATGGCGCCCTTGCCCGGCGTCGCCGTCTCGACCGGGATGGAGAACCGCTCGGCCAGCTCGGCGAGCTCGCTCCACGCCCGCGCGTTGTGGATGCCGCTGCTCACCGACAGCAGCGGCCGCTCGGCGCCCGCGATCAGCTCGGCCGCCGCCGCGAGCGCGTCCGGGTCGGGGCCCGGCCGGGCGACCCGCGCCCAGCGCGCCAGGTCGGGCACGCCGCGCACCTCGACCTCGGTGTGCTGGATGTCGAACGGGATCTGCACGACCACCGGCCCGGGACGCCCGCTGATCGCGGTCTTGTAGGCGCGCAGGACCATCTCCAGCGCGTTGTCCGGACGGGTCACGCTGAACGACGCCTTGGTCATCGGCTTGAGCGTCTGCGGCCACTCCTCGGGGCCGTACCGGTAGAACTCCTCGATGCCGCCCCGCCCGTACCACTGCGTGGCCCCGCCTCCGGCGAGCACCAGCAGGGCGGACGAGTCGAAGAACGCGGACGCCACGGCGGGCGTGATGTTCGTGCTGCCCGGCCCGACCGACGTCGTGACGACCGCCATCGGGGGCTCCCGGCGGCTGCGCCAGTAGGCGTCCGCCATGTGGACCGCGTGGTCCTCGCAGCGGGCGGCGACGGTGCGGATCGCGGTCTCGTGCACCAGCGAGTCGAGCAGCTTCCAGTTGCCGTGGCCGTTGTAGCCGAAGCAGTACTCCGTGCCCGCCGACTCCAGGGTCTTCGCGATCGCCGTGGCCAGTTGCATCCGCACGCCGACGCACCTCCGTTTCGAGTGACCTCGATATTGTATAGAAAATGGAGTGATTGCGACAGGGGCGGCGCTAGCCGGACCCGCGCGGCAGGACGCCGACGAGCGCGCTGATCGACGCCAGCCCCGCGACCCCGCGGACCGTGTCGACGACCCGCTCCGCGCCGTCCCAGCCGGGGAGGGCGAACGACGCGCACGCGCGGAACTTCTCGGCCACGTCCGCGAAGTCCATCGGCGCGCTCGGGTGGCCCTTGACCACGGTCACCCGCCTGCTGACGGGCTCGCCGTCGCGCGGCCTGACCGTGACGTGCGCGGGCATCGGCAGCGCGCCCCTGTCGCTCGCGCCGTCCAGGTCGGCTCTGATGACGACGCGGTCGGCGACGTCCAGGACCCGCTCGTCGCCGAGCGCCTCCGGCACGAAGTGCTCCGGCCCGACCCGGCCGTGGACGGCGGCCACCGCCACCGCGTACGGCATGCTGAACTGCGCGGCGGCCCGCGTCGCCGGGCGGCGCTTCGCGTCCTCGGGCGCGCACGCGAGGTCGTACGCCTCCCGGTCGGTGACGCTCACCTCGATCTCCGCGATCCGGTCCGGGTCCCCGCCGAGGTCGCGCATCGCGTCGAGGGTCGCGGCGATCGACGTGTGGGTGAACTTGCAGCACGGGTACAGCGGCTTGACGCTCGTCTCCAGCACCCGCCAGCCGGCGCCGAGCCCGGCGGTGATCCCGTCCGGGTCGTACAGGCCCCGGTGGTTCGTGAAGTAGTAGCCGAACCGGCCCTCCAGGACGTCGATGTCCGGGGCGGCGCCGGTCAGGCCCCGCTCGGCCATGACCGCCGCCAGCACGCCCGCCTGCGCGGACAGCCCCTGGCCGAGGCTCACCGTGTGCGCCCCGGCGAGGAACGCCTGCTGCTTGCCGCACAGCATCGAGAGCGCGATCCCCATCGCGTGCCGCGTCCGCTCCCCGGACAGCCCGAGCAGCCGGGCGGACGCCAGGGCGGCGCCGAACGTCCCGCACTCGTAGGACCGCGACGCCCCGGTGACGCTGAACGACGCGCGAGGGGCGAGGGCCAGCCGGCACACCGCCTCCGCGCCGACCGCGACCGCCGTCAGGAACGCGCGGCCGCTCACCCGCCGCCCGGACGCCTCCACCCCCTCCGCGACGGCCAGCGCCGCCGGGACGACGCTCCCGCTGACATGGGAGAAGGCGTGTTCGAGGACGTCGTCCAGGTCCCACGCGCGGGCGCACGTCGCGTTGGCGAGCGCCGCGAGGTGCATCGGGACGCGCGCGCCCGTGGCGTAGACCGTGGCCTCCGGGCGCCCGCCCCAGTGCGTCACGAGGTCGGCGACCTGCCGCGCGCCGTCCGCGGACAGCCCGGCGGCCTGCGCGGCGAACGTGTCCAGCAGGGCGAGCCGGGTCCGCTCCACGACCCGCGGCGGAACCGCCGTCGCCGGGTCGCGCGCCCACCCGGCCAGCGTGTCGGTCGTCGTCATTCCGTGGCCACCAGGCCGTCGGCGAGGTCCTCGGCGGCGAGGCGCGGGTCGCGGTCGCGCGGGTCGCCGTAGCCGCCCCCGCCGGGCAGCTCGAAGGCGAGCACGTCCCCGGGGTTCAGCGTGACCTGGCTGCCGATGCCGATCCGCGCGCCGTTCAGCTCGACCCGCGCGGCGAAGCTGCCCTCGCCGCCGAGCGCGCCGCGCACCGGCACGCCGAGCCGTCCGCCGCGCAGCCCGGCGAGGACGGTCCCGCGCGGGCCGAGGTCTCCGGCCAGGACCTCGATCTCCACCCGCTGCCCGAGGCCGCCCCGGTACTTGCCGCGCCCGGCCGAGCCGGGCAGCAGGGACTTGCGGCGCACCAGCAGCGGCGCGTCGCTCTCGATGATCTCCACCGGGATGTTCGCGCAGTTGGCGGGGAAGGAGATGCAGCTCAGCCCGTCCTGCGTGGCCAGCGCGCCCATCCCGCCGTGCATGGTGACGATCGTGAAGAACGTGCTACCGTCCGCGCGCTCCCCGACGAGGTTGCAGTAGGCGAGGGGAGTGGCGCCGCTCGGCGCGAGGAGCGGCAGCGCGTCGCGGTCCGCGCCGGGCGGCGCCGCCGCGACGATCTCGCCCAGCAACTGCATGATCAGCTCGGGCAGCAGGTGCGCGATCATCGTCCGGCCCCAGGTCGCGGCCGGGCGGCGCGGGTTCAGCACGCTGCCCTCCGGCGCCACGATCCGGACCGGGCGCAGCGAGCCGCCGTTGTTCGGCACGAGCGGGTCCAGCAGGCATTTGAGGATGTAGAAGGAGTAGGAGCGGGTCATGTTGAGGGTGACGTTGACCGCCCTCGGCACCTGGCCGGACGTGCCGGAGTAGTCGAGGACGAGCTCGTCCCCGGCGATCGCCAGCCGCAGCTCGACCCGGACCGGCTCGTCCAGGCCGGGGATCGCGAGCGACATCCCGGCCGCCGCCTCGCCGTCGGGCAGCGCGCGGATCGCCGCGCGCATGCTGGCCTCCGAGCGCCCGGTGATCTCGGCGCCGAGCGGCTCCAGCGCGTCGACGCCGCTCTCGGCCATGAACGCGGCGACCCGCTCGGCCATCAGCGCGTTGGCGGACACCTGGGCGCGCAGGTCGCCGATCACCTTGTCCGGCTCGCGGACGTTCACCCGGATGAAGTCGAACACCATGGTCGGCTCGCCCCGCTCGTACAGCAGGGTGAGCGGGATCTTCAGGCCCTCCTCGTACATGTCGCGGCTCTCGATGGTGGCGTGCCGCCCGCCGACGTTGAGGTGGTGCGCCGAGCACGCGACGTACCCGGCGACGCGGTCGCGGTGGAAGACCGGCGCGAGCACGGTGATGTCGATGAGGTGGCCGCTGCCCGTCCACGGGTCGTTCAGCACGAGGACGTCGCCCGGCCGCAGCGTCTCCATCGGGTACTCGGCCATCGCGTTCGGCACCGCGAACGGCAGCACGCCGAGCAGGCCGGGCGTCGACCGCGCCGACTGGACGAGCATCGTCCCCTCGCTGTCGAACACGACGCACGCGTAGTCCAGGAAGTCGCGGATGACGCTGGAGAACGACGCGCGCACCAGCGCGGTCGCGGCCTCGTCGGTGATGCTCTGCAGCCGCCGCCAGGACGTCTCCACCCGGACGGGATCCGGCACCGTCATTGCCCGCTCACCCCTTCGATCTCGACGCTGATGATCCCGAGGGCGCCGATCGTCGCGGCGGAGCCCCGGTCGAGCACGGTGGTCGTCTCCCGTTCCTGGATCAGCGCGGGCCCGGCCACCGTCATGCCGGGCTCCAGCAGTGCGCGGTCGTAGACCGGGCAGCGGGCCGTCCCGTCGGGGAGGTGGACGTCGCGGTGCCCCGTCACGGCGTCGGCGGCCGCCCGCCCGGTGGACGGGGGAGTGGGCAGCCGCACGCCGTCCCCGTCCTCGGTCAGGGTCGCGCGCAGCCGGAGGTTCATGGTCTCCACCGCCACGTCGTCGTAGGAGCGGCGGTAGCGGCGCTCGTAGGCGGCCTTGAACTGCGCGGTGACCTCCGCCGCGGACAGCGCGGCCCAGTCGTCGCCGCCCGGCAGCCCGACGCTGACCTCGAAGCCCTGGCCGACGTAGCGCATGTCGGCCCAGCGGGTGTGCTCGACGCGTCCGTCCGCGTTGGGCAGGAGCTGCGCGGCGGTCTTCTCCATCTGGCGGAACAGCTCGTCCATCAAGGCGAGGTCGAGCCGGTCGGTCTTCACCTTGTAGGTCTGCGACGTCTCGAACGTGGCGGGCGCGAGGATCAGCCCGAGCGCCGACATCACCCCGGCGGCGGGCGGGACGAGCACGCGGGGGCTGCCCAGCCTGCGGGCCAGCCCCACCGCGTGCACCGGCCCCGCCCCGCCGTAGGCGACGACCGGCAGCCGGGACGGCTCCAACCCCAGCTCGGCGAGGTGGACGCGCGCCGCCGCCACCATCGACTCCTCCGCCGCCTCCCGGATCGCGTGCGCGGTCGCGACCGCGTCCAGCCCGAGCGGCGCGCCGAGCGCGGCGACCGCCGCCGCGGCGAGGTCGGCGCGCAGCGGCATCTCGCCGCCGAGGAAGCGGTCCGGGTCGAGGCAGCCGAGGACGAGGTCGGCGTCGGTCACGGTCGGCCGGTCGCCGCCCCGCCCGTAGGCCGCCGGTCCCGGCGTCGAGCCCGCCGAGCGCGGCCCGACCTTGATCAGGCCGAGGCTGTCGACGTGCGCGATGCTCCCGCCGCCGGTGCCGATCTCCAGCAGGTCCAGCACGGGCGTGCAGACCGGGATGCCGGACCCCGGCCGGAAGTGCGCGGTGCGCGCGACCTCGTAGTCGTGGGTGATCGCGGCCTGGCCGTCCACGACGGCGGCGACCTTCGCGGTGGTGCCGCCCATGTCGAAGGCCAGCAGGTCGCCGACCCCGGCGGCGGCGCCCAGCCGCGCGGCGGCGAGCACGCCGCCCGCCGGGCCCGACTCGACCACGCGCACCGGGAACGTCCGCGCGACCTCCAGCGGGACGACGCCGCCGGTCGACTGCATGACGTGGAACCCGCCCGCGAAGCCCCGCTGGTCCAGCGCCGATTCGAGCCGCCGCAGGTAGCCCGAAAGGAGCGGCCGGACGTAGGCGTTCGCGACGGTCGTGCTCGTCCGCTCGTACTCGCGCACCTCGGGCAGCACCTCGCTGGACAGCGACACCCACAGGTCGGGGCGGCACTCCCGGACGATCCGCGCCACCTGCCGCTCGTGCTCCCCGTCGGCGTAGGAGTGCAGCAGGCAGACCGCCACCGACTCGACGCCCGCGGCCGCGAACCCGGCCACGATCTCGCGCACCTGGTCCGCGTCGACGGGGACGAGCTCCCGGCCGCTCGCGTGCAGCCGCTCCCGGACGCCGAACCGCAGCCGCCTCGGCACCAGCGGCCGGGGGAACGCCAGCTCCAGGTCGTAGGCGTCGTAGCGGACCTCCCGGCGGATCTCCAGGACGTCCTCGAACCCCTCGGTGGTGAGGAGCGCCGTGGTGCCGCCGGTCCGCTCGATCAGCGCGTTGATCACCAGGGTGGTGCCGTGGGCGAGGATCTCCGTCCGCTCCAGCAGGCCGGGGCGGGCGGACGCGAGCGCGTCGACGCCGTCCACCACGGCGCGGGCCGGGTCGTCCGGCGTCGTGAGGCGCTTCTCCAGGGTGATCGCGCCCGTCTCCGGGTCGAGGACGACGAAGTCGGTGAAGGTGCCGCCGATGTCCGTCCCGACGCGGAGCGCGCGGCCGGACGGGGGCGCCGGGGTGGTCGGGGACGCGGGGGTGGTCGTCATGCCTGTCCTCCGAGGGTGGCGAGGCCGTGGGTCAGCGGGCCGAGGTCGGTGAACGCGCGCGCGGCCCGCAGCACCCGCTCGGCCCTGGACGCGCCGAGCACGGGCCCGCACAGCGCGCGGAACTTGGCGTCCAGCGCGTCGTCGTCCAGCGGGTTGCCGGGCTCGCCGTAGGGCTCGTCGACGCGCAGGCGCAGGTCGGGGCCGCCGGTCCGGCTGATCCGCACGTCGGCCGGGCGGAGCGCCGGGTAGAGCCGGTCCAGGTCCGCGTCGGCGCGGACCCGGACGGCGGGCACCAGCCGCGCGACGTCGGCGCCGCCGCGCCGTTCGGCGGAGAACTGCGCGAGCCCGAGCTCCCCGTCGCACAGCGCCGCCGCGACCGCGTACGGCATGCTCATCTGCGCGCCGAGCAGCGTCCCGGCGTCGGTGCCGTCGTAGGTGGCGGCGACCGCGTACGTCGCGACGTCCACGCCGGTGACCGTCTCGGCGCGGAGCCCGTGCTCCTCGCGCAGCCTGAGCACGGCGTCCACCGCGCCGTGGACGTGGCGGCAGCACGGGTACGGCTTGACCGACGTCCGCCGCATGGCCCACTCCTCGCCGAGGCCGCCGAGCAGGACGCCGGGGTCCCAGTCGCCCTGCGCGAACGCGGCGAAGTACCCCTGCGGCCCTTCGAGGACGGTCGGCGGCCCGTCGATCCCCTCCGCCGCGAGCAGCGCGGACAGCAGGCCGTCGCGGGCCGCCATCCCCGCGTGCAGCCGCTTGACCGGCGAGCCGTCCAGCAGGAACTCCGACAGCCCGCCCGCGTGCGACCCGGCGAGGCCGAGGGCACTCGCCGCGCCGGCCGCGGGCAGGTCCAGCAGCGCCGCGCAGCCCGCCGCCGCGCCGAACACCCCGGCCAGCGGCGTGTTGTGGAACCCGCGCCGCCAGGTCGCCGGGTGCGCGGCGGCGGCCACCCGGCACGCGACCTCGACGGCCACGGCGATCGCGGCGAGCGTCCGGTCCGGGTCGGCGCGCCGCCACTCGGCCAGCGCGAGGACCGCCGGGATCGTCGCCGAGCTGGGATGGGACGCGCCGGGCGTGTAGCCGTCGTCCAGCTCCAGCGCGTGCGCGGCCGTGCCGTTGGCCATCGCCGCGCCCGGCGCGGCGGCCGGTCCGCCGCCGACGGCGGTCGCCTGCGCCCCCGGATGGCTCGCGCGGACGTGCCGCCGCACCGCCGCCGGGACCGGTTCGGCGGCGCCCGCGACGACCGCCGCGAGGTAGTCCACGACGAGCCGCCGCGCCGCGTGCGCGACGTCCGGGGGCAGCGGATGGGCCGCGACCGCCCACCGCGCGATCTCCCGCGTGGCGCCGGTCACGGGCGCGGCTCCGCCGGGGCGGGGCGGCGCTGGCTGAAGCGCCGGTCGAAGATGCCCTCGGCGAGCTTGTTGCGCAGCATCTCGACCGTCCCGCCCGCGATCATCCAGCCGCGGATCCGGCGGACCATGTACTCCAGCGGCATCTGGGTGGAGTAGCCCGCCGCGCCGAGCATCTGCAGCGCGTCGTTCGCCACCCGGAACGCCGCCTCGTTGGCGAACAGCTTCGCCGCCGTCGCCTCCATCGGGTCGGGCGGCCCGGACGCGGCCCCGGCGGCGGCCCGGTACACCAGCATGCGGGCCGCTTCGAGCTGGACGTACATGTCCGCGAACTTCCACTGGAGCCCCTGGAACTCCGCCAGCGGGCGGCCGAACTGCTCGCGGGTCCCGGCGTGCTCGACGGCCCGCTCGAACGCCGACTGCGCCAGCGCCAGCGACCGGACCGCGTTCCCGACCCGCTCGATCCCGAACACGGTCATCAGGCGGCGCAGCGCGTCCCGGTCGGCGAGGACGTTCCGCCGCGGCACCCGGCATCCGTCCAGGTAGGACATGCAGTGCGCCTCGCCGGACATGTAGTGCTCGGGCGCGCCCCGGGTGAACCCCGGCGCGTCGGTCGGGACGACGACCGCGCCGATGTCGCGGCTGGACGGCCCGAACCGGCACCACAGCACGAGGTGGGTGACCTCGGGGCCGTGGGACGTCCAGCACTTCCGCCCGTCGAGCACGACCTCGTCGCCGTCGTAGCGGGCGGTCGTCCGCATCTCGGTGAGCGCGGAGCCCGCGTCCGGCTCGCTCATCCCGGCGGCGATCAGCGCGTCCCCGGCGAGCAGGCGGGGCAGCAGCTCCGCCTTCAGCTCCGCCGAGCCCAGCTCGGCGACCTGCCGGATCGCGCCGAAGTTGGTGGCCTGCACCGCGTCCCCGCTGTGCGGGCACACCTTGCTGACCGCCTCCATGACGAGGACGGCGTCGAGCAGCGTGCCGCCCTGGCCGCCGTCCGCCTCGTCGATCATGATCCCGGTGAACCCGGCCCGCGCGAGCTCGCGCGCGCTGTCCCAGGCGAACCCGCTGCGGTGGAACGCCTTCGCGGCGAACCGGTCCACGGCGAGCCGCCGGGCCGTGTCGCGCAGCGCCCGCTGCTCCGGCGTCAGCGTGAAGTCCACGGAACCTCCCTGAGTCTGCCCGCCGCGCGGACGACGGCGGCGAGCGCCGCCATCGTGCGGTCGGGGGCGTCCAGCACCGGAATCCCGGCGGCGGCGTAGGTCGACATCCCGGCGGGCGCCAGCGACCCGGCGCCGAAGCGGGCGACGTAGAGCGGGATCGACACCCGCTGCCGGGTCGCCACGATCACCTTCGCGGTCAGCTCGGCGGCCGGGTCGGCGTTGGTGGTGAGCTGGACGAGCGCCGCGTCGTAGCGGGACTCGTCCATCGCGCGGT
Organism: Actinomadura chibensis NBRC 106107; assembly: GCF_001552135.1. Lineage (GTDB taxonomy): Bacteria > Actinomycetota > Actinomycetes > Streptosporangiales > Streptosporangiaceae > Spirillospora > Spirillospora chibensis. The sequence goes on along the minus strand of NZ_BCQP01000015.1, from coordinate 121,955 downwards.
CGAGCACCTCGCCGAGCAGCTCGGGCCGGGCGATGATCTGCGCGCTCATGTCCAGCGGGTTGACCGCCCGGACGAAGTCGGGCAGCACGCCCGCGATGTGCGCGCGGACGTCGTCGGCGAACGGGGGCAGCTCGATCCCGCCCGCCTCGGCGCCGTCGGCGATGATCGTGCAGGCCCCGCCGGACGCCGCGACGGCCAGCAGCCGGTTGCCGCGCGGCAGCCCGCCGGACGCGGCGAGGGTCAGCGCGTCCTCCAGCACCTGGAGGGTCGGGACGCGGACGGCCCGCGCGGCGTCCAGGACGGCGTCGCGCAGCCGGTGCGAGCCGACCAGCGCCCCGGTGTGGCTGCGGGTCGCCGCCCGCGCGCCCTCGCCGCGCACCATGTTGTAGGCGAACAGCGGCTTGCCGCTCTCGGCGAGCGCGCGGCCCGCGCGGATCAGCCCGTCCCCGTCGGTGACGCTCTCCAGCAGGACGCCGACGGCCTCCGTGCGCGGGTCGCCCGCGAGCCACTCCAGGTAGTCGGCGACGTCGAGGTCGGCCTCGTTGCCGAGGTGGATCCAGCGCGACAGCCCGACGCCCGCCTCCATCAGCCGGGACGCCACGCAGCTGCCGAGCGCCCCCGAGCTGCTGACCAGCGCGACCCCGCCCGCCCGCAGCCGGTCGGCCTCCAGCGCGCCGGACAGCGACGCCGTCATTCCCGTCCCGGGGACGACGACGCCCATCGAGTTCGGCCCGGCCAGCGGGATCCCCGCCGCGCGGAAGACCGCGGCGACCTCGCGCTGGAGCCGCTCGCCCGCCGGGCCCGCCTCGGCGAACCCGGAGCTGTGCACGATCGCGCCGCCGACGCCGCGCGCGGCGGCCTCCCGCGCGACGGCCGGCACGGCCGCCGCCGGCACCGCGATGCTGACCAGGTCGGGCACGCCGGGGACGTCGGCGAGGCTCCGGTACCGCGGCCTGCCGCCGATCTCGCCGCCGGCCGGGTGCACGGCGTCCACCCGGCCCGTGAACCCCTTCTCGGTGAGGTACCGGTAGATCCGCGCGCCCGCCTTCGACGGGTCGTCGGACACGCCGACGACCGCGATGTGCCGGGGGCGCAGGATCGCGTCCAGCCGCGCGGCCGGACCGGCCCGGGGCGGCCGCGGCGGCGGCGCCTCGATCGTGCCCATCCGCGCGTCGACCGCGACCACCCCCTCGCCGAGCGGGCCGAGCAGCACCGGGTTGAGGTCGAGTTCGCCGATGTCGGGACGCCGCTCCGCCAGCGCCGACAGCGCGAGCAGGAGGCCGACCAGCGCCGGGACGTCCAGCGCGGGCGAGCCGCGGTGCCCCTCCAGCAGCTTGTAGCGGGGGAGGCGGCGCACCAGCGCCTCGGCGGCCGCGCGGTCGAGCGGGACGAGCGCGTCCACCGCGTCGGCGACGACCTCGGTGTGGATCCCGCCCGTGCCGAGGACCACGACCGCGCCGACGCCGGGGTCGCGGCGCAGCCCGGCCAGCAGCTCGTGCCCCTCGTGCTGCCGCTGGACGATCAGCGGGCGGGCGCGCGGGCCGAGCCGGGCCAGCAGCTCGGCGGCGGCGGCGCGCACCTCCGCCGGGCCCGGGAGGCCGAGGACGACGCCGCCCTCGTCCGTCTTGTGCCGCAGCCCGCCCGCCTTCAGGACGAGCGGCCCGCCGAGCCCGGCGGCGGCCCGCGCGGCCTCGTCGGCGCTCCCGGCGAGGCGCGACACCGCCACGGGAATCTCGGCATGAGCCAGCAGCGTGAAGATCTCCGGCTCGGCGACGTCGACCATGCGAGGACCTCTCCGGTAGGCGATGCCTTCTCTAGACTATATTCTATGAAATCACTGAGGATCATGGGAGAGCGAGCCCGGCTGCGTGCTCGTCGTCACCCCGGGCGGCCGGGAAGCGGATCGTCCATTCTGAAGGGTCATCGCATGTGGGCGTGCCCTCGGGACAAGGCCGGCCGCCGTCCGGGACGAAGGGAAACGGAAGAGGCCTCCGACGTCCGCGGCGAATCAGTCAGCGCGGACAGTCAATAGAGTATTATCTAGATACCGCTGGTTTGACTCCCGGAGGAGCGACATGTCAAGCGTGACGGAACCCACGGCGAGCGGTCCGCCGTTGAGCAAGACCGCCTACGTCCTGGAGCGGCTGCGCCGGGAGATCGCGGACGGGCTCATCAAGCCCGGCACGACCCTGCGGCAGACCGACGTGGCGAAGCGCTACGGCGTCAGCCCCACGCCGGTGCGCGAGGCGTTCCGCCTGCTGGAGGCGGAGGGCGCGCTGGAGTACGAGTCCCACCGCGGCGCCACCGTCAAGGACATGACGCCGCAGGAGATCGAGGACCTCTACCTCCTGCGCTCGGAGGTCGAGGGCCTCGCCACCGCCCTCGCCGTCGAGCGGATGGAGGACGCCGCCCTCGACCGCATCCGCGCCGCCCACCAGGACCTGAACGACGCGATCGAGGCGGGCGACGAGTCGCGGCTGTCGGTGCTGAACCGCACGCTGCACTTCGCCATCTACGAGGCGGGGTCGTCGCTCGTGGCACTGCAGGCCGCCTCCCTCTGGGCGTTCATCCCGCCGCGGATGACCATCTGGAAGGACGAGAAGAACGCCCAGTCCCTGTCGGACGACCACCGCCGGATCATCGACGCCCTGGAGCGCGGCGACCCCTACGACGCCCGCCGCTCCATGGCCGAGCACATCCTGCACGCGGCGCGGCTCCGGCAGAACACCCCGCCGCCCGCCTGACACCGGGTCGCCGGCCGGGCCTTGTGGCCGGCGACCCGGTGCGTCCGCTCCGGTAGGACTCCGCGCCGGAAGCACGGTGCCCTACCGGAAGCCCGCGTCCTACCGGAAGATCGGGTTCAGTTCCTTGATGATCGCGGACTGCTGCTTGGTGTACTCCGCGGGCGGGATCTCCGGCCAGAACTCGAACCGGTCCATCGGCGGCATCCCCTCGGGCGGCGCCGCCCCCGGCAGCACGGACGCCTTGAACATCTTCTTCGCGATGACCTTCTGCACCTCGGGCGTGTACCACCACGAGTAGAAGAGCCTCGCGGCGTCCTCGTGCGGCGCGCCCTTGATGATCCCCATGCAGTTCAGGTGCTTGACGTTGCCGCCGCCGGTCGGCAGCGTCATCCCGATCGGCGCGCCCTTGGCCTTCGCCGCGAGGAACTGGTCGGTGGCCGCCGGGACGCCGATCGACGCCTGGCCCTGCGCCAGCCGGTCGACGAGCGCCCGGGTGCCGGGCACGAGCGTCGGATCCTGGGCGGCCAGCTTCCGCACCCAGTCCATGGTGAAGCCGTTCGCCAGGAGGTACTGGACGATCTGCGCCCCGTGCCCCGGCTGCAGCGGCGAGTTCAGCGCGATCTTCCCCTTCCACTTCGGGTCGAGGAGGTCGTCCCAGCTCTTCGGGGCCTCGTCCGCCTTCACCTTCTGCGTGTTGTAGCCGATGCCGAGCACCGACAGCTCGCTGCCGAGCGCGTGGCCCTCCGCGCAGACGAACTCCTTCGCCACGGCGGTCGCGGTCGGCGGCGAGTAGGCCTCGATCCGGCCCTGCGCCGAGTGCCGCTCCAGGTCGGTGACGGCGACCTCCAGCAGGTCGCCCACGTGCTGGTTCGCGGCGAACTCGTGGTCGAGCCTGCTCGCCAGCTGCGCCCCGAACCCGGCCTGGGCCTGGACGTCGATCGCCGGGTACCGCTTCTCGAACAGCTCGAGGACGGGCCGCGCGCTCCCGCCTCCGAGCGTCTCGCTGTAGATGACGAGCTTCTTGTCGCCTGCCTTCTTCGCCGCCGCGTAGAGCGCGTCGAGCTGTTTCTGGTTCGCCGTCCCGCCGAGCCCCTCCGGGCGCAGCTCCTCGGACGTGTCGCCTCCGCCGCAGGACGTGGCGACCAGCGCCGCCGCGATCAGTCCGGCCAGCAGCCGATTGCTTCTCATGGAGACCCCACCCTGTCGAGATCGATGTGCTTCCCCCCGGTGGCCGGCTCGGGCGCCTCCTCGTCGGCGTCCAGCACGACGATGCTCTCCGGAGGAATCCGCAGCCGGACCGCCTCCCCCGGACGTACCTGTTCGCCGGGCGGGACGGGATCGGCGGCGCGCACGCGCAGCACCGTCCCGGCGGCCTCGACGTAGTGCTCGACCTGCCCGCCGAGGTAGACCGAGTCGCGGACCCGGCCGTCGAGCGTGTTCGGCGGCTCCGCGGACCCGTCGCCCCGCGCGGGGACGACCTTGAGCGCGGTGCTGCGCACGCACAGCCGCACCCGCCCGGCGGTCGGCGGCCCGCCCGCGCACCGTAGCGCGATCCCGCCGTCCAGCCGCGCGACGGCCCGGTCTCCCGCGCGCTCCACGACCTCGGCGTCGAAGAAGTTCTCGTAGCCGACGAAGTCGGCGACGAACCAGGTGCGGGGCCGCTCGTAGATGTCGCGCGGCGTCCCCACCTGCTGGACGCGGCCGTCCTTCATCAGCACGATCCGGTCGGACAGCGACATCGCCTCGACCTGGTCGTGCGTCACGTAGACGGCCGTGGTGCCGAGCTCGCGCTGGAAGTCGCGGATGCCGATCCGCATCGTCGCGCGCAGCTTGGCGTCGAGGTTGGACAGCGGCTCGTCGTACAGCACGACGCGCGGGCGTCCGACCAGGGCGCGGGCGAGCGCGACCCGCTGCTGCTGCCCGCCGGACAGCCGGGTGACGGGGCGGTCCGCCAGCGCCGCGAGCCCCACCATCTCCAGCGTCCGCGTCACCCGCCGCTGGACCTCCGGGCGCTTCTCCCGGCGCCGCCGCAGCGGGTAGGCGACGTTCTGGAAGACGGTCATCTGCGGCCAGAGCGCGTAGCTCTGGAACACCATGCCGATGTCGCGCTTCTCCGGCGGCACGAACACCTGCTCCGGGACGGACGTCACCACGTCCCCGCCGATGGTGATCTCGCCCCGGTCGGGCTTCTCCAGCCCGGCGAGGCAGCGCAGCGTGGTCGTCTTCCCGCAGCCGCTCGGGCCGAGGAGGGTGAGGAACTCGCCCTCCCGCGCCGCGAGGCTCACCTCGTCCAGGGCGGCGAGCGCGCCGTAGTGCTTGCCGAGCCCAGTGATCCCTATGCCCGCCATGTGTCCCACCCCTTCGTCGCGGCGCGCGTCACGCCGTCCTCCCCGTTCCGAACCGGCCCGTTCCGAACCGGCCCGGTCCGAGCGCCAGCCGGCGCAGCAGCCTGCTCGCGGCCCAGCCGGCGGCCAGCACGACGACGAAGCTCGCCATCATCAGGCAGAAGGCGGCCCCGGCCTGTCCCGCGTCGCCGCTCTGGTACAGCGAGTACGCCTTGACCGGCAGCGTCTGGTTGTCGGGGGACGCGAGCAGGATCGGGACGTCCAGGTTCCCCGCCGACAGCACCGCCGCGACGAACCAGCCGACGAGGAAGCTCGGCAGGATCAGCCGCCCGGTGATGACGACGAGCGTCCGCGCGGGGGAGGTGCCGCAGATCCGCGCGGCCTCCTCCAGCTCGGTGCCGATCTGCGCGATCGAGCCCTCGGTCGCCCGGCTGGTGATCGGGACCGCGTGCACCGCGAGCGCGATCACCAGGATCCAGATCGTCGAGTACAGCTCGCGCAGCCCTGGCACGGCCAGGTAGCCCCAGAGGATGGCGAGGCCCACGGTGACGCCGGGCAGCGCCATCAGGATCCACACGCCCATCACCGGGACGCTCCGCAGCCGCGACCGGCTGTTCTTGCCGACGTAGGTGACGACGACGGCGACCGCCGTGCCGACGAGCCCGGCGACCCCGCTCACCGTCAGCGTCGTGACCAGCGCGGACATCGTGTCCGGGTCGTCCAGGACGGCGGCGAAGTTCTCCGTGGTCAGGTTGCTGTAGACGCCGAAGAACGGCTGCAGCGACCCGAGGATCAGCTGCCCGACCGGCAGCACCAGCGCGAGCACCGCGTACAGGACGATCAGCGCCGCGCACAGGTACTTCCACCTGCCGATGTCCCAGCGGGCGTGGTCGTCGGACTTGCCGGTCACGGTGACGAACGACCGCCCGCCGAGCAGCCTGCGCTGCACCAGCACCAGCCCGATGACGATCACCACGAGCAGCATCGACAGCGCGGACGCGCCCGCGTAGTCGGACGGCGTCTCCGCCGTGACGTGGTTCAGGATCTCGGTCGGGAACACGTTGATGTGCGCGGGCAGGCCCAGCAGCAGCGGGATGTCGAGCAGGCTGAGCCCGGCGGTGAAGCCGAGGATCGCGATCCCGGTGATCGCCGGGGCGAGCACGGGCAGCTCGACCCGCAGGACGGTCTGGAGCCGTCCCGCGCCCGACACCCGGGACGCCTCCTCAAGGCTCCGGTTGAGCCCCATGAACGAGCCGAGGAAGAGGAAGTAGACGACCGCCGTCAGCTTGAGCGCGGTGACACCGATTATCCCGTACCAGGATTCGACGTTGACGATCGCGTCGCCGGGCAGCGGCAGCTTCCGGTAGCCGACGTTGATGAGCCCGGCGGGGTCGCGGCCGAGCATCCCCCAGCCGATCGTGAAGAAGATCGTCGGGGTGGCGAAGACCAGCACCATCATCGGCGTCACGAGCCGCCGCAGCGGCGTCGTCGTCCGGGTCACCACCCAGGCGAAGAACGCGCCCATCGTCAGGCAGAGGACCTGGACGCCGCCCGAGTACAGCGCCGAGTTCTTCAGCGTCGACCAGACCTTCGGGTCCTTGTAGGCGTTGACGACGCCGTCCGCCGAGAAGTCGCCCGGCAGGCCGGGCGCGGCGGTGCGGAACGCGCCGAAGACGAGCATCGCGAACGGGTAGATGAACAGGAACCCGACCACCGCGACGAGCGCCAGCACGACCAGCGTGTCCGCGGGCAGGAACCGGCGGCGCAGCCGGACGACCCGCCCGGAGCGGGCGGCGCCCCGGCCTCGGGGCAGGGTGCGGGCGGTCACGGCGCCGTCCCGTCGGCGTCCCCGACCGGCGGGGTGCCGTGGGTGTGGAAGGACTCGATCGTCTTCAGCCCCCACGCCTGCCCCTTGGCGCGCTCGGCCTGGCTCCAGGAGATGAGCCTCCAGTCGGGCGCGAGGATGACGCGCGCGCCCGAGTTGCACAGCTCGATCCGGTTCCCGCCCGGCTCCCACAGGTAGAGGAAGAACGTCTGCTGGATGGCGTGCTTGTGCGGGCCCGTCTCGATGTGGACGCCGTTCTCCAGGGCGATGTCGGCGGCGCGGAGGATGTCCTCGCGGGTGTCGGTCGCGAACGCGATGTGGTGCAGGCGCCCCGTCGACCTCGTCCAGTCGCCGGTGTAGACGACGTCGTAGGTCTTGTTGGTGAAGGTGAACCACACTCCGGCGGGCGAGCCGTCGTCCAGGACGATCTGCTCGGTCGGCCGCGCGCCGAGCGTGTCGCGGAGGAAGTCGCGGTTCAGGGCGACGTCCTTGGCGAGGTAGTTGACGTGGTCGAGGCGGCGGACGCACACCCCGCGTCCCGGGTACGCCTGGGCCTGGTTCTTCAGCGCGGGGCGCGTCTCCTCCGGCGCCTCGAACCACTCCGTCTCCCAGTACAGCTCGATCTCGTGGCCGTCCGGGTCGGTGCACAGGTACGTCGGGCCGATGCCGCGGTCGCCGTCCACCCAGCCGATGCCGAGGCCGCGCTCCTCGACCGTCTTGACCTGGCGGTGCAGGGCGTCCTCGCTCGCCGCGCGTAGCCCCATCCGCCCTATGCCGGACGTCTTCGACGCGACCAGCTTCACCGTGTGGTGCTCGTAGTCGTCCCAGGTGCGCAGGTAGACGGCGTCGCCCTCGGACCCGTTCTCCCGCAGGCCCAGCACCTCGGTGAAGAAGCGCAGGCTCTCCTCGGGCTCGGGCGTCCGCAGCTCCACATGCCCCACGTGCGCGATGTCGCGCTGGGCGGCCTGTGCCATGTCGTCCTCCTACGGGTGCCGGTTGGTCGCCTGGACGTTCGCCCGGACGCTCGCCTGGACGTTCGCCGGGCGGGGGAAGACCGTGCCGTCGAACAGCTTGCGCGCCGAGCGGACGGCCGCCGTCCGCCGCACGCGGACCGCGCCCCCGCCCGCGTCCCCGCCCGTGTCGAGCTCGATCTCCAGGTCGAAGTGGCCGGTCGGGTGCTCAAGCCGCAGCGCCGCGCCGTCCGGCGGGAGGACGGCGAGCGCGTGCGCGACCGAGCCGGGGACGAGGCACGCCGCCGCCACGCCCGCCCCGCCGAGCACCCCGATCGAGGTGTGGCAGCGGTGCGGGACGAAGGTGCGCGTGCAGACCGTCCCGCCCGCGCGGGGCGGCGCGACCAGGGTGACCTTCGGGACCGTCGTCGCGCGGACGTCGCCGAGGCCCATCGCCGTCCCGGCGGCCAGGCGGAGCGCCTCCAGCCGCGCGCGGAACTCCGTCCGCCCCTCCAGCTCGGCGCAGTCCTCGTAGCCGGTGACGCCGAGGTCGGCCGCCGCGACGACGACGACCGGCATGCCGTTGTCGACGCAGGTGACGGGCACCCCGCCGAGGACGTCGCGGGCCCGCCCGGTCGGCAGCGGCGGCGCGTCCCCGGTGGCGAAGTCGATGACGACCGGGGCCGCGGCGCCGGGCACCCCGGCGATCACGGCGTCCCCGCCGTAGTCGACCCGGCCGCCGGGCGTCGGGAACGTGGACACCGCCAGCTCGTCCGAGTTGACCATGTGGATGCGGACCGACGTGCGCTCGTCGCCGGCCTTGACGAGCCCGCGCTCGACGGCGAACTGGCCGACCCCGGCGAGCAGGTTCCCGCAGTTCTGCCGGTCGGAGACGAGCGGCTCGTCCACCCCGACCTGGAGGAACAGGTAGTCGACGTCGGCGTCCCCGGCGGCCGCCGGGGAGACGACCGCGACCTTGCTGGTCAGCGGGTGCGCGCCGCCGATCCCGTCGATCTGCCGCGGGTCGGGGCTGCCCATGATCCGCAGCAGCAGGCCGTCGCGCTCGGCGGGGTCGGCGGGCAGGTCGGCGCGCAGGAAGTAGGCGCCCTTCGAGGTGCCGCCCCGCATGACCATGCAGGGCACCGCGTCGTGGCGGGCGCTCACGAGCCGCCCGCTTCCACCCGGCCCGCGGGCGCGCGGACCGCCGCGCGCGGCGCCGGGACCGGGCGGCCCTCCCGCACGAGCCTGCGGATGCACTCCTCGCGGAGCGCCTCAAGCCGGTCCAGGGCGTCGAACGGCGACCTGGCCTCGGCCACGCAGCCCGGCAGCTCCTCGTACTCCAGGCGGCAGACCCATTCGCCGTCCGGCCCCTGGACGGCGCCGACGTCCAGGATGTAGGGGATGGCCAGGTAATCGTCCACGTTCATCACGGGACCGCCCTCTCTCGCCGGCGCCGGGTCAGATGCCGCCGGCGACGCTGGGGTCGAGTTCGGGGTGCTCGGTCCTCGCCTTGCGCAGGTTCCGGGTGCGCTCCACCCAGTCGGCGTCCTTCGGCAGGACGATCCCGCCGGACCGCTGCTGGTACACCTCGGGGTCGTCCACCCCCGGCGGGACGGCGCCCTTCTCCGCGAGGGCCTTCGCGGCCGCGATGAGCCGCCGCCGGACCCGGATGATCATCATGTCCGAGCTGCCGAGCCGCTCCTGGGTGCGGTCGTAGACGGCGCCCATGCTCTCGGTGACGGCGACGTCCTGGGTCGAGATGTACTCGATCCCGGTGTAGCTGTCGCCGCGCCGCTGGGCCTCGCGGTCGATGAGGTAGTCGTTGTCGGCGTCCTGCTCCAGCCGGAACCGGCCGAGCCAGCCGGTCGTGTTCGGCTTCTGCGGCGGCAGTTTCCCGGTGATCCCGACGCGCTGTCCGGGCGGCGCGAGATAGGTGCGCTTCAGCCCGACGCTGAATTGCAATGTGTGGTTGTCGTCCATCGGGACCCAGGCGCGGACGCCGACCCGGAGGCCGAGTACCCCGGTCGGGGTCATCGTGTAGAAGGGGAAGAGGAAATGGCCGATGCGCCAGTAGTAATCGTCGTCGTTCCCCGCCGGGCGGTAGGCGCCGTACGTGGTGCCGAAATCGGTGTCCAGCACCTTGTAGCGGGGCGCCTGGTCCTGAAGGGCGAATTGGAGGAACGTTCCCTCCCCGACTTCGTCGGGTGAGCCGTGCCCGGTGTGCAGGAAGCCGACGTGAGAGGTGTCCAGGTCGCCTTCAAGCACCTGGAGCCAGTTGCACGCGCGGTAACTGGCGAAGACCTCGCGGTTCTCCTGGTCCTCGTCGAGCTGCTCGAAATCGGGGAGCGGCGGCGGCTCGGAGCGCGGGCCCATGTAGGCCCACACGATGCCGCCGCGTTCGACGCACGGATATCCGCGCGGCTTGATCTTGCGTTTGAAGTCGCTTTCCGGCGGCTCGCTCGGCATGTCCACGCAGGCGCCGGTGACGTCGAACTTCCAGCCGTGGTAGACGCAGCGCAGGCCGTCGTCCTCGTTGCGCCCGAAGAACAGCGAGGCGCCCCGGTGCGGGCAGTTGTTCGGCAGCAGGCCGATCCGCCCGGACGTGTCGCGGAAGGCGATCAGCTTCTCGCCGAGGAGCAGCACCCGGACCGGGTCGCCGTCCCTTTCCGGCAGTTCGCGGGAGAGCAGGGCGGGGACCCAGTACTCCCGCATCAGGTCGCCCATCGGCGTGCCCGGGCCGACGCGCGTCACCAATTCGTTGTTCTCGTGACTCAGCACCGCTGGCTCCCTCCCGCGCCGCGGATCCGGCCCGTCGCCGAACGATCCCGCGGCTCCGATCCGCCACGCTCAATGCCCTGTAGGATACAGTATATAGAGTTTACCGAACAAGACTCTTTTCCTGGTCCGGCCGCCGTTTCCGCCGCGACTTCGCCGGTCAGCGGGGCCGCCGGGCCCGATCCCGGCGGCCGGACCGCTCCCTTACCGCGCGTCCTCGGACCGCATCCCGTATATGTCGTAGCTCAGTTCGCCGGAGCGCAGCCGGGCGCGCATCGCCGCCTCGCGCTCCAGCCGGGCGCGGGCGGCGGCGAGCACCTCGCCGACCCGGTCCGCCGCGACCACGACGGCGCCGTCGTCGTCCAGCACCACCGCGTCGCCCGGACGGACCTCCGCCCCGCCCAGGGTCACCGGCGCGTCCACCCGGCCGCGCTCGGTCTTGGTCGCCCCGGTCGCCCGCACCCAGCGGGCCCACACCGGCAGGCCCAGCTCCCGCAGCTCGGCCACGTCCCGGACGGAGCCGCCCACGAGGACGGCGGCGGCCCCGTGCACCGACGCCTGGACGCCGAGCAGCTCGCCCAGCAGCGCCACGGGCGCGGGGTCGGGCATCGCCGCCACGAGGACGTCGCCCGGCGCGAGCACGGACATGACCTCGTGCACCGCGCGGTTGTCGCCCTGCCCGCACGCGGCGGTCCGGGCCGGGCCCGCCACCGCCGGGCCGCCGCCCACGCGGGTCAGCGGCAGGTCGACCAGGCCCGTCCGGCCCGCCGCCTCGTACAGCGTGGCGACGCCCATCTCGGCCAGCTCCCGGTACAGCGCCGAGGCGGGCGCCGCGGTCGCGCCGCTCACAGGGCGTCCACCACCTTCGGCGTCATGCGCTGGAACGCCTCCGCGAACCGGACGCCCTTGTCGCCGCTCACCTTGCGCGCGTGGTTGGCCCGGTGCTCGGCGCGCTGGCCGTAGTACTCGTGCAGGTACCGCTGGGCGGCCATCGCCGACATCGCCTCCCGCTTGGCGTCCATGACCGAGGTGATGTCCAGGAATGTGTCCGGGACGAAGCCGCACAGCTCCGGCTGGTGCGGCTCGAAGACGAGGAACTCCGACGGCGGCGTCGTCGCGAACGCGCTCGCCACCCCCGCGCCGCTGGACAGCAGCCGGGCCCGCGCCACCGCGGCGTGCGCCACCGGGTGGTCCGGGTTGAACGGGTCGCGCTCGGGGTGCGTCAGCACGACGTGCGGCTCGAACTCGCGCATCAGGTCCGCCAGCCGGGTGACCGCCGCGTCGTCGAGGCCGAGCGGGTAGTCGCCGAGGTCGAAGCAGTCGAAGCCCGCCCCGACCGCCTTCGCGGCCGCGGCCGCCTCATCGTGCCGGATCCGCTTCACGTTCTCCACGGTCTGCGCGGGCTCCTTCCACAGCTCGCCGGACTCGCCGCGCTCGCCGTAGCTCAGCGCCACGACCCGCGCCCGGCCGCCGCGCGCGGTGTGCGCGGCGATCGCGCCCGCCGCGCGCCACACGAAGTCGGCGCTGTGCGCGCCCACCACCAGCATCCGCCGTTCGGTCATGCGGTTCCCTCCCTCGGTCCGGCCGTGCGGCCGGTGCTCCGGCCCGGTCCGGTGAACGGCGCGCCGGGCCGCTCCGGGCCCGACCCGCCCAGCGTGTCGGCGACCTGCGCCGGGTGCGCCCGCATCGCGGCCCGCGGCCGCGCGCGCCCGTCCTCCCGCGTCACCGCGGTTCCCCCGCCAGCTCCGCCAGGCGGACGGCGACGGCGCTCGTCAGCGGGGCGGACGTGCCGAGCTCGGCCAGGAACTCCGCGACGTCGCGCATCTCATGGAGGCGGCGGGCGGCGTGCAGGCGCGTCCCGTCGACCAGCCGGTCGACCAGCGCGCCGTCGGCGGCGGTCAGCTCGGCGACGATCTGCTCGCGCAGCCAGTCCTCCTGGCCCGCCCCGGCGGCGGCCTCCAGCGACTCCAGGACGACGGCCGCGAGCCCCTTCATGAACACGCTGCGCAGCAGCTTGCGCGCGGCGGCGGCGCCCGGCTCGGCGCCCGCGTCGTCGACCGGGACGTCCAGCCCGCCGAGGAAGGCGGCGAGCCCGGCCCGGCCGGGACCGGCGGCGGCGAGCGGCGTCCGCAGCCCGTGCCGGGGGACCGGGGCGAGCACCGCCACGTCGGCGAACAGCGCGCCCGTGGGCGCGACGACGTCCGCTATCCGCTGCTTGAGGCGGGGGGAGCCGGTGTTGAGGTCGGCGTAGACCGTCCCGTCCCGGAGGCCGGGGACGGCGTCGCGCGCCACCCGCTCGGCGACGCTCGCTGAGTTGAGGCTCAGCACGACCGCGGCCGCGCGGACGGCGTCGGCGGCGGAGCCGGCGAGCCGCGGCCCGGCGGCGGACGCGCCGCCGGAGCCGGGCGGGTACGCGGGGTCGAAGCCGACGACGGGCACACCGGCGGCCAGCAGGTCGGCGGCGTAGCGCCCGCCCGCCTCGCCGAGCCCGAGCACGGCGACCGCCGTCCCGGGCGCTGGAGTCTCCGTTGACAAGATCCTCACCTAGTCTGTCGACGATTTCGGTGCCGAGAACAGGGCCCTGGTCAGCGCACGAATCTGTCCGCCGTGAGGGGCAGGTCGCGGACCCGGACGCCGGTCGCGTGGTACGCGGCGTTGGCGATCGCGGCGGCGACCCCGACGATGCCGATCTCGCCCGCGCCCTTCGCGCCGAACGCGTTGTAGTGCGGGTCGAACTGGTCGATCCAGACCGCGTCGACGTCCTGGACGTCCGCGTGCGAGGCGATGTGGTAGTCGGCCAGGTCGCGGGTGACCACCTGCCCGGGGACCGGGTCCATGACGGCGTGCTCGTGCAGCGCCGCCGACAGCCCCATGACCATCCCGCCGACGAGCTGCGAGCGGGCCGTGCGCGGGTTCACGACCCGGCCGATGGCGAACACGCCGAGCAGCCGCGGCACCCGGACCTCCCCGGTGTCGGCGTGCACGCGCACCTCGGCGAACTGGGCGCCGAACGCGTGCAGCGCGTACCTCCCCCCGCCGGGGACGGCCTCGCCCGCCGCCTCCGCCGCGGCGCCCTCGGCGGGCGCGTCCCCGTACCGGTCGCGGAGCGCGCGGGCCGCCGCGACCACGGCCGAGCCCCAGCCGCCGAGCCCCATCGACCCGGCGGCGGGCGCGGCGGCGGGCAGCCCGCCGGCGCCGAGCCGCAGGTCGACGGCCTCCAGCGGGACGCCGAGCGCGTCGGCGGCGAGCTGCGCGAGCGCGGTCCGCGCGCCGGTGCCGATGTCGGCGGCGGCGATCTCCACCCGGTACCGCCGCCCGGCGAGCGCGCGGACCGACGCCGTGGACGGCCCGATCCCCGGATACGCGGGATACGTGGCCGCCGCGACCCCCGTGCCGACCAGCCAGCCGCCGTCCCGCCGCGCGCCCGGCGCCGGGTCGCGGCCCGCCCAGCCGAACCGCCGCGCCCCCTCCCGCAGGCAGCCGACCAGGTCGCGGGTGGAGTAGGGCAGCCCGCTCTCCGGATCGCGGTCGGGCTCGTTGCGGACGCGCAGCTCGACGGGATCGACGCCGCAGGCGGCGGCCAGCTCGTCCATCGCCGACTCCAGCGCGAACATGCCGGGCGCCTCGCCGCACGGCCGGGACGGAGACGTCCAGCGCGGCCAGCCGGTGCGTGGTCCGCCGGTTCGGCGCCGCGTACATGGTGCGGGTGCCGAGCGCGGTCTGCTCGGCGAACTCCTGGATCCGCGCGGTCTGCGCGACGGCGTCGTGCGCGACGGCGGTGAGGCGTCCGTCCGCGTCCGCGCCGAGCCGCACCCGCTGGACGGTCGCGGTCCGGTACCCGGCGCCCGCGAACGACTGCCGCCGGGGCATCGCGAACTTCACCGCCCGGCCCGGCACCGCGCGGGCGGCGAGCGCCACCAGCACGTGGTGCGCCTTGGGCCGGACCTTGCTGCCGAACGCGCCTCCGACGTGCGGGGACACGACCTCCACCAGGTCGGGGGACAGGCCGAGCACGGACGCCATGACCTGCCGCGTCCGGGACGCCCCCTGCGTGGAGTCGTACAGGGTGAGGCCGCCGTCCCGGCCCCAGCGGGCGATCGTGGAGTGCGGCTCGATCGGGACGTGGTACTGCAGCGGGGTGGTGTACGTCTGATCGACCGTCACCGGCGCGGTGGCCAGCGCCGCGTCGACGTCCCCGACGGAGGTGTCGGTCGGCAGGCCGGGGTTGACCGTGGCGGGCGCGTACAGGTCGGCGCGTCCCGCGCTCAGCACCACGTCGTGCGGACGGGCCTCGTACGCCACCCGCACCAGCCCGGCCGCCTGCGCGGCGATCTCCGGGGACGCCGCCACGACCGCGCCGACGAACTGCCCCCGGAACGACACCGCCGCCGACTGGAGCACCCGCAGCTCCGGGGCCGCCCCGGCGGCCAGCCGGGGCGCGTTCTCGTGCGTGAGGACGGCGGCCACGCCGTCCAGCCGCAGCGCGGCCGCCGTGTCGATCGCGGTGATCCGGCCCCGCGCGACCGTGGACGTCACCGCCGCCAGGTGGAGCGGGCGCGCCACCGGCTGGTCGGCGGCGTAGGGCGCGGTCCCGGCGGCCTTCGCCGCTCCCTCCAGGCGCGGCACGGGCGCGCCGACCGCGGCGACGCCCGGCTCCTCGACCGGTGGCGCGCCGGTCATGGCGCGTCCGGCGCGCTCAGCTCGCGCAGCGCCGCGACCAGCGCGCCGCGCGCCATCGGCACCTTGAACTGGGTGCCGGGCAGCGGCCGGGCGAGGGCCAGCTCCTCGTCGGCCGCCGCCCGGAAGGACCGCTCGTCGGCGGGCGCGCCGACCAGCGACGCCTCGGCCCGCAGCGCCCGCCACGGCCGGTGCGCGAGCCCGCCGAACGCGATCCGCGCGGCGCGCACCGCGCCGTCCGCGACGTCCAGCACGGCCGCCACCGAGACCAGCGCGAACGCGTACGACGCCCGGTCGCGCACCTTGCGGTAGGCGGAGCGCCCGGGGGGCGGCGCGGGCAGGTCGACGGCGGTGACCAGCTCGCCGTGTTCGAGGACGGTGTCCCGGTCGGGCGCGTCGTCCGGCGGCCGGTACAGCCCGGCGACCGGGACGGCCCGCTCCCCGCCCGGCCCCCGCACGCGGACGGTCGCGTCCAGCGCCGCCAGCGCCACCGCCATGTCGGACGGATGCACGGCCACGCACCCCCGCGACGCCCCGAGGATCGCGTGATGCCGCGTGTGGCCGTGCAGCGCGGAGCAGCCGGAACCGGGCTCGCGCTTGTTGCAGGGGAGGGTCGTGTCCTGGAAGTAGGAGCAACGGGTGCGCTGCAGCAGGTTCCCGCCGACGGTCGCCATGTTGCGCACCTGCCCGGACGCCCCGGCGAGCAGCGCCCGCGCGAGCACCGGGTAGCGCCGCCGGACGTCCGGGTCGGCGGCGGCGTCGGCGTTGCGGACGGTCGCGCCGATCCGCAGCCCGGCCGGGAGCCGCTCGATCCGGTCGAGCGGCAGGCCGGTGACGTCGACCAGCAGGCCGGGGTCCGCGACGCCGAGCTTCATGAGGTCGACCAGGTTGGTGCCGCCGCCGAGGAACACCGCGTCCGGCCGTGCCGCGACGGCCGCGACCGCCGCGTCCGGCTCGGCGGGCCGCTCGTAGTCGAACGGCCTCATCGGGCCGCCTGGCGGATCGCCGCGAGGATGCCGGGGTAGGCGCCGCAGCGGCAGAGGTTCCCGCTCATCCGCTCGCGGATCTCGGCGTCGTCCAGGACGACGGGGGCCGCCAGGTCCGCGGTGGCGTGGCTCGGCGCGCCGTCCGCCGCCTCGGCGAGCATGCCCGCCGCCGAGCAGATCTGGCCGGGGGTGCAGTAGCCGCACTGGAGGCCGTCGTGGTCGACGAACGCCCGCGCCAGCGGGTGCGGGACGCCGCCGGGGGACAGCCCGGCCGCCGTGGTGATCTCCGCTCCGGCGCAGGCCACGGCGAGGGCCAGGCAGGCGAGGACGCGGCGGCCGTCCAGCAGGACGGTGCACGCCCCGCACTGGCCGTGGTCGCAGCCCTTCTTCGGCGAGGTCGCCCCGAGGCGCTCGCGCAGCGCGTCCAGGACCGTGGTCCGCGTGTCCACGACCAGCGACCGGCGCTCGCCGTCGACCGTCCAGCTCACCGACGCCTCCATAGAAAACACTCTATAGAAAGCAGAACGGCGCGTCCAGACGGCGGCGGATCAGCGCTACCCGGTGACCTCGTGCCCATCGTCGGTGGTGCGCCGGGTCAGGCCGCGGGCGGCCAGCAGCTCCAGTAGTGGGACGGCCACCCGCCGCGTCGTGCCCATCGCCCGCCGGGCCTCGCTCAGCGTGAACGGCTGCGGCAGCGCCTTCAGGACGTCCAGCGCGCGGCGGTCCACGTCGGGCAGCAGGACGATCCCCGGCGCGACCCGCACCAGGCGGCCGAGCCGCTCGGCGGCGGCGAGCTCGGCGTTGCCGAGGCCCAGCTCGGCGAGGCGGCCGGCGGTCGGCGCGGCGAACGGGGCGGCGGCGAGCTCGCGCTCCAGGGACCGCACGGCCTCGTCCAGCGCGCCCGGCAGCGCGGCCACGTGCCCGGGCGGGGCGAGCAGGCCGGAGGCGCAGTCCAGCCCGGCGTCGGCGGCGAGCGCGGGCACCAGCGCGGGGTCGGGCAGGCCGAGCCGCTGGACGGCCGCCGCCACCGGCATCCCCGGCTCCAGCGGATGGTCGGCGCGGTGCCGCCGTTCCGCCTCGGCGAGGTCGGCCGCGTACCGGGCCCAGCGCTCGTCGGACGTCCACCAGTCGCCGTGCCGGGGCGCGCCCGGCGCGGGCAGGCCCATCGCGGCGAGGTCGGCGCCGCGCAGCAGGCCGCGGGCCAGCCGGGCGGCGGCGACGTCCGCCGCCGTCCGCACCCCGGACAGCTCGGCGGCCCGCGCCCGCGCCGCGCCGCGCCGGGCGAGCGGCGGCGGGTCGACGTCGAGGACGCGCAGCCCCGCGGCGATCCGGCGGCGCCCCGGGTCGCGGAGGACGGCGCGGTCGCCGTACCGCAGCGGCAGCGGGCGGTCCAGCCGCAGCCGCCCGTGCGCCGGGCCGAGCGGGCGCAGCCGGCACGGCACGGCCGCCGTTCCGATGTGCAGGACGAGCCGCTCCGGCAACGCTGCCGACGAGGTCGGGCGCAGCTCCACGTCGACCTCGGCCGCCGTCCGCCACGCGCCGGGCGTGAGCAGCGGCAGCCCGCGCGGGACGGCGGCGCGGTCGACGCCGCGCAGGTTGAGCGCGACCCGCGCGGTGGCGGCCACCCGGTCCCGGCGCTCGCCGAGCGCCTCGATGCCCCGCACCCGGACGGCCCGCCCCTCGGTGTTGAGAAGCTCATCACCCACCCGCACCGTGCCCGCGCCGAGCGTGGCCGTGACGACCGTCCCGGCGCCGCGCACCGAGAACGACCGGTCCGCCCACAGCCGGACGGGCGCCTCGGGGTCGGGCCGGGGCAGCCCCGCGACCAGGTCCGCGAGGGCGGCGCGGAGGTCGTCGAGCCCGGCGCCGGTGGTCGCGCTGACCGCGACGGCGGGCAGGTCGCGCAGCGTCCCGTCGGCCATCCACTCGCGCGCCTCAGCGATCGCCGGGGCGGGGTCGGCGAGGTCGGAGCGGGTGACCGCCAGCACGCCGTGGGACACGCCGAGCGCGTCCAGCGCCTCCAGGTGCTCGGCGCTCTGCGGCATCCAGCCCTCGTCGGCGGCGACGACGAACAGCACGGCGGGCGCCGGGCCGACCCCGGCGAGCATGTTGGCGACGAACCGCTCGTGCCCGGGGACGTCGACGAACGCGACCTCGCCCGCGCCGGGCAGCCTCGTCCAGGCGAACCCGAGGTCGATGGTGAGGCGCCGCCTGCGCTCCTCCTCCAGCCGGTCGGGCTCCATCCCGGTCAGCGCTCTGACCAGCGTGGACTTGCCGTGGTCGACATGCCCGGCGGTGGCGATCACATGCATGGTCCGCGTCCTCCCGCGTGGGTGGCGGCCGGTCAGCTGCGCGCGGCGCGCAGGTCGGCCTCGATCCTGGCGGCGGCGTCCAGCAGCAGCGGCAGCAGCTCGCGGCGCATCCGCGCGGCGGGCACCCGGCCCGCCGTGGTGGAGACGTTGGCGGCGGCGATCACCGCGCCGGTGGCGTCGCGGATCGGCGCCGCGATCGAGCGCAGGCCGTCCTCCAGCTCCTGGTCGACCAGCGCCCAGCCCTGCTTGCGCACGCGGTTGATCTCGCGGCGCAGCGCGGCCGGGTCGGTGGTGGTCCGCTCGGTGAACGGGCGCCGCGCCGCCCGGGCGAGGCGGTCGTCCAGCTCGGCGTCGGGCAGCCCGGCGAGCAGCACCCGGCCCATCGACGTCGCGTACGCGGGGAAGCGGGTGCCGACGCTGATCGCGACCGTCATGATGCGCGAGGTCGGGATGCGCGCGACGTAGACGATGTCGTCGCCGTCCAGCACCGACACCGACGACGACTCGTGGATCATCGCGACCAGCCGTTCGAGGTGCGGTTCGGCGACGTCGGGCAGCGAGAGCGCCGACAGGTAGGCGTAGCCGAGCCGCAGCACGCGGGGCGTCAGCGAGAACATCCGCCCGTCGGTGCGGACGTAGCCGAGGTCGGCGAGCGTGAGCAGGAACCGGCGCGCGGCGGCCCTGGTGAGGCCGGTGGCGCGGGCGACCTCGCTGAGCGTCAGCCGCGGCGTGGACGCGTCGAACGCCCTGATCACGTTGAGCCCGCGCTCCAGGGACTGGACGAAGTGCGCCCCGCGGTCGCCCGTGTGGTCGCCAGGCCGGTCGCCCGTGTGGTCGTCCGTGCGGTCGTCCGCGCGCCCGGTGCCGTCCGGCGCGGTGTCGGGCACTGTCATCCGCTCATCATGGGGGAGTCGTGTTCGGATCACAAACATCCGTGCTCCCTCCGCACGTCGCCGCCGCCTCCCGATTCGCCCATTATGACTGTTGACAACCTCAACACCTGCGCACACAATCAACTATCCGAACATTCGTCCTGAACCCGAACGCCGGATCGCCACGATCGCGGCGCGGAGAGGGGCCGTCATGGCCGGAAAGATCACGGTGTTCAACCCCGAGGGCAACGCGCCGACGGTCGGCGGCAAGTCGCTGGCCCCGCGGCCGGAGAGCCTGGAAGGGCGGACCGTCTTCCTCGTCGACGCGGGCTTCGAGAACTCCGCCGACTTCATCGACCAGCTCCGCGCCTCGCTCCGCGAGCACCGGCCCGACATCACGACCGTGACCGAGCACCTGTCCACGCCGTTCGACCCGGCGCCCGACCTGTACGCGCGCATCGCGGCGGAGGGGGACGCCGCGATCCTCGGCGTCGGCCTTTGAAGCGGCTGCGCGCCGGCGGTCGCCGGCCACGCCACGCGGCTTGAGTCGCAGTACCGCGTCCCCACCGTCTCCGTCCACGCGGACGCGTTCGCGCGGCTCGTCGCCTCGACCAGCCGCCTCGCGGGCGTCCCGACATTGCGGCACGCGTTCGTCCCCTCGCCCGTGCCCGGACGCACGTCCGCCGAGCTGCGCGGATACGTCGAGGGCGACAACCCCGTCTCCGGCAACCCGTTCTCCCGGGACCTCTTCGACGGGCTGACGAGGCCGCTCGACGAGGCCGACATGGCCGGGGCGACGTTCGAGCAGGCGCGGTCCCGGCTGCTGGAGCCCGCGACCGAGGACGACCTGCACGAGCTCTTCCTGGAGAACGGCTGGACCGACAAGCTGCCGATCGTCCTGCCCACCGAGGAGCGCGTCGCGGCGATGCTCGCCGGGACGAGCCGCGCCCCCGGCGAGGTCGTCGGCAGGCTCCGGGCCGCGTCCACCCGCGACTACTGGGAGTTCACCGTCGAGCAGGCCGCCGTGAACGCGGTGATGGCCGGGGCGAGGCCCGAGTACTTCCCGGTGATCCTCGCGCTGCTCGGCAGCGGCTACTCCGCCCGGCACAGCAGCATCTCCTCGATGTCGGAGGCGGTCGTCGTCAACGGCCCGATCCGCGACGAGATCGGGATGAACTCGGGGATCGGCGCGCTCGGCCCCTACAGCCGGGCCAACGCCACGATCGGGCGCGCCTATGGCATCGGCTCGCAGAACCTGCAGGGCGGCTCGGCGCCCGGGATCAGCTACATGGGCTCGATCGGCAACCCGTTCTCGTTCACGAACCTCACGATCGCCGAGAACGAGGAGCGCAGCCCCTGGGAGCCGTACCACGTCCAGCACGGCTTCGCGCCCGGCGACAGCACCGCGACGATCTTCCGCGGCGTGCGCACCATGATCACATCGGGCGGGATCGCGGCCGACTGGCGCGAGCACGCCGCCCGGCGGATCTTCAACGCCACCCGGGCCAGCGGCGGCGTCGTGCTGCTGCTCGACCCCCTGGCCGCGCAGAACCTCGTCGAGCACCAGGGGTTCGCCCGCAAGGAAGACCTCATCGAGTTCATCTCCGACACCGGGCGGATGAGCGCGCGGAGCTGGTGGGGCCACGGCCTCCAGGAGCTGTTCTTCGGCTACCGCGCCCGCGCGGGGGAGGAGCCCTGGGCGAGCTACCTGGCGGCGGACCCCGACGAGCAGGTGCGCATCAACGTCCCCGAGGACGTCCACGTCATCGTCGTCGGCGGCCGGAGCGCCGCCGCCTGGAGCGTCCTTGAGGGCATGGCCAACGGCACGAAGCTGGACCGGTCGCTGTCCGGCCGGACCGTGTCCGTCGACGAGTGGCGCTGAGCCCGGAGGGCGTGCGCGCCCGTGACAGGCAACCGGCACGAAGGAGGACCACCCATGGACGGCAAACGGCTCGGTTTCCGCGCGGGCGGGCGGGGCCGCGCGCGGCGGCTCGCCTGGATCGCCGGGGCCTGCGCGCTGACGGCGGCGGCCGCCGGGTGCGGCGGCTCCGGCGGCGGCTCGGGGAACGCGTCGCTGCGGATGTACGCGTCCCCGGCGGTCAAGACCGGGCTCGACGCGCTCGTCAAGGAGTTCAACGACGCCAACGCGCCGCGCGTCAAGATGACGGTGCGGTACATGCCGGCGCCGAAGATCGGCCCGGCCGCGACCACCGAGATCCAGGCGGGCAACCCGCCCGACATCCTCGGTATCTCGCCCGGATCGGGCGGCGGCGCCACCGGGCTGCCGCTCTACAAGCTCGCCAAGGCCCACCGCCTGAAGGATCTCAGCGCCAAGCCGTGGACGAAGGGCCTGCCGCCGCTGCTGGCCCCGACCGTCACCTATGAGGGGAAGGTCTACGCCCTGGTCACGGGCGTGTCCACGGAGTTCATGGACTACACCGTCGACGAGCTGAAGGGGTGGGGGCTCAAGCCGCCCGCGACGTTCGGCGACCTGCTGAAACTCTGCGGGGAGATCCGCAAGCACGGCAAGTACGCGCTGGTGCCGGGAGCCGCCGACCCGGCGGGCAACCGGATGCTGATGCAGTCCTTCTCCGCCGCCAACGTCTACAGCGACGACCCGGACTGGGACAAGAAGCGCGAAGCAGGACAGGTCAAGTTCCAGACCACACCGGGCTGGCGGCAGACCTTCCAGCAGGTCGTGGACATGATCAACGCGGACTGCTACTACCCCGGCGGCGCGGGCCGCACCACCGAGGAGGGCAAGAACCTCCAGATCAAGGGGGACAAGGCCACGATGGGGATCGGGCCGTCGACCGCGTCCACCTACGTCACCGCGCGCAACCCCAAGCGCAAGTGGGCCGCGATCCCGGTGCCGGGGCGGCGCAGCAGCACGCTCCCCCTGGAGGTGGGCGCGATGTCGGTGGCCGCCCACGGCAAGCACGTCAAGGAGTCGATCAAGTTCCTCGACTTCGTGGCGCAGCGGCTCGACCAGTTCGCCACCGCGACCGGCTCCTTCTCGCCCGCCCAGATGGCGCGCGGCGAGCTGCCCGGCTTCCTCAAGCCGCTGGAGCCGCTGGCCAAGCAGGGCAAGTACAGCCTCGGCGCGGGCACCATGTGGCCCTCGGACGCCCCGGCGCTCGCCGCCTACAAGATGATGGCGGGCCTCTACAACAAGACCCGGACCGTCGACGACATCCTCAAGGCCATGGACGAGTCCTGGGACGCCGCCCCGCGCTGACCGGAGGCGGCCGAGACCGCCGGGACGCCGCGCGGACGGCGTCCCGGCGGTCATCGGCCGTCCTCCCTCAGCGCCAGGGGTCGACCGCGACGGTCGTCTCGTACCGCGCCGCGATCAGCTTGGACGCGCTCGCGGTGCCGCCGCCGATGACCGCGACGTTGATGTCGCCCGCCGCGTAGATCTCGACGGGCTCGGCGCCGGCGGCCTTGAGCTTCGTGGCGAGCGGCTCCTCCCCGGCGAGGGCCCGCGGCCGCAGCACGGCCCGCACCACGCCGTTCGACCAGTACTCGTCGGCGGACATCCGGCCGTTGCGGGCGAGCCACCCGCGCAGGTCGTCCTTCCCGGCGAACCCGGCCTCCACGAAGTCCCTCGCCGCGGACGGGTCGATCACCACGAGCGGCGCGAACGCCGGGTCGCAGGCCCGCAGCGCGCCGCGCAGGATCTCCTCCCAGTGGCGGCGGCGCGGGCTCGCGCCCGAGATCGTGTACCAGCCGCCGAGGAACAGGCTCACGGCGCTCTCGTCCGGGCGGAAGCCGTGCTGGACGTGCAGCGGCTCCCACGGCGAGTCCTCCTCGTTCTCCGGGAAGGTCGCCGTGTAGGCGTAGTTGTTGCCGAGCGTGCCCATGTACGTCTCGCCGGGCACCGACCCGCCCTGCAGGTTCTGCGACAGCAGCCCGTAGGCGCGCCCGATGACCGCGTTGGCCCTGTTGTAGGGGCCCATCGCGCCCATGCCGGCGTTCATCCCCGCCTCCAGCCTGACCGGGCCGTTGACGATGGCGATGGCGGCCATCGACGTCAGGCTGCTCATCCGCGCCGTGACCCCGCTGGACGCCAGCGCCAGCACGATCGGGAAGTGCTCCGGCCCCGCACCGGCCATCACCGCGTTGACGGCGACCTTCTCGACGGTGAACTCCCACCGCTCCCGCGACCTGGCGGGCGCGAGCCGCCCGACGACCTCGTCCGGACGGCGGGACGTGCCGGTCAGCATCTCCCGCACCCGCTCCGCCGTCGGCAGGACGATCGGGAGGCCGTCCGTCCACCGGTTCGCGGCGAACAGCGCGTGCGCCGCCGCCTCGTCCGCGGCCTCGACGAACTGCCGCGCCGTCCGCACGTACGCGCTGCCCCGGGCGTCCTCCTCGTCCAGCCGCCCGGTCAGCGCGTCGAGCAGCTCGGTCGTGAACGGGCGGCCGGTGACGGCGTCCGTCGCCTCGATGAACCCGGTGAGCTCGGCGGCGGACCGCCCGGAGATCGCGCCGTGGAGGTAGGCCTGCCGCATGCGCGGCATGCCCTTCGTCCTCGCGACGTTGGAGGCGATCCTGCGGAACTGCTTGGAGTGCACGCCCACCGTGGGCACTCCGGCGCGTTCGAGTTCCGCGGCTATCCCGACGACCGTCGGGGCGCAGGTGCTTCAAAGGCCGAGGCCGACGACGGCCGCGTCGCCGGACGCCTCGATCTCCGCCCGCAGCGCGGGGGAGTCCTGCCCGAACGCCTCGGTGGCGACGATCCGCGTCTCGACCTCCGGGCGGTGCTCGGCGAACCAGCCCGCGAGCCGCTCCATGAACGCGTCGGTGTTGTCGAACGGCGCGATCACCAGGTAGAGGACCTTGCCGTCGAGGGTGTCCAGCCGGGGCGCGAGGGACCGTCCCTCCACCTTGGGCGGGTAGCCGCGCGGGTCGTGCACGCTGATGGCCATGTGCGTACTCCTTCTAAGAGGCGGCGGGGACCGGCCACGGACGGTCCGGGTCGGCGAGGTGCCGGTGCGCGGCGAGCGCGGCGGTCGCGCCGTCGCCCGCCGCCGCGACCGCCTGCGCGGCCGAGTCGGACCTGATGTCGCCCGCGGCGAACAGGCCGGGCAGGGCGGTGCGCATGGCGCCGTCGGTGGGGACGCGCCCGTCGCCGTCGAGCGGGAGCAGGCCGCGCAGCACGTCGGTCCGCGGGCGCAGTCCGACATAGACGAACACGCCGGTGACCTGCTCGTCCGCCGTCTCGCCCGTGCCGGTGTGCCGGACCCGGACGCCCGCCACGACCGCGTCCCCGAGGATCTCCTCGACCTCGGTCGAGCCGCGCACCTCGATCGACGCGTGCTCCAGGACGCGGCTCGCGTACGTGCGCTGCCCGGCGAGGCCCTCGCCGCGGTGCAGCAGCACGACCCGCTCCACGTGGTTGGTCAGCTCCAGCGCCTCCAGCAGCGCCGAGTCGCCGCCGCCGACGACGGCGACGGCCTTCCCGCGGTGCAGCGGCCCGTCGCACGTCGCGCAGGTCGAGACGCCGTGCCCGCGCAGCCTCGCCTCGCCCGGCACGCCGAGCTCGCGCAGGGCCGACCCGGTCGCGACGACGACGGCTCCGGCGCGGACCTCGCCGTCGCCGGTGGTGGCCGTCCAGCCGCCGCCCGCCGGGGCGAGGCCCTTGAGGGCGCTCGCCACGAACTCGACGCCCGCGTCCTGCGCCTGCTCCTGGATCATCGGGCACAGGTCGTAGCCGGGGACGCCCTCCGGGAAGCCGGGGAAGTCCTCGATGCGGCCGACGCTGATCAGGTGCCCGCCGCCGATGTCGTCGCCGAGCAGCAGCCCGGTCCGCCGCCCGGCGCGGGCCGCGAACAGCCCGGCGGTCAGCCCGGCCACGCCGCCGCCCGCGACGAGGATCTCGAAGTCGTCGCTCATCTGATCGCCTCACCGGTCTCGGGGTCGAAGAAGTGCAGGTCGGCCGGGTTCACCGGGATGTCGACGGTCTCCAGCGGCTTCACCGCGGACGCGGGGGAGAACCGCGCGTACACGGTGACCCCGTCCGTCGCCCCGGGGTCGGCGACCACCGGCCGTCCGGGCAGCTCCACCTGGACGAGCCGCTCGTGCCCGAGCATCTCCACGACGGTCACCTCGCCGCGCAGCCGCGCGGCGGCGTCCCCGGGCGCGGCGCGCGGCGCGTCGGTGAGCTTCTCCGGACGGACGCCGACGACGATCTCCGACCCGGCGAAGCGCCGCAGCGCCCCGTGCAGCTCGCGCGGCGCCGGTATCCGCTCGTCGCCGACGACGCAGCGCAGGTCGTCCGGGCCGTCGGCGACCAGCGGGCAGCTCAGCAGGTTCATGCCGGGCGAGCCGATGAACGTCGCCACGAACATGTTGCTGGGACGCTCATACACCAGTTCGGGCGTGCCCTCCTGCTGGAGCAGCCCGTTGCGCATGACGGCGATCCGCGTGCCCATCGTCATGGCCTCGACCTGGTCGTGGGTGACGTAGACGGTGGTGACGCCGAGCGTCCGCTGGACGGTGGACAGCTCGGCCCGCATCTGCATGCGCAGCTTCGCGTCCAGGTTGGAGAGCGGCTCGTCCAGCAGGAACGCCTGCGGCTTGCGGACGATCGCCCGCCCCATCGCGACCCGCTGCCGCTGCCCGCCCGACAGCGCGCGGGGCTTGCGTTTCAGTAGCTCGCCGAGGCCGAGGAGCCGGGCGGCCTCTTCCACCCGCTCCTTGATCTCCTGCTTGCGCCTGCCCTCGCACTGCAGGGGGAAGGCGATGTTGTCGTAGACGCTCATGTGCGGATAAAGGGCGTAGTTCTGGAACACCATGGCGACGTCGCGCTTGCGGGGCTCCACCCGGTTCACGACGGTGCCGCCGATGCTGATCTCGCCCTCCTCGATCGTCTCCAGCCCGGCGATCATGCGGAGCGCGGTCGTCTTGCCGCAGCCGGACGGCCCGACGAAGATCATGAACTCGCCGTCCGCGATCTCCAGGTTCAGGTCGCGCAGCGCCCGCGTCCCGCCCGGGTACACCTTGCCCAGCCCGCGAATGTCGATCGTTCCCATATTCAGCCTCGGATTCCGCCGGCCAAGCCCCGGACGAACTGCCGCTGCGCGACGATGAAGACGCCGAGCACGGGGAGAATGGCGATTGTCGCCCCCGCGAACACAAGGTTCCACTGGGTGTAGTTCTCGTTGACGAAGGAGTTCAGCGCGATCGGCAAGGTCCCGATCGAGCTGCCGCTCATGAAGATGAGCGCGAGGAAGAAGTCGTTCCATACGATCAGCCCGGACAGCATCGCCACGGTCGTGGTGATCGGCCGCAGCAGCGGGATCACGACCCTGAAGAAGGTGCGGAGCATTCCCGCGCCGTCCACCTGCGCGGCCTCTTCGTATTCCGCGGGCAGCGCGCGGATGAAACCCACGTAGAGGAACACCGCGAATGGCAGGATTCCCGCCGTGTGCAGGATGATGATCCCGTGGTAGGTGGCGAGCAGGCCCGCGCTGCGCATGACCACGTAGACCGGCACCAGGCCGAGCGTCGCGGGCATGATGAACCCGATCACGAACAGCACGTAGAGCCCGTTGCTCAGCTTCGACGTCCGCCTCGCGATCACGTACGCCGTCAGCGACGACACCAATACCAGGCAGACCACGCTGCCCACCGTGATGATCACCGTGTTGAGGAAGGCGCGGCCCATTCCGCCGGTCGTGCCGCCGCTGGACCAGGCGTCCGCGTAGTTGCCCCAGTTCGGGTCGGCCAGCGGCGGCTTGAGCGGTTCGAGCGTGAGCTGCTGGTCGCTCTTCAGCGAGATGGCGATCAGGAAGTAGAACGGCAGCGCGAACAGCATCGCCGCCAGGATCATCACCAGCTCGCGGACGAAAGACCGTGAGGTGTACCGGAAGGCACCCATTTACAACCGCCTTTCCCGGCGTCGCTGATACATCATGTTGGCGATTCCCAGAATGGAGATCAGCACGGTCATCACCATCGCGATGGACGCGCCGAACCCGAACCTGCCCTCGACGAACGTCTGCTGGTAGACCTGCGTCGCGAGGGTCTCGGTCGAGTACACGGGGCCGCCCCCCGTGAGCGCGTACACCTGGTCGAAGACCCGCAGCCCGGAGATCAGCATCAGCGTGGACACGATGGTGAACGCGGGCGCGAGCAGCGGCAGCGTGACGCGCCGCAGCCGCATCCACGTCCGCGCGCCGTCGATGACGGCCGCCTCCTCCAGCTCGTCGGCGACGCCCTGCAGCCCCGCGAGATAGATGATCATCGCCTGGCCGGAGTGCTGCCAGACCATGACGACGAGCACGCACCAGATCGCCGTCGACGGGTCGCCGAGCCATTCGTGGCGCAGCGAGTCCAGGCCGACCCCGCCGAGCATCCGGTTGATCGCGCCGTCGTAGGTGAACATGTACTGCCAGATGTAGGAGACGGCGAGCGGGCTGAGGACGGCGGGCGCGAAGAACAGGGTCCGCAGGACGTTGCGCGACTTCAGCGTCCGGTTCAGCGCGAGGGCCAGCACCAGGCCCACGACGTTGACCAGCACCAGGTAGCACGCGGCGAGCACGAACGTGTGGAGCAGCGCGTTGCGCTGCACCTGCGAGTCCATGATCTCGCGGAAGTTGTCCCAGCCGACGAAGTTCGCGGAGTTGAAGCCGTCCCAGTCGGTGAACGCGTAGACGCCGCCCGACAGCGGGGCGATGAAGTGCATCCCGATCAGCAGGACGACGCCGACGAAGGCGAGCGCCCAGGGCGGCTTCCGCGCGCCGCCCGCGGGCCCGTCCCCGCGGCGCCGCCGCCACCGGCCGCCGGGGGCGGCGCGGTCGCCGGGCGCCTCGGCCGCCGCCGGGGGCGGCGGGGCCGAGGCGTCCGGCGTCTTCCGGGTGGTCCGCTCGGTCATTTGCCGTTGTCCCAAGCCTGGTCCATGGCCTTCAAGATGTCGTCGACCGTCCGGGTGTTGTTGTGCAGCCCGGTCATGTACTTGTAGGCGACCTGGGCGGGGGCCTCACGCGGCCACATGGTGCTGGCGGCGAGGGTGAAGCGGCCCTGCTTGGCCAGCGGTTCGAGCGGCTTGAGGAAGTCGGGCAGCTCGCCCCTCGCCATCATCGCGGGGGAGAAGGCGCCGCTCTCCTGGGAATAGACGTCCCGGTGCGCGGCGAGGTAGTCGAGGAACTGGATCGCCTCTTTCACGTGCTTTCCGCGCTTGGCGGCCGAGATCCCGGAGACCTCCAGCGGGAGGTTCGGCGTGGACGTCGTTCCGGCGGGGATCGCGGCGGCCGCCCATTTGCGGTCGGGGTTCGCCACGGTCAGATACTTCGCCGCGATCGACGGGCCGATCCCCATGACGGTCTTGTCCGTCGCGCCGAGCTTGCGCGCCTCCTCCGTGGTGCGCCCGGCCGACCCGGGGTAGTAGCAGTCGTGCGTCACCATGTCCTTGACCTGCTGGAAGGTCTGCCGCCACCCCGGAGTCGTCTGGAACTTCACCTGGCCCGCGATCCGCTTCCTGTCCCAGTCGGGGTCGGTCGCGTAGACGTTGGCGGCGGCGAACACCTGCATCCGCATCCGGTTGCCCGCCATGTCGGCGGCGCCGGACGCCATCATGTACTTGCCCTTCGACTTGATGAAGGCGCACATATCGAGCAGTTCCTTGAACGTCTTCGGCGGCTGGACGTGCCATTTCTCAAGATCGGTGACCGTGTAGTTCAGGAACTGCGTGGAGACGCCGAGGATCAGGCTGTAGGTCTTCCCCTCGTATTGAGCCGTCGGCTTCAGCAGCGCGGGGAGGTCGTTCGCCCAGGGCCGCTTGCTCAGGTCGGCCAGCCGGTTCGCCTCGGCCAGCCGGTACACCGACAGGCCGTTGGAGCCGCCGCCCGAGCCGGGGCTCGCGGGGATCACGTCCGGCGGGTTGCCCGCCTGCATCATCGTGGTGGTGACCTGGCCGACCTTCGCGGACGGGATGAACTCCGCCCTGACCCTGATCTTCGACTGGCTCTGGTGGAAGCCGTCGATGAGCTTCCTGAAGGCGGGCTCGGTCGTCGTCGTCGAGTACATCCGCAGGGTCACCGTCCCGTCGGACGAGCCGCCGCCGCTCCCGCAGGCGGTCGCGGCCAGGAGCAGCGCGCCGGCGGCCGCGCCGAGCGCCATGCCGAGATCTCTTCGTCGGTGGTCTCTCATCCTTGTCGTCCTCACCTTCCGTCCGGGGGCGGGAGCCGGGGTCATCGCCAGGGGTCGATCGCGAGGGTGCGGCCGGAGAGCGCGCTGCCGAAGCGGCGGTTGGCCCACCCTTCGAGGACGCTCCACACCGCCACGGTCCGGCCCCCGGCCACGACGACGTGGACGTCGTCGGGCTCGTTGACCGGGATCAGCTCGTCGGGTCCGGCCCTGAGGTAGGTCGCCCAGGGCTCGACCCCGTCACGGGCGCGGTTGCCGTAGAAGATGTCCTGCAGGGCCTGCCCCCACCACCGCCGCGCCGGGATGCGCGCGTTGGCGGAGATCCACTCGATCAGCGCCCTCTTCTCGGTGAAGCCCTCGCGCTCGGCGAGGTTCCGCGCGGCCAGCGGGTCGGCGAGCAGGACCGCGCCGCCGCCCGCGCGCAGGGCGCCGAACAGCACCGACGCCCGCTCCCGCCAGTCCTCCCTGACCCCGCTCGGCGCGGTGATCAGCGAGCGCACCGGGGCGAAGACCGTCACGGCGCTGGCGTCCGGCGCGAAGCCGTACTGGACGTGGTAAGGCTCCCATGGGCTGTGCTCCTCGTCCTCGGCGAAGGCCATGCTGGTCAGGGAGAAGGGGCTGCCGATCGTCCCGACGTAGCTGACCCCGGGCACCGAGCCGCCCTGGAGGTTCTGCGAGCCGAGGCCGAACGACCTGCCGATGGTCGAGTTGGCGTGGTTGTAGGGGCCGATCGCGCCGATCCCGGAGTTCATCCCGATCTCGTGCCGGATCGGGCCGTTCACCATGACCATCTGGCCGATGGACGAGATGCTGCTGTGCCGCGCCGTGTACCCGCTGGCCAGCAGGGCGAGGATCACCGGGAAGTACTCCGGCCTGGCCCCCGCCATGACGGCGTTGACCGCGGCCTGCTCGACGTCGAAGGACCAGAACTCGCGCGACGTCGCCGCCCGGATCTTGCCCACCGGCTCGTCCGCCGCGTGGCTCGTGCCCGCGAGCATCGCCGCGACGCGCTCCTCGGTCGGCAGCACGACCGGGAGCGAGTCGGTCCAGCCGTTCTCCTGGAAGAGCCGCTGCAGGTTCTCCTCGGTGTCGGGCCCGACCAGCCGGTCGCGCGTCCGCTCGAACGCGACGCCCGCCATGTCCTCCTCGCTGAGCGGCCGGGTCAGGCCGTCGAGCAGCGAGCCGAGGACCTGCTCGCCGGAGAGGGGGTCCGGGCCCTCGATGTAGCCGCGCAGCTCGGCCGGGGTGCGGCCGGGCACCGGCGCCGGGACGAACGCGTGCCGCAGCCCGGGGACGCCCGCCAGCCTGCTGGTCGAGGCGACCAGCCGGGCGAACGACTCGGCGTGGACGGAGACGGTGGGGACGCGGTACTGCGACTCAAGCCGCGTCGCGTGGCCGGCGACCGCCGGCGCGCACGTGCTTCAAAGGCCGACGCCGAGGACGGCGGCGTCGCCCTCCGCCCTGATCCGCTCGTACAGGTCGGGGACGGGGTCGAACGGCGTCCGCAGGTGCGCGACCGCCGTCCTGATCCCCGGCCTCGCCTCCCGCAGCGCCGCCTGGAGCTGGTCCATGAAGTCGCCGGAGTTCTCGAAGCCGACGTCGATGAGGAACACGGTCCGGCCGTCGAGCCCGGCGGGACGGGGGGCGAGCGCCTTCCCGTCCGCCTTCGGCGCGCTGCCCTCGGGACTGAGCACTGTGATCCTGCGGCTCATCTGAGCTCCTCTGTCCGGTGGCTGCTCTCACGTGGCGGAGGCGGACGGGAATCGAACCCGCCAGGCCCGGTGGTCCGGGCCTCTGCGGTTTTGAAGACCGAGCCGGTCACCAGACCAGATTCGCCTCCCCGGCCCCGCGTGCTGACCTGGGCCCAGGATCATATACGAAATCGGGTATGTCAATAGAAAATAGAGTATGACAGGTATTGACGGTGCCGACCGGATGCGCCTAGGTTCAGGTCGAGCACAGACGTTCGTATGCCGAACGTCCTGTGACCCCCAAGTGACCTCCTACGACATCCCTCCGGGACGGCTCACATGCACACCATCCGCGGGTCCTGAGCGTTGAGGGCGAGCGCCGCCGACCGCCGCTATCCGTGGATCGTCACCGGCGTCGTCCTCTTCGGGACCTACGCGGTGGCGATGAACCTCACCGTCCTCGGCATCGCGCTGCCGCCGATCGCCGCCGACCTCGGCGCGGGCGCCGCGCTCAGCCCGGACTGGGTGATCGGCGCCTACTTCGTCGCGATCGTCGTCGTCCAGCCCGCGGTCGGCGCGCTCGGCGACCGGTGGGGGCGGCGCCGCCTCTACAACCTGTCCATCGGCCTGTTCGCGGTCGGCTCCGTCGCCTGCACGGCCGCGCCGACGATGACCGCGCTGGTCGCCGGGCGCGTCGTGCAGGGGCTCGGCGGCGGCGCGCTGATGCCGCTCGCCACCGCCATGGTCTACGAGATGTTCCCGCCGCACCGGCGCGGCCTCGCGCTCGGCGTGTGGGGGATCGCGACGATGGTGGCGCCCGCGCTCGGCCCGCCGGTCGGCGGCTGGGTGGCGACCGCGGCGAGCTGGCGGTGGATCTTCCTGCTGCTGACCGCCGTCTCGGTCGCGGGCCTGCTGCTCGGCCTGGCCCTGCTGCGCGACACCGGCGGCCGGGAGCGCCGTCCGCTCGACTGGGGCGGCTGGGCGCTCGCCGCCGCCGGGGTGATCACGCTGGTGCTGGTGTCGCGGCACGTGCCCGAGCACGGCCTCACCCCGGGCGGCCTGGCCCTCGCTGCGGCCGGGGCGGCGGCCCTCGCGGTGCTGGTCCGCCGCTCGCTCCGCCGCGCCGACCCGCTGATCGACTTCCGGATGTTCACCTTCCCCGTCTTCACCGCGGCGATGGTCGTGATCTTCATCAACGCGCTCGCGCAGTACGCCCGGCTGACCTACCTCCCGGTCGAGTTCTCCGTCGTCCGGGACATGTCGGCGCGGGACGTGGGCCTGCTGCTGTCGCCCGCCGCCGTCGCGGTCGCGGTGACGATGCCGCTCGGCGGCTGGCTCGCCGACCGGATCGGCTCCCGCGTCCCGGTGCTCGCCGGGATGGTCGCCATGGCCGTGCCCACGCTGGCGCTGGCCCGGCTGGCGCCCGACACGCCCGTCTCCTGGATCCTGCTGGTGCTGATCGTCCAGGGGCTCGGGATGGGCGTGTCGATGATGCCGACGACGGTGGCGGCGATGAACGTCCTGCCGGGCCGGTTCGTCGCGCAGGCGTCGTCGGTGGTGGCCCTCAACCGGCAGATCTCCGGCGCCGTCGGGACCGCGTTCCTCGCCGCCCTGCTCGTCGCCGCGCTCGGCTCGGTGTCGCCCGAGGGGCTGCGCACGGCCACCGATATCGCCCGCGCGCAGGACGCCTACAACCACGTCTTCCTCACCACGACCTGCGCGCTGGCGGCGGCGGTCGTGCCCGCGCTGTTCCTGCCCGGCCGCCGCCGCATGCGCCGCCTCCAGCTCCAGCGGGCCGCCGAGAGCGACCCGTCCGGCGCGGACGCCCCGCCGGGCTAGGTGATCGCCCAGAGCAGCGCCCCCGCGAGCAGCGCGCAGCCGGCGACGGCCGCCGCCATCGCGAACGTGACCCGCCAACTGAGCGCGCGTCCGACCATGACGATCGACACGAGGCTCAGCGCGGGCAGCGCGATCAGCAGCGCCCCGGCGGCGCCCGCTCCGACGCCGAGCAGCGTGAGCCCCTGCACGATCGGGATCTCCCCGGCGGTCGGGATCACCACCAGCGTCCCCACCACCGCCGCGAGGACGACGGCGAGCACGCCCCACTCGGCGGCCGACCCGTCCAGCGGGAACAGCCAGCCCCGGAACGCTCCAATCGCGAAGACCACGACGAGGTACTCCGGCACGAGCGTGACCGACATCCGCAGCAGCGCGCGCCCGAACCGGCGCGGCGCGGCGCGCGCCGCGAGGTCGTCGTCGGCCTCGGGGACGGCGGCCGCCGGCGCGTCGGCGCCGTCCGGCGCGAGCCTGCCGACCAGCGCGGTCACCACGAACACCAGCAGCGCGCCGACGGCCAGGCGGGTGACCGTCCACTGCCAGGGGGCCACGAACGCCAGGAACACCAGCACGGCCGGGTTGAGCGTCGGGTTGCCGACCCAGTAGGCCAGCGCGGCGGGCGTGGACGCCCCGCGCCGCCGCAGCGTGGTGACCACGGGCGCGGTGCAGCACGTGCACATCATGCTCGGCAGCGACAGCAGCCCGCCGACGAGCGAGTCGCGGTAGCGGCCGCGCCCGCCGCCGAGGAGCCGCAGCAGCCAGCGCCGCGACACCAGCGCCTCCACCGCCGCCGCGACGGCCAGCCCGACGACCATCGCCTTCCACACCGAGGTGAAGTAGGCGCGGGTGAACTCCCAGCCGCCGGACAGCGTGGGACCCGCGCCCGGGTCACCCGCCTTGTCGAGGACGGACCCGCCCGGCCACTCGGGGACGTCCAGCAGCCCTCCGACCTTCTCCGTGTACGGCCACCACTTCGCCCAGAGCAGCCCCGCGGACGCGACCGCGCCGAAGAGCGCGAGCGCCGCCCAGGGGTTCAACCGTCCCGGAACCTCTTCCGCCCGCCGACCGACCAACTGGCACCTCCCGGAGGATTTGTTCGCATGCCGAACCCCCGATCGAATGCTGTTCCGTTACCGCACGAGCAGGCTGTGGTCGCGGGCCTCGACCAGCTCGCCCACGACCGGCGCGCCCGGCACCTCCCCGGCGACGAGCAGGCCGCCGGAGGTCTGCGCGTCCGCGAGGAGCAGCCGGGTCTCCTCGTCGGCCGAGCCGAAGTCGGTGTGCGGGGCGACCCAGTCGAGGTTCCGCCTGGTCCCGCCGCTGACGTAGCCGTCGCGCACGGCCTCGCGCGCGCCGTCGGCGTAGGGGACGGCGGCGGCCTCGACCACGGCGGACACGCCCGAGGCGCGGGCCAGCTTGTGCAGGTGCCCGAGCAGCCCGAACCCCGTCACGTCGGTCGCGCAGACGGCCCCGGCCTTCAGCGCGGCCGCGGCGGCGTCGCGGTTGAGCTCGGTCATGATGGCGACGGCCTGCTCGAACACCTCGCCGGTGGCCTTGTGCCGGTTGTTCAGCACGCCGAGCCCGAGCGGCTTGGTGAGCGACAGCGGCGTGCCCGGACGGCCCCGGTCGTTGCGCAGCAGGCGGTCGGCGTCCGCGACGCCGGTCACCGCCATCCCGTACTTGGGCTCGGGGTCGTCCACGCTGTGCCCGCCGCCGACGTGGCACTCGGCGAGGACGGCGACGTCGAGCCCGCCGCGCAGCACCTCGCGGGCCACGTCGAACGGCAGCACGTCCCGCGGCCAGGCCAGCAGGTTCACCGCGACCAGCGGGCGGCCGCCCATCGCGTAGACGTCCGAGAGCGCGTTGGCGGCGGCGATCCGGCCCCAGTCGTAGGGGTCGTCCACGACGGGGGTGAAGAAGTCGGCCGTGGCCACCACCGCCGTGCCGCCGGAGATCCGCACGACGGCGGCGTCGTCGCCGGAGTCGAGCCCGACGAGCAGGTCGGCGTCCGGCCGCCCGCCCAGGCCCGCCACCACCTCCTCCAGCTCACCCGGAGGGATCTTGCAGGCGCATCCGCCACCGTGCGCGTACTGGGTCAGCCGCATCGTCGCCCCACATCTTATGCAGGAGATAGTCTATATCGGGCAGGGTAGCAAGCCTCAGCGCCTCGGCCTGAGTTCCTGCTTGAGTACCTTGCCCGCCGCGTTGCGGGGCAACGCGTCGACGAAGCGGACGATGCGCGGCTTCTTGTAGGACGCCAGCTCCGCGCGGGCGTGCGCGACGACGGCGTCCTCGTCCAGCGACGACCCCGGGCGGCGGACGACGACCGCGCACACCGCCTCGCCCAGCACCGGGTCGGGCACGCCGACCACGGCGGCCTCGCGCACGTCCGGATGGGCCAGCAGCGCGTTCTCCACCTCCACGCTCGACACGTTCTCGCCGCCGGAGATGATCAGGTCCTTCTTGCGGTCGACGAGCCGCAGCACCCCCGACTCGTGCAGGACGCCCACGTCGCCGGTGCGCAGCCAGCCGTCGGGCGACAGCGCCGCGCGGGTGGACTCCGGGTCGTCCCAGTAGCGCGACATGACCTGGTCCGCGCGGAGCAGCACCTCGCCGGGCACGCCGGACGGCACGTCGCGGCCCGACTCGTCCACGAGCCGCATCCCGACCAGCGGGCCGGGGCGCCCGGCGCAGCCGAGCAGCCATTCCTCGCCGTCCGCGCCGCGCCGGTGCGCCTCGGCGTCCAGCCACACCGCCGCCCCGGTCGACTCGGTCTGCCCGTACGCCTGGACGAGGCTCACCCCCGGGAACGCGCGCATGGTGGCGCGGATCAGGTCGGGATTGATCGGCGAAGAGCCGTAGAACAGCACGTCGAGCCTCGCCAGGTCCGCCCGTTCCAGCTCGGGTTCGGCGAGGAGCATGGCCAGCATGGCGGGCGCGACGGCGGCGATCGTGACGCGGTGCTCCCCGATCGCCCGCAGGTAGTCGGCCGGGCGGAAGCGCCGCTGGAGCACCAGCGTCCCCCCGGCCGCGAAGACGGCGACGGCGGCGTGCGCGGTGACGTGGCTGAGGGAGAACGGCATCAGCATCCGCATCCCGCCGCGCGGCCGCAGTGCCAGCAGGAACCCGGCCGCCGCGGCGGACACGGCCCGGTGGGACAGCACCACGCCTTTGGAGCGGCCCGTCGTCCCGGACGTGTAAATCAGCCAGGCGTCCGAGGCGTCGTCGAGCACCGGCCAGGCGTCGACCGGGTCGGCGTCCAGCCAGCGGGCCCAGTCCGGGTCGGCCGAGCCGTCCGGGGCGGCGTCCATCCAGACCACCTCGCGCAGCGGCACGCTGCCGCGCCACGCCGCGAGGCCGTCCGCGAAGGCGGGCTCGGTCACGAGGACGCGGGCCCCCGACCGGCGGACCGCGTCGGCCAGCTCGGCCGGGCCGGACCGCGGGTTGAGCAGGACGAGCGTCCGCCCGGCCCCCGGCACGGCGAACAGGAGCTGGACGAACTCCGCCCGGTTGTCCGACAGCACGGCGATCCGGTCGCCCGGCTCCGTCGTCGCGGCCAGGACCGCGCGGATCCGCCGCGCCGCCGCGTCCAGCTCGGCGTAGGTGGTGGCGCGGCCGCCGCACACCAGCGCCGGGTCGGCGGGACGGCGGCGCGCCCCGTTCTCGATGTGCTCGTACAGCAGCACTGTCGTCGGGCTCCTCAGTCCTCGAAGCGCGCGGCGCTGACCGTCAGGTCGAACAGCGCCGCCGGGTCGTAGTCGGCGCGCTCGCCGGGCAGGTAGGTGACCGCCCGGAGCGCGCCGGTGTACGGGAAGGTCCGGTGCCGCTCGTACAGGCCCCAGTGGACCGGGCCGCCCCGGCAGATCCCGACGTCGATGCCCGAGAACGGCGCCAGCACGAGGAGCATGGGCAGCGGGTCCGTCGCGGCGAGCATCGGCACGGAACCCGTCCCGGCCGTGCTGTCCACCGCGAACGACCACCCGAACTCCGGCGCGGCCTCCGCCCGCAGGACGAGCGTGACCGGCCCGGTCGGCATCCGCCCGGCGTCGAACTCGTGCAGGCGGCCGAACGCGTTGTAGGCGAGGGCGAGCCGGCCGTCCTCGACGTGGAGCTGGTAGCCGCCGCCCTGGTCGCCGTGGGCGAGCAGCACCCCCGCGTCGTCCGGGCCGTGGTGGCCGATCTCGATCCGGACCTCGAACGAGCGCAGCGCGATCAGCCGCGCGGACCGGTAGCGCTCCAGCGTGAACGTCCCCGGCAGGATCCGGGTCGGGCGCGCCATCGCCTCGTCGGACGGGCGGCGCGCCACGCCCCGGTAGCCCTCCCCGGCGTCGAGCGGGAACACCTGGTTGCGCCCGGCCGCGTCCTCCCAGGCCGCCGCCATCTCGGCGCGCAGCTCCGGGTACTGCGCGGAGACGTCGCGGGACTCCGTGGGGTCCTTGTCGACGTGGTACAGCTCCCATTCGGCGTCGTCGTAGGGCGTGCCGGGGTCGTGGGTGGTGAGGATCTTCCAGCCGTCGCGATAGAAGCCGCGCTCCCCGCCGTACTCGGAGTACTGCTCGCGCCGGGTCGCGGGCGCCTTCGGGTCGGTCAGCACCGGGACGAAGCTCACCCCGTCCGGCTCCTGGACGGGACGTCCCGCCCGCTCGGTGGTACGGCCGACCCCCGCCAGCTCCAGCAGGGTCGGGGCGACGTCGGTGACGTACTGGAACTGGCCGCGCAGCCCGCGCCGCGCCTCGGACGCCCCCGGCCACGCGATGATGAACGGCACCCGGACGCCGCCCGCGAAGGTGTGCGCCTTGTACAGCCGGAACGGGGTGTTGGACACCCGTCCCCAGCCGCGCGGGTAGTGCGGCATCACGCGCGGGCCGCCGATCAGGTCGAGGTCGCGGGCGACGTCCCGGTCCCACGCGGCGGGCAGGCCGGGCATGCGCAGGAACTGGCTGAAGTAGCTGCGGGTGCCGTCCGGCCCGGCCTCCATGGTGCCGCCGTTGTCCGAGGTGAACACGATGATCGTGTCGTCCAGCTCGCCGAGCGCCTCGATGGTGGCGATCAGCCGGCCGAGGCTCTGGTCGATGCTGTCCACCATGGCGGCGTAGACCTCCATGTAGCGGGCGTAGCGCTCTTGCTCGTCCGGGCCGAGGTCGGCCCAGGGGAGCACCGAGTGCCGGGCCCGCCGCTCGTCCGGCGGCAGCTCCGTGCCCGGCGGGAACAGGCCCAGTTCGAGCTGCCGCGCGAACCGGCGGCGGCGGGTCTCGTCCCATCCGGCGGCGTAGCGGCCGCGGTACTTCGCGAGGTCGGCGGGCTTGGCGCCGAGCGGCCCGTGCATCGCCTGGTGGCAGAAGTAGAGGAAGAACGGCTTCGTGCCGCTCGCCCGCACGCTCTTGATCATCGAGATGGCCTGGTCGGTGAGGTCGTCGGTCAGGTAGTAGCCGTCGCCCCGGTCGTCCACCTCCACCACCGAGTTGTCGCGGATCAGGCGGTTGGGATGGAAGAAGCTGTTCAGGCCCTCCATGGTCCCGTAGTAGCGGTCGAACCCCTTCGCCAGGGGGTAGGAGTGCCGGGACGCCGCGTCGTTCATCAGCCCGCCCCTGGTCAGGTGCCATTTGCCGACGGCGAGGGTGGCGTAGCCGTGCGCGCGGAGCTCCTCGGGCAGCGTGACGACGTCGTCGGCGATCTCCACGGCCGTGTTGGGGAAGCCGAGGTCGTGGTCGGCGACGGACGCGTACCCGGCCCGGTGCGGGTTGATCCCGGTGAGCAGCGCGGCCCGCGCGGGCGAGCAGACCGGCGCGCTGTGGTAGTTCGTCATGGTGACGCCCCGCCCGGCCAACCAGTCCAGGTGCGGGGTGTCCACCTCCGAGCCGTAGGGCCCGACGTCGCTGTAGCCGAGGTCGTCGACGAGGACGACCACGATGTTCGGCGCTCCCGGCGGCGCCTCGGGCTCCCGTGGCCAGGACGGGCGGGACTCGCGGGTGGTGCGGCCGATCCGGCCCGCGAACCCGGCGGTCACGCGGTCACCTCCGCGGACTCGGCGCGCAGCAGCGGGAAGATGCGCGAGCGCAGCTCGGCGAAGGCGGGCAGCGACTTCGTCGCCACCTGGTCGCGCGGGCGCGGCAGGTCGACCTCCAGCACCGCGCGGACGGTCGACGGCCGGTGCGACACGACGACGATGCGGTCCGCGAGGTAGGCCGCCTCGTCGATGTCGTGGGTGACGAACAGCGCCGTCATGCGCAGGTGCGCGCACACGTTCAGGACGAGGTCCTCCAGGTCGGCGCGGGTCTGCGCGTCCACGGACGCGAACGGCTCGTCGAACAGGAGCAGCTTCGGCCGGTAGGCGAGGCCGCGGGCCAGCGCGACGCGCTGCTGCATCCCGCCGGACAGCTGCCAGGGGTAGCGGTCGGCGGCGTCGGCGAGGCCGACCTCGGCGAGCGCCGCGTCGACGCGGGCGTCCCGCTCCGCCCGCGACCGCACCTTCTTGCGGATCGGCAGCAGCACGTTCTGCCGGACGGTCGCCCACGGCATCAGCGACCGCGTGTAGTCCTGGAAGACCAGCGCCATGTCCGGGTGCGGCGACCGGACGACGTCGCCGCCGAGCCGCACCTCGCCGCGCGAGTAGGGGAGCAGCCCGGCGAGGCTGCGCAGCAGGGTCGTCTTGCCCGCGCCGGACGGTCCGACGAGCGTGACGATCTCCCCTTCGGCCACCGTGAGGTCGACCTGCCGGACGGCCTCCACCTCTCCCGAGGCCGTCCGGTAGACGTGGCCGAGTCCTTCGACTTCGAGCATTGCGGGTTCTTTCCTCTCGGCTCTTGGCGGCTCAGCTCCTGGCGGCGGCCCTGGCCCCGGCGTACCAGCGCAGGGCCCGCCGCTGCGCGAGCGCGACGAGGACGTTGACGGCGATCCCGAGCAGGCCGAGCAGCAGCATCCCCGACCACATGTCCGGGATCGCGAAGCCCGAGGCCGAGTCGCGGGTGAAGTAGCCGACCCCGTCGGAGCCGCCGAAGTACTCGCTGACGATCATCACGATGAAGGCCAGCGCCACGCTGGTGCGCACGCCTACGCTGATCCGCGGAAGCGCGCCGGGCAGCACGATGCGGGTGACGCGCTCCCACCGGCTCAGCCGGTAGGACGCGGCGACGTCCAGCAGGACGGGCTCGGCCGCGCGGACGCCGTCGATGGTGTTCAGCAGCACCGGGAACACCGACACGAACGCGATCATCAGTACCTTGCCGGCCGAGCCCGTCCCGAACAGGACGAGGAACGTCACCACCACGACCGGGCCCGGGACGGAGCGCAGCAGGGTCAGCCACGGCTTGGCGGCGCGGTGCGCGAGGTCGCTCATGCCGAGCGCCACGCCCAGCGCGACCCCGACCGCGACGCTGAGCAGCAGCCCGGAGAACATGCGGGCGAGGCTCGGCACCACGTGCTCGGGGACGAGCGCGAACAGCCAGTTCTCCCTGAACCGCGCGAAGACCGCGCCGGGCGGCGGGAAGTACAGCGACTCGCCGCCCCGCGTCAGGTACCACCAGGCCGCGAGGACGGCCAGCGGCAGGGCCGCGTAGGCGGCCGTCCGTGCGAGCAGGCGCGTCATCGGGCTCCCTCCCGGTGGGCGGCGTGCCAGTGCAGGGCGCGCTTCTCCAGCAGGCCGAGCGCCTGGTCGATCAGGACGCCGAGCACCGCCGCGGCGAGGCCGGTGCCGAACAGGACGACGTAGCTCCCCGTCTGGTAGGCCGTGGACATCACCCCGCCGAGCCCCTTGCCGGTGCCGACCAGCTCCGTGGTGACCACGACGACGAGCGAGATGGTGGCGCTGATCCGCACGCCGGTGGCGATGAACGGCGCCGCGCTCGGCAGGACGCACCACCGCATCCGCTCGCGGCGGGTGAAGGCGTAGGCGCGGGTCATGTCGCGCAGGACGGGGTCGGTGTCGTGCACCCCGGCCACCGTCTGCAGCAGCACCGGCCACACGGCGCCCCCGGCGACGAGGACCACGACGGAGAGCCGTCCGGTGCCCGCCACGAGGATCACCAGCGGCAGGTACACGATCGACGGGATCGGGCGGAAGAACTCGACGACCGGGAACAGCAGCCGGTCGACCGCGCCGTTCAGCCCGGCGAGCATGCCGAGCGCGCACCCGACGAGGACGGAGACGGCGAACCCCGCCGTCCACGACAGCATCGTCGACCCGGCGGCGCTCCAGAACCCCGGCTTGAGGACCGACTCCCCGAGGTAGGCCGCGAGGTCGGCGGGGGAGGGCAGCGAGCCGGGCGTCGCCCCGGCCGCCGCCGCGAGCTGCCACCCGCCGAACAGCGCGGCCCCGAGCAGGGCCGGGGCGAGGACGGCGCGTCCGCGGCCGGGCCGCCGCGCGGCCCCGCCCCCGGCCCGGGCGGACCGGGCCGGGGCGAGCGTCGTGCCGGTCACCGGCTCAGCCCGCGTTCGGCGGGGCCGCGACGAGCTCCGCGTAGCCGATCGAGCCCTTGAGGTAGCCCGCCGCGCGCATGTCGTCGATGTTGCCGGTGACGGCCTTCTCGTCGAACGCCGCCTGCCACTTCATCTTCGGCTGCGCCTGCGCCGCCTTCAGCGGGATGTTCGCGGTCTTCGCGAACTCGGCGAGCGCCTCGTCGCGGTTCTCGTTGGCCCAGGCGTAGGCGCGGTCCAGCACCTTCATGAACGCGTCCGCCTTCGCGGCCTGCTTCTGCCGGAAGTCCTTCTTCGCGAAGTAGACCGGCACCGGCGTGCCCGCCCGCGACACCTTGCTGATGTAGGCGCCCCCGGCCGCGAGGAGCTGGTCGGTGAACGGCGCGACCGACACGGCGGCGTCGACGTCGCCCCGCTTCATGGCCTCGACCATCCCCGGGAACGGGACGGCGACCCAGGTGATGGCGTCGCCCTTGCCGCCCGCCTCGTTCGTCCGGCGGACGACCTGCGCCGCAGACGGGCCCTTCAGCTCGTTGCTCGCGACCTTGCGTCCGGCCAGGTCGGACACGCCGCGGATGCCGCTGCCCTTGCGCGCGACGACCGAGGCGAGCTGCTGGTCGCGCTGCTCGCCCTCGACGAGCTGGCCCGCCACGGCCTTGATCGGGACGCCCTTCGCGGCGTGCGTGATCACCGTGCCGAGGCCGGTCACCCCCACGTCGGCCTGCCCGTTCAGCACCAGCGGGATGGACGACTCGGGCCCGTACTCGACGGCCTTCACGTCGAATCCGGCCTCCTTGAACCAGCCCTTGGCGATCGCGATCCGCATCGGCGTCTCCCAGTAGGAGGGCCCGACCTCGACGCGGATGGTCGTGTCCTTCCCGGATCCGGAAGCGGAGCCGGAGTCGGACGAGCCGCACGCGGCGAGCGGCGCCGCGGCGAGGGCGGCGGCCGCGCAGACGGCCCAGGCGTTACGAATTGACGGCATCTTGCTGCTCCCGAGGATCCGGAGGGAGGGGCGGCACGGCAGTGTCCGTCCCGGTGGCGGCGAGGAAGTCGCCGAGGAGTCGCGGCACGTCCGCGAGGCGTGCGCCGGACCCGAAGACGTAGAAGTCGGGACGGACCAGGACCGCCGCCGCGCCCAGGCGGGCGAACCACCGCCCGTAGTCGCCGTCGACGTCGGCGAACAGGTGCGGCGCCCCGTCGGCGGGGCCGAGCCTGGCGACGGTCCCGCCGACGGCGGCCCAGCGCGCCCGCAGCGCGGCGGGCAGGTCCGGGGACGGCAGGCCCGGCGCGATGAGCAGGACGGGCCCGCGCGGGTCGGTCGCGGCGTCGAGGAGCGCCGTCCGCCCGGCGTGCCGGACGCGGGCCTGGAGGCCCAGCGTCCCGGCCGCCGGATCGCCGGATCGGAGCGTTCCACACCGCAGCGGCCAGCCGGCCTTGCCGGGCCTGACCTCGGCGCCGCGGCGCCGCATCCGCTCGTCCCGGCGGCGTGCCAGATCCGGGTCGGTCTCGCAGATGAGCCGTCCGGCGGCGACCGTCTCGGTGAGGATCTCGCGGACCTGCCCGTGCCGTTCGACCGTGTAGCCGGCGAGCAGGTCGGCGGTCGCGCCCCGGGCCAGCAGCGCCAGCCGCCACGCGAGGCCGGCGGCGTCGCGGATGCCGGAGTTGAAGCCCTGCCCGAGGAACGGCGGCATCTGGTGCGCGGCGTCGCCCGCGAGCACGCCGCGCCCCCGGTGCCAGCGCGGGGCGACGCGGGCGGCGAAGGAGTAGAGGGCGTGCCGCACCAGGTCCGCGTTGCCCGGGTGGACGCCCCACGGCTCCAGCAGCCGCCACGCGGTCTCGTCGGTGTCCATGGCGTCGGCGTCGTCGCCGGGCATCACCATGAACTCGAAGCGGCGGCGGCCGGGGCCGCCCGCGATGAGCGTGGTGGGCCGGGACGGGTCCAGGTGCTGCGCCGCGTAGGGCCTGACCACCGTGCCCGGACGCGGGTCCACGTCGACGACGAACCAGCGGCGCTGGAAGTCGTCGGCGTCGAGCGGCAGGCCGAGCAGGTCCCGGACCGTGCTGTTGGCGCCGTCGCAGCCGACGGCGTACGCGGCGTCGATCGCGAGCTCCCGGCCGTCCGGGACGAAGTCCATGCCGTCGTGCTCGCGGGCCGTCAGGCGCACGCCGTCCGGCCCCTGCTCGATGCCGCAGACCGAGTAGCCGCGCCGCACCTCGATGCCGGGCGTGCGGGACACGAGGTCCGCCAGCTCCGCTTCGAGCAGCGGCTGCGAGAACGCGTACATCTGCGCGTGCCCGGACTCGGACTCCTGCGCGAACGACGTCCGCAGCAGGACCTCCCCGGCGGCGTCCTGGAAGACGAACTCCTGCCCGTCCAGGCCCCACGGCTCCAGCAGGTCGGGGCGGTCGAACCCGGCGAGCCGCAGCGTCCGCAGCGACTCGTGGGCGAGGGCGACGGCGCGGGGCAGCGGATACGGCGCGCCCCACCGCTCGACCAGCACGCTCCCGACGCCGTACCGGGCGAGCAGCAGCGCCAGCGTCTGGCCGACCGGGCCGGCGCCGACGATCGCGACGGCGCTCATCCGAGCGGGCCCATGAAGGTCTGGTCGGCGTAGGTGTCGCTGAGCGGTTCCAGCGTCTCCGGCCACGGGCCGCAGACGTCCCGCCGCTGGTCGCGCGGGCGCGGGCGGCCGTCCCACCCGACGGTCTCCATGTAGTAGTAGAGCTGCACCAGGTGCCCGTCGGGCGCGGTGAAGTAGGCCGCGAGGTCGATGCCGCGGTGCAGGTCCGCCGGGAGGTCGTCGCGGCGCTCGAAGCCCCGCTCGGTGAGGAAGGCGACGGCGTCGCGGAGCTGCCGGTACGTCCCGACCTCCATGCCCATGGCCAGGTTCGACGTGTGCGGGCTGAGCCGCAGCCGCTCGCGCAGCGCCTTGTCCGCGAGCACCAGGCTGTGGTGCTCGGCGCCGTGGCGCAGGAACGCGACCCGGCGGCCGTCCACGGCGGCCGTCTCGGTGACGGCGAAGCCCATGACGCCGGTGTAGAAGGCGAGCATCCCGTCGAGGTCGGAGGTGAACATCGAGACCGGGCCGAGCTTCGTCACCTTGAACGGACGGGGCAGCAGCACGCCCTCGACGTCGTAGCGCTCGTCGAGGTGCGCCTCGTCCGGGCGCCATCCGGAGTCGACGTCGACGCCGCGCTCCCGCGCCTCGCGGACCTCGGCCGCCTCCGACATCTGCGGCAGCTCCGG
This sequence comes from Actinomadura chibensis NBRC 106107, assembly GCF_001552135.1. Taxonomy (GTDB): domain Bacteria; phylum Actinomycetota; class Actinomycetes; order Streptosporangiales; family Streptosporangiaceae; genus Spirillospora; species Spirillospora chibensis. The sequence goes on along the minus strand of NZ_BCQP01000015.1, from coordinate 77,128 downwards.
TGCCCGGTCGAACGCGCGGTCGTGCATCGCCCGCGGCTTGGAGTTGCGGCCCCAGCCGATCTGCTCCATGCCGTAGTAGAGCTCCAGCGTGTTGCCGTCCGGGTCCAGGAAGTAGACGTGCCAGTTGCTGCCCGGCATGTCGCGGCCGACCCGCCCGATGCGGACGCCGCGCTCGCGCAGGTACCCGACCGCCTCCGCGACCTCCCGGAGCCCGCCGACCTGCCAGGTGATCTGGCTCAGCGTGTTGTCGGGGGCGTAGCGGTCGTTGCGGTTGAACGTCCCGAAGGTGCGGTGCGCGAGGAGCAGGGCGTGGTGGTCGGAGCCGTGCGTGGTGAAGTACATCCGCGGGTCGGTGACGACGGCCTCCGCCTTCGCCCGCGCCCCGGGCGGCACCGACTCGAACAGGTCGGCCTCGTCGGTGACCCGGAACCCGAGGACGTCGGTGAAGAAGCGCAGGGACTCGTCGAGCCGGTCGGTGTTGTAGCCGAAGTGGCCGAACCGGCGGATCTTGAACGGCCGGGGGAGCAGGATCCCGCCGACGTCGTACAGCCCGGACGGGTCAGGCATGGCGCGCCTCCTCGCGTGCCACGTAGGTCGGGCCCGCGGTGATCGCGTTGCGCATCACGCCCACGCCCTCCACCCAGGTCGTCAGCGTCTCGCCGGGCCCGAGGAACCGGCGGGGCCTGCGGAACGCGCCCACCCCGGCGGGCGTCCCCGTGAAGATCAGGTCGCCCGGCAGCAGCGGGCAGATGCCGGACAGGTAGGCGATCAGGTCCGGGACGGAGAAGATCAGGTTCTCCGTCCGGCCCTTCTGCATCACCACGCCGTCGATGGCGCAGCCGAGTTCCAGGTTGTCCGGGTCGGCGAACTCGTCGACGCTGACCACGGACGGCCCGACCGGACCGAAGCCGGGGAACGACTTGCCCATCGAGAACTGCGGGTGGTCGCCGGTGAGCTGGACGACCCGCTCCGAGATGTCCTGCCCGGCGGTCAGCCCGGCGACGTGGGACCAGGCGTCCGCGGCCGCGACGCGTTCGGCGCGGCGTCCCATCACCACCACCAGCTCGACCTCCCAGTCGACCTTGCGGCTGGGCAGCGGGACGTCCTCGAACGGCCCCGCGAGGCAGCTCGGGAACTTGGTGAAGATCAGCGGGACGGCGGTCGGGGACGCCCCCGCCTCCTCGACGTGGTCGCGGTAGTTCGCGCCGACGCCGAACACCTGCGTCGGCGCCGGGACGGGGTTGGTGAGCTCGCGCGGTTCGCAGTCCGCTGCCGCGCCCAGCTCGGCGTCGGCCGCCCAGGCGCGGAACTCGTCCCAGTTCCGGTAGGCGTCCATGGGGTCGGGGCCGAACCGTCCCGCGCTGGCCTCGGCGACGTCCACCGTGCCCGCGCCCGACATCAGGACCAGCCGCCCCCGCAGCGCCGCGACCCTCACGCGTCCTCCTTCTCGTCCAACGGGACCTCCAGGCCGTTCAGCAGCATCGCGAGGAGCGCGTAGTGGCCGACGAGCATCGGCAGCTCGACGAGCTGGGCCGTGTCGTAGTGCGCCCGCAGCCCCGACCAGGTCCCGGCGGTGAACCGGTCCGCGTCGAGCAGCTCGTCGACCGCGCGCAGCAGGGTCAGCTCCCGCTCGGCGAAGCCCGCGTCGCCGCCGTCCCGGGCCGCGGCGATCTCCGCGGCGGTGAGCCCGGCGCGGGCGCCGATGCGCTCGTGGTGCGCCAGCTCGTAGGGGACGCGGCGGCGGCCCGCCGTCCGCAGGATGACCAGCTCGCGCTCCCGGCGGGGGAGCGCGGACCGCCGCAGCAGCTTCATGCAGAACGGCAGCCAGGCCTCGAACAGCTCCTCGTTGCGCACGACCGTGCTGAAGAGGTTGGCCGCCGCCGGGCCGAGCACGGGTTCCAGCAGCTCGCGCTGGCGTGCCGTGCGCGCGTGGGGCGGTAGCGGCCCGACCCTCGCCACGTCGGTCATGTGCGCTCCTCGCTATGGTGACATGATCGATGATCCAGATATCATCGATTATTATTGGAATCACCGATCGCCCGCAAGAGCTGTGACGGGAGTTTCTCGATGGACCTGACATGCCCGGCCGAGTGGCTTCCACGCTGGACGCGGCTGCGGCCCGCGGCTCCCGCGCTCACCTGGGACGGCGGCTCCTGGACGTGGGCCGACCTGGCCGAACGCGTCGACCGCGCCTGCCGCGCGCTCGAATCCCGCGGCGTCGGGCGCGGCCGGCGCGTCGGCGTCTCGGTGTCGAACCGGCCGGAGATGGTCGTCGCCTTCCTCGCGGTCACCCGGCTCGGCGGGGTGTTCGTCCCGCTCAACCCCCGGCTGAGCGCCGCCGAGGTGGCCGTCGTCGTGGACGACTGCGCGCCGTGCCTGCTCGTCGGCGAGGCGGGCGGCCTCGACGCGCTGCCGTCCGGCGTGCCGGTCGCGGCGGTCGAGGACCTCCTCGCCGGCGGCCCGGCCGCGCCGATCTCCGCCGTCCTACCGGGACCGGAGGACACGATCGCCCTGCTCTACACGTCCGGCACCACCGGGCGGCCCAAGGGCGCGGTGCTGACCCACCGCGCGTTCGCCGCGACCGCGGAGAACTCCCGCCGCGCGCTGGACCTCACGCCGGACGACCGGCACCTGATCGTGTCGCCGCTGAGCTTCACCGGCGGCGTCCTCACGAGCCTGCAGCCCGCGCTGGCCACCGGCGGGCAGGTGCTCGTCGAGCGCGGCTTCGACGCGGGGCGGGTGCTGCATGTCCTGCGGACGGAGCGGCCCACGGTCTTCATGGCGGTCCCGGCGATGCTGGCCCTGCTCGCCCGGCACCCCGGCTTCTCCCCGGACGCGCTGAGCAGCCTCCGCTACCTCGGCTCGGGGTCGGCGCCCGTCCCGCCCGCGCTCTTCGAGACCTACCGGCGCGCGGGCGTCGAGATCGGCCACGCCTACGGGCTGACGGAGGGCGGGGGCCTCGGCGCGGTGCTCCGCCCGGCCGAGGCGGCGGCGCACCCGGGGTCGGCGGGACGGCCGTGCGCCCTGGTCGAGCTGCGGATCGCGGACGAGCGCGGCGTCCCACGCCCCGCCGGGACCGTCGGCGAGATCCAGCAGCGGGGCCCGAGCGTCATGACCGAGTACTGGGGACGCCCGGACGACACGCGCGAGGCGCTGCTCCCCGGCGGCTGGCTCCGCACCGGCGACCTCGGGCGGATCGACGGGGACGGCTACCTCACCGTCGTCGGCCGTTCCAAGGACGTCATCCTGAGCGGCGGCATCAACGTCTACCCGGCCGAGGTGGAGGCGGTCATCGCGCGGCATCCCGACGTGGTCGAGGCGGCCGTGGCGGGCGTCCCCCACGAGGTGTTCGGCGAGACCGTGGCCGCGTTCGTGGTGGCGCGCCCGGGCCGCGCCCCGTTCCCGGACGAGCTCCGCGACTTCTGCTCCGGCGCGCTCGCCGACTACAAGATCCCGAAGGTGTTCCACTGGCCGGACGTGCTGCCGCGGACGGCGTCCGGCAAGATCGTCAGGACCGCTCTGCGCTGACCTCGCCGTCGCCCGCGCGCCCGCCGAGCAGCGCCTGGCGGGTGTGGTCGATATGGCGGGCGAGCAGGTCGGCGCACGCCTCGACGTCCCGCTCCAGCGCCAGCCGGGTCAGCTCGCGGTGCTCCCAGGCGATGTCCCGGCCGCTCTGGTCGACGACCGGGCTCCACATCCGGTACAGCTCGGCGTTGTCGCGCAGCTCCCGGGCGATCATCAGCAGGCGCCCGTTGCGGCAGCCCGCCAGGAGGGCGTGGTGGAACGCCGCGTGCACCGGGATGAACTCGCGGTTCACCCCGCGTCCGGAGGGCGCGCGGATCGGGGTGCGCTCCAGGACGTGGTGCGCGGCGAGCAGGTCGGCCTCCCACTGCGTCCCGCCGTTGGCGAGCGACTCCCGCAGCACGAGCACCTCGATGTGGATGCGCGCGTCGGTGAGGTCCTGCAGGTCGTCGCCCGACAGCTCGCGGACGCGGAACCCGCGCAGCGCGACCGACTCCAGCAGCCCCTCGGCCGCCAGCCGCGAGAACGCCTCCCGGACGACCGAGAGGCTGACCTGGAACTCCTGCTGGAAGGGGGCGAGCCGGAGCCATTGCCCGGGCCGGTAGTGCGCGGCGAGGAGATCCTGCCTGACCCGGGCGTAGACGTCATGGACCCGCGTCGACTTTCCGGTCTGCTCACCCACGCGACGAGCATAGCCAGCCGATCGGCCGAAACCGCATCCGGAGCGTCACCGGGGGCGGGCGTCGAAGCCCAGCCGGAACGGGCTCAGCGTGCGCGGCAGCGGCCGGTCGCGGGAAAGGCGCAGCCCGGCGTCCTGCCGCAGGTCGAAGTCGCGGAGCGGGACGGCGAGGAAATGACTCGCCGAGAGCAGCGCCAGGTGCCGTCCAGGGCATTTCCCCGGGCCATCGCTGAACGGCACGACCGCCCGGTCGCGCTCGGCCGTCCCGTCCAGCCAGACGCCGGGCTCGAAGAAGTCGGCATAGGGGAGGTTCTCCTCGTCCCGCTGGAGGAACGGCGTGTGGATCAGGAAGCCGGTCCCGGTGGGCAGCGTCCGGCCCGCCCATTCGGTCGGACGGGTGCTGTCGCGCAGGATCGTCATCGTCGTGGGCCACAGGCGCAGCGATTCCAGGACGCACGCCCGCAGGAACGGCATGTCGGCCTCGCCCGCCTCGGCCTCGCGCCTGGCCCGCTCGGCGTGCTCGGGGTGGGCCGCCAGCAGCGCGAGCGTCCGGAAGGCCGCCAGGGCGGTGGACTCGTAGGCGAACAGCCACTGCGGCACCTGGTCCGCCGGTTCGGTGGCCTCGGACGCGGGGACGCCCGCCATCAGCCCGGCCAGGCTCCCCGGCTCGGGGTCGTCGAGGTAGCGGCTCAGGCGCCGGAAGAACTCCCGCCGCGTCCGCCTGCGCCTCGGATGCGCGAAGGCCCAGTTCGCGTCCATCCGCAGCGTGGTGAGCAGGTCGCTCACCTCGGAGTCGTCGCGGGCGGCGTCGCCGAGGACGACCCGCCGCGCCATCCGCCACCACGCCATCCGGAAGTCCGCCCAGTCCAGGCGCCCGGCCAGCGCGACGGCGCCGGCCAGCCCGGCGGCCTCCTCGCGGATCTTGGGGACGAGCGCGCCCGCGTGCGGGTGCACCGGCTCGCCGGTGCCGAGCACCTCCTCGTTGAACCGGCGGCGGTCGGCGCGCTCCGCGCCGCGGGAGACCAGCACGCCGTGCGGCTGGAAGTGGCCGAGGGCGGCGCGCTTCTCCTTCGTCGCGAGCGCGAACGGCTCCGGCGACCCGGTGAGCAGCCGCTCGACGTCGCGCGGCGACAGGACCAGGGCGAACGAGCGTCCCGGCAGAGCCAGCAGCAGCGGCCCGGGCCCGTACCGCCCGCGCAGGCGCCGCAGCAGCCGTCCGGCCCGGCGGTCGGCCCGCAGCGCCTCGGCCAGCGCCACGACCCGCGGGCGCCGCGCGAGGACGCCCCGCGCGACGGCCGGGACGAGGACCGTCCCGGCGATCCGGAGCGTGTCGGAGACCGTCGCCCGGTTCGGCGGCGCCTCGTCGGCCCGCGGTTTCGTCTGGACGGTCGGCACCATCGGCTCCCTTCGCGTCAGCGGTGTTGCTAACCGTCCACCGCCGCCGCAAACCAACCGCCGCGCACTGCGCGGCCGCGCGTTATGCCCGTGATCTGCCGGGTAGTGCCCGGCCATGGCCGACCGCAAGAACGACCAGGACAAGCCGCTCGCCGACCGGCGGGCCGAGCAGGGCGCGCCGCAGGAGACCGACGCGGACTTCGCCGACGAGCACACGCCGAGCCCCACCGACCCGGCGGTCGCCGAGGCGGACGCGCCGGGCGGCGAGGACGACGGCTACAGCCCGCAGACCGAGGTCCCCTGACCGCTAGTCGGGGTGCGGCGGACGCTGGTCGGGCGGCGTCCCGCCGCCTTCGCCGCCTCCCTTGCCCCCCTTGTCGGTGCCGTGCGCGTGGCCCTTGGAGCGGGTCGACTTCGGATCGGTGGCCTCCGGCGCGGGCTCGTCGGTGACGGAGGTCCGCTCCGAGCGCCGGATCTCGGGCTGCTGCGGGTTCGGCATGCTGCTCGCCTCCTGGTTCTCCCGTCGGATGAGGCACGGACACTGCGAGCCCTTCCCCGCGTGTCGATGTGAAACGGACGCGCGGCCCCGCATTTCTTTTCGTTCCGGAGTTACGGCTCCCCGGAGAAGGGAAGGGCCGGACGGACCACCCGCGAGGCCGGAACGGGAACGCTCCCGTCCGGCGGGGGCGGAACGGGAACGGACCAAGCGAGGTGACGAATCGTGGGCAGCCCTCCGGGCCAGAGCCAGTCCTATCCGGGCGAGACGGGGAAGATGGACCCGCGTCCGCGCGACGAGATGCGCGGCTACGAGGGCCGGGGCCTGCTGGCGGGGCGGCGGGCGCTGATCACCGGCGGCGACTCCGGCATCGGCCGCGCGGTGGCGGTCGCCTTCGCCAAGGAGGGCGCCGACGTCGCGATCACCTACCTGGAGGAGGACGCCGACGCGCGGCACACCGCCGGACTGGTCGAGAAGGAGGGCCGCCGCTGCCTGACGTTCGGCGGCGACCTCGCCGACGAGCGCCACACCCGCGAGGTCGTCGGACGCGCGGCCGAGGGGCTCGGCGGCCTGGACGTGCTGGTCCTGCACCACGGCACCCAGGAGCCCGTCGACGACGTCCGCGAGATCGGCACCGAGCAGCTCGACCGCACGTTCCGGGTGAACGTCCACAGCCTCTTCTGGACGGTCCAGGAGGCCCTCGGGCACCTCCCGGACGACGGGGCGATCGTCATCACCGGGTCGATCAACGGGCTGCGCGGCAACAAGACCCTGATCGACTACTCGGCCAGCAAGGCGGCCGCGATGACGTTCGCGCAGTGCCTGGCCCAGTCCCTGATGGAGCGCGGGATCCGGGTCAACACCGTGTCGCCGGGCCCGGTGTGGACGCCGCTCATCCCGGCGACGTTCGACGAGGACCGCGTCGAGGGCTTCGGCGAGCAGGCCCCCATGGGGCGCCCGGCGGACCCGGACGAGATCGCGCCGTCCTACGTCTTCTTCGCCAGCGGGCGGCTGTCGTCCTACTACACCGGGCAGAACCTCGTCCCGGCCGGAGGAGAGATCCATCCCGGCTGAGCGGTCCGTGCGGCCGCGGGGCGCGGTCGGACCCCGCGGCCGTCGGCGACGGCGATCCGGGCCCGCGGCGGGCGCCGGATCACGGCCGGGTCAGCAGTGCGGGACGTGGCCCTTGATGATCTTGATGTAGCGGCCCGAGACCCACTCGGGCGTGCTGATGCCGAGCCGGTACCAGGTGCGCGTGTTGCCGACCTTCTGGCCGCGCGTCCAGCACTTGATGTCCACGACCTGGCCCGGCCTCAGGTGGCCGAGGACAGCCGAGTGCGTGGTCGGCTTCGCCCGGATCGCCAGGCGGTGGCGGCTGATCACCCGGCCCTTCGCGTAGGCGTCGACGGCCCCGCCGACCGGGCCGGCCGCCAGACCGGACGGGGCCGGCGGAGGCGACGCGAGCGCGACGGGCGCGGTGACGCCCGCCCCGACGACACCGGCCAGCAGGACGGTGGCGATCTTGTACTGCGGTTGCATGAGATCTCTCCCCGAGTGCATTCCGACGTTACGACTCCCCACCTGCCCCTCTGCGGCGAGAGATAACTCTAAGTAGCGAACCGATCACACTCCATTGAAGGTCGGCGGCCGCCGGAACCGCGGGGATCGAAGGGCCGCCCCCTCGGCTGAGTCGCTCAGGAGGCGAAGGGGACGGCCGCCGGGGCCGTCCCGGACGGGTCGCCGGCGGGGTGCGTCCAGAGTCCGCGGTCGCGCAGGACCGGCAGGACGCCCTCGCCGAACCAGTACGCCTCCTCCAGGTGCGGGTAGCCGGAGAGGACGAACTCGTCCAGTCCGAGCGCGGCGTACTCGGCGACGCGGTCGGCGACCTCCTCGTGGCTGCCGACCAGGGCCGTCCCGGCGCCGCCGCGGACGAGGCCGACGCCCGCCCACAGGTTCGGCGCGACCTCCAGCTCGCGCAGTCCCTTCGCGGAGCCGCCGTGCAGGTCGAGCATCCGGCGCTGGCCCTCCGACTCGCTGCGGCGCAGGCCCGCCTGGACCTGCTCGATCGCCTCGTCCGATATCCCGGACAGCAGCCGCCCGGCCTGCGCCCACGCCTCGTCGGCGGTGTCGCGGGCGATGACGTGCAGGCGGACGCCGAACCGGATCCGGCGGCCCCGCTCGGCGGCGAGTCCCCGGATCCAGGCGATCTTGTCGGCGACGGCGGCGGGCGGCTCGCCCCAGGTGAGGTAGACGTCGGCGTGCCGGGCCGCGACCCGCCCGGCCTCGGGGGAGGAGCCGCCGAAGTAGACCGGCGGGACGGGGTCGGGGACGCGGCCGAGCCGGGCGCCCTCGACCCGGACGTGCGTCCCGTGGAAGTCGACCTTCTCGCCCCGCCACAGCGACCGGACGACGTGCAGGAACTCGTCCGTGCGCGCGTACCGCGCGGCCTTGTCGAGGAAGTCGCCGTAGGCGCGCTGCTCGTGCGACTCGCCGCCGGTGACCACGTTCAGCAGCAGCCGCCCGCCCGAGTGCCACTGGTAGGTGGCGGCCATCTGCGCGGCCAGCGTCGGGCTGAGCAGCCCGGGCCGGAACGCCACGAGGAACTTCAGCCGCTCCGACGCCTCCACCAGCGGCGCGGTGGTCAGCCAGGCGTCCTCGCACCACGCCCCGGTCGGGGTCAGCGCGCCGACGAAGCCGACCTCCTCGGCCGCGCGCGCCACCTGCCCGAGATAGCCGAGGGTCGCCGGGCGCTCGCCCCGCGCGGCGCCCGCCCGCGCGCCGGATCCCCCGCCGGCGATGTAGCGGCCGTCGCCGTAGGTGGGCAGGAACCAGTGGAAGGTCAGGGTCACTGGGGATCTCCCTCGTCGTGATTCTCAGATGACGCCGTGGCGGGGCGGGGGCGTGCCGTTGAGGACGTGCCGGCCGATGTGCTGGACCTTCCAGCGGACGGGATCGTGCAGCGTGTGCGTGCGGGCGTTGCGCCAGTGCCGGTGGAGGTTGAGCTCGTCCAGGGCGGAGCGGGTGCCGGACACCTCGAACAGCGCGTTGGTCAGCTCGACCGCGGCGCGGTCCGCGTACGCCTTGGCGGCGGCGACCGCGATGGAGGCCCCCGCCGCGTTCGCGTCGGTGAGGTCGTGCCTGGCGTGCTCGACCGCGCGTCCGGCCTCGGCGAGCAGCGCGCGGGCGGCGCGTTCGGTGACGGCCAGCTCCCCGAACCGCTGGACGAGCAGGGGGTCGCCGCCGGGCGTGTCGGCGCCGCTCTCGAACCAGGGACGGCTCTCGGCGTTCACGAACTCCACCGCCTCGCGCAGCGCGCCCGAGGCGATGCCCACGTCGATCGCCGCGTGCAGCAGCTGCGCCGTGGACCCGTGCACCTGCGGACCGGTGAACGTCAGGTGGTGCGGCACCACGTGGTCGGCGGGGACGCGCACGTCCCGGAGGCGCACGGTGCCGCTGGCGGTGGTGCGCTGGCCCATGCCGTTCCAGTCGTCCACCACCTCCAGGCCGTCGGCGGTCCGGGGGACGTAGGCGACGTGCAGGCGGTCCTCGCCGTCCACGTCGAGCTGCGCCAGGACGGGGACCCAGTGCGCGAACAGGGCCCCGGTGCTGTAGTACTTGGTGCCGGTCAGCACGAACTCGCCGGGCCCGGCCGGGACGAGCCGGGTCGTGTACTCCTGGACGTGCCTGGTCCCCCGCTCGGACTGCGCGTTGCCGAACCGCTTGCCCGCCAGCGCCTCGGCGAAGAAGAACTTCTGCTGCTCGGGCGTCCCCTGCTGCGCCAGGACGCGCAGGTACACGACATGGCTCTGGGGGATCTGCGCGATGTTGGGGTCGCCCGCGGCCAGCGTCCGGAACACCTCGGCCAGCGTGTCGGCCCGCACGTCCGCCCCGCCGTACGGGGCCGGGACGGTGATCGCCAGGAGCCCGCTCGCCGACAGCCGCTCCAGCTCGGCCTCCGGGAGGACGCGGTGCGCGTCGCGCTCGGCCGCGCGCTCGGCGAACTCCGCCGCCAGTCCGGCCGCCGTCTCCAGCGCCTCCTCGTCGTCGCGGATCACTGCGGCGTCCACGGTCGCCCCCTCCCGTCGGTCCGCTCGCGGCGCGTACGCGCCGGGACGGCGGCCAGGTCGCGGAACGCGCCACCGTGGTAGACCAGCGGCGGCACGCCGGCTTGGGCGTCGAGGGCGTGGACGCGGAAGACGACGATGTCGTGGTCGCCGGAGCGGAACTGCCGCTCGATGGAGCAGTCGTACCAGGCGGCCGCGCCGTCGATGTGCACGCATCCGTCCGGGGTGGAACGCCAGTCGATCCCGGCGAACCGGTCCGCCGCGCGGGAGCCGAGCCGCCGTCCGACGCCTCCCTGGTGGGAGGCCAGCACGCTGATCCCGATCCGGGGGAGCGCGCGCAGCAGCGGCCAGGTCGTCGAGGTGTGCGCGACGCACACCGACACCAGCGGGGGATCGAGGGACACCGGGACGAACGAGCTCGCGGCGAGGCCGGCGGGGCTGCCGCCGACGAGGCCCGCGACCACCGTCACGCCGGTGGGGTACGCGCCGTAGACACGGCGCAGGTCGACGCCGACCGCCGTCATGTCGATCACTCCTTCGACCGGAGAGGACGGGCAGGGAAGGGGAGGGCGAGGGAAGGTCCGGCCGCGGGGACGGCGGCCGGACCGGCCGGTGCGGGGGTCAGCGGTAGAGCGAGAACTCGGGCGCGCGCCGGTTCAGGGTCCAGTCGCCGACCTCGCGCGCCTTGTAGGCGACGGGGTCGTGGACGGTGTGGGTGCGGAGGTTGCGCCAGTGCCGGTCGAAGCCGTAGGCGGCGGTGGTGGCGCGGGCGCCCTGGATCTCGAACAGCCGGGAGGCCGCCGACAGCGCGACCTTGGTGGACAGGTACTTGGCCTCGTAGACGGCGACGGCCGCCTCGGCGCGCTGCTCCTCGGTGAGCTCGGGGCCGGTGTCCAGGCCCGCCTGCAGGGCGTCGCCCGCGCGGTCGGCGAGCAGGGCGGCGGCGCGGACCTCGCTGCGGACCTCCCCGACGGTCTGCAGGATGTAGGGGTCGTCGGTGGCGCTGTCCACGCCCGAGGTCTCCCATGGGGCGGCGTGCAGGCGGGTCCAGTCGAGCGCCTCGTCGAGGGCGCCCTCGGCCGTCCCGACGTAGAAGTTGACGAAGGCGAGCTGCCAGTGCGGCGTCACCAGCGTCTGGTAGGGGGTGATGGTCCGGCCGGTGAGCGGGTCGGGGCCGAGGACCTCCGAGCGCTCGACGCGCGCGTCCTCGAACACGACGCCGCCGGAGTCGGTGAGGCGCTGGCCGATGTTGTCCCAGTCGCCGAGGGCCCGGAAGCCCTCGCGCCCGGCGGGCAGGGCGAGGAAGACGAGCTCTCCCCGGTAGGCGGCGGTGACCGACAGGTAGTCGCCGAGGCTCGCGCCGGAGGCGAACGAGCGGCGCCCGTTCAGCCGGAACCCGTCGCCGTCGTCGGTCAGGACGAGGTCCGAGCCGCCGCGCGGGTTCTGCACCCCGCCCCAGAACAGCTTCTGCTCGGCGTTGCGCCGCGACAGCTCGGCGGCCTGCTCGGGAGTGCCGAACAGGGGCGCGACCCGGGTCTGCGCGAAGTGGTAGCCGATGAGGTGGGCGATGGAGGTGTCGCCGCGCGCGACGCGGCGGGTGATCTGGACGGTCTGCGCGTAGTTCAGGCCGTCGCCGCCGTACTCGACGGGCTCCTGCACCTGGAGCAGGTCGTGGCGGCGCAGCAGCTCGACCTCCGCGCGCGGGGTCCGGCCCGCGCGGTCCCGCTCGGCGGCGGTGGCGCGCAGTTCGGCGGCGGCGGTGTCGGCGCGCCGCAGCGCGGCGGCGAACCGCTCGTCACCGGCGGCCCCCTGCTGGGTCTCGGTCCGCTGGGTCTCGGTCTGCTGGGTTTCGACGGACATGCCGAGGATCTCCTTCGGGATGGACGGACGAGGATCACGCGGCTCAGGAACCCGCCCGCGCCGCCGGGACGCCGGGCTCGTCGGCCTCCAGCTCCCGGACGAGGGGCAGCACCCGCTTGCCGAAGTACTCGACCTCCTCCAGGTAGTGCAGGAAGCCGAGCAGGAACAGGTCGACGCCGAGCCGCTTGTAGGCGACGATCCGCTCGGCGATCTGCTCGGGCGTCCCGATCAGCCCGGTGCGGAAGCCGTCGTTGTACTGGACGAGGTCGGTGAACTCCGAGTCCTGCCACATGCCCTTGCCGTCGGCGGTGGACCGCCCGGCCTGCGTGACCGCGGCCCCGAAGCCCGCGACGGCCTCCCGGTCGGCCTTGGCGACGATCTCGCGCAGCACCTCGCGGGCCTCGGCCTCGGAGTCGCGGGCGATCAGGAAGGCGTTGAGGCCGAACCGGACGCCCCGGTCGTGCCGGGCGGCCTCCCCGCGCACGTCGCGGATCTGCTCGGTGACGCCGGCGAAGTCGTTGCCGTTGCTGAAGTACCAGTCGGACACGCGACCGGCCATCCGGCGGGCGGCGGTGGAGTTGCCGCCCTGGAAGATCTCCGGGTGCGGGCGGCCGGGTCCGGCGAGCGGCTTGGGCCGCAGGTCGAAGTCGTGCAGCCGGTAGAAGTCGCCGCGGAACTCGGCGTGCTCGGACGTCCAGATCTCGCGCAGCACGCGGATGAACTCCTCGCTGCGCCGGTACCGCTCGTCGTGCTCCAGCCACGGCTCGCCGAGCTTGGTGAACTCGTCCTTGAACCAGCCGCTGACGACGTTGACGGCGGCGCGCCCGCCCGACAGCTGGTCCGCGGTGGCGACGAACTTGGCGAGCACGCCGGGATGCCACAGCCCGGGGTGGATCGCGGCGATCACCTTCAGCCGCCGCGTGGCGAGCAGCAGGGCCAGGCTGAACCCGGTGGACTCGTGCTGGTAGGCGGCGCCGTAGGAGGCGATGTAGCGGACCTGGCTGAGCGCGTAGTCGAACCCGTTGTCCTCGGCGAGGACGGCCAGCTCGCGGTTGTAGTCGTAGCTCCAGTCGGTGCGCTGCTCGATCTTGCTCACCACCAGGCCGCCGCTGACGTTCGGCACCCAGTAGGCGAACCTCACCGGCTCCGGACGTTTCTCGATATTTCCTACAGGCATAGTTAGGATTGTGAATGTCGGCCCGTCCCAGGTCAATGTGGTGTTCCTGACGGGGTGATAGGCAGGACCTTGCAGGCGCTCGGGGGGGACATGCGGATCGAGCAGTTGGAATGCGTCGCGGCCGTCACCCGCCTGGGCTCGATGCGCCGCGCCAGCGAGGCGCTGCACATGTCGCAGCCGGCGCTCAGCCAGACCATCGGCAACCTGGAGCGCGAGCTCGGCGTCACGCTGCTCGAACGGCACCGCTCGGGCGCCCGGCTCAGCTCGGGCGGGCGCGAGCTGCTGCCCGGGATCATGGAGGTCCTGGACGCCGTGCACCGGCTGCGCGCGGCGGCCGACGACAGGCACCGGTCCCGGCGCAGCATCCGCATCGGCACCGTGCACGCCGCCACCGTCCCGCTCGTGCTGCCCGTGATCAGCGGCTTCCGCGCGGGGCGTCCCGAGACGCAGGTCGAGCTGATCACCGCCCGGCAGGCCGACATCCAGGAGGCGCTGCGCGGGGGCGGGCTGGACCTCGGCCTGATCAACGTCATCGACGGCGACGACCCGCCCCCGGACCTCGCCACGGTCGAGCTGCTGCGCGGCCGCGCCGCGGTCTGCTGCCGCGCCGACAGCCCGCTGGCCCGGCTGCGCGAGGTCCCGCTGGCGCGGTTCCTCGCCGAGCCGTTCGTCGCGATGCGCGCGGGCTATCTGATGCACCGCTACGTGCACCGCATCCTGGACGGCCGCGAACCGGCCATCGCCTACTCCGTGGACGGCGCCGAAATGGGCAAGGTGATGGTCGCCCAGGGCCTGGGCGTCACCCTGCTGCCCGATTACAGCGTCTCCGGGGACCCCCTCGAACGGAGCGGCGTCATCACGCACCGCCCGCTGGCGGCCGAGGGCCCGGACGTCCTCCTCGTCGCCCAGTACTCCCGCACCCGCCAGCCGCCCGCCCAGGTCGGCCGCCTCCTCCGCCTGCTCAAGGCCCAGGCGGCGCGCCTCCCGCACGACACGGAGAATTAGTGTGCGTCACAGGATGAACCCACTCGGTGAAATCCCCAGGCGAGTCGCCGGTAATCATCCAGGCGATACCCGCCGGGACCGACGACGCGAACAGGCCATCGGCCTGCGCTGATGTGTGGTGGGCGATACTGGGATTGAACCAGTGGCCTCTACCGTGTCAAGGTAGCGCTCTCCCACTGAGCTAATCGCCCGGGTCCGTGCCTCCGGGGGGGGAGGCGACGGGGTCGAGGTGGAGACGGGATTTGAACCCGTGTACACGGCTTTGCAGGCCGTTGCCTCGCCTCTCGGCCACTCCACCAGAAGGAGACCTTCTGGGTCATAGCCTGAAAGGGCCCCTCAGAGCGGAAGACGGGATTTGAACCCGCGACCCTCACCTTGGCAAGGTGATGCTCTACCCCTGAGCCACTTCCGCTTGCGCCTCTCGGCGACGGGGAAAACCTTAGCGCGTCCCGGGCGGTTCCCCAAACCGGATATCGCCGCGGGACGCTTCGACGGCGGTCAAAGCATGGGTCGCCTAGGGTCGGAGGCATGGGTACGGACCATGCCGTGAGCGCCGACTTCGCGCCGGTCGCGGCGCTGCTGGCGGACCGGGCGCGGGCCGCGATGCTGACCGCGCTCCTCGACGAGCGCCCGCTCGCGGCGGGCGAACTCGCGCGGGCGGCGGGGGTCAGCGCGCAGACGGCGAGCGCGCATCTGGCGAAGCTGCTCGACGGGGGGCTCGTCACGGTCGTCCCGCAGGGGCGGCACCGCTACTACCGGCTGAGCGGCGCCGAGGTCGCGCGGGTGATCGAGGCGCTGTCGCACATCAGCCCGCGGGTCGAGGTGCGGAGCCTGCGGCAGTCGCGCGACGCCCGCCGGCTGCACGAGGCGCGCACCTGCTACGACCACCTGGCCGGCGAGGCGGGCGTGGCGCTGTTCGCGGCGCTGCGCGACGGCGGGCTCCTCGAGCCCGGCGACGGGGAGACGTTCGAGGTGACCGGGAAGGGCGAGGAGCGCTTCGGGGCGCTCGGCCTGGACCTCGCGGCCGTGCGGCGCGCGCGCCGCCGGTTCGCCTGGCAGTGCCTCGACTGGACCGAGCGCCGCCCGCACCTCAACGGCGCGCTCGGCGCCGCGCTCACCGGGCGGATGATCGAGCTCGGCTGGTTCGAGCGCGGCACGACGCCCCGCGCGCTGACGGTCACCGACACGGGCCTGAACGGCCTCGCCGACTCGTTCGGGTGCGTGCTGGCGTGAACTTCGCCTACGCGGACGGCGTGCTGGCGACGGGCCTGCGCGACGTGACCAGCGACCTGTCCGCGCTGGACTCGCGGGGCTGGTGGGCGGTCGTCGTGACGTATGAGGGCAAGGTCACGTGCGCCCGCTTCGACGACGTCCGGCGGGCCGAGCACCCGGACGGCGCGTGGACGGCCCCGGGCGAGTGGACCAGCTCCCTGGACGAGCCCCGGTACCTCGCGGGCGTCGAGAAGATCCGGGACGCCATCGCGGACGGCGTCGTCTACCAGGCCAACCTGTGCCGCGTCATGTCCGCGGAGATGGCGCCGGACGCGGACATGGCGGGCCTAGGCGCGAGGCTCGCGCGGGGGAATCCGGCGCCCTACGCGATGACGCTCAGGACGCCCGGTCTGGAGATCGCCTGCGCGTCGCCCGAGCTGTACCTGTCGAAGAACGGGCGAACGGTCGAGTCGCGTCCGATCAAGGGGACCGGGAAGACGGCCGGCGACCTGCTGCCGAAGGACCGCGCCGAGAACGTCATGATCGTCGACCTCGTCCGGAACGACCTCGGACGGGTCGCCGAGGTCGGCACGGTCGAGGTCCCCGACCTGTGCGCGGTGGAGGAGCATCCGGGGCTCGTGCACCTGGTGTCGACCGTCCGGGCGCGGCAGGCGGCGGGGACGGGCTGGCCCGAGCTGATCGCGGCGACGTTCCCGCCGGGGTCGGTGACGGGGGCCCCGAAGTCGAGCGCGCTGAAGCTGCTGGAAGAGCTCGAACCCGTTCCGCGAGGGCCGTACTGTGGGGCCGTCGGCTGGGTGGACGCGGACTCCCGGCGCGGCGCCCTCGCGGTGGGGATCCGCAGCTTCTGGGCGGAGGGCGGGCTGCTCCGGTTCGGCACCGGCGCGGGGATCACGTGGGAGTCCGATCCGCGACGCGAGTGGCGCGAGACCGAGCTGAAGGCGGCTCGGCTATTGGAGGTGGCTTCCGGTGACGGAGCGGGCCAGGATCTGGCTTAACGGGGAACTCGTCGACCCTGACCGCGCGGTGGTGTCGGTGTTCGACCACGGCGTGCTGGTCGGCGACGGGGTCTTCGAGACGGTGAAGGCGGCGGACGGCGCGCCGTTCGCGCTGACCCGGCACCTCCGGCGGCTGGCCCGGTCCGCGGCGGGCCTCGGCCTGCCCGAGCCCGACCAGGACGCCCTCGCCCACGGCGTGCTTGAGGTCCTCGCCGCCGCGCCGAAGTGGCCGCTGGCGCGGGTCCGCATCACCTACACGAGCGGGCCCGGCCCGCTCGGCTCCGCGCGCGGCGACGCGGGCCCGACGGCGTCGATCATCGTCGGCCCGCAGGACCCGTTCCCCGCGACGGCGGACGTGACGGTCGTGCCGTGGCCGCGCAACGAGCGGGGCGCGCTCGCCGGGCTGAAGACGACGTCCTACGCGGAGAACGCGCTGGCGCTCGCCTACGCCAAGGAGCGCGGCGGCGGCGAGGCGATCTTCGGCAACACGGCCGGGAACCTCTGCGAGGGGACGGGCAGCAACATCTTCGTGGTGCTCGGCGGGCGGCTCGTCACGCCGCCGCCGGCGTCCGGGTGCCTGGCCGGGGTGACGCGGGCGCTGACGCTGGAATGGTGCGGCGGCGAGGAGGAGGACGTCGCGCTCGACGACCTGTACCGCGCGGAGGAGGCGTTCCTGACGTCCACGACGCGGGACGTCCAGCCGATCCGGGCCGTGGACGGAGCGGTCCTCCCGGCCGCGCCCGGCCCGGTGACGGCGAAGGCGATGGAGGCGTTCGCCGCCCGCTCCGCCGAACTGATGGACCCCTGACCGGGGCCGGGAACTCGACTCCGCCCCGCCGTCCCCGGAGGCTTTACGTGATCGGATTCTTCGGTCACGTTATGTGGTGACGCTCGGAGAAGGACGGGGGACGTGAATGACGACGGTGCACCGAGGACGCTGGACCGTGGAGGACCGCCTGGAGCGCGGGCTCCGCGAACTGCCGTTCGACGTCCCGGCCGGGACGGCGTCCATCACGGTCGAGCTCTCCTTCGAGGGAGGCGTCATCGACCTGGGCTGCGGCGGACCGGACGGGTTCCGCGGCTGGTCCGGTGGAGCGCGCACCCGGTTCACGATCGGCCCGGAATGGGCGACGCCCGGATACCTGCCGGGTGAACCGGAGCCCGGCACGTGGCACGTCTGGCTCGGCCTCCACCGGATCTTGCCGGACGGCGTCCCCTACGAGGTCACGGTCACCACGTCGACGTCCCCCGAGCGGCGGCCCGAGGAGACCCCGCCGCCCGCGCCGGAACGTCCGCCCGGCCGCGACCTGCCCGCCCCGAGCGGCATGCGCTGGCTCGCGGGCGACCTGCACTCGCACACCGTCCACAGCGACGGGACGCTGACCGTCCACGAGCTGGCGTGCCTCGCCGCGTCGCGCGGGCTGGACTTCCTCGCCGTGACCGACCACAACACCGTCAGCCACCACCCCGTGCTGCCCGCCGCCGGGTCCCACGCCGGGATCCACCTGGTGCCCGGCCAGGAGGTCACGACCGACCTCGGGCACGCCAACGTGTTCGGCGACACCGGCTGGGTCGACTTCCGGCGGCCGAGCGCCGACTGGGCGGCGTTCGCCGAGGCGCGCGGCGGGGTGATGTCGATCAACCACCCGCTGTCCGGGGACTGCGCGTGGCGGCGCCCGCTGCCCGCCGCCGCCCGGCCCCGGTTCGCCGAGATCTGGCACTCGTCCTGGTGGGACCGCCGCTGGGGCGCGCCGCTCGCCTGGGCGCAGGTGTGGCGGCCGGACGGGATCGTCCCGCTCGGCGGCAGCGACTTCCACGACCCGGCGCAGCACAAGACGCTCGGCGACCCGCTCACCTGGGTCCTCGCCGAGGACGGGGACGTGCTCGGCGCGCTCGCCGCCGGCCGCACGTCGGTGTCGGCCGGGCCGGACGCGCCCGTCCTGCTCCGCGTCGACGACGAGCTGATCGCGGTCGGCGCGGACGGCACCGTCCTGGTCCGGCCGGACGGGCGGCGCGTCGCGGTGCGCGGCGACCGCGTCCGGGTCGCGGCGGACGGACCGGGCATGCACCGCCTGGAGACCTACGAGAACGAGGTGATCGCGCTGTGCGGATGACCCCCGGCGCGGAGATCGTCGTCGTCCCGCACACGCACTGGGACCGCGAGTGGTACCTGCCGTTCCAGCGGTTCCGGCTGCGGCTCGTGTCGCTGCTCGACGGCGTCCTCGACCGGATGGAGGCCGACCCGCGCTGGCGCTTCACCCTCGACGGGCAGACGGCCGCCGTGGACGACTACCTGGAGATCCGGCCCGAGCGGCGGGAGCGGGTGGCGGCGCTGGTGCGGGAGGGGCGGCTCGCCGTCGGGCCGTGGCGGATCCTGCACGACGAGTTCCTCTGCTCGGGGGAGAACATCGTCCGGAACCTGGAGGCCGGCACGCGCCGCGCCGAGGAGCTGGGCGGCGCGATGATGGTCGGCTACCTGCCCGACCAGTTCGGGCACTGCGCGCAGACGCCGCAGATCCTGCGGCTGGCGGGGATCGAGCACGCGTGCGTGTGGCGCGGCGTCCCGGACCGGGTCCGCTCGCACGCGTTCGCCTGGGAGGCCCCGGACGGGACGGCCGTCCGCACCCAGTACCTCCCCGAAGGCGGCTACGGCAACGCCGCGTCCATGTTCGAGGAGGCGGGCGGCGGCGCGTCGCTGCTGCCGGGGCGCGCCGCCGGGTTCGCGGCGGCGATGGGCCGCTGGTACCCGCGCGGCGGCCCGCTGCTCGCCATGTACGGCGCCGACCACACCGCCCCCGCCGCCGACCTCGCCGACCGCGTCGCGGACGCCGGGACGGGCATGCGCCTCGACACGCTCGCCGGGTACTTCGCGGGGGCGGACCCGTCCGTCGACGGGCTGCTCCGCGTCCGGGGCGAGCTGCGCTCGCACGCCCGCGCGAACATCCTGCCCGGCGTCCTGTCCGCCAGGATCCGGCTGAAGCAGCTGATGGGACGGGCGGAGCGGCGCGTCGAGCGGTACGCCGAGCCGCTGACCGCGCTCTGGTACGCGGGCGACGCGCGCCGGTTCCTCGACCTCGCCTGGCGGCGGCTGGTCGAGGCGAGCTGCCACGACTCCGTCACCGGCTGCGGCAGCGACGAGACCGCCGAGCAGGTCGCCGCGCACATGGCGGAGGCCGAGCAGCTCGGACGGGCCGTCTGCGACCTCGTCACCGCCGAGCTGGCCGCGTCCGCGCCGCTCGGCGCGCACGTGGTGTTCAACCCGTCCCCGGCGCCCCGGACGGGCCTGGTCGTCGTGGACGTCCCCGGCGATGGGCCGCTGGTGACCGGCGACGGGGAGCCGGTGCCCGCGCAGACGCTTGAGGCCGCGCCCACCGTGCTGGACGACGCCGTCCACCCGGCGTCAGCGCTGCCGATCGTGCTGGAACGCGTGTACGGGCGGGTGCTGTTCGGGCAGGAGGTGCGCGACTGGTCGGTGTCCCACGACGACCGGACGCTGACCTTCCACGTGACGTCCCGCGCCGACACGCCGTTCGACATCGGCGACGTGCGCGCGGCCCTGCGCGGCGCCGAGGGGGAGTGGCGCGTCCGCATCCTGGCCGACCCGAGGCGGACGGTCGCCGCGCTGGTCGGCGTGCCCGCGCTGGGGCTGGCCACGGTGCGTCCCGGCGGGCCGTCCGCCGCCGTCTTGGACGCCCCGGTCACGGCGGAGGGAGGCGTCCTGGACAACGGGCTCCTGCGCGCCGAGATCCGCGCGGACGGCACGCTCGGGCTGGCGGCCCCGTCCGGCTGGGCGGCCGAGGGCCTCGGACGCGTCGTGGACGGCGGCGACCTCGGCGACACCTACAACCACGCGCCGCCCGCCGCCGACCGGCTCGTCTCCGATCCGCTGAGCGTCCGCGTCGAACCTGTCTGGACGGGCCCGCTGGTCGCCGCCTACGACATCGTCCGGACGTACCGGTGGCCCGCCTCCGGCGACCTCGACCGCGACGCCAGGTCAGAGGCGGAGGAGGACGTGACGGTCACCACGCGGGCGGAGCTGCGGGCGGGCGAGCCGTTCCTGCGGCTGTCGGTCGCGTTCGACAACCGCTGCGCCGACCATCGCGTCCGGCTGCACCTGCCGCTGCCGGGCCTCGCGGAGTCGTCGTTCGCCGAGGGGCAGTTCGCGATCACCGAGCGGGGGCTGACGGCGGAGGGCGGGTTCGGGGAGCGCCCGGTGCCGACGTTCCCCGCGTCCGGGTTCGTCGCGGCGGGCGGGCTCGCCGTCCTGCTGGAGCACGTCACCGAGTACGAGGTCACCGGCGGCGGGCGGGAGCTGGCGCTGACCCTGCTCCGCTCGGTCGGCCACCTGTCGCGTGACCGCAACGCCTACCGCGACCAGCCCGCCGGGCCGCAGCTCCCCACCCCGGCCGCCCAGTGCCGGGGCGAGCGCGCGGTCTCCTTCGCCGTCATGCCCTGCGGCGGGCGTCCGGGGCCGGACGTCCTGCGGGCCGCCGAGGAGTTCCGCCACGACCTGCTCGCGGCCGCCGGGTACGGGCCCGCCGACGCGTCCGCGCCGCCGTCCCGGGAGGGGCTCGCGATCACCGGCGACGGCGTCGTCATGACCTCGCTGCGCCCCCGCGACGGGTGGATCGAGGCCCGGCTCACCGCCCAGCGGGACGAGCCGGTCACCGCCGTCCTGCGCGGCGCGTTCACCCAGGCCGTCCGGGTCGATCTGCGCGGGCGGCCCCTCCTGCCGCTGGACGTCCGCGACGGGACGGCCGCGCTGGCGCTCCGCCCGTGGGAGATCGCGACCGTCCGGCTCAGGCGCTGACCCGACCGGCGGGATGCGCCGCGGCGGCGGCCATCGCCGCGCCGACGATGCCCGCGTTGTTCACCAGCCGCGCCGGGACGATCTCCGCCCGCACCCCCTTGATCAGCGGGACGAACCGCTCCGCCTTCCGGCTCACCCCGCCGCCCAGGATGAACAGCGACGGGGAGATCAGCGCCTCCAGCGTGCTCAAATACACGCTCAGCCGCTTGGCCCACTTCTCCCAGCCGAGGCCCTCGTCCTCGCGGGCCTTCGCGGACGCGCGGTGCTCCGCGTCCCGCCCGTCGATCTGGATGTGCCCGAACTCGGTGTTCGGGACGAGGACGCCCTCGGTGAACACCGCGCTGCCGATGCCCGTCCCGAGCGTGAGGACGGCGACGGTGCCGCCGCGGCCGCGTCCGGCGCCGAGCCGCATCTCCGCGATCCCGGCCGCGTCCGCGTCGTTGAGGACGGTCGCCGGGCACCCGGCGGCGTCCGCGATCAGGGCGGCGGCGTCCACCCCGATCCAGCGCTTGGACACGTTCGCCGCCGACAGCGCCACCCCGTCGATCACCACGCCCGGATAGGTGACGCCGACCGGCCCCTCCCAGCCGAAGTGCTTCACGATCTCGGCGACGACCCGGGCGACCGCCTCCGGCCTGGACGGATGCGGCGTCGCCGCGCGGAACCGGTCCCGGGTGAACGAGCCGTCCGACAGGTCGACGGGAGCCCCCTTGATCCCGGACCCGCCGATGTCGATCCCCAGCATCTCGCTTGCCATGACTCCACTCTGCCCCGTGGGCGCGGGCCCTAAGAGCCCTCCACGAGCTGCAGGCCGACCACCCCCGCCACGATCAGCCCGAGGAACACGAGCCGGGCGGGCGACGCGCTCTCGCTGAACGCGACCATCCCGGCGACGGCGACGCCGATCGCGCCGAGGCCGACGAACACCGCGTACGCCGTCCCGACCGGGAGCTGCCGCAGCGACAGCGACAGCACGGCGACGCTCAGCACCGCCACGCCCAAACCGGTCACCGTGGGCCAGAGCCTCGTCAGCCCGTCCGACTGCTTCAACGCCGTCGCCCACACCAGCTCCATCAGCGAGGCGACGATCAACAGGATCCATGCCATCAGGCCGCGTACCCCCCATCGACCGCGATCGCCGCGCCGGTGACGTAGTCGCCGCCCGGCCCGGCCAGGTGAGCGACCATCGCGGCGATCTCCTCCGCGCGACCGTAGCGGCCGAGCGCGCTGAACCCGCGCTCGAACTCGGCGCCGGGGGAGTCGGCCGGGTTCATCTCGGTGTCGGTCGAGCCCGGCTGGACGACGTTCGCGGTGATCCCGCGCGGCCCGAGGTCGCGCGCGAGGCCCCTGGTCAGGCCGGTCAGCGCGGACTTGCTCATCGCGTACAGCGTCCACCCCGGGTAGGGGACGCGCTCGGCCATGCTGCTGCCGATGTTGACGATCCGCCCGCCCCGCCCGAGGTGCCGGGCCGCCGCCTGCGCCGCCACGAACGCCGCCCGGACGTGGATGTCGATCGTCAGGTTCAGCTCCTCGGCCGAGACGTCCTCCAACGGCCCGTAGGGGGCGATCCCGGCGTTGTTGACCAGGATGTCGAGGCGTCCGAACGCCGCCGCCGCCCGGTCGACGGCGGCGGTCACGGCCGCCGGGTCGGCCGCGTCGGCGGCGATCGCGAGGCCCCGGCGGCCCGCCGCCTCGACGCCGCGGACGACCTGCGCGGCGCGCTCCGGGGCCCGCACGTAGGTCACCGCGACGTCGGCGCCGTCGCGGGCGAGGCGCAGCGCGATCGCGGCGCCGATGCCGCGTCCGCCGCCCGTGACCAGGGCCGACCGTCCTTCAAGGTGCGCAGCCATCCCGTCCTCCGGGGTGTAATAGGAGAAGTTTCCGGTTATGGAGATTAATCGGAGAACTCTCCGGATACAACTCCGCTACGCTGCCTAGCCGAACCGAGAGGGGGACGGGATGCGGAACCTGCCGGTCGTCGGAAGCCCGCCCGCCGAGCGCGCCGACGCGGCGCTCAACCGGCGCCGCATCCTCCGCGCCGCCGCCGAGCTGATCGCCACCCGCGGCCCGGAGGCCGTGTCCATGGACGAGGTCGCCCGCGCCGCCGGGGTCGGCGTCGGCACCGTCTACCGCCGGTTCGGCGACCGCGCCCGGCTCGTCTACGCGGTGATCGACGAGCGCGAGCGCGAGTTCCAGAGCGCGTTCATCCAGGGGCCGCCGCCGCTCGGGCCCGGCGCGCCCCCCGGCGACCGCCTGCGCGCGTTCCTGCACGCCCTGGCCGACCGCACCGACGCGCAGGCCGACCTGCTGCTGACGGCCGAGTCCGGCCCGTCCGACGCGCGGTTCAGGGACGGCTCCTACGGCCTCTACCACCGGCACCTCGCGCTGCTCATCGGCGAGGTCCGGCCGGACGCCGACGCCGCCTACCTGGCCGACGCGCTCCTCGCCCCCTTCGCCGCCAACCTGTTCCTCCACCAGCGCCGCACCCGCGGGATGCCGCTCGACCGCATCAAGGACGGCCTGGACGCCCTCGCCTCCGGGCTGGTCTCCGGCGCGCCGGCCGGATGATCAGGGCAGATCATGACGAGAATCCTTTAACCGGACGCCCGCGGACCGTCAGACTGGGGGGCGTGAGCGACTTCGATCTCCTCGTCCTCGGTTCGGGCCCCGGCGGGCAGCGCGCCGCCATCGCCGCCGCCAAGCTGGGCCGCAGGGTCGGCATCGTGGACCGCCGCGACATGATCGGCGGCGTCTGCATCAACACCGGGACGATCCCGTCCAAGACGCTCCGCGAGGCCGTCCTCTACCTGACCGGCCTCAACCAGCGCGAGCTGTACGGCCAGAGCTACCGGGTCAAGGACGACATCACGGTCGCCGACCTCGGCATGCGGACGCGGCACGTCATCGGCCGCGAGACCGACGTCGTCCGCAGCCAGCTCGCCCGCAACCGCGTGACGGTCCTGCCCGGCCGGGGCCGGTTCCTGGCGCCCGACACGGTCGGGATCGGCGGGAACGGCGCCCGCGAGCAGAAGGTCACCGCCGACCGCGTCGTGATCGCCACGGGCACGCGCCCGGCCCGGCCCGAGACCGTCGACTTCGACGACCGGACGATCATCGACTCCGACGGCATCATCCACATGGACCGCATCCCGGAGACCATGGTCGTCGTCGGCGCGGGCGTGATCGGCATCGAGTACGCCTCGATGTTCGCCGCCCTCGGCACCAAGGTCACCGTCGTCGAGCGCCGCGAGCGCATGCTGGACTTCTGCGACCTGGAGATCGTCGAGGCGCTCAAGTACCACCTGCGCGACCTCGCCGTCACGTTCCGGTTCCGGGAGACCGTCGCGTCCGTGGAGCGCATGGGGAACGGCGCGATCACCGTCCTGGAGAGCGGCAAGCGCATCCCCGCCGACACCGTCATGTACTCGGCGGGGCGCCACGGCATGACCGACGACCTCGGCCTCGACGCCGCCGGGCTCAGCGCCGACAAGCGCGGCCGGATCAAGGTCGACGAGGACTACCGCACCGAGGTCCCGCACATCTACGCGGTCGGGGACGTGATCGGCTTCCCGTCCCTCGCCGCCACGTCCATGGAGCAGGGCCGCCTCGCCGCCCACCACGCCTGCGGCGAGCCCGTCGCGGAGATCCACGAGACCCAGCCCATCGGCATCTACACGATCCCCGAGATCAGCTTCGCCGGCCGCACCGAGGACGCCCTCACCGAGGCGAAGATCCCCTTCGAGGTCGGCGTGTCCCGCTACCGGGAACTCGCCCGCGGGCAGATCATCGGCGACTCCTACGGGATGCTGAAGCTCCTCGTCTCACCGGAGGACCACCGGCTCCTCGGCGTCCACGTGTTCGGCACCGGGGCCACGGAGCTCGTCCACATCGGCCAGACCGTCATGGGCTGCGGCGGGACGGTCGACTACCTCGTCAACGCCGTCTTCAACTACCCCACGCTCGCCGAGTCCTACAAGGTCGCCGCCCTGGACGCGATAAACAAGATGCGCCACATCGCCCGCCTGTCCGGCTAGGACGGCCAGAGCAGGTTCTCCAGCTCCGCGTCGATGTCGATGAACTCGCTCTCCTCACCGGCCGGGACGGCCTGGTAGGTGCGGTGCAGGAAGTCGGCGAGCGGCGACAGCGGCACCTCGAACAGCGCGTCCCCGAACGGGGACGACAGCGCGATGTTGAGCGTGCCGTCGTCGGAGCCCGGCCAGACCTCCACGTCCCCGTCCCCGACCTTGCGCACGATGCCGACCGTCAGCAGCTCTCTAGCGAAGATCCACTCCACCGGCTCGTCATCGCCCACGTAGAAGGCCATGCGGATCGCGTACGGGTCGTCGGCCGCGTACTCCATCCCGGCGAGCAGAGGGACGGTCGTGCGGTCGGGGACGACGAGACGAAGGCCCAGCTCCGCTGAGACTGTGGTACTGCTGTCCATGGCCATTCCCTCTGACGTCGGTCCCCTGGCGGGGAGTGCCCCCGGTGCTCCCACTCACGGACATCCCCGCGATCTATGACGCCTAACTGCCTGAGCGCGGCCGAACATTCCGGCGTCCTGGGGCCTTGTGACCCATCTCACCGCCTTTGACCTGCACAAAGACGCCTCCCGCCGGCGCCGCCGCCCGCATCGCCGCAGTTCCCGGGGCCGACTCCTGCCTTAACGTAAAGCCGTGGCAATCAATGACAAAAAGGAAGCCCAACCGGCCGAGGAGCGGCGGTTCCACCGTTTCCGCGCCCGCCTCCGCCGCAACCCCCTGCTGAACACGGCCTGGCGCGCCGGCGTCTTCGCCGTGGGCGCCACCGTCCTCGTCGGCGGCCTCGTCATGATGGTCACCCCCGGCCCCGGCCTCCTCGGCACCGCCACCGCCGTCCTGGCCGCCGCCGTGGTCGCCGCCTACCTGGCCGTCTACGGCTTCGTCGTCCCCTGGAACATCGACGACCCCACCTTCTGGACCTGACCCCCCGCCCAAACGGATGCACGCGCAACCCCCGACATGCGCTAGAGTTTCCGTCGCCGGGGCGATTAGCTCAGTGGGAGAGCGCTTCGTTCACACCGAAGAGGCCACTGGTTCGAACCCAGTATCGCCCACCCCTCACCCAGCAAGGCCAGAGGCCACTTCCGAATTCGGGAGCGGCCTCTTTGTCGTACTCGGGCCACATCCGGCTCCGCGAACCCGGGGCGGCATCCGTCCATCTCCTGGAAAGATCTAGTGGCGGGTGTTATGGCCCGTTACCAGGCGGTTTCGCGTGCCTGGGTGGGGTGTCGCCGGGGACGGGCGAGGGCGTGGAGGAGGCGGTGCCGTGGAGCCTGGTCAGGTGCTGGGGGATAGGTACCGGCTGGTGGAGCGGCTCGGGCGCGGCGGCATGGGTGAGGTGTGGTCGGCCGCCGATCAGGGCCTGGACCGCAGGGTCGCGATCAAGATCGTGCTGGCGGAGCTGGACGGCGAGCCGGGGCTGATCGCGCGGTTGCGGCAGGAGGCCCGGGTGGCGGCCGGTCTGCAGCATCCCGGCATCACCGTGGTGCACGACATCGGCGAGCACCGGGCCGGTGACCGCGTTCACCCGTTCTTCGTGATGGAGCTGCTGGCGGGCACCGACTTTCGGACCTTGCTGGCAGGTCACCCCGATGGGCTGCCGGTGGAGCGGGTGACCGAGCTGGTGGCGCAGGTGGCCGACGCGCTGGACTACGCGCACCGCAAGGGAGTGGTGCACCGCGACGTCAAACCGGCCAACCTGATGGAACTGGCCGAGGGCGGGGTGAAGATCTGCGATTTCGGGATCTGCCGGTACGCCGACGCCACCACCCAGCTCACCGCGACCGGCGGAATGCTGGGCACCCCCGCCTACATGGCCCCCGAACAGTACGAGGGCAAACCGGTGGACGCCCGCGCCGACCTGTACTCGCTGGGCTGCACCCTCCACGCGCTGCTCACCGGACGGCCGCCCTTCACCGGCTCCCCGGCCACCCTGATGCACCAGCACCTGACCGCCGACCCGCCCCGCCTCACCGTCCTGCGTCCCGACGCCCCGCCCGAACTCGAACACCTCATGGCGCGGCTGCTGGCCAAAGACCCCGAGGACCGGCCCGCCACCGCGGCCGACGTCGCCGCCGCCCTGCGTGACATCCCGCACCGTCCCGCGGATCCCGCGCCCGGCCCGGTCGGCGACGGCATCACCCAGGAGAACCTGCCGACCGAGCCGGTCGCGGTGCCGCCCGCCGGGGACGACGGCACACCACCGACGACTCGGGCCCCCCGACCGCCGCACCTGACCCGCCGCCGCGTTCTCATCGGCGCCGCCGCCACGGCCGTGGCCGCGGTCGGCGGCGGTGGCGTGGCCCTGGCCTCGCTTCTGAAAGATCACGACCGATCGGACTCAGACAAGCCGACTGGACCAATCGTCCTCTCCGGCTACTTCGGCGCCGTCAACGAGGTGGCGGTCGCTCAGTTGCGCGGCAAGACCGTCGCCGTGTCCGGAACCGCCGACGGCACGGTGCGGCTGTGGGATCTGGCCGCCGGGGAGCAAGTCGGCGCACCCCTCTCCGGCCACACCGGCGCCGTCTTCGGAGTGGCGGTCGGCCACTTGAACGGTAGGGTCATCGCCGTCTCCGGTGGCGACGACAACACCGTGCGGGTGTGGGATCTGGCCGCCGGGACGCAGCTCGGGGCACCCCTCTCCGGCCACAGCGACGCCGTCAGCGCGGTGGCGGTCGGCCAGTTGAACGGCAAGACGATCGCCGTCTCCGGAGCCTGGGGCGACGGCGCGGTACGAATGTGGGATCTGGCCGCCGGGAAACAGCTCGGTACACCTCTCACCGGGCACAGCGACTCCGTCAACGCGGTGGCACTCGGTCAGTTGAAGGGCAAGGCCATCGCCGTCTCCGGAGAGCTCGACGGCACGGTGCGGGTTTCGGATCTGGCCGCCGGGAAGCGGCTCGGCGCACCTCTCACCGGCCACAGGAACGCCGTTTACGCGGTGGCGGTCGGTGAGTTGATGGGAAAGGCCATCGCCGTTTCCGGAGGCGCCGACGGCACGGTACGGGTGTGGGATCTGGCCGCCGGTAAACAACTCGGCGCACCCTTCGAGAACGACTCCGGCAATGTCAACGCGGTCGCGGTCGGTCAGTTGAACGGCAAGACGATCGCCGTCTCCGGAGCCGGGCGCGGCGTGGTGCGGGTGTGGGACCTGGTCGCATGGAAGCAGCTCGGCGCACCCCTCACCGGCCACAGCGACATGGTCAATGTCTATGGGGTGACGGTCGACCAGATGAACGGCAAGACCATCGCCGTCTCCGGAGCCGGAGACAACGCGCTGCGGGTGTGGGACCTGGCCGCTGGCAAGCCTTTCACCTACCCCGGGAGTTGAGGGACGGAGCAGCCGATTTCGTCGCCCCTCGGGGCGGGTTCACGAGTGCGACCTGTTCATCGCGACGCCCGGCGTGGGCGCAACAAGGCGTGGCGCGAGGCAGTTTGGGCCGCGCGGCCGGGATGCACCGGGGAAGACTCCCCGGCCGCGCGGCGGCTTTGGGTTAGCGCTGGTTGCGGGCCTTGAGGATCAGGTGGACGAGGGTGTCCGGGTCTTCGGCGCTGACGATCTTCCATCGGGTGCCGCCGGGGACGATCGCCCACCACTCGTAGGTGTACGCGCCCCACCAGCAGACGACTCCGGCGAAGCGTTCGTGCAGTCCGGCGATCGCGGTCGCGTGGGTCGGATCTGGGACGGCTGGGGGAGTGGACGACGGTCGTCTTGTCGTCTGCGTTTGGTGTGAGCGGGCCGCGCGTACGGCTGTGACGTACGGGATCAGGATGCGGGTCACCTGCTTGGCCGCCTGGGCTGGCTTGGTGTGGGGTGCGAGGTCTTCGCCCGTGCTCGACCTGAACCACCATCGGTTGGGGGCCAGGTCGGGCGCGAGCGTGATGCTCTCGCCGAACTCCGGGATGTCGCGGTCGTAGACGTGGACGAGCGGCTGCGGCCCGTCGTATCGCCGGGCGACTTGCCAGCCTTCTTGGACGGCTTCGTCGGCGAATCGGTCGAGATGGAATTTCCTGGACGAAGCGGGAACGTGGACGCTCCAAGGCTTCGGTTCGATCCACCTAATCACCGTCGCACCCACTTGGTGGGGTTCGATATTGGGTTGATGGATGCGCGTTTGAGTTCGACGGTCAGCGCCTCGTGTAGCTCTTCTGCGTTGTTGCGTACAACGGTCGCTTCTACACCGGCCTTTGGGTCGTGCAGAGTGGCGACCCATGCGCCGAGTTTTCCGTCGTGGCGTGTTGCGCGCCAGATGCGGTGTCCCTGGAACTCCTCGCGGAGTCGAGACAACGCCTGGTCAGCGGGGTTGGCGGGCGTTTCCATGATCAGTTGAACTTTCGTCGCGATTTCTCTCCGTTACGGCTTCCTACCTTCCCGTGATCAGGTTATCTTCGGGAAGAGCAAGAAGGCCGTCGAAAGAAAGCCCCCGGGTGCGGTTGGAAAGTCGCGCCACTTTCGGATCTTGGAGTTCTCCATGCCTCGCCACCCTCGCGACCCCGGTATCCCGTCCTCGCCATCCGAATACTTCGGTACTGAGTTGCGCGCTAGGCGGGAATTGTCCAGGATGTCGCGACCGCAGCTTGCGGAGAGGCTGGGCTACTCGCCCCAATGGATCGGACAGATCGAATCCGGCATCGGCACTCCGTCTGAGGACTTCGCCAACGACTGCGACGCCTTCTTCCAGGCAAACGGGACGTTCCGCCGCATCTGGGAGTGGATGCAGGAGCTCGGCAAGTTGCAGGTGCTCCCGCCCGGCTTTCCTGACTTCGTTGAGCGCGAACGGGAGGCCGAGGTGGTGTACATCTTTGAGACCATGCTCATCACGGGCCTGTTCCAGACGCCCGAGTACGCCCGCGAGGTGCTCAAGTCGGGGAAGACGCCCGATGCGGTAGAGCAACTCGTTACGGCTCGGATGGAGCGCCAGGAGATCCTAAAGCGAGAGTCCCCGCCCCACGTGGTCACGATCTTTGATGAAGGAGCCGTTCGCCGCCCAATCGGGAGCCCGGAAGTGCTGAAAGGGCAGATTCAGCACCTCGCCGACCTCGCGGAGCTGTACCACGTTACGATCCAGATTGTCCCCACCGTCACGGGAGCCTACGCGGGCTTGCCTGGCGCATTCACGATCTTGAGTTTCCAGGACGAGCCAGACGCGGTCCTCGTCGAAGGTCATGTGGGTGGACAGCTCGTGGATCACCCTGCGGTTGTCCGGAAGTATGGGGTACGTTTCGATTTGATCAGAGCCTCGGCGTTGAACGCCGGAGACTCTCTCGCCTTCCTCCGGACGATCTTGGAGAGCCTATGAGTACGCAGCATCAGTGGGCTGTGGAATGGAGCAGGAGCAGCCACACAACTGATATTGGTGGACAGCACGTCGAGGTCGTCTTGGTGCCGTCAGGTTGGCACAAGAGCAGCTACAGCACTGACACCGGTCACCAATGCGTCGAAGTGGCGCCGATGGTGCCGATCTCCGCTGCGGTGTGGAAGAAGAGCAGCCGAAGCACAAACACCGGTGACCAATGCGTCGAGGTGGCGGACCTGGCGGCGGCGGTGGCGGTGCGGGATTCCAAGGACCCGGACGGGCCGAAGCTAGTGTTCGGTCCGGCCGCGTGGCAGGCGTTCGCGGCCGAGGCCAAGTCAGGTGCCCTCGACCTGAGTTGAGACCGTCCGACCGGGAGCCCCGGCCGTCTTCCTGACGCCCGGGGCTCCCGCGTTCACACACTGGTTTTGCTGCGGTTCCGGCGCCGGGCGGCCGTCCACATTTGCACCGAAGCCCTCGACCCATGCCGAAATCGGCGATGCCCCCGTCCGTCACACGCCGAGCCCGACGAAGCGCGCGAAGCCTGATCGGAATCAGGGGAAGTGGACGAGACAGCCCGCCAGTAGCGCTAGTTGACCATTGACCGTCAGTGCGGAACCGGATACGGAACGAGAATGGGCATCGACCGGCCGAAGGCGACCGACACCCCCACCGAGAACAACGGGCAGGCTCCAACCAAAGACGGTCCGCCGCCCGACTTACCCGGACAGCCCGGCTACCCCTCTAATAGCGCAGGTGTGGCTTCGTGTCCCTGTCTCGTATGCGCGTTCAGGCGCCCCCTCTAAATTCCGTGGTGAGCGGGAGAAGGGGGAGCATGAACTTTGATGGAGGGGCCGAATTGGTCGGAGCAGGGGATCGATCGGCGGGCGGGGTGGTATCCGCTGCGGGTGGAGGTGCCGGTCCTGCGGGCGATTGACCTGCTGGTTCCGGGGTCTCGGCGGTGACCCGGTACGTCCGCTACTACGCCCTGTACACGGCGCTCGGCACCCATGCCGCCGAACACGACCTGGGCGGCGCGGCGTGCCCGCGGCTGTTGCGGCGCAGCGAGCCGGACCCGGCACGGCACGGGAAATCCGGCGAACGCCGCCGACCGGGGGCCCTGCCCGCTCGGCTCGCCACCGCCACCCTCGCCGCCCGTATCGCAGATCTGGACAGTGCCCTGGCGGTCCTCTCCGAGCCTGTTCGTTTCATCGGCGAATAGCAGTTTCGCGTGTTCGTCCGTGCCCACGCTCGGCCTTCTGGGGAGGTGGGCGTGGGCATGGACGGTCACGGGGGTTTGGGCTCGGTTAGAGGCCGCGGACGGTGGCTACGGTGAAGGGGAGTTTGGGGGTGCCTGGGCCGGTGGGGCCGCCCTTGTCGAATTGGGAGCGGACCACGTAGAGCTTGCCGTGCTTTCGGAGCAGGGTCGTCGGGGTCTGGAAGTCCAGGTCGATGACGCGGCGGGTCAGTCGGGCCGTGTGGCCGTCCGAGCCGATGTGCCAGCGGCTGATCGCGTAGGCGTCGGTTATGGGGTGGGCCACCCAGAGGGTGTTGTCCTGGAATTCCATTCCGTCGCCCGTGGTGACGTCGCCGCCGGTGAGGGCCACCTTGTCGACCTTTCCGGAGGGGAGGGCGATGCGGTACAGGTCCCCGCCGGTCATGTCGACCGTGAGCAGGTAGCGGCCCGAGGGGCCGGCGACGATTCCGTTGAGGGTGATCGTGTCGGGGGCGTGGGGTTCGACGACGTCGCTCAGGTCGAAGGCGGGGGTCAGGGGTGTTTCGCCGCCTTGTTCGTGGGCTTTTTCCAGTTGGGCTGGGGTCACGCGGTAGACGGTGGAGCGTCGGCTGTCGGTGATGTAGGCCGTGCCGTCCGGTGTGATGGCCATGTCGTTGACCAGGCGGGCCGCGTCACCGGGGACGACGAAACGGGCCACCAGGCGCCGGGTGGGGATGTCGTACACCGCGAGGCCGGTGGGGCGGTCGATCACCCACAGGCGCCTGGCGCGGTCGACCTCCAGGCCGAGGGCCTGGGAGCGTCCGTCGATGCGCGGGGGCAGGAACTCGGTCGCGACCCGCTGTCCGGGTGACGCCTTGAAGATGGTTCCGCCCTCGTACGTCCCGACGTAGAAGTCGCCGGTGTAGGGGTCGGTGGCGATTCCCTCGGGGTAGACGCGGTCGCCGGGGAGCTCGAAGGCCGTAGAGATCCGGACGTGTCCGTCCGCGTGGGGCTCCGCCGCCGCCCAGGCGGCGGAGCCGAGGAGCAGCGGCGCGGTCAGGGCCGCGATGACGATGGAGTGACGCCGGGCTGCGCGGTACATGATCACCTTCTCCGTGAGGTCTCTCGGGCGGCGGCTCGACCCGTGGGCCGGACGGGTCCCGGGCGTGGGCACGGGCGGTCTGCCGTGGTCACGTGGTGCGGGGACGGCTGCTCAAGAGACAAGGCGGGGGTCGTCGTCCGGGCGTAACGGCGGACGCATCAGGCGCATGACCGCTCCTCCGCCTCTCCGGACGCACTGGTGCGACCTCGGGGAACCGGCAGGTTCCTCGCAAGGCAGGCTAATCAGCCGAAGTGTCAGTGTCTACGTAGTACGGACGTTGACCGATGTCGGACAAACTCGCCGAAGCTGGACGGGTTCGGTCCGGCGCGTCCGGGGAGCATGGGGGCGTGGAGGCGTTGGTGACGTTCGGGCACGGGGTGGCCGGGCGGGAGGAGATCGTCCGGCTGCTCGACGGCGCGGGGGTGCGGGACGTGGTGGACGTCCGCACCGCGCCCGGCAGCCGCCGCAATCCCGACGTCATGCGCGACGCCCTGGCGGAATGGCTCCCCGAAGCCGGAATCGGCTACCGCTGGGACAAGCGGCTCGGCGGTTTCCGGAAGCCCGCCCCGGACGCCCCCGACACCTTCTGGCGCAACGACGCGTTCCGCGGCTACGCCGGATATATGCGCACCCCCGAGTTCCTGGCGGCGATGGACGAACTCCTCCCCGCGACCGAGCGCACCCGGACGGCCGTGATGTGCAGCGAGTCGGTGTGGTGGCGCTGCCATCGGCGGCTCATCGCCGACTTCGCGGGGCTGGCGCGCGGGCGGGACGTCCTGCACCTGGCCCACGACGGGCGCCTCGCCGAGCACCCGCCGACGCCGGGCGCGCGGCTGCGGGACGACGGCCTGCTCGTCTACGACGTGGAGCCGTGACGCGGGCGGAGCGCGGGCGGGTGTCGGTCGCGTGAATGGGAGATCGGCGCACGGGGGCGGAAAAGGGAATTGCGGCGGTCCAACGGCTGGGGCATATGGAGGGTCGAGCGGGATTCGGGGTGATTCTCAGGCTGATCAATTTATGGTGGTTTCAGGTGGTAGGTCCGCACTGTCTGTGCTACCTTGTGAGCCACGTGTCACCGGCTTTCGAGGGTAAGGGATTCGGGGAATTCGCAGTGGAGAAACCTCTTTCCGTGGCGGCCTCCCCGGCTGCGGAATCCGCCGAATTCGAGGATCCGTCGTATTCCTGGGTATTCGCGCTGTTCGGGGTCACCCTCGGGATGTGGATCGGCCTCCTCGCGGCGGCGCAGGTCCTGCTGCCCAGTCAGATCGAGGCGATCGACCCGTCCGACAAAGTGTGGCTGATGGGCGCCGTGACCACCTCGGGCGCGGTCGCGGCCGTGCTCGCCGCGCCCGTCATGGGCGCCCTTTCCGACCGCACGCGATGGGGTTTCGGAAAGCGCCGCTGCTGGGTGCTCGGCGGCATCGCCTGCTGCGCCGCCGCCCTTCTGACGATGTCCCGGCAATCGTCGGTGGTCGTCGTCGGGATCTGCTGGACGATCGTGCACGGCGGCGTCGGCGGAATTCACGCCGTATTGTGCGCCATCATCCCCGACAAGGTGCCGGTGCACCGCCGCGGCACGGTGTTCGCCATTCTCGGGTTCGCCCAGCCGCTCGGCCTGGTGCTCGGCACGCTGCTCGTCTCCGGCCTCTCCGTCGGCGTCGGGTACCCGGTCGTCGCCGCCCTGGTCGTGGTGCTCGCGCTGCCGTACGCGCTGATCGGACGGGACGTCCCCGCCGCCGCCGAGCCGAGCCCGGTCGGCCGCTGGCTGCCCGACCCGTCCGCCCTCGGCCGGGATTTCGGCTGGGCGTGGGCCGGCCGGTTCGCCGCGCAGTTCGCGACCTCGCTCGCGACCATCTATCTGCTCTACTTTCTCCGTGACCAGATCAAGATGGGCGATCCGGCCAAGGGCGTGGCCGTGCTCAGCCTCCTTTACACGGCGGGGATCGTCACCGTGAGCCTGGTGGTCGGCCGGATTTCCGACCGGGTCCGCAAGCGCAAGGTCTTCGTCATTCTCGCCGCCGTCCTGATGGCCGGGGCGCTCACCGGAATGGCGCTCGTCCCGACCTGGCCGACGGCCGTCGCGGCGGCCACCGCGCTCGGCGCGGGATACGGCGCCTACCTCGCCGTCGACCAGGCGCTCGCGACGCAACTGCTGCGCAGCGAGGGCGACCGCGGCAAGGATCTCGGGACGATGAACATGTCCACCAGCGCCGCCGTCGCGATAGCCCCGGTCGTCGCCGCGGAGAGCGTCGCGTACGGTGGTTACCCGATGCTGTTCTTCCTCGCGGCGGGCATGGCCGTGTTGGGCGGATTCCTCGTCCAACCGATCAAATCGGTCCGTTGACGGCATACGTCGTAATGGCT
This sequence comes from Actinomadura chibensis NBRC 106107, assembly GCF_001552135.1. Classification (GTDB taxonomy): domain Bacteria; phylum Actinomycetota; class Actinomycetes; order Streptosporangiales; family Streptosporangiaceae; genus Spirillospora; species Spirillospora chibensis. The sequence continues at coordinate 41,876 of NZ_BCQP01000015.1, read as the reverse complement.
CCTGATTGGCGTTCGGCGGAGGTGTCGCGGGCGTGAGCGCAGAGGGTGTGTCCTTCCGGGTCCTCGGCCCGCTGTCGGTCGGGGTCGACGGCGCCGAGGTGGCGCCGCCGCGCTCGCCCGTCCTGCAGGGGCTGCTCGGCGTGCTGCTCATCGGACGGGGCGAGCCGCTGTCCGCCGACCGCCTCGCCGAACTGGTGTGGGCCGACCGCGCGTGGGAGACGAGCCGCCAGTCGGTCCACGTCGGCGTGTCGCGGCTGCGGAAATGGCTCGCCTCCCTCGACGCGGGCCGTCCCGACCGGACCGAGATCAGCTACCGCGACGGCTACCTGTTCCACCACGCCGCCGACCGCTCCGACCTCGGCCGGTTCCGCGCGCTCACCGGCGAGGCGGGCTCGCTGACCGAGCCCGCGCGCCGGTACCGGGCGCTGTCGTCGGCGTTCGCCGAGCGGAAGGGGCCGCTGCTCGCCGGGCTGCCCCGCATCGACCGGGACGACCCGCTCGTCCGCGGCCTGGAGGAGGAGATCCGCCGCGCCGGGATGGACCTCGCCGCCGCGGCCCTGGCGGCGGGCTCGCCGGAGGGCGCGGTCGCCGCCGTCACCGCGCTGACCGAGGAGTTCCCGTTCGACGAGCCGCTGCACGCCGCCCTCATGGACCTGCTCGCGGCGAGCGGGCGGCGGGCCGAGGCCCTGCGCGTCTACCGGCGGCTCGGCGAGCGGCTGGACGCCGAGCTGGGCGTCCAGCCGAGCGAGCGGGCGCGGCGCGCGCACATGCGGGCGCTGTCCGCCGACCAGGACGAGCCGGGCGGCAAGGACGAGCCGGGGCCAGCGGCCGAGCCGCCCGCGCCGGGGCCCCCGCCCGCGCAGCTCCCGCCCGACATCCCCGACTTCACCGGCCGCACCATCGAGGTCGCCGAGCTGGCGGAGCGGCTCATCGGCGGCGCCGGGACGGGCCGCCACCGCTCGGTCGCCGTCGCCACCGTCGCCGGGATGGGCGGCGTCGGCAAGACCACGGTCGCCGTCCACGTCGCCCACCAGATCGCGAACTTCTTCCCCGACGGCCAGCTCTACGCGAACCTGCACGGCGACTCGGCCAGCCCCGCCGAACCCGGCGAGGTGCTCGGCCGGTTCCTGCGCACGCTCGGCATGCCGGGCGCGGGCGTCCCGCCGTCCCTGGACGAGCGCGTCGCGCTCTACCGGAGCCGCCTCGCCGGGCGGCGGATCCTCGTCGTCCTCGACAACGCGGCGCGGGAGAGCCAGGTCCGGCCGCTGCTGCCTGGCACCCCGGACGCGGCCGTGCTCGTCACCAGCCGCAACGCCCTGCTCGGCCTGGAGGGCGCGAAGCCGCTCGAACTGGACGTGCTGCCGTCCACCCAGGCGGTCGAGCTGATCACGAGCATCGTGGGGGAGCAGCGCGTCGCCGCCGAGCCGGGCGTCGCGGTGGAGATCGCCCGGCTGTGCGGGCACGTCCCGCTCGCGGTGCGGATCGCGGCGGCCCGGCTGCTCGGCCGCGGCCACTGGACGCTGGCGCACCTCGCCGACATCCTCCGCGAGGAGCGCCGCCGCCTGGACGAGCTGGTCGCGGGCGACCTGGAGGTCAGGGCCGGGTTCGCGATGAGCTACCGGCTGCTGCCCGCGCGGGCGCAGCGCGCGTTCCGGCTGACCGGCCTGCTCGACGCCCCCGACTTCGCCTGCCGGACGGTCGCCGCCCTCCTCGACGTCCCCGAGCTCGACGCGCGCCGCCAGCTCGAAACCCTCGTGGACGCGCACCTCGTCACCGTCGCGGGCGTGGACGAGACCGGCGAGGTCAGGTACCGGCTGCACGACCTCCTCCGGCTGTACGCCCGCGAGCTGGCCGAACGCGACGACACCGAGGCCGAGCGCACCGCCGCCCTGCGGCGCGCCCTCGGCGGCTGGCTGGCGCTCGCCGAACAGGCCGCCGAGCACGTCCCCGGGCCGTGCTACGCGCTGATGCACGGCCCGGCGGAGCGGTGGACGCCGCCCGGCGGGGGCCGTCCGCCCGCGGACCCGATGGCCTGGTTCGCCGCCGAGCGCGCCGCCCTCGTCGCCGCCGTCGGGCAGGCCGTCGACCTGGGCCTCGCCGACCACGCCTGGGACCTCGCCGCCTCGATGGAGCGGTACTGCGACGTCCGCGCGCTGTACGACGACTGGCGGCGCATGCACGAGCGGGCCCTCGGCCTGTGCGAGCGGACGGGGAACCGGCGCGGCGAGGCCGTGCTCCTGCGCGGCCTGCTCGAAGTGATCACGTGGACGTCGCCCGCCGGGCCCGGACCGGCGATGACGCGCATGCGCGCGATGGCCGCCCGCCTCCTCGACCTGTTCACCGAGCTGGACGACCCCGTCGGGATGGCCGACGCGATGGTCGCGATGGTCTGGGGACGGGTCGCCGACGGCGAGAACAGCGAGGCGTTCGAGCTCGCCGAGCGGGCGCTGCGCGTCGCGCGCGGCGCGGGCTACGAGAGCGGGCAGGCGCGGGCCCTGCACGTCATGGCCGTCGTCCACGGGGAGGAGAACCCGCGGCCCGCCCGCGAGTGCCTGGAACGGGCGCTCGTCATCGCCGAGCGGGTCGGCAACCCGCGCTTCGTCGCGACGATCGTGCAGTTCCTCGGCGCGGCGAAGGCGCTGTGCGGCGACATCGAGGGCGGCCGCGCGCTGCTCGACGAGTCCGTCGCGATGGCGCGGAGCCTCGACGACCGCTACCTGGAGACGTTCTCCCTCCTCTACCTGTCCAAGCTGTTCGTCGCCACCGGGGACGAGCGGGCCAGGCCGACCCTCGACCTCGCCCTCGCCTACAGCCAGGCGGGCAACTTCCGGCACCATCTCGCGGACGCGCTCGGCGTCCTCGGCGAGCTGAACCTGGCGGAGGGCGACCTGCCGGGCGCGGTCGCGTCCCTCGAACGGTCGGTGCAGGTGTGGCGCACCCGCGGCTGGATCCCGTTCCTGGCCCGCGCCCTGCGGACGCTCGGCGACGCCCACTCCGCCGGCGGCGACCACGACGCCGCCCGCGCGTCCTGGACGGAGGCGCGCGAGCTGTTCCAGCGGATCGACGACGCGGCCGGCCGCTCCTCCGTCGAGGAGCGGCTGCGTTCCCGGGACATGATCGGCTGACGCGCCGCGCATTCCGGTTAGCGATCGGTAAGGACCCTCTCGCTAGTGTCCGACGAAGACGCGCGGGAACGGGGCGCGGCGGGAGGGAATCGGCGCGGGGGCCGGTGGTCCGGCGGGCCGCGTCCGCCCTCCGGCGAGAGGTTCCTCGGTGGCACGGGTGCCCACCGAGGCGCCGGTGGCCCCGGGCCACCTCGTCCGGTGCGAGGCGGCGCGGCACGCCCGCCCTCCCGGGTGTGCCGCGCCACCCGGCCCCGCCCCGGCGTCCTCGCCCCGGCGGCCTTCCGCGGGGCCGAAACGGCGGACTTCACGCAAAGCGACATGTCGATTGCACGCGCCCTGCCCGGATGGGAGCCTGCTGCCGTGGCCGCGGACCGTCCGCGCCGTCCCCGCATGCCTCCTGCCGCCGACACACGCCATCAGGACGACCGAATCGATGACCCCACAGAACCCTCCGGGCTGGTCCGCCGGGGCCGGCGTCCGTCCGCTCGACCCCGGCGACCCCGAGTCCGTCGGGACGCACCGCCTCCTCGGCCGCCTCGGCGAGGGCGGCATGGGCGTGGTGTACCTGGGGCTCGCCCCGTCCGGCCGGAAGGCCGCCGTCAAGGTGATCCGCGGCGAGCTGGCCCGCGACCCCGCGTTCCGCGCCCGGTTCGCCACCGAGGTCGCGAACGCCCGGCGCGTCGCGTCGTTCTGCACGGCGCGGGTCCTCGACCACGGCGAGTCCGGCGGGGCGCCCTACCTCGTCACCGAGTACATCGACGGGCCGTCCCTCACCGACTACATCAAGGCGCACGGCGGGTTCCCGCCCGGCGCGCTGCGCAGCCTCGCGGTCGGCGTCGCGACCGCGCTGACCGCGATCCACGCGGTCCGGCTCGTGCACCGCGACCTCAAGCCGCGCAACGTGCTGCTCGCCGCCGACGGGCCCCGCGTGATCGACTTCGGCATCGCCCGCGCGCTGGACTCCGAGGACCACCACACCCAGACCGGCGCCGTCATCGGCAGCCCCGGCTACGTCGCCCCGGAGCAGGCGTTCGAGGGGCGGGTCGGCACCGCCGTCGACGTCTTCGCCTGGGGGACGCTCGTCGCGTACGCGGCGACCGGGCGCAACCCGTTCGGCACCGGGACGATGCCCGTCCTCGCCGCCCGCGCGCAGCAGGCCATGTACGACCTGACGGGCGTGCCGGCGGACCTCCTGCCGATCGTCCGGGCGGCGCTCGACCCCGACCCGGCCCGGCGCCCGGCCGCGGAGGACCTGCTCGTCCGGCTGGTGGGGGAGCAGGCGCCGGAGGAGGCGGCCACCGACATCATCCACAGCGAATGGCGTCCCGGCCCGATCCCGCCGCCCTCCCCGCCGGGGCCGCGGGCGGGGACGGGCACGTCCGCGTTCACGCCCCGGACGGTGCCGCCGCGCTCCGCCGGGCGCCGCGCGCTGGTCGCGGCCGGGGCGACCGCGCTGATCCTGCTCGGGACGACCGGCGTCGTCTACGCCGTCGGCCGGAGGTCCGGCGAGCGTCCCGCCGAGGGGGCGGCGCCGCCGACGTCGGCGAAACCCACGGTCACGGTCACGCGGGCGCCCGCGAAGCAGTGGCGCGAGGTCGGCGGCCTGGACCGGATGACGGCCGAGTGCGCGGAGCGCGGCTACAAGGAGACGTCCCTCTACACCGAGGGCGGACGCAAATGGTGGTGCCAGGACCCCGGAGGCGCCCTGCACCGCATCGACCTGGCGGCGTCCTGCCGGTGGCACTATCCGCGCTTCGACGAGGTGCGCCTCCGCCAACGCCCCGACCCGGGCCCCCTCTACGAGGTCCACTGGTACTGCGAAGCCCTCGTCTGACCGTCCCGTACTTCGACCGCCCGGCAGGAGTACGGAGCGGAGCTCTACCGATCGTCCGACATATGTGAGAACGCACCCCCGGGGGAATCACGTCAGATGAGGCGTCTTTCAGCCATCGCCCTGCTCTTTGCGTTAGCGGCGTCGACGGTCACCGCCGGTGTGGCGGTGAACCAGATCTACAGCGACGGCAAACTCAGCTTCCATTACACCTACCTCGCCTTCGGCTTCGCCGTTCTGGCAGTGGTGCTCGAACTGCACTACTGCGAGTCGCTGAGGGCGAAACTGTCGGATAAGAAGGCGTTCAGGGGGAGGTTCAGCGTCTATGTCGATCAATTACGCGCGTCGGTCTCCTATATGGAGACCCTCGGCCTGCTGACTCAGGGGGAATACGTTCACCGGATGGAACAGGTGTACGTGGACGTCGCGCTGCGTCCACGGCCGCCGCAGGACACGGCCGTCGAATCGGTCCAGATGGCGAGGGACACCGATCACAGGCGGCGTCCGCTGACCTCCTTCCTGGAGCCCGGCAGGACGCTGGCCGTCATCGGCCTTCCGGGATCGGGGAAGACGACCCTGGTCAGGCACACCGCGCTGAACCTCTGCACCCGGCAGTGGCCGCCCCGGGCGCGGCGCGTCCCGGTGCTCCTCTACCTGCGCGATCACGCGGACATGATCCTCGGCGACCGGCCCTGCGACCTGTCGGAGGTCGCGGGCGCGGCGAAATGGCTCGAAGGCAGGGTCCCCGCCTCCTGGCTGCGGGCGCAACTCGCGGCGAAGCGCTGCGTGGTCCTGCTGGACGGGCTGGACGAGGTCGCGGACGCCAAGGACCGCAAGAAGGTCGTCGCCTGGATCGACGCTCAGATGCACCGGTACCAGGGGAACGCCTTCGTGCTGACGTCCAGACCGCACGGATACCTGTCCAATCCCCTTCGGGCCGCCGACATTCTCGAGGTCCAGCGGTTCACCACCGACCAGATAGCGCAGTTCCTGCGCTACTGGTACTACGCCAACGACCAGCGCGCGCACGGCACCACGAACGAACACATCCGCAAGCAGGCGGAGCAGAAGGCGGACGACCTCTTCAAGGGCCTGCGCGACCGCGTCGCGCTCTACCACCTCGCCGCGAACCCGCTGCTGCTCACGATGATCGCCCATGTGCACCGGTATCGCGGGGCCCTTCCCGGGAGCCGCGCGGAACTGTACGCGGAGATGTGCGACGTCCTCATCCACCGGCGACAGGAGTCCAAGGACCTCGCCGACCTCACCGGGCTCGACGGCGCGAAGAAGGAGAACGTCATCCGCCAGTTGGCGTTCCACATGATGGTCCACGAGTTACGCGCCATCCCGGTCGGGCAGGCGTGCGCCGTCGTGGCGGCGCCCCTCACGTTCGTCGCCGGAGAGAACTCGCTCTCCGCCACGGAGTTTCTCGAGGAGGTCCGCAAGAGCGGCCTGCTGGTGGAACGAGAGCAGGGCGTCTACGGATTCGCCCACCTCACGCTTCAGGAACACCTCGCCGCGGCCCATATCCGAGAGAACCCGGCCTACCTCTCGCTGTTATCCGGCAACGTGAACAAGGCGTGGTGGCGGGAGACGACGCTGCTCTGGGCGGCGGCCGGCGACGCGACACCCGTGATCAACGCCTGCCTCAACGCCCGCACCTTCCACGCGCTGGCCCTGGCCTTCGACTGCGCGGACGAGGCACGGAAGATCGAGCCGGCCGTCCGCGCCCGCCTGGACCAGGCGATGCGGGTCGTGATGGACGACAACTCCCCGGAGAACGTGCAGCACCGCAGGCTGGTCGCGGCGGTGACCCTCAACCAGCGGCTCCGCGACATCGTCTGGCTCGACGATCGGGCGGCCATCTGCGCGCACCCCGTCACGGTGGAGGACTACGCCCTGTTCCTCCTGGACGAGCACCTTTCGCAGCGACATGCGGCGAGCGGCCCGTCCAGCGCGACCAGGAGGGGGAAGAGTCCTGTGACGGGGATCTTCCCCGACGATGTCGCGCGATTCGTGAACTGGGTCAACAACATCCTCCAGGACGGACGGCGGTACCGGCTGCCGACGTCGGCGGAAGTGTCCAAGATCGACGGCCGGCTCGTGCCGGTCCTCGCCGATCACACACCGTGGATGCGGGCGGGCCACGTCGAGATCCGGCTGGCGAGGCCGGGGAGCCGGCGGAGCCCTCGGCTCCCGAGCCCGGAGTGGCAGCGCCAGCTGCCCCGCGCGCTGACGGAGAGCATGGGCGACGCCAGGCTCATCCTGCGGATCAGGCAACGGCGGGGGCTGCCCGTCACGAGTCTGGAACTGGGGTACGCCAACGCCTTCAGCGACGCCGCGCGGGGTGTCCGCGGCACGCCGCACCAGAAGCTCGTGGTCGCCCTGGACCACGCGCGTGATCGGCTGCTCCTCGCGGAGCGGACACGGCCTCCGGAACTCGACGACCTGCCCGGTGTCATCGACGCGTTCGGTGTGGCCAGGGAGCATTGCTCCGATCTGGTCAGAAGGCTTTCGGCGACCATGGAGGGCGCCTCGGACAGCCGGTGGGACACGAACCTCGGAAATCTGAAGGCCTACGCCGACTCGCTGTCCTGGGCCATTGAACAGCACGTGTTCTATGTGCGAAGCCTGGTCGGATATCGGCGGTCTCAGTCTCACCTTCTCTTCAACCGGCCCGCGGGAGCGGTCGTCGCCGAGATAGCGGCCGGCGTGAACGGATCCATCCAGACGGCGATCTCGCTGGCCCGCGGCGTGGACGGGCTGGCGACCGCGGGGACGCCCGCGGTGGACGCGGCCGAGCTGCGCCAGGCGTTCAACATCGCCGACGGGACCCTGACCGCGACGGACGTCCCGGTGAACGGGCACTACGCCGAGGTCGACCGCGCCCGCCTCACCGACCTGTGCCGTCGCTGCTGGGGGGCCGCTCTGGCGGAGGGCGGCGACGCCCGGCGCCCCCTTCCACCGCTGGAACCGGTCCCGTACGGCTCCGCGGACGCCGATCACTGGCATGCCCGGGAACTGGCGCTCGCCCTCACCGCCGGTCCCGGCCATGGGCGGCACGTCACCGGATTGATGACGACCTACGAGGTGCTCCGCCGCGAGTCCGCCGGCGGCCCGCCCGGCAAGAGGCTGGCGGAGCTCATCGCCAAGACCGTCGCCATGGCCGACTCCTCGGCCGACGATCCCGAATGGAACCTGCGGCAGGCCCTGCACGGAGCGCAGGGCGTCGACTTCCGGCACGCGAGCGGGTTCGACCGCGGCCACCTCCAGAAGGTGCTGGAACTCGCCGTCAGCATGGTCCTGCCGATGACGAAACGATGGACGCCGTTCGACGCGCGGGCCGCGCATTCGGCGATGGCCGCGATTCTGGCCGGCGTCGTCCTCGTCCGGCCGCTCAGGGGCATGGACCAGCCGAGGCGGCACCTCGCGTCCGCGTTCACCGGTCTCGCCGCGATCACGGACCCCGGCTTCGCGGAACGGGCGGACGACGTGATCCTCCTCGTCCGCGACTGACGCACTCGTCCGCATCCGACGCACCGGTGTCGGCGGCCCGTGTCGCCGGTCCGGTGACGTGGGGTAGCGTGGCGGGCTCGTCAGGGGGATCGGTGCGGGTTGCCACGGGTTTGTCCGCGGGTGCGGTTACCCTGCCGTGAACTGGTGGTCCGCGGGTGATTCGGGTGGGGACGCATGGCCGACGAGGCGGCGGCGGGACAGGTCGTCGGACGGGTGCTCGGGACGCAGTCGGCGACGCCGCTGTCGTTCTGGGTCGGGCTTGAGCCCGGCACCGTCGTCCAGCTGGACGAGGTGATCGCGGCCCGCCGGGACGTGCCCGGACGCGGCGAGGTGCTGATCGCCGGGGTGGTCACGAACGTCGAGGCCCGGCACGAGGGCGCCGCCTACGACTCCGACGTCTTCCTGATCGCCGAGGGCGTGCTGCCCGCGGCCGTGGTGGAGGCGGCCGAGGTCACGGTCACCCGGGTCGAGCCGGAGGTGTACGTGCCGCCGCTGCCCGGCTCGACCGCGTCCCGCGCGGGGGAGCGGGAGCGGGAGCGGGCGCTGTACTTCGACGTGATGGAGCGGCGCGTCCCGGTCGGGCTCGGACGCGACGGCGAGCCGATCCACGTGAACATGGACTTCCTGGACGGCACGCGCGGCGCCCACGTCTCCATCTCCGGCATCTCCGGGGTGGCGACCAAGACGTCGTTCGCCACGTTCCTGCTCTACTCGATCTTCAACTCGGGCGCGCTCGGCGCCGAGGCGCACAACACCAAGGCGCTGATCTTCTCGGTGAAGGGCGAGGACCTGCTGTTCCTCGACCACGCCAACAAGCGGCTGGACGCGGACGCCCGCGAGGCCTACCGGCGGCTCGGGCTGGAGCCGAACCCGTTCGGCAGCGTCCACGTGTACGCGCCGCCGCGGCCGGGCGACCCGAACGGCACGCCGCACGTGTCCGCCCGCACGCAGGACGTCAGCCCCTTCTACTGGACGCTCGCCGAGTTCTGCCGGAACGAGCTGCTGGGCTTCGTCTTCGCCGACGCCGAGGACGAGCGGGCCCAGTACACGATGCTGATCGGGCAGGTCGCGGCGCGGCTCGCCCGCACGGCCGAGCCCGTCGGCGGCGCGGTGCGGCTGCGCGCCACCGACGACGCCGAGCCGGTGGTCTGCCGCACCTACGACGACCTCGTCCGGTTCGTGGAGGAGGCGCTCACCGACGAGGACGCCCGCCGCGCGTGGGGCGCGCAGCTCATGGGGCTCGGCACCGTCAACGCGTTCCTGCGCAGGCTGCGGTCGTCGGTGCGGGCGCTGTCGCCGATCGTCCGGGGCGACCTGTCGGCGAAGGCGTCGATCGCGACGGAGTCGCAGGTCACCGTCGTCGACCTGCACAACCTGCCGGAGCGGGCGCAGCGGTTCGTCGTCGGCGTGGTGCTGCGCGGCGAGTTCGCGCTGAAGGAGAGCACGGGCAGCGCCCGGCCGCTGCTGTTCGTCGTCCTGGACGAGCTGAACAAGTACGCGCCCCGCGAGGGCGGCTCCCCGATCAAGGAGATCCTGCTGGACGTGGCCGAGCGCGGCCGGTCCCTCGGCGTGATCCTGATCGGCGCGCAGCAGACGGCGTCGGAGGTGGAGCGCCGGATCGTCGCGAACTGCGCGGTCCGGGTCGCGGGACGGCTGGACGCGGCGGAGGCGTCCCGCGGCGAGTACGGCTGGCTGCCGCCCGCAGCGCGCGCCCGCGCCACGATCGCCAAGCCGGGGACGATGTTCGTCGGGCAGCCCGAGATCCCGGTGCCGCTGGCGGTGGAGTTCCCGTTCCCGGCGTGGGCGACCCGTCCCGCCGAGGCGGCGCCGCCGCCCGCCGCGCGGTCCGGGCCGGGGCGCGCCGACCCGTTCGCGGGGCTCGGCGCCGACGCCGACGAGGAGGTCCCGCCGTTCTGACGCACGGGGAGCGGAGATGAGATTCCTGCACACCGCCGACTGGCACGTCGGCAAGGTGCTCCGGGGCCGGTCGCGGTTCGAGGAGCACGCGCGGGTGCTGGACGAGCTGGTCGGCGTCGCCCGGGAGGAGGACGTCGACGCGGTCGTCGTCGCGGGCGACGTGTTCGACGGCGCCGTCCCGACGCCGCCCTCGCAGGCCCTCGTGATGCGGACGCTGATGGCGCTGCGCGAGGACGGCCGCGAGGTGGTCGTGCTCGCGGGGAACCACGACGACCCGCGCCTGCTGGACGACGTGTACCGGCCGGTGCTCGGACGCCTCGGCGTCCACGTCGTCGGCAGGTTCCGGCGGCCGGACGACGGCGGCGTCCTGGCGTGGACGTCCCGGTCCGGCGAGCCGGTCCGGCTCGCGGCGATGCCGTTCCTGTCGCAGCGGTACGTCGTCCGCGCGCTTGAGGCGCTCACCGGCACGCCCGACCAGCACAACCGCGACTACGCCGACCGGTTCGCGCGGCTCGCGGACGCGCTCACCGCCGGGTTCGGGTCCGACACCGTGAACCTCGTCGCGGCGCACGGCACGCTGCCCGGCGGGCGGCTCGGCGGCGGCGAGCGCGAGGCGCAGACGATCTTCTCCTACTACTTCGAGTCGGCGGCGTTCCCGCCGTCCGCGCACTACGCGGCGCTCGGCCACCTGCACCGGCGGCAGCGCATGCCGGGCCCGTGCCCCATCTGGTACAGCGGCTCCCCGATCGCGGTCGACTTCGGGGAGGAGCAGAACACGCCGGGCGTCCTCGTCGTGGACGCCTCGCCGGGGCGCCCGGCCGAGGTGCGGGAGGTGCCGCTGCGCGGCGCCCGGGTCCTGCGCACCGTGACCGGCACGCTCGACGAGCTGGCCGCGATGCGCGACGACCTCGCGGACGCGTGGCTGCGCGTCGTCGTCGCCGAGCGGCCGCGCGCCGGGCTCGCCGACGACGTCCGGGAGATCCTGCCGGACGCGCTGACCGTCGACGTCGACGAGGCGTTCCGGCCCGCCGCCGCGCGCCGCCCGGCGTCGCTGACCGGCGGCGGCGAGTCCCCGACGCCGCGCGGGCTGTTCCGCGCGTACCTGGAGCACAGGGGCCACGAGGACGAACGGGTCGTGGCGCTGTTCGACCGGCTGCACGACGAGCTCGACGGGCATGGGGGAGGGGACGCCTGATGCGCCCGCTGTGCGTCCACATGGACGACTTCTGCAGCTACCGGACGCCCACCTCGGTGGACCTGCACGACGTCGACTACTTCGTCCTCGTCGGCCCGACCGGCTCGGGGAAGAGCACGGTCATCGACGCGATCTGCTTCGCGCTGTACGGATCGGTGCCGCGCTGGGGCAAGGAGAACGTGATCAAGCTGGCGCTGGCGCCGTCCGCGAACTCGGGGCGGGTGGCGCTGGTGTTCGAGTCGGCGGGCCGCCGGTACGGGGTCGTCCGGGCGCTGGCCCGCAGCAGCCGGGGCACGGTGGCGACCAAGACGGCCCGGCTGGACGAGCTCGACCCGTCCGTCGACCCGGCGGACGGCATCGAGGCGATGCTCGGAGCCCAGGTCCGGTCGGTGGCCGAGGGCGAGGGGGTGACCGCCGCCGTCGAGAAGGTCACCGGGCTGGAGTTCCGGTACTTCACGCAGTGCGTCGTCCTGCCGCAGGGGCGGTTCGCCGACTTCCTCCAGGCCGAGCCGAGGAAGCGGCAGGACCTGCTCGTCCAGCTCCTGGACGTCGGCGTGTTCGAGGCGATCATGAAGCGGGCGGGCGAGGAGGCGAAGGCGGCCGAGGCCCGCGCCGGTTCGGCCCGGGCCAGGCTGGACGAGCTGGACGGCGCCGACGAGGCCGCCGAGGACGCGGCCGCCCGCCGCCTGAACGAGGTGCGGGCGCTCGAAGACCGGGTCCGCTCGGCCCTGGACGACCTCCAGCGGACGGACGCCGAGATCCGCGAACGCGAGTCCGAGGCCGAGCACGCCCGCGACCTGCTCGCCGCGCTGACCGCGCTCGCCATGCCCGCGGACGTCCCGACCCTCGCGGACGAGCTGAGGTCCGCCGCCGACGAGACGGAGCGCCTCAAGCGGGAGGTGGCGCGGCACGAGCGGGCGGAGGGCGCGGCGCGCGAACGGCTCGACGCCCTCGGCGACAAGGCGGCCCTCGCCCTGGCCGCCACGGCGCACCGCGAGCACGCCCGCGTGACCGCCGAGATCGAGACCGCCCGCGCCGACGCCGAGCGGGCCCGCCGGGAGACGGACGCCGCCGAGGGCAGGGCGGCCGCCGCCCGCGCGGACCTCGAGGAGGCGGAGCGCGAGCGGCAGCGCGTCCGGGACGCGCACACCGCCGCCGACCTGGCGCGGCGCCTGTCCGCCGGAGAGCCGTGCCCGGTGTGCCTGCGCGAGGTCGCCGACCCGCCCGAGCACCACGCGCCGCCCGCCCTCGGCGCCGCCGACCGCGACGTCGAGGCCCGCAAGCGGGACCTCGACGAAGCGCAGGCCGAACACCGGAACCTGGAACGCGGGCTGTCCCGGCTCGAAGCGCACCTCGACGGCCTCGCGCGGCAGCTCGCCGTCCAGGCCGAGCACATCGGGGCCCACCCGGAAGAGGCCGACGTCCGCCGCCGTCTCGGCGCCGTCGCCGAGGCCGAGGCCGCCGCCGCGGAGGCGCGCCGCGGCCTCCGCGCCGCGCGCGACGAGCTGGCCGGGGCCGAGCGGCGCCGCGCCGAGCTGGACGACAGGGCCGCCGAGGCGATCACGAAGCTGGACGCGGCGCGCGACACCGTCGTGGCGCTCGGCGCGCCGCCGCTCGACCGGTCCGACCCGCACGCCGCCTGGACGGCCCTCCTCGCCTGGCGCGACCAGGAGAGGGGCCGCCGCGAGCAAGCCGCCGGGGAGCTGGAGAACGACCTGGGCGCCCTCCACCGGAGGCGTGATGGTCAGCGGGGCTCGCTCGCCGAGGAGCTGGCCGCCCACGACATCGCCGCGCCCGCGTCCGTGGAGGGCGTCCGCGAGGCCGTGGTGGAGGCCCGGAACCGGGCCGAGCACCGCCTCGCCCGCGTCCGCGACGACCGGCGGCTCGCCGGGAGGCTCGCCGAGGAGGTCCGCCGCCATGAGCGCGACGCCGCCGTCGCGCACGACCTGGCCCGGCACCTGCGCGCGAACAACTTCGAGAACTGGCTGTGCGGCGAGGCGCTCGCCGTGCTGGTGGAGACCGCGTCGCAGACGCTGCGGGAGCTGTCCGGCGGGCAGTTCGAGTTCGTCCTCGACGACCGGAACGCGATCGAGGTGGCCGACCACACCGAGGCGGGGCTGCGGCGCAGCGTGCGGACGCTGTCCGGCGGCGAGACGTTCCAGGCGTCCCTCGCCCTGGCGCTCGCCCTGTCGGACCAGGTCGCCCGGTTCGGCGGCGGCGCGGCCCGCAGCCTCGACTCGATCTTCCTGGACGAGGGCTTCGGCACCCTCGACCCGGTGACCCTCGACACGGTCGCGACGACGCTGGAGCGGCTCACGGCGAACGGCGACCGCATGGTGGGGATCGTCACGCACGTCCCGGCGCTGGCCGAGCGGGTCCCCGCCCGGTTCGACGTGGCGCGCGACAACACCGGCTCGCACCTGACGAAGAAGGCGGTCTGATGGCACGGACGACCACGGCGCCGCGGGCCGCCATCACCGTCGACCCCTGGGACCCGGGGTACGCCACCTCGCTCACCGCCGAGGCGCTCGGCGAACTGGACGCCGGGTCGCGCCGCCAGCTCGACCTCGGCGTGGAGCTGCCCGCCGACCGGTGGCGGCCGGTCACCCCGGCGGCGGCCGGGCTCCCGCCCGGCGGGCTGATCGTCGCGGACGGGGTGCGCCGCGTCGAGGCGCGGGTGTGGGTCGCCGACCCGGACGGCGGCATGCCCGCCCCCGGCATCGCCGCGTCCTGCGCCGCCGGGCTCGTCCGCTGCCGTCCGGGGCGCCCGGCGGAGCTGGCCGAGGTGGACGTGCGCCGGTCGCTGTTCACGCCGTCCCCGCACGCCGCCGACGTCGCCACCTGGGCGGGCACCTACCAGGCGGAGAAGGCGCAGGGCGGCACGGCCGAGCAGCTCTCGCTCGCGCTGCAGCGGCGGCTGACGGACGTGGAGGTCGGTCTCGCCACCCGGTACCGGACGGAGTCCGGCCACGACGACGACCTCCTCATCGTTGACGGCCCGCTGCGCGGACGCGCCCACCTGCCGCGCACCGTCGGCTACGTCAAGACCCACCACGCCGCCTACCTGACGGGCGCGCAGGCGTCGGTGCTCGCGGCGCTGCGGCCGGGGCAGCGGACGCCCGTGTTCCTGATGACGACGAGCTGGGCGCGGCACTCCTGGTACCTGCGGCTGCCGACCCCGTCGGACGCGCCGTGGGCGGGCGTCGCCCGCTGCGAGGCCGCTCCCGACCTGCCCCGCAAGGCGGTCGCGGAGCTGGCCGACCAGAGCGCGGCGATCATTCCCGCGCTGGCGGGCGTCGACTACAAGGATCCGCGCGCGCCGCAGAACCTCGTCCCGATCGGCGGGCTGGAGAAGGTGCTCCGGCACCGGCTCGGCGACGCGGGCCTGCTGTACCGGGCGCTGCGCACGGTCGCTCAGGGCTGAAGGCCGCGCGTCCAGGTCGGTTCGAGGCGGCCGCCGTCCGCCGGGGCGAGGCCGCGCGAGCGCGCCGCCGCGCGGGGCCCGGCGGCGAGCCGGACGGCGATCGCGTCCTCGATGTCCTTGGGCGCGCCGCCGGAGTAGCCGTTGAACACGATCGAGAAGATCAGCCTGCGGCCGTCCGGGCCGGTGACGTAGCCGGACAGGGCGGTGACGCCGGTCAGCGTCCCCGTCTTGGCGTGCACGTTCCCGGCGGCGGCCGTGCCGCGCATGCGGTTCGCGAGCGTCCCGCCGACGAGCGGACCGGGCCGCCCCGCGACCGGCAGCGCCGCGTACCAGGCGGGGAACCACGGCTGCCGCCGCGCGCTCCGCAGCAGGGCGCCGAGCTGCGTGGCCGTCGTGCGGTTCGAGCGGCCGAGGCCGGAGCCGTCGGTCATCGTGATCCGGGACGTGTCGACGCCGAGCCGGGTGAGCCGGGCGCGGATGGCGGGCAGCCCGGCCGCCCACGTCCCCTCGCCGCGCGCCTTCCGGCCGATCGCCTTGACGAGCGTCTCGGCGATGACGTTGTTGCTGAGCTTCAGGAACGGCGCCGCGAGCCGGGACAGCGGCATCGACGTCCGGGACGCGACGGTCCGCGCGCCCGGCGGGGTCCGGCCGCGCCTGGTCGCGCCCGTCACGCGGACGCCGTGCGCCGCCAGCGCGCGGCGGAACACGTCCGCCGCGTACAGCGTCGGCCGCTCGACCGTCCGCAGGACGGTCGCGTCCGCCGCGTCCGCCGGGTGCGACCCGGTCACGACGATCGTGTCGGACCCGTTCTCCCTGTTCACGGCGAGCGTGGACGGCGACCCCGCCGCCCCCGTGGTCGCCCTGTTGTCGATCTTCACGACGCCGGTGGCGGGGGTGAGCCCCACCGCGACCGGCTCGCCCGGACGCGTCGCGGCGACCGAGACCTGGACCGAGCCCGCGTCGAAGTCGTCGTTCGGCGAGACGGTCAGCGCCGACGTCCGCCCCGCGTAGGCGTACTGGAGGTCGTCCGGCTCCCAGCCGTCGGGGACCCGGTCGGCGTCGAACCAGGTGTCGTCCGCGACGAGGTCGCCGCCGACCTTCCGCACGCCCGCGGCGGCGACGGCGGCGGCCAGCCGGTCATACTCGGCCGCGCGCATCGTCGTGTCGCCGGTGCCCTTCAGGTAGAGGTCGCCGCCCCTGACGCTCACCGCCGTCCGGAACCGGTACCCGGCGCCGAGGATCTCGAAGGCGGCGGCGGAGGTCTGGAGCTTGTTGTTGGAGGCGGGCATGACCCGCCGCCCGCCGCCCCGGTCGTAGCGGACGCGGCCCGTCCGCGCGTCGCGGACGACCACGCCGACCGCCGCGCCGGACAGCCGCCCGTCCCTGAGGATCGCGTCCAGATCCCTGGCGAGGCCGCCGTCCGGGGCGGCGTTCGCGGGGAGGGCGGCGGCGCCGCCGACGACCATGCAGCCGCCCAGGAGCAGGCCGAGCCCGACGCTCTTGATCATGACCTCTGAGTTTACGGTCCGGGGGTCGGGTACCAATGGGCCTTGACCATTCCATCACCTCTTCTTGCCTCGGACGGCGCGTCCCCGTCACGGGAGTGCCGTACGAGTTGAGATGGCACGTTCCCAGGGACCTTTGTCCTCTTCTGGAGTGGACCGGATGCGCGCAGACTGGCAGGAGGAGGGCAGGCATATGGACCGCGGAGGAAGGACCCGAAGACCGAGCGTCCTGTTCGGCTTCGACGGGACGCCCGAGAACGACGCCGCGCTGGGCTGGGCCGTGGACGAGGCCCGCCGGCGCGACCTCGACCTGGAGCTGTGCCACTGCTGGCACTGGCCCTACGCGAGCGGGCACGTCGACCGCGACGCCGAGACGATCAGGCGGCGGGCGGGCGACAACCTGCTGGAGCGCGGGGTCGCGCGGGCCAGGGAGCTCGGCGCGCCCGCGGTGCGGCGGCGGCTGGTGCGCGGGCCCGCGGCGGCGGCGCTGCTGGAGGCGTCCCGCGGCGCCGAGCTGATCGTGATCGGCGCGCACGAGCGGCTGGACCCCGGCGCGACCGCCCTGGAGGTGCCCGCGCGGGCGGACCGGCCGGTGGTCGTCGTCCGGGGCCCGACCGGCGGGCCGGGCCCCGTCGTCGCCGGCGTGGACGGGACGTCCCGCTGCGACGCCGCGCTCGGCTTCGCGTTCGAGGAGGCCGCGCTGCGCGAGCGGGACCTGCACGTCGTGTACGGCTGCTGGGAGCCCGGCGCGGTGATGGACGCGGAGCTGGCGCTGTTCAGCGACCGGGAGCTGCTGGAGAAGACGCGCGCCGCCGAGCTGGAGGACGCCGTCGCGCCGTGGCGGGACCGCTGGCCGAAGGTCGAGGTCACCGTGTCGCTGCTGCTGGAGCGCCCGTGCGAGGCGCTCCAGGACGCGGTGGCGGGCGCGGCGCTGCTCGTGCTCGGCGACCGCGGGACGGGCACCGACCCGCTCGGCGCGACCAGCTCCAGCATGCTGCGCCTCGCGCCGTGCCCGGTCGCGATCGTCCCCGGCAGGCCCGGCGGCCGACCCGGCGGCTGACCCCGGCGCCCCCGGCGGCGGCTACGGTTTCGCGACGAGGGCGGCGGTCGCGGCGAGCGCCGGTTCGGCGGGCTGGTCCGGGTCGAGGATCAGCTGCAGCATGAGGCCGTCCAGCACCGCCGTGCACAGCATCGCGGTGCCCTCCCGGCGCTCGGCGGGCCAGTCCGGGCAGGTCTCGGCGAGCCGGGCGGCGACCCGGCCCCGGACGGCGCGCGTCCAGTCCCGCCGCTCGGCGCCCATCCGCGGGTCGCGCAGCGCCCTGACCAGCAGTTCCGCGGCGAGCCTGAGGTTGCGCTCGGCCGCCACGGCCGGGACCCCGGCGCGCATCGCGGCCACCGCGGACGCCGTGTCCGGCGCGGCGAGCAGCGCGTCCAGCACCGGGTCGACGACCATCTCGGTGGCGCGCCGCGCGACCGCCACGTGCAGGCCGGGGAGCCCGTTGAAGTAGTGGTGGAGCAGGCCGGGCCGGATCCGGGCCCGGTCGGCCACGGCCCGCGCCGTGATCGCGGGCCAGCCGCCCTCGGCGAGGAGGTCGAGGCCGATCCGCACCAGCTGGTCGCGGCGCGCCCGCCCGCGAGGAGTCGACGCGGCGCCCTGGCCGGCCGGGTCCTCGGGGGTCATGTCGCCCAAGCTATCCCAACGGTTGCACCGTGCAAAGATCGTTGAGCGGCCGCCCGGCGGTGCCGGACGGCCGCTCAGCGGCTTCGACCAGGGTCAGGAGGCGCGCTCGCGCTCGGCGGCGAGCTGCAGCGCCACGTCGATGATCATGTCCTCCTGGCCGCCGACGTACCCGGCCTCGCCGACCTTCTGCAGGATCTCGTGCGCCGGGACGCCGTAGCGCTCCGCCGCCCGCTCCGCGTGCAGCAGGAAGCTCGAGTACACGCCCGCGTACCCCTGCGTGATCGCGCCCCGGTCGGCGAACGGCAGCCGGTGCAGGAACGGCTTCACGACGTCGTCCGCCGCGGCGAGGGCGCCCTGCACGTCCACGCCGGTCGGGACGCCGAGCCGCTCGAACGTCGCGACCAGCACCTCGGTGGGGGAGTTGCCCGCGCCCGCGCCGAGCGCGCACAGCGCCCCGTCGATCTGCCTGGCCCCGTTCTGCTGCGCCAGGACGGAGTTCGCCACGCCCAGCGACAGGTTCTGGTGCCCGTGGAACCCGACCTGCGCCTCGTGCCCGATCTCCTTGACCAGCGCGCTGATCCGCTCCTGCGCGTCGCCGAGGACGAGCGCGCCCGCCGAGTCGACGACGTAGACGCACTGGGCGCCGCCGTCCACCATGATCCGGGCCTGCTTCGCCAGCTCGTCCGGGCCGATCCGGTGCGACAGCATCAGGAAGCCGACCGTCTCCATGCCGAGGTCGCGGGCCGCCGCGAAGTGCTGCAGCGACACGTCCGCCTCGGTGCAGTGCGTCGCGATCCGCGCGACGGACGCGCCCGCGTCGTGCGCGAGCCTCAGGTCCTCGACGGTGCCGAGCCCCGGCAGCAGCAGGACGGCGATCTTCGCCTGGGACGCCTCGTCAACGGCGGCGGCGACCAGCTTGACGTCGTCCTCCAGCGAGAAGCCGTAGTTGAAGGACGACCCGCCGAGCCCGTCGCCGTGCGTGACCTCGATGACCTCGACCCCGGCGGCGTCCAGCGCGTGCACGACCCCGCGGACCTGCTCCTCGGTGAAGCGGTGCGCCATCGCGTGGCTGCCGTCCCGCAGCGTCGAGTCGGTGATCCTGATCTTCTCGGTCATGAGGTCGCCTTCCTGCGCGCGAGCTGCTCGCCGACCCGGGCGGCGGCCGCGGTCATGATGTCGAGGTTCCCGGCCCACGGCGGCAGGTAGTCGCCGTTGCCGCGGACCTCAAGGAACACCGCGACGCGGGCCATGCCGTTCCAGATGTCGCGGGGCTCGTCGAACTGCGGCTCGGCGCGCAGCGTGTAGCCGGGGACGTAGGTCTGCACCTCGGCGACCATCTTCTCGATCGACGCGGCCACGGCCTTCGTGTCGGTGTCCTCCGGGATGGCGCAGAACACCGTGTCCCGCATGATCATCGGCGGGGTGACCGGGTTCAGGATGATGATCGCCTTGCCCCGTCCGGCGCCGCCGACCCGCTCGATCGCGCGGGCGGTCGTCTGGGTGAACTCGTCGATGTTCGCGCGGGTGCCCGGCCCCGCCGAGCGGGACGCGATCGACGCGACGATCTCCGCGTACGGCACCGGCACCACCGACGACACGGCGTGCACGATCGGGATCGTCGCCTGCCCGCCGCACGTGATCATGTTGAGGTTGGGGGCGTCGGACAGCGTGTCCAGGTTCACCGGCGGGCACACGAGCGGGCCCGTCGCGGCGGGCGTCAGGTCGATCGCCGTGATCCCCGCCTCCGCGTAGCGGGGCGCGTTGGCGAGGTGCGCCTTCGCGGAGGTCGCCTCGAACACGAGGTCGGGCTTCGTCGGCTGGGCGAGCAGCCAGTCCACCCCCTCCGCCGACGCCGGGACGCCCATCTTCCGGGCGCGCTCCAGGCCGTCCGACTCCGGCACCACCCCGACCATCGAGTGGACCTCGATCAGCTCGCTGCGCGTCAGCTTGACCAGCAGGTCGGTGCCGATGTTCCCGGGCCCGACGATCGCGGCCGTCAGCTTGCGCCGTGCTCCCTGCGAGGGGGCGACCCCCCGCGCCCCCCGGGTCGCTTCGCTCATCAGTGCTCCTCCTTCCCGAACCGCGCGGTCACCGTGCCGACGCCCGCGAACGTCGCGGTCAGCGTGTCGCCGGGCGCGACCGGGACGGCCGCGGTGATCGACCCGGGCAGCACCACGTGCCCGGCCTCCAGCGACACCCCGCGCTCGCCGAGCACGTTCGCCAGCCACACCAGCGCGTTGATCGGCGAGCCGAGCACCGCGCCGCCCGCGCCCGTGTCGATCAGGTCGCCGCCGCGGCGCAGCAGGCACCCCATCAGCGACAGGTCCAGGCCGTCCAGCCGGACGGGGCGGGTGCCGAGCACCACCCCGCCGCTGGAGGCGTTGTCCGCGATCGTGTCCGGCAGCGTGATCTTCCAGTCCGCGATGCGGGAGTCGATGACCTCCAGCGCGGGCAGCACGTACTCGACGGCGGCGACCGCGTCGGCGGCGGTCGCGCCGGGCCCGGCGAGCGGGCGGCCGAGCACGAACGCGATCTCCGGCTCGATCCGCGGCTGCAGGAAGCGGCCCGTGGGGATCGGGGCGCTGTCCTGGAAGAACATCGTGTCCAGCAGGACGCCGAAGTCCGGCTGGTCGACGCCCATCTGGCGCTGCATCGCGGCCGAGGTCAGCCCGACCTTGTGGCCCTTGATCCGCGCGCCCGCCGCCGTCCACGCCTCGACCTGCGCCTGCTGGACCGCGTAGGCGTCGGCCACCGTCATGTCCGGATGGCCCGCCGTCAGCGGCGCCACCGGGGTGCGCGTCGCGTAGGCGTCGAGCAGCGCGGCCGCGGCCTTCTCCACCGAACCCGGATCCATGGGGCCGTCCTTCACACGTCGTCTCATCGGCTGGCACGCCGAGCCTCTCCCGCGCGGCCCACCTCGGGCAACGCGGCCGTCCCGTGTGGTGGGACACTTCTTGCATGGCCGAATCCCCGCCGTCCGGCGGCACGTTCCTGCGCCGCGCCGTCGCGGTGCTCGCCGCGTTCCGCGCCGACGACGCCGACCTCGGCGCCGCCGAGCTCGCGCGGCGCAGCGGGCTGCCGAAGTCGACGGCGCACCGGATCGCGCTCGACCTCGTCGAGGCCGGGCTGCTGGAGCGGCGCGGGCCGCGGGTGCGGCTCGGGCTGAAGCTGTTCGAGATCGGGCAGCGGGTGCCGCGCCAGCGGGTGCTGCGGGACGCGGCCGTCCCGCACATGTCCGACCTGCGGGAGGCGACGCGGCAGACCGTCCACCTCGCGGTGCTGGAGGGCGCCGAGGTCGTCTACGTGGAGATCCTCGGCTCGGCGGGCGGGCCGCGGATGCCGTCGCAGGTGGGCGGGCGGCTGCCCGCGAACGTCACCGGCGTCGGCAAGGCGATCCTCGCGTTCTCCCCGCCGGAGGTGGTGCGGTCCGTGCTGGAGGCGGGCCTCGCCAAGACCAGCGAGCGCAGCGTCACCGCGCCCGGCCTGCTCGCCCGCGAGCTGGAGCGGGTCAGGCGGGAGGGCGTCGCCTACGACCGGGAGGAGTCGGGGACCGGGATCGTCTGCGCGGCGAGCCCCGTCCTCGGCCCGGACGGGTACGCGCTCGGCGCCCTGTCGGTGTCGGGCTGGGCGACGACGATGCGGCTCGCGGTCGTCGCGCCCGCCGTCCACACGGCGGCGCTCACGCTGTCGAGGACGCTCGGCGGCGAGCCCTAGCCGGTCCCTGTCTCGGGCTCGGTCTCGGGCGGCAGGTGCCGGGCGAGGAGCTGGGCGAGGTGCTCGCCGTCTCGCCCGGCCAGCTGGTGGAGCTGGGTGCGGCAGCTGAACCCGTCGGCGAGGACGGCGTCGCCGTCCGCCGCCTCGCGGACGGCCGGGAGCAACTGCTGCTCGGCGATCGCGACGGACACGTCGTGGTGGCCCTTCTCGACGCCGAAGTTCCCCGCGAGGCCGCAGCAGTTGCCGAGCCGGTCGAGCCGGGCGCCCGCCCGTTCCAGCAGGGCGGCGTCGGCGGACCAGCCCATGACGGCGTGGTGGTGGCAGTGCGGCTGCGCGACGCCGGTGACGCCGGACAGGTCGGGCGGCGTCCAGTCGGCGGTCTCGGTGAGCAGCTCGGCGAGGGTGCGGGTGGCCGCGGCGACCTCGCGGGCGGCGGCCGCGTCCACGCCGCGCAGCAGCTCGGCGGTGTCGGAGCGCAGCACGCCCGTGCAGGACGGCTCCAGGCCCACGACCACCGCGCCGCGCCGGACGTGCGGGAGCAGCGCGCGGACGGTCCGCCGCGCCTGTACGCGGGCGCCGTCGAGCTGCCCGGTGGAGATCCACGTGATGCCGCAGCACACCGGCCGCTCGGTGACGGTGACCCGGTACCCGGCGTGTTCGAGCACCCGCACGGCGGCCATGCCGACGTCGGGGGAGAACGCGTCGGTGAACGTGTCGACGAACAGGACGGCCTCGCCGTTGCGCCCCTCCCGGCCGCGGTGGGAGGCGAACCGGCGGCGGAACGTCCGCGGCGCGAACTCCGGCAGCGGGCGCCGCCGGTCGATGCCCGCGCTCCAGGCGACCAGGGGCCGCAGGGCGCGGGCGCGCATCGCCGCGTTGGCCGGGCCGACCAGCGCGGGGACGCGGGCCATGAGCCGGGTCCAGCGGGGCAGCAGGCCGAGCGCGTAGTGGGCGCGGGGCCGGATCCTGCGCCGGTAGCGCTGGTACAGGGCCTCGGCCTTGTAGGACGCCATGTCGATGCCGGTCGGGCAGTCCGACGCGCAGCCCTTGCACGACAGGCACAGGTCGAGCACGTCGTGCAGGGCGTCGGACCGCCACGGGTCGGGGCCGAGCTTCCCGATCACCGCGTCCTGGAGGACGCGGGCGCGGGCGCGGGTCGAGTCCTTCTCCTCCCGCGTGGCGAGGAACGACGGGCACATCACGCCGCCCGCGCCGGTGTTGTCGGCCCGGCACTTGGCCACGCCCGTGCAGCGGTGCACGGCGCGGGACAGGTCGCCCCGGTCGTCCCGGTAGGCGAGGCCGAGGCCGAGGCCGCGGGTCAGCGGGACGGCCTCGGCGGGGCGCAGACCCGCGTCCACCGCCGCCGGGCGGACGATGATGCCCGGGTTGAGCAGGTCGTCCGGGTCGAACACGTCCTTGACCGCCGCGCACAGGGCGAGGGCCTCGGGGGAGTACATGTGCGGCAGCAGCTCGCTGCGGGCGCGCCCGTCGCCGTGCTCGCCGGACATCGTCCCGCCGTGCCGCGCCGCCAGCGCCGCCGCGTCGTTCAGGAAGCCCCGGAAGACCCGCGTGCCGTCGGGACGCGCGAACGGGAAGTCGATGCGGACGTGGATGCAGCCGTCGCCGAAGTGCCCGTACGGGACGCCGAACAGCTCGTACCGCCCCATCAGCTCCTCGAACTCGCGCAGGTAGCCGCCGAGCCGCTCGGGCGGTACGGCCGCGTCCTCCCACCCGGCGTGCGCCTGCTCCCCGTCCGGGGTGCGGGCGACGAGGCCGGAGCCGTCCTCGCGGATCCGCCACAGCGCGTCGGCGAGCGCCATGTCCTCGACCAGCGTCGAGTCGCCGCACCCGGAGTCGGCGACGACGTCGCGGGCCTTGGCGCGCAGGGCCGCGACGTCCGGCCCGGCGAGCTCCACGAGCATCCAGCCGGACCCGGCGGGCAGCGGCGGCACCGCGCCGGGGCCGCGCCGCTCGGCCACCACGCCGGTGATCCGCGCGTCGAGGCCCTCGCAGGCGACCGGGCCGTGCGGCAGGATCGCCGGGACCGCGTCCGCCGCCTCGGCCATCGACCCGTAGCCGAGGACGACCAGCACCCGGCACGCGGGCTCGCGCACCATCCGGATCCGCGCCGCGAGCGTCAGCGCGAGGGTGCCCTCGCTGCCGGTCAGCGCGCGGGCGACGTCGAACCCGTTCTCCGGCAGGAGGTGCTCCAGCGAGTAGCCGGACACCTGGCGGCCGAAGCGCCCGAACTCCGTCCTGACCAGCGCCAGGTGGTCGCCGACGAGGCTCCGCAGCCGGTCGAGCAGCGGGCTCGCCGCGCCGTCCGCGCCGGGGACGTCGCCGAGCCGCAGCCGCTCCCCGGACCCCGCGACCACGTCGAGCCCGAGGACGTTGTCGCTGGTCCGCCCGTATCCGAGCGCCCGCGACCCGCACGCGTTGTTGCCGATCATCCCGCCGAGCGTCGCCCGCGTCCGGGTGGACGGGTCGGGCCCGAACCGCAGCCCGTGCTCCGCCGCGATCTGGTGCAGCCGCGCCTGGACGATCCCCGGCTCCACGAGCGCGGTGCCCGCCTCGGGGTCGATCTCCAGCACCCGGTTCACGTGGCGGCTGACGTCAACGACCACGCCGGGGCCGACCGCGTTGCCCGCGATGGACGTCCCGCCGCCGCGCATCGTCAGCGGCGCCCCGAACCGGCGGCACACCTTCAGCACGGCGGGCAGCTCGGCGGCCTCGCGCGGCGTGACGACCACCCGGGGCGGCACCCGGTACAGCGACGCGTCGGCCGAGTACATGGAGCGGGCCAGCGCGGAGTCGTCGACCCGGCTCACCCCCGCCCGCCGCAGCGCGGCCACGAGATCGCCCTGGTCGGGCCGGTCGGCCGGGTCGGTCGGGTCGGGTCGGTCGGTCACGCTGTCAACGTTAGGTCATTCGTCCGGGTAGAGGCCGCGGACCCGGGCGTTCAGCCGGGCCAGGCCGAGCAGCGCGTCCACGGACGGCGTCGCGACGCCGACCGTCCGCCCGAGCTCGGCCACGCCGCCGACCAGCGCGTCCAGTTCCACGGGCCGCCCGGCCTCGGCGTCCTGGAGCATCGACGTGCGGACGGCGCCGAGCCCGCGGCTGACCGCGTGCCGCTCCTCGGGGTCGGTGCCGATCGGCAGCCCGATCCGCGCCCCGACCTCGGCGGCCTCCCGCATGCACGCGCTCGCGAACCCGCGCGCGAGCGGGTCGTCGAGGATGCGGTCCATGGTCGCGCCCGTGATCAACGACAGCGGGTTCAGGGTCATGTTGCCCCAGAGCTTGTACCAGACGGCCCGCTGGATCCGGTCGGCGGTCTCGACCTCGAACCCGGCGCGGCGCAGCGCCGCCGCGACCGGCTCGGCCCGCGCCGAGCCGCCCGCCGGGTCGCCGAGGATGATCCGCTCGCCCGCCGGGCGCCGGACGACGCCCGGCTCGGGGCACGACGCGGCGAGGTGCAGCACGGCTCCGACGACCTGGTCGGCGGGGAGCCGCCGCGACAGCGTCCCGCCGGGGTCGGTCGACTCCAGCCGGATGTCGCGTCCGAGGCCGTGGAAGAACCACCACGGCAGCCCGTTCATCGCGGGCACGATCGCGGTCTCCGGCCCGATGAGCCGGGCGATCGCCGGTGCCGCCGCGGGCAGCGCGGTCGCCTTGACCGCGATGATCACGACGTCCTGCGGGCCGAGCGCGGCGGGATCGTCGGTGACGGTCAGCGGGACCGGGGCGGACGGCTCCCCGTCCGGCCCTTCGGCGAGGACCAGCCCGCCGCGCTCCCGGACGGCCGCCAGCGTCGCGCCGCGCGCGACGCCCGCGACCGGGGCGCCGGAGCGCGCGAGCCGCGCGGCGATCAGCCCGCCGACCGCGCCGAGCCCGAACACGCAGATCGTCACAGCGCCTCCCGAACTAAGGGCCTGCCGAACTACAGGGGCTCCCCGACACCGTCGCCGGACGGCAGCGGCGCGTCCTGCCGCCGCGCGGACTCGGCGAGCAGCGCCTCGCGCGGCATCCGCCCGGCGGCGTCGAGGACGCGGCCCACCGGATACGCGTGCGCGCTGTCGGGCAGGCGTCCCGGACGGCCGCTGAGCATCACCTCGACCCCGCCCTCGGGGCCGTCCGGCGCGGGCGCCAGCCCGAGCCGGCGGAGCGTCTGCCGGGCGACCGCCTCCGCGCTGTCGTAGAGGGTCGCGCCCGCGGGGAGCCGTCCGAGGATCTCCGCCGCGACCAGCGGATAGTGCGTGCATCCGAGGACGACGGCGTCGCAGTGCCGGGGGGTGCGCGCGGCCGCGTCCGCGATGACCTCCGACGCGGCGGCGACGTCGCCGTGGTCGATCGCCTCGGCGAGGCCGGGGCAGGCGACCCGCTCGACCGGCTTGCCGTCCGCGAAGTCGGCGATCAGCCGGGTCTGGTAGGCGCTCGCCGTCGTCCGGACGGTCGCCCACACCGCGATGCTGCTGCCCGCCGCCGCCGCGGGCTTCACCGCAGGGACCGTCCCGACGACAGGCACGCCCGGCTCGAACTCGGCGCGGAGGGCGTCGATGGCGGTGACGGTGGCGGTGTTGCAGGGGACGACGATCGCGTCCGCGCCCCGCTCGACCGCCGCGTGCGCGGCGGCGAACAGCCGCCCGGTGATGAACGACGTGCTGCGCGGCCCCCACGGCGCGCCGTCCGGGTCGAGGAGCAGGAGCAGGTCGAGCTCCGGGACGAGGTGGCGCACCCACCCGGCGGTGGACAGCAGGCCGAGCCCCGAGTCGATCAATGCGACCTTCACGCCGATCAAGCTATCAAGCCGGGCAACCCGCCCGCCGGGACGCGCCGGTCAGGTGCGGGCGGGCGCCTCGGCGGGCACCTCGCCGCCCGCGGCGGCCCGCCGCGCCCTGCCCCCGGGCAGCGCGAGCGTCACCACGGCCCCGGCCAGCGCCCCGGCGCCCGCGATCAGCATCCCCGCGTGGAAGCCGTTCTCCGACGGCAGCGCGTGCCCGCCGAGGTCGGTGGTCATCTGCGCCAGGACGACGCCGACGACCGCCGCGGACACCGACGTCCCGATCGAGCGCATGACGGTGTTGAAGCTGTTGGCCGCGCCCGTCTCCGACAGCGGCACCGCGCCCATGATCAGGGCGGGCATGGCGCCGTAGGCGAGCCCGACGCCCGCGTTGATGACGCAGGTGAGCGCGAGGACGCCCCACGTCGAGCCGAGCAGCCCGATCGACATCCCGTAGCCGAGCGCGATGACGAGGCTGCCCGCGCACAGCGTCACCTTGGGGCCGCGCGCCTGCGACAGCCGCGCGCCGAGCGGGGACACGGCCATCATCATGAGCCCGGCGGGCGCCATCCACAGCCCGGCCGCGAGCATCGACTGCCCGAGCCCGTACCCGGTGGCCTCCGGGAGCTGGAGGAGCTGCATCACGATCAGCGACTGCGCGTACATCGCGAACCCGACGAGGACCGACGCCGCGTTCGTCAGCCCGACCTGGCGTCCGACGGTGACGCGCAGGTCGACCAGCGGGTCCGCGGAGCGCAGCTCCCACCAGGCCCACACGAGCAGGATCGCGGCGGCGGCGGCGAACAGGCCGAGGGTCGTCCCGCTCGTCCACCCCCAGTCGGCGCCCTTGGACACGCCGAGCAGCAGGCACACGAGGCCCGCGCCGAGCCCGACCGCGCCCGGCACGTCGAACCGCCCGGCGGCCCGCCGCGGGACGGCGGGCACCACCCACCAGATCAGCGCGGCGATCAGCACGCTGAGCGCGGCGGCGCCCCAGAACAGCGCCCGCCAGCTCGCGTTCTCGGCGACGGCCGCCGACAGCGGCAGGCCGAGCGCGCCGCCGATGCCGAGCGAGGAGCTCATCAGCGCGATCGACGACCCGAGCCGCTCGGGCGGCAGCAGGTCCCGCATGGCGCTGATGCCGAGCGGGACGATCCCCATCCCCATGCCCTGGAGGCAGCGCCCGACGACCATCGGGGCGAGCGAGCCCGCGACCGCGCACAGCACCGAGCCCGCGATCAGCGGCACCGTGCAGGCCAGCAGCATGCGCCGCTTGCCGTGCAGGTCCGCGAGCCGCCCGGTGGAGGGGACGGCGACGGCTCCGGCGAGCAGCGTCGCCGTCACCGCCCACGACGCGTTGGACGCCGAGGTGTGCAGCAGCTTCGGCAGCTCGCCGATGAGCGGCACCACCAGCGTCTGCATGAGCGCGGCGATGACGCCCGCGACCGCCAGCACCGCCACGATCCCGCCGGGGCGTCCGGCCGCGCCGGCGTGCTTGGGGTGGTCCACGTGGTGTCTCCCGTCCTGTCCGCGGCGTCCGGCCGCAGGTGTGTGCATGTGCACGATACATACGATGTGCATCATGCACAAAGTGGAGGTGTACGATCGCCAGGGATGGACCGTCCCACGCACCTGATCGAGTACGAGACCATGCTGCTCGGCCGCTACACGCTCCGGGTCGCCTCGGGCGCGGGCGACGAGGCGGGCGGCCTGGAGCGCAGCGCCTACATCCTGCTGAGCCGGGTGCGCGCCGAGGGGCCCATGTCCATCCGCCAGCTCAGCGACGCCTTCGGGCTCGACCCGTCCACGCTCAACCGGCAGACGTCGGCGATGACGCGCGCCGGGCTGCTGGAGCGCATCCCCGACCCCGAGGGCGGCATCGCCCGCAAGTTCCGCATCACCCGCGACGGCGCCCGCCGCCTGGACGAGCACCGCGACCACATCATCGCCGGGCTCGACAAGGTCCTCGCCGGCTGGACGCCCGACGAGGTCGCCGCCTTCGCCGGATACCTCAAGCGGTTCAACACCGACATCGAACGGCTCTCCGGGCGCGCCTGGCCCCGCCCCTGACCCCGCCGCGCGGGACCGTTCCCGGGACGAAGGTCCCTATCCGCCGCCGCGGGCCTCCAGGAGGCTGAGACCGCCGGTAACCGATCATGGTTACCGGCCGCACCGGGGGGGAACGTCCCCGGCACGTACGCGGTGGACGGTGAAGGCGGTGCTCGCGTGACGAGGACGCGGCAGGAGGCCGGGCGGGGACGGACGGGGCCCGGACGTCCCGGCGGCGACCGGCGGCCCATGGTCATGCTGGCCGTGGCCACGATCGGGTTCGCGGTGAACTTCTGGGCGTGGGCGCTGCTCAGCCCCCTCGGCCCCCGCTTCAAGGACACCCTCGCCCTGAGCTCGTTCGAGCAGGCGCTCCTGGTCGCGGTGCCCGTCGTGGTCGGCTCGCTGGGCCGTGTCCCGGTCGGGGCGCTGACCGACCGGTTCGGCGGGCGCGTCCTGTTCCCGGCGGTGTCGGCCGTCACGATCGTGCCCGTGCTGTACCTCGGGCTGGCCGGGCACTCGTCCCTGGGCGCGCTGCTGGCGGGCGGGTTCTTCCTCGGCGTCGGCGGGACGGCGTTCGCGGTCGGGGTGCCGTTCGTGAACGCGTGGTTCCCGCCGGAGCGGCGCGGCTTCGCGGTCGGGGTGTTCGGCGCGGGCATGGGCGGCACGGCGATCAGCGCGCTGACGACGGTCCGGCTGGTGGACGCGCGGGGGATGGCGTTCCCGTTCGTCCTCACGGCGGTCCTGCTCGCGGTCTACGCGGTGGTCGCGTGGTTCGTCCTGCGCGAGGCGCCCGGGCGGACGCCGCCCGCCGAGCCGCTCGCGAGGCGCCTCGCCGAGACCGTCCGCCTGCCCGTCACGTGGCAGGCGTCCGCGCTGTACGCGGTGGCGTTCGGCGGCTACGTCGCGTTCTCGGTCTACCTGCCCACCTACCTCAAGACCGAGTACGGGCTGACGCAGTCGGACGCGGCGAACCGGATGGCCGGGTTCGTGCTGCTCGCCGTGGTGATGCGGCCGGTCGGCGGCTGGCTGTCGGACCGGGTCGGCGCGGTGCGGGTGCTGCTCGCCGCCCTGGCCGCGACGGTGGCGGGCGCGGTGGTCCAGGCGTTCGCGCCGCCGCTGGCGCCGGTCGGCACGATCGCGTTCCTCGCCATGGCGGCGGCGCTCGGCGCGGGCAGCGGCGCGACGTTCGCGCTGGTCGCGCGGATCGCCCCGGCGAACAAGGTCGGCGCGGTGACCGGCGTGGTCGGCGCCGCGGGCGGGCTCGGCGGGTTCCTCCCGCCGCTGGTGATGGGAACGATCTACGGGAGCCTCGGCTCCTACGCCCTCGGCCTCGCGCTGCTCGCGGTGGTGGCGGCGGCCGCGGCGGTCCTCACCGCCACGGTCGTGCGGCGCGCGGTCGAGGCCCGGACGTCCTAGCGCCCGTCCGCCCCGGTGGCGGACGCCCGGCACGTCCCGCACGCACGACGCACGGCACGAAGAAGGGATCCGAGGGTTGAGCTCGACGAAGCCAGGACTGGACGGCCCGCTCGAAGACGCGCTGGTGAGCACCCGCAGGTACTTCACCCGCGCCAGGGTCTCCCCGGACCTGCGGACGATGACCAAGGCCGGCGGACGCCAGGCGGACGCCTTCTACCGGGACCGCTGGTCCCACGACAAGGTCGTGCGCTCCACGCACGGCGTGAACTGCACCGGCTCGTGCTCGTGGAAGGTGTACGTCAAGGACGGCATCATCACCTGGGAGGCGCAGCAGACCGACTACCCGTCGGTGGGCGCGGACCGCCCCGAGTACGAGCCGCGCGGCTGCCCGCGCGGCGCGTCGTTCTCCTGGTACACCTACTCGCCGACGCGCGTCCGCTACCCGTACGTGCGGGGCGTGCTGCTGGAGATGTACCGGGAGGCCAGGGCGCGGACGGGCGACCCGGTCCGCGCGTGGCGCGAGGTGGTCTCCGACCCGGAGAAGGCCCGGGCCTACAAGGCGGCGCGCGGGCGCGGCGGCCTCGTGCGCGCGACGTGGGACGAGGCGACCGAGATGATCGCCGCCGCCCATGTCCACACGATCGCCGCGCACGGCCCCGACCGGATCGCCGGGTTCTCGCCGATCCCGGCGATGTCGATGGTGTCGCAGGCGTCGGGGGCACGGTTCACGTCCCTGATCGGCGGGACGATGCTGTCGTTCTACGACTGGTACGCCGACCTCCCGGTGGCGTCGCCGCAGGTGTTCGGCGACCAGACCGACGTGCCGGAGTCGGGCGACTGGTGGGACGCCGGATACCTGATCATGTGGGGCTCCAACCTTCCGGTCACGCGCACCCCGGACGCGCACTGGATGACCGAGGCGCGCTACCGCGGGCAGAAGGTCGTCGCCGTCTCGCCGGACTACGCCGACAACGTCAAGTTCGCCGACGAGTGGCTCGCCGCGCAGCCCGGCACCGACGGCGCGCTGGCGATGGCGATGGGGCACGTCGTCCTCAAGGAGTTCTTCGTCGACCGGCGGGTCCCGTACTTCGTCGACTACGTCAAGCGGTACAGCGACCTGCCGTTCCTCGTGCGGCTGGAGAGGCGCGGCGACGCCTACGTCCCGGGCAAGTTCCTGACCGCCGCGGACCTGCCCGGCGCCGAGGCGGAATCGGAGAACGCGGCCTTCAAGACGGTCGTCCTGGACGCGGCGACCGGGCGCCCGCTGGTGCCCAACGGGTCGCTCGGATTCCGCTACGGCGCGTCCGGCGAGGGCCGCTGGAACCTGGACCTGGGCGACGCCGACCCGCTGCTCTCCCTCCACGGCGGCGAGGCGGTGGAGGTGGAGCTGGCGCGCTTCGACGCGCCCGACGGCTCGCCGGGGACGCTGCGCCGCGGCGTGCCCGTCCGGGACGTCGGCGGCCACCCGGTCACCACCGTCTACGACCTGATGCTCGCCCAGTACGGCGTGCCGCGCGACGGCCTGCCGGGCGAGTGGCCGTCCGGGTACGGCGACGCCTCGCAGCCGTGCACGCCCGCGTGGCAGGAGGCGATCACGGGCGTCCCGGCGCGGGCGGCCGAGCGGATCGGACGCGAGTTCGCCGCGAACGCCGAGGAGTCCCGCGGCCGCTCGATGATCATCATGGGCGCGGGCACGAACCACTGGTTCCACTCCGACACGATCTACCGGGCGTTCCTCGCGCTGACGACGCTGACCGGCTGCCAGGGCGTGAACGGCGGCGGCTGGGCGCACTACGTCGGGCAGGAGAAGTGCCGCCCGGTGACCGGCTGGGCGCAGCTCGCGGGCGCGCTGGACTGGTCGCGCCCGCCCCGCCAGATGATCGGCACGGCGTTCTTCTACCTGCACACCGACCAGTTCCGCTACGACCAGTTCAGCGCCGGGACGCTGGCGGCCGCGACCGGCGCCGGGCGGCTCGCCGGGCGCTCCACCGCCGACGTCATCGCGCAGGCGGCGCGGCTCGGCTGGATGCCGTCCTACCCGACGTTCGACCGCAACCCCCTGGACCTCGCGGACGAGGCGGCGGCGGCCGGG
This sequence comes from Actinomadura chibensis NBRC 106107, assembly GCF_001552135.1. Taxonomy (GTDB): domain Bacteria; phylum Actinomycetota; class Actinomycetes; order Streptosporangiales; family Streptosporangiaceae; genus Spirillospora; species Spirillospora chibensis. The sequence goes on along the minus strand of NZ_BCQP01000015.1, from coordinate 9,634 downwards.
AAGGACGTCCCGGCGCACGTCGTCGACGAGCTGAAGGCCGGGCGGCTGAAGTTCGCCTGCCAGGACCCGGACGCCCCCGAGAACTTCCCGCGCGTGCTGACGGTGTGGCGGTCGAACCTGCTCGGCTCGTCCGCGAAAGGCGACGAGTACTTCCTCAAGCACCTGCTCGGCACGGACAATTCCGTCCGCGCGGAGGAGACGCCGGAGGCGCTCCGTCCCGAAGAGGTCGTCTGGCGGGACGAAGCGCCCGCCGGGAAACTCGACCTGCTCCTCTCGCTCGACTTCCGGATGACGAGCACGACCGTCTACTCCGACATCGTGCTGCCCGCCGCCACCTGGTACGAGAAGCACGACCTGAGCACGACGGACATGCATCCGTTCGTCCATTCGTTCAACCCGGCGATCGCGCCGCCGTGGCAGACCCGCAGCGACTGGCGCGCGTTCCAGGACATCGCGGACGCGTTCAGCCGCCTCGCCGCCGACCACCTCGGCACCCGCACCGACGTCGTCGCCGCGCCGCTGCTGCACGACACGCCCGACGAGCTGGCGACGCCGCACGGCCGCGTCCTGGACTGGGCGAAGGGCGAGTGCGAGCCGGTGCCCGGCGTGACGATGCCGAGGCTCGTGACGGTCGAGCGCGACTACCCGGCGGTCGCGGCGAAGCTGTCGGCGCTCGGCCCGCTCGCCGAGCGGCTCGGCGCGACCACCAAGGGCGTCACGTTCGACCTGGAGCGCGCCGTCGAGACCCTGCGGAACAAGAACGGCGTCGTGCGCGGCGGCCCGGCGGACGGGCGCCCGTCGCTGCGCCGCGACGTGCACGCCTGCGAGGCGATCCTCACGCTGTCCGGGACGACGAACGGCCACCTTGCCGTCCAGGGGTTCCGCGCCCTGGAGAGGCGCACCGGCGTCCGGCTCGCCGACCTCGCCGCCGAGCACGAGGGCACGCGGATCACGTTCGCCGACACCCAGGCCCGCCCGGTGCCGGTCATCGCGTCCCCGGAATGGTCGGGCGCGGAGAGCGAGGACCGCCGCTACTCGCCGTTCACCATCAACGTCGAACGGCTCAAGCCGTGGCACACCCTCACCGGGCGCCAGCATTTCTACCTCGACCACGACTGGATGGCGGAACTGGGGGAGCAGCTCCCGACGTTCCGCCCGCCGCTGAACATGCACGCGCTCTTCGGCGAACCGGAACTCGGGGAGACCGGGGAACTCGGGCTGACCGTCCGGTACCTCACCCCGCACAACAAATGGTCGATCCATTCCGAGTACCAGGACAACCTGTTCATGCTGTCGCTGTCGCGCGGCGGCCCGGTGATCTGGATGAGCGGCGCGGACGCGGCGAGGATCGGCGTCCGGGACAACGACTGGATCGAGGCGGTCAACCGCAACGGCGTCGTCGTCGCCCGCGCGGTCGTCTCGCACCGCATGCCGGAGGGGACGGTGTACATGTACCACGCGCAGGACCGGCTGATCGACGTCCCGCGCGCCGAGACCTCCGGCCGCCGCGGCGGCGTGCACAACTCGCTGACCCGGCTGCTGGTCAAGCCGTCCCACCTGATCGGCGGGTACGCGCAGCTGTCGTTCGCGTTCAACTACCTCGGCCCGACCGGCAACCAGCGCGACGAGGTCACCGTGATCCGCCGCCGCGCCCAGGAGGTGGAGTACTGATGCGCGTCATGGCCCAGATGGCGATGGTGATGAACCTCGACAAGTGCATCGGCTGCCACACCTGCTCGGTCACCTGCAAGCAGGCGTGGACGAACCGGTCCGGCGTCGAGTACGTGTGGTTCAACAACGTCGAGACCCGCCCCGGGCAGGGCTACCCGCGCCGGTACGAGGACCAGGAGCGCTGGCGCGGCGGCTGGACGCTAAACCGGCGCGGCCGCCTCGCGCTGAAGGGCGGCGGGCGGCTCCGCAAGCTCCTCACGATCTTCTCCAACCCGAAGCTGCCCGGCATCGACGACTACTACGAGCCGTGGACCTACGACTACGAGACCCTGACCAGCGCGCCGCTGCAGGAGCACACGCCGGTCGCCCGGCCGAAGTCGCTGCTGTCCGGGAAGGACATGAAGATCTCCTGGTCGGCGAACTGGGACGACGACCTCGGCGGCTCCCTCGACCACGGCGACAAGGACGTCCTGCTCGCGCAGATCTCCGACAAGGTGAAGATGGAGTTCGACAAGACCTTCATGTTCTACCTGCCGCGGATCTGCGAGCACTGCCTCAACCCGTCGTGCGCGGCGTCGTGCCCGTCCGGCGCGATCTACAAGCGCACCGAGGACGGCATCGTCCTCGTCGACCAGGACCGCTGCCGCGGCTGGCGGATGTGCGTGTCCGGCTGCCCCTACAAGAAGGTGTACTTCAACCACCGCACCGGCAAGGCCGAGAAATGCACGTTCTGCTTCCCGCGCGTCGAGGTCGGCATCCCCACGGTCTGCTCGGAGACCTGTGTCGGACGCCTGCGCTACATCGGCCTCATGCTCTACGACGCCGACAAGGTGCTGGAGGCGGCGTCCACCCCCGATGACACCGGGCTCTACGAGGCGCAGCGCGAGGTGTTCCTCGACCCGAACGACCCGGAGGTCGTGGCCGCCGCCGAGAGGGAGGGGATTCCGCGGGACTGGATCGAGGCCGCGCAGCGATCCCCGATCCACGCCCTCATCAACACCTACAAGGTCGCGCTCCCGCTGCATCCCGAATACCGGACCATGCCGATGGTCTGGTACATCCCGCCGCTGTCCCCGGTCGTGGACGTCGTGCGCGACACCGGCCACGACGCCGAGAGCGCGGGCAACCTCTTCGCCGCGATCGACGCGCTGCGGATCCCGGTCGAATACCTCGCCGAACTGTTCACCGCCGGGGACACGGCGCCGGTCGACGCCGTCCTGCGACGGCTGGCCGCCATGCGCGCCTACATGCGCGACATCACCATGGGCCGCGACCCCGACGACGCCATTCCGGGGCGGGTCGGGATGACCGGCGAGGCGATGTACGACATGTACCGGCTCCTCGCGCTCGCCAAGTACGACGAGCGCTACGTGATCCCCACCGCGCACGCCGAGCAGGCCCACGGCCTCGAAGAACTGGCCACCGACTGCCCGCTGAACTACGAGGGCGGCCCCGGCATGGGCGGCGCCGGGACGGGCGGCGGCTCCGGCCCGTTCGGGGAGTCCTCCGGCGGCGCGAACCCCATCGCGGTGGAGAACTTCCACATGCTGCGGCAGCGGCAGACCGCCGACAGCCCTGTCGACCCGGCCGACAAGCGCAACCGCGTCAACCTGCTCAACTGGGACGGCAAGGGCGCGCCCGCCGGGCTCTTCCCGTCCCGCCGGGAAACGCCGCCGGACGACACCGGATCGGAGCGCGAACAGTGAAGATCAGACCGGCGCGGAAACCGGAGTTCACCGGCGCCCAACTGGCCGCCACCTGGCAGGCGGCATCGCTCCTCCTCGGCTATCCGGACGCCGAACTCATGCGGCGGCGCCCCCTGCTGCGCCGGGCCGCGGAGAACGCCCCCGAAACGGCTGGACGCCACTTGCGCGCGTTCCTCGACCACCTCGACGCGACGCCCCTGCCCGAATTGGCCGCCGACTACGTCGCCACGTTCGACCACCGCAAACGCTGCTGCCTCTACCTGACCTACTACGCCTACGGCGACACGAGGAAGCGCGGCATGGCGCTGCTCCGCTTCAAACAGACCTACGCCGCCGCCGGGCTCGACCTGGACGACGCCGAACTGCCCGACCACCTCGCCGTCGTCCTGGAGTTCGCCGCCACCGGCGACCTCGCCCAGGGGCGCCGCCTCCTGCTCGAACACCGCGCCGGGCTGGAACTGCTCCGCCTCGCGCTCACCGAGTCCGCGTCGCCGTGGACGGCCGTCCTCGACGCCGTCACCGCGACCCTCCCGCCCCTGACCGGCCGCACCGAGGACGCCGTCGCCCGCCTCATCGCCCAGGGCCCGCCCGAGGAGGAGGTCGGCCTCGCGCCCTACGGGGGAGGGCCCGTCCCGCTGCCCGACCCGGTCATGGCACCCGCCCCGGTCCCGCTGCCCGACCCGTCCGTGGAGGCCCGGTCATGATCGACGTCCTGCTGTGGGTCGCGCTGCCCTACGTCACGCTCGCCGTCTTCGTCCTCGGGCACGTCTGGCGGTACCGGTACGACAAGTTCGGCTGGACGACCCGCTCGTCCCAGCTCTACGAGAACCGCCTGCTGCGCGTCGGCAGCCCGCTGTTCCACTTCGGCATCCTGGTCGTGCTGCTCGGCCACGTCGGCGGCATCCTCATCCCCGAGAGCTGGACCGACGCCGTCGGGATCGGCGAGGACGCCTACCACGTCGTCGCCCTCGTGCTCGGTACCGTCGCGGGCGTCTGCACGCTGGCGGGCCTCGCCATCCTCGTCTACCGGCGCCGCACCGTCGGCCCGGTGTTCTCCGCCACCACCCGCAATGACAAGCTCATGTACGCCGTCCTGACGCTGACGATCGTGCTGGGCCTGGCCGCCACCGTCGTCGCGAACCTCCTCGGCGGCGGCTACAACTACCGCGAGACCGTCTCGCCGTGGTTCCGGTCGATCTTCTACCTCCGGCCCGACCCGGACCTCATGTCGGGCGTCCCGATCCTGTTCCAACTGCACGCGCTGAGCGCGCTCGCGCTGTTCTGCGTCTGGCCCTTCACACGGCTCGTGCACATGCTCACCGCGCCCGTCGGCTACCTCACCCGCCCTTACATCGTGTACCGCAGCCGCGACGTCCAACTCGGCATGCACCGGACGCCGAGGGGGTGGGAGCGCGTCCCCTGACCCCGGACGCGGGCCCGGCGGGACGGGCGGTAACGTCCCTGGAAAACCGTCCCCCGATCTTCGCCCCCGGAGGCCCCGTGCTCGCCGTCACCACCGCCGACCTGCGCATCTTCCTGCACGTGCTGGCCGCGACGATCTGGGTCGGCGGGCAGATCACGCTCGGCGCGCTGGTGCCCGCGCTGCGCGGGTACGACGGCGTCGCCAAGGCCGCCGCCCGCCGCTTCAACGCGATCGCCTGGCCCGCGTTCGCCGTCCTCGTCCTCACCGGGATCTGGAACATCACCTCGGGCGACCTCACGGACGCCGCGCAGCGGACGCTTGAGGTGAAGCTCGTGTTCGTCCTGCTGTCGGGCGCGGGCGCGTTCCTGCACATGCGCGCCACGTCCAAGGCCGGGCTCGCCGCCTGGGGCGCGGTCGGCGCGGTGGGCGCCCTGGCCGCGCTGTTCTTCGGCGTCCAACTCGGCTGAATGTCCCCGCGGGTGGCGGAACGTCTAGTTTGTTCGCCATGAACGATTCCCCCGTGGCGGTCGGTCTGGTCGGGGCGGGACCGTGGGCCGGGATGGTGCACGCGCCCGCGCTGGCGGCGGGCCCCGGCACCCGGCTCGCGGGCGTGTGGGCGCGGCGGCCGGAGGCGTCCGCCGAGCTGGCCGCCCGGCACGGCGCGCCGTCCTTCGCCCGGATCGAGGAGCTGTTCGACGCCTGCGAGGCCGTGGCGTTCTCCGTCCCGCCGGACGTGCAGGCCGAACTGGCCGCGCGGGCGGCCCGCGCGGGCAAGGCCGTCCTGCTGGAGAAGCCCCTCGCCATGGACCTCGCCGGGGCGCGGCGGCTGGCGGACGCCGTCGCCGGGTCGGGCGTCGCGTCCCGGATGGTGTTCACGCTGCGCTACACCGCCGCGGCCCGCGCCTTCCTCGCCCGCGCGCGGGACCTGGACCCGTTCGGCGGCTACGGCTCGTTCGTCTCCTCCACCCTCGGCGGCGGGCCGTTCGCCACCCCCTGGCGGCTGGAGAAGGGCGCGCTGCTCGACCTCGGCCCGCACATCGTCGACCTCCTGGACGCCGCGCTCGGCCGGGTCGCCGGCGTCCGCGCGCACGGCGACCCGCTCGGCTGGGTCGGGCTGACGCTGGAGCACGAGGGCGGCGCGGTCAGCCAGGCGTCGGTGTCGATGGCGGGCGCGGGCGACCTCCCGCCCGCCCACGTCGAGGTGTACGGACGGCGCGGGCACGCCCGGCTGGACTGGTCCGAGCTGGGCGACGACGCGTTCGCGACGATGGTCGCCGAGTTCGCCGCCGCCGTCCGCGGCGCGCCGGAGGACGGACCCCGGTTGGACGCCGCCCACGGCCTGCGCGTCCAGGAGATCCTGGCGGCCGCGGAGACGCAGCTCACGTCCTGACGGGATTTCCGACCGGTTTTACAGGATGTCATGCTGGACGCCATGGCTCGAACAATCAACGAGGTCCTCGCCGAGGCGCGCGGCCGGCTGACGCGCATCGACCCGGAGCAGGCCCACGCGGAGACGCGCGACGGCGCCGCCCTGCTCGTCGACATCCGCCCCGCCGCCCAGCGCGCCGAAGAGGGCGAGGTGCCCGGCGCGCTGATCGTGGAGCGGAACGTCCTGGAATGGCGGTTCGACCCGTCGTCGGACGCCCGGCTGCCCGAGGCGACCGGCCACGACGTGCGCGTCATCGTGCTCTGCTCGGAGGGCTACACGTCCAGCCTGGCCGCCGCGTCCCTCCAGGACCTCGGGCTCACCCGCGCGACCGACGTCGTCGGCGGCTACCGCGCCTGGCGGGCGGCGGGCCTGCCGACCGTCGGCGGCCGGTGACCGCCGCCCCGGCTGCGCTGGAGACGGCCGGAACCCCGGGGCCGGTGCAAGGGAGTGATCATCCTCCTCGGGGTCCGGCCGTCCCCGCTGGCCCTCGCGGTGCTGGGTCGCCGTGTCGGAACGACCGGGGGCGTACGGCCGGGATCCGCTGAGCGAACGCGAGGAATTCGAGCCTAACTCCGCAGGTCAGAACAACGTAATGACACCGGGCTTACAGTTGTTTCCCACTGGTGTCCGAGGCCCGCGGTGGCAAAATCACCCGGCCTCCGGGCCGTTCACCGCCGTGCGCGACAATGGGACGGATGAGAGCGGTGGCCATCTCCGACACCCACGCCCCGCGGCGCTGGAAGTCGTGCCCGCCGCGGGTCGCCGAGCACCTGCGGGACGCCGACGTGATCCTGCACGCGGGCGACGTGTGCACCGCCTCCGTCCTGGACGAACTGGCCGCGTTCGCGCCCGTGCACGCCGTCCTCGGCAACAACGACGGCCCCGACGTCGCCGCCTGGGGCGCCCCCGAACGCCTCGAACTCGACCTGGACGGCCTCGCCGTCGCGATGGTCCACGACAGCGGCCAGGCCCGCGGCCGCACCGCCCGGATGCGCCGCTGGTTCCCCGCCGCCGACCTCGTCGTCTTCGGCCACTCCCACATCCCGCTGGACGAGACGGGCGACGGCGTCCGCATCTTCAACCCGGGCTCGCCGACCGACCGGCGCCGCCAGCCGCACGGCACGATCGGCCTCCTCGACATCCGCGCCGGGCGGCTCACCGCGGCGAAAATCGTTCCCGTCACCTGACCGCGCCGCGCCACAATGCCCTGATGGACACCGTGACCGGCACCCGGCTCCCCTGGGAGCGCACGCCCGCGCACGTCCGCGCCGGGGTCGAGGCACTGCTGGAGGGCCGGGTCGTCGAGGCGGTCTCCCAGCCCGGCGGGTTCTCGCCCGGCGTCGCCGCCCGCCTCCTGCTGGACGACGGCCGCCGCGCGTTCGCCAAGTCCGTCGGCCCCGAGCCGAACCCCGACTCGCCCGGCATCCACCGCGCCGAGGCCCGGATCGCCGCCGCGCTGCCCGCGTCCGCGCCCGTCCCGCGCCTGCTCGGCGCCCTCGACCGCGACGGCTGGGTGACCCTCGTCTTCGAGGACGTCGACGGCCGCCACCCCCGCGACCCCTGGTCCGACGCCGACCTCGGCCGCGTCCTCGGCGCGCTCGGCGAGCTGGCGTCCGCCATGACCCCGTCCCCGGTCGACGCGCCGACCCTCGCCGAGCGGTTCGGCGGCGCCTTCCGCGGCTGGCGGATCCTCGCCGCCGACCCCGGCCGCGCCCTCGCCGGGCTCGACCCCTGGGCCCGGACGAACCTGGCCCGGCTCGCCGCCCTCGAAGCCGAATGGGAGGACGCCGCCGCCGGGACGACGCTCGCCCACGCCGACATCCGCGCCGACAACGTCCTGCTCACCGCCGACCGGGTCGTCGTCATCGACTGGCCGTGGGCCTGCCTCGCCGCGCCGTGGTTCGACCTGCTCGCGATGCTGCCCAGCGTCCGCATGCAGGGCGGACCGCCTCCCGACGACGTCTTCGCCGCCCACCCCCTCGGCCGGGACGCCGACGCCGAGGCGGTGACACGGGTCGTCGCCGCCCTCGCCGGTTTCTTCGTCGAGCAGGGCCTGCGCCCACCGCCCCCGGGCCTTCCGACCCTCCGCGACTTCCAGGCGGCTCAGGGGGCCGAGGCCCTCACCTGGCTGCGCCGACGCCTGGAGCGAACCCTCTGACGCCCCGTCCCGCAGGACGGCTTCCGCGGGCCCGGCTCACGACAGCCCCATGATGCATGCGCCGTCCAAGCCAGGTTTTGTCCGAGGCCCGGGGCGCTCAGGACCAGAACGCGGCGACCTTCGCGGCCAGCGCCTCGCCCTGCGCGAGCCCCGCCTCCGCCGCCGGGGTGCGGGTGGACGGCGACAGCGGGTCCGTCCCGAACGCGGCCAGCGACGGCTCGTCCGGACCGATCACCTCGACGCGTCCGCCCTTCTCCGCCACCGCGGCGACGCCCGCGTCGAGCGCCGGATCCGGCAGCGGCGCGAGGAGCAGGACGCGCCCGTGACCGGCGGCCAGGTCGAGGTTGGTCATCGTCCGCACGCCGCCGTCCACGTACCGGACGCCGTCGATCGTCACCGGCGGCCAGATCATCGGGACGGCGCTGCTCGCCGCCACCGCGTCCACCAGCGCGACCCCGGAATCGCGGTCGAAGACCCGCAGCTCACCGGTCAGCGCGTTCACCGCCGTGATCCGCAGCGCCCGGGACGGCCACTCGTGAACGGGCAGCCGCGCCTCGATCACCGCCAGCCGCTCCCGCTCCGGGACCGTCTCGGCCGCCAGCGCCCGCGCCCCGATCCGCTGCCGGACGGTGACCAGGTCGCCGCCGCTCTCCTCCATGAGCCGGGCCCAGATCTCCATGAACTCCGCCGGAGAGGTGCCGCCGGACGGCACCAGTTCGCGGGTCTGCAACTCGGGGTCCGCCTGCCGGGCGAACAACTCGTCGACCGGCAGGCCGCCGGCGACCTGCGCGGCGACCGTGGCGCCCGCCGAGGTGCCGAGCAGCAGGTCCGCGCCGGTCACGTCGGTCCCCGCGCGGGCGAGCCCGGCGATGACCCCGGCCAGCCAGGCGATGCCCGCGACACCGCCGCCGCCGAGCACCAGGGCGCGTCCGTCGTCGCTCATGATCGATCCTTCCGTCGTGACGGACAGAGCGTACGAGGACGCCGATCCATTCCCCTCTCCCAGGGGCCTCGGCGCCGATTTGACGGGGTCGGCGAGTCCACGTATCTTGGCCGTTCGTCCCCACCACGGATGCAGGACGCCCCATGGGCGGCCGACCGATCGGGGAAACCACGACCTCACAAACGGACACGGCTTCGTCGTGTCCGTCGCGTCGTGGCGTCGGAAAGGCTTGGTTTTGACAATCGGGCCGGATCTGATGAAATGGTTCCACCGCCGGAACGAAACCGCGCAAGCGGGTTCGGAT
>NZ_BCQP01000014.1 GCF_001552135.1 Actinomadura chibensis NBRC 106107 | reverse complement strand
CAAATTGAAAGTCGAGGGTCGTCCCGATTTATGGGGCGGCCCTCGACGCATGTGGGCTGGACGCAAAGTAGGCTGCAAGGGTCCACGGAACGACCTTCAAGAACAGTGACGGACGTGATGAGCGCGGAAGAGGACGGCCGTAGCGACGGCGATCGCGAGCGGCGGAGCGGTGACGGGAGACGGAACACACCGCCCCGTCGTGGCGGCGGCCCGCGTGGTGCGCAGGGCGGCCCCGGGGCTCGCAAGGGCGGCGGTCCGCGCGGAGGAGCGTCCCGTGGAGGGGCGCCTCGTGGCGGTGGCCCGCAGGGCGGCCGCGGTCGTCCCGGCGGGGGCTGGAAGGACCGGGATTCGCGGGGAGAGCGCGATGATCGCAAATCCGGCCGTCCATTCAAGCGTTCTGATGACCGGCGTTCGGAGTCCCGGGAGGGACGTCCCGGCGAGCGTCCTGAGAATGGCTTCGGCGGCCAGGGCGGCGAGCGCCGCGAAGGCCGGTTCGGCAGTAGGTCTTTCCGTGAGGGCGGGGAGCGGCGGGAAGGCCGTTTCCAGGACCGAGGGCAGGGACGTCGGCCGAACCAGGGCGGCGGCGCGGGACGTGACGGCCGTCCAAGCGGCGGCCAGCGGCGCGAAGGGCGTCCGTCCGGCGGGCCGCGCCGTGAGGGGCGTCCGACCGGCGGCCAGCGACGGGAAGGGCGTCCGGGCGGTGGTTCGCGGCAGGAAGGGCGTCCGGCCGGGGGCCAGTGGCGCGAGGGGCGTCCGGCGGGCGGGCCGCGGCGTGAAGGGCGTCCGGGCGGCGAACGGCGGTTCCAGGATCGGGACGATCGGCGGTCCGGCGGCAGGCGGTTCGAGGGCAAGCGCGAAGGGCGTCCGGGAGACCGCGACAAGCGGTTCAAGGGGCGCGGCGGTCCGCCGCGCGAGGGCCGCCCCTATGGGCCGTCCCGCGGTCGTTCGGACGACCGGCGCGGCGCGCGCGCGGAGGAGCGTGAGCGTCCCGCACCGAGGTACGACGACCCGCTGCTTCCAGAGGACGTCACCGGCGAGGAGTTGGACGCGGAGGCCCGCATCGGCCTGCGTTCGCTCCCCAAGGACCTGGCCGCGAAGGTCGCGCGCCATCTGGTGATGGCCGGACGGCTGGCCGAGGACGATCCGGAGCTGGCCTACAAGCACGCGCGGGCGGCCCGGCGGCTCGCGTCCCGGGTGGGGATCGTCCGGGAGGCGGCCGGGATCGCCGCGTACCACGCGGGCGAGTGGGCCGAGGCGCTCGCGGAGCTGCGGGCCGCGCGGCGGCTCGGCGCGGGCGACGACTCCTACCTGCCGGTGATGGCCGACTGCGAGCGCGGGCTCGGCCGTCCCGAACGCGCCCTCGACCTGATCAAGTCGCCGGAGGCGGACAAGCTCGACCCGATGGGACGCGTCGAACTGCGCATCGTCGAGTCGGGTGTGCGCCGCGACCTCGGGCAGCGGGACGCGGCCGTCGTCACGCTCCAGATCCCCGAACTCCGCGACAGGCGGCTCCGCCCCTGGTCGGTGCGGCTCTTCTACGCCTACGCGGACGCGCTGGAGGAGGCCGGGCGCGACGAGGAGGCGTCCGACTGGTTCGCGCGCGCCGCCGCGGCCGACCGGGACGGCGAGACCGACGCGGCCGAACGCTACGCCGAGCTTGAGGGCCTCCACATCCTCGACACCGAAGAGGACGAAGACGACGCGGAGACGGTCGCCGAGGAGATCGAGACGACGGTCGACGACGCGGCGCCCTCCGAAGCGGTGCCCGAGGAAGAGGCGGTCGAGGACGAAGGCCCGGTGGAGGTCGAGGACGCCGCTGCGACCGACATCGCGTTCGTCCCGGCCGAGCCCGAGACCCCCGCGGCGCCGGACGACGCCGCGGAGGAGGCGGCGCCGGAGGCTCCGGCCCTGTTCCTGGAGCCGAAACCCATCACCGCCGAGGAGCAGCCGCCGCCCGGAGACGAGAACGACTGACCGGCCCCGCCGCCGTAACGGCGGCGAATTCGGATGGTCCCGAGGTCATGCGTGCTTGTTCAGGGCATGCATGATTCCCGCGACGTTGCTTTCCGTGCTGTTCAGCACCTCGTATTTGGCGGCGAGTTCGGGGTCGATGTCGTCGGCCGTGATGGCGTAGCGGTCCTTTGTCCGGTCGACGACCATCGCGACCGCGTGATCAAGATCGAGGCCCTTTTCCCGAGCGTCCCGGACGGTGTCGACCCAGATCCGCAATTCCTCCGCCGACCGTTCCAGGGTGTCGTCCACGGCCGTTACGGGGCCGTAATGCGCGAACAGCAACCGCTGCGGGCCGAGCGATCGGAATTTGCCGAGCGAGTCGAGCGCGGTGTCGAGGTCGAAGTCCGGTGGCGGCGTCGCGGGACGGACGTCCGCCGTCTCCGGGATGTAGATCCCGGCGGCGTCGCCCACATAAAGGTCGCCGGTGTGGGAGTCCATGAGGCCGACGTGGTGCTTGGCGTGGCCGGGGGAGTAGTGCGACTCCAGCCGCCGCCCGCCGCCCAGGTCGATGAGGCCGACGTCCTCGACGGCGCGGATCCGCGCGGCGTCGGTGGGCTTGAGTTCGCCGAAGAGGGTGTCGAGGCTGTCGCCGTACACCATCCGGGCGCTGCGCATCAGGCGCGACGGGTCGGCGAGGTGCCGCGCGCCCTTCTCGTGGACGACGACCTCCGCCCCCGGGTACATCTTCGCGATGTCGCCGACGCCGCCCGCGTGGTCGAGGTGGATGTGCGTGACGACCACGCTGGCCAGGTCGTCCGGTCCGACGCCCAGTTCGTCGAGCGCGGCGCGCACGACGGGCGCCGAGCCGGACGTCCCCGGCTCCACCAGGCAGGGCCGGTCGGACAGGATCAGGTACCCGGCGGTGATCCCGCTGTACCCGGCCATCCGCGTGTCGATCTCGTAGACGTCCGAGCCGAGGGGCGTGATCGTGGTCGTGGTGTCGTCCATGCCCCGATCATCGACCCCGGCGGAGCGCCGCGCACATCCGGCCCCTCACCGGTCGTCGAGGAGGCGCAGGACGAGGCCCGTCCGCGGCTTCGGCCCGAACGACGTCGACTTGCGCGGGACGCGCTCGCCCCCGCCCGCGATCGCGAGGACGTCCTCGACCTTGAGCGGGTTGAGGACGACGGCCGTCCCGCCGGTGCGCCGCGCCCGCGTGAAGGCGGCGGACGGGTCGTCGTGCACCACCTCGATGGCGTTCTCGTTCTCGGGGACGTTCCACACGTTCCCGATGAGCAGGTGGTCGAGCACGGCGGTGTCGAGCCCGCGCCACCGCGCGGAATGCTCGGACGGCATGGCTCGCCGCACGGCGTCGTCGTCCGGATCGGTGAGCAGGTGCAGGGACGGGCCTCCACCGAGCAGGAACGCGGGACCGCGCGCGTCGGCGAGCGCTGAGACGGCGGCGGCCTCGTCCTGGAATTCGGTGACGTGGAAGACGTCCCGGGCACGTCCGACCGCGTCGTCGGGACGCAGGCCCGGCAGCACGCGGTGGATCGCCCCCAGGTGAGCCGGGTAGCGGGTGGCGTCGACCAGCAGCGCCAGCCCCGAGTCCCACGGGCCGGGGCCGTCGCCCGCCGCGTGGTGCCGCGACTGCAGGGCGCGGTAGGTGGCGTAGCGGTGGTGGCCGTCCGCGATGAGCGCCTGCCTGCCGCTCAGGTCGGCGGCGACGCGGGCGTGCGCGCCGGGGTCGGTGATGCGCCACAGGCGGTGCGAGATCCCGTCGTCGGCGCGGAACTCCATGAGCGGCGCGTCGGCCGCCGCCTCGTCGACGATGCGGGCCGCGTCCCCGCCGCCCTCGTACACGAGGAAGATCGGTTCAAGGTTGGCGTTCGCGGCCGTCATCAGCGCGAGCCTGTCCTGGACGGGCCCGGGGAACACGTTCTCGTGCGGCAGCACCACCCCGTCCGACTCCGCGCGCAGGCCCAGGGCGCCGATGAGGCCGCGCTGCAGGACCGTCCGCCCGCGGGCCGCCTCGTAGACGTAGAGGGCGGGCTCCGGGTCGACGGCGAGGGCGCCCTCGTCCAGCCAGCGGCGCAGCCGGTCGCCCGCCGCGGCGTAGCCCTCCCCGGCGAGGCGCGGCAGGTTCAGCCGGACGATGTTGTGCCCGCCCTCCGCCAGCAGCCGCGTCGCCGCCGCCTCGTCGATCAGGTCGTAGGGGGGCATCGTCACGGCCGCGAGGTCGCCCGCGACCTCGGGGACGAACCGGACGCCGCGGAACGGGGCCAGTTCCAGGCCGCGTCCGCTGGGCGGCTCCGACGTCCCGAAGATCCGGGCGCTGAACTCCTCCGGGCCGGCTTCGGAGGGGAGGTCGTCGTCCACCCTGGGCATGCTAATGAGCGGAGGGGCGTCCGGTGACCCGACGGGTACGGTCGTTTTCGACGGGAGGTCCACATGAGTCGTCAAGGCCCGGAAAGGCCCGAGGATTCCCCGGGCGGCGAACCCGGCGACCCGGCGGTCCCCCCGGAGGGGGGCGTCTACGAGTGGTACACGCGGGGGCTCGAACTGCTCAGGGCGGGCAGCCCCGCCGCCGCGCTCCAGCTGCTGACCAGGGCGGCCGACGCGGAGCCCGGCTCGCACAGCATCCGCGAGGCGCTCGGCCGGGCCCAGTTCGGGATGCGGCAGTTCGGCGCGGCGGCCGAGAGCTTCCGCGTGATCGTCGACGCGGAGCCCGCCGAGGACTACGCCCGCTTCGGCCTCGGGCTCGCGCTCAGCCGGATGGGCGACTTCGCGGGCGCGGTCGAGCAGCTGGCGCTGGCCGCCGCCATGCGTCCGGAGAACCAGGACTACGCCAAGGCCCTGCGGCAGGTCAGGGCCACCCTCGCGGCCCGCCGCTGACCCCCGTCTTACCAGCCGGTAACCATCCGCGTACGATCACGGGCATGATGAGAGGCAGCGACCGCCCGCTGTGCGAGGCCTACGACGTCGCCCTGCTCGACCTCGACGGCGTCGTCTACATCGGGCGCAGGCCGGTCCGGGCGGCGGCGGAGTCGCTCGCCAAGGCCCGCGCGGCGGGGCAGCGGCTCGCGTTCGTGACGAACAACGCGTCCCGGACGCCGTCGGCCGTCGCGGCCCTGCTCACCGAGGTGGGCGTCCCGGCCGACGCGGCGGACGTGGTGACCTCCGCGCAGGCCGCCGCGCGCCTCCTCGCCGAACGGCTGCCGCCCGGGTCGGACGTCCTCGTCGTGGGCGGCATGGGGCTGCGGCACGCCCTGTACGCGGCGGGGCTGCGCCCGGTGTCGACGGCGGCCGGACGTCCCGCCGCCGTCGTCCAGGGGTACGAGCCGACGCTCGGGTACGGGCTGCTGGCCGAGGGGGCGCGGGCCGTCGCGATGGGCGCGCTGTTCGTCGGCTCCAACGGCGACCTGACGATCCCCGGCGGCGACGGGCCGCCGCATCCGGGGAACGGGTCGCTGCTCCGCGTGATCAGCTCGGCGACCGGGGTGGAGCCGATCGTCACCGGAAAGCCCGAGCGGCCGCTGCACCAGGAGTCGGTCCGGCGCACCGGCGCGAAACGGCCGCTCGTGGTCGGGGACCGGCTCGACACCGACATCGAGGGGGCCGTCAACGGCGGCGCGGACAGCCTGCTCGTCCTCACCGGGGTCACCGACCCGCTGGGGCTGCTCACCGCGCCGCCGAACCGGCGTCCCACCTATGTCGCGGCCGATCTGAGGGGGCTGCTCGTCCCGCACCCGGAGGTCGTCCGGGCGGACGGCGGGTACCGGTGCGGCGGCTGGACGGCCCGCCGCGACGACGGCGGCGCGGTCGCGGTCACCGGCTCCGGCGACCCGTACGACGGGCTGCGGGCGCTCGCGTCCGCCGCCTGGGAGCCCGGGGCGGAGCCGAGCCGGGACGCCCTCGCGGACGCGCTCGCCGCCCTCCCGCTCTGACGGCGGCTCGGCGGCTCGGCGGCTCAGAGGAGTTTGCGGAGGCGGAGCAGGTCGAAGATGCTCGCCTCGATCTTGAGGCGGCCCTCGGCCCACGCCTTGGCCGGGTTCAGCTCCTCGCGCGCCATGGCGACGAGGTCGTCGCTGTCGACGGTCAGCCGGACCTGCGCGTCCCGCGGGTCGCCGTCCAGCTCGAACGGGTCGAGGCCGCCCTCGTGCAGCCGGGTGCGGAAGGCCAGGCCGAGATCGGCGACGTGGCAGCTGATCGTCCGCTCGACGACGTGCTCGGCGAGCCGGTCGGGGTCCACCGCGGCGATCCGCGCCGCGACGCTCCCGAGCGCCGCGCGGCACTCCTCCTCGTTCGCCATGGTCAGGCCCGTTCCCCGTTCCCTCGACAACGATGTCGTTCAGGGACGGTAGCGTTCGGGAAGAGCCGGAAGCGACTCGTCGCGGGTGTTCCGGGTGCACTGGGAGGTAAACGTGATGTCCGACGAGGCCGCGGAGGAGCCGGTGATCCCGGCGTTCCCGGCGGTTCCCGCCGCGAGCGCCGGGGTCGGGGAGCGGCCCGAGGCGGCGGCGGCGCCGGAGCGGGCCGCCGCGGAGACGGCGGCGGAGACAGCGGCGGAGGAGCCCGCGGGGGAGCCGGAGTTCCCGGCCGTCCCGGCGCCGGAGCCGACCGGCGACCCGCGCGTCGACGCCGCGCTCGCCCGCCTCGGCGAGCTCGGCGGCCGCCCGGTCTCCGCGCACGTGGAGGTCTTCGAGGACGTCCACCAGCGGCTCCAGGAGATCCTCGCCGCCGCGGGCGAGGAGCAGGAGCGGCCGCGCCCCGCGTTCCCCGACGCCCTCCGCCCCCGCCCATGAGCGGTGGACGGGCGTGAGCGCGCGGCGGCGGCTCGACGCCGAGCTGGTCCGGCGCGGCCTCGCGCGGTCGCGGGAGCACGCCGGGCGGCTGATCGGCGACGGGCGCGTCCGGGTGGGCGGGCGTCCGGCGGCGAAGGCGGCCACGCAGGTCGAGGCCGGGGCCGCGATCGTCGTCGCCGACCCCGCCGACGGTCCCGAGTACGTCTCGCGCGGCGGGCACAAGCTCGCGGGCGCCCTCCGCGCCTTCCGGGGCCTGGACGTCAAGGGCCGCGTCTGCCTCGACGCGGGCGCCTCGACCGGCGGGTTCACCGACGTCCTGCTGCGCGCGGGCGCTTCCCGCGTGTACGCCGTCGACGTCGGCTACGGGCAGATCGCGTGGTCGCTGCGCACCGACGAGCGGGTCACGGTCCTGGAGCGGACGAACGTCCGCGACCTGCGCCCGGACATGCTCGGCGACCCGCCGCCCAGCCTCGTCGTCGGCGACCTGTCGTTCATCTCGCTGCGGCTCGTCCTCGGGCCCGTGCACGCCTGCGCCGCCCCCGGCGCCGACTTCGCGCTGATGGTGAAACCGCAGTTCGAGGTGGGCAAGGAGCGGGTCGGCGCGGGCGGCGTCGTCCGCGACCCGGAGCTGCGCGCGGACGCGGTGCGCGGCGTGGCCGAGCACGCGGCGACGCTGGGCCTCGGCGTCCTCGGGGTGGCGGCGAGCCCGCTGCCGGGGCCGTCCGGGAACGTCGAGTACTTCCTGTGGCTGCGCGCCGGGGCCCCTCCGCTGGACGACGCCGACCTCGCCAAGGCCATCGCGGACGGCCCCCAGTGACCTCCCGGCTCCGGACGACCCGGCCCCCGGCGACCCGGCCCGCGCCGCAGGGACCGGCCTTGAGCGGTCCGGGGCGGGCGCGCGTACAGAAGGCGTCCGAACCGGGAACGTCCCCGCGGGGGACGTTCGTCCAGACGTCCGTACGCCGCGCGGCGGCGTCGGGGAGTGGGGCGAGAGCATGAGCAAGAGGTCGGTGCTGGTCGTGACGCACACCGGGCGGCCGGAGGCGGTCCGCAGCGCGCAGCTCGTCGTCGAGCGGCTGAGCGAGGCCGGGATCTGCGTCCGGGTCCTGGACGGCGAGGCCGACGCCATCGGCTGCGCGGGCGTCGACGTCATGCCGCACACCGCGGCGGCGGCCGAGGACGCCGAGGTCGTCATGGTCCTCGGCGGCGACGGGACGCTGCTGCGCGCCGCCGACGTCACCCGCACCTCCGGCGCCCCGCTACTCGGCGTGAACCTCGGGCACGTCGGGTTCCTCGCCGAGGCCGAGCGCGACGACCTCGCCGCCACCGTCGACCGGGTCGTCACCCGCCGCTACGACGTGGAGGAGCGCATGACGGTCGACGTCGTCGTCCGCCGCAACGGCACGGTCGCGGGCACGACGTGGGCGCTGAACGAGGCGAGCATCGAGAAGGCCGAGCGGGAGCGGATGCTGGAGGTCGTCGCCGAGATCGACGGGCGCCCGCTGTCCAACTGGGGCTGCGACGGTGTGGTGTGCGCCACGCCGACCGGCTCGACCGCCTACGCGTTCTCCGCCGGGGGCCCGGTGGTGTGGCCGGAGGTCGAGGCGATGCTGGTCGTCCCGATCAGCGCGCACTCGCTGTTCGCCCGCCCGCTGGTGGTGTCGCCGCGCTCGCTGGTCGCGGTCGAGGTGCTGCCGGACACGCCCCGCGCCGTCCTGTGGTGCGACGGCCGCCGCACCCTCGACCTCGCGCCGGGCGCACGCGTGGAGGTGCGCCGGGGCGCGGAGCCGGTGCGGCTGGCGCGGCTGCACCTGACGCCGTTCACCGACCGTCTCGTCACGAAGTTCGGGCTGCCCGTGACGGGCTGGCGGGGCCGCGTCCGGCAGCCCGCGCACCCGTCCCCGCCCATGGCGGACTCGCAGGTCGCGGACGCCCCGTCGGTCGGCGGCACGGCGCCGGACGTCACCTCCGACGGCGGCCCGCCCGCGCCGGACGGGGGAGCGCCCGGCGATCAGAGGGGATAATCTCCACAGGCGCTGATCCGGGATCTGTTTTGCGGAGGGTTGTGACGCTGGTGCGCCCCATGGTGGATGAGGTGCGGATCCAGGGCCTCGGTGTGATCGACGAGGCCGTGCTCGATCTGTCCCCGGGTTTCAACGTCGTGACCGGCGAGACCGGGGCGGGCAAGACCATGGTGGTCACGAGCCTCGGGCTGCTGTTCGGCGGCCGCGCCGACCCGCAGCGGGTGCGGCCCGGCGCCGACCGCGCCACCGTCGAGGGGCGGATCGTCGTCGACCCCGGCGGGCGCGTCGTGGAGCGGGTGGAGGAGTCCGGCGGCGAGCTGGACGAGGGCGCCCTGATCGTGACCCGGTCGGTGTCGGCGGAGGGCCGGTCCCGCGCGTTCCTCGGCGGCCGGTCCGTCCCGGTGAACGTGCTGATCAACCTGGCGGACGAGCTGGTCGCCGTGCACGGGCAGTCCGACCAGCAGCGGCTGCTGCAGGCGGCCCGGCAGCGCGGCGCGCTCGACCGGTACGCGGGCGCCGCGCTGACCAAGCCGATGCGCGCCTACACCAAGGCGTACCAGCGGCACCGCCAGGTCACCGCGCTGCTGGACGAGCTGACCACGCGGGCGCGCGAGCGGTCCCAGGAGGCCGACGTGCTGCGCTTCGGCCTGGAGGAGATCGAGAAGGTCGATCCGAAGGACGGCGAGGACACCGCGCTCGCCGCCGAGGAGGAGCGGCTCGGGCACGCCGACGCGCTGCGCGGCGCGGCCGACACCGCGCACGAGGCGCTGCTCGGCGACCCGGCCGCCGCGTTCGAGGCGGCGAACGTCACGAGCCTGCTCGGCACGGCCCGCAACGCGCTGGACGCCGTCCGCGACCACGACCCCGACCTCGCCGCGCTCGCCGACCGGCTCGCCGAGGCCGGGTACCTCGTGTCCGACGTGGGCACCGACCTCGCCTCCTACGCCGAGTCCGTGGACGCCGACCCGGCGCGGCTCGCCGCCGTCCAGGAGCGCCGCGCCGAGCTGACCGCGCTGACCCGCAAGTACGGCGGCGCGGACGGCACGGTCGCCGCGGTCCTGGAGTGGGCGCGGACGGCCGCGTCCCGGCTCACCGAGCTGGAGGGCGACGACGACCGGATCGAGGAGCTGCGCGCCGAGCACGCCGAGCTGGCCGAGCGGCTCGCCGCCGAGGCGGGGGAGCTGACCGCCGTCCGCACCCGCGCCGCCGAGCGGTTCTCCGACGCCGTCACCGAGGAGCTGACCGCGCTCGCGATGCCGCACGCCCGCGTGAGCGTCACCGTCACCGCGACCGGCGAGTACGGCCCGCACGGCGTCGACGAGGTCGAGGTCCGGCTCGCCCCGCACCCCGGGTCGAAGCCGCTGCCGCTGCACAAGGGGGCGTCCGGGGGCGAGCTGTCGCGGGTGATGCTGGCGATCGAGGTGGTGTTCGCGGGCGCCGACCCCGTCCCGACGTTCGTGTTCGACGAGGTGGACGCGGGCGTCGGCGGCAAGGCCGCGGTGGAGATCGGCCGCCGGCTCGCCCGGCTGGCCCGCAACGCGCAGGTGATCGTCGTCACACACCTGCCGCAGGTCGCCGCGTTCGCCGACCGGCACCTGCTGGTGGAGAAGTCCGACGACGGCACCGTGACCAGCAGCGGCGTCACCGCGCTCGACCGGGAGGGCCGGGTCCGCGAGCTGTCGCGGATGCTCGCCGGGCTGGAGGACTCCGAGCTCGGCCGCGCCCACGCCGAGGAGCTGCTGGAAATGGCGTCCGCCGAGCGCTGATCCGCCGTCCGGGCCCCGGCACAGCCCCCACACCCCCCGGAAGATTACAGAGGGTGCCTGATCGGACACGCCTGGACGTTCGCCGATTCCGATGTTCGCTCCCGTGCTCTGGCAGGATGGCAGGCGATGAACGACCCGTCACCCACCACAGAGCCGCCCGGCACCGAGCCCGGCGCCGAGCCCCGCGCGCAGGCCCGCCCGCGGCCCGGCGGCAGGCCCGGCGACGGGCCCGGCGGCGACCCCGGAACGGAGCCCGGGGCGGAGCCCGCGACGGGGGCCGGTACGGAGGCCGGAACGCAGGCCGGGGCCGAGCCCGGCGCGGAGCGGCGCGTGCGGCTGGCCCAGCGGCTGCCGCGGCGCGTGCTCTCGCTCGGCCTGGTCCGCGACGACGGGCTGCCCGGGGTCACCGCGACGGCCCGGCTCGACCGCCGCACCAAGGACCTGACCAAGCGGCTCCAGCCCGGCGAGGTCGCGGTGATCGACCACGTCGACCTCGACCGGGTCAGCGCCGAGGCGCTGGTGGCGTGCGGCGTCGGCGCGGTCGTCAACGTCGCGCCGAGCATCTCGGGCCGCTACCCGAACCTCGGCCCGCAGATCCTGCTGGACGCCGACATCCCCCTGGTGGACGACGTCGGCCCCGAGATCTTCACCCGGCTGCGCGAGGGCGACCAGGTCCGCGTGGCCGGGCGCGTCGTGCACAAGGGCGACGAGGTCGTCGCGAAGGGCACCGAGCAGACGCCCGAGACCGTCCTCGTGGCGCTGACCGAGGCGAAGGCGGGCCTCGCGACGCAGCTGGAGGCGTTCGTCGCCAACACGATGGAGTACGTCAAGCGCGAGCGCGACCTGCTCATCGACGGCGTCGGCGTCCCCGAGGTGGCGACGAAGCTCGCCGGGCGGCACGCGCTGATCGTCGTCCGCGGCTACCACTACCGCGAGGACATCGCGACCCTGCGCCCCTACATCCGCGAGTACCGGCCGGTGCTCATCGGGGTGGACGGCGGCGCCGACGCGCTGCTGGAGGCCGGCTACCGGCCCGACATGATCGTCGGCGACATGGACTCGGTGTCCGACGACGCGCTGACCTGCGGCGCGGAGATCGTCGTGCACGCCTACCGGGACGGCCGCGCGCCGGGCCTGAAGCGCGTCCACGAGCTCGGCCGCGAGGCCGTCACGTTCCCCGCCACCGCCACCAGCGAGGACATCGCGATGCTGCTCGCCGACGACAAGGGCGCCACGCTCATCGTTGCGGTCGGCACGCACGCCAACATGGTGGAGTTCCTCGACAAGGGCCGCGCGGGGATGGCCAGCACGTTCCTCACCCGCCTGCGGGTCGGCAGCAAGCTCGTCGACGCCAAGGGCGTGAGCCGCCTCTACCGGAGCCGGATCTCGACCTGGTCGCTGCTGTTCCTCGTCCTCGGCGCGTTCATCGCCATCGTCACCGCCGTCGCCATGTCCCCGGCGGGGGACGTCATCAGTCCCCTGCTCGCCGACCGCTGGCACGCCTTCGTCTTCTGGCTGACCGGACTCTTCACGTGATCGATTTCCGCTACCACCTCGTCTCCATCGTCGCGATCTTCCTCGCGCTGGCGCTCGGCATCGTGCTGGGCTCCACCACGCTGTCCAACTCGGTGAGCGACACGCTGCGCCAGCAGGCGAACTCGGCGGCCAAGTCCGCCCAGCAGGCCCGCAACCAGCAGCGCGACCTGGAGCGCCAGGGCAAGGGCGAGGAGCAGTTCTCCCGCGGGCTCGGCCCGCAGCTCGTCGCGGACCGGCTGAAGGGCCAGTCCGTGGTGCTGGTCGAGACGCCCGGCGCGGGCGACGACAGCATCGAGCAGCTCGGCGAGCTCGCGAAGAACGCGGGCGCCGCGGTGACGGGGCGCGTCACCGTCCAGAAGAAGCTGCTCGACGACGACCAGCGCGCCACCGTCGAGGAGCTCGCCACCCAGCTCAAGGGCGACGGCGTCGAGTTCGCCTCGGACGCCACCGCCTACGACAAGGCGGGCCTCGTGCTCGCGAGCGCGCTCGTCACCAAGGACGGCGCGAAGTCCGGCCGCGAGGACGCCGCGGGCGGCGCCGTGCTGAACGCCTTCCGGCAGGGCGGGTACATCACCACCAGCGGCAAGGTCGGCCAGCACGCCACCCTCGCGATCATGGTCGCGCCGGCGGGCCCGTACGCCTACGACGGCGGCGACGACGACAACAAGGCGCTGATCTCGCTGGCCGCCGCACTCGACGGCGCCGGGCGCGGTACCGTCGTCGGTGGCCCGTCGACCTCCGCGCGGGAGGGCGGGCTGATCGCGGCGCTGCGCGACGCCGACGCCAAGGACACGGTCTCCACGGTCGACGTGGTGGACACCGCCTCCGGGCAGGTCGTCACGATCCTGGCGCTGCAGAACGAGCTGGGCGGCAAGTCCGGGCAGTACGGGACGGGCGCCGGGGCGAGCGGCTACCTGCCCTCGCCCGCGCCCACGGCGGGGAAGAACGGGTGACCTCGATGAAGCGACGCAACGGCCCTGGACGGACGGGCGCCCTGCGGCTGCTGGCGGGCGCGGGCCTCGGCGCCGCCGCCGCCCGCGCCGCCTACACCGCGCTGACCCGGCGGCCCCCCGGGCTGAACGGGCTGCCCGGCGAGGACGTGTGGGGACGCACCAACCACCGCGGCGAGCCGGTGACGCTGCTGGAGGGCCCCGCGCTCGTCGCGGGCGCCGCCGCGGCCGGGCTGCTCGCCCCCGGCGCGTCCGGCCGGGTCCGCGCCGCCGCGCTGCTCGCCGGGGCCGGGGCGGGGCTGCTCGGCGGCTACGACGACCTCGCCGGGTCGGCGTCGTCGCGCGGCTTCAAGGGCCATCTGACCGCGCTCGCCCGCGGCGAGGTCACCAGCGGCGCGGTGAAGATCCTCGGGATCGGCGCGACCGGGCTCGCCGCGGCGGCGGTCGCCGGGTCGCCCGCGCCGTCCCGCGCCGGGCGGGGGTTCGACGTCCTGCTCAACGGCGCGATCGTCGCCGGGAGCGCCAACCTCATGAACCTGTTCGACCTGCGTCCCGGGCGCGCGATCAAGGTCGGCCTGATCACCGGGGCGCCGCTGGCGCTGACCCGGTCCGGGGCCGCGGTCGTGGCCGCGCCGCTCGGCGCCGCCGCCGCCCTCCTCCCCGAGGACCTCGGCGAGCGCGCGATGCTCGGCGACACCGGCTCCAACGCGCTCGGCGCGCTGCTCGGGCTCGCCGCGACCCGGCTCGGCCGGGGGCCGCGGCTCGCCGTCCTCGCCGGGCTCGTCGGGCTGAACGCGGCCAGCGAGTTCGTCAGCTTCACCAAGGTCATCGCGGGCAACCCGGTGCTGAACCGCGTCGACATGCTGGGCCGCCGCCCGGCCGCCGCGCCCGCCCCGCAGGCCGCCCCCGCCTCCGCTGACGCCGCCCCCGCCGACGACAAGCCCGTCGACGACAAGTCCGGCGACGGCAAGCCCGGCGCGGACGACGCGTTCCGTCCCGGCGTCCCGCCGCAGGCCGGGGCGCCGGACGCCGCTCCCGGCGCCGCGGACGCGGGCCCGGCGGGCAACGGCGTCGCCGCCGGTCCGGCCTGACCGCGCGGCGGAACCGCCCCCCGCGACCCTCACGAGCGTGCCTTCGTCAACCGTGCCACCCGAGCAGGCGCCGCCGCCGGACCGGCGGCCGTCCGCGCTGCGCCGCCTCACCGGCGGGCTCGCGGGCGCCGCCGTCGTCATCGCCGTCATCACGGTCCTCGCGCGGCTCGCCGGGTTCGGACGCACCTACGCCTTCTCCCAGACGGTCACCACGTCGTGCCTGAGCCAGGCCTACTTCACCTCGACGCAGTTCCCCAGCATCGTCTACGAGATCGTCGCGGGCGGCGCGCTCGCCAGCATGGTCGTGCCGGTGCTCGCCGGGCCCGCCGAGCGCGGCGACCGCGAGGAGGTCCGCCGGATCGGGTCGGCGCTGCTCACCTGGATCGTCGTGCTGATGGTCCCGCTGTCGGCGCTGATGGCGCTCGGGTCGCGTCCGATCATGGAGGTGCTGGTCGGCGCCGACCTCAAGGGCTGCTCCCGCGCCGACATCGTGGACGTCGGGTCGTTCATGCTCGCCATCCAGTCGGCGCAGATGGTGATGTACGGGATGGCCGTCGTCCTGTACGGGCTGCTCCAGTCGCACCGCCGGTTCGTCGCGCCCGCGCTGGCGCCGCTGATGTCGAGCCTCGTCGTGGTCGCCGCCTACGTCGTGTACGCGCCGCTCGGCGAGGGCCACGAGAACGACCTCGCGGGCCTGCCGCTGGACGCGGAGCTGACCCTGTCGGTCGGGACGGCGCTCGGCGGCGTCGCGATGGCCGCGACCGCCGGGGTCGCGGCGTGGCGGCTGCGGCTCGGCCTGCGCCCGTCGCTGCGCTTCCCGGACGGCGTGGCGCGCCGCGTCCGCCGCCTCGCCCTCGCCGGGCTCGCCACGGTCGCCGCGCAGCAGTTGTCGGCGCTGCTCGTCGTCCGGCTCAGCTACGAGGGGACGGGCGGCGCGCTCGCCAACTACCAGTACGCGTGGGCGATCTACCTGCTGCCGTGGGCGATCCTCGCGGTGCCGATCGCGACGAGCGCGTTCCCGATGCTGTCGGCGCGGATGAGCGCGGGGGAGCGGGACCGGTTCGACCAGGTCACCGCGTCCACCACGCGCGCGGTGATCCTCGTGTCGTGCGCGGGCGCGGCGGCGCTCGCGGCGGTCGCGGCGCCGATCGGCGCGGTGTTCAACCCCGGCCATCCCGACCAGCAGGACGTCCTGACCCGCGCCGTCCTCGCGTTCGCGCCCGGCCTGCTCGGCTACGGGCTCGTCGCGCACCTCGGACGCGTCCTGTTCGCCTGCCGCAAGGGGCGGATGGGCGCCGCCGCCGTCGTCACCGGCTGGGTCGTCGTGATGGTCGCCGACGTCGCGCTGGTGCTCGCCGCCGACCGGCAGTGGGTCGTCGCGGCCCTCGGCGCCGGGAACGCCGCCGGGATGACCGTCGCGGGCGCGCTGCTGCTCGGCACGCTCGTCCGCGCGCGGGGCGCCGCGTCCGTGGCGGGGATCCCGCGCGCGCTGGCGGCCGGGCTCGCGGGCGGCGCGGCGGGCGGCGCCGCCGGGTACGCGACCGCCGCGCTCCTCGGGACGGGCGGCACCGGCCCGGCCGCCGAACTGCGCAACGTCGGGACGGGCGCGCTCGCCGCGCTCGCCGCCGCCGCCGTGTTCGCCATCGTCGCGTTCGTGATCGACGGCCGGGACCTGCGGGCCGTCCTCAGCCGGAAGGTCACCCGCCATGCCTGACACCCCCGCCGCCACCGGCGAGCAGGACCTCGACGGGCTGCGCGTCGCGCTCGTCCTCGGCACCAGCGCGGGCGGCGTCGGACGGCACGTCCGCTCCGTCGCCGGGGGCCTCGCCGGACGCGGCGCCCGCGTCCTCGTGTGCGGGCCCGCGGCGACCGAGGAGCTGTTCGGGTTCGCCGCGGCCGGCGCCCGCTTCGCCGAGGTCGACCTCGCCGACCGGCCGCGCCCGCTGAGCGACGCGCGGGCTGTCGCGCGGCTCCGGACGCTGCTGCGCGACGCGGAGGTCGTCCACGCGCACGGCCTGCGGGCGGGCGCGCTCGCGGCGACGGCGTGCGCCCGGGTCGCGCCGGGCCCGCTGCGGTTCGCGAAGGGCGGGCCGCCGCTGGTCGTCACGCTGCACAACGCGGTCATCGCGGGCGGCCGGACCGCCGCCGTGTACGGGGCGCTGGAGCGGGTCGTGGCGCGCGGCGCGGCGGCCGTCCTCGGGGTGTCGCCCGACCTGGAGCAGCGGATGCGGACGCTCGGCGCCCGGTCGGTGGGGCACGCGATCGTCCCGGCGCCCCCGCCGCAGGCCCCGCCGGGCCCGGCCGCCCGCGCCGACGTCCGCGCCGAACTGGAGGCGGGGGAGCGCCCGCTGATCGTCACGGTGGGGCGGCTCGCCGACCAGAAGGGCCTGCCGACGCTGCTGGACGCGGCGGCCGGCTGGGCCGCGCGCACCCCGCGGCCGCTCGTCGCGATCGCGGGCGACGGCCCCCTGGAGGACGAACTGCGCGCCCGGATCGCCGCCGAGGACCTGCCCGTCCGGCTGCTCGGCCGCCGCTCCGACGTCGCCGCCCTGCTCGCCGCCTGCGACGTCGCCGTCGTGCCGAGCGTGTGGGAGGGGCAGCCGCTGGTCGTCCAGGAGGTCCTGCGGGCGGGTCGGCCGCTCGTCGCGACCCGGGTCGGCGGCATCCCCGGCATGGTCGGCGCGGCGGACCGCCCGGCGGGCGGCGGCGCGGGCGGCCCGCTGCTGCACGGCCCGGAGAGCGAGGCGGCGCTGCTCGTCCCCGCCGGGGACGCGGACGCGCTGGAACGGGCGGTGAGCCGCGTCCTCGACGACCCGGCGCTCGCGGCCCGGCTCGGCTCGGCCGCCGCGCACCGGGCGGCGGAGCTGCCGGACGAGTCCGACGCCGTCGACCAGCTCGCCGGGCTCTACCGGCGCCTGGCGCGCGGCGAGCGCCCCTAGCGGCGGGGCCGGGAACTTCTCGCCCGCCGCCGGCGTTGGTGGAGGAATGGAGGGGAGTATCCCCACACACGGTCCCCGTCAGTACGGTCGTCCCATGTCGGCCCGGGTTCCGCGGCCTGCGCACGCGTAGGCGGGAGAGACCTCCAGCGCTCGTTCACGTCCGCTGGAGGTGTTCACCTTGTCCGTCTCCCCATTGGTGTGGGTGCTGACCATCGCGGGGATCCTCGCCGTCATCGCCGCCGACCTGTTCGTCATCCACCGCAACGACACGCGCGAGTTCACGACGCGCAGGGCCGCGTTCTGGTCGGCGGTCTACATCGGCCTCGCCGTCCTGTTCGGCATCGGCGTCTGGGCCTTCTCGGGCGGACGGTACGCCGCCGAGTACTTCGGCGGCTTCGTCACTGAGAAGAGCCTCAGCGTCGACAACCTCTTCGTGTTCATGGTGATCCTGGCGCGGTTCGCCGTCCCGAAGCAGGCCCAGCACACGGTGCTGATGGCGGGCATCGTGATCGCGCTGCTGCTGCGCGGCGCGTTCATCGCGGTCGGCGCGGCGGCGATCTCCACCTTCACGTGGGTGTTCTTCATCTTCGGCGCGTTCCTCGTCTGGACGGCGATCGGCCTCGTCCGCGGCGGGGACGAGGACGAGTTCAAGGAGAACGCGCTGCTGCGCTGGGCGAAGCGGGTCGTCCCGACGTCCGACGAGTACCACGGCACCCGGTTCCTCGCCCGCGCCGCCGGTGGCCGCCGTATGCTCACCCCGCTCGCCATCGTGATGATCGCGATCGGCTCCACCGACGTGCTGTTCGCGCTCGACTCCATCCCCGCGATCTTCGGGCTGACGACCGAGCCGTACCTGGTCTTCACCGCGAACGCGTTCGCGCTGATGGGGCTCGTCCAGTTGTTCTTCCTGCTCGGCGGGCTCACCGACCGGCTCGTCTACCTGGCGCACGGGCTCGCGTTCATCCTCGGCTTCATCGGCGTGAAGCTGATCCTGCACGCGCTGCACGAGTACGGCGTGGGCTGGGCGCCGGACATCCCGATCTGGCTGTCCCTCGCCGTGATCGCCGGGACGCTCGTCGCCACCACGGTCGCGAGCCTCGCCGCCGGGCGCCGGTCGTCCGGCGGGGCCGCGCTCGAGCGCGCGGACGACGCGGGGACACGCGCCGAATAAGCGCTCGGGTATCGCGCCACTCGACCGAACCCTGTTCTAGAATCTTGGTCAAAGAGGGTTCGGAGAGAGGTTCGACGCATGGCCATCGGGCTGACCGAGGAGCACGAGGCGCTCGCCGATTCGGTGCGCGGGTTCGCCGAACGCAACATTCCGGCGACGGCCGTCCGGGCCGCGCTGGAGGCGGACGAGGAGGCGCGGCCCGGGTTCTGGCCCGCGCTGGCCGACCAGGGCCTGCTCGGGCTGCACCTGCCCGAGGAGCACGGCGGCCAGGGCTACGGCCTGCTGGAACTGGCCGTCGTGCTGGAGGAGCTCGGCCGGGCCGCCGCGCCCGGCCCGGTCCTGCCGACCGTCCTCGCGAGCGCGGTGATCGACGCGTCCGGGAACGCCGGGGCGCGGGCGGGGCTGCTGCCCGGCCTCGCGGACGGCTCGCGCACCGGCGCGGTCGCGCTGGACGGCGGGCTGACCGGCCGCGCCGACGGCGACGCCCTCGTCGTGTCCGGCACGGCCGGCACCGTGCTCGGCGCGGGCCTCGCCGACGTGCTCGTCCTCCCCGTCGCGCTGGACGACGGCGTCCGGTGGGTCGTCGTGGACGCCGCCGACGTGACCGTCACCCCGGTCCCGAGCCTGGACCGGGTCCGCCGCGTCGCGTCCGTCGAGGCGTCCGGCGCCGCCGTGCCCGCCGACCGGATCCTGGACGGCGTCACCACCGCCCGCGTCCGCGACCTCGCCGCGGCCCTGTTCGGCGCCGAGGCGGCGGGCCTCGCCGGGTGGCTCGTGTCGACCGCCGCCGAGTACGCGAAGGTCCGCGAGCAGTTCGGGCGCCCGATCGGGCAGTTCCAGGGCGTCAAGCACAAGGCGGCCCGCGCGCTGATCGCGCTGGAGCAGGCCCGCGCCGCCGCCTGGGACGCGGCCCGCGCCCTCGACGAGGACGCGGCCGACGCCGGTTTCGCCGCCGCCGTCTCCGCCGTCGTCGCGGTCGACGCGGGCGTCCGGACGGCCCGCGACGCCATCCAGATCCTCGGCGGCATCGGCTTCACCTGGGAGCACGACGCGCACCTCTACCTGCGCCGCGCCTCGACGCTGCGGGCGCTGCTCGGGCCCGCGGCGGGCTGGGCGGGCGAGGTCGCCCGGCTCGCCCTCGCGGGCGGCCGCCGCGAGGTCGTCCTCGAACTGGACGACGACGCGCGCCCCCTCCGCGAGCGGGTCCGCGCCGAGGTCGCCGAACTCGCCGCGATCGAGGAGAAGTCCGCGCTGCACGCCCGGATGGGCGACGAGGGCTGGACCGCACCGCACCTGCCGAGGCCGTGGGGACGCGAGGCGGGGCCGGTCGAGCAGATCCTCATCCAGCAGGAGCTGCGGGCCGCCAAGGTCAAGGGCCCGAACCTCGGGATCGGCGCGTGGCTGACGCCGTCCCTCATCCGCTACGGGACGGACGAGCAGAAGGAGCGCTTCCTGCGCCCGACGCTGCGCGGCCAGATCGTGTGGTGCCAGCTGTTCTCCGAGCCCGGCGCCGGGTCCGACCTCGCGTCGCTGTCGACGAGGGCCGAGCGCGTCGAGGGCGGCTGGCGGCTCACCGGCCAGAAGATCTGGACGTCCCTCGCCCAGCACGCCGAATGGGGCTTCTGCGTCGCCCGCACCGATCCCGCCGCGCCCAAGCACGACGGCATCACCTACTTCATCGTGGACATGAGGGCCGAGGGCGTGGACGTCCGCCCGCTGCGCGAGCTGACCGGCGACGCGCTGTTCAACGAGGTGTTCCTGGACGGCGTGTTCGTCCCCGACGAGCACGTGGTCGGCGAGGTGAACCGGGGCTGGCAGGTCGCGCGGAACACGCTGTCCAACGAGCGGGTGTCGCTGTCGACCGGCGGCGGGCTCGGCATGGGCGTCCCCGAGCTGCTGAAGTTCTACGCCGGGCGGGACGTCGACGAGGCCGGCGCCGCCGAGGTCGGACGGCTCGTCGCGCAGGGCCAGTCGATCGACCTGCTCGGCCTGCGCACGACGCTCAAGCAGTTGAACGGCGTGGAGCCGGGCGCCGAGGCGAGCGTCCGCAAGCTCCTCGGCGTCCAGTTCAACCAGGACGTCGCGGACCACTGCTGGGCGGCGCAGGGCGCGGCCGCCGCCACCGAGGTCCCGCTCGCCGAGAGCGGGATCATGGCCCGCGCGATGCTGTTCAGCCGCGCCATGACGATCTACGGCGGCACCACCGAGGTGCAGCTCAACATCATCGGCGAGCGCATCCTCGGCCTTCCGCGGGACCCCGAGCCCGGCAGATGACGGTCAGCGCGGCCGGAAGGTGTAGCAGACGTAGATGACGACGATCGCGGTGAGCGTGATGAAGAGACCGGCGAGGCCGCCGTTGACGACCGCGATGGCGCTCAGCGGGATCGCGGCGAGCAGCGACAGGACGGCCATGAGCAGCGCGTGGTCGCGCTCGCCGCGGCGCGGCTCGGGCGCCCGCTTCGGCCGCGCCCGCGGCGCGGCGCGCGAGTCGAAGACCTCCTCGATGCGGTCGACGACGGTCTCGATGAAGGCGTCGTCATAGTCCGGGCCGAGCTCGCGCCGGGCCGCCATCGCCGCGGCGAGGTCCTCGCGCGGCAGCCGTGGGGTCGTCATGATCCGGTTATAGGCAACGGCGCGCCCCGCGCGCGTCACCCGGCGGGGCGAACCGCGGGCTACCCCGGAGGTAGCACGCGGGCCTCGCATAAACTGCCGGTCCGTCCGAGATCGTCCCGGAGGTCCGTGTGAGCCGTCCGATCGACGGAACGTTCGCTTCGCCCGCCGACGCGGGACGCAGGCTCGCCGAGGTCCGCTACCTCGCCGACGAGGCGATCGCGACGACCGTGTACCTCGCGCAGGCGCTCGGCAAGCCGCTGCTCGTCGAGGGCCCGGCCGGGGTCGGCAAGACCGAGCTGGCGAAGGCGGTCGCGGCGGCGACCGGCGCCAAGCTGATCCGGCTCCAGTGCTACGAGGGCCTGGACGAGGCCCGCGCGCTCTACGAGTTCAACTACAAGAAGCAGCTCCTCGCCATCCAGGCCGCCCCGGCGGACCGGGCCTGGCAGGAGACCCACGACGACATCTTCTCCGAGGAGTTCCTGCTGGAGCGGCCGCTGCTCGCGGCGATCCGGCGGGCGGAGCCGACCGTCCTGCTGATCGACGAGGCGGACAAGGCCGACGTCGAGGTGGAGGGCATGCTCCTGGAGGTCCTGTCGGACTTCCAGGTCACGATCCCCGAGCTCGGGACGGTCGCCGCCGTCCGCCGCCCGTTCGTGGTCATCACCTCCAACGCGGCGCGGGAGCTGTCGGAGGCGCTGAAGCGCCGCTGCCTCTACCTGCACCTCGACTACCCGGCGGCGGAGCGGGAGCGCGACATCGTCCTCGCCCAGGTGCCGGGGATCGACGCGGAGCTGGCCGAGCAGATCGTCCGGACCGTCGGGACGCTGCGCGACCTGGAGGTCAAGAAGGCGCCGTCGATCGCGGAGACCGTCGACTGGGCGCGGACCCTGCTCGCCCTCGGCCTGGACGCGCTGGACGAGGCGGCCGTCGCCGGGACGCTCGGGGTCGTGCTGAAGCACGTCTCCGACCACGAGCGGGCGATCAAGGAACTGGGGCTGTGACCCCGTGACCGGCTCCCTCGTCGACCGGCACGCCGGGTTCGTCGCGGAGCTGCGCCGCGCCGGGCTGCCGGTGTCGGTCGCCGAGGGGCTGGACGCCGTCCGCGCCATGCGGCTGGTCGACCTGCTCGACCGGGAGTCGCTGCGCGCCGCCTACGCCGCGACCGTGGTGAAGCGGCCGCAGCACCGCCCGACGTTCGACACGCTCTTCGACCTGTGGTTCCCGGCGGCGGTCGGGGACGGCGCGGGCGCGGCGCCCGACCCGGACCGCCCGGCGCGGACGCTGCGGGACGACGGCCGCCCCGTCCCGTCCGCGCTCGATCCTCGGGTGCGGGCGCGCCGTGACGAGCTGGCCGACCTCCTCCTGTCCGGCGACGACGCGGGCCTGCGGCGGTTCGCCCGCCTCGCCGTCGCCGAGTACGGGCGGACGCCGGGGCAGGAGTCGTGGTTCTCCGCCGGGGTGCTGCGCGCCATGTCGCCGGAGACGCTCATGGCGCGGCTCCTCGCCGCCGTCCTGGAGGGGCGCGAGCGCGGCGGCATGGCCGAGCGCGTCGCCCGCCGGACGTTCCGCGACCGGATGACCCGGTTCGAGGACCTCGTCGCGGGCGAGGTCCGCCGCCGCATCGCCGAGGACACCGGCGTCGAGCGGACGGCCCGGCTCGCCGTCCGCCCGCCGCCGGAGCGGCTCGACTTCGCCGCCGCCGGACGGGCCGAGCTGGCCGCGCTGCGCCGCGAGGTGCACCCGCTGGCCCGCAGGCTCGCGGCCCGGCTGGTGCAGAAGCAGCGGCAGGGCAGGCGCGGGAGGCTCGACTTCCGCCGGACGGTCCGCGCGTCCCTCGCCACCGGCGGGGTGCCGCTGACCACCCGGCACCGGCCGCCCCGCCCGCACAGGCCCGAGCTCGTGATCCTGTGCGACGCGAGCGACTCGGTGTCGGCGTTCGCGCACTTCACGCTGCTGCTCACGTTCGCGCTGCGGGAGCAGTTCAGCAAGGTCCGCGCGTTCGCGTTCATCGACGCCACCGACGAGATCACGAAGTACTTCGCGCCGGGCGCGGACGTCGCGGACGCGATGGCGCGGATGGCCGCCGAGGCCGACCTCGTCTGGATCACCGGCCGCTCCAACTACGGCCACGCCTTCAAGGTCTTCGACGAGCGGTACCGGGACGCGATCACCCCGAAGACGTCCCTGCTCGTCCTCGGCGACGCCCGCTCCAACTACGGCGAGCTGTCGCTGCCCGTCCTGCGCGCGATGGCGGGGCGCGCCCGGCACGCGTACTGGCTCAACCCCGAGCCGCGCGTCCAGTGGGACACCGGCGACTCGGCCGCGTCCCCGTACGGGGAGATCGTCCCGATGTACGAGTGCCGCAACCTGGCGCAGCTCACCGCTTTCATCGAGGAGCTCGCCTAGCGCTCCTTGATCGCCATCATGAGCCCCGCTCCGGCGACGGCCACGGCGGCGGAGACGAGCATCGCGACGTTCGCGCCGTGGGCGAGGCCGGACGCGCCGCCGCCCGGCCCGGTGGCGATGGCGCCGACGACCGCGACGCCCACCGACGCGCCGACGTACCGGGCGGTGTTGTTGGCGCCCGAGCCCATGCTCGCGCGGTCGGCGGGGACGCTCCCGACCGCGAGCCGGGCGAGCATCGCGTTGGCGAGCCCGCTGCCGATCCCGGACAGGACGAGCCCGGGGACGAGCCGCCACCAGTGCCCGTGCGGGCTCATCCCGAGCATGGCGAGCTCCCCGGCGGCGCTGAGCGCGAGGCCCGCGCCGAGCAGCCGCCCGGCGGGCAGCCGGGACGGGAGCCTGCGGGCCTGCAGCGCGGCGGCGAACGACAGCCCCGACCAGATCGCGAGGACCAGCGCCGACGCCAGCGCGGACAGCCCGAGGACGAGCGTCATCAGCGTCGCCAGGTAGCTCATGATCCCGATGACGGCGAGCCCGGTGACGAGCGCCCCGACGATCGACAGCTGGAACGCCGGGCGGCGGAACAGCCCGAGGTCGAGCATCGGCTCGCGGCGCCGCGCCTCCACGGCGGTGAACGCGGCGAGCAGTGCGGCCGCCGCCGCGAACAGCCCGAGGACGGACGGGCGCGTCCAGCCGAGCCGCCCCAGCGTGATCGCCGCGACGAGGGCGCCGATCCCGAGGACCATGGTGAGCAGGCCCGGCAGGTCGAGGCCGCGCGGCCGGGCGGCGCGGGACTCGGGCAGCCGCAGCGCCGCGAGGCCCACCGGCGCCGAGGCGGCGGCGCACACCCAGTACCAGAGCCGCCAGCCGCCGATCTCGGCCAGCCCGGCGGACGCGATCGGGCCGAGCGCGATCCCGAGCCCGAGCATCGCGCCCCACACCCCGGTGGCGTGCGCCCGGCGCGGACCCGGCTCGAACGCCGCGGCGATGATGCCGAGCCCGGTCGCGAGGAGCGCCGCGCTCGCCGCCCCCTGGACGATCCGCGCGCCGACGAAGAGCGGGGCGT
This sequence comes from Actinomadura chibensis NBRC 106107, assembly GCF_001552135.1. GTDB lineage: Bacteria > Actinomycetota > Actinomycetes > Streptosporangiales > Streptosporangiaceae > Spirillospora > Spirillospora chibensis. Next base: position 8,923 of record NZ_BCQP01000014.1, on the reverse strand, counting down.
CCGGCGCGAGCGCGCAGACCACGCTCGACGCGGCCAGCGCCGCAGCGCCGAGCACGAACACGCGCCTGCGGCCGTGGTCGTCGGCGAGGCTCCCGACGGCGAGCAGCGCCGCCGCGAGGCCGAGGCTGATCGAGCTCATCAGCCAGATCTGGGCCGTCCCGCCCGCGCGCAGGCCGCGCGCGGTGTCGGCCAGCGTCGCCATCGGCGCCGTGTAGTTCATCAGGGCGAGCAGCGTCGCGGCGGCGGGGACGGCCAGCGCGGCGGACGGGCCGGACGCGCGGCGCGCGGCCCGGGTCGGCGCCAGAGTCGTCATGCGGAACTCCAAGTTCAGTGAACGAACCGAATGGGACGACCGTAGCACGAGCGGTTCGGTCATTGAACCGGCGATCGGATAATGTGGTCCACATGGCACTCGGCAAGGACTACGCCGCCCAGGACTGCTCCCTCGCCCGCGCCCTGGAGGCCGTGGGCGAGCGCTGGACGCTGCTGATCATCCGGGACGCCTTCTACGGCGTGCGCCGCTTCAGCGACTTCCACGTCCACCTGGACATCCCGCGCGCCGTGCTGTCCGCGCGCCTCCAGTCGCTCGTCGACACCGGCGTCCTCGCCAAGGACGGCCACGACTACGTCCTCACCGACATGGGCAAGGAGCTGTGGCCCGTCGTCCACACGCTGGCCCGGTGGGCCGAGACGCACCTGTCCGCCGAGCCGTCCCGCGTGTTCGTGCACGTCGCCTGCGGCACCCGCGTCGGACCCGACGGGACGTGCGGCGCCTGCGGCCGCGCCGCCCCGCCGGAGGAGCTGGAGATCCACGCGGGGCCCGGCGTCCGGCGGCGCACCGACCCGGTCAGCCGCGTCCTCCGGACGCCGCACCGGATGCTCGACCCCATCCGCACCTGAGCCGGCCGGGACGGCCGTGACCCGTGACCCGCTCGTCACGGAGTGAGCAAGACCTCCCCGGGGGCGGCGTCCCCGGACGGCGAGACGGGCGATATGACCGGCTAATCTGCACGCTCATGGACACCGGCCAGGCGGACCCCGCCCCCGACCCGCCCGCGCGGCGGCGGCGGACCGTGCTCGGCCCCCTGTGGCGGTTCATCGACGGCGCCCCGGACGACTCGCGCGCCAGGATCGCCCGCCGCGCCCGGATCCTCGTCACCGCCGCCACCGGACTCGCCAACCTCGTCGGCGCGCTCGTCGTGCTGGCGTTCGCCGTCGTCGTGCCCGACCCGGTCGGCCCCGTCTCCGACCGGCTCCAGCTCTTCAACCTGGCCGTCTTCACCGCCTACGTCGCCGCCGCGCTGCCGGTCGGGCTCGTCCTCGGCGAGCGGTTCTTCCGCCGCGTCCGGCGGCTGGTCGAGCGGCACGACGAGCCGGACCGGCACGAGCGGTCCCTGCTGCTGTACGGGCCGTTCCGGCTGATGGCCGTCCACCTGACGCTCTGGGGCATCGGGACGGTCGGCTGGGTCGCGGTCAACGCGCCGTTCTCCGGCCTCCTCGCGATCAAGCTCGGCCTGACGAGCCTGCTCGGCGGTCTCACCACCTGCACCGTCGTGTATCTGCTGACCGAGCGGCTGCTCCGGCGCGCGGTCACCACCGCGCTGCGCAGCGAGCTACCGCGCCGGACCGGGCTGCCCGGCGTCGTCGCCCGCTCGGTGCTCGCCTGGGCGCTCGGCACCGGCGTCCCGATCCTCGGGCTGATCACGCTCGCGGTCGGGTCGTTCCTGATCGCGCGGATCACCGTCCGGGACTTCGCGTTCGCCGTCCTCGCGCTCGGCGGCATCGCCCTGGTCGTCGGGTTCGGCGTCACCTACGGCGCGGCCCGCGCCATCGCCGACCCGGTCGAGTCGGTGCGGGTCGGGCTGGCCCGGGTCCGGCGCGGCGACCTCGACGTCGAGGTCCCCGTCTACGACGGCAGCGAGGTCGGGCTGCTCCAGGCCGGGTTCAACCACATGGCCGCCGGGCTCCGCGAGCACGAGCGGCTCCAAGACCTGTTCGGCCGCCAGGTCGGCGAGGACGTCGCCCGCGTCGCCGTCGAGCGCGGCATCGACCTCGGCGGCGAGCTGCGCGAGGTCGCGGTGCTGTTCGTGGACCTGATCGGCTCGACCCGGCTCGCCGCCGAGCGCCCGCCCGCCGAGGTCGTCCGGCTGCTGAACGCGTTCTTCGCCGTGGTCGTCGAGGTGGTCGGCGCGCACGGCGGCTGGATCAACAAGTTCGAGGGCGACGCCGCGCTCGCCGTGTTCGGCGCGCCCCTCGACCTCGACGGCGCGCCCGGCCGCGCCCTCGCCGCCGCGCGCGAGCTGGCCGGGCGGCTGCGCGCGGACGTCCCCGAGCTGCGCGCCGCGGTCGGCGTCTCGGCGGGCGAGGCCGTCGCCGGGCACATCGGCGCCGAGGAGCGCTTCGAGTACACCGTGATCGGCGACCCGGTGAACGAGGCGGCGCGGCTCACCGACCTCGCCAAGACCACCGAGGGGCGGGTGCTGGCGTCCGGGTCGCTCGTCGCCCGCGCCGACCCCGGCGAGGCCGCCCGCTGGACCCTCGACGGCGAGGTCACCCTCCGGGGCCGCACCGAGCCCACCCGGCTGGCGTCGCCGCGCGGCCGGGCGGCCGTCCCGTCCCGCGGGGCCTAGGACGTGCCGAGGGTGGCGCCGTTCAGCGTCGTGTAGAACGGCGAGTCGGCGAACCGGGAGCCGCGCTCCTCGCCGATGTAGACGTCCGCGTGGTTCTGGCCCCCGTAGCCGGGACGGAAGAGGTCGGTGACCGTCCAGCGGGCCTTCTGGAACCTCTCGCACACCTCGCGCTCAAGGGGGCGTCCGCCGCCCTCCCGGCCGCACTCGATGATCGCGAACCGCTGGTCGCGCGCGAGCACCGACTTGTCGGCCGCCGCCGACGACCACGCCCGCAGCGGACGCCCCCGCGAGTCGCGGGTCGTGTCGTCCAGCCAGAAGCCGACGCTGTGCGACCAGTTCAGGTACCGGCCGCGCTGCGGGCCCGCCGTGATGCGCCCGCTGCCCTCGGTCTGGATCACCTTCAGGAAGTCGGCCGGGTACGAGCCGAGCGGCGTCTTTCCGTGCGAGCAGTGGAACTTGGCGCAGCCGCGCACCGCCTTGCGTTTCCCCCGGTAGAGGCTCTCCAGCGCCGTGTAGTACGTGGTGATCCGCCAGCCGCCGGGACGTCCGAGCGGGACCGGCGCCACCCGCTCGGGCAGCGGCGACTCCGGGGCCTCCGGGGTCTCCGGCGGCGAGACGGCGACGGGCGGGGACGCGGAAGGCGCGGAGGGCGCGGTCGGCGGCGGGGCGCCCGCGCCCTCGGCGTCGCGCCCGCAGCCCGCCGCGACCGCGCACGCCGCGCACAGCAGGAGCGCGAGCGGTGCCCTGCGCCGCATCGCACCCCCTCGGTCGGGCTCGGTCGGGACGGCCGTTCCGCCAGGGGGAGACTAACCCGTCCCGGTCAGTGCCCGCGGGCGATCCACTCGTCCAGGTGCGGCGCCTCGGCGCCGATGCTGGTCGCGTCGCCGTGGCCCGTCCGGACCTCGGTGGCGGCCGGGAGCGTCAGGAGCCGGTCGCGGATCGAGGCGATGATCGTCGGGAAGTCGGAGAACGAGCGGCCCGTCGCGCCCGGCCCGCCGTTGAACAGCGTGTCGCCGGAGAACACGATCCCGAGCCCCGGCGCGTGCAGGCACACCGCGCCGGGGGAGTGGCCCGGCGTGTGCAGGACGGTCAGCTCCGTCCCCGCGACCCGGATCACCTGGCCGTCGGACAGCTCGCCGTCCGGGTCGGTGCCGGGATGGCGCCGCTTCCACAGCATCAGGTCGTCCGGGTGCAGCAGGACGGGCGCGCCCGTGCGGGCCCGCAGGTCGGGCGCCGCGTCGATGTGGTCGTCGTGCCCGTGCGTGGACACGATGGCGAGCAGCCTCCGGTCGCCGACCGCGGCGGCGATCGCGTCCGCGTCGTGCGCGGCGTCGATGACGATCGCCTCGGCGTCGTCCCCGACGATCCAGACGTTGTTGTCGACGTCCCACGTCCCGCCGTCGAGGGAGAACGTCCCGGACGTGACGACCCGGTCGACGCGCGCCGCCGCCATCAGAGAACCACCACCGAGCGGAGGACGTCGCCGTGGTTCATCTTGTCGAACGCGGCCTCGACGTCGTCCAGCCCGATCGTCTCGGACACGAACGCGTCCAGGTCGAGCCGCCCCTGCAGGTAGAGGTCGATGAGCATGGGGAAGTCGCGGGACGGCAGGCAGTCGCCGTACCAGGACGACTTCAGCGACCCGCCGCGCCCGAACACGTCCAGCAGCGGGAGCTCCAGCTTCATCTCCGGGGTGGGGACGCCGACGAGCACGACCGTCCCGGCGAGGTCGCGGGCGTAGAACGCCTGCTCGTAGGTCTCCGGGCGGCCGACCGCGTCGATCACGACGTCCGCGCCGAACCCGCCGGTCAGCTCCCGCACGGTCGTGACGACGTCCCGGTCGGCGGCGTCGACGACGTGCGTGGCGCCGAGCGCGGACGCGGTGGTGAGCTTGCGCTCGTCCAGGTCGACCGCGATGATCGTCGCGGCCCCGGCGAGCCGCGCGCCGAGCACCGCCGCCGCGCCGACGCCGCCGCAGCCGATGACCGCGACCGAGTCGCCGCGCCCGACGCCGCCGGTGTTCAGCGCCGCGCCGAGCCCGGCCATCACGCCGCAGCCGAGCAGCCCGGCCACCTCCGCCTTCGCCGCCGGGTCGACCTTCGTGCACTGCCCGGCGGCCACGAGCGTCTTGTCGGCGAACGCGCCGATGCCGAGCGCGGGCGACAGCTCGGTGCCATCCTCCAGCGTCATCTTCTGCTGGGCGTTGTGCGTGTCGAAGCAGTACCAGGGGCGTCCGCGCAGGCAGGCGCGGCACTGCCCGCACACCGCCCGCCAGTTCAGGACGACGAAGTCGCCGGGCGCCACCTCGGTCACCCCGTCGCCCACGGACTCGACCGTCCCGGCGGCCTCGTGCCCGAGCAGGAACGGGAACTCGTCGTTGATGCCGCCCTCGCGGTAGTGGAGGTCGGTGTGGCAGACCCCGCACGCCTGGACCCGGACGACCGCCTCGCCCGGCCCCGGGTCCGGAACGACGACCGTCTCGATCCGCACCGGCTGCCCCTTGCCCGGTGCGACCACCCCGCGTACCCGCTGCGCCATGCTCCCCGCCTCTCCGTTCGGCCTTCCCCGACCCTATATTTCCCGTCCTCGGGAAGCGGATCGGACTACCTCGGCCCGGCGAGGGCGCCCCGCGCGCGGTGGTTCAGCGGCCCGCGGTGAAGTGGATGGCCCGGAGCCGGTCGGCGGCGTCGCGGTCGAGGACGGTGACGCCCGCCGCGGGCGGGGGCGGGTCGCCGTCCCGGGCCCGGTCGACGATCGGGCCCCAGCGGCGGCAGTGCCGGGCGAACGCGGCGGACGTGACCGCCCGCCCCCGCGCGACCTGCCCCGCCCGCGCCGTCTCCGGGTCGACGTCGATGAGGATGAGGTGCAGCCGGTTGCCGCGCCGCCGCGCCAGCCACGCGAAGCAGTACAGGACGTGCGGCCAGGTGCCGCGCGTGTGCGCGACGACGCCGTGCCCCGCGAGGATCGCGCGGCCGATGCGCCACACGTGCGTCGCGTGGACGAGCGGCGTCCGCAGCCGGACGGGCAGCGGCCGCAGGAACCGCGCCCACCAGTTCCGCGACTGGCGCGAGTCGATCACCCGGACGTCGCCGGCGGGCACCGGGGACGTCTCGTCGCCGCGCAGCCCGTACAGGCGGTCGAGCAGGGTGCTCTTGCCGGCCCCCGGAAGCCCGGCGACGAGCACCAGGGAGCCCGCCGGATAGCGCAGCGCGGGACCCGGATCGGGATCGTGGCGTTCGCGGATGGTCGTCTCCCGGTGTCGGCCCCCGTGTCGAGTGCTTTGGCCAACGAACGCCCCGGTCCGCTTGTTCCGGCCGGCCCGCTCCGGTGGTCCGGTCTCCGACCCGCGGTGTCACCAGCCCCGGGCGCGCCACTGGGGGAGGGAGGGGCGCTCGCGGCCGAGCGTCGAGTCCTTGCCGTGGCCGGGGTAGAACCAGGTGGCGTCCGGGAGCCGGTCGAACACGCGCTCCTCGACGTCGGCCAGCAGCCGCTTGAACCGCGTCGGGTCGCCCCAGGTGTTGCCGACGCCGCCGGGGAACAGGCTGTCGCCGGTGAACAGGTGCGGGCGGTCGGCCAGCTCGCCGCCCGCGTCGTACAGCAGCGCGATCGAGCCGGGCGTGTGCCCGCGCAGGTGGATGACGTCGAGCGTCGCCCGCCCGACGCGGACCGTCGCGCCGTGCTCGACGGGCTCGGCGACCGGCTCGGGCAGCGGCTCGGCGTCCCGGGGGTGGGCGACGACGGGCGCGCCGGTCGCCCGCGCCACCTCGCTCAGCGCCTGCCAGTGGTCCTGGTGGCGATGCGTGGTGACGATCCGCGCCAGCGGGCCGTCGCCGATCAGCTCAAGCAGCCGGGACGCCTCGTTCGCCGCGTCGATCAGCAGCTGCTCCCCGGTCGCGGTGCAGCGCAGGATGTAGGCGTTGTTGTCGTACGGCCCGACCGCCACCTTCGTGACCCGCAGGCCGGGCAGCTCCCGGACGTCGGGCCTGCCGCCGACTTCGACGTTCCCGGTGTAGGTCATGGGTCCTCCCCGTCGCTGGTGCGGAGACCATCTTCCATCATCGGCCGCCGCGCCCGCCCCGCCGCCCGGTGCCTCAGCCGGAATGGGTCACCAGACGCAACCGAACCGTGCGCCCGGGGACGGAAATCCTTTTCCCACCGCCGCACCATGGACGTGGAAAGATCAGGACATGCGGGAGGACGGTGAAAGGTTTGGTGATCGAGGTCCGTCCCGGCCCGGACCGGGACAAGCCGGACAACGAGCGCGTCGCCGCGGGGCCGCCCGCCGGGGAGCGGCCGGACGAGCTGCTCCAGCACGCCTGCACGCTGGTCCGGCTCTGCGGCCGGGACTCCGCCGTCGCGGCGGTGTTCCTCGCGCTGGTGCTGGCCGGGACGGCGTCCCGGCTCGCGGCCGGCGCGCCCGGGCCCGCCGCGCTGGCGCTGCTGCCGGTGCTGGCCGCCGCGTTCGCCGTGTCCGCGGGCTACGCGGTCCGGTCCCGGCGGACGCTCGTGGCCGTTCTCTCCGAGGTCCGCGGCCGGACCGGCGCGCCGCTCGACCCGGCCGCGCCGTGGACGCCGTTCGGCTCCGCGGCGGCGCTGGACGCCCGCGTCCGCGACGCCGAGCTGCGCCGGCTGCTGGCGGCGGCGCACCGTTGCGGCGAGCTGTCCTGGCAGGCCGTCGCGTGGGCGGCGGCGACGTCGGTGCTGTTCCTGTTCTGGACGCTGGCGGCGTCGATGGCGTGACGGGAGGATGACCGGGTGATCGACCACGGCCTCGACGACGGCCGGGCCGGCGGCGCGGCCCCGCGCTTCAGCCTGGACGTCCGGCCGGGCAGCTTCTGGGCGCGGCTCGCCCCGACCGACCGGCAGGCGCTGCGCGCGATGGGGCGGCGCACCGACATCCCGCCCGGCGGCATGCTGTGCCACCAGGGGTCGGTCTCGCCCGCCGTGTACGTGGTGTTCAAGGCGTCGCCGCGGGCGGCGAGCAACGCGGTCGCCAAGGAGTTCGTCGACTCCAGCGACGGCGACGAGTCGATCATCGACCTGTTCGGCGCGGGGGACCTCGTCGGCGTCCTCGGCCCGTGGGGGCACCCGCAGCGCGGCACGGTCGCCGCGCTCGACCACGTCGCGGCGCTGCGCGTGGACCGCCGCAAGTTCCGCAGCCTGCTCGCCGCCAGCCCGCAGGTCGCCGAGGCCATGATGCACGCGATCTCGGAGAGCGTCACCTTCGGCGGGCGGCGGCACGCGGTGCGGGCCGCCGACCACCCGCAGCGGCTCGCCTACCACCTGCTGGAGCTCGTCCACCGGTTCGGCGAGCCCGCGCCGGGGGAGGGCGTCCGGGTGCCGCTGCGGCTGAGCCAGGCGGAGCTCGCGAACTGGGCGGGGATCTCGCGCGAGACGCTCGTCCGCTGGTTCCGGCTGTGGCGGACCAAGGGCATCCTCGACCGGCGGCCGCGGCCGCTGACCGTCCTCGACGTCGAGCGCCTGCGCCGCGCCGCGAGCCCGTGGGGGGACGAGTGGCCCGCCGCCGAGCCGGAGGCGGCCCCGGCGCGTCCCGAGCCGGGGGAGGACGCGGGGATCGCCGCCCGCCAGCCGGTCCGGCTGGAGGACGGCCGCGTCGACGGCCGGGCGGGCGGCCGGGCCGCCGAACGCCAGCCGCGGGTCGTCCGGCTGCCCGCCGACAACCCCTACTTCGCGGGCCGGACGGTCAGCCTCGGCAAGCTGGACCTGCTGGTCGGCCAGTCGCAGTGGCCGCGCGCGGTGATCGTCCAGGGGATGGCCGGGGTCGGCAAGACGACCCTCGCGGTGCACTGGGCGCACCGGGTCGTCGACCGGTTCCCCGACGGCGTCCTGTTCGCCGACCTGCGCGGCACCGCGAGCGGCTCGGTCACCCCGGCGGAGGCGATGGGGCAGGTGCTGCGCGCCGCGGGCGTGCCCGGCGACCAGCTCCCGCGCGCCGAGGCCGAGCTCGCCGCGCAGTGCCGGTCGCTGCTTGCCGACCGGCGGATGCTGCTGATCCTCGACAACGCGGCGCGGCCGGAGCAGATCAGGCCGCTGCTGGCGGCGGCGACGTCCGGGCTGGTGGTGGTGACGAGCCGGCGGCGGCTGCCCGCGCTGCTGGAGGGCGCCGACGTCCGGACGCTGGAGCTGCGCGAGATGGCGACGCAGGAGGCCGTCGACCTGATCTCCAACGTGCTCGGCCCGGGGGACGCCCGCGTCCGCGACGAGGACCGCGCCGTCGTCCGGCTGGCCCGCGAGTGCGGGCACCTGCCGCTGGCGCTCGGCGTCATGGCGGG
>NZ_BCQP01000013.1 GCF_001552135.1 Actinomadura chibensis NBRC 106107 | reverse complement strand
CCCCCCTGCCGCTGGCGCTCGGCGTCATGGCGGGCCGGCTCGCGGAGAACCCGGGCGAGTCGATCGCGGCGACCGTCCGGGCGCTGGCCGCGCGGGACGGCGGCGACGCCCCGCCCTACGGCGCGGGCCTCGCCGGGACGGGCCTCGCCGAGGGCGCCGCGCACGGCGCGTCCGGTCCCGGCCTGCACGCGGTGCTCAGCCCGACGTTCGACGTCGCCTACCGCAGCCTGCGCCGCGACCAGCGGGAGGCGTTCCGCCGCCTCGGCCTGGTCGCGGGCCCGGACTTCACCGCGTCCGCCCTCGCCGCCCTCCAGGACCGCACCGTCGCCGAGGCGAGCGAGTGCCTGGAGGGCCTCCGGCAGGCCTACCTCGTCCACGACGTCGGGCCCGGCCGCTACCGGATGCACGACCTGCTCCGCGACTTCGCCCGCCAGCGCGGCCTGCGCGAGGACTCCGACGGCGAGCTCCAGGCGGCGCAGCGGCGGCTGCTCGCGGGCTGCCTCGCCGAGGCCCGCGCGGCGGG
>NZ_BCQP01000012.1 GCF_001552135.1 Actinomadura chibensis NBRC 106107 | reverse complement strand
GGACGGCCCCGCCCGGCCGTGCACCGGGGCGAGCGGCGGGAGCGCCCGCCCGCCGGGGACGAGCGCGCCGCCGCGCTCGCCTGGTTCGAGTCCGAGCGGCGCAACCTGGTCGCCGCCGTCCACCAGGCCGCCCGGCTCGGCCTGCACCGGACGTGCTGGGAGCTCGCCGACGCCCTGTTCGACTTCCAGGAGTTCCGCCGCTACAGCGAGGACAACATCGCCGTCCACCAGGCGGGCCTGCACGCGGCCCGCACCGAGGAGGACTGGGCCGCCGCCGCCGTCATGCTGCACAACCTCGCCACCGCGCACTTCGAGCTGGGCGACTCCGTCCAGGCCATCGGCTACGGGGAGGACGCGCGCCGCGGGTTCCGCGCCGTCGACCCGCCCGACCGGTACGGGCAGGCCGCCGCGCTCGCCACCCTCGCCGACGTGCACGTGGCGCTCGGCCGCTACCTGACCGGCATCGAGCACGCGCGCCGCTCGCTCGCCATCCACGAGGAGCTCCGCGACCGCGGCGGCGGGGGCGGCGACGCGGGCGTCGCGCGGGCCCACGACACCCTCGCCCGCGCCTGCCTCGGGCTCGGCGACTACGAGGCCGCGCTCGGCCACGCGGCCGAGGCGCTCGGCGCGCGGCGGCGGATCGGCGACGAGCCGGGCGTGGCCGAGACGCTGCTCACCGTCGCGCAGGTCCACCGGCGGCAGGGGAACGTCCACGAGGCGGTGTCGCACGCGCTGGAGGCCCTCTACATCCGGCAGGAGCTCGCCGACATGCACGGCGCGGCGCAGGCGCTGACGGAGCTCGCCCGCATGAACGCCGCGCTGGGCCTCCGCGACATGGCCCAGCAGGACGCCGAGCAGGCCCTGCGCACCTACCGCGCCGTGGGCGCGCGGCACGGCGAGGCCCGCGCGCTGACCACGCTTGGCATGCTGATGTGCGACGCCGCGAAGTTCGCCGAGGCGTTCACCTACTGCGGGCAGGCGCTGCGGCTGCACCGCGAGACCAGCGACCGGCACGGCGAGGCGGAGGCGCTGTCGCAGATCGGGATCGTCCACTGGCGGCTCGGCCGGTACCGGGAGGCGCGCGAGCACCTGCTGCGCGCCCTGGAGATCCGCCGCGAGATCGGCGACCAGCACGGCGAGGCCAACGACCTGGAGCACCTGTCGGTCGCCATGCGGCGGCTCGGGCGGCACCGGGAGGCGTTCGTCCTCGGCCTGGAGGCCCTCGACCTGTGGCACCGGCTCGGCGCGCAGGGCGGCATGGCCGGGACGCTCGGCAGCCTCGCCCGCACCTACTCGCGGCTCGGCCTGCCCGAGGACGCCGAGCGCGCCGCCCGGCAGGCGCTGCGGATCCGCCGGGAGGGCGGCGACTGGTACGGCCTCGGCGTCGGGATGGACACCCTCGCCGCCGTGCTGCGCCGCGCCGGACGCCCCGAGGAGGCGCTCGAACGCGAACTGGAGGCGCTCCAGTACCTGGGCGAGGTCGGCGACCGGCACAGCGAGGGGACGGCGCTCGTCCACCTCGCCGCGATCCACCTCGACCTCGGCCGCGCCGACGACGCCCTGGACGCCGGGCGCCGCGCCCTCGACCTCGCCACCGAGCTCGGCGACACCCGCGAGCAGGCGTACTCGCTGCACACCATGGCCCGCGCGTGCCGGCTGCTCGGCAAGCACGCCCGCGCGGTCGAGCACGTCAACGCCGAGATCGTCGTCCGCCGCGACATGGACGACCAGCGCGGCCTGCGGCAGGCCCTGGAGCTGCTGCGCGACTCCCACCTCGCGCTCGGCGACCACGTCGCGGCGGCCGACTGCGTCCGCCGCGTCCGCGCCCTGGACAGCTGGCTCGAATCGGACGGCTCCCTCGACATGTGACACCGCGACATGTGACGAAAGACGTAGTCGGCCGCCCCGGCGCCGCGTTCACTGGAGCACGGGGCGCGAGATCATCGAACGGATCTGCGGGAGCGCGCCCCCGCCCGCGGCGGAGGAGGCGACATGGACACCACCCCCTTCTGGGACGCGCTGCCCCCGCGCGCGCGGGAGGCGCTGCGGGACGCGGGCGCGCCGGTCGTGATCAGGCCGGGCGCGTTCCTGATGCGCGAGCACACCCGCGCGTCCCAGGTCTTCGTGCTGCGCGCCGGGGCGGTCAAGGTCTGGGCGGACCGGGACGGCGAGACCGCGATCCTGGACGTCCTCGGCCCCGGCGACCTGGTCGGCGAGGTCGAGGCCGCGGACGGCGGCGTCCGGCACGCCAACGCCGAGGCGCTCACCCGGGTGGAGGCGCTCGTGCTGCCCGCCGCGCGGTTCCGCCGCGTCCTCGACGCGCATCCCGGCGCGGTGTGGGCCGTCGCCGCCGTGCTGGCCGAGCGGCTGCGCGACTCCGAGGAGCTGCGCCTCGCGCACTTCCCCGACGCCCCGGAGCGCCGCCTCGCCGGACGGCTGCTCCGCCTCGTCGCCCGCTTCGGCGCGCCCGTCAAGGAGGAGCGCCCGGACGGGGTGACCGAGGCGAAACCGGACGCCGAGGACGGCGGCGTCGAGGTCCGCGTCCCGCTGTCCCAGCAGGACCTCGGCCGCTGGGCCGGGATGGGCCGCCGGAAGGTCGCGCAGATCCTCGCCGCCGAGCCGGTCCGCGGCGGGCTCACCGTGGCGCGCGGCTCGATCGTCGTCCGCTCGGTGGACGCCCTGCACCGCCTCGCGGGCCACGACGCCGACTGACGGCGCCGGTCAGAAGCCGGACGGCTCGTGCGGCCAGGGCGGCGGGACGGGCAGCGGGCCGTCCGGGCGCAGGCTCACCCCGGCGCCGTCCGAGCGGCCCGACAGCCAGCCGAGCACCGCCCGCCCCGACCCGGACGCCTCGGGCCCGCCCGGCGGGCGGCCGAGGTCGGCGGACTCGCCGTAGTCGGTCGCGGTGATCCGGTGCCCCTCCAGCTCGCCGCGCAGCTTCGGCGGCAGCGCCGCGATGTCGGCGAGCGTCGCGCCGAGCGCCCACCGGACGTACGGCTCGGGCCAGTCGGCGGGCCCGTACCCGGCGGCGAGGTCGACGTGGTGGGCCTCCACCTCGTTCCACCGCCGGTACAGGACGTACCAGGCCGGGTGCGTGTACCCCGTCATCGCCTTGACCTCCGCGTCCCAGGCGGCGTCGGGCAGCGTCCTGGCCTGCTCGGACAGCCGCGCCGCCGTCGCCCGGACGTCCTCGGCGAGCGCGTCGCGGTCGCGTCCCGCGCCCGCCTCGACGTCGGCGTTGCGGGCGTCCACGCTCGGGTACTGCGGGACCTCGACGCCCGTCCGCGCCCATTCGAGCAGGTTCCACAGCGAGTCGGCGTTGCGCGCGATGTGCGTGGCGACGTGGCCGCGGGTCCAGCCGGGCAGCGCGGACGGGGCCCGCATGTCCTGGTCGCCGAGTCCGGACAGCGTGGCGACGATGCGCGCCGCGCCCGAATCCAGCCGATCGATCATTTCTTCCCAGGCCATGACGCCCCCATCTCCAGCGAACGGGACTCCATCCTGTCGCACCGGCCGCGCCCGATGCCACAGAATGGCGATCATGGAGCTACCCATCTGCGTGACCTGCGGCGTCCAGTACGGCGAGGCCCGCCCGGACTGCCCGATCTGCGAGGACGAGCGCCAGTACGTCGGCTGGGACGGCCAGCGCTGGACGACCCTCGCGGCCCTGCGCGCCGACCACCGCGGCCGGATCGCCGAGGAGGGCCCGGACGTCGTCGGGATCGGCGTCGAGCCGCCCACCGCCATCGGGCAGCGGGCCCTGCTGGTGCGCGCGCCGTCCGGCAACGTCCTCTGGGACATGACCACGCACCTGGACGACGACATGATCCGCCAGGTGAACGAGCTGGGCGGGGTCTCCGCCATCGCGATCAGCCACCCGCACTTCTACGGCAGCATGATCGAGTGGGCGCACGCATTCGACGCGCCCGTCTACATCCACGCCGCCGACCGGCGGTGGGTGGCCCGTCCCGACGACGCGGTCGTCTACTGGGAGGGCGACACCCACGAGCTGGCCGAGGGCCTCACGCTGATCAACGCGGGCGTCCACTTCGAGGGTGGGCAGGTCCTGCACTGGCGGGACGGGCGCGCCGTGTTCTCCGGCGACATCCTCCAGGTGGTCAACGACCGCGACTGGCTGAGCTTCATGTACTCCTACCCGAACTTCATCCCCGAGCGCCCGCGCACGGTGCGCCGCGCCCTGCGGCTGCTGGAGCCCTACGACTTCGACCGCGTGTACGGCGCCTGGTGGAGGAAGATCGTCTACACCGACGGGAAGGAGGCCGTCCGCCGCTCCGCGGAGCGCTACCTGTCCTTCGCGCTCGACGACGAGTGACTCACGCCACCGCCGCGGCGATCGCCGCGTGGTCCTGGTACTCGCGCCAGTGGACGATCCGCCCGCCCCTGGCCCGGACCACCGCGACGAAGTTCGCGGACGCCCGCCTGCCCGTGGCCGGGACCGACGCCACGATCGCGTACTCCGCGACGATCACCTCCGGGTCGGCGGTCTCGTGGATCACCACGTCCCGGAACTCCTCGAACACGACGGGCAGCGCCGCGCGCCCTTCGCGCAGCCGGGCCGCGATGGCCGCGCCCCCTTCCGCGCGCCGCCCGGCCCCGCCGGGCGCGAACGGCATCTCGACCACGACGTCCTCGGCGAGCATCTCCTCGTCCAGCCCGGCCCGCCCGTCGAGGGCGTTGCGCTGGAACCGCTCGAACAGCTCCCGGGGACCCGGCGTGGAAGGGGACGTGGACGTGGACATGGCGTACCTCCGGCCGCGGCTAAGATGAGCTAGGACTCATCTTGCAAAATATGAGTCGCGACTCATCTTGTCAACGGACGGACGAATGACACCGAGCAGGCCCATGCGCGCCGACGCCCGCCGCAACCGCGCCCGCATCCTCGCCGCCGCCGAGGAGGTGTTCGCCGAGCGCGGCGCCGCCGCGTCCACCGAGGAGGTCGCGGCCCGCGCGGGCGTCGCCGTCGGGACGGTCTTCCGCCACTTCCCGACCAAGCGCGACCTGCTCGCCGCGATCATGAAGCTGCTCCGGCGGCGCCTCGTCGACCGGGCGGAGGCCCTCATCGCCGACGGCGACCCCGCCACCGCCTTCTTCGACTACTTCACGTACCTGGTGGAGAGCTCGGCCGAGATCGGGACCGTCGTCGGCGCCCTCGCCGAGGAGGGCACGGCCGTCGAGCCCGGCGAGCAGATCGAGGCCCTCACGCAGGCGTTCGGCGCCCTCCTGGCCGCCGCCCAGGAGGCGGGCACGGTCCGCCGGGACGCCCGCCTGGACGAGGTTATGGCCCTGGTCACGGCCACCGCCCACGGCGCCCTGGCCGCCGGGTGGTCCGCCGACCTGCGGCGCCGCACCCTGGCCCGCGTCCTCGACGCCCTCCGCCCGCGCGGGGGCGGCTGACCGGAGCCGTCCGGAGCGGTGTTCCGGTGGCGGGAAGCGTTCGAACACGTGTACGGTGCGGTAGTGCCGCCCGGACCTCCGGGGACGGGCGGGGAGCATCGTGAAATGCGCCGGGGACCGGCGCTGTTACTCACTCGGGGGATTCTGTCGTACCCCCTGGCTAGCCTTGAGACCGACATGTCTCCACCCGCCGTCGCGCCAGAAGAGGAACCGGAACAACGCCGTGCATGACCGACTCATCGTGCGTGGAGCACGCGAGCACAACCTGAAGGACGTCTCGCTCGACCTGCCGCGGGACGCCATGATCGTGTTCACCGGTCTGTCCGGTTCCGGGAAGTCGAGCCTGGCCTTCGACACGATCTTCGCGGAGGGCCAGCGCCGGTACGTGGAGTCGCTGTCGGCCTACGCCCGGCAGTTCCTCGGGCAGATGGACAAGCCCGACGTCGACTTCATCGAGGGCCTGTCCCCGGCGGTGTCGATCGACCAGAAGTCGACCAGCAAGAACCCGCGCTCGACGGTCGGCACGATCACCGAGGTCTACGACTACCTGCGGCTGCTCTACGCGCGGATCGGGCACCCGCACTGCCCCGAGTGCGGCCGTCCGATCAGCAGGCAGGCGCCGCAGCAGATCGTCGACCGGGTGCTGGAGCTTGAGCCGGGCACCCGGTTCCAGGTGCTCGCGCCCGTGATCCGCGGGCGCAAGGGCGAATACCTGGAGCTGTTCCGCGAGCTGCAGTCGAAGGGCTACTCGCGCGCGCTGGTCGACGGGCAGACCGTCCGGCTGGACGACCCGCCCAAGCTGAAGAAGCAGGAGAAGCACGACATCTCCGTCGTGGTCGACCGGCTCTCGGTGAAGGACTCGGCGCGGCAGCGGCTCGCCGACTCGGTGGAGACGGCGCTCGGCCTGGCGGGCGGGACGATCGTCCTCGACTTCGTCGACCTCCCCGAGGACGACGAGCACCGCACCCGGATGTACTCCGAGCACCTCTACTGCCCCTACGACGACCTGTCGTTCGAGGAGCTCGAACCCCGGTCGTTCTCGTTCAACTCGCCCTACGGCGCCTGCCCCGACTGCACCGGCCTCGGCACGCGCATGGAGGTCGACCCGGAGCTCGTCGTGCCGGACGTCGAGCTCAGCCTCGGCGAGGGCGCGATCCAGCCGTGGTCCAACGGCCACGTGAGCGACTACTTCCTGCGCCTGCTGTCCGCGCTGGGCGACGCGATGGGCTTCGACCTCAACACCCCGTGGGAGAAGCTGCCCGCCAAGGCGCGCAAGGCCATCCTCAACGGGCACGAGACGCAGGTCCACGTCCGCTACAAGAACCGCTACGGCCGGACGAGGTCGTACTACACCGCCTACGAAGGCGTCATCCCCTACATCCAGCGGCGGCACGCCGAGTCCGAGAGCGACACCAGCCGGGAGAAGTTCGAGGGCTACATGCGCGAGATCCCGTGCCCGACGTGCGAGGGCGCCCGGCTCAAGCCGGTCGTGCTGGCCGTCACCATGGGCGGGATGTCGATCGCCGAGGTCGCCGCGCTGCCGATCGGCGAGGCCGCGAAGTTCCTGCTCGCCCTGGAGCTGAACGAGCGCGAGACGCACATCGCCGAGCGCGTCCTGAAGGAGATCAACGCCCGGCTCGGGTTCCTGCTGGACGTCGGACTCGACTACCTCACCCTCGACCGCGCGTCCGCCACGCTCGCGGGCGGCGAGGCGCAGCGCATCCGGCTCGCCACCCAGATCGGCTCCGGGCTGGTCGGCGTCCTCTACGTGCTGGACGAGCCGTCCATCGGCCTGCACCAGCGCGACAACCACCGCCTGCTGGAGACGCTGCTCCGGCTCCGCGACATGGGCAACACGCTGATCGTCGTCGAGCACGACGAGGACACCATCGCCGCCGCCGACTGGGTCGTCGACATCGGCCCGCGCGCGGGCGAGCACGGCGGCGAGATCGTCGTGTCCGGCACCGTCGACGACCTGAAGAAGTCCGAGCGGTCGCTGACCGGGGCCTACCTGGACGGGCGGCGCGCGATCGCCGTCCCGGAGATCCGGCGGCCGCGCACCCGGGGCCGCGAGGTCACCGTCAAGGGCGCCCAGCAGAACAACCTGCGCGACGTCGACGTCGCGTTCCCGCTCGGCGTCCTCACCGCCGTCACCGGCGTGTCGGGCTCCGGCAAGTCCACGCTGGTCAACGACATCCTGTACAGCTCGCTGGCGAAGAAGCTGAACGGGGCGAAGACCGTCCCCGGCA
Organism: Actinomadura chibensis NBRC 106107; assembly: GCF_001552135.1. Classification (GTDB taxonomy): domain Bacteria; phylum Actinomycetota; class Actinomycetes; order Streptosporangiales; family Streptosporangiaceae; genus Spirillospora; species Spirillospora chibensis. The sequence continues at coordinate 161,543 of NZ_BCQP01000012.1, read as the reverse complement.
AGCACAAGCGGGTCAACGGCGTCGACCAGCTCGACAAGGTCGTCCACGTCGACCAGTCGCCGATCGGCCGCACCCCGCGCTCCAACCCGGCGACCTACACCGGCGTGTTCGACCACATCCGCAAGCTGTTCGCGCAGACCACCGAGGCGAAGGTGCGCGGCTACCAGCCGGGCCGGTTCTCCTTCAACGTCAAGGGCGGGCGCTGCGAGAACTGCTCCGGCGACGGCACCATCAAGATCGAGATGAACTTCCTGCCGGACGTCTACGTCCCGTGCGAGGTCTGCCACGGCGCCCGCTACAACCGGGAGACCCTGGAGGTCCACTACAAGGGCAAGACGATCTCCGAGGTGCTCGACATGCCGATCGAGCAGGCCACCACGTTCTTCGAGCCGGTCACCGCGATCCACCGGCACCTGAAGACGCTCAACGACGTCGGGCTCGGATACGTCCGGCTGGGGCAGCCCGCGCCGACCCTGTCCGGCGGCGAGGCGCAGCGCGTCAAGCTGGCGTCCGAACTGCAGAAGCGCTCGACCGGACGCACCATCTACGTCCTGGACGAGCCGACCACCGGCCTCCACTTCGAGGACATCAACAAGCTCCTCGGCGTCCTCAACGGCCTGGTCGACAAGGGCAACACGGTGATCGTCATCGAGCACAACCTCGACGTCATCAAGACCGCCGACTGGATCATCGACATGGGCCCCGAGGGCGGCTCCCGCGGCGGCACCGTCGTCGCCACCGGCACCCCCGAGGACATCGCCCGGGTCGAGGCCAGCCACACGGGCCAGTTCCTCAAAAAGATCCTCGCCTAGCCCGCCCCCGACCGGCCCACCGGCTCCCGTCCAGGATCATGGGGGGATGAGTGATGAAGTGGTGTCCGGGGGCGGGGGAGTCGGACGGCGGGGCGTGTTGTGCGGGGGTGCGGTCCTGGGGGTGGCTGTGCTCGCGGGGTGCGGGGGCGGTGACAAGGAGAAGTCCGCGTCCGACCTCAAGGGCAAGGAGGTCGCCAAGGTCGCGGACGTCCCGGTCGGCGGCGGCAAGATCAACGGGGCCGAGAAGGTCGTCGTGACGCAGCCGACCCCCGGGTCGTTCAAGGCGTTCACGGCGGTGTGCACGCACCAGGGCTGCACGGTCGGGAGCGTCTCCGACGGGCTGATCAAATGCCCCTGCCACGGCAGCGAGTTCAAGATCGCGGATGGCGCGGTGCGGCGCGGCCCGGCCGACCGGGCGCTGACCGAGTACCCGGTGCAGGTCAAGGGCGGCGGGATCGTCGTCGTCTGAGCGTCCCGCCCGCCGATGTCGTTCGGTATTGAACCATCCGCCTCGGGCGTACGTTCTCACGGTGACTGACGGGAACCGAGATGTCACCGGGAGGACGGCAATGCCACAGGAGTCCGAGACGCAGGTTGGCGAGCCGGTGCGGGCGCCGCGGGACGCACCGGCCGGGGGCGGCACGCGCAGAGGGCTTCTCATCGGAGCGGGGCTCGCGGGGATCGCCGGGCTCGCCGCCGCGTGCGGCGGGTCGGGGGACGACGACGCGGGCGGCTCCGGCGGCTCGCAGGACGGGGGCGGCGGGGGCGGCGGGGGCGGCGGGGGCACGGCGCTCGGGTCGGCCGCCGATATCCCGGTCGGCGGCGGCAAGGTGTTCAAGGACGCGAACGTCGTCGTCTGCCAGCCCACGCAGGGCCAGTTCAAGGCGTACTCGTCCAAGTGCACCCACCGGGGCTGCGACGTCGGCTCGGTGTCGGGCGGCACGATCAACTGCCCCTGCCACGGCAGCAAGTTCAAGATCGCGGACGGTTCGGTGGCGAACCCGCCCGCGGACAGGCCGCTGGAGGAGAAGCGCATCACCGTCGAGGGCGGGCAGATCACGCTCGCCTGAGCGGCGCGGGCGACGGCGGCCGGGCCCTGCGGCGCCGGCCCGCCGTCCGGCCCGCCGTCCGGCGCGGTGTGTCGGTGGCGGCTACTAGGCTTCTGAACGTGGCAGATCCGGCGACCTATCGACCCGCACCCGGCTCCATCCCCGAGTCCCCAGGGGTGTACCGGTTCCGCGACGAGCACGGCCGGGTCATCTACGTGGGGAAGGCCAAGAGCCTGCGGCAGCGGCTCAACTCCTACTTCGCCGACTTCTCCGCGCTGCATCCCCGCACGCAGACGATGGTGCGGACCGCCGCCCGCGTCGACTGGACGGTCGTGTCCACCGAGGTCGAGGCGCTCCAGCTGGAGTACTCCTGGATCAAGGAGTTCGACCCGCGGTTCAACGTCCGTTACCGGGACGACAAGTCGTATCCCTACCTCGCCGTCACCCTGAACGAGGAGTTCCCGAGGGTGATGGTGATGCGGGGCGCGAAGCGGAGGGGCGTGCGCTATTTCGGGCCGTACTCCCACGCGTGGGCGATCCGCGAGACGGTCGACCAGCTGCTGCGCGTGTTCCCGGTCCGGACGTGCAGCGCGGGCGTGTTCAAGCGGCAGCACCAGCTCGACCGCCCCTGCCTGCTCGGCTACATCGGCAAGTGCTCGGCGCCCTGCGTCGGCCGCGTCTCCCCGGACGAGCACCGCCTCCTCGCCGAGGACTTCTGCGACTTCATGGCGGGCAACACGTCCCGCTTCATCAAGCGCCTCGAACGCGACATGCGCGAGGCGGCCGCGTCGCAGGAGTACGAGCGGGCCGCCCGGCTCCGCGACGACGTCCGCGCGCTGGAGCGGGCGCTGGAGAAGCAGGCCGTCGTCCTGCCCGACCGCACCGACTGCGACATGATCGCCTTCGCGGAGGACGAGCTGGAGGCCGCCGTCCAGGTCTTCTACGTGCGCGGCGGGCGCATCCGCGGGCAGCGCGGCTGGGTCGTCGACAAGGTCGAGGACGTCACCACCGCCGACCTCGTCGAGAACTTCCTCATCCAGATCTACGGCGAGAGCGAATCGGTGCCGCGGGAGGTGCTCGTCCCGGCCCTGCCGCCGGAGGAGGGCGCGATGACCGAGCTGCTGGAGGAGCAGCGCGGCGGGCCGGTCCGGCTGCGCGTCCCCCAGCGCGGCGACAAGAAGGCCCTGCTGGACACGGTGGCGCGCAACGCGCACGAGGCGCTCAAGCAGCACAAGACGCGCCGCGCGTCCGACCTGACGACCCGCAGCCGCGCCCTCCAGGAGATCCAGGACGCCCTCGAACTCGACGACGCGCCGCTGCGCATCGAGTGCTACGACGTGTCCAACCTCCAGGGCAGCGACGTGGTCGCGTCCATGGTCGTGTTCGAGGACGGCCTCGCCCGCAAGAGCGAGTACCGCCGGTTCACGATCAAGGCCGTCCAGGGGCAGGACGACGTCCGCTCCATCCACGAGGTCATCACCCGCAGGTTCAAGCGCTACCTCGCCGAGAGCGAGAAGATGGGAGAGCTCGACCACCTCGGTGACCCACCTGAGGATCTTGCCGGGGGGCTTGGGGGGTCGTCCCCCCAAAGTGAGGCGCAAGAGGGCGCGCACCAGCCGATCGACCCGGAGACCGGCAGGCCGCGCAAGTTCGCCTACCCGCCCAACCTGGTGATCGTCGACGGCGGTCCGCCGCAGGTCGCCGCCGCGCAGCGCGCCCTGGACGAGCTCGGCGTCGACGACATCGCCGTCTGCGGCATCGCCAAGCGGCTGGAGGAGATCTGGCTGCCCGGCGACGCCGACCCGGTGATCCTGCCGCGCAACAGCGAGGGCATGTTCCTCGTCCAGCGGGTGCGGGACGAGGCGCACCGGTTCGCCATCACCTTCCACCGGCAGCGGCGGTCCCGGTCCATGACGGTGAGCGAACTCGATAACGTTCCGGGTCTGGGCCCGGCGCGGCGCGCGGCGCTGCTGAAGCACTTCGGCTCGCTGAAGCGGCTGAAGGACGCGACGCCCGAGCAGGTCGCCGAGGTCCCGGGGATCGGCATGCGCAGCGCGGAGAGCATCGTCGCCGCGCTGCACGGCGCCCCGCCGCGCGGCGGCGCGGGCGGCGGCACGGGGACTGGCGGCGACGGGGAGCACACGGGGAGACGGTCATGACCAGCGAGACGAAGATCCCGGACATCGTGATAGTCACCGGCATGTCCGGGGCGGGCCGCAGCACCGCGGCCAAGTCACTCGAAGACCTCGACTGGTTCGTGGTCGACAACCTGCCGCCGGGGCTGCTGGCGACGATGGCCGACCTCGGCGGCCGGGTGAAGGACGCGGTGCCCCGCATCGCCGTCGTCGTCGACGTGCGCAGCCGCGCGTTCACCGAGGACCTGCACTCCTCGATCGCCGAGCTTGAGGCGCGCGGCGTCCACCCGCGGGTGGTGTTCCTGGAGGCGAACGACGCCGACCTGGTGCGCCGGTTCGAGAGCGTCCGGCGGCCGCACCCGCTGCAGGGCGACGGACGGCTCGTCGACGGCATCGCGCGGGAGCGGGAGCTCGTCCGCGAGGTCCGCGCCGAGGCCGACCTCGTGATCGACACGAGCGGGCTCAACGTGCACGAGCTGCGCAACAAGATCATCGGGTTCTTCGGCAACGACACCGGCGAGTCCAGCCTCCGCGCGACCGTCGTGTCGTTCGGATACAAGTACGGCTTGCCGGTGGATGCCGACCTCGTGGTCGACTGCCGGTTCCTGCCGAACCCGCACTGGGTGCCGGAGCTGCGGCCGAAGACGGGCCGCGACGCCGCCGTCCGCGACTACGTGCTGGGGCAGCGCGGCGCGAAGGAGTTCCTGGACTCCTACACCGACGTCCTGCGGCTCCTCGCCGACGGCTACGAGCGGGAGGGCAAGCACTACGTGACCCTCGCCGTGGGATGTACCGGCGGCAAACACCGTAGTGTGGCCATGGCGGAACAGATCGCCGCGCGGCTGCGGGACGAGGGCATCGAGGTGCAGGTCGCCCATCGTGACCTCGGCCGCGAGTGACATCCCCGGCGGGGCTCCGCCCGGGACCCCGGACGAGGAGGCGATCGGCACGGTGGAGACCGGCGGACCGAAGGTCGTCGCGCTCGGCGGCGGCCACGGCCTGTACGCCTCGCTGTCGGCGCTGCGCCGCGTCACCGACCGGCTGACCGCGATCGTCACGGTCGCCGACGACGGCGGGTCCAGCGGCCGGCTGCGCCGCGAGCTCGGCGTGCTGCCGCCCGGCGACCTGCGCATGGCGCTCGCCGCCCTGTGCGGGGACGACGAGTGGGGCCAGACGTGGCGCGACGTCGTCCAGCACCGGTTCCGCAGCGAGGGCGACCTGCAGGGGCACGCCGTCGGCAACCTCCTCATCGTCGCGCTGTGGGAACTGCTCGGCGGGGACGCGCCCGGCTCGACCGTCGCCGGGCTCGACTGGGTCGGGCGGCTGCTCGGCGCGCACGGCCGGGTCCTGCCGATGGCGGCCGTCCCGATGGACATCGTCGCCGACGTGCGCGGCGCCGACCCGTGCCGCCCCGACGAGATCACGCACGTCAAGGGGCAGGTCGCGTGCGCGAAGACGCCCGGCAGCGTGCTCGGGGTGTCGCTCGTCCCGGCCGATCCGCCCGCCTGCCCGGAGGCGCTCGCCGCCGTCGAGGACGCCGACTGGGTCGTGTTCGGCCCCGGGTCGTGGTTCACGAGCGTCCTGCCGCACCTGAAGGTCCCGGCGCTGGCCCGCGCGCTCGTCTCCTGCCGCGCCCGCCGGGTCGTCGCGCTGAACCTCGCGCCGCAGCCCGGCGAGACCGACGACTTCTCCCCGCAGACCCATCTGGAGGTCCTGCGCGCCCACGCCCCCGACCTGACGGTGGACGTCGTCCTCGCCGACGGCGGCATCGTGGACGACCCGGCCGCGCTCGACAAGGCGGCCCAGGAGATCGGCGGGCGGCTCGTCCTCGCTGACGTCGCCGCCGACGACGGGTCGCCCCGTCATGAACCGGCCCGGCTGGCCCAAGCCTTCGTACAGATTTTCAGCCAGTGACGTCCGGCGCGGCCGGGATCGGCCAGACTGCTGGAAGTCCGATAGGGGGAGGGGTCAACAGATGGCGATGACCGGTGTGGTCAAGGACGAGCTGAGCAGGCTCACGGTCATGAAGCCGTGCTGCCGCAAGGCCGAGGTCTCGACGCTGCTGCGGTTCGCGGGGGGTCTGCACCTGGTCAGCGGGCGGATCGTGATCGAGGCCGAGATCGACACCGGGGTCGCGGCACGGCGCCTGATCAAGGACATCGCGGAGGTGTTCGGGCACACCTCCGAGGTCGTCGTGCTCGCGCCGAGCGGACTGCGCAAGGGCAACCGGTACGTCGTCCGCGTCTTCCGGGACGGCGAGTCGCTCGCCCGGCAGACCGGGCTGATCGACAACAACGGGCGGCCCGTCCGCGGGCTGCCCCGGCACGTCGTCGCGGGCGCCGCCTGCGACGCCGAGTCCGCGTGGCGGGGCGCGTTCCTCGCGCACGGCTCGCTCACCGAGCCCGGCCGGTCCATGTCGATGGAGGTGACCTGCCCCGGCCCCGAGGCGGCGCTCGCCCTCGTCGGCGCCGCCCGCCGCCTCAAGATCCACGCCAAGGCCCGCGAGGTCCGCGGCGTCGACCGCGTCGTCGTCCGGGACGGCGACGCCATCAGCGCCCTCCTCACCCGGCTCGGCGCCCACGACAGCGTCCTCGCCTGGGAGGAGCGCCGGATGCGCCGCGAGGTCCGCGCCACCGCCAACCGGCTCGCGAACTTCGACGACGCCAACCTCCGCCGCTCCGCCCGCGCCGCCGTCGCCGCCGGGGCCCGCGTCGCCCGCGCCCTGGAGATCCTCGGCGACGACGCCCCCGAGCACCTGGTCAACGCCGGACGGCTCCGCCTGGAGCACAAGCAGGCGTCCCTGGAGGAACTCGGGCAGCTCGCCGACCCGCCCCTCACCAAGGACGCCATCGCCGGACGCATCCGCCGCCTCCTCGCCATGGCCGACAAGCGCGCCGGAGACCAGGGAATCCCGGGAACGGAGGCGAATCTGACGGCGGAAATGCTGGCGCCGTAGTTTATTGGGGGGCGACCCCCCAAACCCCCCGGCTGCGCGCTCGGGTCTCCTCGCTCCGGTCGCTGGCGCTCCCTGCGCTGCGGGGACGCGGCGCGCCGGGCATGCCCGCTGCGCTCGCAGAGCTCGCTCCGCGGCCCTGCCCGTGACCCCGGCTGAGGTCTCGTCCAGGGAAATCCGAGAATTTACTTGTCGCCTCTTTGGATTCTTTCGATCAGGTCTTCGCGTAGTTGGCCGTAGCCGGTTTGGGACCAGACGCTTTTCGCCGGGTCCATTTCGTAGTAGGGGACTTCGCGGCCGTTCTCCGTGTCCGTGAGGACGTCGGGGAGTTTCTTGTCGCGGGTCTTCTGGGCGCAGGGGCGGCAGGTGCGGACGCGGAGGCGGTCGCGGGAGCCCGGCGGGCGCCAGTCGAGCCGCGTCGTGGCGTCGCCGTGCAGCGGGTTGAAGAAGCAGAGGGGGACCGGCGGGATCTCCGGGCCGCCCTTCGCGACGGACTCGGCGGAGGCGAGCGCGTCGCGGCCCTGGTCGAGCAGGACCAGGACGCCTGCCAGGTCGGGGATGCCCTGGGCGCCGTCGAGGGTCTTGCCCGCGGCCTGGTAGGCGTCGAGTGCCCTGGTCATGAGGGCTCGGGTGCGCTCGTCCTCGGTCGGGACGGACGTCTCGTCCAGGAGCTCGCCGAACGCGACCACCTCGCGGGACGCCTGCTCGCGGAGCTGGTCCTCGTTCGCGCGGTTCGCGGTGGCGAACACCGTGCGGGGGAGGAGGAGGCCGTTGCCCTCGCGGTGGACGGACCTCGTCCGGCGGTGTCGCCAGACCAGGAGACCGGCGGCGGCCGCCAGGGCGGTGCCCGCCAGCGCCGTGGTGAGGGGGACCGCCAGGTCGCCGTCGTCCGAGGGGCGGGGCGCGCGGGTGCGGAGGGCGGCGCGCCTGTCGATCTCGGCGCTGACGCGGTCGTACTCGCGTACGGCGGTGCCCGAGACGATCAGGTCCACGACGCGGGACAGGCGGGCCGAGAGGGGCCGGTCGTCCATCGCGCGGTCCAGGGTGACGGCCCAGGCGGCCTTGCGGGCCTGGTGGTCGCCGCCCCACTCGCGGGCGGTGAGGTCCTCGGTGGCGTCGTTGAAGGTGATGAAGATGCCGTCCCGGCCGAGGCGGTCGTGGACGACCGTGGCCAGTTGGTCGGCGTCGGTCCAGGTGCCGCCCTTCACCAGCGGGACGAGCACCACGTAGATCGGCGCGGGCGCCGTTCGGAACCGGGCGGCCAGCCCGCGCCGCTCCGCCGCGGGCAGCGCCGACGCGATCGACGGGTCCACATGGATCGGGAAGCGCCGCAGCGCCGCCGCGAGCCGTTCGCCGGGGGAGGGTTCAGTCGACACCGAGGTACCTCATCACACGGGGGAGGACGTTCCTGTCGCGGGCGCCCCACGCCGTGTCCCGCCAGACGCCGGGGACCGCGGTGTGGCGGCGCGGGCCGTCCGGGCCGGGGACCCGGAGGAGGTGCCGCTCCCTCAGCCTGTTCCGGTGGTGGAGGTCGCGGCACGGGCCGCAGAGCGGGCACCGGGCGGGCAGGACGCGGTCGACGTCCAGGGCCTTCGCCTTCCGGCGCCCGACCGAGTCGCCGTGCAGCGGGTTGACCAGGCACGGCGGCGGCGGGGTCGAGAAGCGTCCGGCGAGCGCGGCCCGTCCCTGGCGGGCCAGGACGATCGCGCCGACCAGGTCGACGGCGCGCTCCTCGTCGTCCGCGGCGTCGTCGTAGAGGATCTGCGCGGCGTCGAAGGCGGACACGGCGTAGGCCCGTCCTTGATCGGTATCCGCGTCGGTGAGGCGTTCGCGCAGCCGGGCGAGTTCCGCGGCCGCGTGGCGGCGCAGGTCGCGCATGCCGGGGGCCGTCGGCGCCCAGAGGCGCTCCGCGGCCCGTCTCCGGCGGCGGACCAGGGCGAGGACGCCGAGCACGGCGCAGTAGAGCGTTCCGGCGGTGATCGGTCCGACGAGGATCAGGCCGGTGACGAACGGCGCCGCGCGGTCGGGCTCGCGCGGGCTGAGCGTGTGCTCCCGGCCGAACGGGTCCGGGCTGGAGTACAGCCTCGGCGTGGTCGGGGACGCCGAGGGCGCGGCCGCGTAGCCGTCCAGGCGCCGGACCAGCCGCTCCGCGAGGCCGTCGAACGGGCGGTCGCGGTCGGCCGGACGCGACCCGCCCGGGCCCTCGTCGTCGAACGGGTCGTAGTCGCGGGGGACGCCGAACGCCTCCGACTCCAGGCGCCCGTACGCCCCGGCCATCAGGTAGAGGCCGTCGCGGCGCGAGCGGTCGTGCAGCGCGAACAGGAAGGCGTCGTCGCGGCCCTGCGACTCCGAGTCGATCGGGTTCGGGATCACGACGACGTACGCGGGCGTCCCGAGGCGCGCGGACGTTCTGCGCAGCGCCGTGCGCACCGTGGCGCGTTCGCGCTCGTCGAGGGCGGCGGCGAGGTCGGGGTCGACGAACAGCGGGTCGCGGGCGAGGGCGGCGGCGACGCGGTCCAGGCGGTGGCGGGCGTAGGGCGGGATGTCCGCGGCGGCGGGGGACGGCGGCCACGTGGCGAGGGCGGCGACCAAGGCGGCGATCAGCGCCCGGACGGCCCGCCTCACCGGCGTGCCCTCCGCGCGCGGCGGACGCGGAGTCCGACCAGCAGGGCGAGGATCGGGAGGCCGCTGAGGGCCGCGCCGCCGCCGAACGCGGCCCGCTCGGCGCGGTCGGCGCGGCGGTCGGCGGCGTCGTAGGCGTCCAGCTCCACGCGGGTCTTCGACTTCGGGGCCGGACGCGGATGCCTGCGCCGCTCCCCGGCCTCGCCGGACAGGGCGATGTCCGCGAACCGCGCGATCACGTCGGGCGCGCTCGCGTCGGTCGAGGACTCGAACTCGGCGGCCAGCCAGGCGTCCTTCACCGGGAGCCGCCCGGGGCCGAACTGGCGCGCCTCGCCGTTGCCGCCCTTCGGGGGGACCACGATGTAGATCCCGTCCCGGCGCAGCCGGTCGTGCAGCAGCGCCGCGAGGGAGTCGCCGGGGTTCCACGGGCCGACGCCGGTCGTCGGCGTCACCGCGACGTAGACCGGGCCGCCGAGCCGGGCGGCGGACGCCCTGATCCGCGCCGCCGCGTCGGCGGGCAGCGACCGCGGCGAGTGGTCGGTGACGTAGACGGGGTCGCGGCGCAGCGCGGCGGCGAGGTGGTCCGCGCGGGACGGCAGGTCGGCGGGCACGGCGGCGGGCGCCGCTGCGGCGGGCGCGGACGGAATCACGCAGAGTAGCGCCGATATCACGAGAACAGACCATCCGCGCCGCATGGACGGGGAGTGTAGTGATCTCCGCCGGGACGTCCCCGACCGGGGAGTCCCCGCCCGGGGGAGCGCCGCCGCGCGCGGGATTTCCCGCGCCGCCCGTGTCCGGCTACCGGCGGGTCATTGGATAGGGTCGAAGGCGGGGGAGAACCCCGGATGACCGTTGCCGACAGTCCGGCTGAGACCGGGCGACACCACGTGCGAGGAGAGCCGTTCCGTGACCATCCGAGTAGGCATCAACGGGTTCGGCCGGATCGGCCGCAACTTCTACCGGGCCGTGAAGGCGTCGGGGGCCGACATCGAGATCGTGGCGGTCAACGACCTGACCGACAACGCCACGCTCGCCCAGCTGCTGAAGTACGACAGCATCCTCGGCCGCTTCCCCGAGGAGGTGCGCGCCACCGAGAGCGAGATCGTGGTCGGCGGCAAGTCGATCAAGGCGTTCGAGGAGCGCGACCCCGCCAACCTGAAGTGGGGCGACGTCGGCGCCGACATCGTCGTCGAGTCCACCGGTTTCTTCACCGACGCCACCAAGGCGAAGGTGCACGCCGACAACGGCGCGAAGAAGGTGATCATCTCCGCGCCGGCCAAGAACGAGGACCTCACCGTCGTCCTCGGCGTCAACGAGGACAAGTACGACCCGGCGAACCACACGGTGATCTCCAACGCGTCCTGCACCACGAACTGCCTGGCCCCGCTCGCGAAGGTGCTGCACGACAGCTTCGTCATCGAGAAGGGCCTGATGACGACGATCCACGCCTACACGCAGGACCAGAACCTCCAGGACGCCCCGCACAAGGACCTGCGCCGCGCCCGCGCCGCCGCGATCAACGTCGTGCCGACCTCGACCGGCGCCGCGAAGGCCATCGGCCTCGTGCTGCCCGAGCTGAACGGCAGGCTGGACGGGTACGCGCTGCGCGTCCCGGTGCCGACCGGCTCCGCCACCGACCTCACCGCCACGCTGTCCCGCGAGGTGACGGCCGAGGAGGTCAACGAGGCGTTCAAGGCGGCGGCCGAGGGCCCGCTCAAGGGCTACCTCACCTACACCGAGGACCCGATCGTCTCCAGCGACATCGTCACCGACCCGGCGTCCTGCATCTTCGACTCCGGGCTGACCAAGGTCATCGGCGACCAGGTGAAGGTCGTCGGCTGGTACGACAACGAGTGGGGCTACTCCAACCGGCTCGTCGACCTCGTCAAGCTCGTCGGCTCGCAGCTCTGACCGACCCTCGTCCCGCCGTGGCCGCGCCGGCGCGCGGCCACGGCGCGCCCGTGTACGGAAGGACACCGCATCCCGATGCGCACCATTGACGACCTCGACGTCGCCGGACGGCGCGTCCTCGTCCGCTCGGACCTGAACGTCCCGCTGCAGGACGGCGCGATCACCGACGACGGGCGGATCAGGGCCAGCCTCCCGACGATCGAGGCGCTCCGGACGCGGGGCGCCAAGGTCATCGTCTGCGCCCACCTCGGGCGCCCGAAGGGGCGGGTCAAGCCGGAGCTGTCGCTCGCGCCCGTCGCGGCGCGGCTCGGCGAGCTGCTGCGCGCCGACGTGGCGTTCGCGACCGACGTCGTCGGCGACTCCGCCCGCGCCGTCGCCGCCGCGCTCCCGGACGGCGGCGTCGCGCTGCTGGAGAACCTGCGCTTCGAGCCCGGCGAGACCAGCAAGGACGACGCCGAGCGCGGCGCGTTCGCCGACCGGCTGGCCGCCCTCGCCGACCTGTACGTCGGGGACGGGTTCGGCGCGGTGCACCGCAGGCACGCCTCGGTGTACGACGTGCCGCGGCGGCTCCCGCACGCGGCGGGCGGGCTGATCGCCGCCGAGGTCGAGGTGCTGAAGCGGCTCACCGAGGACGTCGAACGGCCCTACGCCGTGGCGCTCGGCGGGTCGAAGGTGTCCGACAAGCTCGGCGTGATCGACAGCCTGCTCGGCAAGGCCGACCGCATCCTCGTCGGCGGCGGCATGGTGTTCACGTTCCTGAAGGCGCAGGGCCACGAGGTCGGCAGGAGCCTCCTGGAGGAGGACCAGCTCGACACCGTCCGCGGCTACCTGCGGCGGGCCGAGGAGACGGGCGTCGAGTTCGTCCTGCCCGTCGACGTCGTCGCTGCCGCCGCGTTCAGCGCCGACGCCGACCACGGCGTCGTCGCCGCGGACGCGATCCCCGCCGACCGGCTCGGCCTCGACATCGGCCCCGAGTCCGGCAAGCTGTTCGCCGCGCGCCTCGCCGACGCGCGGACGGTCTTCTGGAACGGCCCCATGGGCGTGTTCGAGATGGAGCCCTACGCCAACGGCACCCGCGCCGTCGCGCAGGGCCTGATCGACTCGGGCGCGTTCACCGTGGTCGGCGGCGGCGACTCGGCCGCGGCCGTCCGGCGGCTCGGCTTCGACGAGGCCGCCTTCTCGCACATCTCGACCGGCGGCGGCGCCAGCCTCGAATACCTCGAAGGCAAGACGCTGCCCGGCCTGCAGGCCCTGGAGGACTGACCGATGGCCCCCGCGACCCCTTCCCGCAAGCCGCTGATGGCCGGCAACTGGAAGATGAACAACAACCACCTTGAGGCGATCGCGCTCGTCCAGAAGATGGCGTTCGCGCTCAAGGAGGCCGACTACGACGCCGTCGACGTCGCCGTGATCCCGCCGTTCACCGCGATCCGCTCGGTGCAGACGCTCGTCGACGCCGACCGCCTCGCGATCCAGTACGGCGCGCAGGACGTCTCCCAGCACGCGTCCGGCGCCTACACCGGCGAGATCTCCGCGTCGATGCTCGCCAAGCTGAACTGCTCGTACGCCGTCGTCGGGCACTCCGAGCGCCGCCAGTACCACGCCGAGACCGACGAGATCGTCAACGCCAAGGCGCGGGCCGCGCTGGCCGCCGACATCTCCCCGATCCTGTGCGTGGGCGAGGGGCTCGACGTCCGGAAGGCGGGCGGGCAGGTGGCGCACGTCCTGGCGCAGCTCGACGGCGGGCTGGCGAAGATCCCCGCCGACCAGGTGCGCCGCACGGTGATCGCCTACGAGCCGGTCTGGGCGATCGGCACCGGCGAGACCGCCACCCCGAAGGACGCCCAGGAGGTCTGCGCCGCCATCAGGACGCGGCTCGCCGAGCTGTACGACGGCGGTCTGGCCGACGAGGTGCGTATCCTGTACGGCGGTTCGGTCAAGGGCGGCAACATCGCCGGGATCATGGCGCAGGACGACGTGGACGGCGCACTGGTCGGTGGTGCCAGCCTGGATCCGGGAGAATTCGTCAAGATCTGCCGGTACCGGGATCTCCCCGTCTGAGCAAAACTGATCAATTCCGCGTGAACTGGGGGTTCTTGCCGAACCAGCGGGCCATCCGTCGTACCCTTCGTAGCTGACGGGTAAACCGCCCGGCCAGACCCTCGGTCCTTACCTACGAGACAAGGCGCTGAAGAACCGTGATCATCGCAACGTCGATCGTGCTCATTCTCGCGAGCCTGCTGATGGTCGTCCTCGTCCTGATGCACAAGGGCAAGGGCGGGGGACTGTCCGACATGTTCGGCGGCGGCATCTCGTCGTCACTCGGCGGGTCGTCGGTCGTGGAACGCAACCTCGACCGGCTGACGATCGGCGTCGGGGTGGTCTGGTTCGCCTCGATCGTCGTGCTCGGGCTGCTGTTCAAGCACAAGGGCGTCGGCTGAGCCCACCCGTTCGACCAACAATGCGAGCGCCGCGCCGTCCCAGGAGGTCACGGGCGGCGGCGGAAGACAGACGAGGAGTACTCCGTGGGTAGTGGCAACGCGATTCGGGGCAGCCGTGTCGGGGCCGGTCCGATGGGAGAGGCGGAACGCGGTGACGCCGCCCCCCGCGTATGGGTGACCTTCTACTGCGCCAACCGGCACGAGACCCGCCCGAGCTTCGCGACGGACGTCGCCGTCCCGGAGACCTGGGACTGCCCGCGCTGCGGATTCCCGGCCGGGCAGGACTCGGAGAACCCGCCGGCCCCGCCGAAGACCGAGCCGTACAAGACGCACCTCGCGTACGTGAAGGAGCGGCGCAGCGACGAGGACGGCGAGGCCATCCTGGAGGAGGCGCTCGCCAAGCTCCGCCAGAAGCGCGCCGCCGTCAAGAAGGCCCTGGAGTCCGCGGGCCGCTGACGGCCCGCGCGCACCCGACCGCATGGCCCGACCCCGCGAGGGGGTTGGGCCATACGCGTCTCTGCACCACACGCGCCTTCCGGGCTAGGGCCAGGACGTCCACAGTTCGGCAAGCGCCGCGTTCACGGCCCCGGGGCGCTCGACGTGCGGGTAGTGCGCCGCGCCGGGGACGCGCGCGAGCCGCGCCCCGATCCGCTCGGCGGTGACCCGCGCGCACGCCATCAGCGGCTCCCCGCCGCGCTCCCGGTAGGGGGCGGGCGCCGTCTCCCACGTCCCGGACAGGACGAGCTTCGGCCACGTCCCGGCGGCCAGCTCCGCCACCGGGATCGGCGCCTCCCAGCACACCCGCTCGCGCAGCGCCGTCGCCGCGGCGCGCAGCCGCCGGGGCGTCGGGTCCAGCGGCGGCAGCCCGGCCGCCTGCGCCGCGGCCTTGAGATAGACGTCGGCGGGCAGGTCGGGAGGAACGTTCGCGATCGCCTCCCGGTTGGCGCGGAGCGCGGCGGCGACGACCGGGTCGTCCGCCGCCGCCTGGTAGCAGCCCGGTTCGATCAGCGCCAGCGACAGGACGGCCTCGGGGCGCCGCGCCGCCGCGAGCATGGCGCCGACCGCGCCGTAGGAGTGGCCGACGAGATGCGCTCCGTCGCCCATCAGGGCCGCGATGTCGGCGGCGTCGGCCTCGTAGTCGCTGGCGTACTCGGCCGAGCCCGTCCCGCCGCTGCCGCCGTGGCCGCGCCGGTCCATGGCGAGGACGCGGAACCGGTCCGCCAGCGGGCGCTGCGCCGCGAACCCGAGGACCGGGTCGTCGCCCCAGGCCGTCGAGCCGTGGACGAGGATCGCGGGCGGTCCCGTCCCGCCCGTGTCGTCCCAGACGGTCACGTGCACGTCTCCGGGCATCTCCGCCTCCGATTCTTGAGCACTGTTCAGTTTCCTTGAACAATGTATAGGAGAGTGAACGGCGTATGGCAAGGGGCTAGGGTGGGGCCGTGCCCACGCCTTCGCCTTCCGTCTGGCTGCGTCCCGAGCGTCCGTCCCGCGACCGGCGGCTGAGCCGCGCCCGGATCGTCGCCCGCGCCGTCGCGATCCTCGACGCGGAGGGGGCGCGGGGGCTGTCCATGCGGCGGGTCGCGGCGGACCTCGGCGTGACGGCCGGATCCCTGTACTGGTACGTCACCACCAAGGACGAGCTGCTCGAACTCGCGCTGGACCACGTCCTGGGCGAGGTCGCCGCGGACGGCGAGCCGCGCGCCGCCGGCTGGCGCGACGCGCTCGGCGGCCTGGCCCGGCGGCACCGCGCGATGCTGCTGCGCCATCCGTGGGTGCTGTCCGGCCTCACGGGACGCCCCAACCTCGGGCCGAACGCGCTCGCCCTCGCCGAGGCCGGGCTGACGATCCTGT
Source organism: Actinomadura chibensis NBRC 106107 (assembly GCF_001552135.1). Taxonomy (GTDB): domain Bacteria; phylum Actinomycetota; class Actinomycetes; order Streptosporangiales; family Streptosporangiaceae; genus Spirillospora; species Spirillospora chibensis. The sequence continues at coordinate 145,769 of NZ_BCQP01000012.1, read as the reverse complement.
CCCGCGCCGGGTTCTCCGGCGGCGACCTGGACGCCGCCCTCGCCGCCGTCAACGACCACGTCGTCGGCGCGGTGACGGCCGAGACGTCCTGGCGCGCGGCCCTCGACCGGACCGGAGGCGGCGCGGAATGGCGCGACCGGGTGGCTGAGCATCTGCGCCGGATCGCCGACGAGTATCCGCTGCTCGGCGCGCGAATGGCCGCCGCCGGTGCGGAGCTCGACGTCGACCGCGAGTGCGAGCGCCGGTTCGCGTTCGCGCTCGACTGCCTTCTGGACGGACTGGAGGCCCGGCGCCCGTCCCGGCGCGGGGATGCCGAATGATCGTCGGAGGCTCAGCCTCGCCGGGCCGCTCGGCGCCGCCCGGGGTGTTCGCCGTGTCGACGCTCCGCGAAAAGGCAGGCCGGTATGATGGCGGGCACGCGACTGGCGCAGTCAAGGTGGAGACGACCACCGGGGAGCGAGACTAGTCCGCACACCGCGCGCCTGGGTGTACGGGCCCCCTTCGCCGGGGCGCCCGATCCCCGGCGCGAGCAGCGCGGAGGCTCCGATGCACGAACCCGCCGTCCCCCACCTGAAGGACCAGGACCCCGAGATCGCCGGGCTGGTCGAGGACGAGGCCCGCCGCCAGTACGAGAAGCTGCGGCTGATCGCCTCGGAGAACTACGTGTCGGAGGCCGTGCTGGAGGCCACCGGCACGGTGCTGACCAACAAGTACTCCGAGGGCTACGCGGGCAGGCGGTACTACGAGGGCCAGCAGAACGTCGACCCGATCGAGACGCTCGCCGTCGAGCGCGCGAAGGCGCTGTTCGGGGCCGAGCACGCGAACGTCCAGCCGTACTCGGGGTCGCCCGCGAACCTCGCCGTCTACCTGGCGTTCCTGGAGCCGGGCGACCCGGTGATGGGCCTGTCGCTGCCGATGGGCGGGCACCTCACGCACGGCTGGTCGGTGTCGGCGACCGGGAAGTGGTTCCGGCCCGTCCGCTACGACGTGCGCGCCGACACCGGGCGCGTCGACATGGACCAGGTGCGCGACCTGGCGCTCAAGGAGCGGCCGAAGGTGATCTGGTGCGGCGGCACCGCCATCCCGCGCACGATCGACTTCCCCGCGTTCGCCGAGATCGCGCGGGAGGCGGGCGCGGTGCTCGCCGCCGACGTCGCGCACATCGCGGGCCTCATCGCGGGCGGCGCGCACCCGTCCCCGGTCGGCCACGCCGACGTGATCACCACGACCACGCACAAGACGCTGCGCGGCCCGCGCGGCGCGATGATCCTGTCCACCGCCGAGCACGCGAAGGCGGTCGACAAGGCCGTGTTCCCCGGTCTGCAGGGCGGGCCGCACGACCACACGACCGCCGCGATCGCCGTCGCGCTGAAGGAGGCGGCGCGGCCCGGGTTCGCCGCGTACGCGCGGCAGGTCGTCGCGAACGCGAAGGTGCTCGCCGCCGCGCTGCTGGACCGCGGCTACGACCTGATCTCCGGCGGCACCGACAACCACCTCATCCTGATCGACCTGACGAGCAAGGGCGTCGCGGGCAAGCCCGCCGCGCAGGCCCTCGACCGGGCCGGGATCGAGCTGAACTACAACGCGGTCCCGTTCGACCCGCGCAAGCCGTTCGACCCGTCCGGGCTGCGGATCGGCACCGCCGCGATCACCACCCGCGGGCTGGACGAGGGGCGGATGCCGCAGGTCGCGGCGTGGATCGACGAGGTCGTGCAGGCCGCCGCCAAGCAGGACGAGGCGGTCGTCGAGCGGGTCGCCGGGCAGGTCCGCGAGCTGCTCGCGGGCTACCCGATGCCGGGCTGGGCGCCGACGCCCTGAGCCGGCGCGGCGGCCGGCCGCAGCACGGTGATCATCCGCCAGGCGGCGGGGTCGGTGAGGGGCACCGCGTCCTCGCCGACCCCGAAGTCGCCGTACTGCGCGACGGCCGCCAGGCCCCCGGCGAGGCGGATCGCGGCGTCCAGCTCGGTCGCCGTCCAGAACCGGTAGGGGACGACGTCGCGGACGACCCGCGTCCCGCCGTCCGCGGTGATCGTCACCGTGACGTGGTCGGCGGACACCTGGGTGACGGGGTCGAGCCGGTCGCCGGGCTCGCCCCAGCGCACGCCCGCGTGGACGCCGTCGCGCTCGACCGTCCAGCCGGTGCTGACGCTCGGGTCGTCGGTGAGCCGGTCGCGCGGGTGCGACATCTCCACGATGTACAGGCCGCCGGGGGACAGGTGCGCCGCGACCCCGCGCAGGTGCGCGACCATCGCGTCCAGGGTCATCAGGTGGGACGTCGAGTCCAGCATGGTCACGGCGAGGTCGAACCGGCGGCCGAGGTCGAGCCGCGTCATGTCGCCCTCGACGACGTCCACCGCGACGCCCTCGCGCGCCGCCTCCCGGGACGCGTACGCGCACATCCGCGGGTTCAGGTCGAGCGCGGTCGCGGCGACGCCCCGGCGGGCGAACTCGCGGGCGTGCTCGGCGGGCCCGGCGGCGAGCTCCAGCACCGTCGCCGGGCCCGTCCCGGACGGCGCGGCCCGCCCGGGAGCCGGAGCGTGGTCGGTGTCCGCGGCGTGCTCGGCGTACCAGCCGAGCAGCGCGTCCACCTCGGCGGGCACGTCGCGGAAGGCGCACGCCAGCTCGTACGCCCAGGGGTCGTCGTAGATGCCGCTCATCCGGGACATCCTGCCAGCGCGCGGGGCCCGCGGGACGCGGGTTCGGCCGGGTTACGCGAGCGCCACCTCATCCTGCGCGCGAGGTTTCACATTCCGGCCGGGGCTTGAGCCGCCCCGGCGGACCGCCTAGCGTGCGGTAAGTGATCGACCCCGTGAGCGGTGAGCGCGTCAATGACCGACCCCGGCCCGGCCCGGTCCCCGGCCCCTCCTCGGCGCGGCTCCCGCTGCTGCTCCCCGGCACGCTCAGCGACGAGCAGCGCGCCGTGTACGAGGCGGTGACCGGCGGCCCGCGCACCTCGGGCGGCCCCCCGCCCTACGGCCTGGCCGACGACTCCGGACGCCTCCTCGGCCCCTTCAACGCCATGCTGTACAGCCCGGCCGTGGGGCTGCCGCTCCAGGACCTCGGCGCCGCGCTGCGCTTCCGCACCGCGTTCACCAAACGCGAACGCGAGATCGCGACGCTGGTCGTCGCCGCGCACGTCCGATCCGACTACGAGTGGTACGCGCACGAGCGGATCGGCCGCGGGCACGGCCTCACCGACGCCGAGCTGGACGCGCTGCGCGAGGGCCGCGCGCCGATGCTCGCCGACGTCCGCGAGCGCGTCGTGCACGAGGCGGCCCGGCAGCTCGCCGCCGAGGGCGACCTCGCCGACGCCGTGTTCACCGAGGCGGCGGCGACGCTCGGCCGCACCGCCCTCGTCGAGCTGGTCACGCTCGTCGGCTACTACAAGGCGCTCGCGGTGCAGCTCCGCGTGTTCCGGGTCGGCGTCCCCGACGGCGAGGCCCCGCCCGCGTGGCCCCCGGCGCCGGAGGACGGGCATGAGTGAGGTGCTGCGCACGGTGCGGCTCGTCCTGCACCCGGTGACGGCCGACGACCGCGCCGCGCTGCTCACGCACTGGACGGGCCCGCTCGTCCGGCGCCACCTGTTCGACGACCGGATGGTCTCCGCCGTCCAGGTCGCGGAGATCATCGACGCCAGCGAGCGGGACTTCGCCACCGAGGGGTACGGGCTGTGGGCGCTGCGCCCGGTCCGCTGGGACGGCGGGATCGACGCGGCGGCGCCGGGCGGGCCGCTGATCGGGGTGGCCGGGCTCAGCCACCACGACGGCCCGCTCGGCAACGGCGCGGACGTCGAGATTCTCTACAGCCTGGAGCCGGACCGGTGGGGGCAGGGGCTCGCCGCCGAGGCGTCCCGCGCGGTGCTCGACTACGCGTTCGGGGTGGTCGGCGTGCACCGCGTCACCGCCGAGATCGACATGGCGAACCCGTCGTCGGCGGAGATCGCGCTGCAGCTCGGGATGCGCCGCAGGCCGGACGGCCCGCGCGGCCCGGACGGCGCCGCCTACTACGCCGCCGAGCGCTCCCGCTGGATCGGATCCCGTCGTATCGTGGACGCTGTTCCTTAGAATCCGTTGCCGACTGGTGCTTTCCATGCGGGATCCAGCAGTATGAGCGGATGAGTTCGTCATCGTCCGGGTCCCGTGCGCCGCTGGACGCGGGGTTCCGCGACGGCGGCGTGTCCCACTGGTTCGAGGCGGCCGGACGGCCCGCTCCGGGGCCCCGCCTGCCGGGGCCGCGCGACGCGGACGTGTGCGTCGTCGGCGCCGGGTACACGGGGCTCTGGACGGCCTACTACCTCAAGCGCGCCCGCCCCGGCCTGCGGATCGTCGTACTGGAGCGGGAGTTCGCCGGGTTCGGCGCGTCCGGCCGCAACGGCGGCTGGGTGCTCGGCGAGCTCGCCGGGTCGCGGGAGCGCTACGCCGCCCGGCACGGCCGCCCCGCCGCGATCGCCCTGCAGCGTGCGATGTTCCGCGCCGTGGACGAGGTCGTCCGCGTCGCCGCGGCGGAGGGCATCGACGCGGGGCTCGTCAAGGGCGGCGTGCTGTACGTCGCGCGCAACGCGGCGCAGCGGGCCCGGCTCGCCGCCATGGTCGCGGAGGCCCGCGCCTGGGGCTGGACGGACGGCGACCTCGTCCCGCTGCCCGCCGCCGAGCGCGCCGGCCGGCTGCGCGTGGCGGGCGCGACCGGCGCCGCGTGGAGCCCGCACGGCGCCCGCGCGCAGCCCGCCGCGCTGGTCCGCGGCCTCGCCCGGACGGTCCGCGACCTCGGCGTGGAGGTCTACGAGCGGACGCCCGTCCTGCGGATCGACCCGCGCCGCGGGCGCGTCCCGGCGACCGCGGTGACGCCCCACGGGTCCGTCGCGGCCGAGTACGTGCTGCGCGCCACCGAGGGCTTCACGGCCGGGCTGCCCGGCCACCGCCGCGACCTGCTGCCGATGAACAGCTCCATGATCGTCACGACGCCGCTGCCCGGCGCCGTCTGGGACGCGATCGGGTGGGAGCGGCGCGAGCTGCTCGGCGACATGGCGCACTACTACATGTACGCGCAGCGCACCGCCGACGACCGCATCGCGTTCGGCGGCCGGGGCCGCCCGTACCGCTACGGCTCGCGCGTCGACGACGCGGGACGCACCGCGCCCGCCACGGTCGACGCCCTCTGGACGACGCTCACCGCGATGTTCCCCGCCGTCGCGGGCGAGGGGCGCGTCGCGCACGCCTGGTCGGGGGTCCTCGGCGTCCCGCGCGACTGGTGCGCGGCGGCCGCCGTCGACCGTGCGAGCGGGCTCGGCCACGCGGGCGGCTACACCGGGCACGGCGTCGCGACCGCGAACCTCGCCGGGCGGACCCTCCGCGACCTGGTCCTCGGGGAGGGCACCGAGCTGACCGCGCTGCCGTGGGTCGGCCGCCGCGTCCGCCGCTGGGAGCCGGAGCCGCTGCGGTGGCTCGGCGTCCACGCGATGTACGCGCTCTACCGGGCCGCGGACGCGCGCGAGTCGGCGTCGGGCGCGGCGGGCACGTCCGTCCTCGCGCGCCTGGCCGACGCGATCAACGGCCACCCCTAGGGCCGGAGGAGCGCCCGCACGTCCGCGATGCCGGGGACGAAGACCCCGTCCGCGCCCGCCTCCGCGTAGGCGCGCGCCCGGCGGAGCGTCTCGGCGCGGCCGTCCTCTAGGTTGACCCCGGCGACGCCGCGACCCGAGGCTGGTCGTGCGACCGCGGGGAAGCCGGCGTCCGCCAGCGCGGCGCCGCTCGCGAAGTCCCGGGCGTTCGGCGGCAGCAGCGGACGATCACCGTGGTGCAGGTCGTGGAAGCGCACGTCCCGACCCCTAGGCGCGGCTCGCTTCGGCGCCGGACGAAGCGTCCGCCGGACCGCCGCGCCAGGCGGGCAGCGGACGCGCGCCGACCGCCGTCTCGAACGCGGCGCGGGCGAGCAGGCGGGTGGAGTCCAGCGTCGGCAGCGGTGACCGGTCCGGCGTGACGAGCAGCGGGATCTCGGTGCAGACGAGCGCGACCGCGTCGCAGCCGCGCTCGGCGAGCCGCTCGATGACGCGGGCGTAGGCGCGCCGCGACTCCGCCGTGAAGATCCCGTTGACCAGCTCGGCGAAGATGATCCGGTGGACGGTCTCCCGGTCGCCGGCGTCGGGGACCTCGGCGGCGATGCCGCGCGCGGCCAGCTCGCGCGGGTAGATCGGGCCGTCCATGGTGTAGCTCGTGCCGAGGACGCCGACGCGGGTCCGGCCGTCGCGCGCGGCCTGGTCGGCGACGACCTGGGCGATGTGCAGGCCGGGCAGCGGCAGGTCCGGGCCCGGACGTTCGAGCGCCATGTGCGCGGTGTTGTCGGGGCAGACGAAGAAGTCCGCGCCCGCCGCCGCGAGCCGCCGGAGGCTCTCGGCGAGCGTCGTCCGGATCGCGTCGTGGTCGCCCGCGTCCCAGGCGGGCATGCTCCGGGCGAGCGCGATGAGGTCGAGCGTCACGTCCGGGTGGTCGTCGGGGCCGAGCTCCCGGAAGCCCTCCTGGCAGAAGGTGCGGAGGCACAGCGTCGCGCCCTCCATGCTGTGGGCGAGGATGCCGAGATGCTCCATGCCGAGTCCCCCTGTTCGGTGTGGCGAACAATCGTCCACTAGCATGAACAGCGGAGCGCCTGTTCGTCAAACCGAACCCCCGGACGTCTGGAGCGAACACATGGGGAACGCCGACCTGATCGGACGGATCGCCGCCGCCATCCGCCGGGAGCGGGAGCGCGCCGGGCTGTCGCAGACCGACCTCGCCCGGCGGGCCGGGCTCGCCAAGTCGACGCTGTCCCAGTTGGAGGCGGGCGGCGGCAACCCGAGCGTCGAGACCCTGTGGGCGCTCGGGACGGCGCTGGACGTCCCCTTCAGCCGCCTCGTCGAGCCGCCCCGCGCCGCCGTCCGGGTGGTCCGCGCGGGGGAGGGCCCGGCCGCGCGCGCCGAACGGGCCGACTACGCCGCCGCGCTGCTGGCGGCCTGCCCGCCGCACGCCCGCCGCGACCTGTACCGCGTGACCGCCGGGCCCGGCCGGCCCCGCGTCTCGGACCCGCACCCGCCGGGGACGGTCGAGCACGTCGTCCTCGCCTCGGGCCGCGCCCGCGTCGGCCCGCCGGACGAACCGGCGGAGCTGGCGCCGGGCGACTACGTCACCTACCCCGGCGACGCGCCCCACGTGTTCGAGGCGCTGGAACCGGGGACGTCGGCGGTCTTCCTGATGGAGTACGTCTAGAGGGTGCGGTAGTGCGTGGTGAGGCGGCCGCCGCCGTCCAGGATGTGGAGCGCGAAGCCGGGCGGGGCCGTCTCGTCGGCGACGTCCCCGGCCTCGCCGGGCAGGCGCAGCGTGGACACGACGCCGGGCGCGACGAGCAGCGGACGTCCGGCGAACGTCGTGGCCGCCGCCGTGTGCGCGTGCCCGCACAGCACGGCGACGACCCGCGGATGCCGCTCGATCACCGCGGCGAGCCGCTCCTCGCCGGACTGGCGGATCCCGTCCACGTAGGGGATGCCGACCCGGACCGGCGGGTGGTGGAAGCAGACGAACGCGGGCGCGCCGGGATCGGCCGCGAGGCGCTCGTCGAGCCAGGTGAGCGTCTCGTCGGCGAGGAACCCGCCGGGCCGCCCGGGGATCGTGGAGTCGCACATCGCGAACAGCGCCCCCGCCACCGTGTGAGCGCGGTCGACCGGATCGCCGGACGGCGGCTCGCCGAGCAGGGCCGCCCGGTACGGGCCCCGGGCGTCGTGGTTGCCGGGGCACATCAGCACCGGGTGCCGGGACGCGAGCGCCTTCACGGCCTGTTCGTACTCGGCGGGCTCGCCGTGGTCGGCGATGTCCCCGGTGACGAGGACGGCGTCGAGCGGCAGCCCGTCCAGATGGGCCATGACCCGCGCGGTGCGCTCGGCCCGGTGGCCGCCGCCGTCGAGGTGGGTGTCGCTGAGCTGCGCGAAAACAAGCATGCCCACGAACCTAGGCCGCGACCGGCCCATGAATAAGATCCAGTTCCATGCCGAGAGATTGGACCGGTTCGGGCGTCGACCTCCACCTGGACCTCGATCCGTCGCGCGGCCGCCGGGCGGGGCTCGAACACGCGCTCCGCGCGGCCATCGCGACCGGGCGCCTCGCGCCCGGCGCCGCGCTGCCCTCGACCCGCGCCCTGTCCGCCGAGCTGGGCCTCGCGCGCGGGACGGTCACCGCCGCCTACGACCAGCTCGCGGCCGAGGGGTACCTCACGGCGGCGCCCGGCTCGCGGACCCGCGTCGCGGAGACCGCCGGGCCCGCCCCGGCGCCCGCCGCCGGACGGCCCGCGCCGCCCGCCGCGCCCGCGCACGACCTGCTGCCCGGACGCCCCGACCTCAGCGCGTTCCCGGCGGAGGCGTGGCTGCGCTCGACGCGGCGGGTCCTGTCCGCCGCGCCGCCGGAGGCGCACGCGCTCGGCGACCCGCGCGGCCGCCCCGAGCTGCGCGCGGCCCTCGCCGCCTACCTCGGACGCGCCCGCGGCGTCCACACGAGCCCGGAGCGGATCGTCGTCACGTCCGGGTACGCGCAGTCGCTCGGCCTGCTCACCGGGGTCCTCGCCGAGGCCGGGACGGCGGCGGTCGCGATGGAGGAGCCCGGCCATCCCTTCCACCGCGAGATCGTCCGGCGGGCGGGGGCGGAGATCGTCCCGCTGCCGGTGGACGAGCACGGGGCGCTGCCCGGCGCGCTCGGCGGGGCGGGCGCGGCCGTCCTCACCCCGGCGCACCAGTACCCGTCCGGCGCGACCCTCGGCCCGGGCCGCCGCCGCGCCTTCGCCGCGTGGGCCCGGCGCACCGGCGGCGTGATCGTCGAGGACGACTTCGACGGCGAGTTCCGCTTCGACCGGCGGCCGGTGGGCGCGCTGCAGGGCACGGCGCCCGACCACGTCGTGTACGCGGGGACCGCGTCGAAGACGCTCGCCCCCGCGATGCGCCTCGCCTGGACGGCGCTGCCCGCGCGCCTGGTCGAGCCGTTCGCCGAGGCCAAGCGGCTCGCGGACGCGCACACGCAGTCGCTCGCCCAGCTCGTCCTCGCCGACCTGATCGGCACGCACGCCTACGACCGGCACGTGCGGGCGTCGAGGCTCCGCTACCGGCGGCGCCGCGACCTGCTGGTCGAGACGCTGCGGGCGCGGGCGCCCCGCGTGCGGGTGCGCGGCGTCGCGGCCGGGCTGCACGCGCTCGTCCTGCTCCCGGACGGCGGCCCGTCCGAGGACGAGGTCATGGCGCGCGCCGCCGCCCTCGGCCTCGCGCTGATGCCGCTCCGCGGCCACTGGCAGGACCCGGAGGGGCGGCCGCAGGGGTTCGTCGTCGGGTACAGCACGCCGTCCGGGCCCGGGTACCGTCCGGCGCTAGCCGCGCTCTGCGCCGCCCTCGACCCGTGACGCCATGACCACGAGCGTGCTGTAGGCCATGGTGAAGCCGCCGCCCAGCCGGTCGATGGCCCGCCCGGTGAGCTCGGCGACCTCGGCCAGCCGGTCCGGCGCGAGGCGGGTGAAGACCCCGGCCGTGGGGAGCTGGTCGAGCCATTCGTCGCGGGTGTAGGGGCGCGTCCATTCGTGGCGCCACTCGTCCAGGCCGCCGAACGCGCCCGCCGCGCGGACGCCGTCGGCGACCTTGCCGATCAGCGCCGGGTAGGTCTCCTCGATCGGCCGCTTCATCGCCGTGACGTCGACCGGGATGTCCGGGACGACGCGGCGGACGGCCTCGGCGAGCGCGTCCACGATCTCGTCCGGCGGCCGGGGCGCGTTCCAGAACGCCGCCAGCACGCCGCCGGGGCGCAGCACCCGCGCCGCCTTGGCCGCGCCCGCGACCGGGTCGACCCAGTGCCACGCCTGGCCTGAGACGACGCCGTCGAACGTCCGGCCCGCCGGGTCCCAGTCCTCGATCGTCGCGACCTCGACCGCGGTGCCGAGCCGCCGCGCGACCTCGGCCATCCGGGCGTCCGGCTCGACGCCGAGCACCGTGCGTCCCGCGGCCTGGAACCGCCGGGCGGCGATGCCGGTGCCGCAGCCGACGTCGAGGATCTCCGGGCCCGGGCAGGCGGCGGCGATCCGCTCGATCACGGCGTCCGGGTAGCCGGGGCGGGCGCGGTCGTAGCGCTCGGCGTCGGTGCCGAACGACTCCGCCATCCCGCGGTCGCGGTGGAGTTCGGGATCGGAGGGAGGGCCTGGCTCGGGCGTTATAGTGGGCATGCGCCCACCATAGTGGGCAAGTGCCCACTCGTCCATCGCAGCGAAGGAGACGCATACGGTGCCGACCGGGGTGGCCCTCCGCGACGTGCGGGAGCAGCTGTTCGACGCGGCCGACCGCATCCTGCTCAGGGACGGTCCGAGCGGCCTGACGAGCCGGGCGGTGACGACGGAGGCCGGGTGCGCCAAGGGCGTCCTGCACCGGCACTTCGAGGACTTCGACGCCTTCCTCGCCGAGTTCGTCCTCGACCGCGTCGGCCGGCTGGACGCCGAGGCCGCCGCGCTCCGCGCCGCCGCCGGGACCGGCACCGTCACCGGCAACCTCGCGGCCGCGCTGTCGGCCCTGTTCGGGTCCGTCGCCGTCGCGATCGTCGCGCTCGTCACGTTCCGGGACGCGCTGCGGGTCCGGCTGCGCCGCGCCTGGCCCGCGGGCGTCCCCGTGCTGACCGAGGCGGCGGTGATGGTCGAGGGCTACCTCGCCGCCGAGCGCGACCTCGGCCGGATCGCGGCCGGCGCCGACGTCGAGGCGCTCGCGCCGACGCTCATCGGCGCCGGGCACCTGCTGTTCGCCGACCGGACCGCCGGGCCGCCGGACGACGCCGCCGTCCACCGCATGGTGACCGCGGTGATGGCGGGCGTCCTCCGGTAGCCCGGGCCGCCGGCGGGTCAGGCGGGCGCGTAGCGGGTGAGCAGCAGGTGGTCGCCGGGGAGCGCACGCGCGTCCAGGAACCGGAGCCGGGCCGGGGACGGGCCGCCGAACACCGGCGTCCCGCCGCCGAGGAGGGCCGGGCCGATCATCAGGTGCAGCTCGTCGACCAGCCCGGCGGACAGCAGGTCGTTCCACAGCGTCCGGCTGCCGAACATGAGGATCTCCTCGCCGGGGGAGTCCTTGAGCTCGGCGATCCGCGCGTGCGCGTCCGCCCGCCTGACGATCTCGGTGTTCCGCCAGGGCGCCGCCGGGTCCGCGGCGAGGGTGTCGGACACGACGACCTTGTCGATCGCGCCGTTCAGCCGCGAGATCTCCCGCTCCACGGGACGGGCGGACGCGTCGTCCGCGACCGGCGGCCAGTAGGCCCTGAAGCCCTCGTAGGTGGTGCGCCCCAGCAGCAGGGTGTCGGCGGCGCGGAGCCGCTCGGCGTTGTAGTCGTCGAACGCTTCGTGGAACGGCAGGGCCATGATGTCGCCGCCGGGGCCCTCGTAGTAGCCGTCCAGCGAGACGATGTTGGTGACGATCAGCTTGCGCATCGGGCTCTCCTCGTCGTTTTTCGCTTACACAGGGGGAGAGACACGGCGGGCCGCCGATTCATCGGTCAGGACGGGAATTCCTTCGGAAGTCCGAAGAGCGGGTACAGGGCGGGGTCGAGGAAGCCGGAGATCGCGGTGATCAGGCCGTCCCGGACGCTGAGCACGTTGATCGCCCCGAGCCGGAAGCGGCCGTCCGGGTTCCGCTGGTAGCAGGCGAACCCGGGCTGCCCGTTGACGCGGATCGGCGCCAGCCGCCACGGCGTCTCGAAGCAGCGTTCGGCGATGAACCGCATGACGTCGTCGCGGCCGTCGAACCAGGCGGGCAGCGGCGGCATCGTGAACCGGACGTCCTCGGCGAGCAGGGACACGAGCGCGTCCACGTCGGCGCGCTCCCAGGCGGCGACGAACGCGTCGATCAGCTCGCGCTGCCCCTCGGCTCCGAGGGCGGACAGCTCGGCCCGCTGCGTGGCGGGCGGCACCCGCTCCCGGACGGCCTTCCGCGCCCGCTGCAGCGCGCTGTTCACGGCGGCCGGGGTGAGTTCGAGGACGGAGGCGACCTCGGCGGCGGAGAACTCCAGCACCTCCCGCAGGATCAGCACCGCCCGCTGCGTCGCCGGGAGGTGCTGCAGCGCGGCGACGAACGCCAGCTCCACGTCCTCGCGGCGGGCGAACGAGGCGTCCGGGCCGGGGTCGCCCGGGACGTCGTCCGGCCACGGTTCGAGGAACACCGGCCCCGGGACGAACTCGCCGAGGTCGTGGACGTCGCCGCGCGGCGGTCCGTACTCCGGCGACAGGACGCGCGGCGGGCGCTTCGAGGCCAGCCGCAGGCACGCGTTGGTGGCGATCCGGTACAGCCAGGTGCGCGGCGAGCTGCGCCCCTCGAACCCCGGCAGGCCGCGCCAGGCGGCGAGGAGGGTCTCCTGCAGCGCGTCCTCGGCGTCCTGGAGGGAGCCGAGCATGCGGTAGCAGTGCGCCTTCAGCTCGCGCCGGTGCCCGGCGGCCAGCCGGGCGAAGGCCGCCTCGTCGCCGCCCCGGGCCCGTTCCAGCAGTTCGGACTCGTCCACGCGGAGAGCCTAGCCGCGGGGCGGGACGCGTCAGCTCCGGCTCTGGTAGCGGGCGCCGACCACCGCGCCCGCGACCGCGCACACGATCGGGACGGCGACGAACGCCGCCAGCAGGACGCCGGTGCCGTCCACGTCGAGGGTGCGGTCCAGGACGAAGGTGAAGAACGCGCCGACCGTCTCCGTCAGCAGGAAGCCCGCCGCTCCGCCGACCAGGAACCCGACCATGGCGCCCGAGATGCTCATGCCGCCCAGCCTCGCCGCGCGGGGCGCCGGGCCGCGTCCGCCCGGGGCGGTCAGTCCGCGATACGCCGCCGGTCGCGGCCGGCCGGCGCGGCTACCGCTCCGGTCGTATCCAGCCGGGGCTGACCATGCCCGACTCGTAGGCGAGGATGACGAGCTGCGCCCTGTCGCGCACGTCCAGCTTGGACATGATGCGGCTGACGTGCGTCTTCGCCGTCGCCGGGCTCAGCACGAGGTGCGCCGCGATCTCGTCGTTGCTCAAGCCCGTCGCGACGAGCTGCATGACCTCGCGCTCGCGGGCGGTGAGGGCGCGCAGCCGCGGGCCCGGCCGGGGCGCCTGGACGCGCCCGGCGAACTCCCCGATCAGCCGCCGGGTGACCGACGGCGTGATCAGCGCGTCCCCGCGCGCCGCGACCCGGACGGCGTGGATCAGCTCGGCGGGCTCGGTGTCCTTGAGCAGGAACCCGGTCGCCCCGGCGCGCAGCGCGCCGTACACGTATTCGTCCAGGTCGAAGGTGGTGAGGATGACGACGCGGACGCCGTCGAGCCGCGCGTCGCCGGTGATCCGGCGGGCCGCCTCCAGGCCGTCCATGCCGGGCATCCGGACGTCGAGCAGCGCCACGTCGGGGCGCAGCTCGCGGCACGCGGCGAGCGCCTCCGCACCGTCCGCGGCCTCGCCGGTGACGGTGATGTCGTCCTCGTCGTCCAGGATGGAGCGGAAGCCGGCGCGGACCAGCCGCTGGTCGTCGGCCAGCAGAACCTCGATCATCGGGATCCGTCCTCGTAGGGGAGCCTCGCCCGGACGACGAACCCGCCGCCCGGCCGCGGCCCCGCGGTCAGCTCGCCGCCGAGGGCGCGGGCGCGCTCGCGCATCCCGTCCACGCCGCTGCCCGGCCCGGCCGGGCCGGCGGCCGCGCCCCGGCCGTCGTCGGCGACCTCGACGAGCAGGCCGCCCGGGCCGCCCGCGACGCTGACGACGACCTCCGCCGCCCCCGCGTGCCGCGACACGTTCGTCAGCGACTCCTGGACGATCCGGTACGCCGCCAGCCCGACCTCGGTCGGCGGGTCGGCCGCGCCGTCCAGCTCGGTGCGGACGGTGAGCCCCGCCGCCCGCGCCGCGCCGACGAGGTCGCCGATCCGGTCCAGGCCGGGCGCGGGCGCGGTCGGCGCCTCCTCGTCGGCCTGCCGCAGCACGCCGAGCGTCGCGCGCAGGTCGCGCAGCGCCTCCCGGCTCGACTCCTTGATCGCGGCGAGCGCGGCCTCGCCCTGCGCCGGGTCCCGGTGGTAGCGGTGCAGCGCCGTGCCCGCCTGGACGTTGATCAGCGACAGGTGGTGCCCGACGACGTCGTGCAGCTCGCGGGCGATGCGCAGCCGCTCCTCGCCCGCCGCGCGCTGCTCGGCCACCCGCAGGTAGACGATCCTGCTGTGCCGGACCCAGCCGAGCGCGACGATCGCCACCACCCAGCCGGTCAGCATGAACAGCGCGACCCCGTTGACCTGCTTGTTGCCGGACAGCGTCCCGATCCCGGTGAAGATCACGGTCAGCGCGCCGAGGGCGAGCGCGGCCCGCAGCCGTCCCTGCGCCGCGACCAGGTACAGCGCGGCGATCAGGGCCATCATCAGCGCGCCGTCGTAGGTGCTGGTGAGGTAGAACGCCATGGTCAGCACCAGGACGGCGAAGCCGACCTGGACGGGGTGGCGGCGGCCGAGGTAGAGCGCGCCGCAGGCGGCGACGATCATCGCCCAGGCCGCCGCCGTGACGGCCCACGGCTCCTGGCGCGGGCCGAACAGCGAGTCGATGCTGCTGAGCGCGACCGCGACGAACACGCCGCCGGCGAGCGCCGCGTCCCGCGTGCGGCCGCGCGGCGGGCGCGGGAACCGGCGACCACCCATGCGGCCAGCGTAGACGGCGTGCGGAGCGCCGCGATCGGCCGCGCGGCCGATCGCGGTACCCGCCGGACCGCAACCGGGGGTGTAGCCGGGCGCCCCGGCACCGCGACCCGGGTTGTAGGCGGGTCAGCCCTCGTAGGTGTGGACGAACCGTCCGAGCAGGCGGGCGAACTCGGCGCGCTCGGCGTCCGTCCAGTCGGCCATGGCCTGGGCGAAGTGCTCCTGGCGGGTGCGGCGGGTGGCCTCCACGACCGACCGGCCCGCGTCGGTCAGCTCCAGGTGGATGCGCCGCCCGTCCTCCTGGGACGCGACCCGGCGGACGTACCCGGACTTGACGGCCTCCGCGACGATGCGGCTCCCGCGCGAGGCGTCGACGCCGAGCCGGGCGGCGACGAGCCCGACGCTCATCTCCTGGCCGGGGTGGTCGGGGCCCTCGTCGACGACGTCCACGACGTGCAGGACCTGGACGTCCACGGGGAGGTTGTGGTCCCGGATGGCGGCCTTCCCGAGCCGCTGCCGCGCCATGCCCCGGCGGAGCCTCACCATGCTCCGCTCGACGGCGTCCAGTGCCTCGTCGCTCATGGCGGCCAGTCTAGCTAGGTTGCGCACCTCATCTAAGTGTGCTTAGCATCTGCATGCCTTAAGCATATAAATGAGAGGTGCACATGAATTCCGCGACCGGAACCGCCGCCCCCGCGCCGATGAGCCGCCGGGACCGGCGGCTCGTGTTCGGCGGGCTGATGCTCGCCGGGCTGATGTCGTCCCTGGACGCGACCGTGCTCGGCACCGCGCTCCCGGCGATCGTCGGCGACCTCGGCGGGCTCGACCGGCTCGCCTGGGTGTCCACCGCGTACGTGCTGGCGACCAGCGTCACCGTCCCGCTGTCGGGGCGGCTCGGGGACCTGTTCGGGCGCCGTCCCGTCCTGCTGACCGGCCTCGCCGGGTTCATGGCCGCGTCGGCGGCGTGCGGGGCGGCGCCGTCGATGGACTGGCTGATCGTCTTCCGGGTCGGGCAGGGCGCGGCGGCCGGATGCCTGATGAGCTCGATGTTCGCGCTGACCGGCGACCTGTTCGAGCCGCGCGAGCGGGCCAAGTACCAGGGATACTCGGCGCTGGTCTTCGCGGTGTCGAGCGTCGCCGGGCCGCTGATCGGCGGGTTCCTCACCGACCACGCGTCCTGGCGCTGGGCGTTCTACGTCAACCTGCCGCTCGGCCTCGCCGCCACGGCCACGACCGCGCTCCTGCTGCGGCTGCCGCGCCCGGACCGCGAGCCGCGGATCGACTATCGCGGGATCGTGCTGCTCGGCGCGGCGGTCACCTGCTTCACGCTGCTCACGAGCTGGGCCGGGACGCGGTACGCGTGGGGATCGCCCGTCGTGCTCGGGCTGGCGGCGGGGTCCGCCGTCCTGTTCGCGGTGTGGGTCCTCGCGGAGCGGACGGCGGCCGAGCCCGTCGTCCCGCCGCGCCTGTTCCGCGACCGGTCGTTCGCCGTCGCCTGCGCCGTCGCGGCCGTCGGCGGCGCGACCGGGTTCGGGCTCGCCACCTACCTGCCGATGTTCTTCCAGGTCGTCGGGGGAGCGGGGGCGACGCGCTCCGGCCTGCTCGTGCTGCCGATGATGATCGGGCTCCTCGCCGCCTCGATGGGCGCCGGGCGCCGCATCCACCGGACCGGCCGCTACCACCGGCTCCCCGCCGCCAGCATGGCGGTCAGCGGACTGGGCGTCGCGCTGCTCGCCACCATGGACGCCGATACCAGCCTTCTCGTGGCGGGCTGCTACATGGCCGTCCTCGGGTTCGGGGCGGGGCTGTCGCAGCAGGTCGTCGTGCTGATCGCGCAGAACGCGGCGCCGCCCCGCGACCTCGGCGCCGCCAGCTCGGGGGTGTTCGCGACGCGGATGCTCGGCACGGCCGCCGGGATGGCGGTGTTCGGCTCGATCGTGTCCAGCCGGTTCGCCGCCGAGGTCGGGCGGCGCGTCCCGGACGGCCGCGTCCCCGCGTTCGACGACGCCGTCCGGCCCGGCGCGCTGGAGGCCCTGCCCGCCCCGGTGCGCGACGGCGTCGCCGACGCCTTCGCCGCCGCGTTCACCGACCTGTTCGTCGCCGCGCTGCCGCTGCTCGCCGCGGGCCTCGCCGCCGCGCTGCTGCTGCGGCACGTCCCGCTCGCGCCGCGCGGACCCGGCGGCGGCCCCCGCGACTAGGTGTCGAGGGCGGCGTCGTGGACGAGGAGCGCGACCTGCACCCGGTTGTTCAGCTCCAGCTTCGTCAGCAGGCGCGACACGTACGCCTTCACGGTCGCGAC
This sequence comes from Actinomadura chibensis NBRC 106107, assembly GCF_001552135.1. Taxonomy (GTDB): domain Bacteria; phylum Actinomycetota; class Actinomycetes; order Streptosporangiales; family Streptosporangiaceae; genus Spirillospora; species Spirillospora chibensis. The sequence continues at coordinate 128,822 of NZ_BCQP01000012.1, read as the reverse complement.
GCTGAGCGACAGCTCCCGGCCGATCTCGCTGTTGGTCCGGCCCTGCCCGACCAGCGCGGCGACGGCCCGCTCGCCCTCGCTCAACCGGCCGAGCAGCTCGCGGGCGCGGGCCTGGCGCGGGTCGGCGGCCGCGTCCGCGACGTAGGACATCATCCGCCGCAGCACCGCGGGCGACATCATCGGCTCGCCCGCCGCGACCTGCCGGATCGCCTGGACGATCTCCGGCGGCGGCGTGTGCTTCAGCAGGAACCCGCTCGCCCCCGCCCGCATCGCGCGGACGATGTGGTCGTCGGTGTCGAACGTCGTCAGGATGATGATCTCGGGCGGGTCGCGGCGGGCGCGCAGCAGCTCGGTCGCCGCGAGCCCGTCCAGCCTCTGCATCCGGATGTCCATCAGCACCACGTCGGGGCGGTGCCGGTTGACGGCGGGCACGACCTCCGCGCCGTCGGCCACGTCGGCCACCACGTCGAGGTCGTCGGCGTTCGCCAGCATCATCGACAGGCCGGCCCGGACGAGCGCGTCGTCGTCCACGATCAGGACGCGGATGGCAGCGGAGTCCATCCCGCCACCCTATGGCTTCGGCGCGGCCGGGCCCGCCGGTCAAGGCCCGCCGCTACGGGCGGCGCAGGCGGCGGCCGCTGACCTCGTGCGCGGCCAGCCGGAACCACGCGTCGCGCTCGCCGCCCGGCCACGGCCGGACCTGCGCCACGCCGGGGATCTCGTCGTCGCTCAGCGGATGCGCGCCGCCGCGCACGAGCACGCTCCACCCCTCGTGGGTCGACTCGTCGAACCGGTCGACCTCGAACGCGGCCCGGACCTCCCCGCCGGTCACGATCGGGACCAGGCTCCGGTTCAGGCGCCCCGTCGCCGAGGTGCGGAAGATCACGGCGTCGCCGTCGACGGCGTGGTTCACCGGGACGACCGTCGGGCCCTCGCCGTCGTCGAACGCGACCCGTCCGACGCCCGTGCCGGAGATCAGCCGGAGGCATTCCGCGCGGTCCAGTTCTTCGAGCAGTGGCTGGTCAGCGGAGTTCGGTGCCATGGGGGACACCCTTCCCGGCATCCCCGGCGGCATGCGGGCCGCCGAGCGGCAGCCGGGCCCGCAGCCGGAACCGGCCGTCGCCGGTGCGGCCGTGCTCCAGCGTCCCGCCGAGCAGCGCGACCCGCTCGGCGAGGCCGACGAGCCCCGCGCCCGCCCCGGGCAGCGGCCGGGCGGGCGGGCCGGGCGGCAGCGCGTTGACGATCTCGATGTCGAGGTCGGCCCCCGCGTCCAGCGTCACCCGGACGCGCGCCCCCGGCGCGTGCTTGCGGGCGTTGGTCAGCCCCTCCTGGACGATCCGGTACGCGTGCCGCCCGACCCGCGCCGGGACGCGCCCCGGATCGGGGACGCGGTCGTCCAGCGTGACGCGCCCGCCCGCGCGCTCGGACTCGGCGACGAGGCCGGGCACGTCCGCGAGCGTCGGCTGCGGGCGCTCCGGGCCGGCGGCGCGCGGGGAGTCGTCCCGCAGCACGCCGATGACCTCGCGCAGGTCCTCCATGGCCTCGTAGGCGCTCTGCCGGATGATCCCGGCGGCCTCGCGCTGCTCGGGCGGCGAGTCCCGGCGGAACTCCAGCGCGCCCGCGTGCACGGCCAGCAGGGAGATGCGGTGGGCGAGGACGTCGTGCATCTCCCGCGCGATCCGCTCGCGCTCCAGCAGCCGCGCCTCCTCGACCCGCAGCTGCTGCTCGGTCTCGGCGGCGCGGGCCCGCTCGCGCAGCGACTCGATCAGCATCCGCCGCGACCGCACCAGCATCCCCGCCGTGACGAGCACCGCGTACATGAGGGCGAAGACGACGACGCCCTCGCGGAAGTCGCGCGCCGACAGCGGCGCGATCCAGAACTCCAGGGCGACCACGCCCATGGTCGCGGCGCCGATCGGCAGGCTCGTCCGCCACGGCCGCAGGACGGCGACCGAGAACACCGCCGCCGCCGCGGTGCCGAGCACCGTCGACGCGGTGAGCTGCGCGAACATCATCACGACCGCGAGGGCGACCGGGTACCGGCGGCGGAACAGCAGGACGGCGGCCCAGCTCACCGCGCCGATCGCCAAGTCCCGCGGCACCGAGAGGTCCTGGCCGCTCTGCAGGTCCTCCAGCGATGCCTGGAGCATGAGCAGGCCGAGCACGACGGCGCCCGCGGTGACGCCCGCGTCGCCGACCCGGTCCCGCCAGGATCGCCTGAGTTCCACGCGCTCCACGGTATCGGCGGGCCCGCGTGCGGACAGTGGCCGCAGGTCGGCGGCCCGTCGACTTTGGTAGCGGCCGCGCGCCACCCCGCCGCGCCGCGATCAATTTCTACAGGTAGTATTCGTAGAAAATGCGGGAGGAGCGCGCCGTGACCTATGTGATCGCCGAGCCGTGCGTGGACGTCAAGGACCGCGCCTGCGTCGACGAATGCCCCGTCGACTGCATCTACGAGGGCGCGCGGTCCCTCTACATCCATCCTGACGAGTGCGTCGACTGCGGCGCCTGCGAGCCCGTCTGCCCGGTCGAGGCGATCTACTACGAGGACGACGTCCCCGACCAGTGGAAGGCGTACACGGCGGCCAACGCCGAGTTCTTCGACGACCTCGGCTCGCCCGGCGGCGCCGCCAAACTCGGCGCCGTCGACCGCGACCATCCGCTGGTCGCGGCGCTGCCCCCGGCGGGGGAGGCGTGAGCGGCGCCGCCCCGCCGCCGGACCGGCCCCGGCGGCGCGAGGTCCTGGAGGCGCTCCGCGCGGCGGACGGGCCGCTCGGCGTCGCCGACGTCGCCCGGCGGCTCGGCGTCCACGCCAACACCGCGCGCTTCCACCTGGACGCCCTCGCCGCCGAGGGCGCGGTCGAGCGGAGCGTCGAGGAGCCGTCCGGGCGCGGCCGCCCGCGCACCGTGTACGCGCCGCGTCCCGGCATGGACCGGGGCGGCGCCCGCGGGTACCGGCTGCTCGCGCAGATCCTGCTCAGCCGGCTCGCCTCCGCCGGTCCCGGCGCCCGGGCCGACGCCACGCGCGCCGGCCGCGAATGGGGCCGCTACCTCGTCGACCGTCCGCCGCCGTTCCGGCCGACGAGCGAGGCCGACGCCGCCGGGCGGCTCACCGCCCTGCTCGCCGACCTCGACTTCGACCCGAAGCCCGCCGCCGACGTGATCAGGCTCCGGCACTGCCCGTTCCTCGAACTGGCGGAGGAGTACGGCCCTCTCGTCTGCGACGTCCACCTCGGCCTCATGCAGGGCGCGCTGGAGGAACTGGACGCGCCCCTGGCGGCCGACCGGCTGGAGCCCTTCGCCGAACCCGGCGCCTGCGTCGCCCACCTGCGGCGCGCCCCCCGATGATCCCCGAAAGCCGATGATCCCCCGGAAGGCGGTTGTGCGATGAACGCGACGGCGGCGGCGACGGCCGGTGCGGTGACGTTCCTGTGGCTCGGGATGGTGCTGGCGATCTCCTTCATGGAGGCGCCGCTGAAGTTCCGCGCGCCCGGCTTGACGATCCCGGTCGGGCTCGGCATCGGCCGGATCGTGTTCCGCGCGCTGAACGCCGCCGAGACCGGGCTCGCCGTCGTCGTGGTCGCGGCGGTCGCGGCCGGGCGCCCGTCCGCGCCGGTCGCCGTGCTCGCCGCGCTGGCGGCGGCGCTGCTCGCGGTGCAGCTCGGCGTGATCCGCCCCCGGCTCAACCGGCGGTCGGACCGGGTGCTCGCGGGCGAGGACCTGCCCCGCTCGCGCGGCCACCTGTACTACGTGGCGTGCGAGGCGGCGAAGGTCGCCCTGCTGCTCGCGCTCGGCGTCGCCGTCCTCGCCGCGGCCTGACGGCACCGGCGTGACGGCTCGCGAGGACGGTCAGCGCTTGGCGACCGTCAGCAGGACGGCCGAGTCCTCCAGCGCCTCAAGGGCGTGCCGCGCGTCCGGGACGATCAGCAGGTCGCCCGCGATGCCGTCCCAGGCGTCGTCGCCGCTCAGCAGCCGCACCCGCCCCAGCAGGACGTGGACCGTCGCCTCGCCCGGGCTCTCGTGCTCGGCCAGGGACGTCCCCGCGGTCAGCGCGATCAGCGTCTGGCGCAGGACGTGCTCGTGCCCGCCGTACACGGTCTCGGCGCTGCGCCCGGTGGACCCGGCGGCGGCGCGCTTGAGCTGGTCCCGTACCTGTGCGTCAAGCGAGAGCTTCTGCATGGCACCCAGTGTGCCAGCGCCCCCGCCGCGGCCTCACGGGGGCCGGTCAGTTCAGCGGCGCGCCGGTGACGGGCCTGCCGGTCGCGCTGCCCTGGAGCCAGGCGTCCCACGACTTCGCCCACGGCGTCGGACCGTTGCCGAACTGGAGCCTGCGCGTCGTCCCGGTCACCTTGACGACGTCGCCGCGGTTCGTGAAGTCGAAGAACCACTTGGCGTCGGACGGGGAGGCGTTGACGCATCCGTGGCTGACGTTGTCGTTGCCCTGCGAGTCGGTGGACCACGGCGCGGAGTGGACGAACGTCCCGCTGTAGGTCAGCCGGACGTTCCACTTCGTCGGGATCCGGTACTCGCCCGGGTCGCCGGTGGTCGCCGAGTCCATCACGATGTGCGCGTTCTTCTCCTGCGCGATCATCGTGCCGCTGTAGCTGTCGTGGCCCGGCTTGCCGAGGCTGACCTTCATCGTCCGGACGGTGCGCCCGCCGTCGGTGACGGTCGCGGTGTGCTTCTTCGCGTCGATGGTGGTGATGTGCCGGGGGCCGACCGTGAAGGTGGTGCTGCGGTCCTTCATCCCGTACAGGCCCTCGCCCGCCTTCAGCCCGGCCAGGTGCGCGACGACCTGAACCTTCTGCCCGGACGGCCAGTAGTCGCGGGGCCGGAAGTCGACCTCCCGGTCGCTGACCCAGTACCAGGCGCCCTCGACCGGCTTGGACATCCGGACCTCAAGCGCCTTCTCGACCGCGACCTTCCCGGCCTTGGTGGCGACCGGCTTGGACAGCAGCAGCTGCACGGGCATGCCGACCCCGACCTTCTCGCCGTCCAGCGGGGACATGCCGCTCTCCAGCTTCTTCGGCGGGGTCAGCGTCGTGAAGGTGGACGTCGCCGTGGCCTCCTTGCCGCCCTCGCCCGTGCCCTTCGCGGTGACCGTGTACGTCGTGGACGGGCGGAGCGTCCACGACGACTTCCACGACTTGCCGTCCGAGGCGAGCCTTCCCTGCGCCTTGGCGTTCTTCTGGCCGTAGGTGAGGGTCACGCTGGTCAGCCGCCCCTTGTCGGCCGTGACGGTGACGGGCTGGTCGGGCGCCACCCGCTGAGCGCCGGTGGCGGGGGTGATGGCCAGCTTGACCGCGTCCTCGGCCTTGCCGCCGCCGTCCCCGCCCTTTCCGCCGCCGCCCCCGGACGAGCAGCCCGCGACGGCGACGACCGCCGCCCCGATGATCGCCGCGCTCGCCGTCCCGGTCCGACCCCTGGGCACTGGGCACACTCCTCACGCTCGACGTGCATTCCCTTCGTCAGGGTATGCACGGTTTTGCCGAAGACATTCGAAAGTGCGGGCTTTGTTCTGTTTCTCCCAGGTCAGGGCGGCCCAGACGTGTCGGCCCCCGGCGGGAGCTTCGCGGCGGCGGACCGGTCCACCAGGAACAGCGTGCGGTCGCGGCCGCGCACCCCGGCCACGGGCGCCTCGGCGACGTCCGCGCCCGACAGGCCGAGCCGCACCGCCTCCGCCTTCGACTCCCCGGCCGCGAGCACCCACACCTCGTCGGCGGAGTTGAGCGTCCCGAACGTGAGCGAGACGCGGGTCGGGGGCGGCTTCGGCGCGCCGCGCACGGCCACCGCGGGCGCGTCCGCGCGCAGGCCCGGCATGTGCGGGAACAGCGAGGCGACGTGCGCGTCCGGGCCGACGCCGAGCAGCACCACGTCGAACCGGCCCCCGGCCGCCGCCAGCTCGGCGCCGTACCGGGCGGCGCCCGCCTCGGGGTCGTCGCCGTCCGGGCCGCCGGGCGCGGGCATCGCGTGCACCCGCGCCGGGTCGACCGGGACGTGGTCGAGCAGCGCCGCCCGCGCCCCGGTCTCGTTGCGCTCCGGGTCGCCGGTGGGCAGGAACCGCTCGTCGCCCCACCAGACGTCGAGGCGCGCCCAGTCGACCGCGTCGCGCGCGCCGGACGAGGCGACGGCGGCGAGGACCGCCGTGCCGACGCCGCCGCCGGTCAGCGCGACCGACGCCGCGCCCCGCGCGGCCTGCGCGTCGGCGATCCGGGTGACCAGCCGCGCCGCCGCCGCGGCGGCGAGCACCTCCTGGTCGCGGTGGACGAGGACGGACGGGGGAGTCACGCGTCCCCCGATCCGTCCGCGCCCTCGCCCTGGCCCGCGGCGCCGTCCCCGGCGGCGTTCTGCCCGGCGGCCTCGCGGTCGGCGGCCTCGCGCCTGGCGGGGCCGGTCCTCGCCGCCTCCGCCGTCGCCGACACCGGGTCGCTCGCGACGCCCTCGCGGGTCGTCCCGCCCGCGAGGTCCTTGGCGAAGCGGGCCGCGGCCTCCCGGTACACCTCGTCCGGGTCGAGCCGGCGCAGCTCCTCGGCCAGCAGCTCGGCCATCGGCCGCCGCATCAGCGCCACCTGCCGGTCGGGCTGCCCCGGACGGCACAGCGTCGCGACCCGCCCGTCCGGCCGGTGGACGACGATGTCCCCGGCCGTCGTCGTCAGCGTCACACCGGTGAGCCCCGGCCCCTCCGACACCGCGCGGGAGATCGGGACGCCGAGCCGGATCGACAGCCACGCCGCGAGCAGCTCCGCGCTCGGGCTGTCCGGCTCCGCCGCCACCTCGCCCGCGACGATGTCCTCGTGGTCCTGGTCGAGCGCGGCGGCGAGCAGCGACCGCCAGGACGTCAGCCGCGTCCAGGTGAAGTCGGTGTCGCCGGGCCGGTAGCCCTCCGCGAGCTGGGCCAGCGTGCCGAGCCGGTCGCGGGCCGCGTAGGAGTCGGTCACCCGGCGCTGCGCGAGGCGGCCGAGCGAGTCCTTCGCGGGCGCCTTCGGCACCTTGCCGCCCGGCCACCACGTCACGACCGGGGTGTCCGGCATCAGCAGCGGGACGACGACCGAGTCGGCGTGCTCGGCGAGCGGCCCGTACATGCGCAGCAGCACCGTCTCGCCGGGGCCGGTCTCGCCCATCCGGATCTCGGCGTCCAGCCGGGACGTCGCGCCGCGCGGGTCGCGGGAGATGACGGTCAGCACCCGGCAGGGGTGCTCGCGCGCCGCCTCCGTCGCCGCCCGCACCGCGTCGTACTGCGCCGACTCGTCGGTCACGATGATCAGCGTGAGCACCATGCCGACGGCCGGGCCGCCCATCAGGTGCCGGGACTGCGTCAGCGCGTCCTGGATCTGCCGGGTCGTCGTGCCGGTGAGGTCGATGTTCATCAGAGCCGCCTCCAGGTGCGCCCGTCGCGCGCCATCAGCTCGTCGGCGCTGTCGGGCCCGTATCCGCCGGACTTGTACTGGTCGAGGCCGCCCCGGCTCGCCCAGAACTCCTCGATCGGGTCGAGGATCTCCCAGGACAGCTCGACCTCCTCCTGGCGCGGGAACAGCGGGGGGTCGCCGATCAGGACGTCCAGCAGCAGCCGCTCGTACGCCTCGGGGGAGGTCTCGGTGAACGACTCGCCGTAGGCGAAGTCCATGTTGACGTCGCGGATCTCCATCGACGTGCCGGGCACCTTCGAGCCGAACCTGACCGTGATGCCCTCGTCCGGCTGCACCCGCATCACCAGGGCGTTCTGCCCGAGCTCCTCGGTGTCGGTCTCGGAGAACGGCAGGTGCGGCGCCTGCTGGAACACCATCGCCACCTCCGTCACCCGGCGGCTCAGCCGCTTGCCGGTGCGCAGGTAGAACGGGACGCCCGCCCAGCGCCGGTTGTCGATCTCCAGCTTCACCGCGGCGTAGGTCTCGGTGCGGGAGTCGGCGGGGATGCCGTCCTCCTCCAGGTAGCCGCGCACGTTCACGCCGCCCTGCCAGCCCGCCGCGTACTGCCCGCGCGCCGTGGACGCGGTCAGGTCGCCCGGCACCCGCACCGCCGACAGGATCTTCGCCTTCTCCGCGCGGACGGCCTCCGCGCTGAACGACGTCGGCTCCTCCATCGCGGTCAGCGCCAGCAGTTGCAGCAGGTGGTTCTGGATGACGTCGCGGGCCGCGCCGATCCCGTCGTAGTACCCGGCCCGGCCGCCGATCCCGATGTCCTCGGCCATGGTGATCTGCACGTGGTCGACGAACGACCGGTTCCAGATCGGCTCGAACATCGAGTTCGCGAACCGCAGCGCCAGGATGTTCTGCACGGTCTCCTTGCCGAGGTAGTGGTCGATCCGGAAGATCGACTCCTCGGGGAAGACGCGGTGGACGGTGTCGTTCAGCTCCTGGGCGGTGCGCAGGTCGCGGCCGAACGGCTTCTCGATCACGACCCGCCGCCAGGACCCCTCCCGGCGCTCGGCCAGCCCGCTGCGCTGCAGCTGCTCGACGACGAGCGGGAACGCCTTCGGCGGGATCGACAGGTAGAAGGCGTAGTTGCCGCCGGTGCCGCGGCTCTCGTCCAGCTCCTTGACCGCCATGGACAGCGCGTCGAACGCGCCCGGGTCGCCGAACTCGCCGGGGACGAAGTGCATGCCCTCGGACAGGTGCGTCCAGACGTCCTCGCGGAACGGCGTGCGGGCGTGCGCCTTGACGGCGTCGTAGGCGATCTGGCGGAAGTCCTCGTTCTCCCAGTCGCGGCGGGCGAACCCGACGAGGGAGAAGCCGGGCGGGAGCAGTCCGCGGTTCGCCAGGTCGTAGATCGCCGGGAGCAGCTTCTTGCGCGACAGGTCGCCGGTGACGCCGAACAGCACGAGCACGCACGGGCCGGCGACCCGCGGCAGGCGCTTGTCGCGGGGATCGCGGAGCGGATTGGCTGGGTCGGTCACGTGGCTCTACCTTTCCTCGGGGCTTCCCCCGGGCCCCCGGGACGGCGGCCCGAAGATCCTCGCTTCGCTGCGGTCATCGGGGCCTGTCCGGCCGTCCGGCCGCGCGCCCGGCCGGGCGCGCGGCGCCCTGTCGTCCTGGTCCTGCAAGCATCCTGCCCTCTCCGCACGTTCTTCGGTGGCCACATCTCCGGTCCCGGTCCCGGGCCGCCGGGGGCGGCGCCGGGACGTCCACGGGTACGCGCCCGCGGGGGCGCCGCGCTCATCCCGTGTCCCATCCGGTTCCCCATCCGGTGTTCGGTCGCGTGCCCGGATCCCCGTCCGGTCCGGCGCCGGGCTCCGGCTCGCGCGCGGCGGCGAGGAGGCGGGCGAGCCCCGCCCACCGGTTCCGCAGGTGCAGCCGCAGCACCGGGCGGCCGGCGGCGCGCGCGTCGCGGACGTCCCCGAGCGCCCGGGCCAGCCGCAGCGTCCCGAGCCGGTGCCCCCGTCCCGGGACCGGCACGTCGCGGTCCACGTTCCCGGTCACCATCAGGTATACGCACCCGTCCGGTTGATCATTCCCGATCGCGGGCCGCCGCGCGCCCCAGCCGACCGTCACCGGGCGGCCGCTGCGCGCCGCGAGCAGCGCGGCCAGCCTGCGGACCTGCGCGCCCTGCCCGCGCGCCTCGTCCGGATCGAGGTAGGCGCGGATCGCCAGGCGCCCGCCCGGACCCGCCTCGGCCGCCAGCGCGGCCAGCGCGGCCATGAGCGCGGGCAGCGTGCCCGCCGCCGCGAGTTCGGGGACGGTCGTGTGCGCCTCGACGGCCCGGTCCGGCGCGCCGTCGGCGAACAGCGGCCCGCCCGTCCCGTCGTCGAGCGTGCTCGGGGCGGGGGCGGGGGCGGGGGCGGCGCGCGGCGCCATCGGGTCGGCGCCGAGCAGGTACGCGGCGACGGCCGCGGCGTACTCCCACACGACGAGCTGGGCGGCGAGCGGGCCGGTGACGGTGGCGTCGTCCTGGCGCGGACGGCCGCCGAACGTCACGAGGAACAGGTCGCCCGCGGGCGCGAGCGGGAGCCCGCCGTCCTGGACGACCGGGGTCAGCCGCCCGCCGGTCGCCTCCGCCAGCAGCGGCGCCGCCCACCCGGCGAGGCCGGGCGGCTCGGCCGGGTAGCCGCCGAGCACGGCGGTCCGGCGCCCGGCGCGGGCCGCGCCGCCGAGGATCGCGCCGAGGACGAGCCCCGGGTTGTGCTCCGGCCGGGTCAGCGCCGGGAGAACGGCGGTCGCGTCGCCGAGCAGCGCGGCGACGTCCGCCCCGGCGAGCGCGGCGGGCACCAGCGCGTACGGGGACAGCGCGCCGAACGGGGTCGGCGCGGGCGCCTCGACCAGCGGGCGCCCCTCCTCCGCGGCGAGCTTGGCCGCCGCCGCGCCCGGCTCGGCGACCGTGACGATCCGCCGCGCGACGTCGGCGGGGGAGAGGCCGAGGCCGCCGAGCATCCCGCCGAGGACCTCGCGCAGCGCCCCGGTGGCGGGGTCGTCGGCGGTCACCACGACCATCGTCCGGGCGAGCCGGTCGGGGTCGTCCCGCAGGCGGAGCAGCGGGCCCGGCTCGGGGCCGTCGAGCAGGGTGAGCGCCGGGTCGGCGGGCTCGCCGCCGGGCTCGCCGCCGTCGGGCACGGGGCGCCGCCGGGACGCGACGATCAGCTCGGCGGCGCGGGCCGGGGCGCCGTCGCCGAGCAGCACGACCTCGGTCAGCCCGTCCGCGCGGGCCCGGTCGCGCAGCTCCCCGGCACGGTCCAGGACGGCGCGCCCCGGCCCCGGCTGCCCGGGCCAGCACAGGTCCCGGCCCTCCAGCGCGGCGGCGCCGGCGGACGGCCACAGCGACGCGTCCTCCGACGCGAGCCGGACCGGCACCTGGTCGATCCACAACCGGCCGAGCACCCGCTCGGCGGCCGCCCGCAGCGGTCCGCGGGCGGTGATGGCCGTCTCCCCCGAGACGACGGCGCTGAACGTCACGCGGCCTGCGCGCCCCCGCGACCGCCCGTACCGCCTCGGTGAGCCGTCCGGCGCCCTCCACCGGGTCGCGCAGGTGCAGCCTGATCACCGGGAGCCGCCGCTCGCGCAGCGCCCGCAGCTCGCCGAGGGCCCGCGCCACCTGCAGCTCCGCCAGGCTGTACGGGCGCCCCGGGACGGGGTGCGCGGCGAGCGCGTCGCCGGGCGCCGGGTCGCCGGTGATGATGAGGAACGCGCCGTTGCCGGGGCCGTCCTTGTGCACCGGTCCAGTCGCGTGCGGGAAGGCGGGGCCCGGCCCGTAGACGACCGGGCGGCCCGACGCGCGGGCCAGCGACGGCGCGAGGTAGCGCCCCGAGAAGTCTCCCGACAGATACGACATGACGGACAGATACCCGTCCGACGGCACCGACGCGACCAGCCCGCCGAGGACGGTCATCAGCTCCGCGCCCGGCGGCCACGGGAAGTCGGCGTGCACCTCGATGCCGTCCTCCACGTACACCGGGCGCTCGGCGGTCAGCGCCGTCCCGCCCGGCGCGCGCAGCAGCGTGGCCGCGTCGTCCTCCGCCTCCTGGACGACCGCGCTGCCCGCCTCGAACGGGTTCACCCCGAGCAGCCACCCGGCGACCGCCGTCGCGTACTCCCACATCAGGAACTGCGCGCCGAGCGGCGCCCACACCGAGGTGTCGGCGTCCTCGTCGGCCGCCGACCGCGGGTTGATCGCCACGCCGTGCACGTCGGGGAACTCGCCGCGCCCGCCCGGCGGCTCGAACACCACCACGCCGCGGCCCCGCTTGCCGGTGCCGACCGCGAGGAGCTGGGAGATCCAGGCGGTCAGCGCGCCGGGGCCGCGCAGCAGCACCTTGTCGCGGGCGAGGCCGCCCGGGGCCTGCTGCGCGCAGCCGCCGAGGACCGCGCCGAGCAGCAGCCCGGGGTTGTCCTCGTCCTTGCCGAGCGACGGGACGAGCGAGGCCGCCTCCTCCAGCAGCCGTTCGGCGTCCGCGCCCGCGAGCACCGCCGGGACGAGCCCGTACGCCGACAGCGCGCCGTAGTGGCCGGGCAGGTAGGGGTCGGTCAGCCCGATCCGGTAGCCGCACTGCCGGGCGAAGTCGTGCAGCGGGCTGCCGTGGTCGGTGATCACGAGGAACCGGGACGCGATCTCCCGCTCCGACAGGCCCCGCTCCCGGAACGCGGCGGCGAAGATCCGGCGGTAGGCGTCGCCCTCCAGCGACACGCCCGCCTTGCTGGCGAGCACGACGAGCGTCCGGTCGAGGCGCTCCAGCGCGAACGCGAGCGCGGCGGTGTCGCTGCCGTCGAGGACGGTGAGGCCGCCCGCCGGGCGGTCGTCCCCGGCGGCGGCCGCGTGCGACTCCACGATCGCCTGCGCGGCGAGGGTCTCCGCGCCGACGCCGATCAGCACGATGTGGTCGAGGCCCGAGTAGCGCGCCTCCGCGACCAGGGCGTCCACCTGGCTCAGCAGGCCGCGGGAGGCGAACGGCAGGTCGAGCCAGCCGAGCCTGCTGTGGTCGACCGCGCGGCGCCCCCACAGCCGGGGGTCCTTCGCGGCCAGCGCGCCCGGGACGCCGCAGCTCACGAGGTAGTCCCTCGCCTGCAGCGCCGAGTCGAGCACGTCGCCGCGCGTCAGTACGTCGAATCCGGACACCGTTCTCCTCCCGTCCCCATCGTTTCAGGAGAGAAAGGGCATTGGCGACCATCTCCGTCGATCTTCTTCGTCGCGATTCGGGTTCGGGTCGTCGCCCTGCGTCCCGCCCGTTCCGTCCCGACTCGTCCGGGTGTCGGGGGGGGCTGGTCAGGCGAGCGCCTCGGTGAGCTGGGCGAGCCCCTCCGCCCGGTCGCGCAGGTGCAGCCGGACGGCCGGACGCCCGAGCGACCGCACCGTCCGCAGGTCGCCGAACGCCTGCGCGAGCTCCAGCTCGCCGAGCGTGTAGGGCCGTCCCGGCACCGGGACATCGTCCACCACGGCTCCCGTCACCTGGAGGAACGCGCCGTTCGCCGGGCCGCCCTTGTGGTACTGGCCCGCCGCGTGCAGGGACCGCGGACCCCAGCCGAACGTCACCGGCGCCGGATCGCGGCGGAGCTTGCCGCCGCGCGCCGCGAGCAGCGGCCGCAGCCCGGCCGCCGCCGCGTCGCCGGTCCGGTCGAGGAACGCCTGCACCGCGAGGTAGCCGCCGTCGGGGACGTCGTCGAGGACCGCGTCGAGCGCCTCGGTGAGCGTCCGCGCGCCGCGCAGCGCGCCCTCCGGGGCGTGCACCTCCACCGCGCCCGACACCAGCTCGGGCGGACGCGTCACCACCGTGGGCGCCGCGCCCTCCTCCGAGCGGAGCAGGGCCGCCGCGGCCTGCCGGGACGCGTCGGCGTCCGGCTCGTCGAACGGGTTCACGCCGACCACCCGGCACGCCACCGCGACCGCGTACTCCCAGAGCAGGAACTGCGCGCCGAGCGGGCCCGCGACGCTCACCCCGGCCTCGCGGCCGGGGCCGGGCTCGTCCGGGCGGCGGCCGAGGATGACCCGGCGCAGGTCGCCGGTCAGCTCGAAGCCGGGCGCGTCGACGCTCTCCACGACCACGGGCAGCAGGCCCCGGCCGTCCTTGCCGAGCGCCCCGGCGACGAGCTGCTCCATCCACCCGGACAGGCCGTCCAGCCCGGAGCCGTGGTCGGCGATCACCAGCTTGTCGCGGGCGCCGAGCGCGGACGAGGCGAGCACCGCGCCGAGCGCCAGCGCCGGGTTGTCGTAGGGCTGGCGCAGCACGCCCGCCAGCCGGGACGCCTCGTCGAGCAGCCCGGCCACGTCGACGCCCGCGAGCGCCGCCGGGACGAGCCCGCGCGCGCCGAGCGCGCCGAAGCGCCCGTCGGTGCCCGGCTCGGCGACGACGAGGTGGTGGCCCGCGGCGCGGGCCGCCCGCTCCGGCTCCGAGCCCTCGTCGGCGACGACGACGAACCGCAGCGCCTGCTCGGCGGCGCTCAGCCCGGTGCCGCCGAACGCGTGGGCGAAGACCCGGTGCAGGGCGTCGGCCTCGGGGCTCTCCCCGACGACGACCACGATCGTCCGGTCGACCCCGGCGGCGAGGACGCCGCCCACCTCGTGCGGGTCGGCCGTGTCGAGGACGACCAGTTCCACGCCCGTCGCGTCCCGCCCGCCCGCCGTGCGGAACATCGCCTCGGCGGCGAGGGCGGGGCCGCCCGCCCCGGCGAGCACGATCCGGTCGAGCCCGGCGGCGCGGGCGTCGGCCGCAGCCTCGGCCAGCCGGGCCGCCACCGGCCGCGCGGTCTCCGGCAGGTCGAGCCAGCCGAGCCGGCGGGCGGCGAGCGGGGCCGCGTCCGGCCCCCACAGCTTGGCGTTGCCGGACGCCAGCGAGCCCGGCACGCCGTCGGAGACGAGGCGGTCGAGGACCGCCTCGCTCTCGTCGACGACGGCGCCGCGGATGGTGACCGAGATCCCCCCGGCGGTCACCACCGAGGTCACGCGCCGGCCCTCTTGGCTTCCAGCTCGCCGGTGATGGAGTCGAGCAGCTGCTTCCAGGACGCGGCGAACTTCTCGACGCCCTCGTCCTCCAGCACGCGGACGACGTCGTCGTAGTCGACGCCCGCGTCCTTCAGCGCCGCCATGTGCGCCCGCGCCTCGTCGTAGGAGCCGCGGACGGTGTCGCCGCGCACCTCGCCGTGGTCGGCCTCGGCGTCCAGCGTCGCCTCCGGCATGGTGTTGACCACGCCGGGCGCGACCAGCTCGTCGATGTACAGCGTGTCCTTGAGGTTCGGGTCCTTCACGCCGGTCGAGGCCCACAGCGGACGCTGCGGGCGCGCCCCCGCGTCCTTCAGCGCCTTCCACCGGTCGGTGCCGAACTTCTCCTCGTACAGCGCGTACGCCAGCCGCGCGTTGGCGACGCCCGCCTTGGAGCGCAGCGCCTTCGCCTCGTCCGACCCGATCTTGTCGAGCCGCTTGTCGATCTCGGTGTCGACCCGGCTGACGAAGAACGACGCCACCGACGCGATCCCCGACAGGTCGTGCCCGTTCTCCCGCGCCTGCTCCAGGCCCGCGAAGAACGCGTCGATGACCTTGCCGTAGCGCTCCAGCGAGAAGATCAGCGTCACGTTCACGCTGATGCCCTCGGCGAGCGTCGAGGTGATCGCGGCGAGGCCCTCCTCCGTCGCGGGGATCTTGATGAACAGGTTCGGCCGGTCGACCAGCCACCACAGCGCCCGCGCCTCGGCGATCGTCTTGCGGGTGTCGCGGGCGAGCCGCGGGTCGACCTCGATGGACACGCGGCCGTCGAGGCCGTCGGTCCGGTCGTAGACGGGGCGCAGCACGTCGCAGCCCCAGCGGATGTCGTAGGTGGTGATCGCGCGGGACGCCTCCTCGACGTCCACGCCGCGCACCGCGAGGTCGCGGACCTGGTCGTCGTAGGCCGTGCCCTTGCTCAGCGCCTTGGCGAAGATCGTCGGGTTGGACGTGACGCCGACGACGTGCCGGTCCTTGACCAGTTCGGCCAGGTTGCCGGTGCGCAGCCGGTCGCGGCTGATGTCGTCCAGCCAGATCGAGACGCCCTCGTCGGAGAGCCGCTTCAGGATGTCGCTCATCGCTCTGCTCCTCACGCTCCTAGTTGCCGGTGGTCTCGCCGCGTCCCGCGTCCTTCACCGACGCCCTGATCAGGCTGGCCTTCGCCGCCGCGACGACCCGCTCGGAGGTGATGCCGAACTGCAGGAACAGGGTCTTGTAGTCGGCCGACGCGCCGAAGTGCTCCAGGCTCACCGACTCGCCGGCGTCGCCGACGTAGGCGCGCCAGCCGAGCGCGATCCCCGCCTCGACCGACACGCGGGCCTTCACCCCGGGCGGGAGCACCTCCTGCCGGTAGGCGTCGGTCTGCTCCTCGAACCACTCCACGCACGGCATCGACACGACCCGGGTGGGGGTGCCCTCGGCCTGCAGCGTGTCGCGCGCCTCCAGGGCGAGCTCGACCTCGCTGCCGGTCGCGATGATGATCACGTCGGGCCGGCCGCCGTCGGCGTCGGCGAGCACGTAGCCGCCCTTCGCGACGCC
The DNA here is from genome assembly GCF_001552135.1 of Actinomadura chibensis NBRC 106107. Taxonomy (GTDB): domain Bacteria; phylum Actinomycetota; class Actinomycetes; order Streptosporangiales; family Streptosporangiaceae; genus Spirillospora; species Spirillospora chibensis. Next base: position 112,889 of record NZ_BCQP01000012.1, on the reverse strand, counting down.
CTCCGCGGACGCGAGGCCGCCGCTGCGGTCGAGCGTCGGCAGCTTCTGCCGGGTCAGCGCGAGCCCGGCGGGCCGGTCGGTGTGCCCGAGGACGGTCCGCCACGCGACCGCCGTCTCGTTCGCGTCCGCCGGGCGGACGACGTCCAGGCCGGGGATCGCGCGCAGCGCCCACAGGTGCTCGACCGGCTGGTGGGTCGGGCCGTCCTCGCCGAGGCCGATCGAGTCGTGCGTCCACACGTAGGTGACCGGCAGCTTCATCAGCGCGGCCAGCCGCACCGCCGGGCGCATGTAGTCGCTGAAGATCAGGAACGTGCCGCCGTACGGGCGGGTGCCGCCGTGCAGCGCGATGCCGTTGCAGATCGCGCCCATCGCGTGCTCGCGGACGCCGAAGTGCAGCGTGCGGCCGTACCGGTCGCCCGGGAACTCCTTGGTCTGGAACTCCTCGGGGATGAAGGACGGCTGGCCCTTCATCGTCGTGTTGTTGCTCTCGGCCAGGTCGGCCGAGCCGCCCCACAGCTCCGGCAGCACCGGCGCCAGCGCCGCCAGCACCTCGCCGGACGCGGCCCGCGTCGCGAGGGCCTTGCCCGCCTCGAACTCCGGCAGCGCGGTCTCCCAGCCCGGGGGCAGCGTGCGGGTGGAGATCCGGTCGTACTCGGCGGCCCGCACCGGGTTCGCCGCGCGCCAGGCCGCGAACGCCTCGTCCCACGCGGCGTGCTCGGCGCGGCCCCGCTCGCTGACCTCGCGCGCGTGGGCGAGGACGTCCTCGGGGACGGCGAACGTCTCGGCCGGGTCCATGCCGAGGATGCGCTTGGTCGCGGCGACCTCGTCGGCGCCGAGCGCCGAGCCGTGGATCTTGCCGGTGTTCCGCTTGTTCGGCGCGGGCCAGCCGATGATCGTGCGCAGCGCGATGAACGACGGGCGGGACGTCTCGGCCTTCGCGGCGGCGAACGCGGCGGCCAGCGCGGCGACGTTCTCCTCGTAGTCGCCGTTCGCCGTCCAGTCGACGTGGTGGACGTCCCAGCCGTAGGCCGCGTACCGGGCCCGGACGTCCTCCGACAGCGCGATCGCGGTGTCGTCCTCGATCGAGATGTGGTTGTCGTCGTAGAGCAGCACCAGGTTGCCGAGGCGCTGGTGGCCCGCGAGGGAGCTCGCCTCGTGGCTGATGCCCTCCTCGATGTCGCCGTCGGAGGCGAACGCCCAGATCGTGTGGTCGAAGGGGGACTCGCCCTCCGGCGCGTCCGGGTCGAACAGGCCGCGCTCGCGGCGCGCCGCCATCGCCATCCCGACCGCGTTCGCGACGCCCTGGCCGAGCGGCCCCGTCGTCGTCTCGACGCCCGCCGTGTGGCCGTGCTCGGGGTGGCCGGGGGTGAGGCTGCCCCACTTGCGGAGCGACTTCAGGTCGTCCAGCGTCATCGGGTAGCCGGACAGGTAGAGCTGGATGTAGAGGGTCAGGCTGGAGTGGCCGCAGGACAACACGAACCTGTCGCGGCCGGGCCAGTGCGGGTCCGTCGGGTCGTGCCGGAGGAACCGCTGGAACAGAAGGTAGGCGGCGGGCGCGAGGCTCATCGCCGTGCCCGGGTGGCCGGAGCCCGCCTCCTCGACCGCGTCCATGGCGAGGGCGCGGACCACGTCCACGGCCCGCCGGTCCTGGTCGGACCACTCAAACGTGCTGTTGTTCCTGCTCACGGAACGCCAGGCTCCTCTCGAACCGATGTGAAGATCCACACTGTGATGTTGTGCCGCGTCCGTCCGCCCCCGCGCCCCGTGGTCGGCGACGTCCGGCGGCGCGCCGCGCTTCCCCGGCCTCCCGGCGCCCCGTGCCGGCCCCGTTCGCGGCCCGCGAAGATCCATGCCGCGCCCCGTGGCGAGCCTATCGCGCGGACGGGCCGCACCACCCTTGCCCGGACGGCCCGCGCGCTAACCACCGCGCGGGTGACGTTCCCGGGACGCGGCGGGAGGCGCGCGCGGCGCGTCCGCGCCACCCGGTGCAAGGGTCGCGGAGGGGGCGCACTACAGTGATTGCGCGGTTGACGACAGCGGCCGCGGCAGGAACGAAGCCGAAATCGAACCAGCCGAGGCCGGCCCGGATCGCGGGGGCGCCGCCGACCTGGTACGCGATTTCCCATCCCTAGTTGGACGTGGACCCGATTGTGACGGTGCTCAGTAACAAGCGCGGGGTCGAGGTCGACCTCGACTCGCAGGCGCCGGGGGCGCCGGCGGCGCCGCTCGTGCCGGTGGCCGCCGCAGAGCCGGCGGAGGCGCGGACCCTCGGCGCGCGGCTGCGCGCGTACGTGGCGCTGACCAAGCCGCGGGTGATCGAGCTGCTGCTGATCACCACCATCCCGGTGATGTTCCTCGCGGACGGGGGCGTCCCGCCGCTGTCCACCGTGCTGCTGACGCTGGCGTTCGGCACCATGTCCGCGGGCGCCGCGAACGCGATCAACTGCTACATCGACCGCGACATCGACGCGAAGATGCGCCGCACCCGGCGCCGCCCGCTGGCCCGCCACCAGGTCACCCCGGCCCGCGCGCTGATCTTCGGGATCACGCTCGCGGCGGTGTCCACCGCCGGGTTCCTGCTCGCCGTGAACCCGGTCGCCGCCGCCGGGTCGCTGTTCGCGATCCTGTTCTACGTCTTCGTGTACTCGCTGCTCCTCAAGCGCCGCACCTCGCAGAACGTCGTGTGGGGCGGGATCGCCGGGTGCATGCCCGTCCTCATCGGCTGGGCCGCGATCACCGGCGGCCTCGCCTGGACGCCGCTCGTGCTGTTCGGCGTCGTGTTCCTGTGGACGCCGCCGCACACCTGGACGCTCGCGATGCGCTACCGCGACGACTACGCGGTCGCCAAGGTCCCGATGCTGCCGGTCGTCGCGAGCGAGCGCCGCGTCGTCACCGAGAGCCTCGTCTACACCTACGCCACCGTGGCGTGCTCGCTGCTGCTGTGGCCGGTGGCCGGGATGGGCCCGGTGTACGGGGCGGTCGCCGTCGTCCTCGGCCTCGTGTTCCTCGCCGAGGGGCACCGGCTGCTGCGCGCCGTGCGGGCCGGGGTGACGGGCGTCCACCTGCGTCCGATGCGGTTCTTCCACCTGTCCAACGTGTACCTCGCGCTGCTGTTCACGGCCGTCGCCGTCGACCCGATCCTGCGCTGAGCCGGGTCGCCGGGCGGTCACCGTCCGTGTCGGGGCGGCCTTAGCGCTCCGGACGACCGGCGGTTACGCTCTGCGGCATGGCGCAACTTGACCCCAAGGCGGTGCTGGAGGGCCGGGTGCCCGGCCGGCCCCCGGTCGGCATGATCATCGGCATGACCGTCTCGGGGCTGTGCGTGCTGATCGCGCTCGGCGCGGACGTCGCCCTCGGGGGAGCGGGGTTCTGGGTCGGGGTCGTCCTCGCCATCCTGCCCATCCCCGTGCTGGTCGCCCTCGCGCTCACCCTCGACCGGCTGGAGCCGGAGCCGCCGCGCGCCCTGGCCTTCTCCTTCCTGTGGGGCGCGGGGATCGCGGTGCTCGGCGCGCTCGTCCTCAACACCCTCGGACTGCTGTACGTGACCGTGCCCGTCTTCGGCGAGACGGAGGGGCACTTCGTCAGCGCCACGTTCGGCGCTCCGGTCATCGAGGAGACGCTGAAGGGCGCCGTCCTGTTCGGGCTGCTGTGGTTCCGCCGCAACGAGATCGACGGGTTCGCCGACGGGATCATCTACGCCGCCATGGTCGGCCTCGGCTTCGCCATGATGGAGAACATCACCTACTACATGCGGGCCTTCGAGGAGGGCGGGGCCCAGCAGCTCCAGGCCGTGTTCATCCTGCGCGGCCTGGTCGCGCCGCTCAGCCACCCGCTGTTCACCTCGATGACCGGGCTCGGCGTCGCCTACGCCGCCACGCACCGGCGCTTCCAGATCCTCGCGCCGCTCGCCGGGCTGCTCGGCGCGATGGTCCTGCACGGGCTGTGGAACGGCGCCGCCTCGTACGGGCTCGGCGGGCTCGGCGTCGTCTACCTGCTGGACTTCTGCGTCCTGGTCGTCCTGATGGTCATCGTGCTGGTGGAGCGGCGGGGGACCGTCCGGCGCATCGAGGCGTACCTGCCGATGTACGCCGGGACGGGCCTCGTCACGCCGCAGGACGTGCGGATGCTGCGCTCGCTGCCGTCCCGCCGCGCCGCCCGCCGCTGGGCCCGCGCCGTCGGCGGCCCGCCCGCCGCCCGCGCCATGACCGACTACCAGCTCGCCGCGACCGAGCTGGCGCTGCTGCACAAGCGCGCCGACCGCGGCGTGGCCGAGCCCGCCTGGTTCGTCACCCGCCGCGACTCGCTGCTGAACCTGATGGCGCTGGCCAGGCAGGCGTTCCTGCGGACGCCGCCGCGCCCCGGCGCGAGCCGCCTCGGCGGCCCGCCGTGGGCGGGGCCGGGACCGTCCGGCTTCACGCCGCAGGGCCCGTACGGGCCCTACGGAGGCCCCCCGCGCCCCGGCTACTGACCGGGCCCGGGCGCTCGGCGGGGGGCGGAGCGGGGGTGCGGCGGGGCGGCCATACGATTGGTGCCGTGGCAGAGCGTCGGACCTCCTCCCTCCTGACCCGGACCCGGGACGCCGTGTGGCGCCCGACCGCCGGGTCGCTGCGGCTGCTCGCGCTCCTCGGCGTCCTCGGCAACGTGGTGATCGTCGTCAGCGGGGGCGCCGTGCGGGTGACCAAGTCCGGGCTCGGCTGCCCCGACTGGCCGCGCTGCTCCGGCGACAGCCTCGTCCCGACGCACGACCCCGAGCACCACTGGCTCAACATGTCGATCGAGTTCGGCAACCGGCTGATCACGTTCGTGGTGCTGGGCGTCGGGGTGCTCGTGTTCGTCGCCGCGCTGCGGCTGCGCCCCCGCCGGAAGGACCTCGTGTGGTGGGCGCTGGCGCAGCCCATGAGCGTGGTCGCGCAGGCGGTCATCGGCGGGATCGTCGTCCTGACGAAGCTCCACCCGGCGGCCGTGTCGCTGCACTTCCTGGTCTCGCCCGCGCTGCTGGTCTTCTGCGTGGCGCTGTGGGTCCGCGCGGGGGAGGGCGACGCGCCGCCGCGCCCGCTCGCCGGGCCGTGGACGCGCCGCCTCGCCGCCGCGCTGCTCGTGTCGTGCGCGGCGGTGCTCGTCGCGGGCACCGTCGTCACCGGCACCGGGCCGCACGCGGGGGACGCCGAGTCCCGCCGGTACGGCTTCGACATCACCGACGTCGCCCGCGTCCACGGCGAGCTGGCCTGGGTCACGATCGGGCTGACGCTGGTCGCAATCCTCGTCCTGCACCGGACCGGCGCCCCGGCGGCGGCGCGCCGCCGCGCGCACGAGCTGGCCGCGATCATCGTGGTCCAGGGCGCGATCGGCTACATCCAGTACGCGCTCGGCGTCCCCGAGGGCCTCGTGCTGCTGCACATGCTCGGCGCGGTGCTGATGTGGATCACGGCGTTCCGGCTCTTCTTCGCCCTCCGCGACCGGGGACCGGCGCCGGTCGCCGACGGCGCCGCGCCCGCGCCGGAGCCCGCGCAGGCGGAGGCCCCGCAGCCCGCCTGACGCCCCTCGCTCAGCGCTTCTTGAGGAACGCGCGGAGGCGGTCGAGCGGCCAGGTGTTGATCACGTCGTCGGGGGTCAGCCAGCCGCGCTGCGCGGTGCCGACGCCGTAGCGGATGTTGCGGTGGTGCCCGAGCGAGTGCGCGTCGGTGTCGACCGAGAACTTCACGCCGAACCGCTTCGCGCGGCGGATCAGGTCGGCGGGCAGGTCGAGCCGGTCGGGGAACGAGTCGATCTCCATCGCGGTGCCGGTGCGGGCGGCGGCGCGGAACACCTCGTCCCAGTCGGCGTCGACCGGCGGGCGGCGGCCGATGCTGCGGGCCGTCGGATGTCCGATGACGTGGACGTGCGGGTTCTCGCAGGCGCGGACGAGCCGCCGCGTCATGGTCTCCTGGTCCTGCGTGAAGTGCGAGTGGATGGATGCGACGCACACGTCGAAGCCGGAGAGGAAGTCGGCGTCCCAGTCGACGCCGCCCTCCGGGCCGATGTTCAGCTCGGTGCCGTGCAGGAGCGTGAGGTCGCGGTACTCCTTCTGCAGCTCGGCGACCTGGGCGCGCTGGGCGAGCATCTTCTCGTCCGTCATGCGCTGCATCACGAGGTCGGGCGCGTGGTCGGTGATCGCGTAGTACTCCAGGCCGCGGGCGCGCGCGGCGGCGACCATGTCGGCGAGGGAGGCGACGCCGTCGGTGAGGTCGGTGTGGCTGTGCAGGTCGCCGCGCAGGTCGTCGACGGTGACGAGGCGGGGCAGGTCGTCCCTGAGGGCGGCCTCGATCTCGCCGGTGTCCTCGCGGAGGGCCGGGTGGATCCAGGGCAGGCCGAGCCGCTCGTAGACCTCCTCCTCGGTCGCCGAGACGATCAGCTCGTCCGACTCGGCCTCGAACAGGCCGTACTCGGACAGCTTGAGCCCCGCCTTCACCGCGATCTCGCGGGTGCGGATGTTGTGCGCCTGCGAGCCGGTGAAGTACTGCAGCGCCGCGCCCCACGACTCGGGCGGGACGACCCGCAGGTCGACCTGGAGTCCCTTCGCGGTGCGGATCGACGTCTTCTTCTCGCCGCTCGCGACGACCTCCGCGACGAACGGCAGCGCCGTGAACGCCGCCATGACCGGTTTCGGGTCGCGGGACGCGGCGAGGACGTCCACGTCGCCGATCGTCTCCCGCATCCGGCGCAGCGAGCCCGCGTGCTCGCACCGCTCGACCTCCGGCAGCCCGGAGAGCACGGCGACCACCTCGTCGGCGACGCCCGCGGCGGCGTCGAGCAGGACGCGCTCGCCCGAGCTGCGCATCAGCTCGATGCCGTGCAGGATGTTCTCCTCGGTCTTGGCGCCGAAGCCCTTCAGGCCGCGCAGCCGCCCCTCCTTGATCGCGGCGGCGAGGTCGTCCACGGAGGAGATGCCGAGCTCCTCGTAGACGGTGAGGGCCTTCTTCGGGCCGAGGGTGGGGATGGCGGTCAGCGCCCGCACCCCGGCGGGGATCTGCGTGCGCAGCTCCTCGACCTGGCGGATCGTCCCGGTGCTCGTGTAGTCGAGGACCTTCTTCGCGATCGCCTCGCCCACCGCGGGGATCTTGCGCAGCCCGGCGAGGTCGAGCTCGGAGACGTCGCCGGGATGGCCCGCGATCGCCCGCGCGGCCTTCTCGTACGCCCTGATCTTGAACGCGTCGCCGCCGGTGATGGACAGCAGGTCGGCCAGTTCCTGGATGAGGGCCGCAGCCTCGTCGTTCGCCCGTGCCATGCCTTCGAGTCTAGGAGCCGGGTACGACACTCCCCGGCCCGGCGCGGCCCCCCGGTGCGGCTCAGCGCAGCGGCGCGACCGGGCCGTTCGGGGCGTCCAGGCGGGCCCGCAGGACCTCGTCGGCGATCGCGGACACCTGCTCGTCGGGCAGCCGCCGGTAGCCGTCGGCGGTGACGACGGCGATCGTCGGGTAGATGCGGCGCGCCGGGTCCGGGCCGCCCGTCGCGGTGTCGTCGTCGGCCGCGTCGTACAGGGCCTGGACGCAGACCGTCGCCGCGTCCTCCAGGGACAGGTCGGTGCGGTACAGCTTCTTCAGCGCGCCCGCCGCGTAGGGGGAGCCGGAGCCGTCCGCGTGGAAGTGGCGGGCCTCCTGCGGGGCGCCGGTGATGTCGTAGGTGTAGATGCGTCCCTCGTCGGCGTCGGGGTCGTACCCGGCGAGCAGCGGGACGACCGCGAGCCCCTGCAGCGCCTGCGCGAGGTTCGCCTGGATGACCGCGCCGAGCCTGCGGGCCTTGCCCGGCAGCGACAGCGGGACGGTCTCCATCTTCTCGTAGTGCTCCAGCTCCACCTGGAACAGCCGGACCATCTCCAGCGCCAGCCCGACCGTCCCGGCGAACGCGACGGCTGAGTACTCGTCGCCGCGCTGCACCTTGTCGAGCTCGCGGTAGGCGATGCGGTTGCCCTGGGTGGCGCGCCGGTCGCCCGCCATCATGACGCCGCCGGGGAACGTGAGCGCGAGGACGGTCGTCCCGTGCGGCAGCTCGGGCACGTCGCCGTCCGGCACCCGGTTCACCGGCAGCAGCTCGGGGGAGTGGAGGCGCAGCAGGTCGACGAACGACGGCGACCCCGCCTCGAAGAACTCGGGCGGCATCCCCTGCTCCTCGCTCCGGCCGGCCACGGCTGCTCCCCTCCGCTGGACGATCGCTACGCCTCCGATCCTTCCACGCCGCGCCGACACCCCGCCACCGCGCCCGTCCGCGGCGCCGACGCCGCCCGCCGGTACGGGCCCACCGGCGTCATGCCTCGGGGGCCTCTGGAGGGTTCTTCTGGCCGCGGGTCGCCCCGGCGCAGGCGACGATGACGCAGCAGATCGCGACCCACTGCCGTCCGGTGAGGACCTCGCCGAGCAGCGCCAGCCCGACCAGCGCGGCGACGGCGGGCTCCAGGCTCATCAGGACGCCGAACACCCGCGCGGGCATCCGCCGCAGCGCCTCCAGCTCCAGCGAGTACGGGATCACCGACGACAGCAGCCCGACGCCGACGCCGACCAGGACCAGGCGCGGGTCGAGCAGCGCCGTCCCGGCGGACGCGACGCCGAGCGGCAGGATCGCGACCGTCCCGACGACGCTCGCGACCGCGAGGCCGGTAGAGCCGGAGAACCGCTTGCCGGTCGCGGCGGTGAGCAGGATGTACCCGGCCCAGCACGTCCCGGCGAGGAGCGCGAACGCGATGCCGACCGGGTCGAGGCCGCCGGAGCCGCCGCGCGCCAGCATCACGACGCCCGCCCCGGCGAGGACGACCCACAGCGCGTCCCGCGGCCGCCGGGACGCGACGATCGACACCGTCAGCGGCCCGAGGAACTCGATCGTCACCGCGACGCCGAGCGGGATCCGCGCGAACGACTGGTAGATCGAGAAGTTCATCAGCGCCAGCGCCAGCCCGAACCCGGCGGCGATGGCGAGGCTGGAGCGGGAGTGGTCGCGCAGCACCGTCCGCAGCGCCCGCCGGGCGAGGAACCCGAGGACGACCGCCGAGGTCAGCAGCCGCATCAAGACGATGGCGCTCGGCGGCAGCCGGTCGAACAGGTGCTTGGCGAGGCCCGCCCCGACCTGCAGCGAGATGATGCCGAGCAGGATCAGCGCGGGCGGCGGCACCGATCCGAGCGACAGCGCGCGGGCGCGGGCGCGGCCCGCCGCCCGGGACGCGCCCCCGTACGAGCCCGGCGCCTCAGCGGACGCCATCCGCCACCCCCGTCACTCCCATTTGAAGAACCTGGCGGCGAGGGCGAGGCCCGCGGCGGCCCACACCGCGAGGACGAGCATCGGCGTGCCCGGCAGGGCCGCGCCGTCCCGCAGGACGTCCCGCAGCCCCTCGGCCAGCGCGGAGATGGGCAGCAGCTCCAGGGCGTCCCGCACCCCGCCGGGGAACTTGTCCAGCGGGAAGACGACGCCGCCCACCGCGAGCAGCAGGATGTAGACGAGGTTCGCGGCGGCGAGGGTCGCCTCCGCCCGGAGCGTGCCCGCCATCAGCAGCCCGAACCCGCTGAACGCGGCCGTGCCGAGCAGCAGCAGGAGCAGCACCGACCCCGGGTCGCCGTGCGGGTGCCAGCCGAGCGCCAGCGCCACCGCGCAGATCACCGCGGCCTGCACCGTCTCGACGGCGAGCACGCTGAGCGTCTTCGCGGCGATCAGCCCGCCGCGCGGCAGCGGCGTGGCGCCGAGCCGCTTCAGGACGCCGTACCGGCGTTCGAAGCCCGTCCCGATCGCCTGCCCGGTGAACGCCGTGGACATCACCGCGAGCGCGAGGACGCCCGGCGCGAGGAAGTCGACCCGGTCGCCCGGCCCGAGGTCGAGCAGGGACGTGGCGCTGAACAGGGTGAGCAGCACCACCGGGATGATCAGCGTCAGCAGCAGCTGCTCGCCGTTGCGCAGCACGGCGCGCACCTCGTAGGCCGCCTGGGACAGGATCATCCGCGGCAGCGGCGCGGCCCCCGGCGCGGGGGACAGGTCGAGCGGGGCGGTCACGGGCGCAGCTCCCGTCCGGTCAGTTCGAGGAAGACGTCCTCCAGGGTGCGGCGCTCGATCCGCAGGTCCTCGGTGAGGACGCCGTGGGACGCGCACCAGGCGGTGACGGTGGCGAGGAGGCCGGGGTCGACGTCCGCCTCGATGAGGTAGTGCCCGGCGGGCGACTCCTTCGCCGCGCTCCCCGCGGGCAGCGCCGACAGCAGCTCCTCCAGCCCGAGCCCGGGCCGAGCCCGGAACCGCAGCTGCCGCTCCGCGCCCGTCAGCTCCTCGGGCGCGCCCTCGGCGACGACCTTGCCGTGGTCGACGATCACCACGTGGTCGGACAGGCGCTCGGCCTCGTCCATGTTGTGCGTGGTCAGCACCACCGACACCCCGGCTGCGCGCAGCTCCTCGACCAGCTCCCAGGCGGCGTGCCTGGCCTGCGGGTCGAGGCCGGTGGTGGGCTCGTCGAGGAAGACCAGCTCGGGGCGTCCGACCACGGCGACGGCCAGCGACAGGCGCTGCTGCTGCCCGCCCGACATGCGCCGGTACGGGGTGCGGGTGTGCTCGGTGAGGCCGAGCCGATCCAGCAGCGCGGCGGGGTCGAGCGGGGAGGCGTGGAACGACGCGACGAGCCGGAGGAACTCGCCCGCGCGCGCTGTGCCCGGCACGCCTCCGGACTGCGGCATCACGCCGACCCGCGGCTTGAGCGCCCGCCCGTCGGCGGCGGGGTCCAGGCCGAGGACGCGGACGGTCCCCGAGTCGGCCCGCCGGAACCCCTCGCAGATCTCGATCGTGGTCGTCTTGCCCGCGCCGTTCGGGCCGAGCAGCGCGGTGACCGCGCCCCGGGCGGCGCTGAGCGAGAGGCCGTCCACGGCCCGGCGTTCGCCGCCCGCCGCGGCGTAGCGCTTCACGAGCCGGTGCAGCTCGACAGCGCCGTCTCCGGGGGGTGTCATGCCGACGAGTCTAGATCCGGGGCGGGCGGGCCCGGCCCCCGGCACCGCCGCGGCGGCCGGGAAAGGCCGGGCAAAGCCACGGGGCTGAAGTGGATCTAGTTTCGCCCGCCTGAGCGGGGGGAATTCCCGCCGTGTCGCCGGGCCCGTCCCGGCGGCCGGGGCGGTGCGGCGCCGTGGCCGCGCCGGAGGAGGTGGGGGATGCCGTTCCATGTCGGTTCGGAGGTCGGGCGGCTGCGCGGGGTCCTGATCCACCGGCCCGAGCTGTCGCTGAAGCGGCTCACCCCGTCCAACGCCGCCGGGCTGCTGTTCGACGACGTCCTGTGGGTGCGGCGGGCGGTGGAGGAGCACGAGGAGTTCGAGGACGTCCTGCGCGCCCAGGGCGTCCGCACGTACCTGCTGCTGGACCTGCTGCGCGAGACGATCGGGATCCCGGAGGCGCGCAAGCACGTCCTCGACGCGGTCGTCGACCCGCACTGGTACGGGCCGCTCGCCACCGACGCGATCCGCAATTGCTTCGACGCCATGGAGGTCGACGAGCTGGCCGCGTTCCTGATCGGCGGCATCACCAAGCGGGAGATGCTGGAGCGGATGGAGGAGCCCGCGTCCATCGCGTTCCACTCCATCGGGACGGACGGGTTCGTCCTCACGCCGCTGCCCAACCACCTGTTCACGCGGGACACGTCCTGCTGGATCTACGACGGCGTCTCGATCAACACGATGCGCATGAAGGCGCGGATGCGCGAGACCGTGAACATGGAGGCGATCTACCGCTGGCACCCGCTGTTCGCGTCCGGGTACGGCAGGCCGGAGGCGGGCGGGTTCCACGTGTGGAACAGCGGGACGGCGATGGCCCCGGCGACGCTGGAGGGCGGCGACGTCCTCGTGATCGGCGACGGGGCGGTGCTGGTCGGGATGAGCGAGCGGACGCAGCCGCAGGCGGTCGAGATGCTCGCCCAGTCGTTGTTCGCCGCCGGGTCGTGCCAGAAGATCGTGGCGCTGCGGATGCCGCAGAAGCGGGCGTTCATGCACCTCGACACCGTGATGACCATGGTCGACCACGGCGTGTTCACCAAGTACGCGGGGATGGGGATGCTGCCGTCGCACACCGTCGAGCCGGGCGACACCGAGAAGGAACTGAAGATCACCGACCATCCGCCGGAGGACATGCACCGCGTCATCGCGGCGGCCCTCGGCCTGGACGACGTCAAGGTGCTCGTCCCGACGCAGGACGTGTTCTCCGCCGAGCGCGAGCAGTGGGACGACGGCGCCAACGTCCTCGCCGTCTCGCCCGGCGTCGTCGTCGCCTACGAGCGCAACGCGACCAGCATCGACCACCTGGCCCGCAACGGGATCGAGGTCATCACGATCCGGGGCAGCGAGCTCGGCCGGGGGCGCGGCGGGCCCCGCTGCATGACCTGCCCGCTCGAACGGGACGCCTGACCGCGGGACGATTCCCGCATGACTGAGGAGTGGACGATGGCGTTCGACCTTCGCGGGCGCAGCTTCATCAGGGAGCTCGACTTCACGCCGGGGGAGTTCGGGGCCCTGCTCGACCTCGCCGCCGACCTGAAGGCCGCCAAGCGCGGCGGCACCGAGGTCCCGGCGCTGACCGGCCGGAACATCGCGCTGATCTTCGAGAAGACCTCCACCAGGACGCGCTGCGCGTTCGAGGTCGCCGCGCACGACCAGGGCGCCCACGTCACCTACCTCGACCCGAGCGGCACGCAGATCGGCCACAAGGAGTCGATGAAGGACACGGCCCGCGTCCTCGGCCGCATGTTCGACGGCATCGAGTACCGGGGGTCGAGCCAGAAGCTCGTGGAGGAACTGGCGGCGTACGCGGGCGTCCCGGTGTGGAACGGCCTGACGGACGAGTGGCACCCGACGCAGATGCTCGCCGACCTGCTCACCATGCGCGAGCACAGCGGCGGGACGTTGGACGGCGTCACGTTCGCCTACCTCGGCGACGCGCGCAACAACATGGGCCACAGCTACGTGGCGGCGGGCGCGCTGGCGGGCGTGAACGTCCGCGTCGTCGCGCCGCGCGCCCTCTGGCCGGACGAGGAGAGCGTCGTCAAGCCGTCCGCCGAGGTCGCGGCCGCGACCGGCGCTGACCTCCGGTTCACCGAGGACGTCGCCGAGGGCGTCCGCGGCGCCGACTTCGTGATCACCGACGTGTGGGTGTCGATGGGCGAGCCCGCCGAGCGGTGGGACGAGCGGATCGCGCTGCTCCGCCCGTACCAGGTCAACGCCGAGGTCATGCGCGCGACCGGCAACCCGGACGTGAAGTTCATGCACTGCCTCCCCGCCTTCCACAACCGGGACACGGTCGTGGGGGAGCAGATCTTCCAGAAGACCGGCCTGGACGCCCTGGAGGTCACCGAGGAGGTGTTCGAGTCGGACGCCTCCATCGTCTTCGACGAGGCGGAGAACAGGATGCACACCATCAAGGCGGTCATGGTCGCGACGCTCGGCTGACCGGCCGGAGCGCGGGAGGGGAAGGGGGCAGGATGCGCGTCGTCGTCGCGCTCGGTGGGAACGCGCTGGTGGAGCGGGGCGACACGCCCGACGCCGACCTGCAGCGCGCCAACGTCGACCGGGCGGTGCGGGCGCTGGCGCCGCTCGCCGAGCGGCACGAGCTGATCGTCACGCACGGGAACGGCCCGCAGGTCGGGGTGCTGGCGCTGGAGAGCGTCAACGACCCGAACCTGACCCGGCCGTACCCGCTGGACACGATCGGCGCCGAGACCCAGGGCATGATCGGCTACTGGATGCTGCAGGCGCTGCAGAACGCGCTGCCCGGCCGCCAGGTCATGGCCATGATCAACCAGACGCTGGTGTCCGCGGTGGACCCGGCGTTCGAGAACCCGACCAAGTTCGTCGGGCAGGTCTACGAGCGGGAGGAGGCGGAGAAGCTCGCCGCCGAGTACGGCTGGACGGTCCGCCAGGACGGGGAGCTCTGGCGCCGCGTCGTGCCGTCCCCGCGCCCGCAGCGGGTGATCGAGACGCGCCTGATCAGGGAGCTGGTCCGGCTCGGCACGGTGGTGGTGTGCGCGGGCGGCGGCGGCATCCCGGTGTTCCGCAACGACGTCGGGCGGCTGGAGGGCGTCGAAGCGGTGATCGACAAGGACCTCACCGCGTCCGTCCTGGCCGAGAGCATGGACGCGGACGCCCTGCTGATCCTTACCGACGTCCCCCGGGTGATGCGCCACTACGGCACGCCGCGCCAGGAGGAGATCACCCACACGACGCCGCACGAGCTGCGCGCCGAGGAGTTCCCCGCCGGGTCGATGGGCCCGAAGGTCGAGGCGGCGGCGAGCTTCGTCGAGCGGACCGGCGACATGGCCGCGATCGGGCGGCTCGACCAGTGCGTGGAGATCCTCGACGGGACGGCCGGCACGATCGTCACCCCCAACGCGACCTGGCCGCTGGCGAGCACGCTGTGACCGCCCCGACCAGGCCCGCCCCCGTCTCGTTCGCGCGGAGCCTGCTGCGGACGAAGCCGGTCGACCGGATCGTCGCCGAGGGCGGCCGGGGCGAGGGCGGCGAGCTGAAGCGGACGATGAGCCTGCTCCAGCTCACCCTGTTCAGCGTCGGCGCGACGCTCGGCACGGGGATCTTCGTCGTCCTCGGCGAGGCGGTGCCGCTGGCCGGGCCCGCCGTCGTGCTGTCGTTCGTCCTCGCCGCCGTCACCGCGCTGTTCTCGGCCCTGTCGTACGCGGAGCTGGCCGGGACGATCCCCGTGTCCGGCTCGTCCTACTCCTACTCCTACGCGACGCTCGGGGAGCTGGTCGCGTGGGTCTGCGGCTGGTGCCTGCTGCTGGAGTACGCCGTGTCGGTGTCGGCCGTCGCGGTCGGCTGGGGCGCCTACCTGAGCGCGTTCTTCGACGACGCGGCGGGCTTCACGATCCCGGCGGCGCTGGCCGGGCCGCCGGGGGAGGGCGGCGTCGTCAACGTCCCGGCGGTGGCCGTCGTGCTGCTCGCGACGTTCCTGCTCCTGCGCGGGACGTCGGAGAGCGCCGCCGCCAACACGGTCATGGTGTTCCTCAAGATCGGCGTGCTGCTGTTCTTCTGCGCGGTCGCCTTCACCGCGTTCAAGTCGGGGAACCTGAGCCCGTTCGCGCCGATGGGCTGGGCGGGCGTCAGCGCCGCCGGGTCCAAGGTGTTCTTCTCCTACATCGGCTTCGACGCCGCCTCCACGGCGGGCGAGGAGGCGAAGAACCCGCGCCGCGACCTGCCGCTCGCGATCGTCCTGTCGCTGGCGATCGTCACGGCCGTGTACGTGCTGGTCGGGCTCGCCGCCGTCGCCGCCATGCACTGGACGAGGTTCAGCCTCAGCGGCTCGGAGGCGTCGCTCGCCGAGGTGCTGAACCAGGCGACCGGGCGCACCTGGCCGTCGATGATCCTCTCGCTCGGCGCGGTGATCGCCATCGCCAGCGTGGTCCTGACCGTCATGTACGGGCAGACCCGCATCCTGTTCGCGATGTCGCGGGACGGGCTCGTCCCCGACGTGTTCCAGAAGGTCAGCCCGCGGCGGCGCGTCCCGGTCGCCAACACCGTCATCGTGGCCGCGTTCATCGGGACGCTCGGCGCCGTCGTCCCGCTCGGCCGGCTGGTGGACGCCACGAGCATCGGCACCCTGTTCGCGTTCGCGCTGGTCAGCGTGGGCGTGATCGTGCTGCGGCGGACGCGTCCCGACCTGCCGCGCAGCTTCCGCACCCCGCTCTACCCGCTGACCCCGCTGGCGGGCGTCGCGTTCTGCGTCTACCTGATGGTCGGCCTCGGCGGGGTGACCTGGACGGTCTTCGCGCTGTGGAGCCTCGTCGGCCTCGCCGCCTACTTCCTCTACGGCCGCCGCCATTCGCGCCTGGCGGCCGAGCCGTCCGGACGGAGCGCCCCGTGAACGGGCCGCGCGTCCTGCTCGGCTACTCGCCGGACGAGCGCGGCGACGACGCGCTGGCGCTCGCGGCGCTGGTCGTCCGGTCGGCGGGCGGGTCGCTGGTGGTCGCGAACGTCCATCCGCCGCCCTGGCCCGCGCGCGGCCCCGGCTCGGTCGACGCCGAGTGGGTCGCCTACCTCAGGGACGAGTCGCGGGCGGCGCTGGACCGGGCGGCGGCGCGGCTCGCCGGGACGGGCGCGCCGGAGCCGACGTGGCGCGTCCACGGCCACCGCGGCAGCGGGCGCGGCCTCATCGAGATCGCCCGCGACACCGCCGCCGACCTGGTCGTGATCGGCTCCGCGCCGCGCGGGCGGCGCGGCCGGATCGCCATCGGCAGCACCGCCGACCAGCTCCTGCACGGCTCGCCGGTGCCCGTCCTGCTCGCCCCGCGCGGCTACGCCGCCGACCCGCCCGCCCGGCTGGCGCGGCTGACCGTCGCGTACTGGCGGCGGCCGGGCGCCGACGGCCCGCTGGCGAGCGCCGCCGCGTTCGCCGCGTCGCTCGGGGTGCCGCTGCGGCTGCTCACGCTCGTGCTCCGGCCGCCCGGCCTCGCCGCGAAGTTCCGCGACGCCGACGGGCTGATGGAGCGCCAGCGCGTCCAGGCGGAGGACGACCTGCGCCACGCCGCCGGGCTCCTGCACGCCGCCCCGCGCGTCGAGCGCGAGACGGTCACCGGGACGGGCGTCGCCAAGGCGCTCGGCGCGGTCGATATGCTGCCCGGCGAGGTGCTGGCCTGCATGTCCAGCCATGACGGGCCGCTGCGCAAGGTCTTCCTCGGGGAGCGCTCCGGCAAGATCGTCCGCGCCTCGGCGTGCCCGGTGCTGGTGCTGCCGCGCGGCGCCGCCCCGCAGGTCGCCTCGCGCACCGCCTCCGCCTAGGACGCGAAGGCGCAGGTTAGGTAAGGCTTACCTGCGTGAGGTACGACATCGGCGTTCCGGTGTTTGCCGGGAAGGAATTACGGCACACTGATGTTGTGAAAAACGTGAGCGAGGATCGGGCGAGCACGGAGACCGCGGGTGCGCGGTCCGCCGGCGTGCCGTCCGCGCCCGGCCGCACCGAGCGCGACACCCGCGCCCGGGTGGCCCGGCTGATCCTTGAGCACGGGCCGGTCACGGCGTCCACGCTGGGGGAGCGCGTCGGCCTCACGCCCGCCGCGATCCGCAGGCACCTGGACGCGCTGCTGGCCGAGGGCATGATCGAGGTCCGCAAGGCGCGGACGCCGCAGACCCGGCGCGGCCGGGGGCGCCCCGCCAAGTGGTTCGCGATCACCGACGCCGGGCGCAACGCGTTCGTGCACGCCTACGACGACCTCGCGACGAGCGCGCTGCGCTTCCTCGCCGAGACGGCCGGGGAGCGCGCGGTCGCCGAGTTCGCCCGGCGGCAGATCGCCGACCTGGAGCGCCGGTACCGGCCCGTCGTGCAGGACGCGCCGCTCCACCAGCGGGTCCGCACGCTGGCCGAGGCGCTGTCCGGCGACGGCTACGCGGCCGCCGCGGCCAAGGCCCCGCAGCCGGGCGGCGGCGAGCAGCTCTGCCAGCACCACTGCCCGGTCGCGCACGTCGCCGCGGAGTTCCCGGAGCTGTGCGAGGCCGAGACCGAGGCGTTCAGCCGCCTGCTCGGGACGCCCGTGCAGCGGCTGGCCACGATCGCCCACGGCGACGGGATCTGCACCACCCACGTCAGCCCGCACTCGCTCTGCGGGACCGGCGAGAGCGGCCGGAGCGGCGGCGAGCCCGCCGCGAGCGAAGAACTGACCAGTGACGAGGAGTCCGGAGGGACCTCCCTATGACTACGGCAGCCCACCCCGAACTGGAGGGGCTCGACAGGTACAAGTTCGGCTGGGCCGACTCCGACGAGGCCGGGGCCTCGGCGCGGCGCGGCCTGAACGAGGACGTCGTCCGCGACATCTCGGGCAAGAAGGGCGAGCCCGAGTGGATGCTCGACCTGCGCCTCAAGGGGCTGCGGCTGTTCAGCAAGAAGCCCATGCCGACCTGGGGCTCCGACCTGTCGGACATCGACTTCGACAACATCAAGTACTTCGTCAAGTCGACCGAGCAGCAGGCGGCGTCCTGGGAGGAGCTCCCCGAGGACATCAAGAACACCTACGACAAGCTCGGCATCCCCGAGGCCGAGAAGCAGCGCCTGATCGCGGGCGTCGCCGCGCAGTACGAGTCGGAGGTCGTCTACCACAAGATCCGCGAGGACCTTGAGGAGAAGGGCGTCATCTTCGTCGACACCGACACCGGCCTGCGCGAGCACCCGGAGATCTTCCAGGAGTACTTCGGCTCGGTGATCCCGGTCGGCGACAACAAGTTCGCCGCGCTGAACACCGCCGTCTGGTCGGGCGGCTCGTTCATCTACGTCCCGCCGGGCGTGCACGTCGAGATCCCGCTCCAGGCCTACTTCCGGATCAACACCGAGAACATGGGCCAGTTCGAGCGGACGCTGATCATCGCCGACGAGGGCTCCTACGTCCACTACGTCGAGGGTTGTACCGCTCCGATCTACAAGTCGGACTCGCTGCACTCGGCCGTCGTGGAGATCGTCGTGAAGAAGGACGCCCGCGTCCGCTACACGACGATCCAGAACTGGTCGAACAACGTCTACAACCTGGTGACCAAGCGCGCCGTCGCCTACGAGGGCGCCACCATGGAGTGGGTCGACGGCAACATCGGCTCCAAGGTCACGATGAAGTACCCGGCCGTCTACCTGCTCGGCGAGCACGCCAAGGGCGAGACGCTGTCCATCGCGTTCGCGGGCGAGGACCAGCACCAGGACGCGGGCGCCAAGATGGTGCACGCCGCGCCGAACACCTCGTCCAGCATCATCTCCAAGTCGGTGGCGCGCGGCGGCGGGCGGACGTCCTACCGGGGCCTCGTGCAGATCCAGGAGGGCGCCGAGCACAGCAAGTCCACGGTGAAGTGCGACGCGCTGCTCGTCGACCAGATCAGCCGGTCCGACACCTACCCGTACGTCGACGTCCGCGAGGACGACGTCGAGATGGGCCACGAGGCGACCGTCTCCAAGGTGTCGGAGCAGCAGCTGTTCTACCTGATGAGCCGCGGCCTCACCGAGGACGAGGCGATGGCGATGATCGTGCGCGGGTTCGTCGAGCCCATCGCGCGCGAGCTGCCGATGGAGTACGCCCTGGAGCTGAACCGGCTGATCGAGCTGCAGATGGAAGGAGCCGTCGGCTGATGGGGCTGGAGCAGAAGCCTCTGTCGACGCTGCACGACAAGGCGTCGTACGAGGTCGCCGACTTCGACGTGCCGACGGGCCGCGAGGAGGAGTGGCGCTTCACCCCGCTGCGCCGCCTGCGCGGCCTGCACAACGGCACCGCCGAGGAGGGCGGCAAGGTCCTGGTCGAGGCGGAGGCGGCGCCGGAGGTGACGGTCGAGACCGTCGGCCGCGACGACGCCCGCCTCGGCGCGGCCTACGTCCCCGCCGACCGGGTCAGCGCGCAGGCGTGGAACTCGTTCACCGAGGCCGTGGTCGTGACCGTGCCGAAGGAGACCGCCGCGTCCGCGCCGACCGTGCTGCGGCTGCGCGGCGAGGACGCCTCGGCCGCCGCCTACCGGCACACGACGGTGATCGTCGAGCCGTTCGCGGAGGCGACCGTCGTGCTCGCCCACCGCGGCCTCGCGACCTACGCCGACAACGTCGAGTTCGTCGTCGGCGACGGCGCCCGGCTGTCGGTGATCAGCCTGCAGGACTGGGCGGACGGCAGCGTCCACGTCTCCCACCAGCACGCCCGCCTCGGCCGCGACGCGCGGTTCGTCTCGCACAACGTGTCGCTCGGCGGCGACGTCGTGCGGATCTCGCCGTCGGTGTCCTACGACGGGCCCGGCGGCGACGCCGAGCTGTACGGGGTCTACTTCGTGGACGGCGGCCAGCACCTGGAGCACCGCCTGCTCGTCGACCACGCCGTCCCGAACTGCCGCAGCCGCGTCGACTACCGCGGCGCGCTCCAGGACCAGGACGCGCACGCCGTGTGGATCGGCGACGTCATCATCCGCGCGGAGGCCGAGGGCACCGACACCTACGAGCTGAACCGCAACCTCGTCCTCACCGACGGGACGCGGGTCGACTCCGTCCCGAACCTGGAGATCCTCACCGGCGAGGTCGCGGGCGCGGGGCACGCCTCGGCGTCCGGACGGCTCGACGACGAGCACCTGTTCTACCTCCAGGCGCGCGGCATCACCTTCGACGAGGCGCGGCGCATGGTCGTCCGCGGGTTCCTCGGCCAGCTCGTCGAGCGGATCGAGGTCCCCGACGTCCGCGAGAAGGTCCGCGAGGCGATCGAGGCCGAGTTGGATCAGGGGGCCCGATGACCGGAGCGAAGCGAGGATCACCGGACACCCGCCTCGGGGGTCTGGGGGCCGCCGCCCAGAAGGGCAGGTCGCGGTGACGTACGTGAAGGTCTGCGCGCTCGGCGACGTCCCCGCGGACGGGGCGATCGCCGTGGAGGTCGACGACACGCCCATCGCGATCGCGCGGAGCGGCGAGGACGTGTTCGCCGTCAACGACATCTGCTCGCACGCCGAGGTCTCGCTCTCGGAGGGCGAGGTGTACGACGGCACGATCGAGTGCTGGCTGCACGGGTCCTGCTTCGACCTGCGCAGCGGCAAGCCCACCAACCCGCCGGCCACGCAGCCGGTCGCCACCTACAAGGTCAAGGTCGAGGACGGCGACGTCTACGTCTCGCTCGCCGCCGACGACTAGGGCCCCACGATAAGGACAACGACGCACTATGGCCACGCTTGAGATCCGCGACCTCCACGTCTCCGTCGGCGACGGCTCCGACGGGTCGAAGGAGATCCTCCGCGGGGTCGACCTGACCGTGCAGGCCGGCGAGACCCACGCGATCATGGGGCCGAACGGCTCCGGCAAGTCCACCCTCGCGTACGCGGTCGCCGGGCACCCGAAGTACGAGGTGACCTCCGGCACGGTGACGCTCGACGGCGAGGACGTCCTCGCCATGTCGGTCGACGAGCGCGCCCGCGCCGGGCTGTTCCTCGCGATGCAGTACCCGGTCGAGGTGCCGGGGGTGTCGGTCTCGAACTTCCTGCGCTCGGCGGTGACCGCCGTCCGCGGCGAGGCGCCGAAGCTCCGCGAGTTCTCCAAGGAGATGAAGCAGGCGATGGACGACCTGTCCATCGACCCGGCGTTCGCGCAGCGCAGCCTGAACGAGGGCTTCTCCGGCGGCGAGAAGAAGCGGCACGAGATCCTGCAGCTGGAGATGCTGAAGCCGAAGGTCGCCGTCCTGGACGAGACCGACTCCGGCCTCGACGTCGACGCGCTCAAGGTCGTCTCCGAGGGGGTCAACCGGTTCGCGTCCGGCGACACCGGCGTGCTGCTGATCACCCACTACACCCGGATCCTGCGCTACGTGAAACCCGACTTCGTGCACGTGTTCGCGGGCGGCCGGGTCGTCGCCGAGGGCGGGCCCGAGCTGGCCGACGAGCTTGAGGAAGAGGGCTACGAGAAGTACGTGAAGGCGGGCGCGTCGCTATGAGCCTGAGTGAGGCGAACCGGGCGGCGTGGGAGGCCGCGCCGCCGGAGGGCGCCGGGAACCTCCTGCCGGAGGAGCTGAAGAAGGACTTCCCGCTCCTGCAGCGCACGGTCCGCGGCGGGCACCCGCTCGTGTACCTCGACTCGGGCGCGACGTCGCAGAAGCCCCTCCGGGTGCTGGACGCCGAGCGCGACTTCTACGAGCGGCACAACGCGGCCCCGCACCGCGGGGCGCACCTGCTCGCCGAGGAGGCGACGGAGGCGTACGAGAACGCGCGCGCGTCCATCGCCCGGTTCATCGGCGCGACGCCCGCCGAGATCGTGTTCACGAAGAACGCCACCGAGGGCATCAACCTGGTCGCGTACGCGATGAGCAACGCCGCGACCGCGGGCCCGGAGGCGGAGCGCTTCAGGGTCGGCCCCGGCGACGAGGTCGTCGTGTCGGAGATGGAGCACCACGCGAACCTCGTCCCGTGGCAGGAGCTGTGCCGCCGGACGGGCGCGACGCTGCGCTGGTTCGGCATCACCGACGACGGGCGGCTCGACCTGGAGCACCTCGACGAACTGGTCAACGAGCGGACGAGGATCGTCGCGCTGACGCACCAGTCGAACGTGCTCGGGACCGTCCCGCCGATCGAGCTGATCGCCGCGCGCGCGCACGCGGTCGGCGCGCTGGTCCTGCTGGACGCGGCGCAGTCCGTCCCGCACCAGCCGGTGGACGTCACCCGGCTGAACGTCGACTTCCTCGCCTTCTCCGGGCACAAGATGCTCGGCCCGACCGGCATCGGCGTCCTGTGGGGGCGGAGCGAGCTGCTGGAGGCCATGCCGCCGTTCATCACCGGCGGTTCCATGATCGAGGTCGTCCGGATGGAGGGCACCACGTTCATGCCGCCGCCGCAGCGGTTCGAGGCGGGCGTGCCGATGACCGCGCAGGCCATCGGCCTCGGCGCGGCGTGCGAGTACCTCTCCGAGATCGGCATGGACCGGGTGCACGCCCACGAGGAGGCCCTCATCGGCTACTCGCTGGAGCGGCTCACCGAGGTCCCCGGCGTCCGGATCGTCGGGCCCGGCACCACCGAGGCGCGCGGCGGCGCGGTGTCGTTCACCGTCGACGGCATCCACCCGCACGACGTCGGGCAGGTGCTGGACGACCTCGGCGTCGAGGTCCGCGTCGGCCACCACTGCGCGTGGCCGATCTGCCGCCGCTTCGGCATCCCCGCCACCACCCGCGCCACGTTCTACCTCTACAACACCCTCGGCGACATCGACGCCCTCGCCGACGGGGTGCGGCAGGCGCAGCGGTTCTTCGGGACGGTCTGACCCGGAACACGCCCACCGCCCGCCCTGTTGCACCGAGAAAGGCTTGGAAAGGACGACATGCAACTGGAGGCGATGTACCAGGAGGTCATCCTGGACCACTACCGCAACCCCCACCACAAGGGGCTGCGGGAGCCGTTCGAGGGCGAGGCGCACCACGTCAACCCGACGTGCGGCGACGAGGTGACGCTGCGCGTCCACCTGGACGGCGAGGGCCAGGCCGCCACGGTCGTCGACGTGTCCTACGACGCGATGGGCTGCTCCATCAGCCAGGCCAGCGCCTCGGTGATGTCCGACCTGATCATCGGGAAGTCCGTCAAGGAGGCGATGGCGGTCGGCGACGAGTTCCTGGCGCTGATGCAGTCGCGCGGCCAGGACGTCCACCCCGACGAGGACCTCCTTGAGGACGCCATCGCCTTCGCGGGGGTCTCCAAGTACCCCGCCCGGATCAAATGCGCCCTGCTCGCCTGGATGGCGTGGAAGGACGCGACCGCCCGCGCACTCGGAGAGGCAAGGTAGGGCCCCATGACCGAATCGACCGGCACGGCCGTCCCCGAGGAGGAGATCCTCGAAGCCCTCAAGGACGTCGTCGACCCCGAGCTCGGCATCAACGTCGTCGACCTCGGCCTGGTGTACGGCGTGGACGTCGCCGACGAGGTCGCCGTCCTGGACATGACGCTGACCAGCGCCGCCTGCCCGCTCACCGACGTGATCGAGGACCAGGCGCACAGCGCCCTGGAGGGCCTGGTCAAGGACGTCAAGATCAACTGGGTCTGGCTCCCGCCGTGGGGCCCCGACAAGATCACCGACGAGGGCCGCGACCAACTCCGCGCCCTCGGCTTCAACGTCTGACCCCGCCCCGCCCGTAAGGCGTCCGTGTGAGGCCGCGCCCCGCCGAGGGGTCGCGGCCTCACGTGTGTCCGGGGGAGTCCGGGGTGCCGACCGTCAGTCCGGGCGCGCGGGCGTCCGGGCGTCCTTGGGTTTGGTGGGCCAGAGGGTGTGGGTTATGGGCCAGAGGGACCAGATGGCGAGGACGAGGCCGAGGCGGGCCGTCCAGCCGGTGAGGGCCGCGGTGCGGTCGGCGTCGCCGACCCAGGCGATCATGGCGAGGAGCAGGGCGCAGCCGATGGCGGTGGCGAGCGCGGCCTTGCCGAACTCGCGCCACTCGTAGCGGGCCCGGGCGGCGCCGTACTTGGGCTTGCCGCGCGGGGGCGGGCCGCCCGCGAAGCGGTGCGCGAACCGCTCGTCGGCCCAGCGGACCATGCCGTGCCCGAACGCGACCGAGTAGCCGAGGTAGGCGGCGGCGAGGCCGTGCGCGAACCCGGCGGTCGCGCCGCCGCGCAGGTCGACCGCCGTCGCGACCAGCAGCACGAGGTCGATGAGCGGGACGCAGAGCAGCAGCGCCGCGCCGGTCCGCCGCAGGCGCAGCGGGTAGCGGGCGGCGAGCCCGGCCGCGAGGACGACCCAGAAGCCGATCTCGCAGCCGGCGATGACCGCGATGAGCACGTGGACCCCCTTTCCGTCGGTTCCATCGTCCGGGGCCGGGGGCCGGGAATCGTCGTCCGCTGTGCGGGTTCCGGGGGTCGTCCGAAGGATGTACGGGGCCTCCTCACCCGGACGGACGAGCCACGGCGCCGGAGATGCTGAGATGGGACGGTGCACCGCGTCCGACGCCTGACCACCCGCCACGACGCCCTGATCGTCGTGGCGGCGCTGGCCGGCGGGCTGACGATGCTCGCCGCGCACGGCTACTCCACCTGGACGAAGGACTGGGACCCCTCGTTCTGGGCGCGCCTCGTCCCGCTGCTCGGGCTGTGCTCGGCCATGCTGCTGCGCCGCACGGCGCCCCTCACCGCCCTCGCGCTGGCGACCCCGTTCAACTTCGCCGACGTCGCGTTCGGGCCGAGCATCGCCACCGCGATGATCTACGGCGACGCGCTGTACGCGGCGAGCCTGTACGGGCGGCGCCGGACGGCGGAGTGGCTGCTCGGCGCGACCGTCCTCGCCGCGCTCGGGGTCGCCGTGGGCGCCGCGATCGGGCTGCGCGGCGTCGCGCCCGGGGTGGTCGGCGGCGCGGTCGCCGGGCTCGTGTGGGTCGCGCCGGTGCTGACCGCGATGGCCGTCCGGGAGCACCGGTTCCGGGCGGAGGCCGAGCGGGCCCGCGCCGAGCAGGTCGCGCGGCTCGCCGAGCTGGACCGGCGCGCCGCCGTGACCGCCGAGCGCGCCCGGATGGCCCGCGAGCTGCACGACGTGATCGCCAACCACCTGAGCGCGGTGGCGCTGCACTCCTCGGCCGTCCTGAAGGTGCCCGACCTGGACCGGGACGGCGTCAACCGCGCCATGGAGGTCATCCGGGAGAACAGCGTCCAGGGGCTCGCGGAGATGCGCCGGATGATCGGGCTGCTGCGCGAGGGCGACGGCGACGACCCGGCCGCCCGGCCGCGGCTCGCGGAGCTGGACCGGCTCGTCCGGCACACCGCGCGGACCGACCTGTCGGCGCACCTGGAGGTCAGCGGGGAGCCGCCGGAGCTGCCCGCGGCGGTGGAGCTGGCGGCGTACCGGATCGTCCAGGAGGCGCTGACGAACGCGCTGAAGCACGCCGGTCCCGGCCGCGCCGACGTGCGGGTGGCCTACGCGCGGCGGCGCGTGGTGATCGACGTGCTGAGCCCGCTCGGCCGGGACGGCTCCCGGCTGCCGGGCACCGGCAGCGGCCTGGTCGGGATGCGCGAGCGCGCCGTGATGCTCGACGGGGAGTTCGACGCGGGCCCGGACGGCGAGCGCTGGCGGGTCCACGCCGAACTCCCCCTCGACCAGGTGAACGGCGGCCGGGCGCCATGACCGGAATGGAGCGAGGACAGGGCGGGGCGTCATGATCGATGTGCTGGTGGCGGACGATCAGGCGGCGGTCCGGGCGGGGCTGGTGCTGATCCTCGGCGCGGCGCCGGGGGTCCGGGTGGTCGGCGAGGCGGCCGACGGGCGGCGGGCCGTGGAGCTGGCGAGGGAGCTGCGCCCGCACGTGGTGCTGATGGACGTCCGCATGCCCCGCCTCGACGGGATCGCCGCGACCCGCGAGATCGCCGGGTTCACCGACGTGCTGGTGCTCACCACGTTCGACCTGGACGAGTACGTTTTCGGCGCGCTGCGGGCGGGCGCGTCCGGGTTCCTGCTGAAGGACGTCGACGCCGACCGGCTGGTGGAGGCGGTGCGGACGGTCGCCGCGGGCGAGGGGATCATCGCGCCGCGGGTGACCCGGCGGCTGATCGAGGCGTTCTCCGCCGCCCCCGCGCCGCCCGCGCCGCTGCCCCTGGACGAGCTGACCCCGCGCGAGCGGGAGGTGTTCGCGTGCCTCGGCGAGGGCCTGTCCAACGGGCAGATCGCCGCCCGCCTGGACATGGCGGAGACGACGACCAAGACCCATGTCAGCCGGATCCTGCAGAAGCTGGGGCTGACCAGCCGCGTCCAGGCGGCCATCCGCGCGCGGGAGACGGCCGCCTCCGGACTTTCCGGGCCGGACCCCCATAAGGGATCACCCGGGACGAGCTGACCCCGCAGGAACGATCTCAGCCGGACAGGCTGCGGATCAGGTCGGCGACCCGGACGATGCCGAAGCACCGGCCGAGCTCGTCCACCACGACGAGGTCGTCGTAGACGCGGTCGTCCTCCCGCCCGGCGGCCCGCAGCGCGGCGACGGCGGGCACCGTGCGCGGCACCAGGCGGGGCGGGTCGGCGAGCCGCGCCGCTGGGCGCCGGGCGTGCAGCGCGTGCCCGTAGGCCCCCGAGAGCCGCAGCAGGAACCGCGTCCGGTCGACGGTGCAGCGGGGGCGCTGCCGCTCGTCCACGAGCACGATGCTGGTGATGCCGGTCTCGGAGTTCAGCGCGGTGAGCACCTCCCCGGCGGTCGCCGTGTGCGGCATCGTCACCGCGGGCAGCGTGAACTCCGAGACGCGCGGGCCGAGCCCGAGGTCGTGCCGGGCGGGCTCGCCGGGCGCGGCGACCGGGATGTGGATCGGCATCCCGGGCCGCCACTCCGGCGGGGCGAGCGCGGGGCCCTGGACGAGCCGCACCCCCGCGTCCCGCATCCGCAGCACTTGCTCGCGGGTCGCCATCTGCGGCGCGAGGACGTGCGTCTCCAGCCGGTGCGCCAGTTCGACGAGGCTGTCCACGAGCGCGGCCCGGCGCGGCTCCGACATCGCCCTGCGGGCCAGGTCCGGATCGAGTTTCAGCAGGTAGCAGGCGCCGTCGACGAGCAGGTCGAGCGGCGCGTGCGCGGCGCCGAGGCCCGCGAAGCCGACCAGGTAGCCGGCCCTGCGCAGGCCGCCGAGCGCGGCGGTGAGTGGGGGGCGCACCGCGGGCGGGAAGCCCCCGGACACGCAGAGGATGATCTCCTGGGGGCGGCGTCCTGTCTCGGCCAGCCCGCGGTGCAGGCCGGCGAGGACGTCCTCCCCCTGGCAGAGGGTCTCGGCCCGGAGGCCGATCTGGATCGGCAGCGGGCTGCCGAGGCCGGCGCCGGCGCGGGCGGCCTCGACCGCGCGCCGCACGTCCTCGGAAGCCGGATCCGCCCGCATCGGGACGCGGGTCGGGCCGACCGGCGCGGCATGCGCCTCCACGGCGACGACGGTGCCGGTGCCGAGATCGACCACCGGATGGAACACCGCCCGCGCCGGAAGGAGGGCGTCAATCGCTTCGACGGCGGACACAACGGCATCATGTCGCCCGCCAACCCCCGAAACTAGATACGTCAGGAGAAGTTAACGCATAATTCGCGCTGCTCACAGGCCCCGACCGCCGACGAACGCGGAGAGCAGGTAGGTGGCTCCGGCGAGTGCCGCGAGCCACGCGTACGCGGAGATGTCGGCGCCGCGGAGCGCCTGCACCGTCAGCCCGCCGACCACGGCGACGGTCAGCACGTCGCCGGTCATCGCCGCCGCGCGCAGGTGCGCGCGGGCCCGGGTGCCCGAGCCGAACCCCTCGCTGAGCGGGAGCGCGGGCTCGTTGCGCCGGTACGCGAGGTAGCCCGCGTACCCCGCCAGGGCGGCGAGGGCGACGAGGGCCGTCCCGGACCGCCCGTCGGCGGCGAGCACGACCCCCACCACGACCCCGGCGCCGAGGACGACGCCGGGCACGGCCCACCTGCTGAGGCTGCGGCGTTCGGGAGCGATCCACATGGTCCTCATCCTTCCCGATCTGGGGAGCGGCGGACCGGCAACGCGCCGGGCTGTATCTTCTCGCTTCGTGGCTCGATTTCGATTGAACGGCTCGAAGATGCTCGCCGTCGACCTGGCGGGCGAGACGGTCCGGGCCCTGAACGGCTCCATGGTCGCCTACGAGGGCCAGATGGCGTTCAAGCGGCAGGGCATGACGGGCGGCGAGGGCCTGCGCGGCGCCCTCAAGCGGAGGATCGCGGGCGAGGGCATGACCCTCATGGAGGTCACCGGACACGGGACGGTGTACCTGGCGAGCGAGGCGACGGAGGTCACGCTCGTCCAGCTCGGCGGCGACACCCTGTTCGTGGAGTCGGAGAGCCTGCTCGCGCTGGACGGCAACCTCCAGACCGGCGTCCAGTTCGTGGGGCTGCGGGGGATGGGCACGGGGCAGGGCCTCGCCACCACCAAGGTTGAGGGCCACGGGACGGTCGCGATCCTCTCCGACGGCCCGGCGATCGCGCTTGAGGTGACGCCGCAGACGCCGCTGTGCGTCGACCCGCACGCCTACGTCTGCCATCACGGGCAGCTCCAGCAGGACGTGGTCACCGACGTCAACTGGCGGACGGTGATCGGCCAGGGATCGGGGGAAAGCGTGCAGTTCCGGTACCAGGGGCACGGGCTGGTGTACGTCCAGCCCGCCGAGCGCGGTGGGATTCTGGAGATCTGATGCCCGGCTATCAGGCGATCAACTCGAAGATGCTCCAGGTGCCGATCGGGCCGGGGCAGGAGGTCTACAGCAAGCGCGGCGCGATGCTCGCCTACACCGGGCCCGTATCGTTCGCGCCGACCACGACGGCCGGGCAGGGCGTCGGCGGCGCGCTCGGACGCGCCGTCGCGGGCGAGCACAGCGCGATGATGCACGTCACCGGGCAGGGCAGCGTGATGTTCGGGCACGGCGGGCTGGAGGTCACCGTCATCGACCTGAACGGCTCCGACACCCTCTACGTGGAGGCCGACCGGCTACTGGTCCACGACACGTCCCTCCAGGTCGGGACGATGTTCATGGGCGAGCAGGGCGGCGTCCGGGGCATCGTGCGCGGCGCGGTCACCGGGCAGGGCCTGTTCACCTCGACGCTCGCCGGATACGGCTCGTGCGCGGTGCTGTCGCACGGCGGCGTGCTGGAGCTGCCGATCGCCCCGCAGCGCCCGGTGCACGTCGACCCGCAGGCGTACGTGGCCCATCGCGGCCAGGTGCAGAACAAGCTCACCACGGCGGTGGGGCTGCGCGACCTGATCGGGCGCGGCTCCGGCGAGGCGTTCCAGCTGGAGCTGAGCGGGGCCGGGGTCGTCTACGTCCAGGCCAGCGAGAGGAAGATCTGACCGTGAGCATGTTCGGCACGCAGACCTGGAACCCCGGGACGCTCCCCGTCAACGACAACGTCAACCCCTACGCCTTCAGCGTCGACCTCAACGGCCAGTGGTTCGCGCAGAAGGGGAAGATGATCGCCTACTACGGGCAGATCAGGTTCGAGCAGCTCTCGGCCGGGCCGCTCGACTCGCTCGTCGCGCACACGTTCAACTCCCCGCTGTACGCGCAGGACTGGATCGTCGCGCAGGGGCAGGGCAAGCTCCTGCTCGCCGACCGCGGGTTCGACGTCAACTCCTACGACCTGGAGGACGGCAA
The DNA here is from genome assembly GCF_001552135.1 of Actinomadura chibensis NBRC 106107. Lineage (GTDB taxonomy): Bacteria > Actinomycetota > Actinomycetes > Streptosporangiales > Streptosporangiaceae > Spirillospora > Spirillospora chibensis. Next base: position 83,351 of record NZ_BCQP01000012.1, on the reverse strand, counting down.
CCTCACCGTCCGGGCCGGGAACCTGCTCGCCTTCGAGCCGGGCCTCGAGCTGAAGCAGTCGATCATCCCCGGGTTCCTGACGCTGATCGGGACGGGGCGCTTCGTCGCCGCGTCCAACGGCCCGGTCCACTTCGTGGAGCCGCCGATCCGGGTCGACCCGCAGGCGCTGCTCGGCTGGGCCGACTGCCCGTCGCCCTGCCACCACTACGACCACTCCTACATGCGCGGCGCGTTCGGCGCCGCGCGGATGGTCTTCGGGATCGGCGGGTCGTCCGGCGAGGAGCACCAGTTCGACTTCACCGGGCAGGGGACGGTGCTGCTCCAGTCGTCCGAGACCGTGATGAACGAGGACGTCCTGCTCCGCGACCTCGAAGGGCAGATCGGGCTGGTCGGCACCAACGGCCTCCAGCGCCTGCACCGGACGATCTCCCAGCGGCTGTCGTCCGAGCGCCAGGGCTGACCCGGGCTCCTCGGCCGCCCGCACGGGGCGGCCGAGGACGCCGCGTCACGACTCCGGCTCGGGCGCGGGCTTCATCACGTGGAACGGAACGCCGAACGGGTCGCGGACGGACGCCGACCGCCCGTACGGGCTGTCCTGCGGCTCGGCGTCGACGGAGCCGCCGCTCGCCCGGACCTTGCGGACCGCCTCGTCGGCGTCCTCCACCGAGAAGTACGTCAGCCAGGACGGGACGGCCGCGCCGCCCCCGCCGAGCACCGTCTCGGACCCGCCCTGGATGCCGCCGACGTACCGGCCGTCCGGCCGCTTCAGGACGGTGTAGTCCATTCCGGGGACGGGCTCGAACTCGTAGCCGAACAGCGCCCCGTAGAACTCGCGGGCGGGCCCGGCGTCGGGCGTCGCCAGCTCGTTCCACACGAACGAGCCCGGGTCGTTCACGATCGCCGACCCGGGGTGCGCCTCGCCCTGCCACAGGCCGAACTGGGCGCCCTGCGGGTCCTTGAGCACCGCCATGCGGCCCTGGCCCATGACGTCCATCACGGGGACGACGACCTCCGCGCCCGCGTCGGCGGCCCGATCGGCGGAGGCGTCGCAGTCGTCGGTGGCGAAGTAGACGTTCCACCAGTACACGTCCGGCTGGTCGTCGGGGTTCTGCATCATCCCGGCGACGGGCAGCCCGCGCACCTTGCACATGTTGTAGTGGCCTGCCTCGGGGCCTGCGTCCTCGAACTGCCAGCCGAAGACCTCGCCGTAGAACGCGCGGGCCCGGTCGATGTCGGGGACCCCGATGTCCAGCCAGTTGGGGGTGCCCTCGGGTGCGTTGCTCGTGACCTGGGTCATTGGGACTCAACTCCTTCGCGCTGGGACCCACCGGTCCCGGTGTCGTCCCGTCGCACGCCCGCCCCTCCCATCCTGGCCCCTCCCCGCGAGTTCACACATCGCGAGTTCATACGTCGCGGGTTCGCACATCGCGGCGGATTCCCGGCATGGCCGCAACCGGCCCGCGGTCACGTACACTTGACGGATGGTTCCGCTCCCGAACTGACAGGCCGCCCAGCGCGCCCGCGTCTCAAGGACCGCGTGGCGCGCTTTCTCGTGCCTGTCCACCGAGCCGTCCGTCAGGGGAGCCCTGTCACTGTGATCATCGCGAAAGACATCGAGCTGCGCGCCGGGTCCCGGCTGCTCATCGAGGCCGCCACGTTCCGCGTGAACCCGGGCGACCGGGTGGGCCTCGTCGGCCGCAACGGCGCGGGCAAGACCACCCTCACCCGGGTGCTGGCGGGGGAGGGGCTGCCCGCGCAGGGGGCGGCGACCTCGTCCGGCACCGTCGGCTACCTCCCGCAGGACCCGCGCGACGTCGACCTCGACGAGCTGGCCCGCGACCGCATCCTGTCCGCCCGCGGCCTGGACGAGGTCATCCGCGACCTGCGCGCCGCCGAGGACGCCATGGCGACGGCGAGCGGCGCCGAGCGCGACAAGGCCGTCCGCCGCTACGGGCGCCTGGAGGAGCGGCTGCACGTGCTCGGCGGGTACGCCGCGGAGGCGGAGGCGTCCTCCATCGCCTCCAGCCTCGGCCTGCCCGACCGGGTGATGACCCAGCCGCTCGGGACGCTGTCCGGCGGCCAGCGCCGCCGGGTCGAGCTGGCCCGCATCCTGTTCTCCGGCGCCGACACCCTCCTGCTGGACGAGCCGACCAACCACCTCGACGCCGACTCGATCGTGTGGCTCCGCGACTTCCTGAAGTCGCACCAGGGCGGCCTCGTGGTGATCAGCCACGACGTCGACCTGCTGGACGCGGTCGTCAACCGGGTCTTCCACCTGGACGCCAACCGCTGCGTGATCGACGTCTACAACGTCGGCTGGAAGAAGTACCTCGACCAGCGCGAGACCGACGAGCGGCGCCGCAGGCGCGAGTCGGCGAACGCGCAGCGGCAGGCGTCGGCCCTGCTGTCGCAGGCCGACAAGATGCGCGCGAAGGCCACGAAGGCGAAGGCGGCCCAGCAGATGGACCGCCGCGCCCGGCAGCTCCTGGCGTCGGTGGAGGGGGAGCGGCAGGCCGACAAGGTCGCCAAGATCCGCTTCCCGGAACCCGCTCCGTGCGGCAAGACCCCCCTCACCGCGGAGGGTTTGTCGAAATCGTACGGATCTTTGGAGATATTCACCGACGTGGACCTGGCCGTCGACCGGGGCAGCCGCGTCGTGATCCTCGGCCTGAACGGGGCGGGCAAGACGACGCTGCTGCGCCTGCTGGCGGGCGTCGACAAGCCCGACACCGGGACGGTCGTGGCCGGTCACGGCCTCCGCGTCGGCTACTACGCGCAGGAGCACGAGACCCTGGACGTCGACCGGTCCGTCCTAGAGAACATGCAGTCGGCCGCGCCGGGCCTCGCGCCCGTCGAGGTGCGCAAGATCCTCGGCTCGTTCCTGTTCTCCGGCGACGACGTCGACAAGCCCGCGGGCGTCCTGTCCGGCGGCGAGAAGACCCGGCTGGCGCTGGCGATGCTGGTGGTGTCCAGCGCGAACGTCCTGCTGCTTGACGAGCCCACGAACAACCTCGACCCGGCGAGCCGCGCGGAGATCCTCGCCGCGCTGCGGACGTTCACCGGGGCCATCGTCCTCGTCACGCACGACGAGGGCGCCGTCGAGGCGCTCGCCCCGGAAAGAGTGATTTTGCTGCCCGATGGTGTGGAAGACATCTGGAGTGACGAGTTTGCCGATCTGGTGGCGCTCGCGTGACCTGCGGAACGACTTCCGCAGATCTTTTCTGGCCGAGTGGGTAGCCGAACAGCCGGGAATGACTGATCATGGCGGGGGATAACGCAGCGGTCACCACATCACTACGGGAGGTACTCGTGGCCGAGACCCTGAAGAAGGGCACCCGCGTGACCGGTGCCGAGCGCGACAAGCTGGCGTCGGACCTCAAGAAGAGGTACGACTCCGGCGAGAGCATCCGCGCCCTGGCAGCCGCCACCGGCCGCTCGTACGGTTTCATCCACCGGATTCTCACCGAGTCCGGCGTCAACCTGCGCGGTCGCGGTGGCGCGACCCGGGGCAAGAAGTCCTGAACGGACACCGGCCCCCGGATGAGCGCACCGCCTGAGCCGTTGCCGCGGCCGACCGAGTAGGGTTCGGTCGCGGCGGCGGACAGGTGTCGCGGGTCCCGTCCCGTGGACGGCGGGACGGGCCCGGCACCGCTCATCGAGAGGACGGACCCATGGCGGACGCGCAGACCGCCGGGCGACCGGAAGCGGTCACCGGCACGGGCACCGGCACCGGCGAGGCGGCCCTCCGGGAGCTCCTCGCCGACGGGGGGCTGCGCCTGGAGGTGTCCGGCGCCGTCGCGACCGTCACGCTGAACCGCCCCGAGCGGCGCAACGCCATGACGTTCGCGACCTGGCGCGGGCTCGCCGCGATCGGCCGCTCCCTCCCCGCCGGGGTGCGCGTCGTCGTCCTGCGGGGCGAGGGCCCGTCGTTCTCGGCGGGCATCGACCTCGGCCTGTTCTCCGGGGGCGGCGAGGGCTTCCCCGACGCGTCCGACCCTGAGGCCGCCGACCGCGCCATCGCCGAGCTCCAGGAGGGCTACACCTGGCTCCGCCGCCCGGAGTTCGTCACGGTGGCCGCGGTGCAGGGGCACGCCATCGGCGGCGGCTTCCAGCTCGCGCTGGCCTGTGACATCCGCGTCGCGGCCGACGACGCGAAGTTCTGCATGAAGGAGCCCGCGCTCGGGCTCGTCCCCGACCTGACCGGCACGAAGCCGCTGGTGGAGATCGTCGGCATCGGACGCGCCTTGGAGTTGTGCCTCACCGCCCGGACGGTCGCCGCCGACGAGGCCGCCCGGATCGGGCTCGCCGAGATCGTCGTGCCGCGCGACGGGCTGGACGGCGCCGTCCGCGACCTGGTGGACGCCCTGCTCGCCGTCGACCCGGGCGCGGCGGTGGCGACGAAGCGGCTGCTGTGGCAGGCCGCGCAGAACACCCTCGACGAGCAGTGCGCCGCCGAGCGCCGGGAGCAGATCGGCCGGCTCCGCGAGCTGTTCGGCGGGTGACCGGCGGGCCGGGGTCCTGGGCTTCCCGGCCCGCCGGCCGGCCTACCCGAGCGACTCGCGGCCGCCCCGCGCGAGCGGGAGCAGCACCTTGCTGACCCCCGGACGGACGGTGACCTTGGTCCCGGCCGGGTAGCGCAGCGTGTAGTCGTAGTCGGTGGACAGGAGGATCACGCCGAGCCGGTGACCGGCCTTCACGACGTAGTCGGTGGGCACGAAGTCCCACTTGAACGTGTACGTCTTGCCCGGCTTGATCGGCTCGGTGCGGGCGAAGTCGTGACGGTTGCGGGCGTCCAGCCAGCCCCGCGTGATGATCTTGAAGGGGGCCGTCTCGGTCCGCAGCGTCTGCCGGATCGTGCAGCCGGGGTCGCCCTCAACGCTCTGCCCGAAGCAGACCTGCTGGTCGGTGTTGTCGCGGGCGCCCGTCGGACGGGTGTCGGTCCCGTAGTCGACCAGCAGGGCGGTCAGGAAGGGCGACTGCCCGTCCAGCGACGCCTGGATCGACGCGGACGGGATGCCGTCCACCCGGACCGGCTTCTCCAGCGGCCCCGTCAGGTACGCGAGCCGGTTGGGGTCGGCCTGGTTCTCGTTGGCGAGGAGCTGCTCGGCGGTGCGGGTCTTGCCCGCGTCCACGAACGACTGCGCGGCGCCGTGCCGGGACCGGAGGCCGAGCGTGCCCGGCTGCCCGGACGGCCCGGCGTTCAGGCTGACCGGGACGGTCCGCGTCCCCGGGACGGGCCAGTCGGACGCGGTCTCCCAGGTGCCGTCCGCGCGCTCGACGTCGACCTTCGGCTCGCGCTCGATCCCGTTGCGGATCCCGTACAGGTAGCGGTCGAACCAGTGGTGCGTCTGCCGCAGCCACTCCTCGACGCGCCAGCGGAACGGCGTGGAGTGGTTGCCCTGGTGCAGCCACAGCTTGCGCGGGACGCCCGCCTTCTTCAGGGCGTTCCACCACTGGACGGAGTTCTTGACCTTGACGTTCCAGTCGTTCACGCCGTGCACGACCATGACGGCGGCGCGGACCTTGCGGGCCTGGCCGACGTAGTCGCGCTGGGCCCAGACCTCGCCGTAGTCGCCGGTCTCGCGGTCCTGCGCCTTCTCGATCTCGTCGATGACCTTGGCGCAGACCTCGGGGTTCTGCCGGGTCAGCACGATCTTGGCGAGGACGTCCAGGTCCTCGCCCTGGAACCCGCCGGGCGCGACGACGCCGCCGCCCGCGCGGTAGTAGTCGTACCAGCTGGAGATCCCGGCGATCGGGACGATCGCCTTCAGCCCCTCGACGCCGGTCGCGGCGGCCATGTTCGGCAGCGTCCCGTTGTAGGACTGGCCGATCATGCCGACGCTCCCGGTGGACCAGGTCGCCTTCACCGGCGAGCCGTCCGGCGCCCAGCCGCGGGCGCGGCCGTTCAGCCAGTCCACGGCGGCCTTCGCGCCCGCCTGCTCGCTGCGGTCCCCGGACGTCGGGCAGCCGGTGGAGCCGCCCGTCCCGATGCTGTCGAGGTCCGCGACCGCGTAGCCGCGCGGCAGGAAGTAGTTGTCGTAGTAGCCGGGGAAGATCTCGGCCATGTTGCGCGGCGCGGGCTTCAGCGCGCGGTTCTGCGGGTCCCCGATGTCGACCGGGTGGTTCGGGACGCTGTGCGTCCCCGCCCAGTACGGGCTCGCCTCCATGATCGTCGGGACCTTGAGCCCGGCGGTCTCGGTCTCCTTCGGGCGCATGATCCGCATCTGCACGCGGTCCCGGACGCCGTCCCGGTCGCTGTCGGCGGTCGTCTCGATCATCACCGTCTGGGTGACGGCGTCGGCCCGGGAGAACACCGGCTGCGTCTCGCCGTTCCGCACGGTGACCTGGGGGGACGGGGCGCCACCCGGCGCCTTCGCGGCGGCCGGGGGCAGGGCCGCTCCGGCCGGGAACGCGGTGAGCGCGAGCAGCGCGGCGGCGAGGGTGATCGCGCCTGCGCCGCCCCGTGTGAGGCGTCGTGTCACTGGGGCTCCTGGGGGGTGCGAAGCCTTGAGGGTGTTGATCACAGTCGCACTAGCGGGCCCGCTTGTCCAGCCGTCGTTACGCCCTGAGCGGAGCCGGGAAGCCCGCCGGGCGCGGCCGCGTTGTCCGCTCCGACTGAGATGCTTACTTGATTACCGCGCTTGATCATCGGCTCCTCGACGCGCGGTACGCCGACCAGACGACGGAGGCACTAGTGGGAATGCCGGGAACGCCGGGCAACGGCTGGCAGGTGATGGCCTCGTTCCGCCGGGACAGCTCCGTCACCCAGCAGAGGCTGAAGCCCGGCACGGTCGGGCGGATCGCGGGGTACGCCCGGCCCTACGTCCGCGAGCTTGTGCTGTTCCTCGCGCTGAACTCGGTGTCCGCGCTGATCGTCGTCGCCAACCCGCTGCTGCTGAAGGGGATCATCGACCGCGGCATCGTGCCGGGGCGGCAGGACGTCGTGGTCTGGCTCGCGGTCGCCGTCGCCGGGCTCGCCCTCGTCGAGGCCGTGCTCGGCCTCGGGCAGCGCTGGTACTCCGCGCGCATCGGCGAGGGGCTGATCTACGACCTGCGCAGCCAGGTGTTCGCGCACGTCCAGCGGCAGCCCGTCGCGTTCTTCATGCGCGCCCAGACCGGCTCCCTCGTCAGCCGCCTGAACAACGACGTGATCGGCGCGCAGCGGGCGATCACCACCACCCTGTCGTCGGTGGTGTCGAACGTGATCAGCCTGGTCGTGGTGCTGATCACCATGATGATCCTGTCCTGGCAGGTCACGCTGATCGCGCTGCTGCTGCTCCCGGTCTTCGTCCTGCCGGCCAAGTGGGTCGGCAAACGGCTGCAGCGGGTCAGCCGCGAGCAGATGGTGCTGGACGCCGAGATGGGCTCGCTCATGACCGAGCGGTTCAACGTGGCCGGCGCGATGCTGGCCAAGCTGTACGGGCGGCCGGCCGAGGAGGAGGAGAACTTCTCCGGGCGCGCCGCCCGCGTCCGCGACATCGGCGTCGTCGCCGCCATGTACGGCCGGGTGTTCTTCACCGCGCTGACGCTCGTCGCGGCCCTCGCCACCGCCATGGTCTACGGCGTCGGCGGCTCCCTGGTCGTCGGCGGCACCTTCGAACTCGGCACGCTCGTCGCGCTCGCGACCCTGCTGACCAGGATGTACGGGCCGCTCACCGCGCTGTCGAACGTCCACGTCGACGTGATGACGGCGCTCGTCAGCTTCGACCGCGTGTTCGAGGTGCTCGACCTCAAGCCGCTGATCCGCGACCGCGAGGACGCCCGCCCGCTCGCCGAGGCCCGCGCGTCCACCGCGCCCGCCGCGTCCACCGCGCCCGCCCTGTCGAAGTCGGTGTCGCCGTCGCCGCCGAAGGCGCCGTCGATCGAGTTCGGCCACGTCCGGTTCGCCTACCCGTCCGCCGAGGAGGTGTCGCTCGCCTCGCTGGAGTCGATCGCGCGCACCGACACCGCGCCGGGCCGCGAGGTCCTGCACGACGTCGACTTCACCGCCGCGCCGGGCCAGCTCGTCGCGCTGGTCGGGCCGTCCGGCGCGGGCAAGTCGACGATCACGCACCTCGTGTCGCGGCTGTACGACGTGTCCGGCGGCGCGGTCCGGATCGGCGGCGCCGACGTCCGCGACGTGACGCTGGAGTCGCTGCGCGCCGAGATCGGCGTCGTCAGCCAGGACGCGCACCTCTTCCACGACACGATCAGGGAGAACATGCGCTACGCCCGCCCGGACGCCTCCGACGAGGAGATCCTCGCCGCGCTGGAGGCGGCGCAGGTCGGGGCGCTGGTCGCGGACATGCCCGAGGGCCTCGACACCGTCGTCGGCGACCGCGGCTACCGGCTGTCCGGCGGCGAGAAGCAGCGGCTCGCGATCGCGCGGCTGCTGCTCAAGGCGCCGTCGGTGGTCGTCCTGGACGAGGCCACCGCGCACCTCGACTCGGAGTCGGAGGCGGCCGTCCAGCGGGCGCTGCGCACCGCCCTCGCCGGGCGGACGTCCCTCGTCATCGCGCACCGGCTGTCCACGATCCGGGAGGCCGACCAGATCCTCGTGATCGACGAGGGCCGGGTCGCCGAGCGCGGGCGGCACGAGGAGCTGCTGCTCGAAGGCGGCCTCTACGCCGAGCTGTACCGCACCCAGTTCGCGCACCAGCGCGACGAGGAGCGCCGGACCGAGCCGCTCGGCGCGGAGTAGCCGGGAAGGGCGGCCCGAGGGTCAGCGGTCGGAGCCGAGGCGGTAGCCGAGCCGCCGCAGCTCGGTCCCGGCGACCTTCTCGACCTGGCCGAGCTGCCGCGGGGTCAGCCGCTCGCGCCAGGCTCCGACGCCGCCGTCGTCCCTGGTCCCGGCGGGGACGAGCCCCGAGAGGACGGTCCGCGGGATCGGCGCGTCGAGGTACTCCGACAGGTCGGCGGCGACCCGGCGCGGCGCGGCGACGAGGTCCTCGTAGCGGACGGTGAGCAGCTGCTCGGCCGGGACCTGGAGGCGCAGCCGCGCGCTGAGCCGCACCGACCCGCGCCAGCGCAGCGCGCACTTGACCGCGGGCGCGGCGGCCGGCCACCGGCTCCGCTCGGTGTGGTCCTCGACGCCCAGGAAGGGGTTCGGGAACACTGTGTCGAGGTTGGCGAGGCCCGGCTTGAACCAGGCGAGGCAGCGCTCGTCGGCCAGCATGTCGGCGACCGCGTCCCGGCCGTCCCGGATCACCTGGACGAGCTGCGCGTCCGGGAAGGCGTCGAGCAGCACGTCCGCGCTGTAGATCAGGTCGGGGGAGGCGTCGGCGAACCGGGTGATGCGCCCGGGGTCGACGCACGGCCCGGCGGGTTCGCCGGGCGAGGCGAGCCCGGCCATGTCGCGGCACTCGTCCGGGCACTGGGCGCACGCCCGCGCGGACACGAGCCACGCCTCGGCGCACGCGTCCCGCAGCACCCGGGCCGCGCCCTTCCCGCGCTCGGACGCGATCGCCGGCTGCCGGGCGAACGCGTAGGTGACCCGCAGCACGCCGTGCCGGCCGGTCGTGAGGTGGAAGCCCGGCGACCGTTTCACCGCACGGGCCAGCGGCTCCACACCCGAGTGCGGAGCGCCGAGGATGAACACCGGGCGGCGGACCTTGGTGCCGTTGACCACCAGGATGTGCGGCGTCGAACTCATACCGGGCCCAAGTTTGTCACCTTTTGAGGGCTGCTCCGGCCCGCGACGCTCCGGGCGGGCCTCGGTGGAGTCCGGGCGGGGCCCCGCCTGGATCTACCATAGGGCGGGTGGAGGCTCCCCAGACGCTAGCCGAGTTCCTGCCCCGGGCGGCGGCGATCACCGTCCTCACCGGAGCCGGGATCTCCACCGACAGCGGAATCCCCGACTTCCGGGGCCCGCGTGGCGTCTGGACGAAGGACCCGGCGGCGGAGGCGATGTCCACGATCGGCTCCTACGTGGCCGACCCCGAGGTCCGGCGTCGCGCCTGGCGGGCCAGGCTCGACGACCCGGTCTGGAAGGCCGAGCCCAACGCCGCGCACGCGGCGCTCGCCGAGCTGGAGCGGGCCGGGCGGCTGCGCGCCCTGATCACCCAGAACATCGACGGCCTGCACCAGCGCGCCGGGTCGTCGGACGCCAAGGTCATCGAGATCCACGGCTCGGTGCGAGAGGCGGCGTGCCTGTCCTGCGGCCTGCGCACGCCCATGCCGGAGATCCTCGCGCGGGTCGCCGCCGGGGAGGACGACCCGCCCTGCGCCGAGTGCGGCGGCGTCCAGAAGTCCGCGACGATCTCCTTCGGGCAGGCGCTCGACCAGGACGTCCTCGACGCGGCGATCACCGCGTCCCGCGAGTGCGACCTGTTCCTCGCGGTGGGGACGTCGCTGACCGTCCAGCCCGCCGCCGGGCTGTGCCTGGAGGCGGTCGACCACGGCGCCCGGCTGGTGATCGTCAACGCGGAGGAGACCCCCTACGACGGGATCGCCGACGCGGTCCTGCGCAGGCCGATCGGCGAGACGCTGCCCCGGCTCGCCGGGCTCGCGCTCGGCGCCGGGAGATGACGGAGATGATCTGTTGGCGGGTCGTGACCGGACGCCCCTTCCGCTGGCGTCCGGATCCTGACAAGCTCTATCCGTCGCGGTGCGAGGAGGGATCGGGTTGAACAGCGGGGGCGCCCGCGCGGAGGCGGCCGAGGAGCCGCCTGACGCGTCCGCCGCCCGGCCGCCGGGCGGTCCGCCGTGCACGCCGGAGCGCCGCAGGTACGGGCGGTTGCGGCGCGGCGACCGGGTCGCCGTGGTCGCGCCGAGCGGACCCGCCGAGCCCGCCCGGCTTGAGGCGGGCTGCGCGGTGCTGCGCGACCTCGGCCTTGACGCCGTCGTCGGCAAGCACGCGCTGGACCGTGTCAACCTCGGCGCGCCCGGACGCGTCCGCGACGACTGGCACCGGCTCGCCGGAAGCGACGCCGACCGGGCCGCCGACCTGCAGGAAGCCTGGTGCGACCCGCGCGTCCGCGCGGTGGTCTGCGCGCGCGGCGGGTACGGCGCGACCCGTGTTCTCGACCTCCTCGACTGGGACGCGCTGCGCGCCGCGACCGGCGCGCCGTCCGGCCGCGGGCCGAAGATCCTGCACGGGTCCAGCGACATCACCGCGCTGCACGCGGCGTTCGGGGCGCGCCTCGGCGTCACCACGTCCTTCGGGCCGATGCCCGCGGGCGTCCTCGCCGACCTCGCCCCCGCCGCCGCGGACGGCGCGCCCGACGAGCGGCTGGACGGCCTGCGCGCCGCCCTGTTCGGCGGCCCCGTCTCGCTGCCCGGCACGCGCGCCCTGCGGCCGGGGCGCGCCGAGGGCCCGCTGACCGGCGGCACCCTCTCGCTCCTCACCGCGCTGCTCGGCACCCCGTACGCCCCGCCGCCCGCCAGGGGGCGCGTCGTCTTCCTGGAGGACGTCACCGAGGCCCCCTACCGGATCGACCGGATGCTCGTCCAGCTCCTCCAGGCGGGCTGGCTCGACGGCGCCGCCGGGTTCGCGCTCGGCTCGTGGCGCGACTGCGGCGACCCCGCCGAGCTCGACTCCGTCTTCGCCGCGCGGCTCGGGCCGCTCGGCGCCCCGATCCTCGCGGGCGTGCCCGCGGGGCATGGACCGCGCCAGCGCACGCTGGAGCTCGGCGCGCCCGCCGTCCTGGACGTCGCCGCCGCCCCGGACCCGCACGACACCCCGACGCAGGACGCCCCCGCCGTGCCGGACGCCGGCGCGCTCACCCTCCAAACGCTCCCGGGAGGCGCGCGATGAGCGGCCGCCACGCCCGCCCCGTCCCTTCGGACGACGGCACCCTCGACTCACTCCTCGTGCTGGTGGCCGAGAGCCTCGGCTACACCTGCCGCCGATGTCCCGGCGAGATCGTGATGCTGGAGGATCCGCGCCGGCTGCCGATCACCGCCCGCCGGCTGCCCGTGAACATGCGCGACGTGCGGCAGCTCGCCCGCCTCGTGCCGCCCACCGACTGGCCCGCCGTGGTGTCCGACTACGTCACGACGATCGTCACGTCGATGGAGGAGCCGCTCGACCTCGACGACTTCGACCTCGCCCAGCACCTGCTGCGCACCCGCATCTACCCCGACGAGGCCGACAACGGCGGGCTCGCGTCCCGGCCGTTCGCGCCCGGCCTGATCGAGGTCGTGGTCGTCGACACGCCGACGTCGGTACGGACGGTCTCCACCATGGACATGAACGGCTGGCCGGTGTCCGGCGACGCGCTGTTCATGCTCGGGCGCGCGAACGTCCGCGCCGACGGGCCCCTCCAGGTGGACGAGCAGGACCTCGGCGGCGTCCGCGTCTCCGTCCTGCACGGCTGGACGTTCTATGTCGCGACGCACCTGGCCTGGCTGGAGGAGTACCTCCAGATCGGCCCGCACGGCGCGCTCGTCATCGCGCCGAACCGCAGCCTGATCGTCGCCCACCCGCTCCGCGTCGCCGAGGGCGGCGTGCGGGGTCGCCACCGGACGGCCGTCGCCGCCGCCACCGAGCTGCAGGCCCAGGCGCACCGCGCGTACGAGGAGGGGCCGGGGTCGCTCAGCCCGCACCTGTACTGGTGGCGCGCCGGCGAGCTGACCTACCTGGAGACCCGCTACGAGGGCTCGACGCTCGTGCTGCCGGAGGAGTTCACCGCCATGCTCGGCACCCTGACGGCCGAACGGTGACCGGCCCGCGCGTCGTCGTCGCACCCGACTCGTTCAAGGGGAGCGTGTCCGCGCCCGAGGTGTGCGCGGCCGTCGAGGCGGGCGTCCTGCGCGCCGTGCCCGGCGCCGACGTCGCCGCCGTGCCGATGGCGGACGGCGGCGAGGGCACGCTCGACTGCTTCCTCCGCGCCCGCGCGGGCTCCGTGGCGGTCGAGGTCCGCGCGACGGACCCGGCAGGGCGCCCGGTCGACGCGCGGTACGCGCTGTCCGGCGACGACGGGTCGGCGGTGGTGGAGCTGGCCGCCGCGTCCGGGCTGCCGCTCGTGGAGGACCTCCCGCCCGACCCGCTGAGCTCCGGCAGCGCGGGCACGGGCGAGCTGATCGCGGACGCGGTGCGGCGCGGCGCCCGCGACGTCCTCGTCTGCGTCGGCGGCAGCGCGAGCACCGACGGCGGCGCCGGGCTGCTGCGCGCGCTCGGCTTCCGCTTCCTGGACGCCTCCGGCGCCGAGCTGCCGCCGGGCGGCGCGGCGCTGGCCCGGCTCGCGCGGATCGACGGCTCGGGCGTCCCGGCGGCGGTGCGCGCCGCGCGGTTCCGGGTGGCGTGCGACGTGACCAACCCGCTCGTCGGCCCGGACGGCGCCGCCGCCGTGTTCGGCCCGCAGAAGGGCGCGTCCCCGGCGCAGGTGCGCGAGCTGGACGCCGCCCTCGCCGTGTTCGCCGACGTCGTCGCCGCGCACACCGGCGTCCGCGTGCACGACCTGCCCGGCGCGGGCGCGGCGGGCGGCGCGTGCGGCGGGCTCGCCGGGCTGCTCGGCGCCGTGCCCGCGGACGGCGCGGCGCTGGTCGCGGACGCGGTCGGGCTCCCGGCCGCGCTGGCCGGCGCCGACCTGGTGATCACCGGCGAGGGGCGGGTGGACGCGCAGAGCGCGGCGGGCAAGGTCGTCTCGGCCGTCGCCGCCCTCGCGAAGGAGCGCGGGATCCCGTGCGTCGCGCTGGCGGGCGGCGTCGCCGGGCCCCTGGACGGCCTGCACGCGCTCGGCCTCACCGCCGCGTTCAGCCTCGCCGACGGCCCCCGCGCGCTGGCCGAGCTGAAGGCCGAGGCCGCGCCGCTGCTCGCGGCGGTCGCCGAGCAGGCCGTCCGCCTGTTCGCGGCCCGCTAGCCCCGGACGGGCTCCGGCTCGGGTTCAGGCCGCGCGGCCGGTGCGGCGGGCGGCGTCCGGATCGTCAGCGCGGGCAGCAGGACGTGCGTGAGCGGCCCGATCGACACCGCGTAGAGGACGGTCCCGAGCCCGACCGTCCCGCCGAGGAGCCAGCCCGCGGCGAGGACGCTCAGCTCGATCCCGGTCCGCACGGCGCGGATCGAGTGGCCGCGCGCGGCGAGCCCGGTCATCAGGCCGTCGCGGGGGCCGGGGCCGAGCCCGGCGCCGATGTAGCAGCCGGTCGCGAACCCGCCGACGAGGACGGCGGCGACGAGGAACGCCCAGCGGGCGGCGAGCGCGTCCGGGGCGGGCAGCAGCCACAGGAACAGGTCGGTGAACACGCCGATGAGGACGACGTTGCTGATCGTCCCGATCCCGGGCCGCTGCCGGAGCGGGATCCAGGCGAGCATCACGAGCGCGCCGACGATGATGATCCAGACGCCGATCGACAGGCCGAGCCGCCGGGACAGTCCCTGGTGGAGCACGTCCCACGGGTCGTTGCCGAGCCCGGACGACACCTGCAGGGCGATCCCGAGCCCGTACAAGGCCAATCCGAGGTAGAGCTGCACCAGGCGGCGCGCGAGCAAGGCCATTTATCCGCTCTCCCAGCACTGTCACGCGATATTACGCACCAACTTGCCCTACTCTGCTCGCAAGTGGACTGGTGATGACAGGGCCAATGTGGAAAAGTGGCTTAGGTGAGCACACGGTATGTCAGCGGCCCGAACCTGGCCCGCATGCTCGGGGACGTCGCCCGGGAGCGCCCGGTCTACGCGTCCCTGGCCCGGTCGGTGCGCGCCCTCGTCCAGGACGGGCGCCTCGCCCTGCGGACCCGGCTGCCCGCCGAGCGCGACCTCGCCGCCGCGCTCGGGGTGAGCCGTACCACGGTCACCGCGGCCTACGACCGGCTCCGCGACGAGGGCTACGTCGAGAGCCGCCAGGGCGCGGGGAGCTGGACGGCGCTGCCGCCCGTCCGCATGTCGTCGGCCGAGCCGCGGCCCGTGCCGCCGGGCGCGCTGTACGGCAAGGTCCACCCCGTCCCGGACGACCCGTCGTTCATCGACCTGGGCTGCGCCACCCCCGGCGCCCCGTCGATCTTCGACGAGGCCGTCGCCGCCGCCGTCGCCGAGCTGCCCCGCTACAGCTCGGGCCCCGGCTACGAGCCCGCCGGGCTGCCCGGCCTGCGGGAGGTCATCGCGGCTGGCTACGCGGCGCGCGGCGTGCCGACCCGGCCGGACCAGATCGTCGTCACCACCGGGGCGCAGCACGCGTTCACGCTGCTCACCCACGCCCTGGTCGAGGCGGGCGACGCCGTCATGGTGGAGCGCCCGACCTACCCGCACGCGCTCGGGGCGCTGCGCCGCCGGGGCGCGCGGCTCGTGCCGGTCGGCGTCAACGAGGGCTGGGACGTCGAGCTCGTCGCGGGCGCGATGCGGCAGGCCGCCGTCCGGATGGCGTACACGGTCCCGGACTTCCAGAACCCGACCGGGCTGCTGATGTCGGCGGACGACCGGGCCGCGCTGGTCGACGCGGCCCGCCGCGCGGACGCGTTCCTCGTCCCCGACGAGACGTTCGCCGACCTCGCGCACGACCCCGGCGCGCCGCGCGTGCCGCCGCTCGCCGCGTTCGACTCCGGCGGGCGGGTCGTCACGGTCGGGTCGGCGTCCAAGCTGCTGTGGGGCGGGCTGCGGATCGGCTGGATCCGCGCGACCGCGCCGCTCGCGCGGCGGCTCGTCCTCGCCCGGGAGCCGTTCGACATGGCGAGCCCGGTGCTCGACCAGCTCATCGTCCGGGAGCTGCTGCTGCGGGTGGACGAGGTCCGCGCCGAGCGCGCCGAGACCCTGGTGCGCGGCCGGGACGCGCTCGCCGCCGCGCTGCGCGAGCTGCTGCCGGAGTGGGAGTTCCGGCTCCCGGACGGCGGCATGTCGCTGTGGGTGCGGCTCGGCGCGCCGGTCGCGACGGCGCTCGCCGAGGCGGCCGAACGGCTCGGCGTCCGGGTCGTCGCCGGACCGGTGTTCGGCGCGGACGGCGTCCTGGAGGACTACGTCCGCCTCCCGTACGTCCTGCCGCCGGACACGCTCCGGGACGCCGCCGAACGCCTCGCCGTCGCCTTCCGCGAAGTGGAGGCGGCCCCGGCGACCCGCCCGCTCCCCGCGTACGTCTAGGCACTGGGCCGGGTGCGGAGCCGGGACGGGGCCGGGACCGCGGTGATCTAGGGGACGTTCTGGATGTAGCCGACCAGGTGTTCGCGTTCGCTGTGCAACTCGTCGATCGCGCTCTTGACCACGTCGCCGATGCTGACGATTCCGGCGAGGCGTCCGTCCTCGACCACGGGGACGTGGCGGAAGCGGTGCTCGGTCATGGTGCGCCGCAGGTCCTCGACCAGGTCGCCGGGGCCGCAGCTGCGCACCTCGGCGGTCATGATCTCGGAGACGGGGCGGTCGAGCAGGCCCGCGCCGCGCTCGTGCATCCGCCGCACCACGTCCCGCTCGGACGCGATCCCGGCGATGGACGCGCCGTCCGGCGAGACCACCACCGCCCCGATGTTGTGCTCGGCCAGGACGGCGAGCAACTGCCGCACGGTGGCCTCGGGCCGCACCGTGGCCACCGTGTCTCCCTTC
Source organism: Actinomadura chibensis NBRC 106107 (assembly GCF_001552135.1). Lineage (GTDB taxonomy): Bacteria > Actinomycetota > Actinomycetes > Streptosporangiales > Streptosporangiaceae > Spirillospora > Spirillospora chibensis. The sequence continues at coordinate 66,910 of NZ_BCQP01000012.1, read as the reverse complement.
CTCCGCAGGATGTCGCGAATCCGCATGCCTCACGCTCCGGTGCCGGTTCGGACTGGTGGGACGACGGCCGCCCGGGGCCTGGCCCCGGGCCTGTCCTGCCAAGGTCGCATGTTCCGGGCCGCGGCGAAACCCCGCGCCGGTAAACCGTTCCGCGGCGCCGCCCGGCGAAACGCCCGAACCGGGACCGGCGGGGCGGTCAGTCCGCGCCGGCGCGGGTCAGGACCCGCATGAGGCGCGGGGAGAGCCGCGCCTCCGGCGTGCCGGGCAGGAGCGCCCCGTCGCGCAGCACGGCCGCCACGACCCGCTCTGCGGCGCGCGCCGGATCGCGCTCGCCCCGTCCCGCCGTCCGCGCCGCGAACGGCCGCGACCCGTGGACGACGTCCTGGAGGTCGACTTGCAGGACGTGCTCGCGGTCGGCGGCGGTGCGGTCGAGGAACGACCCGGACACGCGGGCGCCCGCGCTGTCGACGACGACGTCCGGCACCCCGTGCTCGCGCAGGACGGCCTCGGCGAAGCCCTCCGTCGCGGCGGAGTCGGACGCGTCCACCTGGTAGGGGTGGCCTTCCGGCCCGAGCAGGCCCGCCAGCTCGGCGGTGCGCCGGGCGGCGGCGGGGTCGGGGTCGGCGGCGACGACCTCCGCGCCGCGTTCGGCGAAGGCGAGCGCGGTGGCGCGCCCCATCCCGCCGCCCGCGCCGGCGACGACGACGAGCGTCCCGTCGAACGGCCGCCGTCCGGGACGGACGCGGGCGCGCCGCAGCGAGCGCGCCTCGGCGGCGCTCAGCGGTCCGCCAAGCACGCCGGTGACGTGCTCGGCGATCCAGCGGGCGACGGTCTCGGGATGGCTGCGCGGCACCCAGTGCCCGGCGGCGATCGGCCGCAGCCACAGGTTCGGGACGCGCGCGGCGAGCCCGCCCACGAGGTGCGGCGACACGAACAGGTCCCGGGTCGGGACGACGACCTGCGTCGGGACGTCGGTCCGCCGGTCGAGGGGGGCGCGCAGCCGCCGCGGCATGTTGGCGCGGTAGAGGCCGACCCCGGCGGCGGCGTCGCGGCCCATCGTCCGGGCGGGGTGGCCGGGACGGGCCGCGACGCCCTCGCCCAGCTCCAGCGCGCGCGTGAACGGCTTCGACATCCCGGCCCGCCACAGCAGCTCCGGCAGCATTGGCGTCTGGAAGAAGGAGATGTACCAGGACCGGGCCATCTGCCCCGCCGCCCGCCTCAGGTTCCCCGGCGTCGGACGGGAGAGGGCGCGCCGCATCCACTGCCCGGCGTGGTCCAGGCACGGCCCGGAGATGGACGTGAACGACGCGAACCGCTCGGGCATGGTGCAGACCGCCTCCCACGACTGGATCGAGCCCCAGTCGTGCCCGACGAGATGCACCGCGCGGCCGGGGGCGGCGGCGTCCAGGACGGCGCACAGGTCGGCCATGAGGTACTCGAACGCGTAGCGCCTCCGCCCGAACGGGCGCGACGACGCGCCCGCCCCGCGCACGTCGTACCGGACGACGTGGAACCGCTCGGCGAGGAGGGCGGCGACCTCGTCCCAGACGGCGTGGGTGTCGGGGTACCCGTGCACCAGCAGGACGGTCGGCCGCGCCGGATCGCCCTGCTCGTAGACGGCCAGGTCGACCCCGTCGCCGCGGACCCTCCGCCGCGAAACGAGGGATGTCATGCTGCTGCCTCCCGGCCGGCCCAGCGGTGGACGTGGGGGAGGTCGTCGTCGAGCCAGTAGGCGTCGTCCCCGGTGACGACGAGGATCTCCTCGAACTTCACGCCGACGCCGCGGAACGCGATGTGCGGCTCCACCGCCCACAGGCCGGGCGTCGGCGGGTGCTGCGACCGCGCGGCCCCGCTCCAGAGCGGGGAGCGTCCTTCGAGGCGCTCCTTGACCAGCTCGCGGCCGATGGTCTGCAGGAACCGTACACCGAACGGGAATCCGACGCGCTTCGGGAGGATCCCGCCGATGACGCCGACCTGGTGGCCGATGACGCGTCCCGGGTACTTGCGGTGCCGGTTCTGGTGCCCCTGCCGGTCGATGAGGGCGTCCACCTCGGCGTAGACGTCGGCGAACGTCCGCCGCTCCCGGACGAGGTCCAGGATCAGCGTCCGGTGGGCGGCGAGGTCGGCGTCGACCCGGTCCCAGATCCGGTTCTCGCCGAGGACGCCGCCGTACCCGATGTCGGCGGCGTAGCCGTCCCGCACCGGCGCCATGTCGAGGATGTAGGGCATGCCCTCCTCCAGGCGCGTCCCGCTCGGGAGGAACTGGGTGGGGAACCGGAAGCCGCGGAAGGCGGTCCGGTCGCCGAACCAGGCGAACGGGGTGTGGAGCCAGTCGTCCACGCCGTGCGCGCGCAGCCAGCGGCGCATGCGGCGGCACGCCTCGCGCTCGGTCACGCCCGGCTCCAGGGTGGCCGCGACCTCGTCCGCGCACCGGTAGCAGAGGCGCTGGACGTCCCGGAATCGCTCGAGCTCCGCCTCGTCGTGCACGCGGGCGAGCGCCACATTATTGGACACAGAGTTAATAAATCGCCGGAAGGGGGTTCCGGTCAAGGGGCGCGGGGACGTGAGACGCGACACGGCGGGCCGGGGCGCGGCGCGGTCAGAGGGCGATGCGCTCGGCGCCGGTGTAGACGTTCATGGTCTCGCCGCGCAGGAAGCCGACGAGCGTCATGCCCGCGTCCTCGGCGAGGTCCACGGCGAGCGACGACGGCGCCGACACCGCCGCCAGCACCGGGACGCCCGCCGTCATCGCCTTCTGCGTCAGCTCGAACGACGCCCGCCCGCTCACCATGAGGACCGTTCCAGCGAGCGGCAGCCGCCCCTGCCGCAGCGCCCAGCCGACGACCTTGTCGACCGCGTTGTGGCGGCCGACGTCCTCGCGCAGCGCCAGCAGCCCGCCGCCCGCGTCGAACAGCCCGGCGGCGTGCAGGCCGCCCGTCCGGTCGAAGACCCGCTGGGCCTTCCGCAACCGGCCGGGGAGCGCGGCGAGCACCTCGGGCGTCAGCCTGAGCGGATCGGCCGCCACGTCGTAGGGGCGGTCGTCGCGCAGCGCCTCGACGCTCGACTTGCCGCACACCCCGCACGCGCTGGTCGTGGTGAACGCCCTGGTCATCGAGTCGTCCGGGGGCGGGACGCCGGGCGCGAGCGCGACGTCCAGGGTGTTCTGCTCCGCGGTGTCGGCGCAGTAGCGCATCGTCGCGAGGTCGGCGGCGCCGCCGATCACGCCCTCGGCGGCGAGGAACCCGGCCACGAGGTCGAAGTCGTGCCCGGGCGTGCGCATCGTGATCGTGAGGGGCTTGCCCGCGACGCGGATCTCCAGCGGCTCCTCGACGGCGAGCGTGTCGGGGCGCCGTCCCCGCGCGCCGGAGGTGCTCAGCCGCAGCACTGGCCTGCGCACGGTGATCCGCCCCATGGGTGCCACCGTACCCGTTTCAGTCCGGGACGCCGCGGGGGAGCGGCGCCCGCCAGCCGTACCGCATGGCGAGCACCCGCATCGCGAACGCCATGACGGCCGCGCCCGTGGTGACGGCGCCGCCGTGCAGCCCGGCCGCGTCCGCGGCGGCGACGGCGGCGGCGCCGAGCAGCGCGGGCAGCGCGTACAGCTGCCGGTCGTAGAGGACGCTCGGGATGTGCCCGGCCAGCACGTCGCGCAGCACGCCGCCGCCCACCGCCGTCACGACGCCGAGCAGCACGGCGTGCACCGGCGACAGGCCGTGGTCCAGCGCCTTCAGCGTCCCGGTCGTGCAGAACAGGCCGAGCCCGGCCGCGTCGAACAGCAGCACCGCCGGGAACAGCCGCGTCACCTGCGGATGCCAGAAGAACACGAGGGCCGACGCGGCGAGCGGCACCAGCACGTACCCGAGGTCGGTGAACGCCGCGGGCGGCACCGCGCCGATCATCAGGTCGCGGACGATCCCGCCGCCCAGCGCGGTGATCTCGGCGAGCACCACCATCCCGACGATGTCCAGCCGCTGCCGGACGGCGGCGAGCGCGCCCGACACCGCGAACACGAAGATCCCGGCGAGGTCCAGCGCCGCCGCGACGCCCGGCCCGCTCACCCGCGGCGGCCCGAGCGGTCCGAATGGTCCGTGCGGTCGGTGCGGTCGATGTTCCAGTTCGCCACGATGGCGGCGAACGGCGGGATCACCAGCGCCGCCATCGACATCGCGAACGCGGCCTCGTGCGAGTACCGCCGGACCACCGCCCACGCCAGGACGAACAGGGTGAGGCAGGTCCCCATCATGATCCCGTACGCCACCTTGCGCCGCCTCATACCCTCACGTTACGTCGCGCGTCCGGCGCGGGACGGGGGAGCGGAGGCGTACGGGAATCGAACCCGCCGTCCCGAGATCCTCGGGACCGTCGGCTTTGAAGGCCGGGGAGGCCACCAGGCGCTCACACGCCTCCGCCGATGATCTTAGCGGCCGTACAGGCCGTCGATGGCGGCGGCGTACTTGGCGTGGACGACCCGCCGCCGCAGCTTGAGCGTCGGCGTGAGCTCCTCGCTCTCGGCCGTCCACTCGGCGGGCAGCAGCCGCCACCGCTTGACCTGCTGGACGCGGGAGAGCCGCGCGTTGGCGTCCGCGACCGCCTTGCCCACCTCCGCCAGGACGATCGGGTGCTCGGCGAGGGCGGCCAGGTCGGCGGTGTCGACGCCGTGGGCGGCGGCCCAGACGGGGGCGACCTCGCCGTCCAGGGTGATCAGCGCGACGACGTAGGGGCGGCGGTCGCCGAACGCCAGGGCCTGGCCGATCAGCGGGTGCTCCTTCAGGTGGTTCTCGACCAGGGACGGCGCGACGTTCTCCCCGCCCGCCGTGATGATCAGCTCCTTCTTGCGGTCGACGACGGTGAGGAAGCCGTCGGCGTCGAGGCGGCCGACGTCGCCGGTGCGGATCCAGCCGTCCGGGTCGATGAGGTCGGCGGTCGCGTCCGGGCGGTTCAGGTAGCCGGGCGTGCAGGTCGCGCCGCGCACGAGGATCTCCCCGTCCGCGGCGAGCCGCAGCTCGACGCCGTCGAACGGCCGCCCGACCGTGCCGAGCTTGAACGAGTCGGACAGGTTCGCGGTGACCGCGCCGGTCGTCTCCGTCATCCCGTAGGCGTCGAAGATCTTCATTCCGAGCCCGGCGAAGAACCGGGCGACCTCGACCGGCAGCGGCGCGGCGGCGCTGGAGGCCTGCCGCACCCGGTCCAGCCCGAGCAGGGCGCGCATCGGGGTGAGGACGGCCGCGTCCGCCGCCTCGAACGCGGCGGTGACCTCCGGCGTCGGGGCGTTGCCGTACTCCTGGGCCGCGACGTACGCGCGGCCCGCGTCGAGCGCGGCGGCCACCGCCCGCTTCCGCGCCTCGTCCGGCTCGGCCGCCAGCACCGCCTGGATCCCCGCCATGATCTTCTCCCAGACGCGCGGGACGCCGAAGAACGAGTGCGGCCTGACCTCGGCGAGGACGCTCGTGAGCTGCGCCGGGTCCGGGCAGAAGCGGACGTGCGCCGCGAGCGCGACGGGCAGGTAGTAGCTCAGCACCCGGTCGGCGATGTGCGCGAACGGCAGGTAGGACACCCCGGACGGGTGGTCGGGCAGCACCGACGTCCGCCGCACCATCGCCGCCTCGTGCAGCACCATCGAGTGCGTGATCAGGACGCCCTTGGGGTCGCCGGTCGTCCCGGACGTGTAGAGCAGCGTGGCGGTGTCGTCGGGGGCGACGGCCCGCCAGCGGCGGTCGACCTCCGCCGGGTCGGCGGCGAGCCGCTCACGGCCGAGCGCGGTGAGGGCGTCCCAGGTGACGAAGCGGTCGCCGGGCGGGCAGGCGGCGGCGTCCACGACGACGACCGTCCGGAGCCCGGGCAGCCGGTCGAGCACCGGCAGCCAGCGGTCGAGCTGCGCCTTCCCGTCCAGGACGGCGTACCGGGCCGCGCAGTCCCCGGCGACGAACGCGATCTGGTCGGGCGCGAGCGTCCCGTAGACGGTGGTCGGGACGCCGCCCGCGTGCACGACGCCGAGGTCGGCGAGGACGTGCTCGGACCGGTTCGGCATCATCAGCGCCACCACCTCGCCCGGCGCCAGCCCGAGCGCGGCGAACCCGGCGGCCGTCTCCAGCGCCCGCGTCCGGGTCTCGGCCCAGGTCAGCGTCCGCCAACCGGCACCGGTCCGGTCGGAGTAGGCGGGCCTGCCGCCGTGCCGCTCGGCGGTCGCGGCGAGCGTCGCGCAGACCGTTCCCCCGGCGGCCCGGTCGAGGTCGGCCCGGTCGGGGTCGGGCCCGCGCCGCTGCTCCTGGATGCCCATGTCGCCCCTCGTGTCGTGTCCCGAATGTAAGTGAGGACTTGCAGAGGGGAATCGCATCATGCCGAACGATGTTCGGACAAGCCCCCCGGCGCGATTCCGTCCCAGGTCGGACGCCGGGTGCGCGCCGGTCGCGGCGGACCTCGCCCGTCGTGACCGGACCCGTACTGTCCGGTTGTTGATCATTTGAGGTAGTTGTGCGTTAAATCTTCCGGTGACCCGCCTCGCTCCGGCAGCCCGCCTCACGCAGTACGCGCACGGCGGCGGCTGCGCCAGCAAGATCCCCCCGGCGGAGCTGGAGCGCGTCGTGGCGGGCCTCACCGGCGGCGGCCCCGCCGAGCGCGACGGCGCGCTGCTCGCGGGCGGGCAGGACGGCGACGACGCCGCCGTCCTGCGGATGGACGGCGGCCGGGCCGTGGTGTCCACCGCCGACTTCTCCACCCCCGTCGTCGACGACGCCTACGACTGGGGCCGCATCGCGGCCGCCAACGCGCTGTCCGACGTGTACGCGATCGGCGGCGAGCCGCTGATGGCGCTCAACCTGCTCGGCTGGCCGGTGGACACGCTGCCCGCCGAGCTCGCCCGCGAGGTGCTGCGCGGCGGCCGGGACGTCGCCGCGCTCGCCGGGTGCGCGATCGCGGGCGGGCACAGCGTCGACGACCCCGAGCCGAAGTACGGCCTCGCCGTCACCGGCGTCGCCGACCCGGAGCGGCTGCTGCGGCTGGACGCGGGCCGCCCCGGCGTCCCGCTGTCGCTGACGAAGCCGCTCGGCGTCGGCGTCCTCAACGCCCGGCACAAGGCGACCGGGGAGGTGTTCCCGCACGCCGTGGACACGATGGCCGCGCTGAACGCGGCGGCCGGGCTCGCCGCGCTGGAGCGCGGCGTCGTGTGCGCCACCGACGTCACCGGGTTCGGGCTGCTCGGCCACCTCTACAAGCTGGCGCGGGCGAGCGGCGTCACGGCCGTCGTGGACGCGTCCGCCGTCGAGTACCTGGACGGCGCGCGGTCCGCGGTGCGGCACGGGTTCGTGCCCGGCGGGACGCGGCGGAACCTGTCGTGGGTGTCCCCGCACACCGACTTCCGGCGGATCGCCGAGGAGGAGCGGCTGCTGCTCGCCGACGCGCAGGTCTCCGGCGGCCTGCTGATCGCGGGCGAGGTCCCGGGCGCGCCCGTCATCGGCGAGCTGGTCGCCCGGCAGCGGCGCGCCCTCGTCGTCCGCTGACCCGCCGCCTGGTCCGTCCGCGCCCGGAATTTGCCCGGCGCGCGCCTGACCGGCGCGGTCGTGTCGGGACCGATACTCCGGGTAGGGCTTCCCTTGACCGGGTGTTCGCCGCCCCGGGAAGCGGAGGGACGAGATGAGCGTCGCGGGGCTCGCCGCGGCCGTGGTGCTGGGCGCGGTCGTCGGCGCGCTGGGACGGTTGGTCGCGCCGGGCCGGGAGACCATGCCGGGCTGGTGCACGGTCGCGGTCGGCGTCGTCGCCGCGTTCGCCGGGACCGGCATCGCGCACCTGTTCGGCCTCGGGAGCGGCGGCTGGGGCGGCTGGAGCGTCTGGGAGTTCCTCTTCCAGCTCGGCCTCGCCGCGGCGGGCGTGTTCCTGGTGGCGCTGTGCTGGCCGAAGCGGATCGCCCCGCCGCCGAGGGCGCCCCGGCCGCCACGTGCCCCCTGACGGGCCTCTAGGGGGCCTTGCGCAGGACGGGCCGCAGGTCGTCCAGGACGTCCGGGTCCTCGATGGTGGACGGGACGTTCACGTCCTCCCCGTCGGCGATGCCGCGCATCACCCCGCGCAGGATCTTGCCCGACCGGGTCTTCGGCAGCGCCCCGACGACCGTGATCTCCTTCAGCGCGGCGACCGGCCCGACCTGGTCGCGGACCATCCCGACCAGCTCCGCGCACACCTCGCCCGGCTCGGCGAGGACCCCGCTCTTCAGCACGACCAGCCCGCGCGGCACCTGCCCCTTGAGCGCGTCCCGGACGCCGATCACCGCGCACTCGGCGACGGCCGGGTGGGCGGCGATGACCTCCTCCATCGTCCCGGTGGACAGCCGGTGCCCGGCCACGTTGATCACGTCGTCGGTGCGGCCCATGACCCAGATGTAGCCGTCCTCGTCGAGGTGGCCGCCGTCGCCGGTCAGGTAGTGGCCGGGGAACTTCGTGAGGTAGGACTCGACGAAGCGCTCGTCGTCCTGCCAGAGGGTGGGGAGGGTGCCGGGCGGCAGCGGCAGCCGGATCGCGATGTGCCCGTCCTCGCCGGGCGGGACGGCCGACCCGTCCGGGCCGAGGACCCGCACGTCGTAGCCCGGCACCGGCACCGACGGCGAGCCGGGCTTGACCGGCATCGGCTCCAGCCCGCGCAGGTTCGCGACGATCGGCCAGCCCGTCTCGGTCTGCCACCAGTGGTCGATGACGGGGCGGTCCAGCACCCGCGCCGCCCACCGGTAGGTGTCGGGGTCGAGCCGCTCTCCGGCGAGGAACAGCGTGTCCAGCGCGGACAGGTCGTGCCCGGCGAGCAGCGCGCCCTCCGGGTCCTCCTTCTTCACCGCGCGGATCGCGGTCGGCGCGGTGAACAGCGCCTTCACCCGGTGCTGCGCGGCGACCCGCCAGAACGCGCCCGCGTCGGGCGTCCCGACCGGCTTGCCCTCGTACAGGACGGTCGTGCACCCGGTGAGCAGCGGCGCGTACACGATGTAGGAGTGGCCGACGACCCAGCCCACGTCCGACGCCGCCCAGAACACGTCGCCGGGCCCGACGCCGAACACGTTCTCCATCGACCAGCGCAGCGCCACCGCGTGCCCGCCGTTGTCGCGGACGACGCCCTTCGGCCGCCCCGTCGTCCCGGACGTGTAGAGGATGTACAGCGGGTCGGTGGCGGCGACCGGGACGCAGTCGGCGGGCTCGGCGGCGGCGACCGCCTCGTCCCACTCCACGTCGCGCGGCCTGACGAGGTCGGCGTGCAGCTGCTCGCGCTGCCGGATCACGCACCGCTCCACCTTGTGCTTGGCCAGGTCCAGGGCCCGGTCCAGGAGCGGTTTGTACGGCACGACCCGGCCGCCCTCGATCCCGCACGACGCCGACACGACGGCCTTCGGGCGGGCGTCGTCGATCCGGACGGCGAGCTCGCGCGCCGCGAACCCGCCGAACACCACCGAGTGCACCGCGCCGAGCCGCGCGCACGCCAGCATCGCCACGACCGCCTCGGGGATCATCGGCAGGTACAGCACGACCCGGTCGCCCCGGTCGACGCCCTGCGCCCGCAGCGCCCCGGCGAACCGGGCGACGAGGCGGGTCAGCTCCCGGAAGGTGTAGGTCCGCACGGTGCCGGTGACGGGGCTGTCGTAGATCAGCGCGGCCTGGTCGCCGCGGCCCTCCTCGACGTGCCGGTCCAGGGCGTTGTCGCAGGTGTTGAGCTCGCCGCCGGTGAACCAGCGGTAGAAGGGGGGCGCCCCGTCGTCCAGCACCCGGTCCGGCGGGACGAGCCAGCGCACGTCCCGCGCGGCCAGCCCCCAGAAGCGGGTCGGGTCGGCGATGCTCCGTTCGTACGCGGCCGCGTAGGCGCCCATGTGGTCCTCCCGGTGGCGGGTTCCTGGCCCCGCCCTGCGATTCGGCCCGTCCGGCGATGCGGCCCCGATCTCCGATTGGGGCCGCATTCCCTATAGGGCACGTCGGAGGGCCCGTTCGTCAAGGCTCGTTGCGGCATCGTCAAGGCGCGTCGCGGCCCGTCCCGGCCGGAGGGACGGCGCGTGAGGATGCCTCAGGCCGTGCCCCACCGCGACCGCGGAGGCGAGGACGGCGCCCGCCGCGACGATCCAGAAACACAGCTCGTACGCGCCGAGGGTCGGCACGTCCCTCCCGGCGACGGCCCGCCCGGCGAGGATCGACGCGGTGACCGCGCCCGCGACGCTGCCGCCCGTCACGCGGACGAGCGAGTTGACCCCGGAGGCGATGCCGCTCTGGTCCATCGGGACGTGCTGGACGGCGAGCGTCCCGAGCGCCGCGTAGGCGATCCCGAACCCGACGCCCTGGATCGCGCTGAACGCCAGCATGTCGTAGCCGTGCGAGTTCGACACGGCGAGCCACCCGTAGCACAGCCCGGCGAACGCCGACCCGACCGCGAGGGTGAAGGCGGGGCCGACGCGGGCGGCGATCGGCCCGGCCAGCGTCGAGAACACCAGCATCGTGACGGTGCTCGGCAGCATGTAGAGGCCGACGTCGAGGACGGAGCCGCCCAGCCCGTAGCCGACGTCGTCCGGGCGCGCCTGCACGAACCCGGCGATCAGCGTGAACGCCGCGAACATCGAGAAGCCGAGCAGCGCGGACGCGACGTTCGCCGACAGCGACCGCGGCCCGACGAGCAGGCTCAGCCGCACGAGCGGCGCGCGGACCCGCCGCTGGACCGCGACCCAGACCGCGCACAGCGCCGCCGCCCCCGCGAAGAAGCCGAGCACGCCGCGCGACGTCCAGCCCCAGGCGTTGCCCTGGCTGATGCCGAGCAGCAGGCACAGCAGCCAGGCCGCGAGCAGCGCCGCGCCCGCGAGGTCGGGCCGCCCGCCCGGCCGGGCGCCGACGTCGCGCGCCGCCGTCCCGACGAGCACGAGCCCGGCGGCCGACAGCGCGGCGGCGATCCAGAACACCGGGTGGTGGCTGGAGGTGTGCGCGGCGATCAGCCCGGTCACGATCATCCCGGCGCTGCCGCCGACGCCCATGGTGGCGCTGACGATGCCGATCGCCGTGGTGATCCGCTCCCGCGGGAAGGTGTCCCTGATCATGCCGATGGCGAGCGGGATCATCGCGGACGAGACGCCCTGCATCGCGCGCCCGGCGATCAGCACGGCGAGCGACCCGGACACCGCGCACACCACCGACCCGGCGAGCAGCAGCACCAGCGCCAGCATGATCATCCGCTTCTTGCCGTACAGGTCGCCGAACCGCGACAGCAGCGGCGTGGCGACCGCCCCGGCCAGCAGCGACGCGGTGAACACCCAGGTCACGTCCGTGATCGGGGCGTCGAACGCGCGCATGAGCTGGGGCAGCAGCGGCAGCACGAGGGTCTGCTGCACGGACACGACCATCCCCGCCGCCGCGAGCGCCAGGAGCGTGCGGCCGGTGCGCGCGGGACCCGGCTCCGGACGCCCCGCGGTCGCGCGCGCCGTGGTCGGGGCGCCGGTCATCCGAACCTCCATAAATTTCGTTAGCTTAAGTAAATTGTACGGACACGGCGGAGGGCGCGGCGCGGGCCGGGCCCGGTTTTGCGCGGGGGGCGCGCCTCCCTAGGCTTGCCTTCCGTGGACGTCCGTCTGCGCCGCCCCCGTACCGACCTCCCTCGCGCGGCCCGTCGCGTCCAGCCCCGGAAAGGACGCTGATGCAGGTCGTCACCACCGCCGGCCACGGTGGGCACGGCAAGTCCGCGCTCGTGCGCGCGCTCACCGGCAGGGACACGAAGGAGCCCGAGGCGTGGACGGAGCTGCCGTCCGGGCGGCGCGTCGCGTTCGTGGACGTCCCCGGCGACGAGCGGTCCGTCCCGGCGATGCTCGCCGGGGCCGCGCCCGCGTCCGCCGTGCTGTTCGCCGTCGCCGCCGACGAGGGCTGGATGCCGCGCTCGCAGGAGCACCTGGACGCGCTCGCCGCGCTCGGCGCCCGGTTCGGCGTCCTCGCCGTCACCCGGTCCGACGCCGCCGACCCGAAGCTCGCGCTCCGGCAGGCCCGCGAGCGGCTCGCCGGGACGGCGCTGCGCGGCGTCGAGACCGTCGCCGTCAGCGCCGGGACCGGCGCCGGGATCAAGGAGCTGACCGCCGCGCTCGACCGGCTCGCCGGGCGGCTGCCCGTCCCGGACGCCGCCGCCCCGGTCCGGCTGTGGATCGACCGCGCGTTCACCGCCGGGCGGCAGAGCGTCGTCACCGGCACCCTCACCGCCGGGACGGTCGCCGTCGGCGACGAGCTGCTGCTCATGCCCGCCGGGGAGCGCGTCCGGGTCCGGACGATCGGCTGCGCGGGCGAGCCCCGCGACTCGGTCGGGGGCGTGTCGCGGGTCGTGCTGACCCTGCGCGAGGCCGGGCGCGTCGACCCCGGGATGGCCCTCGTCACCCCAGGCGCCTGGACCCACACCACCAGCGTCGACGTGCGCACCCGGCACGGCGAGGCGTCCGGGCGGCTGGCGCGGCGGATGACGCTGCACGTCGGGTCGGCGGCCGTCCCGGTCCGGCTGCTGCCGCTCGGCCCCGACACCGCCCGGCTGACGCTGAACACGCGGCTGGCGCTGCACCTCGGCGACGCGGGGGCGCTGCGCGACCCGGAGCGCCGCTCGATCGCCGGGGTGAGCGTGCTGGACGTCCGGCCGCCGACGCTCGTCCGGCGCGGCGCGGCCGCGGCCCGGGCGCGGGAGCTCGCGTCCTGGCCCGACCGCCCGGACGGCGCGCTCGTGCTGCGCAGGCACGGCGTGCTCCGCCGCTCCGAGCTGGCGCTGATGGGCTGCGCCCCGCCGCCGGACGCCGTCGCGCTGGACGGCGGGTGGCTCGCCGACCCCGCGCACTGGCGGTCGCTGTTCGAGCGGCTCGCCGAGGAGACGTCCCGGCACGCGGCCCGGAGCCCGCGCGCCCCCGGCGTCCCGCTGGAGGCCGCGCGGCTGCGGCTCGGGCTGCCGGCGCGGCGGCTCGTGGCGGCGCTCGTCCGGCCGCCGCTGCGCGTGGAGGCGGGACGCGTCCACGGCCCAGCCCCGGCGCCCGCGCCCGCTCCCGCGTGGGAGGCGGCCGTGCGGCGGCTGCGCGCCGACCTCGCGGACGCGCCGTTCGCCGCCCCGTCCGCCGAGCGGCTGGCCGAGCTCGGCCTCACCGGCGAGGCCCTCGACGACGCGGCGCGCGCGGGCGCCGTCCTGCGGCTCGCCTCCGACGATGACAACGACGGGGACGGCGGCGGTGAGATCGTCCTGCCGAAGGGAGCGGAGGAGGCGGCGCTGCGCGTCCTGTCCGCGCTGCCGCAGCCCTTCACCCCAGGTCAGGCGGCGGAGGCGCTGTCGACCAGCCGCCGCGTCGCCGCCGCGCTGCTGCGCCATCTCGGCGGGCTCGGCCTCACCGAGCGCCGCCGCTCCTGACCGCCGGCGGGGAATAAACCGGTTGAAGCGGGGCCGGACGCTCTGGCGTCATAGATCACGGTTCGGTTCCCGTCGATCAAGGAGAAGGCATGCCGTACCAGACTCTGAAGGGCGGCCGCGTTCCCATCCGGATGTGGACCGACCCCGCCACCGTCGAGGACCTCGCCCTCGACCAGCTCCGCAACGTCTCCGCCCTGCCGTGGGTGGAGGGCCTCGCGGTGATGCCCGACGTCCACTACGGCAAGGGCGCCACCGTCGGCTCGGTGATCGCGATGCGGGACGCGGTGTCCCCGGCGGCCGTCGGCGTCGACATCGGCTGCGGGATGACCGCCGCGAAGTCGACGCTCACCGTCGAGGACATGCCGGACGACCTGTCCGGCCTGCGCAGCCGGCTGGAGAAGGCGATCCCGGTCGGGCGCGGCTCGCACAAGAGCGCGGTCGACCCGTCCGCGCTGCCGAACCTGAAGGAGCGCGGCTGGTACGAGTTCTGGAAGGCGTTCGACGACCTGCACCCGGCGGTGCGGTCCCGCCTCGGCCGCGCCCGCCAGCAGATGGGCACGCTCGGCGGCGGCAACCACTTCCTGGAGCTGTGCGCGGACGACGACGGCGCGATCTGGCTCGTCCTGCACTCGGGGTCGCGCAACATCGGCAACGAGCTGGCCGAGCAGCACATCGAGGCCGCCCGCAGGCTCCCGCACAACCAGGACCTGCCGGACGCCGACCTCGCCGTGTTCGTCTCGGGCACCCCGAAGATGGACGCCTACCGGCACGACCTGTTCTGGGCGCAGGAGTACGCGCGCCGCAACCGCGCCGTCATGCTCGCGCTCGCGCAGAACGTCGTGACGAAGCGGTTCGGCGAGAAGCGCTGCCGCTGGGAGCAGGTCATCTCCTGCCACCACAACTACGTGGCGGAAGAGGAGTACGGCGGCGTGGAGCTGCTCGTCACCCGCAAGGGCGCGATCCGCGCGGGACGCGGCGACCTCGGCATCATCCCGGGGTCGATGGCGACCGGCACCTACATCGTCCGCGGCCTCGGCAACGAGACCGCCTACAACTCCGCGTCGCACGGCGCGGGCCGCAGGATGAGCCGCAACAAGGCCCGCAAGAGCTTCACCGTGGACGACCTGATCGAGCAGACGCGCGGCGTCGAGTGCCGCAAGGACACCGGCGTCATCGACGAGATCCCCGGCGCCTACAAGGACCTGGAGACGGTGATCGGGGAGCAGTCCGACCTGGTGGAGGTCGTCGCCCACCTGCGCCAGCTCGTCTGCGTGAAGGGGTGAGCGGGACGGTCAGCGGGGACGGGCCAGGACGCGGTCTATGAAGGCGGTGACGTCGCTCAGGACCGCGTCCCGGTTCGTCTCGTTGAAGACCTCGTGCCGGGCGCCCGGGTAGCGGCGCGCGGTCAGGCCGGGGCCGCGGACCGCCTCGATGCCGACGCGCGTGTCGTCCGGGCGCACGATCTCGTCCGCGTCGCCGTGGACGTGGAGCACCGGCAGGTCGCCGAGGGAGCCGTGCTCGTTGACGCGGCGCAGCGCGGTGTCGAGCGCCCGGACGGTCGTCTTCTTGAACGGGCCGTGCCAGACGAGCGGGTCGGCGGCGTACGCCTTCCCGACGGCCGGGTCCCGCGACAGCAGGGACGTGTCGATCGGCTCGTCGGGCATCTCGTCCAGGGGGAGCAGGGCGTCGACGACGTGCCAGCGGCCGAGCACCGGCCCGGACAGCACCAGCGCCGCGAGGACGCCGCCGTGCAGCTGGGCGTACCGGGCCCCGATGAGCCCGCCCATGGAGTGGGCCACCATCACGACGGGCAGGCCGGGATGGTCCTCGCGCGCCGCCTCGACGACGGTGTGCAGGTCGGCGGCGACGTCGTCGTAGTCCTCGACCAGCACGCGCTCGCCCGCCGAGCGGCCGTGCCCCATGTGGTCGGGGCCGCAGACGACCGCGCCGTGCCGGACGAGGGCGTCCGCGACGTGCCCGTACCGGCCGAGGTGCTCGCCGTAGCCGTGCACGAGGACGGCGGCGTACCGCGGTTCGGCGGCGTACTGGGGTTCGGCGCCGTCCGTCCAGACGCGGGCGGTGACCGCGCCCCGCGTCCCGGCGAACTCCCACTCGCGGACGGCCGCCACGGCGCCTCCTCCGATGATCGACGGACTGCCACGGTCTCCCGCGATGCGACCGATCGTCAACCGCGGCAATAGTCTGGAGGGACCGACCGCATTCCCCGGCGGCCCGCGGGACGGGCGCCGGTCAGCAGGAAGGGGCCCCCGTGCTGGTCGACACCTTCGGCCGTACCGCGACGGACCTGCGGGTCTCCCTCACGGACCGCTGCAACCTCCGCTGCTCGTACTGCATGCCTCCCGAGGGCCTCGACTGGCTGCCGAAGCCGGAGCTGCTGACCGACGACGAGGTGGTCAGGCTGGTGACGCTCGCCGTCCGCGACCTCGGGGTCACCGAGGTCCGCTACACCGGCGGGGAGCCGCTGCTGCGCCGCGGGCTGGCCGGCATCGTCGCGCGGACGGCGGAGCTCTCGCCGCGCCCGCAGATCTCGCTGACGACGAACGGCATCGGCCTCGACCGGCTGGCCGCGCCGCTGGCGGCGGCGGGGCTCGACCGCGTCAACGTCTCGCTCGACACGTTGGACCGTGCCACCTTCCAGCGGCTCGCGCACCGCGACCGGCTCGGCGACGTCCTGAAGGGCCTCGCGGCGGCGCGGGCGGCCGGGCTGGAGCCGGTCAAGGTCAACGCCGTGTTGATGCGCGGGGTGAACGACCACGAGGCCGTCCCGCTGCTGCGGTTCTGCCTCGACCACGGGTACCGGCTCCGGTTCATCGAGCAGATGCCGCTGGACGCCCAGCACGGCTGGACCCGCACCGGCATGGTCACCGCCGACGAGATCCTCGACCGGCTGTCCGCCGCGTTCGCGCTCGCGCCGGACGCCGCGCACGACCGGGGCAGCGCGCCCGCCGAGTCGTTCACGGTCGACGGCGGCCCGGCGACGGTCGGCGTCATCGGGTCGGTGACGCGGCCGTTCTGCGGCGCGTGCGACCGGGTCCGGCTCACCGCCGACGGGCAGGTCCGCAACTGCCTGTTCGCCACCGAGGAGTCCAACCTGCGGGACGCGCTGCGCGGCGGCGCGACCGACGCCGAACTGGCCGACCGGTGGCGGAAGGCCGTGCTGCGCAAGCGCGCCGGGCACGGCATCGACGACCCGTCGTTCCTGCAGCCCGCGCGGCCGATGTCGGCGATCGGCGGCTGACCCCGGTGGACTTCGACGCCGTGGTGCTGGCCGGGGGGCGGGCCCGGCGGTTCGGCGCCGACAAGCCCGCCGCCTCCGTCGGCGGCCGCACCCTGGTCGAGTGGGCGGCCGCCGCCGCGGCCGGGGCGTCCCGGCTCGTCGTCGTCGGGCCGCCGCGGGACGTCCTGCCGGGGGCGGTGCTCGTCCGCGAGGACCCGCCGGGCGCCGGTCCGGTGCCCGCGCTGCGCGCCGGGCTCGCCGAGGTCCGCGCGCCGAGCCTCGCCCTGCTGGCGGCCGACCTGCCGTTCCTGCGTCCCGGGCACGTCGCCCGGCTGCTCGGCGCGGCCGCCGGGCGCGCCGGGGCCGTGCTGGTCGACGGCGAGGGCCGCGAGCAGTGGCTCGCCGGCTGCTGGGACGCCGCCGCGCTGCGCGAGGCGCTCGGCGGGTACGGCGGCGCGTCCCTGCGCGGGCTGCTCGGACCGCTCGGTCCCGTCCGGGTCGCGCTGCCCGCCGGGCCGCGGCCCGCGTGGTACGACTGCGACACCCCGGACGACCTCGCCGCCGCCCGCCGCCTGCTTTGATCGCACGAGAACGGGCAGATTCGCCCGGACGACTCCACAGGGAGGACCCATGTCGATGCTGGAGGACTGGATCAACGCGGCCTGCCTCGAACTGGGCCTCGAACGCGGCGACGTCGACCGCGACCTCGTCCTGGACCTGGCCCGTGACGTCGCGCACGGCGTCGCGCGTCCGGGCGCGCCGCTGACCGCCTACCTGCTCGGCCTCGCGGTCGGGCGCGGCGCGCCCGCGCGGGACGCCGCCGCCCGCCTCACCGAGATGGCCGAGGGCTGGCCGGACGGCGCGCCCTCGGGGACAAGCGACGTCCCAGGGCCCGCGTCGGAGCCGGTGCTGGACGCCTAGCGGCCGTCGGCGGGCGCGTCGAGGTCGCCGACCGGGACGACGTCCTTCAGGAAGTCGCGGCGGCCGAGGAATGCCGACAGGCTCTCGCGGTGCTCGTCGCAGGCGAGCCAGACCTTCCGCCGCTCCGGCGTGTGGATCTTCGGGTTGTTCCAGCGCAGCGCCCACACGGCGTCCGCGCGGCAGCCCTTGGCCGAGCACTGCATCTCGTCGCGCTGCGTCTCGTCGGGGACGGCCCCCTGGCCGGAGTCGGGCATGGCGCAACTCTGGCACACCGCGTCCGGACCCGGCCGCGCGCCCCGGCGTTTCGTCCCGTGATCGCCGGAAAGGAGCCTGCCGTGCCGACCGAGCCGACCGAGCCGACCGACTCCGACGAGCGCGAGACGCGGCGGCGGCGCTGGCAGGCGCTGTCGGTCTGCCTGGTGGCCGCGTTCATGACGCTGCTGGACGTCAGCATCGTCAACGTCGCGCTGCCGTCGATCCGCGACGGCCTGGACGCCTCCGACGCGCAACTCCAGTGGATCCTGTCCGGCTACGCGCTGACGTTCGGCCTCGTGCTCGTGCCGTCCGGGCGGCTCGGCGACGCGCGCAGCCGCCGCGCCGTGTTCATGTCCGGGCTCGCGCTGTTCACGCTGGCGAGCGCGGCGGCCGGGATCGCGCCGACGATCCTGTTCCTGGTGCTCGCGCGGCTCGTCCAGGGCGTCGCGGGCGGCATCCTGAACCCGCAGGTCGCGGGGCTGATCCAGCAGTTGTTCCGGGGCGCGGAGCGGGGCCGGGCGTTCGGCGCGCTCGGCACCGTGATCGGCGTCGCGACCGCCGTCGGGCCGCTGCTCGGCGGCGGGCTGATCGCCGTCGCGGGCTCCCACGAGGGCTGGCGCTGGGTGTTCTACGTCAACGTCCCGGTCGGCGTGGTCGCGCTGGTGCTGGCGTGGCGGCTGCTGCCCGCGCCGGTCTACGGGGAGCGGCAGGGCCTCGACCCGCTCGGCGTGCTGCTGCTCGGCGCGGGCGTGGTGTGCGTGCTGCTGCCGCTCGTCCAGGAGCAGAGCTGGCACGGCGGCCTGAAGTGGCTGCTGCTCCTCGCGGGCGCTGCGCTGATCGCCCTGTTCACCGCGTGGGAGCGGCGCGCGGCGACGCCCATGGTCGACCTCGCGCTGTTCCGGCTCCGCTCCTACGCGCTCGGCACGGCGATCGCGCTGCTGTACTTCGCCGGGTTCACCGCGATCTTCTTCATCTTCACCCTCTACCTGCAGAACGGCCTGCGCTACAGCGCGCTGGAGGCGGGCCTCGCGATCACGCCGTTCGCGGTCGGGTCGGGCGTCGCGTCCGCCGCCGGGGGACGGGTCGTCGCCCGGTTCGGCCGCCCGCTCGTCGCCGCCGGGCTCGTCCTCGTCATGGTCGGGCTCGCCTCCGCGTGGGTGGCGGTCGAACTGGTGCCCGGACGGGGCGTGGCGTGGGCGACGGCGGGGCCGCTGCTGCTCGCGGGGCTCGGCAGCGGCCTCGTCATCGCGCCCAACCAGACGATCACGCTGTCGGAGGTCCACTACACCGAGGGCGGCAGCGCGGCGGGCGTCCTGCAGACCGGGCAGCGGGTCGGGACCGCGACGGGCATCGCCGCGGTCGGGTCGGTGTTCTTCGCCGCCCTCGCCGGGACGCGCGGCGACTGGGCCGCCTCGTTCCGGCACGGCCTGATCGTGATCCTCGGGTTCGTGCTGGCGGCGCTGGCGGCGGCCGTCGCCGACCTGCTCGCGACCCGCCGCGCCGCCCGCTAGCCCCTTCTCGGGGTCCGGCGGCGGCGCAGGACGCCCGCCAGCCCGAGCGCGCCCGCCGCGCCCGCGACGGCCAGGCCCAGGACGCGGTTCTGCCGCCGGATCCGCGCCGGGATCTCCGCGTACGGGACCGTCGAGAACGACACCAGCTCGTACCGGGACACGTACCGGCCCGCGAGCCGCCGCTCCAGCGCGTGCGTCGCCGCCTGCTTCGCCCGGTACACCCGGGACGACACGCGGTCGCGCATCTCCACGAAGTTGTCCAGCGCCATCTCGGCGATCGCGTCGGTGTTGGCCTTGCGCCGCTCCTGGTAGAGCGACAGGGCGCGGGCCCAGTCGCCGCCGGTCTCGGTGAGGCACCGGTCGATCTCGATGCAGTCCTCGAACGCGCAGTTGGCGCCCTGCCCGAAGAACGGGACGATCGCGTGCGCCGCGTCCCCGAGCAGCGCCACGACCGCGCCGTCGCCGTACCGCGTCCACGGCCAGCACCGGACGGTCACGAGCGACCCGACCGGGTTGTGCGCGAAGTCGTCGACGAGGTCCGGTATCAGGCCCGCGACGTCGGGGTACTCGGCCTCGAAGCGGGCCGTGACCTTCTCCGGGGTGTCGAGCGCGGCGAAGTCGTCCTTGTCCCAGAACAGGGTGCAGGTGAACGACCGGTCGAGGTTCGGCAGCGCGATCATCATGGACGTGCCGCGCGGCCAGATGTGCAGCGCGTCCGGGTCGAGCGCGAACCCGCCGTCGCGCGGCGGGATCGTCAGCTCCTTGTACCCGTGCGCCAGGAAGTCGGCGTCCTCGTCCAGCTTGAGCGAGCGGCGGACGGCGCTGTACGCCCCGTCCCCGGCGAGGACCACGTCCGCGGGCTCGGGGTCGGCGCCCTCCAGCAGGACCGTCCCGGCGTCGACGTCGACGCCGGTCACGCGCTCGGAGAACCGCAGCGTCACGCCGGGCGTGCCGTCCGCGGTCTCCAGCAGGGCCCGGTTCAGCTCGGCGCGGCTGATGGAGTTGATGGCTCGCTCGCCGTCCGCGCTGTAGGGCTGGAAGTTCTGCGCGCCGTGCGCCGGGTGCACCATCCGGCCGTGCATGGGAAGCGCCTGCTTGAGCGCGTGGTCGCGCAGCCCGACCTGCTCCAGCGCGGCGAGGCCGCGCGCGGAGATCGCGAGGTTGATCGAGCGGCCGCGCTCGGCGCCCGCGATCCGCGGGTCGGGGCGCCGCTCGTACACCGTCACCGGGACGCCCCGGCGGCCGAGCAGCACCGCGAGCAGGCAGCCCGCGAGGCCCGCGCCGACGATCGCGACCCGCTCGCCGCCGGCGGCGGCCGCGGAGCCGTCACGCGCCATGGACGGGAGCCTCCTCGGTCCGGGAGCGGACCTCCCACAGGTCCGGGAACGCGGGCGCGAACAGGGTGCGGCGCAGGTAGTCCGCGCCCGCCGAGCCGCCGGTGCCGATCTTCGCGCCGATCGTCCGCTCCACCATCTTCAGGTGCCGGTACCGCCACTCCTGGACGCCCTCGTCGACGTCGACGAGCGCCTCGCAGACCTCGGCGGCGGGGCCGGACTCGTCCGCGTAGACGGCGAGCAGCGCCTTCTGCACCGCCTCGTCCGGCTCCCACGGCTCGGACGTGTCGCGCCCGAGGGCCTCGGCCGGCACCGGGAACCCCTGCCCGGCGAGGTAGCGCAGCAGCGAGTCGAACATCGACGGGCGGGCCACCGCCGCCTGGAGCCGCTCGTCGCCGCGCAGGTCGGAGGCGGGGAAGGAGCGCCGCCCGAGGACGGCCTCGATCTCCCGGAACTGCTCGCTCTGGAACCCGCTGGAGCTGCCGAGGACGTCCCGGAACGCGGCGAACTGGCGGGGCGTCATCGTCTCCAGGACGTCGAGCTGCCCGACCACCGTCTTGAGGATCTTGGCGACGCGGCGCGCGGTGTGCAGCGCCCCGGCGCTGTTGCCGTCCTCGAGGCGCCGCTGCAGCAGCGCCGCCTCGTGCAGGATCTGCTTGAACCACAGCTCGTAGACCTGATGGATGATCACGAACAGCATCTCGTCATGGGCCGCGGTCTTCGGCTCCTGGCAGGACAGGAGGTCGTCGAGCCGCAGGTAGCCGCCGTACGTCATCGCCCGCGATTCCGTCATCGGGTCTCCTCGCGCCACGTCGTCGTGTGATCCGCAGGATATGGGATCGCTTTCCGGGCAACGGGGCAGGGGGAGCCCAGGGACGGCCAAAGCTCGCGGGGCGGGACGTCAGTCCAGGTCGCCCGCCGAGACGCGGACGGCGCGCAGCGCGGTGGTGATGTCGGCGGCCCGCTCGGCGGGCAGGTCGGAGATCCCGAACCCGGACTCGTTGAGCGCGAGCGTCGCCTCCTCGGCCAGCTCGCGCCCGGCCGGGGTGATGCTCGCGAGGACGACCCGCCGGTCGTCCGGCCAGGACCGCCGGGCGACGAGTCCGCGCTGCTCCAGGCGTCCGATCACGTTGGTGACGGACGCGGGGTGCACCATGAGGCGGGTGCCCATCTTGCCCATCGGGAGCGTTCCCGTCCGGGCGAAGGCGAGCAGGCGCAGCGCCTCGTAGGCGGCGAACGTCAGCCCGTACGGCTTCAGGACGGCCTCGATCCGGCTCAGCAGGAGCTGCTGCGCCCGCATCACCGAGGTGACGGCGGCCATGTGGTCGGCGTGCTCGGGCCAGCGGGCGCTCCACTGGCGGTGGGCTTCGGCGATCGGGTCGGGGGTGTCGGGCACCGCCCCACCGTATGCGGTCTTGACCTGGTGGCGCACGCAAACTATTTTAACTTCCAAATATTGGATGTCCAAGGGTCGAGGTGGAGACGGTGACGGGGGAGCTGCACGCGCCGGAGCACCCGGTGCGCTTCGTGACGGCGGCCGCGCTGTTCGACGGCCATGACGCGGCGATCAACATCATGCGGCGCATCCTGCAGTCGCAGGGCGCCGAGGTCGTGCACCTCGGGCACGACCGCGCGGTCCGCGAGGTCGTCGACGCCGTCCTGGAAGAGGACGCGCAGGGCGTCGCGATCAGCTCCTACCAGGGCGGGCACGTCGAGTACTTCGAGTACCTGTCGCGCAGCCTGAAGGAGGCGGGCGCCGAGCACGTGAAGGTGTTCGGCGGCGGCGGCGGGGTGATCGTCCACGAGGAGATCGCGCGGCTGTCCGGCGCCGGGGTGCGGATCTTCTCGCCCGAGGACGGCCAGCGGCTCGGCCTGCCCGGCATGATCAACGAGCTGGTGCGGGAGTGCGACGTCGACCTCGCCGCCGAGCCCGTCCCGGCGGACGCGGTCGTCGCGGGGGAGCGGCGCGCGCTCGCCCGCGCGATCACCTGCCTCCAGGCCGGGAAGCTCCCGGACGCCGACCGCGCGGTGCTCGCCGAGGCGGCCGGGCGGCGGAGCGTCCCCGTGCTCGGCATCACCGGGACGGGCGGCTCCGGGAAGTCGTCCCTCACCGACGAGCTCGTGCGGCGGCTGCGCGTCGACCAGCGGGACGGGCTGCGCGTCGCGGTCATCGCCGTCGACCCGACGCGGCGGCGCGGCGGCGGCGCGCTGCTCGGCGACCGGATCCGGATGAACTCCCTGGACGGCGACCGCGTCTTCTTCCGCTCCCTCGCCACCCGCGGCGCCCGCGAGCTGCCCGAGAACATCGAGGACATCGTCAACGCCTGCAAGGCCGCCGGGTACGACCTCGTCATCCTGGAGACGCCCGGCATCGGGCAGGGGGACGCGGCGATCGTCCCGCTGGTGGACGTGTCGCTGTATGTGATGACGCCCGAGTTCGGCGCCGCGTCCCAGCTGGAGAAGATCGACATGCTCGACTTCGCCGACGTGGTCGCGATCAACAAGTTCGAGCGGCGCGGCGCGGCCGACGCGCTGCGCGACGTCGGGCGGCAGCTCGTCCGCAACCGGGAGGCGTTCGGGAAGAGGCCCGACGACATGCCCGTGTTCGGGACCAGCGCCGCCACGTTCAACGACGACGGCGTGACCGCGCTCTACCAGCACCTCGGCGGGCTCCTGAGCGAGCACGGCCTCCGCCTGGCGGACGGCGCCCTGCCCCGGGTCGACACGAAGGTGTCGACCAGCGCGGCGACCGTCATCCCGCCGGGCCGGGTGCGGTACCTGTCCGAGATCGCCGAGACCGTCCGCGGCTACCACGCCGAGACCGAGGCGCAGATGGCGGCGGTGCGGCGCGTCCAGCGGCTGGACGAGGTGCGCGCCGAGTTGGCCGACGCCGCCGAGGTCGAGGCGCTGCTGGAGAAGGCCCGCCGGGACGTCGCCCCCGCGAACGCCGACCTGCTCGACGAGTGGCCCGCCGTCGTCGAGGCCTACTCGGGGGACGAGCAGGTCGTGCGCATCCGCGACAAGGAGCTGCACACCAGGCTGACCCGCGAGTCGCTGTCGGGCAGCCGGATCCCGCGCGTCGCCCTGCCGCGCTTCACCGACCACGGCGAGCTGCTGCGGTTCCTCCGCAACGAGAACCTGCCCGGGCGGTTCCCCTTCACCGCCGGGGTGTTCCCCTTCAAGCGCGACAACGAGGACCCGGCGCGCATGTTCGCGGGCGAGGGCGACCCGTTCCGCACCAACCGCCGCTTCAAGCTGCTGTCGGAGGGGCAGCCCGCGACCCGGCTGTCCACCGCGTTCGACTCGGTGACGCTGTACGGGCGCGACCCGGACGAGCGTCCCGACGTGTACGGCAAGGTCGGCACGTCCGGCGTGTCGATCGCCACGCTGGACGACATGAAGGCCCTCTACGACGGGTTCGACCTCTCCTCGCCGACGACGTCGGTGTCGATGACGATCAACGGCCCCGCGCCGACGATCCTGGCGTTCTTCCTCAACACCGCCATCGACCAGGGGCTGGACGCCTTCTACGAGGAGCACGGGCGGGAGCCGTCCGAGGAGGAGGCCGCCGCCGTCCGGGCGCGGGTGCTGTCGACCGTGCGCGGGACCGTCCAGGCCGACATCCTCAAGGAGGACCAGGGCCAGAACACCTGCATCTTCTCCACCGAGTTCTCGCTGCGGATGATGGGCGACATCCAGGAATGGTTCATCGCCAACAAGGTCCGCAACTTCTACTCGGTGTCGATCTCCGGGTACCACATCGCCGAGGCCGGGGCGAACCCCATCAGCCAGCTCGCGTTCACCCTCGCGAACGGGTTCACCTACGTCGAGTCGTACCTGGCGCGCGGAATGGACGTCGACGACTTCGCGCCCAACCTGTCGTTCTTCTTCTCCAACGGGATGGATCCGGAGTACAGCGTCCTCGGACGCGTCGCCCGCCGCATCTGGGCCGTGGCCATGCGCGACCGGTACGGCGCCAACGAGCGCAGCCAGAAGCTCAAGTACCACGTGCAGACGTCCGGCCGCTCCCTGCACGCGCAGGAGATGGACTTCAACGACATCCGCACGACGCTCCAGGCCCTCATCGCCATCTACGACAACTGCAACAGCCTGCACACCAACGCCTACGACGAGGCCGTCACGACCCCGACGGCGGAGTCGGTGCGGCGGGCCCTCGCCATCCAGCTCATCATCAACCGCGAGTGGGGCCTCGCGATGAACGAGAACCCGCTGCAGGGGTCGTTCATCATCGACGACTTGACCGACCTGGTCGAGGAGGCCGTCCTCGCCGAGTTCGACCGCATCAGCGAGCGCGGCGGCGTGCTCGGCGCGATGGAGACCGGCTACCAGCGCGGCCGCATCCAGGACGAGTCGATGCTGTACGAGCAGCGCAAGCACGACGGCTCCCTGCCGATCGTCGGCGTCAACACCTTCCGCGCCCCCGGCGCCGGGGACGGGACGCCCGACACGATCGAGCTGGCCCGCGCCACCGAGGACGAGAAGCGCTCCCAGCTCGACCGCGTGCGCGCCTACCAGCGGACGCACGCCGGGGCGTCCGAGGACGCGCTCGCCCGGCTGAAGGACGCGGCCCGCTCGGGCGAGAACGTGTTCGGCGTCCTGATGGACGCGGCCCGCGTGTGCAGCCTCCAGCAGATCACCGACGCGTTCTTCGAGGTGGGCGGCCAGTACCGCCGCAACGTATGAGCGGAGCGAACCGGGGGTGTGCCGACGACACGGGCGTCCCGGTCCCCGTTCCGGAGCGGGTGCGGCGGGTCGTGTCGATCGTGCCGTCGCTGACCGAGACCGTCGCGGTCACCGCGCCCGGCCTCCTGGCGGGCGCGACCGACTGGTGCACCCACACGGCCGGGCTGGACGTCCCGAGGGTCAGGGGCACGAAGAACCCCGACGTGGCGCGCATCGTGGAGCTGCGCCCGGACGTCGTGCTCGGCAACACCGAGGAGAACCGCCCGGCGGACGTGGCGGCGCTGCGCGCGGCGGGCGTCCCGGTCTGGATGACCGAGATCCGCACCGTGGACGAGGCCCTCGCGTCGCTGCGCCGCGTGCTCGAAGAGGCGTGCCGGGTGCCGGTCCCCGGCTGGCTGGACGAGGCGTCCCGGGCCTGGTCGGACGTGGCGCCGGGCGGGCGGCGCGCGGCGGTCGTCCCGGTGTGGCGGCGGCCGTGGATGGTGGTCGGGCGCGACACGTTCACCGGCGACGTGCTGTCCCGGCTCGGGGTGTCCAACGTGTACGCCGGGCACGCCGAGCGCTACCCGAAGATCCCGCTGGACGAGCTGAACGCGGCGGGCGCGGACCTCGTCGTCCTGCCGGACGAGCCCTACCGCTTCACCGCGGACGACGGGCCCGAGTCGTTCCCCGGGATCGACGTCGCGCTGGTCAACGGCCGGTATCTCACCTGGTACGGCCCGTCCCTGGTGGAGGCGCCGGGCGTCCTGTCCCGGCAGCTCGCCGCCGCCCGCCGCTACTGACCCGTCGGCCGGGGGCGGTCAGACCTGGAGGTCCTTGGCGATGATGGTCTTGAGCACCTCGCTGGTCCCGCCGTAGATGCGGGTGACGCGGGCGTCGGCGTACAGGCGCGCGATCGGGTACTCCAGCATGTAGCCGTAGCCGCCGTGCAGCTGGAGGCACTTGTCGACGACCCGCCCCTGCACCTCCGTGCAGAACAGCTTGCAGACGGCGGCGTCGGCGGGGGTGAGCTCACCGGCGTCCAGGGCCTCGATGCAGCGGTCCACCAGCGAGCGGGCCGCCTCCACCTCCGTCGCGCATTCGGCGAGGACGAACTTGGTGTTCTGGAACGACGACACGGTCTTGCCGAAGACCGTCCGCTCCTGGACGTACCGGCGGGCGAACTCCACGGCCGCCGCCGCGGACGCGTACGAGCTCGTCGCGATGCCGAGCC
Source organism: Actinomadura chibensis NBRC 106107 (assembly GCF_001552135.1). Taxonomy (GTDB): domain Bacteria; phylum Actinomycetota; class Actinomycetes; order Streptosporangiales; family Streptosporangiaceae; genus Spirillospora; species Spirillospora chibensis. The sequence continues at coordinate 40,378 of NZ_BCQP01000012.1, read as the reverse complement.
GCTCCTCGGCCAGGTTGTGGGTGAGGTACTCGAAGCCGCGCCCCTCCTCGCCGAGGAGGTCCTCGACGGGGACGCGGACGTCGGTGAACGACAGCTCGGCGGTGTCGGAGCTGCGGAGCCCGATCTTCTCCAGCTTGCGTCCGACGGCGTAGCCCTCGCTCTTGGTGTCGACCGCGAGGATCGACAGCCCGGCCCGGCGGTTCTCCGGCCCGGCGGGCGAGGTGCGCGCGACGACGAGCACCCGGTCGGCGAGGACGCCCCCGGTGATGAACGTCTTCGCCCCGTTCAGGACGTAGTGGTCGCCGTCGCGCCGCGCGGTCGTCTTCATCCCGGCGAGGTCGGACCCGGTGCCGGGCTCGGTCATCGCGATCGCCGTCATCATGTCGCCGGAGGCGAACGGCGGCAGCCACCGCTTCTTCTGCTCCTCCGAGCCGTACTTGAGCAGGTACGGCAGGACGAGGTTGACGTGCACCCCGTAGCCGCCGAAGCTCACCCCGGCGCGGGCGCACTCCTCGGACACGACCGCCTGGTACTTGAAGCTGGTCTCGCCCCCGCCGCCGTACTCCTCGGGCACCTGGACGCCGAGGACGCCGAGCTCCCCGAGCTTGCGGTAGAAGTCGCGGGGCGGATGCCCGGCGTCCTCCCACTCGCCGTACACGGGCACGACCTCGGCCTCGACGAACGACCTGATCATCGCCCGGAACGCCTCGTGGTCCTCGTTGAACAGGGTGCGGCGCACGCGGTGCCCCTTTCAGTGCCTGACCGACAGGACGCCAACCTAGCCCGAACAGAATTCTAGAATCAAATACGAGCCGGGTGGGCGCGGCGCTCAGGGGCCCGCGGGGACCTCGGCGAGCAGCCGGGTGAGGCGCGCGGCGCGGTCCGGCGCCACGTCGCCGGGGGCGCGTCCGGCGAGGGCCGCGCGCAGCCGCGCGACGCGGCGGCCGAGGTCCACCGGCTCGCCGCCGTCCACCTCGTTCAGCAGCGTCGTGACCAGGGTGGCGAACTCCCCGCCGAACCGCGCGCCGACCTCGCCCGCGGCGATGCCCACGTCGATCGCGCGCCGCAGCCGGGCGAGCGCGTCCACCGCCGCCGCCCGCGTCCCCGCCGGGACGGCCATCGGCGACGGCGGCGCGGGCGGCGCCGGGGACCGGGTCGCGGTCTCGGACGGCGCGGCGGACGGCGACCCGTCCGGCGATCCGGAGGGCGGGACCGACGAGGGGACGGCGGCGGTGCCGCTCGGCGGCGTCAGCGACACCCCGCGCGGCGCGTCGGGCAGCGACGGGAGGATCACCGCGAGCGGCGCGAGGACCAGCGCCAGCGCCGCCGCCGCGCCGCCGCCGAGGAGCAGCGCGCGGCGCGTCCGGCCGAGCCCGCGCCACCGGGACCCGCGCGCGGCGGGGGAGTGAGCCGCGACCTGCGTCGGGGGCGCCAGGCGGGCGGCGGCCAGGGCGAGGACGCGGGCCGCCTCGGCGGCCGGCGGACGCTCGTCCGCCTCGGCGGCGCGGCAGCGCTCGGCCAGTTCGACCAGCTCCACCAGGTCGGCGGGGGCCCCGGCCGCCGCGGCCGGGCCGGGCGCGGCCTCCGGGTCGCCGGTCAGGCACTCGGCGAGCAGCAGGCCGAGCGCGCGGACGTCCGCCGCCTGGCCGGGCGCGATCGGCTCCGTCGGCGGCCCGTCGGCGTCGATCTCCGGCTCGGGCTCGGGCTCGGCCTCGTCGGCGTCGTCGGCGCCCGCGACGGCGCCGGAGAGGCCGAGCCCGAGGAGCTTCACCCCGTCCGCGGTGAGGAACACCTGCGCGGCCCTCAGATCGCCGTGCGCGATCCCGCAGGCGTGGACGGCGGTCAGTGCGCCCGCGACCTGTGCGCAGACGCTCACGGCCTCCCAGGCGGGCGGACGGCCCCGTGCGAGGCGCGCGGCGAGGGACTCGCCGCCCAGGTGCTCGGTCACCGTGTAGACGAGCGCGTCGCGGTCGTCGCCCTCCGCCTCGCCGTAGTCGTAGGTGGTGGCGATGCCCGGGTGCTCGACGGACGCGGCGGCGCGGGCGGCGTCGCGCAGCCTCCGCCGCAGGTCGCGCCGCGACCGCCGGACGGAGACGAGGGTGACTGCGACGCCGCGGGCGAGCAGCTCGTCGCGCGCGGCCCACACCTGCGCCGGGCCGCGCCGCCCGAGGCGGCGCTCCATGCGGTAGCGGTCTTCCAGGCGGAATCCTGGCTTCACGGGGACCTCCCCCGGCGTGGGGACGGTGGGGTGTGTCGCGTCCAGCAGTACGCACCGGGGCCCGGGTTCGGATCGGCGGCCGGCCTTCCCGGCCTCCCGGACGGCACCGGGACGGGCGGGCGGCGAGCGCCGCACGAGTGCGGGGGGCGAAAAGTTCGCTCGGGCGGGGTTTCGGCCTCTGGCCGGACCAGGCCACCGCCGGGGGTTGCCTTCCCGCCCGGATGTGCCTACCGGGGCGGGGCGCCGGTGCGGGACGTCGCGGACGAGCCGGTCGGGACCGGGTGCGGCGGGCGGCGGGTCACGCGGAGGTCATCGGCGTCTCGCGAAAGACCCAGGAGAAGGCCCCGGACATGAAAAGCGGCGCCGGGTGGATACGGGGGCAATCCACCCGGCGCCGCATCATCGGTGTTCCGACGGGGGCCCGGAACACCGGCACGGGCGCTCCGACGGGGGACCAGAGCGCCGGTACAAATCGTACACCGAAACCCCCCGCGGTTAGTCAAGAGAATGTCACGACCCGATTTCCGGTCGTTGTCCGGAAACCGGCTTCTGTTCGCGCGCATCGTCCCGTCCGGCGGCGTCGCCGAAGGTCGCCGAGGCGGTCGGCTCGCGGCCGCCGTTCGCGACGATCACCGCGACGTAGGGCAGGAACAGCGCGCCGACCACGAGGAGGATCACCAGCCAGACCGGCGCGCCCGCCACGGCGGCGAGGATCGCGCCGACGAAGCACCCGGTCCGCACCGCCATCGACATCAGGTAGCGGCGCTGGCGGTGGCCGATGTCCTCCGACATGGGGCGGGGGGCGTCGGTGACCGTGTAGACCGCCGGCGCGCGGTGGTGGTGGTGATTGACCCTCACGTTTCCACGGTAAGCCCAAGGCGTCCGACTGGCGACAGGAGTACGGGTCAAGACATGGGAGGAATGCCATGACCGATCGCACGTACCGGGTGACGGAGATCGTCGGGACCTCGCCGGAGTCGGTCGAGACCGCGATCCGCAACGGGATCCGGCGGGCCGCGCAGACCATCCGCCACCTGGACTGGTTCGAGGTGAAGGAGGTCCGCGGCCACATCGAGGACGGCGAGGTCGCCCACTTCCAGGTCACCCTCAAGGTCGGCTTCCGCCTCGAGGACACCTGACCGGCACCTGACCGGTACCTGACCGCCCGGCCGCCCCGCCGCCTGACGGCCCGCGCGGGGCGCTGAGCGCGCCGAGGACGCCTCGGCGCCCCGCGGCCCGCCCCGGCGCCCCGCCGGGCCGGGACGGGCCGCGCGAGCGGCGTCAGGACGCCTGCGACACCGTCGACATGTTGAAGTCGGGGACGCGCAGGGCGGGCATCGCGGCGCGGGTGAAGTAGTCCGACCACTCGCGCGGCAGCGTCGGGCCCGTCGAGCCGACCTCGGTGAGGCGGGACAGCAGGTCGACCGGGCTCTCGTTGAACCGGAAGTTGTTCACCGCCCCGACGACCTCGCCGCCCTCGACGAGGTACACGCCGTCGCGGGTGAGGCCGGTGAGCAGCAGGCTCTGCGAGTCGACCTCGCGGATGTACCAGAGGCACGTCAGCAGCAGCCCGCGCTCCGTGCGGGCCACCATGTCCTCCAGTGACGCGCCGCCGCCCGGCCCGGTCATCGTCAGGTTGTCGACGGCGGGGGTGAGCGGCAGCCCGGTGCGCTCGGCGGAGTGCCGGGTCTGGGTGAGCGCGGTGAGCGCGCCGTCGGCGATCCAGTCGGTGCGGCCGAGCGCGAGGCCGTTGTCGAACACCGACGACTCGCGGCTGGAGGCGTGCGCGATCACGAACGGGGCGCACTCCAGGCCGGGCGCGGCCGGGTCGCTGGACAGCGTGACGGGCAGGCTCGCGAGCTTCGCGCCGACGCGGGTGCCGCCGCCGGGTGCGCTGAACACGGTGCGCCCGTCCTGCGCGTCCTGAGCGCCCGCCGACCAGTACAGGTAGATCATCAGGTCGGCGACGGCGGACGGGGGCAGGACCGTCTCGTACCGCCCGGCGGGCAGGTCGACGCGCCGCTCGCCCCAGCCCAGGCGGCGGGACAGGTCGGCGGCGAGGGCCGGGACGTCCACGTCGGCGAAGTCGGCGGTGCCGACGCCCGTCCACGCCGAGCCGCCCGCGCCCTTGGCGTTCAGCTCCAGCAGCCCGGTCGGCTGGTCGTGGCGCAGTCGCAGCCCGCCGGAGCTGCCGACGAACGTCGAGGTCAGCTCGTGGTTGGCGAACCCGTACAGCCGCCGGTCGGCGGCGCTCGCCGCGGCGAACGCCTCCCCGAGCGCGGGCGCGACGCCCTCGAAGACGCCGATGCCGGTCTCGGCGGGTTCGTCGTCCCAGTTCGCGGACGCGTCGGCCGTGACGAGCGGCGCGGCGTCCTCGGCGGGCTCGTTGCCGGCGGCGTCGGCCTCGGCGGCGCGCACGAGGTCCTCGATCCCGTCGGCGCCGACCGCCGACCGGGACACCACGCCCGCGGCGACGCCGCCCCCGGTGTGCTTCAGCGCGATGACGGTGAGGCGGTTGGAGCGGGTGACGCCGTTGGTGGTGAGCGTGTTCCCGGCCCACCGCAGGTTCGCGGTGCTCGCCTCGTCGGCGATGACGACGCACTCGTCCGCGCGGGACAGCGCCAGGGCCCGCTCGACGGCGTCCTGCGGCCTGATCGTGCTCACTGTCCGGCCTCCTTCAGGGCGTTGAGGATGTTGACGCCGCGGAACAGCGCGGACGGGCAGCCGTGGCTGACCGGCGCGACCTGCCCCGGCTGGCCCTTCCCGCAGTTGAACGCGCCGCCGAGCACGTAGGTCTGCGGCCCGCCGACGGCCTCCATCGAGTTCCAGAAGTCGGTGGTGGTGGCCTGGTAGGCGACGTCGCGGAGCTGCCCGGCAAGGCGCCCGTTCTCGATCCGGTAGAAGCGCTGCCCGGTGAACTGGAAGTTGTACCGCTGCATGTCGATCGACCAGCTCTTGTCGCCCATGATGTAGATGCCGCGCTCGACGCCGGAGATCAGCTCGTCGGTGGACGGCCCGCCCTCGGCGGGCCGCAGCGACACGTTCGCCATCCGCTGGATCGGCATGCTGGACGCCGCGTCCGCGAACGCGCACCCGTTGGACCGGTCGGCGCCGGTGAGGCGGGCGATCCGCCGGTCGGTCTGGTAGCCGGTGAAGCGGCCCTCGGAGATGATGTCGAACGCCTGCGCCTGGACGCCCTCGTCGTCGTAGCCGATCGTCGCGAGGCCGTGCTCGGCGGTGCGGTCGCCGGTGACGTTCATGACCTTCGAGCCGTACTGGAGGTTCCCGAGCTTGTCGGGCGTGGCGAACGACGTCCCCGCGTAGGCGGCCTCGTAGCCGAGCGCCCGGTCCAGCTCGGTGGCGTGCCCGATCGACTCGTGGATCGTCAGCCACAGGTTGGACGGGTCGACCACCACGTCGTACACGCCCGGCTCCACCGACGGCGCGGCGAGCTTCTCGGCGAGCAGCTCGGGGATGCGGGCGAGCTCGCCGTCCCAGTCCCAGTGCGCGCCCGACAGCCACTCCCACCCGTACCCGGCGGGCGGCGCGAGCGTCCGCATCGTGTCGAACAGGCCGCCGGAGATGCCGACGGCGTTCACCACCGGGTGCAGCCGGACGCGCTGCTGCGTGGTGACCGTCCCGGCGAGGTCGGCGAAGAACTTGTTCTCCTTGACCTGGAGGAGGGTCGCGTCGACGTGGTCGACGCGGTCGTCGCCGAGCAGGCGGCGGCTCCAGTCGGCGAGCAGGGCGACCTTGTCGGCGGTGGGGACGGCGAACGGGTCGGTCTCGTAGGCCGACACCCACGTCCGCTCGCCGTGGACGGGCTCGGGCGCCAGCTCGATCGGCTCGCGGTTGACGGGCTTCGCGACGGCGGCGACCTCCACGGCCCGGGCGGCGACGCGGGCCGCGCCGTCCGGGGTGAGGTCGATGCCTGCGGCGAACCCCCACGTGCCGTCCTTGACGACCCGGACCGACAGGCCGACGTCGTCGGCGTCGAGGGCGGTCTCCAGGGCGGCGTCGTGCAGCCGGAGGGTCTGGCTGCGGATGCGTTCGAGGCGGAAGTCGGCGTGCTCCGCGCCGAGCTCGCGCGCGCGGGCGAGGGCCGCGTCGGCCAGCGCGCGGAGCGGAAGCGAGAGGAAGGTTGGATCGATGTCATGCACCCTTGGCAACCTACCCGCCGCGCCCACGCGGGATACCGTGTGGGACATGCGGGTGAGGCCGTGCGGGACACGCGGGTGAGACCGCGCGGGACGCCGAACAAACGGGGTGCGCGGATCTTGTCGGGTCGGTACATCCGCAGCCCCGCCCGGTGCCGCTAGGGTCGAGCCGCAGCCACAGCGGAACAGTCGGTGAAATGCACGGACGTGCAGCAGACGAGAGGGTCGTGATGAGTCGCTCTGTCCTCGTGACCGGGGGGAACCGGGGCATCGGCCTCGCGATCGCCCGGGAGCTCGCCGCGGCGGGCGACGCGGTCGCCGTCACCTACCGGTCGGGCGAGCCCCCCGAGGGGCTGTTCGGCGTGCGGTGCGACGTCACCAGCGCCGAGGACGTCGACGCCGCGTTCGGGAAGGTCGAGGCGGAGCAGGGCCCGGTCGAGGTGCTGGTCGCCAACGCCGGGATCACCAAGGACACGCTCCTCGCCATCATGAGCGAGGACACGTTCACCTCCGTCCTGGACACGAACCTGACGGGCGCGTACCGGGTCGCCAAGCGCGGCGTGAAGGGCATGATGCGCAAGCGGTCGGGGCGGATCGTCCTGGTCTCCTCGGTCGTGGGGCTGATGGGCTCGCCGGGGCAGTCCAACTACGCCGCGTCCAAGGCGGGCCTGGTCGGCTTCGCCCGGTCGCTCGCCCGCGAGCTCGGCTCGCGCGGCATCACGGTGAACGTGGTGGCGCCGGGGTTCGTCGACACCGACATGACGGCCGTGCTGACCGAGGACCAGCAGAAGTCGATCACCGCGGCGGTGCCGCTCGGCCGGATCGCGCGGCCGGAGGAGATCGCGAAGGCGGTGCGGTTCGTGGCGAGCGAGGACGCCGCCTACATCACCGGGGCCGTGATCCCGGTGGACGGCGGCCTCGGCATGGGGCACTGACGGGGAATGGGGCACTGAGGGACATGGGGCACTGACGGTCATGGGCATTCTCGAAGGCAAGCGGATCCTGGTCACCGGCGTCCTCACCGACGCGTCGATCGGCTTCCACATCGCGCGGGTCGCGCAGGAGCAGGGCGCGGAGGTGGCGCTGACCGCCTACCCGCGGCCGACGCTGACGCAGCGGACGGCGAAGCGGCTGCCGTCCGGTCCCGACTCGCCGCCCCCGGTGATCGAGCTGGACGTGACGAGCTCCGAGCAGCTCGGCGCCCTCGCCGGGAACCTGCGCGAGCACGGCTTCGATCACCTGGACGGCGTCGTCCACGCGATCGCGTTCGCGCCGCAGACGGCGCTCGGCGGCACGTTCCTGGACACGCCGTGGGAGGACGTCGCGACGGCCGTGCACGCGTCGACGTACTCGCTGAAGTCGCTGACGATGGCGTGCCTGCCGCTGATGAAGGACGGCGGGTCCGTCGTCGGGCTCGACTTCGACGCGTCCAAGGCGTGGCCGGTGTACGACTGGATGGGCGTGGCGAAGGCCGGGCTGGAGTCGTGCTCCCGCTACCTCGCCAAGTACCTGGGCCCGCAGGGCATCCGGGTGAACCTCGTCGCCGCGGGCCCGCTCGCGACGATGGCGGCCAAGAGCATCCCCGGGTTCGAGGGGCTGACGGAGATCTGGGCGCAGGCGGCACCCCTCGGTTGGGACCTCAAGAACAGCGAGCCCACGGCGCGCGCGTGCGTGGCGCTTCTGTCGGACTGGTTCCCGGCGACGACGGGCGAGATCGTCCACGTGGACGGCGGCCTCCACTCGGTCGGCGCCCCCGCCATGTAGCGCGGCCGCACGAGCCTCTGAACGCGAGGAGAGGCCCCTCCCACCGCGCGGGAGGGGCCTCTCGGCCGTCCGGCCGCGCACGGCCGGACGGCCGTCTCCGGGGCCGTCAGCGGCGGGCCGGGGCGGCGCGGCGGCGCAGGGCGCGGCCCGCGACGCTGAAGTGCAGCGCGGCGACGGCTCCGGCGGCCCCGGCCGCCGCGGCGACCCACGGCGTGCGGGCGGCCCCGCCGTCCTCGGCGGCGGCGACGGGGGAGACGAGGCGGGTCCGCGGCGTGCCGGACGTCTGGTAGACGTCCGGGTCGGCGACCTCCGGCGGCGGCAGGACGCCGGGCGGGGCGACCGTCCCGGACGGCGGCGCCGCGCCCCCGTAGGGACGCAGGCCGCGCGCGTCGGTCATCGTGGACGGCGGCGGAGCGCCGCGCGGCGCGGCCCGCCGGGGCGGCGTCCGCGCGGGCGCCTTGTGCGGCGTGGTCTTCGAGGTCTTCTTCGGCGGGGCGGGGCTCGCGGGCTTGGTCGGGGCGGGCGTCGGCGCCGCCGGGCTCTTCGGGAGGATCGCCTCGCGCAGGTTGCCGAGGTTGCACTTCCAGTTCTCGATGGTGCTCGCCGGGTCGGTGCCCTTCTTGCAGACCTCCGCCGCCGCCGCGTCGGCCGGTCCCGCGGACAGGACCAGGACGATCGCGCCGGCCGAGACCGCCGCCGAAGCCGAACCGAGCCGCACGAGCCGCTGGGGCATGTGGTCCTCCACCCGATGCCGTCCCTCACCCTTGTTGACATCGTGTCCCATAAGAGGGGGCGGGTAAACCCGGCCACGGCGCTTTCTTTGCTCCGCCGCGACCCTCGGGGCCCCTACTGCACGACGAGCCTCGCGAGGCGGGTGCGCCGTCCGGGCGCGTCCTCCTCGCGGACGGCCCTGGCGAGCGCGGGCCCGGCGGCCTGCACGACCGACAGGTGCCGCCGCGCCAGCCCGAACGCGGTGGCCACGAGCGGCCGGGACAGCCCGTCCGGCGTCAGGACGGCGACGACGCCGGGGCGGCGCGTCCCGCGCGCCAGCGCGACCGGCACCGCCCACCCGTGCCGGAGCCGCGCGGCGTCGGCGGGCGCGACGACGGCCGCGCCGCCGGGGAACTCGACGTCGAGGCCGTGCGGTCCGCCGCCGGTGACGACGCCGGTCTCGCCGGTCGGGGCGCAGGGGAGCGGCGCGGCGACGACGACGCGGTCGCCCGGGTCGAGGCCCGCGAACCGTCCGGGGCCGGGGTTCAGCCGGGCCTTGAGCGCCGCGTTGAGCGCGGCGGCGCCCGCGTCGCCGCCCGCGGCGGGCGCCACGACCTGGACGTCCTCCGCCGGGATGCCGAGCGCGCGGGGGATCGAGTCGGTGACGAGCTGCACGGCCCGGTGCACGGCCTCGCCGGGGCTCTCCGCCGGGACGATGACGACCTCGCGGCCGGGGGCGTCCACGGCGGCGAGGTCCCCGCCGCGCACCGCCTCGGTCAGCGCGGCCAGCGGGCCGGACGGCGCCGCGTCCAGCGTCACCACCGGGACGGTCTCGGACGCCTCAAGGTCGTCCAGCGGGCGCCCGGGACCGGCGGGCGGCGGCGCGCCCGGCTCCGCGCACAGCACGAGGTGCGCGCCGTCGGGGCACGCCTCGACCAGCACGGCGCACAGCTCGACGTCGAGCGCCGCCGCGTCGGCGACGACGACCAGGTCGAGGTCGAAGGGCTCGCGCTCGCCGCGCCCGTAGACGACGGCGCCGGGCGCGGCGGACGGGTCCTCGCGCGGCTCCAGCAGCCGGTGCAGGCTCGCCACCGTCACCCCCTCGGCGCCGAGGTCGGTCGCGAGGTCGGTCGCGAGTTCGGTCGCGAGGTCGGCGGCGGCGCGGTCGGTGGGCGCCGCCACCGCGACCCGCAGGCCCCGGCCGGCGGCGGCGGAGGCGAGGCCGAGCGCGGCGCGCTCCAGGTCGCCGGGCGCGCCGCGCAGGACGCTCACCCCGGTGCGCAGCGCGGCGGTGAGCGCGAGCGAGCGGTCCTCGGGCAGGCCGTCGCGCAGCTCCTTGACGGCGGCGTCGTCCAGCAGCGGGACGGCGGTGAGCGTCAGCCGCTGGAAGCCCTCGGCCGCCGCCTCCTCCGCGAGCGCCCACCGCGCCGGGCCGAGCGTCTCCTCCGGCTCGGGCGGCTCGGCGTCCTCGGCGAAGGACTCCTCGTCGAACTCGGGCTCCTCGGTGAGGGCGAGGACGTCCGCCTCGTCCAGCGCGGCCTCGACGGCCCCGCGCGGGTCGCCGACCCGCACGCGCTCCAGCGCCGCCACGACGTCCGCCGCGGGCGTCACCGTGTGCCCGCCGCGCGCCGCCTCCGTCAGCAGGTGCAGGACGAGCGCCCGGCCGCGCCGGGGGTCGTCCGGCCGCGCGGCGTCGCCGAGCACGGCGCGGGCGAAGTGGTCGGCCTGGCGGGGCGCGACGCCGGGGACGCGCAGCAGCCGCCACGGGTCGTCGCGGAGCCGGCCGGCGGCGCCCGGTCCGAGGCGGGCGGCGGCGCGGGCGGCGAGCGGCGCGGGCACGCCCGTCGCGGCGAACAGCTCGGCGAGGGCGGGGAGGCCGTCCCGCGCCGCCGCCCCGCCGTCGCGGGGCGCGGGCGCGCGGTCCTCCTCGGGCTCCGGGGCCCTCTCCGGGACGGTCGCGGCGGCGGCCTCGGCGGCGCGCATCGCCGCGGCGGCGCGCGCCGCCCGCTCGGCGCGGGACGGGCCGCCGTCCCCATCGGGGGCGGGGCGGGGTGTGTCGGTCACGGGCTTCCCGTAGCGGTGTCGGAGACGTCGTCGAGCGCTGCCCGGATCTCGTTCGGCAGCGTGAGGTCCTCGCTCTCCAGTATCGCGCCGAGCTGCGCCGCCGTGCGCGCCCCGACGATCGGCGCGGCGACGCCCGGCCGGTCGCGGACCCAGGCGATCGCGACCGCGAGCGGGGAGCGGCCGAGGCCCTCGGCGGCGGTCACCACCGACTCGACGATCCGGGAGCACTCCTCGTCCAGGTACGGCTTGACGAACTCGGAGTAGTGCGCGGCGGCGGCGCGCGACCCGGCGGGGATGCCGGTGCGGTACTTGCCGGTGAGCACGCCCCGCCCGAGCGGCGACCACGGCAGCAGCCCGGCCCCGGCGTCCAGCGCGGCGGGCACCACCTCCCGCTCGATGTCGCGGCTCAGCAGCGAGTACTCCAGCTGCGCGGACACGACCGGGGCGCGGCCCGGCCAGGCGCGCTGCCACGCGGCGGCCTTCGCCACCTGCCAGCCCGCGTAGTTCGACACGCCGACGTAGCGGGTCCGGCCGGACGCGACGGCCTCGTCCAGCGCGGACAGCGTCTCCTCCAGCGGCGTCGCCGGGTCGTAGACGTGGAGCTGCCACAGGTCGACGTGGTCGAGGTCCAGGCGGTCCAGCGAGGCGTCGAGGGCGCGGAGCAGGTGCCGCCGGGACCCGTCGTAGCGCCCGTTGGGCCTGATCGCGGCCTTGGTGGCGACGACGAGGCCGTCCCGGTCGACCAGCTCGCGCAGCAGGTGCCCGAGGATCCGCTCGCTGTCGCCGTCGTTGTACACGTCGGCGGTGTCCACCAGCGTGCCCCCCGCCTCGGCGAACGCGACGAGCTGCGCCGCCGCCTCGTCCGGCTCGGTGTCCTGGCCCCAGGTCATGGTGCCGAGGCCCAGCCGGGACACCAGCAGCCCGCTCCGCCCGAGGTGACGCTCCTTCATAGGCGGCAAATGTAGCGGTCCGCGGCCCGGCTGTTGCCGCCGCCCGCCGCCGCGCTAGGGTGCGCGACCATGGCGCCACCTCCCTTTTCGAAGTACTCCCCGGACGCGCCGGACGGCGGCGGCGCGCCGGGCGCGGCGCCCGCGTTCGGCGCCGGGCCGGGCGACGACCCCGGCTACCTCGCGTCCCTGCGCGGCCGCACGGAGCTCGGCCGCGTGCGCCTGCTGATGCTCGCCCTCGCCGCCGCGCCGGTGCTGATCCTGGCGATCACGCCGCTGATCGTCGTCGGCGGCCCGGACGACCCGGCGCCCTGGCTGTTCGCCCCGCTCGTCGCCGCCGCCGCGACCGCCGCGCTGGCCGGGCCGCGCACGCCGCGCCCGATGGCGCCGGAGGACGACCCGCGCCGCGCCGCCGCCACCGCGCTGCCGCTGTTCCGGCAGGCGGTGCTGACGCGGTTCGCGCTCGCCGAGGCCGTGATCGTGCTCGGCATGCCGCTCTCGCTCGCCGGGAACAGCGAACTGGTGTTCGCCGCCGGGTTCGTCCTCGGGTACCCGCTGCTGCTGTGGCTGGCCCTGCCCACCCGCGGCGGCGTCGAGCGGCTGCGCCGCAGGCTGGAGTCGCGGGGCGCCGAGTCGCACCTGTGGGCCGCCCTGCTCGCCGAGCCCGCGCCGCACGGCGCCGTCCCCCGCGACACCGTCCCCCGCGACACCGCGGACTAGAGCCAGCCGCTCTTGCGCAGGCGGCGGAACAGCAGTGTGCACGCCACCGCCATCGCCACGATGACCAGCGGGTATCCGTACCTCCAGTGGAGCTCCGGCATCTGGTTGAAGTTCATGCCGTAGATCCCGGCGATCGCGGTCGGCACCGCGATGATCGCCGCCCACGCCGAGATCTTCCGCATGTCCTCGTTCTGCCGTTTGCCGAGCAGCGCGAGATGCGCCGTCAGGACGCTGTTGAGCAGCTCGTTGTGCGCGTCGACCTGCTCGTCCACGCGCAGCAGGTGGTCGAGGACGTCGCGAAAGTACTCGCGGGTCGAGCCGCACTCGGCGACCCGGCCCTTCACGATCTCCGTCAGCACCGGGACCAGCGGGTCCTCCGCGCCGCGGAACTCCAGCACCTCCCGCTTCAGGGAGTAGACGTCCTCGGTGACGTCGCGCGCCTGCGGGTCGAACACGGCCCGCTCCAGCCCGATGATGTCGACCTCGACCTCGTGCGCGACGACGCCGTAGCGGTCGACGACCTCGTCGCACACCGCGTACAGCACGCTCGTCGCGCCGTGCTTCAGCATCTCGGGGGAGTCCTCCAGCCGCTTGCGGACGGTCCCGAGCGGGTTCCCCGCGCCGTGCCGGACGGTGACGACGAAGTCCGGGCCGAGGAACACCATGATCTCGCCGACCTCGATGTCGGACGTCTCGTCGATGTAGGTCAGCGTCTTCAGCACGATGAACAGCGTGTCGTCGTAGCGCTCCAGCTTCGGCCGCTGGTGCGCGGACACGGCGTCCTCGGCGGCCAGGGGATGCAGCTGGAGCTCGTCCCTGACCAGCTCGAACTCGTCCTCGTCGGGTTCGAACAGCCCGATCCAGACGAAGCAGTCGCCCTCCTCGCGGGCGAGGTCGAACGCGTCGCTGATGTCGCCCTCGATGTCGCGGCGGGTCCCGTCGGCGTAGATGGCCTTGTCCACGATCACAGCCCGCATTGTCGCGCATCCGGGGCGCGCCCGCGCCGTGCCGGGACGTTCCGTGATCTCTTAGAGTGGCCGGTGTGACCACCCTTCTCCTGGTGCGGCACGGCCTGACCGCGATGACCGGCCCGGTGCTGGCCGGCTGGACGCCCGGCGTCCGCCTCGACGAGCGCGGCCGCGCGCAGGCCGCCGCGCTCGCCGCCCGCCTCGCGCCGCTGCCGCTCGCCGCCGTCGTCGCGAGCCCCCTCGACCGCTGCGCCGAGACCGCCGAGGCCGTCGCCGCCGGCCGGACCGGCCCCGCCGGGAAGGTCGAGACCGACGACCGGTTCGGCGAGGTCCGCTACGGCGACTGGACCGGCCGCCCCCTCAAGGAGCTGGCCGAGGAGCCGCTCTGGCGGGTCGTGCAGGCCCACCCGAGCGCCGTCCGGTTCCCCGGCGAGGACGGGGAGTCGCTCGCGGGCGCGCAGCACCGCGCCGTCACCGCCGTCCGCGACTGGAACCGGCGGATCGCCGCCGAGCACGGGCCCGACGCCCTCTACGCCGTGTGCAGCCACGGCGACATCATCAAGGCGGTCGTCGCGGACGCGCTCGGCCTCCACCTCGACCAGTTCCAGCGGATCCAGGCCGACCCCGCCTCGCTCACCGTCATCCGGTACACCGAGACGCGGCCGTTCGTCGTCCGCGTCAACGACACCGGCGGCGACGTCGCCGCCCTCGTTCCGGAACCGCCGGGGGAGGGTTCCGGAAAAGCCGGACTCGGGCCGGGGGACGCGCCGGTCGGCGGCGGCGCGTAGGGTCGGTGTCATGCCCGTCATCTCCTACGACCCGCCGGAGCGGTTCGTCGCCGGCGCCGTCGGGCGTCCCGGCGACCGGGCCTTCTACCTGCAGGCGCGCTCCGGCCGCCGGGTCACCAGCGTCGGACTGGAGAAGTTCCAGGTCACGCTGCTGGCCGAACGGCTGGAGGAGTTGCTGGACGAGGTGCTGCGGCGCAGCGGCGGCGAGGCCCCGGTGCCCGCGGTCACGCCGTCCGAGCTGCTCGACGACGGCCCCCTCGACCAGCCCGTCGAGGAGGAGTTCCGGGTCGGCACCATGGCCCTCGCCTGGGACCCCGACGACGAGCAGGTCGTCATCGAGGCGCAGGAGGTCACCGAGACCGAGGAGGAGGCCGAGGTCGGCGAGGACGACCCCGCCATCGCCGTGCTCCGCGTCCGGATCAGCGCCGCCCAGGCCCGCGCGTTCGCCGAGCGCGCCCTGAAGGTCGTCGCCGCCGGGCGCCCGCCCTGCCCCCTGTGCGGCCTGCCCCTCGACGCCGAGGGCCACGTGTGCCCCCGGCAGAACGGATACCTGGGCTGAGATGGCGACCCGTTGTGCTGGATCATGGACGGCGCGGCCGGGAGAATGAGGCCATGACGCAGTCCTCCCGCGACCGGGCCCCCGCCGGCGACGCCGCCGGGCAGGGCGCGTCCGAACGACCCGTCCACCCCCGGGACGTCGCCGCCGCCGAGGAGCTGCTGTCGGCCGGGCGGCTCGGCGTCGAAGGGCGGCTCGTCCAGGCGTCCAACGCCACCCTGTACTGCTCCATCGAGCACGACGGGCGCACCGCCGCCTGCGTCTACAAGCCCGTCGCGGGCGAGCGCCCCCTCTGGGACTTCCCCGACGGCACCCTCGCCGAGCGGGAGGTCGCCGCCTACGAGGTGTCCAAGACGATGGGGTGGGGGACCGTCCCGCCGACCGTCCACCGCGACGGCCCCTACGGGCCCGGCATGGTCCAGCTCTGGGTCGAGCCCGACCCCGACATCGACCTCGTCGGCCTGTCCCGCTCCGACGACGACGCCATCCGCCGCATGGCCGTCTTCGACGCCGTCGTCAACAACGCCGACCGCAAGATCGGCCACCTGCTGCCCCCCGGCGACGGGCACGTCTACGGCTGCGACCACGGCGTGTGCTTCTCCGTCGAGTACAAGCTGAGGACCGTCCTCTGGCAGTGGCGCGGCAAGCAGCTCACCGCCGAGGCCCTCGACGCGCTCGGCCGCGTCCACGCCGCCCTGCGCGGCGGGCCCCTCGCCGCCCGCCTCGCCGAACTCCTCACCCCCGCCGAGGTCGACGCCACCCGGCGGCGCGTCGAGCTGATGCTCAAGCACCGCATCCACCCGTACCCGCCGGAGGACTGGCCCGCGATTCCCTGGCCGCCCCTTTAGTGTGGGGGGGCGACCCCCCACGCCCCCCGGCTGCGCGCTCGGGTCTCCTCGCTTCGGTCGCTGGCGCTCCCTCCGCTGCGGGGACGCGGCGCGCCGGGCATTGCCGCTGCGCTCGCTGGCGCTCGCTCCGCGGCCCTGCCCGTGGCGCTGGCTGAGGTCTCGTCCAAGAGGGGTTCCGCACTGTTCGGCTGGGTGGGACCCGGGGGTGTGGACGGAATGTCGCTGGTGTTGGAATTGGGGGATGTGTACGGCGATCGTTCATGTTGATCCGGGTTCTGTGGTGCCTGTCCTTGTTGTGGGGGTCCGGGATGAGTTCGTTGCCCGATCCTGGGAGGCGCCGGGGGCCCATTGGGGCGATCGGCCTTCGGTCATCGGCGGGCGGGATCTGCGGGCCGGAGGGACTTGGCTCGCTGTGGAGCCGGGGGTGCCCCGGGTCGCCACCGTGCTCAACGGGCGGGGGCGGATGGCTGATGAGGAGGGGCGCGTCTCGCGGGGGGAACTGCCCCTGCTGGTCGCTTCTGAGGGGAAGTTGGGGGAGCTCGATCTTCGGGCCTTCGATCCGTTCCATCTCTTGGCGGCCGAGCCCGGGCGGGTTCGGTTGTGGAGCTGGGACGGGGGTGAGGTGAGCGAGCGGGAGCTCGGGGCCGGGCTCCATGTGATCGTCAACAGCGGGCTTGAGGGGGAAGGGCAGCTCGAAGGGGCCACCGAAGACGCCTACATGGCGGCGCGCCTCGCCTACTTCCGGCCTCGGCTGGAGGCCGTGGGGCGGCCCACGCCCGGGTTCGAGGAGCCTGTGGGCGTGGCCTGGGGGGAGTGGCTGCCGCTCGTGAACGGGGACGGGCTGCCGCGGGCGGATCACCGGGCGCTGCTCCCGCTGCTCGACCTCGGGGACGGGCGGGTCTGGGGGACCACGTCCGTCAGCCTCGTGGCCCTGCGGCGGGACGGGGTGCGCTACGACTTCTCCGCCGCGCCGGGCGACGCCGGGGCCTGGAAGCGCGTGCTGTAGCCGTTTTCCGCCGAGTGGGCACGGGCGCATGACGCTCGGTGCTAGGTTTGCTACTCATCGCGATCTTCGTGGGGCGGCGGGGACCGCCCGGTCACCGGCAGACGGGGAGTGCGGCGGATGGCAGGTGGGGCACGGGGGCAGGGCGACGTCCTTCCCGTCTTACCGCGGTCGCCGGATCGGGGCGCCGCCCCGCCGCCGGTGCGGGGGCGCACCCCGGTGCAGATCGCCTGGACGCGGTTCCGCCGCGACCGGGCCGCCGTCGCCGCCCTCGCCGTCCTGTTCGCGGTCGGGCTGTTCGCGCTGCTCGCGCCGCTGTGGGCGCACCTGACCGGGCACCCCTACGACGCCACGTTCCCGGCCACCGGGCTCGACGTCGACGGGCAGCCGCGCGGGCCGGGCGCCGAGTTCCCGCTCGGCGCCGACCAGCTCGGCCGCGACGTCCTCGTCCGCGCCGCCTACGGCACCCGGATCTCCCTGGTCGTCGGGATCTGCGCGGCGCTGCTCGCGTCCGTCGCGGGGACGGCCGCCGGGACGTTCGCGGGGTTCGCGGGCGGCCTCACCGACACCCTTCTCGCCCGGTTGATGGACATGACGCTCGCGCTGCCCTACCTGCTCGTCGCGATCACGCTGGCGACGACGTTCCAGGTCTCCTCCGCGGGCGCCGGGCTCGCCATGACGACCCTGGTGATCGCCTTCTTCTCGTTCGCGGCGTTCGGCCGGGTGATCCGCGGGCAGGTGCTCGCGCTGCGGCGGCGGGAGTTCATCGAGGCGGCCCGCGCGGCCGGGTCGTCCAACGCGCGGATCATGCTGGCCGACGTCCTGCCGAACCTCGCCGCGCAGGTCACCGTGCTGACCTCGCTGCAGATCCCGGCGGCGATCGGGTTCGAGGCGACGCTGTCGTTCCTCGGCGCGGGCGTGCGGCCGCCGATGCCGAGCCTCGGCTCGATGCTCGGCGAGGGCGGCGACGTGTTCCGCACGGCGTGGTGGCTGCTCGCCGTCCCCGGGGCGCTGCTGCTGCTGACCACGCTGTCGTTCAACCTGATCGGCGACGGGATCCGCGACGCGCTCGGCCCGGGCGGCCGGGCCCGGCGCGGGAGGTGACCGGGGCCGTGCCGCGCCACGTCCTCCGCCGCCTGCTGTACTCGGTCACCGTGCTGTGGCTCGTGTCCACGCTGGTGTTCGTGTTCCTGCACGTGTCGCCGGTCCCGGTGGAGCGGGTGATCGGCGGGCCGCGGGCGACCGCCGAGACCCTCGCCCGGATCCGCACGGGCCTCGGGCTGGACCGGCCCGTCCTCGTCCAGTACTGGCGGTTCGCCGAGCGGCTGCTGCGCGGCGACCTCGGCGACTCCTACGTCAACGGGACGCCGGTGTCCGCGCTGATCGCCGAGCGGCTCCCGACGACGCTGTGGCTCGTCGGCGGCGCGGCGTGCCTGTGGTCGGCGGGCGGCGTCGCGCTCGGCGTGCTGAGCGCCACCCGCGCGCGCAGCCTGTGGGACCGGGCCGCCACCGTGTTCGTGCTGG
Organism: Actinomadura chibensis NBRC 106107; assembly: GCF_001552135.1. Taxonomy (GTDB): domain Bacteria; phylum Actinomycetota; class Actinomycetes; order Streptosporangiales; family Streptosporangiaceae; genus Spirillospora; species Spirillospora chibensis. The sequence goes on along the minus strand of NZ_BCQP01000012.1, from coordinate 22,110 downwards.
TCGGGCTGTCCACGCCGCCGTTCGTGCTGGCGCTCGTGCTGCTGTACGCCTTCGCGACGGGGCTCGACCAGGCGGGCGTCCACCTGTTCGAGGCGGGCCCGCCGATGCAGGAGCACTTCCTGCGCCGGATGACGCTGCCGTGGATCGCGCTGGCGCTGCTGATGCTCGCGTCCTACACCCGCCTCACCCGCGGCGCGATGCTGGACGTCCTCGGCGAGGACTACGTCCGCACCGCCCGCGCGAAGGGGCTGCCGGAGCGGCGGGTCGTCCTGCGACACGGGCTGCGCGCGGCGCTGACCCCGGTCGTCACCCAGTTCGGCGTCGACCTCGGCGCGCTCGTCGGCTCCACCGTCGTGACCGAGAAGGTGTTCGGGCTGCAGGGCGTCGGCCAGCTCGTCTACCAGTCCATCGCGGCGGGCGACACCCCGGTGATCATCGGGGTGACGCTGACCGTGACGCTGTTCGTGATCGCCGCGAACCTGCTGGTCGACATCGGGTACTCCGTCCTCGACCCGCGCGTCCGGTCCGGGTGAACCCGGCATGCCGGGCACCGGGCGGCGCTTGGTGCGATCTCGCCGCGAACCCGCCGGGAGCGCATGGCTAAGCTTTCGATATGCGATCGTGGTCGGCACCCGAAGTCCCCAGCCTCCCCGCGTCGGGGCTGCCCGCGGCGGCCAGGCCGCTCAGCCTCCACGACACCGGGACGGGGACGACCCGGCCCACGTCCCCCGGCCCGACCGCCCGCATGTACGTGTGCGGGATCACCCCCTACGACGCGACGCACCTCGGCCACGCCAACACCTACGTGGCCTTCGACCTCGTGAACCGCTTCTGGCGGGACCTCGGGCACCGCGTCCACTACGTCCAGAACGCCACCGACGTCGACGACCCCCTCCTGGAACGTGCCCGCGACACCGGGCAGGACTGGCGCGCCCTCGCCGACCGGGAGATCCAGCTCTTCCGCGACGACATGACGGCGCTGCGCGTGCTGCCGCCGGACCACTACGTCGGCGCGGTCGAGGCGATCCCGCTGATCGTCGAGATGATCGAGAAGCTGCGCGGCCGGGACGCCGCCTACGAGGTGGCCGGCGACGTGTACTTCCCCGTCGCCTCCGACCCGTCGTTCGGGCAGGTCAGCCGCCTCACCCGGGACGAGATGGCGCCGCTGTTCGCCGAGCGCGGCGGCGACCCGGGCCGCGACGGCAAGCGCGACCCGCTCGACCCGATGCTGTGGATGGCGCGGCGCCCCGGCGAGCCCGGCTGGGAGTCGCCGTTCGGGGAGGGCCGCCCCGGCTGGCACGTGGAGTGCTCGGCGATCTCCATCGAGTACCTCGGGATGGCGTTCGACGTGGAGGGCGGCGGCTCCGACCTGGCGTTCCCGCACCACGAGATGAGCGCGTCCCACGCCCAGGTCGCCACCGGCGAGCGGCCGCACGCCCGCGCCTACGTCCACGCGGGCATGGTCGGGCTGGACGGCGAGAAGATGTCCAAGTCGCGCGGGAACCTCGTGTTCGTGTCGAAGCTGCGGCAGGCCGGCACCGACCCGATGGCGATCCGGCTGGCGCTGCTCGCGCACCACTACCGCGCCGACTGGGAGTGGACGGACGCGGGCCTCGCCGAGGCGGTCGCCCGGCTCGACCGGTGGCGCGCCGCCGTGGCCCGGCCGTCCGGCCCGCCCGCGGAGCCCGTGGCCGCCGCCGTCCGCGCCGGGCTCGCCGACGACCTGGACGCCCCGGCCGCGCTCGCCGCCGTCGACGCCTGGGCCGCCGCCGACGGGGCGGACGAGTCGGCGCCGGAGCGGGTCGGGGCCGTCGTCGACGCGCTCCTCGGCGTCGCGCTCTAGCCTCGGCGGGTCATCTCAGGACGTAGCAGTCCCAGTCGGACGGGGTGGCGGCGTCGCCGCGCAGCCGCGCCTCGGCGTCGGGCGCGTACTGCGACGCGCACACCGTCGTCATCGTGATCGGGGTGTCGACGCCGATGTCGCCGTTCCGCGGCACGCAGTACCACTTGCTGACCCGGTAGACGGCGTTCCGGTCGCGCGCCCCGCAGTAGCGGTCCGGGTCGGGGGAGCCGAGCACGACCCGCTTCGGCGGCGGGTCCGAGGACGGCGGCGGCCGCCCGGTCCCGCCCCCGCCGCCGGGGCGCGTCCCCCCGCTCGGGCTCGGCCGCGGCGGCGCCGCCGCCGTCGTGGACCGGCCGGGGCTCGGCCGCGCCGACGACGGCCTCGACGCGGTGGCCGTGCCGGGGACGGTCACGCGGTCCTCGCCCTGCGGCCCGCCCGCCTCGGGCGGCGTGTCGGGCGGACGGTCCAGCAGCGTGTATCCGGCCGCCCCGGCGAGGGCGGCGGCCGCGAACGCGGCGACGGCGGCGCCGATCGCGCGCCCCCACCTGCGGCGGCGCGGCCCACGGGGGCCGTCGCGCGCGGTGTCCGGGGCGGTCTCGGTGGGCGCGGGCGGCAGCGTGTCCGAGCCGCCGCCGTCCTGCGGCGGGGGAGGAGGCTGCGGCGCGGGCGGGGCGGCGGCCGCGGCGGCGGTGTCGAAGGCGTCCTCGTGCCCGACGAGCCGCAGCAGGAGCTGCGCCGCCGTCGGCCGCGCCGCCGGGTCCTTGGCGAGGGACGCGCCGACCAGCTCGCGCAGCTCGCCGTCCAGGCCGCCGAGGTCGGGCTCGTGGTGCAGCACCCGGTACATCACCGCCGGGATGGAGTCGGACCCGAACGGCGGGCGGCCCGTCGCCGCGAACGTGATCGTCGCGCCCCACGCGAACACGTCGACGGCGGCGCCGACGTCCTGCCCGGACACCTGCTCGGGCGCCATGTACGCGGGGGTGCCGACGGCGCGGCTGCTGACGGCGCTCGCCGCGTCCAGCACCCGCGACAGCCCGAAGTCGATCACGCGGGGGCCGTCCGGGCCGAGCAGGACGTTGTGCGGCTTCAGGTCGCGGTGCACGATCCCGGCGCGGTGGATGGCGGTGAGCGCGCTCGCGGTGCTGACGGCGAGCCGGTCCAGCGCGCCGCCGGCGAGCGGCCCGTCCCTCGACACGGTCCGGTTCAGCGCCTCGCCCGGGACGTACTCGCTGACGAGGTACGGGGTGTCCCCGGCGACCTCGGCGTCGAGGAACTGGGCGGTGCAGAACCGGGCGACCTGCTTCGCGACCTCGGCCTCCCGGACGAACCGGGCCCGCGCGGTGTCGTCGTCGTCGAACTGGACCCGCAGCAGCTTGACCGCGACGTGCTCGCCGTCCACGCCCTCGCCCAGGTAGACGGTGCCCTGCGCGCCCGAGCCGAGGCGGCCGAGCAGCCGGTAGCGGCCCAGGCGCGGCGGGTCGTGCGCCCGCAGCGGCTGTGCGTCCGGCACCGGCGCTTCCTCCCCGTTCCCCTCGTGCTGGCTCGTGCTGGCTGGCGTGACCCGTCAGAGTAGGGCCGCCAGCCTATACACGGCCAGCCAGGGGCGACGCCCGCCGCCGGGGCGGTCAGCCGGGGTCGCGGCGGCGCAGGTACCGCTCGAACTCGCGGGCGATGGCGTCGCCGCTCGCCTCGGGCAGCTCGGTCGCGTCCTTCTGCTCCTCCAGCGTCCGGACGTACTCGGCGACCTCCGAGTCCTCCTCGGCGAGCTCGTTGACGCCGTTCTCCCAGGCCCGCGCCTCCTCGGGCAGCTCGCCCAGCGGGACGGTGACGTCCAGGAGGTCCTCGACGCGGCGCAGCAGCGCGAGCGTCGCCTTCGGCGACGGCGGCTGCGCCACGTAGTGCGGGACGGCCGCCCACAGCGACACGGTGTCGAGCCCCGCCTTGGCGCACGCGTCCTGCAGGACGCCGAGGATGCCGGTCGGCCCCTCGTAGCGGGCGGGCTCCAGGTTCAGGGTGTTGACCAGCCCCGCCTCGGACGCCGCTCCGGTCACCGGCACGGGACGCGTGTGCGGCGCGTCCGCGAGCAGCGCCCCGAGCAGGACGACGTTGCGGACGTCCAGCTCCAGCATCAGCCCGACCAGCTCCCGGCAGAACGACCGCCACCGCATGTTCGGCTCGATCCCGTGCAGCAGGACGACGTCCTTGCCGCCGGGCAGCCGCGCCCACGACACGCGGGTCGTGGGCCAGGTGATGCCGCGGGTCTCGCCGTCGGTCATCTCCACGATCGGGCGGGTGACCTGGAAGTCGTAGTAGTCGTCGGGGTCGAGTTCGGCGACCGGCACGGCCTCCCAGGCGGCCTCCAGATGCGAAATGACCCCGCTCGCGGCCTCCCCGGCGTCGTTCCATCCCTCAAAGGCGGCCACGAGCACCGGATCGACCAGTTCCGGCAGGTTCTCGATCTCGACCACGCGCTGCCTCCTTCCGACGCCTGGGTACAGCGTCACCGACGGGGGCCGTCATTCCCGGGGGCGGGGGCCCCGCTCATGATCGGTGGCTGTCAGCCTACGTCCTGACGGTGACCTACCCCACCCCCGCCGGACCAGACGCCCCCGCGCTACGCCCGCGGCGGAATGGGCACGGAACGCACAGCCCCCGGCGTCACCGCCCGCGCGGGGTGGTGTGCGCGATCAGCACGTCGCAGGGGGCCCGGTGCGACAGGTTCGCCGGGACGGACCCGAGGATGCGCCCGGCGAGGCTGTTCAACCCGCGGTTCCCGACGACGACGAGGTCGGCGCCGCGCTCCTTCGCCAGCCTGCTGATCACGTCGACGGCGTCGCCCTCCACCGCGACCTGGTCGATGTCGCGGGCGCCCGCGGCGACGGCCCGCTCCCGGGCGGCCCGCAGCGCGTCGTCGGCCGGCGTGGACCCCTGCACCTTGTACGCCAGGTCGCCGAGCCGGTCGGCGGCGCTCGCCCGCTCCCGCTCCGGCATCGGGCTGTAGGCGCTGGCGAGCAGGAGCGCGGCGCCGGTCGCGGCGGCGAGCTGGGCGGCGCGGTCGACGGCGCGGAACGAGGAGTCCGAACCGTCGGTGCCGACGAGGATGATGCGGTACGCGCTCATGCCGATCCTTACCGGGTAGTAGTTTACTGGTGGCACGGTATCGGTCCGGTGACCCGCACGTCACCGTCTCTTTGCACACGGCGTCTATTAGGGGGAGCGACGTGACCCGAGGTGGCCCGCGGGCGGTCCTGTTCGACATGGACGGGCTGCTCATCGACTCCGAGCGCGTGTGGCTGGAGGTCGAGACCGAGGTGATGGCCTGGCTCGGCGGCGAGTGGAGCCCCGCCCACCAGGAGCGGCTCGTCGGCGGCTCGCTCGCCATCGCCGTCGACTACATGCTGGAGCTGACGGGCTCGGACGCCCCGCGCGAGGAGATCGGCGGGCGGATGCTGGACGGCATGGTCGAGCGCCTGAGCACCTGCGTCCCGATGATGCCCGGCGCGAAGGACCTGCTCGCCGAGATCCGCGCGGCCGGGGTCCCGGCGGCGCTCGTGTCCTCCAGCCACCGGCGGCTCATCGAGCCGGTGCTGGACGCGGTCGGCCGCGAGCACTTCGCGCTCAGCGTCGCGGGCGACGAGGTGGCCCGCACCAAGCCCGACCCCGAGCCGTACCTGACGGCCGCCGCCCGGCTGGGCGTCCCGCCGGGGGAGTGCGTCGTCCTGGAGGACTCCCCGAACGGCGTCGCGGCGGCGGAGGCGGCGGGCTGCGTCACGGTGGCGGTGCCGAACGTCCTGCCGATCCCGCCCGCGCCGGGGCGGACGGTGGTCGCGTCGCTGCGCGAGGTGAGCCTCGCGACGCTGCGGTCGCTGCCCGCGTTCGCCGCCGGGGCGTGACGGCCCGGCTCACAGCCCGGCCGGAGGGCCGTCCCGACGCCCAACCGTTGCGGGATGTTGACCGATATGCGCCATTCGCCCATCTCGTCCCCGGTAGGGGATGCATCGGAGGCGGTAGCGGCCCCTGATACCGGCGGGGCGGTCCCTAGGGGACGGGTCCCGCCGGAGGAGGAGGGACACATGTGGGCAAACCGTCCGCCCGGAGGATCGGAAAGGCCCCTGGACGTGTGACGATGGGAGGAGCACCACCGTGACGAGTGAGGGGCCGGCATGAGCGACGCAGCCATTTTCGCGATCAGCCTCGGGGTGACCGTGCTGGGGCTGGTCATCAGCTGGGGGGTCTACCGCCGCCGGGGCGCGGGCACGGCCCTGCGCGGGGTCGCGCTGTCCCTGGTGCCGCTCGCGGCGGCGCTCACCGGGGTCACCGAGTTCTTCGTCGACCTCGCCTTCAGCCCGGTCAAGTGGGCGGGCGTCGCGCTGGCGGGGCTCGCCGTGGTGCTCTACATGGCGTCCGGGGCGATGATGAGCCGCCGCGCGTCCGGCGGCGACGCCGGCGGCGGCCGGGCCGCCGAGGACGGCGGGCGCAAGTCCGCCGGGCGGTCGCGCAAGCCGAAGGGCGCGGTGGAGGGTCCCGCCCGGGGCGGCGGCGACCCCGAGATGGCGGAGATCGAGAAGATCCTGCGCGACCGCGGCATCTCCTGACCGCGGCCCGGCCGCCTCCGGGCGGCGGGCCGCCTTCCGAACGTCGACGGCGGGCCGGGACGTCCCCACGCGGGGGCGCCCGGCCCGCCGTTTCTTGCGCGGACGCGGCTGACCTGCGGAGGAACGGTCTCGGAACGGACTCGGTACGGTAAAGCTTTCCGGTCTAGACCGGTTTTCGGTTGCTGGGCACGACGTGGGCGTACGTACTATTCGGGCGATTTGTCCGATGCGGAGTCGGCACGCGTGTTCCCCAGATGACGACGAGATCACAAGTCAGATACGGGTACTGGCGAAGGTCGCTTCACGGATGGACAGTCGTGCCCGAAGGACTACGTTTCCCTTCAGCGAACGCGGCGTAACGGGCACGGGGGCAGCGGATGATCTCCGCGGCCGCCGGTCACACGCCGGCGGCAGGGCCGAACCAGTGGCCGGACGGTAGGAGGTATGGAGCGTGGCCGCACCCATCGAGGTGAGCGGGTCCGACACCGAGGCACAACCGGAATCGGTACTTGCCGGAGTCGACCGCAAGAAGATCCAGGGGCGCTCCCTAGGCCAGATCGCGTGGATGCGGTTGAAGCGCGACAAGATCGCCCTCACCGGCGCGGTCGTGGTCCTCGTGCTGATCCTCATCGCGATCGTGGGCCCGTACTTCGTGCAGGACCCCCTGGCGTACCACCAGAACCTGATCGACCCGACCTACAACCGCCCAAAGAGCGGCTTCTGGCACTCGGGCATCAGCGGCGACCACCTGCTCGGCGTGGAGCCCGGCACCGGGCGCGACATGCTCGCCCGCATCGTCCACGGCGCCCGGATCTCGCTGCTCGTCTCGTTCCTCGCGACCCTCATGTCGGTCGTCATCGGCACGATCATGGGCATCACCGCCGGCTACTTCGGCGGCTGGGTCGACTACGTGATCAGCCGCGCGATGGACGCCTTCCTCGCCTTCCCGCTGCTGCTCTTCGCGATCGCGCTGGTCGGCGTCGTCGCGGACGGCGCGTTCGGGCTGAGCGGCAACGGCCTGCGCGTCTCGGTGCTGGTCGTGGTCATCGGGTTCTTCAACTGGCCCTACATCGGCCGCATCATCCGCGGCCAGACGCTGTCGCTGCGCGAGCGCGAGTTCGTCGACGCGGCCCGCAGCATGGGCGCCCGCAACTCCTACGTGCTGTTCAAGGAGATCCTGCCGAACCTGGTCGCGCCGATCCTCGTCTACTCGACGCTGCTGATCCCGACCAACATCCTGTTCGAGGCGGCGCTGTCGTTCCTCGGCGTCGGCGTCATCCCGCCGAAGCCGTCCTGGGGCGGCATGCTCACCCTGGCGGTGCCGATCTACTCCTCGGACCCGATGTACATGATCATCCCCGGTATGGCGATCTTCATCACGGTCCTCGCCTTCAACCTGTTCGGTGACGGGTTGCGGGACGCTCTCGACCCTCGGTCAAGGTGACTCGGGTTCCTTCCGACCCGTCTATTTGAAGGGGTGCGCCTGCACATGAACAAGATGAGACCGATCGCGGTCGTCGCGGCCGGTGTGGTCGCGGCCGCGGGGCTCGCCGCCTGCGGCGGCGGGGATTCCGGATCGTCGGGGAGCGGCCCCGGCTACAACGCCGGTGTCAACGCCGTCGTGAACAAGTCGGACAAGAAGGGCGGCACTCTCAAGTTCGCCAGCTCCGACGACTTCGACGCGCCGGACCCGGGCAACACCTACTACGCCTTCTCGCAGAACATCGCGCGCCTCTACGGCCGCGGGCTGACGACGTTCAACCCGGCCGCGGGCGAGGAGAGCCTGAAGGTCGTCCCGGACCTCGCCACCGACCTCGGCCAGTCCAGCGACGGCGGCAAGACCTGGACGTACAAGCTGCGCACCGGCGTCAAGTACGACGACGGCTCCACGGTCACGTCGAAGGACGTGAAGTACGCGGTCGAGCGGAGCAACTACTCCGAGGAGCTGCAGCTCGGGCCGAAGTACTTCAAGCAGTACCTGGTCGACAACAAGCCGGCGTACAAGGGTCCGTACAAGGACAAGAGCGACGAGGGCCTCAAGTCCATCGAGACCCCCGACGACCAGACGATCATCTTCCACCTGAACACGCCGTTCCAGGAGTTCGACTACCTGGTCGCGATGTCGCAGACCATGCCCGTGCCGAAGGCCAAGGACACCGGCCTGAAGTACGAGAGCGCGATCGTCTCGTCCGGCCCGTACAAGGTCGACAACTACACGCGCGGCAAGTCCATGTCGCTGTCGCGGAACCCGAACTGGAACCAGAGCACGGACCCGATCCGCAAGGCTCTGCCCGACAAGGTCGAGATCCAGCTCAAGCAGAACGCGGACGACATCGACCAGCGGCTCCTCGCGGGCTCGCTGGACATGGACATCGCGGGCGTCGGCGTCCAGTCGGGCACCCAGCCGAAGGTGCTGGCCGCCGACCAGAAGCCGTACGTCGACAACCCCGTCCAGGGCTTCCTGCGGTTCATGTCGCTGAACCAGCACGTCAAGCCGCTGGACAACATCCACTGCCGCATCGCCGTGCAGTACGCGACCGACAAGGTCGCCGCGCAGACGGCCTACGGAGGCCCGCTGGCCGGCGGTGACACCGCCACCACGGTGCTGCCCCCGTCGGTCGCCGGGTACACCAAGTTCGACCTGTACCCGCAGAAGCAGGCCGAGGGCGGCGGGCTCGACCAGGCCACGCTCGCGAAGGCCAAGCAGGAGCTGCAGCAGTGCGGCCAGCCGAACGGCTTCAGCACCAAGATCTCGGCCCGCTCCGACCGGCCGAAGGAAGTCGCGATGGCACAGGCCATCCAGCAGAGCCTGACGAAGGTCGGCATCAAGACCGAGATCGTCCAGTTCCCCGCCGGTGACTACTTCAACAAGTACGTCGGCGTGCCGAAGTACGTCCACGACCACGGCATCGGCATGATGATCATGGCGTGGGCGGCGGACTGGCCGACCGGCTACGGCTTCCTCGCGCAGATCGTGCACGGCAGCGCCATCAAGCCGTCCGGTGGGAACAACCTCGCCGAGCTCAACGACCCGAAGGTCAACAAGGGTCTGGACGACGCCATCGCCAACCCGGACGAGGCGGCCCGTCTGAAGGCCTACGGCGAGGTCGACAAGCTGGTCATGCAGACGGCCATGGAGGTCCCGCTGGTCTACGCGAAGGCCCTGATGTACCGGCCGAAGCGCGTCACCAACGCGGGCATCACCTACTCCTACGGCGGAATGTACGACTACCTCAACATGGGCGTGGAGTAACCACTCCGCTCGTCCATGCGTCCCTCTGAAGGCAGGTGAAGGCGACGCCCGCCGGCCGGGTCAGGACCCACAGGTCCGCCCGGCCGGCGGGTGGGGCCGCGCAATGTGTTCGCATACATCGTCCGGCGCCTCATCGGTGCCGTCCTCATGTTGCTGCTGGTCAGCCTGGTGACCTTCGGCATCTTCTTCTGGCTGCCGAAGCTGGCCGGGCAGACGACCGACCAGATCGCGGCCGCCTACGTCGGCAAGGCGCCGACGAAAGAGGCCATCCTCGACACCAAGGAGCGCCTCGGCCTGGACGACCCGGTCGTCGTCCAGTACGGCAACTACCTGAAGGCGCTCGTCGTCGGCAAGGACTACAAGGCCGGCCCGGTCACCGACCACTGCCCGGCGCCTTGCATGGGGTTCTCGTTCCGCAGCAGCCAGCCCGTCCTGGAGACGCTGCTCGACCGCGCCCCGGCGACGGCGTCGCTCGCGCTCGGCGCCGCGGTCGTCTGGCTCGCCGGCGGTATCACCGTCGGCGTCATCTCGGCCCTGAAGAGAGGCACGCTCTGGGACAGAGCGGCGATGATCATCGCGTTGAGCGGTGTGTCGCTGCCCATCTACTTCACCGGCCTCGTGTCACTAGCGCTGTTCTCATACAGCATCAAGATCTTCCCAGGCGGCGGCAGTTATCTGCCCATAACCACTGATCCGGTGAAATGGTTCCAGTCGCTGGTGCTGCCCTGGGTGACGCTCGCGTTCCTTTACGCGGCGATGTACGCGCGGCTCACCAGAGCGGGCATGCTGGAGACGATGAACGAGGACTACATCCGCACCGCCCGCGCCAAGGGCCTGCCGGAGAAGACCGTCGTCACCAAGCACGCGCTGCGCGCCACGCTGACGCCAATCATGACGGTGTTCGGCCTGGACCTCGGCCTGCTGCTCGGCGGCGCGGTCCTCACCGAGAGCACCTTCGGCATCCCGGGCCTCGGCCGGCTCGCGATCGACTCGATCAACACCGGTGACCTGCCCATGGTGCTCGGCGTCACGCTGATCACCGCCAGTTCCATCGTGGTGATCAACCTGATCGTCGACCTGCTGTACGCCGTCGTCGACCCGAGAGTGAGGCTGGGCTGATGGCCGGGACCGCACCCGTCGCGGACGCCGCGGGCGCCGGCGAGGCCTCCGGCGCGTTCCTCGACGTCCGCGACCTGAAGATCCACTTCCCGACCGACGACGGCCTGGTGAAGTCGGTGGACGGCCTGACGTTCCAGCTGGAGCGCGGCCGCACCCTCGGCATCGTCGGCGAGTCCGGGTCGGGCAAGAGCGTGACGAGCCTCGGCATCCTCGGCCTGCACAACAAGCGCAACGCCGACGTGTCCGGGGAGATCTGGCTGAACGGCAAGGAGCTCGTCGGCGCCTCGCAGACCGAGGTGCGCCGGCTCCGCGGCCGCGACATGGCGATGATCTTCCAGGACCCGCTGTCCTCGATGCACCCCTTCTACACGGTGGGGAACCAGATCATCGAGGCGTACCGGGTCCACAACGACGTGTCGAAGCAGGTGGCGCGCAAGCACGCCATCGACATGCTCGGACGGGTCGGCATCCCGAAGCCGGACAAGCGGGTCGACGACTACCCGCACCAGTTCTCCGGCGGGATGCGGCAGCGTGCGATGATCGCGATGGCGCTGTCCTGCGACCCGGAGCTGCTGATCGCCGACGAGCCGACGACGGCGCTGGACGTGACCGTCCAGGCGCAGATCCTCGACCTCATCCGCGACCTGCAGCAGGAGTTCAACTCCGCCGTCATCATGATCACCCACGACCTCGGGGTGGTCGCCGAGCTGTCCGACGACATCCTCGTGATGTACGCGGGCCGCTGCGTCGAGTACGCGTCGGTCGACGACGCGTTCCACCGCCCGCAGCACCCCTACACGTGGGGGCTGCTCGGCTCGATGCCGCGGCTGGACCGGGAGCGGTCGGAGCGGCTCATGCCGATCCAGGGGTCGCCGCCGAGCCTGATCAACGTGCCGTCCGGGTGCGCGTTCCATCCGCGCTGTCCCTACGCTGAGCTGAACGACGGCAAGAGCGAGACCGAACGACCCGAGCTGGTCGAGGTCGAGCCCGGCCACAAGGCCGCGTGCCACCTGCCGCTGGAGAAGCGGCGGGAGATCTGGGCCGACGAGATCAAGCCGAAGCTGTGACGAGCGCGGGTGGGAACGTGAGTGTGAGCACATCGAAGACCCCTGCGGACGAGACCCGTCCGATCCAGGAGGGCGAACCGCTGCTGGAGGTCGAGAACCTCGGCAAGCACTTCCCCGTCACCGCGGGGCTGCTGCGCCGGCAGGTGGCGGCGGTGAAGGCCGTGGACGGCGTGTCGTTCTCGGTCCGCAAGGGCGAGACCCTCGGGCTGGTGGGCGAGTCGGGCTGCGGCAAGTCCACCACCGGCCGGATGATCATGCGGTTGCTCGACCCGAGCTTCGGCAAGATCGTCTTCGAGGGGCAGGACATCACGAAGATGTCGCAGGGGCGGCTCCGGCCGTACCGCCGCGACCTTCAGATGATCTTCCAGGACCCGTACTCGTCGCTGAACCCGCGCAAGACGGTCGGCGCGATCGTCGGGGCCCCGTTCCGGCTGCAGAACATCGAGGCCAAGCAGGGCGTGAAGAAGGCCGTCCAGGAGATCCTGGAGCTCGTCGGCCTGAACCCCGAGCACTACAACCGGTACCCGCACGAGTTCTCCGGCGGGCAGCGGCAGCGCATCGGGATCGCCCGCACCCTCGCCCTGAAGCCGAAGCTGATCGTCGCCGACGAGCCGGTCTCCGCGCTCGACGTATCGGTGCAGGCGCAGGTGGTAAACCTCCTGGAGGACCTGCAGGACGAGCTCGACCTCACCTACGTGGTGATCGCGCACGACCTGTCGGTGGTCCGGCACATCTCCGACCGCGTCGCCGTCATGTACCTAGGCAAGATCGTCGAGGTGGCGGACCGGTCGGACCTGTACGAGCGGCCGATGCACCCGTACACGAACGCGCTGCTGTCGGCGGTCCCGATCCCGGACCCGTCCGAGCGGGGCGAGCGGCAGCGGATCCGGCTGCAGGGGGACGTCCCGAGCCCCCTCGACCCGCCGCCCGCGTGCCGGTTCCACACCCGCTGCTGGAAGGCGCAGGACATCTGCAAGCAGGTCGAGCCGCCGCTGGTCGAGCTCAGCCCCGGCCACCAGGCCGCCTGCCACTTCCCGGAGAACACCACGGTCAGCGCGACCGACGCGGTCGCCAAGGCCGCGGTGGCGCCGGGCACCGCCCCGGCCGACGACTCCGAGCCCGCGGAGTAGCCCGCGGCCCGGCAGGCTCCCGCACGACGAAGGCCCGGCCCCCTCCACGTGGAGGGGGCCGGGCCTTGTCCGTCGTGCCGCCGCGCGGCTACTCGGTGGCGATGGCCTTCAGGACGTCCATGCGCCCGGCCCGCCACGCCGGCCACAGCGCCGCCAGCACCCCGATCAGCGCGGCGACCACCAGGTAGACGCCGAGCGTCCCGTACGGGACGGCGAGGACCCCGAGGCCCTTGTCGGCGAGGGCGTTCTGCATCGCCGCGCCGAACCCGACGCCGATGCCCATGCCGAGCAGCGCCCCGAACACCGCGATCATGATGGCCTCGACGCGGATCATGCGGCGCAGCTGGCGGCGGCTGATGCCGATCGCCCGCAGCAGCCCGATCTCGCGGGTCCGTTCGATCACCGACAGGGCGAGCGTGTTCACGACGCCGACCGCGGCGATGATGACGGACATGGCCAGCAGGATCGTCAGGAACGTCACGAGCCCGTCGACCTGCTTGCTGATCTGGTCCTTCAGCGCCGCCTGGTCGGACACGTCCAGCGCCGGGTAGTCCCGCAGCGCGTTCTCGATGCCCGCCTTGGTGGCGGCGTCGGTCGTCGCGGTGTCGACGATGACCGCGTCGATGAACGGGCGGACCGTGTGCTGCCGGTACACCTGCTCGGCGATGACGTTCTGGCCGATCAGGTCGCTCTTGGTGTAGATGCCGGTGAGCCGCAGCGACTCGGTCCTGCCGTCGGTGAACTGGACGGGGACGGAGGACCCGACCGTCCAGCCGTGCTTCTTCGCCGACTTGTCGTCCACCATCATCCCGGCGGCGCCGAGGTCGCTGGAGCCCGCGACCATCTTCAGCCGCGCGGCCTTCACGATCTCGGTGACGTCACCGGACATGACCGACCCGCGCTTCCCGGCGATCTTGGCGTCGGCGCTGTAGGTCGGGGACGCGTTCCGCACCCCGGGCGCCGTCTTGATCTTCCCGGGGACCTCGGCGCCGATGGAGCCCGCGCCGGTCGGCATGACGAGGTAGTCCGCGCCGAACTGCGCGTCGACCTGCTCGTCCACGGACGCGCGCATCGTCGCGCCGAGCACGTTCACCGTCGTGATCAGCGCCAGGCCGATCATCAGCGCGGCGGCCGTCGCGGCGGTGCGGCGCGGGTTGCGCAGCGCGTTCTGCCGCGCGAGCCGTCCCGGCGACCCCATCAGCCGCGCGAACGGCGAGCCGAGCACCCGCAGCACCGGGACGCTGATCACCGGGGCGAGCATCGTCACCCCGACGAACACCGAGAACGCGCCCGCCCCGACGAGGACGGCGGGGTTGCCGCTGCCCGCGAGGCCCACCGCGATCAGCCCGGCGCCCGCGAGGGTCAGCAGCGACCCGAGCGCCACCCGGATCCGCAGCGACCGCTGCGGCAGGGCCACGTCGTCCCGCATCGCCGCGACCGGCGGGATCTTCGCCGCGCGCCGCGCCGGGAAGTACGCCGACACGACCGTGACGACGATCCCGACGACATACGACCAGATCACCGGCTTCGCGGTGAACGTCAGCCCGCCCTGCCCGGCGTCGCCCATCTGCGACTGCAGCAGCGACGCGAGGCCCGCGCCGACGACGAGGCCGAACGTCGACCCGATCACGCCGACCGCGACCGCCTCGCCGATCACCGCGCGGGTGACCTGGCCGCGGGCCGCGCCGATCGCGCGGAGCAGCGCGAGCTCGCGGGTCCGCTGCGCGACCAGCATCGAGAACGTGTTGAAGATGATGAACGCCCCGACGAAGATCGAGATCAGCGCGAACACCAGCAGGAACGTCCGGAAGAAGTTCATCATCGCGGCGACGTCGCTCTTGGACTCCTCGCGGAGCTTCTCCCCGGTGACGGCCTCCACGCCCTGGGGGAGGACCTTCGCGACCCGGTCGCGCAGCTCCGCCTGCGACACGCCGGTGGAGCCCATCTCGATGTCGCTGAAGTAGCCGGGCTTCAGCATCAGCGCCTGCGCCGTCGGGGTGTCGAACGCGGTGACCGTCGCGCCCATCAGGTTCCCCGTGTCGATCAGCCCGACGAGCTTCATCCGCTGCGGCGGACCCGCCGTGATGACCCGCACGGTGTCGCCGACGGCCAGCTTGCCCTTCTCGGCGGTCTTCGCGTCGACCACGACCTCGGCGGGGCCCTGCGGCGCCCGCCCCGACTTCAGGTCGTACGACCCGCCGGTCGTCCAGTTCGCGCCGATCTGCGGCGGCCCGTTCTGCGGGGTGCCGACGACCTTGCCGTCCTTGCCGACGACCGCCGCGTACCCGGTGACGTTGCCCTTCGGGTCCTTGACGCCCTCGACGCCCCGCAGCGCCGTCAGCACCGACGCCGGGACGGGCTGCGCCGCCATGCCGTCGTCGTCGCCGTCCACGACCTTCTTGGCCCGCACGTCCACGGCCACGTTCTTGCCGACCCGGCTGAACAGGTCGTCGAACTGCTTGTTCATGCTGTCGGTGAAGATCAGCGTGCCCGCCACGAACGCGACGCCGAGGATCACCGCGACGCCGGTCAGCAGCAGCCTGATCTTGTGCGCCGCGAGGTTGCGGAGCGTGACCTTGCCCATCATCGCGCCGCGACCCCCGGCTCCTCACCGGACGGGCGGACGGGCGCGCCGACGGAGTCGAAGCCCTTCATCCGCTCCAGCACCCGCTCGGCGGTCGGCTCGTGCATCGTGTCGACGATCTGCCCGTCCGACAGGAACAGCACCTGGTCGGCGTACGCCGCCGCGGACGGGTCGTGCGTCACCATCACGATCGTCTGGCCCATCCGCCGGACCGAGTCGCGCAGGAAGCCGAGCACCTCCGCGCCGGACCGCGAGTCGAGGTTCCCGGTCGGCTCGTCCGCGAAGATGATCTCCGGGCGGGCGGCGAGGGCGCGCGCGCACGCCACCCGCTGCTGCTGCCCGCCGGACAGCTCCGACGGGCGGTGCTTCAGCCGCGGCCGCAGCCCCACCGTGTCGATCACCGCGTCCAGCCACTGCCGGTCCGGCTTGCGGCCCGCGATGTCCATCGGGAGGGTGATGTTCTCCAGCGCCGTCAGCGTCGGCACCAGGTTGAACGCCTGGAAGATGAACCCGACCTTGTCGCGGCGCAGCCGCGTGAGCTGCTTGTCGCGCAGCCGGGTCAGCTCGGTGTCGCCGATGAAGACCTGCCCGGAGTCCACCGAGTCCAGGCCCGCCATGCAGTGCATGAGCGTCGACTTGCCGGACCCGGACGGGCCCATGATCGCGGTGAAGCGGCCGCGGGGGATGCCCACGGTGACCCCGTCCAGCGCGACGACCTGGGCGTCGCCGCGCCCGTACACCTTCGCGATCTGCTGGGTCCGTGCGGCGAAGTCGCCCGCCCCGGGCGCGGTCTGCGCGCCGGCGGTCGATGGGGCGGTGTTCGTCACGAGAAACTCCCGAGTGTGAGTGAGCTGGGTTCCACCGGACCGCGCCCGAGCCCCCGGCGATCCGACTCTCAAAACAGTAGGAGTCCGGCACGCTCGTGTGATGCGCCCCAGGAACGGACTTGGCCGTCCACCCGTGGCAGGAGGCGCACCCGCCTGATCGTCCTCCCGGAGTAGGCGCGTCCACCCGGAGGACAGGGGTCTCTCAGGGCCCTACCCTGAGGCCCCGTCCCCGGGGCCCCGCGCCCGCCTGCGGCGGGACGCCGACGGCGCGTCAGGGACGTCCCCGACGCGCCGTTGTCGCTCACTGTAGCCGTGGCACCGTGGTGCTAGGACCAGGGTGTTACCGCAGGCTGGCTCTCTGTACCTCGGGCTAGCTCTGGCCCGGGCGGCTCAGGCCCGTCTCGTACGCGTACACCACGGCCTGCACCCGGTCCCGCAGCCCGAGCTTCGCGAGGACGTTCCCGACGTGCGTCTTCACCGTCGTCTCGCTCACCACCAGCTCGGCCGCGATCTCCGCGTTCGACTGGCCCCGCGCCACGTGCGACAGCACCTCGCGCTCCCGCTCGGTCAGCGTGTCCAGGCCCGGCGGCGGGGACGCGTCCCGCACCGCGGGCAGCCGCGTCGCGAACTTGTCCAGCAGCCGCCGCGTCACGCTCGGCGCCACGATCGCGTCGCCCGCCGCCACGATCCGGATCGCCTGCACCAGGTCCTCCGGCGGCGAGTCCTTCAGCAGGAACCCGCTCGCGCCCGCGCGGACCGCCTCGATCACGTACTCGTCCAGGTCGAACGTCGTCAGGATCAGCACCCGCGGATCGTGCGAGGCCGCCTCCTCCCGGATGATCCGCCGGGTCGCCTCGATCCCGTCCACGCCGGGCATCCGGATGTCCATCAGCACCACGTCCGGCAGCAGCGAACGCGTCATCTCCACGGCGGCCGCGCCGTCCCCGGCCTCGCCCACCACCGCGATGTCGGACTCGGCCTCCAGGATCAGCCGGAACCCCGTGCGCAGCAGCGGCTGGTCGTCCACGAGCAGCACCCGCACCGCACTCATCGCGCTCCGCCCTTCCGGGGGACGTCCCCCAGGCCCGCCGCGGTCATCGCGCCGCCTCGCGTCCGTCCATGGTCCCCGCTCCTCGCCTCACGCCGCTCCTGCCCAACCTACGGCCTCGCGCCGCACGCCTCGTGCCGTACGCCTCGTGCCGCCCGCTCTTACTCGCCTCACGCCTCGAGCGGGAACCGCGCCCGCACACCGAACCCGCCGCCGACCCGCGGCCCGATCCTCAACTCGCCACCGTACAGCGCGACACGCTCGTACATGCCGACGAGCCCGTGGCCCGGATTGTCGCCGTCGTCCGCCATGATCGTCGCGGTGCCGTGCCCGTCGTCCTCGATCTCCACGGTCAGGTCGCGGTCGCCGTAGTACAGCCGCACCCACGCCCGCGCCTGCGGGCCCGCGTGCTTCAGCGTGTTCGTCAGCGCCTCCTGGATCAGCCGGAACGCCGCCACGTCCACCCCCGGCGACGGCGGACGCGCCTCGCCCTCGATCCACAGCTGCACCGCGAGGCCCGTCTCCCGGACGTGGTCGAGCAGCTCCCCGAGATCGCCGAGGCCCGGCTGCGGCGCCAGCTCCCGGCCCGCCCGCTCCGGGTCGCGGTCGGTCCGCAGGACGCCGACGATCCGCCGCATCTCGCTCAGCGCCGTCCGGCCGACCTCCTCGATCGTCGACATCGCCTCCCGCGCGCTGCCCGGGTCCCGGTCGATGATCCGCCGTGCCGCGCCCGCCTGCACCGTCATCACGCTCACATGGTGCGCCACCACGTCGTGCAGCTCCCGCGCGATCCGCGACCGCTCCTCGATCCGCGCCGCCCGCGCGTCGGTGCCCCGCGCCCGCTCCAGCCGGGCCGCGCGGTCCTCCAGCTCGGCGAAGTACGCCCGCCGCAGCCGCAGGTTCCGACCGAGCACCCACACACCGATGACCAGCGCGCAGTCCGTCAGCAGCGCCCCCGGCGACACCGACACCGGCAGCAGCGCCAGATACGCCACGAAATAGGCGAACGCCGCCGCCCCGCCCAGCGCGCTCTGCGCCAGCCCCCGGTGCGCCGCCACGCTGTACACCGCGATCAGGAACGCCCCGACGTCCGGCAGCGACGGCGGATATCCCGCCACCACCAGCGCCAGCTCCCCGCCGAGCACCACCAGCAGCACCGCCATCGGATGCCGCCGCCGCCACGTCAGCGCCATCGTCACCACGACGACCAGGAGCCCGTCCCACACGTCCGGCGTCCGGAACTTCTCAAGATCGGAGTCGGCCGGGAGGTTCTCCAGGAACAACTGCGGCAGCCCCGCCGCCAGCAGCCCGAGCGCCAGCAGGGCGTCCGCCGCCTGCGGACGCCCCCGGAGCCAGGCGCGGAGGGAACGAAAACCACGGATGCGGGGTGACACGACTCTCACCCTAGGAGGTCGCGCCAGGTCGTGACCCCTCCTGTACGGGGATCCGCCGTCATCCCCAAGGAGGACGCGCAGGCCCCGCCCCTACGCCGCTCCGGACCGGCCGGCGCACAGGCCGACACGCCGAGCGCGCCGGGGCGTCCCGATCAGAGGTCGTCGCGCTCGCGCGCCGACGGACGCGCCCCGCCCGCCGGCTCCAGATCCGCCGGGGACGGACGCCGCACCGGCGCCTCCGGCAGCGGCGGGGGAGTGCCCCCGAACTCCGGGCACCGCTCCCGGTGGTCGCACCAGTCGCACAGCCGCCCGGCCCGCGGACGCCACTCCCCGGTGTCCATCGCCCGCCGGATCGCCTCCCACAGCGCCTCCACCTTCCGCTGCGTCGCCCGCAGGTCCGACTCGTCCGGCTCGTACCGCAGCACCTCGCCGTTGCCGAGGTACATGAGCTGCAGCAGCCGCGGCACCCGCCCCTGCAGCCGCCACAGCACCAGCGCGTAGAACTTCATCTGGAACAGCGCCCGCGCCTCGAAGTCCGCGCGCGGCGCCGTGCCCGTCTTGTAGTCGACGATCCGGACGTCGCCGCTCGGCGCCACGTCCACCCGGTCGATGTAGCCCCGCAGCTTCAACCCCGAGTCGAGCACCGTCTCGACGAACAGCTCCCGCTCCGCGGGCTCTAGCCGCCGCGGATCCTCCAGCGTGAAGTACCGCTCCACCATGCGCCGCGCCTGCTCCAGCCACTCCGCCCGCTCGGCGTCGCCCTCCTCGCCCGCCTCGAACAGCCCCGCCAGCTCCGGCTCCGCCGCCAGCAGCCGCTCCCACTCCGGATCGAGCAGCTCCGCCGCCGCCGCGGCCGTCCGCCCGTCCCGAGGAAGGTCGTACAGCCGCTCCAGCACCGCGTGGACCAGCGTCCCCCGCGCCGCCGCGGCGCTCGGCCGCTCCGGCAGCCGGTCGATCACGCGGAACCGGTACAGCAGCGGGCACGTCATGAAATCGCTCGCCCGCGACGGCGACAACGACCCCACCACCTCGACCTCCGGCGCCTCCCCGCCGGAACCCCCGCGCGCGGACGGAACGGACGCCTCACTACCCGCCTCGGTCGTCGTCATGGCACAGCACACTAGGCGACGCCCCCGACGAAATCCCGCAACCCGGCGCCCCCGCCCGCGCCCCCGCCCGGCCCGCCGCCCGGCCCCGACCGCGCCGCGTCCCGGGCCCTCCCGCCGGACGCCGCCGGACCGCCCGCCCCACCGGGGCCGTAGCATCGGTGACGTGACACACAGCGCGCCCCCGACCCAGGGCAAGACGCCCGAAGGCCAGCACGGCCCCGACCGCGGCCCCGCCGCGCGGCCCGGCCTGCTCATGGGCCGCCCCTTCGGCGTCCCCGTCTACGTCTCGCCCAGCTGGTTCCTGGTCGCCGTCCTCGTCACCGTCATGTTCGAAGGACAGGTCCACGACGTCGTCGAACGCCCCCTCAGCTACCTCGTCGCGTTCGCCTACGCCCTCCTGCTCTACGGGTCGGTGTTCGTCCACGAGCTCAGCCACGCCGTCACCGCCCGCGCGTTCCGGCTGCCCGTCCGCTCCGTCACCCTCCACGTCCTCGGCGGCGAGACCTCCATCGAACGCGAGGCCCCCACCCCCGGACGCGAGTTCCTCATCGCCTTCGCCGGGCCCCTCGTCAACCTCGTCCTCGCCGGGATCGGCGTCCTCGCCCACGTCCTCCTCCCGCTCCCCGACGTCGCGGTCCTCCTCGTCGACGCCCTCACCTTCGCCAACCTCCTCGTCGGCGTCTTCAACCTCCTGCCCGGCCTGCCCCTCGACGGCGGACGCCTCGTCCGCGCCGCCGTCTGGAAGGCCACCGGACGCAGCCGCACCGGCGCCATCATCGCCGGGTGGGTCGGCCGCGGCGTCGCCATCGCCACCCTCGTCGCCGGAGCCCTCCTCGCCACCTACGGCACCGGCGCGGACGGCGGCATCGGCTGGCTCGCCCTCCTGTGGTCCGCGCTCGTCGCGTCGTTCATCTGGGTCGGCGCCACCCAGTCCATCCGCGCCGAGTACGTCCGCGACCGCATCCCCCTGCTGTCCGCCCGCCGCCTCGCCCGCCGCGCCACCCTCGTCACCGCCGACACCCCCCTCGCCGAGGCCGTCCGCCGCGCCCGCGACGACCACTCCGGCGCCATCGTCATCGCCGACCACGACGGCAGGCCCCTCGGCCTCGTCAGCGAGAAGGCCGTCACCGCCACCCCCGAGCACCGCCGCCCCTGGATCACCGCGGGCGAACTGTCCCGCGGCGCGGGCGACCTCACCCTCCCCGCCGACCTCACCGGCGAAGACCTCATGGACGCACTCCGCCGCGCCCCCGCGTCCGAATACCTCCTCGTCGAACCCGACGGACGCGTCTACGGCGTCCTCGCCACCGCCGACGTCGACCGCGCCTTCGCGGGCATCTGAACCACCCGCCCCCGGCGCCCCGCGGCGGCCTGACCTGCCCGCGCCCGCCGATAGCCTTGACCACCATGAGCGAACCCCAGCCGAACGACCCCCCCACCACCCCAGGCCGCACCCCCCACGGCCCGTTCCGGCCAGGAGACCAGGTTCAGCTCACCGACCCCAAGGGCCGCATCAACACCATCACCCTCCAGCCAGGCAAGCTCTACCACTCCCACAAGGGCTCCGTCCCCCACGACGACATCATCGGCAGCCCCGAAGGAACCGTCTTCCGCTCCACCGGCGGCACCGAATACCTCGCCTTCCGCCCCCTCCTCGCCGACTACGCCCTCCGCATGCCCCGCGGCGCCGCCGTCGTCTACCCCAAGGACGCCGCCCAGATCGTCGCCATGGCCGACGTCTTCCCCGGCGCCCGCGTCGTCGAGGCGGGCGCCGGATCAGGCGCCCTGTCCTGCTTCCTCCTGCGCGCCGTCGGCGAACACGGCCTCCTCTCCTCCTACGAGCGCCGCCCCGACTTCGCCGACATCGCCCGCGCCAACGTCGAGAGGTTCTTCGGCGGGCCCCACCCCGCCTGGCGCCTCACCATCGGCTCCCTCGAACACGCCCTCGCCGAGACCGACGTCGACCGCGTCGTCCTCGACATGCTCGCCCCCTGGGAATGCCTCGACGCCGTCGCCAAGGCCCTCGTCCCCGGCGGCATCGTCTGCGCCTACATCGCCACCACCACCCAGATGTCCCGCGTCGTCGAGGACCTCCGCGCCCACGGCACCTTCGCCGAACCCCACGCGTCCGAGACCATGCT
>NZ_BCQP01000011.1 GCF_001552135.1 Actinomadura chibensis NBRC 106107 | reverse complement strand
CCGCAGACCGTGGTCCACGCCGCCCGCCGCGCCGCCCGCCACGGGGCCGACCGCGCCGCCCGCCACGCCCGGACGCCCCGCCGAGGCGTAGATCACACTCCCGCGACCCGCCCGGCGCGCCCCTCCCCGCCGCGACACACCCGCCGCCCCTCCCAGACACCCCCGAACTCGGCAAACCCGCCACCACGACACGCCCGCGACCACGAACCCCCAGGTCCAGGCCCCGTAACCCCCCACCCCACCCCGCCCCCACAGCACCCCTGCCAACCCTCCCGGAACACCCCCGCACGACACGAACACCGAATGGGCAGGTTACGGAAGCCCTCCAGATAGGTAGGGTCTCAGTAGGTCGTCGGCTCTCTTCGTGAGGAGGTGACGGGGCGTGGCCGCTCGTGACGATGCCGGGGCGCGCAGGGCGCAGCACGAAAAGGAGGTCAGGGACCTCCAAACGCAGATCTCCTTCCTGGAGGAGGAGATCTCCGTGCTGCGCCGCAAGCTCGCGGAGTCCCCGCGCCAAGTACGTGTTCTGGAAGAACGCCTCCATGAGGCACAGGCCAACCTGGCCGCCGTAACAGGTCAGAACGAGCGACTCGTAGCGACCCTCAAAGAGGCTCGCGAACAGATCGTGGCGCTCAAGGAGGAGGTCGACAGGCTCGCACAACCACCATCCGGATTCGGCGTCTTCCTCGAAGGCCGAGACGATGGAACGGTCGACATCTTCACCGGCGGACGCAAACTCCGCGTCAACGTCAGCCCCGCCGTCGACGTCGACGAACTCCAGCGCGGCCAAGAGGTCATGCTCAACGAGGCCCTCAACGTCGTCGAGGCGCTCGCCTTCGAAGAGCAGGGCGAAGTCGTCATGCTCAAGGAACTCTTCGACGACGGCGAACGCGCGCTCGTCATCGCGCACGCCGACGAAGAACGCGTGGTCAAGCTCGCCGAGCCGCTCCGCGGAGTCCCCCTCCGCGCCGGCGACTCCCTCATGCTCGAACCACGCTCCGGATACGCCTACGAGAAGATCCACAAGGCGGAGGTCGAAGAACTCGTCCTCGAAGAGGTCCCCGACATCTCCTACGACGAGATCGGCGGCCTCGGCTCCCAGATCGAAATGATCCGCGACGCCGTGGAACTTCCCTACCTGCACGCCGACCTCTTCCGCGAACACCAGCTCCGGCCCCCGAAGGGCGTCCTCCTCTACGGACCCCCCGGATGCGGGAAGACCCTCATCGCCAAGGCCGTCGCCAACTCGCTCGCGAAACAGGTCGCCGAGAAGACCGGCCAGGAAGGCAAGAGCTTCTTCCTCAACATCAAGGGCCCCGAACTCCTCAACAAATACGTCGGCGAAACCGAACGGCACATCCGGCTCGTCTTCCAACGCGCACGCGAAAAGGCGTCCGCCGGAACCCCCGTCATCGTCTTCTTCGACGAAATGGACTCCATCTTCCGCACCCGCGGATCCGGAGTCTCCTCCGACGTCGAGAACACCATCGTCCCGCAGCTCCTCAGCGAGATCGACGGCGTCGAAGGACTGGAGAACGTCATCGTCATCGGCGCGTCCAACCGCGAGGACATGATCGACCCCGCGATCCTGCGCCCCGGCCGCCTCGACGTCAAAATCAAGATCGAACGACCCGACGCCGAAGCCGCCCGCGACATCTTCTCCAAGTACATCCTCGGCGACCTGCCCCTGCACCCCGACGACCTCAAGGAGCACGGCAGCTCCGCCGACGCCACCGTCGAGGCCATGATCCAGCGCACCGTCGAACGCATGTACGCCGAAACGGAGGAGAACCGCTTCCTGGAGGTCACCTACGCCAACGGCGACAAGGAAGTCCTCTACTTCAAGGACTTCAACTCAGGAGCGATGATCCAGAACATCGTCGACCGCGCCAAGAAAATGGCCATCAAGCAGTTCCTCGACACCGGCCAGAAAGGTCTCCGCGTCAACCACCTCCTCGCCGCCTGCGTCGACGAGTTCAGCGAGAACGAAGACCTGCCCAACACCACCAACCCCGACGACTGGGCCCGCATCTCCGGCAAGAAGGGCGAGCGCATCGTCTACATCCGCACCCTCGTCTCCGGAACCAAGGGCGCGGAAGCCGGACGGTCCATCGACACCGTCGCCAACACCGGCCAATACCTGTAAACCGGCCCTACACGCCGACCCGCGCGGCGGCCCCCGACCAGGGGCCGCCGCCTCGGCGCGCCCGCGACACCCGCCCCCGAACACCCGGCCCCGTGGCTCCACCCCCGCCGCCCCGATAGGCTCGACGATATGAGTGTTCGGCGGGTGATGGGCATCGAGACCGAGTACGGCATCTCCGTACCCGGGCAGCCAGGGGCCAACGCGATGGTGACCTCGTCCCAGGTCGTCAACGCCTACCTCGCGGCGTCCGCCGCGCGCGCCCGCAGAGCGCGCTGGGACTTCGAGGAGGAGAACCCCCTCCGCGACGCCCGCGGCTTCGACCTCGCCCGCGAGGTCGCCGACCCCACCCAGCTCACCGACGAAGACCTCGGCCTCGCCAACGTCATCCTCACCAACGGCGCCCGCCTCTACGTCGACCACGCCCACCCCGAATACTCCGCACCCGAATGCACCAACCCCCGCGACGCCGTCATCTGGGACAAGGCCGGAGAACGCGTCATGGCCGACGCCGCGCAACGCGCCGCCATGGTCCCCGGCACCCACCCCATCCAGCTCTACAAGAACAACACCGACAACAAGGGCGCCTCCTACGGCTGCCATGAGAACTACCTCATGCGCCGCGAGACCCCCTTCGCCGACATCGTCCGCCACCTCACCCCCTTCTTCGTCTCCCGCCAGGTCGTCTGCGGCGCCGGCCGCGTCGGCATCGGCGTCGACGGACGCGGCGACGGCTTCCAGATCAGCCAGCGCGCCGACTTCTTCGAGGTCGAGGTCGGCCTGGAGACCACCCTCAAACGCCCCATCATCAACACCCGCGACGAACCCCACGCCGACCCCGAGAAGTACCGGCGGCTCCACGTCATCATCGGCGACGCCAACATGGCCGAGCTCTCCACCTACCTCAAGCTCGGCACCACCTCCCTCGTCCTCGCCATGATCGAAGACGGCTTCCTCACCGTCGACCTCTCCGTCGACATGCCCGTCGCCGCCCTCCGCGCCGTGTCCCACGACCCGTCCTGCAAGCACCTGCTCACCCTCCGCGACGGACGCAAGATGACCGCCGTCCAGTTGCAGATGGAATACCTCGAGCAGTCCCGCAAGTACGTCGAGGACCGCTTCGGCGCCGACGTCGACGAGATGACCAAGGACGTCCTCGACCGCTGGGAGTCCGTCCTCCACCGCCTCGGCGACGACCCCATGCAGCTCTCCCGCGAACTCGACTGGGTCGCCAAGCTCGCCCTCCTGGAGGGCTACCGCAGCCGCGACGGCATCGACTGGTCCCACCCGCGCCTGCAGCTCGTCGACCTCCAGTACAGCGACATCAGGCCCGACAAGGGCCTCTACAACCGCCTCGTCGACCGCGGCCGCATCGACCGCGTCGTCAGCGAGGCCGAGGTCGAGTCCGCCGTCGAGGACCCGCCCGAGGACACCCGCGCCTACTTCCGCGGCCGCTGCCTGCGCCAGTACGCCGACTCCGTCGCCGCCGCGTCCTGGGACTCCGTCATCTTCGACGTCCCGGGCCGCGAGTCCCTGCAGCGCGTCCCCACCCTGGAGCCCCTGCGCGGCACCAGGCAGCACGTGGGCGCCCTCCTGGACCGCTGCCGGACGGCCGCCGACCTCGTCGCCACCCTGACCGGCCAGAGCTGACCAGGGCCCCTTCGCGCGCTCGGGGCCTGCGGGCACACCCATTGGATAGCTCGGCTATCGAGTACCTTTCGATGTGCTGACCTGCGGAGACGGAGCAGGTCTCGGTTTCGTGACCGGTATGCCCGTTTCAGTGGCGGGTCGGCGGGCGATAACCCGAGCATGCCCCCGGCCCCCGGGCGGAGGCGGCGAAACGGACCCTCAAGATCCGCTCGCCGTCGAAGATCGGAGATAGGGTCGGAGGCACCGGCAGAGCGGAGGTACGGAATGGCCACGAAGGACACCGGCGGTCAGAAGCAGACCACTCGGCGCACGGAAGAGGTCGAGGAGACCGAGGCCACGACGACCGAGGACGTGCAGGAGCGCCAGGAGAAGCTCACCGACGACGTGGACTCAATTCTGGACGAAATAGACGAAGTATTGGAAGAGAACGCAGAAGACTTCGTCCGTGCGTATGTCCAAAAAGGGGGGGAGTGACCTGGTTTGTCCGATTCGGTCAAGCCGCAGATCACGTGGGCATAGCCGGACATAGTTGGCACAATCTCAAACAGACTTCAAACGCATGGGCGAGACCGTTAAGGTCTCGCCCATGCGTTCGAAAAAATGCCGCGACTGCGGCGAAGAGAAACCCGAGACGGAGTTCTGGAAGCTCAAGTCCTCCAACGATGGGTTGGCTTACTACTGCAAGGCCTGCTTCGGTCTCCGGAACAGCCGCTCATATCGGAAGAAGCAGACCGAACTGGGGAAGCGGACGAGGCCCTATCGGAGGCACTCGGACGTCCCGGAAGGAATGAAATACTGCCCGCGGTGTAAAGAGATCAAGTCGGTCTCGGAGTTCGGAAGCAACCGTGCACACAAGACGGGCCTCGCCGATTACTGCCGCCCGTGCCACAACCAGACCATGGTCGAGACCAAGAACCGCAACCATGGGAGCGGGCGCAACTACCTCCTCAAGCTCCGCTACGGGGTGACCGAGGAGGAGGTGGAGCAGATGATCGCCGAGCAGGGCGGGATCTGCGTCATCTGCCTCAGGGACGAGCCGAAGCACGTCGACCACGACCACATGACGGGGCTCGTCCGGCGGATCCTGTGCTTCAGGTGCAACGGCGCGCTCGGCCAGTTCGAGGACGACCCGGAGCGACTCCGCCTCGCCGCGGAGTACCTGGAACTCGACGGCTCGCACGCGCGGCGGCTGGAGCTGGAGACCGGGGCCAGGGTCCTCGGAGGTCCGGACCGCGTGCGTTCCGACCCGGACTGGCGGAGGAGGTCGGCCGCCGCTGGAACGGCGAGGCACTACCACCTTCGCCGGAGGTACGGGATCAACGACGCGGACGCGCAGTGGCTGCTCAAGATGCAGGTCGGTTACTGCGCCGCCTGCTTCGACCACCCGGCGGAGCACGTCGATCACGACCACAGGACCGGCGCGGTGCGCGGCATCGCCTGCCACGGCTGCAACACGGGCATGGGGCAGCTCCGGGACGACCCGGTGGCGCTTCGGCGGGCGGCGGACTACCTGACGGGCGGGCTGGTCAAGGCCGTCCCGGCGCGGGACGGCGGGACGCGGTTGTCGTTCACCGTCCCGGACATCGATCCGCTGAACGTGCCGCCGGGCGGCTGGACGGTCCACTGGGAGGCGGACGGGCGGCACCGCAAGGCGAATCCGGAGTTCGGGGTCCTGATCGGGGGTCCCGCTTGGACGGGGTGACGCGGGACGGGGCGATGGAAGGGTTCGCCGTGGGCGGACTCGGCGGAGGATCATGCGGCATGCGCTCGGGCGACCTTGAACAGTAGGGTCGTAGTCGTCCGCGCCGGTGAGGTTGCTGGAGCCGGTGCCATGGTGGAGGGAAGGGAGTCGCGTGGCGTCCCACGATTCGCACACCGGACGTCTGCCGGGGTTGTTCGCGAACCCGGACACGTCGTCGTTCACGGAGTTCCTGGGGGCGTACTCTCCGGAGTCGCTGCCCGGCAGGCGGACGCCCCCGGCGTCGCGGGCGGGGGACGAGATCCCGCACGGGACGACGATCGTCGCCGTGAGCTTCCCCGGCGGGGTGGTGATGGCGGGGGACCGGCGGGCGACGGCGGGCAACGTGATCGCGCAGCGTGACATCGAGAAGGTGTTCCGGGCGGACGAGTTCTCGGCGATCGCGATCGCGGGGACGGCGGGCATCGGGATCGAGATGGTCCGGTTGTTCCAGGTGGAGCTGGAGCATTACGAGAAGCGCGAGGGCCGGACGCTGTCGGTGGAGGGCAAGGCGAACCGGCTGGCGACGATGGTGCGGCAGAACCTGGGCATGGCGATGCAGGGGCTGGCCGTGGTGCCGCTGTTCGCGGGGTATGACGAGGAGCGCGACGAGGGCCGCATCTTCTCCTACGATCCGGCGGGCGGCCGGTACGAGGAGCGGGACTTCTACTCGGTGGGTTCGGGTTCGGTGTTCGCGCGGGGCGCGCTGAAGAAGCTGTACCGGGCGGACCTGTCGGCGGAGGACGCGGCTCTGGTGTGCGTGCAGTCGTTGTACGACGCGGCCGACGACGATTCGGCGACGGGCGGTCCCGACCTGACGCGGGGGATCTTCCCGGTGGTGGCGTCGGTGACGTCGGACGGGTACCGCCGGTTGGGCGAGGACGAGGTGGGCGCGCTGGCGCGGGCCGTCGTCGATGGTCGTTACGAGTCGCCGGGCGGTCCGACCGCCCCGCTGCGTTAGAAGGGATCCAGATCGGTGTCCATGCCGTTCTACGTGTCGCCCGAACAGCAGATGAAGGACAAGGCGGACTACGCGCGCAAGGGGATCGCGCGTGGCCGCAGCGTGGTCGTGCTGCAGTACGACGACGGGATCCTGTTCGTGGCGGAGAACCCGTCGCGGGCGCTGCACAAGATCAGTGAGATCTATGACCGGATCGCGTTCGCGGCGGTGGGGAAGTACAACGAGTTCGAGAATCTGCGGTTGGGGGGCGTCCGGTACGCGGACATCAACGGCTACCAGTACGACCGTCGTGATGTGACGGCGCGGGGGCTGGCGAACGTGTACGCGCAGTCGCTGGGGACGATCTTCACGGAGACGGCGAAGCCGTACGAGGTGGAGCTGGTCGTCGCGGAGGTGGGCGATGACGCGGAGACGGACCAGATCTACCGGTTGACGTTCGACGGGTCGGTGTCGGACGAGCACGGCTTCGTGGCGATGGGCGGGCAGGCCGAGGCGGTGGCGCAGTCGTTGAAGGACGGCTACCGGGAGGGGTCGTCGCTGGCGGCGGCGTTGCGGACGGCGGTCCGGGCGTTGGAGGCGCAGGACGCGGAGCGGCGGCTGGAGGCGAAGTCGCTGGAGGTCGCGGTCCTGGACCGCAATCGTGAGCATCGGCTGTTCAAGCGGTTGACGGCGGCGCGGATCGCCGAGCTGCTGTCGGCGGCGGACGGCGGCGCCGCGTCCGGTGGCGCGTCCGGTGGCGGGGCGGCCGCGGAGGCTGAGGACGCGTCGGCCGCGGACGACGGCGAGTCGTAGCGGGAAGGACGGGACGGGTCGGGCCCGTCGCCGCGGGTGCCGGTGGAAGGCCCCGCGGTGGCGGGCCTGCGGCGTGTGCGGGGGTTGTCCGGTTCGTGGGAAGTGGTCGGGTGGAGAGACTGCCAAGTGGGGTCCGCGCCGCATAGGGTCAGGGTGTGGACAGGCGCATCTTCGGGCTTGAGAACGAGTACGGCGTCACCTGTACCTTCCGCGGTCAGCGGCGGTTGTCACCGGACGAGGTGGCGCGCTATCTGTTCCGGCGGGTGGTGTCGTGGGGCCGTAGCAGCAATGTGTTCCTGCGCAACGGGGCGCGGCTCTACCTGGACGTGGGGAGCCACCCGGAGTACGCGACGCCGGAGTGCGACAGTGTCGTGGACCTGGTGACGCATGACAAGGCGGGGGAGCGGATCCTGGAGGGTCTGCTGGTCGACGCCGAGCGGCGGCTTCGCGAGGAGGGCATCGCGGGCGACATCTACCTGTTCAAGAACAACACCGACTCGGCGGGCAACTCCTACGGCTGTCATGAGAACTACCTGGTGGGGCGGCACGGGGAGTTCGGGCGGCTGGCGGACGTGCTGATCCCGTACCTGGTGACGCGGCAGATCATCTGCGGTGCGGGGAAGGTGCTGCAGACGCCGCGGGGCGCGGTGTACTGCGTGTCGCAGCGGGCGGAGCACATCTGGGAGGGCGTGTCGTCGGCGACGACGCGGTCGCGTCCGATCATCAACACGCGGGACGAGCCGCACGCGGACGCGGAGCGGTTCCGGCGGCTGCATGTGATCGTCGGCGACTCGAACATGAGTGAGACGACGATGCTGCTGAAGGTCGGGGCGACCGACCTGGTGCTGCGGATGATCGAGGCCGGGGTGGTGATGCGCGATCTGACGCTGGAGAACCCGATCCGGGCGATCCGCGAGGTGAGCCATGACATGACGGGCCGCCGGAAGGTGCGGTTGGCGAACGGCCGGGAGGCGAGTTCGCTGGAGATCCAGAAGGAGTACTTCGGGAAGGCGCGCGACTTCGTGGACGCGCGCGGCGGGGACGCGACGGCGAAGCGGGTGCTGGAGCTGTGGGAGCGGACGCTGCGGGCGGTGGAGACGGGCGATCTGGACCTGGTGTCGCGTGAGATCGACTGGGTGACGAAGTACAAGCTGATCGAGCGGTACCGGCGGAAGTACGATCTGCCGTTGTCGTCGCCGCGGGTGGCGCAGCTCGATCTGACGTATCACGACGTGCACCGTGACCGGGGGCTGTACTACCTGTTGGAGAAGCGGGGTTCGGTCGACCGGGTGTCGCGGGATCTGGACATCTTCGAGGCGAAGTCGGTGCCGCCGCAGACGACGCGGGCGCGGTTGCGGGGCGAGTTCATCCGGAAGGCGCAGGAGAAGCGCCGCGATTTCACGGTCGACTGGGTGCATTTGAAGTTGAACGACCAGGCGCAGCGGACGGTGCTGTGCAAGGACCCGTTCCGTTCGGTGGACGAGCGGGTCGACAAGCTGATCGCGGGGATGTGACGGGGGTGTGAGCGCCGCGGCGGCGACACGCGCGGCGGGGGCTACCGGCGGGTCACCTGGGCGGTAGGGTGAGCGGCCAGGAGCGCTGAGCCACCCCCGGAGGTCCCCGTTGCGTCGTCGTATGCGTCTTCGTGTGCGCCGCCGTGTGTGTCGCCGTGCGCGCCGTCCTGTGAGCCGCCGGGCGCGGGTTGTGCCGCTGGTCGCGGTGGTGGTGGCGGTGGCGGCGTCGTCCGTGGCGTGTTCGGGCGGGGACGGCGTGGACGTGACGGTGCGCGGTGATTTCGGGAAGCTGCCTGAGGTGCGGTTCCCGAAGGGCGGGCCGTCCGGTTCGCTGGCGGTGAAGACGCTGCGCCAGGGGAAGGGCCCGGCGGCGCGGAAGGGCGACCTGGTGGTGGCCGACTATGTCGGTTACCGGTGGAGCGGCGACGGCCGGAAGCTGCTGGCGAGCAGTTACGCGAAGGGCCAGCCGGGCGCGTTCCCGACGGGGCAGCTGGTGCCGGGGCTGACGCGGGCGCTGGACGGGGCGCGTCCGGGGTCGCGGGTGGTGGCGCGGATCCCGCCGCGGGACGGTTTCGGGGAGAAGGGCGACCCGAAGCACCAGGTGGGGTCGGAGGACACGCTGGTGTACGTCCTGGACGTGCGGGCGGTGTACGCGCGGACGTCGGGCCCGCACGGCAGGCGTGAGGCGCCGTTGGACGATCCGGGGCTGCCGAGGGTCGGGGACGCCCCGGCGGGCGTGGCCCCGCGGGTGACGGTGCCGCGCGCGGCGCCGCCGAAGCGCCTTCAGGTGCGGACGCTGACGCGCGGCGACGGCCCGCCCGTCCGGAAGGGTCAGTTGCTGGCGTTGCAGTACGGCGGGTTCTTCTGGCGGGACGGGAGGGCGTTCGACTCGTCCTGGTCGGCGGGGCATCCGTTCGGCGTGGTGATCGGCACCGGTCAGGTGATCAGGGGCTGGGACCAGGGCCTCGTCGGGCAGCGGGTGGGGAGCCGGGTGCTGCTGGTGGTGCCGCCGTCGCTCGGGTACGGGCCGAAGGGGCTGGCGCAGTCCGGCATCAAGGGCACGGACACGCTGGTCTTCGTCGTCGACCTCCTCGGCGCCCACTGACTCCCCGGCGTCCGCTGGCCGCCCGTTTCTAACTCCGATCTCCGTTGTTCTTAGAATGGCGGGGTGGAGGACATCGAGGCGGTCGCGCTGCTGCAGGATCCGGTGCGGCGGCGGCTGTATGAGTTCGTGGCGGCGCGGGGCCGCGAGGTGGGGCGGGGCGAGGCCGCGGAGGCGGCGGGCGTGACGCGGACGCTGGCGGCGTTCCATCTGGACCGGCTGGTGGAGGCGGGCCTGCTGGAGGCGGGCAGCCGCCGGCTGTCGGGGCGGTCGGGGCCGGGGGCGGGCCGTCCGGCGAAGGTGTACCGGCGGGCGGCGGGGGAGCGCGGCGTGTCGGTCCCGGCGCGGGACTACCGGACGGCGGCGGGCCTGCTGGCGGAGGCGGCGGAGGCGGCGGGCCTGGACCGGGAGGTGCAGGACGCGGCGCGCCGCCGGGGCCGGGCGCTGCGCGGCCCGGCGGAGTCCTGCGGCGGCCTCGACGACCTCGCGGACCTCTTGAGGTCCCGGGGGTACGAGCCGGTCGTGGACGACGGTGAGGGCGTCCTGCGGATGCGGAACTGCCCGTTCCACGCGGTGGCGGAGATGTTCCCGCCGCTGGTGTGCGGGATGAACCTGGCGCTGCTGGAGGGGCTGACGGAGGGTTCGGCGGTGCGGGTGCGGATGGACCCGCGGCCCGGCTGGTGCTGCGTCGCGGCGGCGCCGTCCGGCACCGCCTCCGATTCTAAAAACAATGAAGATTGACATAGAAGAAGGCGGCGTGGTGAGCTGATCCCATGACCGATCAGAACGCCCCCGGACGGCACCTGGCCCAGTTCAACGTCGCCACCCTCGTCCACCCGCTGGACGACGCGCGCATGGCGGACTTCGTCGCGCTGCTCGACCCGGTGAACGCGCTCGCCGACGCCGCGCCCGGCTTCGTGTGGCGGCTGGTCGAGGAGGGGCGGCCGGACGCGACCGGGATGCGGCCCGCGGGCGCCGACGTGGTGGTCAACTTCTCGGTGTGGGAGTCGGCGGAGTCGCTGTGGGACTTCGTCTACCGCAGCGCGCACCTGGAGACGATGCGGCGGCGGCGCGAGTGGTTCCGGCGGCACGCGGAGGCGCACCTCGTCATGTGGTGGATCCCGGCCGGGCACGTCCCGACGGTGGACGAGGCGCTGGAGCGCCTCGCCCTGCTCCGCGCGCAGGGCCCGACGCCCCGCGCGTTCACGTTCAACTCCGCCTTCACCGCCGATGAGGCCGACGCGGCCGAGAGGGCCGAAGCGGAGGAGGCGGCCGTCCAGCGCGCGTAGGCGCGCCGGGTCTAGGCGAGGAGGGTGGCGGTGTGGCGGCCCGCGGCGGCGGCGGTGAGGAAGTAGGCGAGGTCCTCGTCGAGGCGGCGCCCCATGGTGGACAGCCGGACGCCCCACTCCTTCTCCGCGGCCCGGAGGGTCTCGTGGAGGCCGTCGACGGCGACGGGGACGAGCCGGTGCCGCTCGCCGAGCGGCGCGGCCCCGGCGGCGACGCGGGCGCCGAACTCGCCGCCGAGTTCGGGGACGGGGACGTCCGCGGCGGCGAGGGCGACGCGCCCGTAGGCGGTGAGGGAGTGGTGGGAGACGCCGAGGTGGCGTTCGCGCAGGTCGCCCTCGCTGACCCGGAGCGACCCGACGGGGCGTCCGGCGAGCACGCCCGCGGCGTTCACCGCCTCGCCCGCCGACACGCCGGAGAAGCCCCACCGGGTGCCGGTGCCGAGGTTGCCGGGGCCCTGGGCGAGGACGACGGCGTCCGCGCCGAGGACGAGCCGGGCGGCGAGCAACCCGGTGTGGACGGTGACGGCCTCCAGGTCGCCGCCGAACGCCTGCCCGACGGTGACGGTGGCGGCGAGGGCGCCCGCGTCCTTGAGCCGGGCGATGGACATGGAGAACCACGCGGGGAGCGCCCCGCCGTCCGGCATGACGTACACGACCCGCGCGGACGGCCGGTCGGCGAGCAGCGCGGCGAGGATCGGCGGGAGCGCGGAGTGCAGGTCGGCGACGACGACGGGCATGCCGCCGAGGGAGTCGGCGTCGCGGAGGACGCCGTGGTGGGGGGAGTCCTGCTCGTCGGCGCCGAGGACGGTCGCCTGCAGCGGCGTGTAGCGGGCCTTGACGAGGTGCCCGGGGCCGGACGGGTCGGGCGGCAGCCGGTCGGGGACGGCGACGACCATGGCGTAGCCGCCGGTGCCGAGGCCCATCGCCAAGGCCGTAGTGTTGAGCAGGACGGCGTCCCCCGGCTCGGGCCGTCCCACCAGGGCGGGATAGGCGAGGGCGCGGCAGGTGCCGCCGTCCTCGGCCGGGACGCCCCCGGCCGAGGCGTCCCCGATCGAGACGTCCAGCTCGACCGCCCCGGGCCATTCGCGTCGGATGCCCTCGACTGTGCCTTTGCGCCATCGGATCACACCGGGAAACGGTAGCGTCCTGAGCGGCGGGCGCGGGCGTGTTCGGGTCCGCGCGGGGACGGCCGGGACGGGGCGGCGGTCCGGGGGCCGACGGAGCGAAGAGGTGATGGCGAAGTGTCGCGGCGCAAGACCGAGCGTCTGCTCAACCTGGTGGTCTGCCTGCTCGCCACCCGGCGTTATCTGACGGCCGAGCAGATCCGCCGGGCGGTGCCCGGCTACCCCGACTCCGACGAGGCGTTCAAGCGGATGTTCGAGCGGGACAAGGAGGAGCTGCGCGAGCTCGGCGTCCCGCTGGAGGTCG
Organism: Actinomadura chibensis NBRC 106107; assembly: GCF_001552135.1. Taxonomy (GTDB): domain Bacteria; phylum Actinomycetota; class Actinomycetes; order Streptosporangiales; family Streptosporangiaceae; genus Spirillospora; species Spirillospora chibensis. Next base: position 49,677 of record NZ_BCQP01000011.1, on the reverse strand, counting down.
GCAGCGACCAGCGGGGCGGCGGCGGCGAGGAGATCGGCTACCGGATCCCGCCGCAGGCCTACGAGCTGCCCGACATCCACCTGACGCCGGACGAGGCGGCGGTGCTCGGCCTCGCGGCGCGGGTGTGGCAGCGGGCGAGCATGGCGGAGGCGGCGTCGGGCGCGCTGCTGAAGCTGCGCGCGGCCGGGGTGGAGACCGACGCGCCGACCGCGGTCGGGATCGAGCCGCGCGTCAACACCCAGGACCCGGCGTTCCCGGCGCTGTGGGAGGCGGTGCGCGACGGCCGTCCGGTGGCGTTCGACTACCAGGGGATCGGGCGGACGTCGGTGGCGCGGCGGCACCTGGAGCCGTGGGGCGTGGTGAGCCGCCGGGGCCGCTGGTACGTGGTCGGGTTCGACCGCGACCGCGACGAGCAGCGGGTGTTCCGGCTGAGCCGGATCGTCGGGGACGTGCGGCCGGACGGCCCGTCCGGGTCGGTGACCGTCCCGGACGGGGTGGACGTGCGGCGCATCGCGTTCGACTGGGGCGACCCGCCGAGCGAGCCGCGCCCGGCGACGGTGCGGCTGCGGCGCGGCGCGGCGCAGGGCCCGCGCCGCTGGGCCCGCGACGTGCGCCCCGCCGAAGGGGGCGACGGGGCCTGGGACGAGGCGGTCCTGACGTTCCGCGACGCCGACCGGTTCGCCCCGTACCTGGCGCGGTTCGCCGCCGACGTCGTGGTGCTCGATCCGCCCGACCTGCGGGAGGCGGTGATCCAGCACCTGAAGTCGGTGCTGGCGTGCGCCGGGCGCCCGGAGGGCGAGAAGGGACCGGTGAGCGCCCGATGACCGAGCGGACCGGCGGCTCCCGCCCCGCCCCCAGAACGGCCAAGGCGGCAAAGGCCGCGACGACGTCCACCGACCGGCTGGGGCGGCTGCTGGCGCTCGTCCCGTACGTGGTGAACCGCGACTCGGTGGCGCTCGGCGAGGCCGCCGCCGCGTTCGGGGTGACCGAGAAGCAGCTGATCGACGACCTGAACCTGCTGTGGTGCGTGGAGCTGCGCGCCCCCGACCCCTACTGCCCGATCGACCTGTCCTACGAGGGCGGGGAGATCACGGTGGCGGAGGCGGAGTCGATCGCGCGGCCGCTGCGGCTGAAGGTGGACGAGGCGTCCGCGCTGCTCGTGGCGCTGCGGATGCTCGCCGGAATCCCCGGGCTGGACGACCGCGACGCGCTCAGCCGCGTCATCGCGAAGCTGGAGGGCGCGGCGGGCGCGGCGGCCGCGGCGGTGTCGAGCCAGGTGTCGGTGGAGGTCGACGCGTGGGGCCGGTCCCCGGACCCGGACCGCTCGGCCGTGGAGCTGCTGCGGGAGGCGATCGCGGCGGGCCGCCGCGTCCACCTGACGTACTACGTGCCCGCGCGGGACGAGAACACCGAGCGCGACGTCGACCCGATGCGCCTGCTGGTCGTGGAGGGCAACACCTACCTGGAGGGGTGGTGCCGCCGCGCGGAGGCGGTGCGGCTGTTCAAGCTGGACCGGATCGCCGACCTCGCCGTGCTGGACGTCGCGGCCGAGGTCCCCGACGACGCCGAGCCGATCGACGTGGACGCGGGCCTGTTCCGCCCGTCGCCGCAGGACGAGGCCGTCACGCTGGAGCTGACGGCGCGCGGCCGGTGGGTCGCCGACTACTACCCGTGCGAGTCGGTGGAGGAGCTCGGGGAGGGGCGGCTGCGGGTCGTGCTGCGGACGCCGGACACCCGGTGGGTGCGGGGCCTCGCGATGCGGCTCGGCGACCAGGGCCGGGTCGTCGCGCCCGAGCATCTCGCGTCCGGGGTCCGCGACGACGCGGCGCGGGCGCTGTCGCTGTACGGGATGGGCTGAGCCCGGCCCGGGGACGGGCCGAATATGGCGCGCTGCGCGCAGGTTCCGGCACGGCCCGCACAGACGGGGGTTGATCGGATCGGCTACCGTGGCGGGATGGCGTGGGTCGCGGTGTCGGTGTGTCTGGGTTTCGCCGGCCTCGCCGTGCTCGCCTTCTGCGCGTTCAAGGTGTGGCTCGGCGTGCGGCGTTTCGGTCGTGAACTGGAGCGCACGCGGCGGCGGCTCGGGCCGAAACACTCGGCGCTGCGCAGTGAACTGTCCCGGCTCGAAGAAACGCGTGCGTCACAACGGCCCCGGGACGGCGTACGATCGTCCTGATGGACCCCTGCTGAAGAGGATTGTCATGGCTGGACTTGGCACGACCGAGATTCTGATCATCCTTGCGGTCGTCTTGCTCCTGTTCGGGTCGGCGAAGCTTCCGCAGCTCGCGCGGTCCCTGGGCAAGTCGGCGCGGATCCTGAAGGCCGAGACCCAGGGCCTGCACGACGGCGAGAGCACCACCGCGAAGGCGCAGGCCGAGACGCCGCGTCAGGACGCCGGTCAGGGTGCCGAGGACGCGCGTGAGAAGGCCGCCCGCCTGCGCGAGGAGGCCGCCAGGCTGGAGCGCGAGGCCGCCGACGGCGCGCAGCGCCCGCGCGGCGCGATCGGCGCGGGCGAGCCGATCCAGGGCGTGCCGGTGTCGGACCCGTCCAAGGTCCACAAGGGCTGACCGCCGCCGCGACCCGGTCCCGACCGGCCACCATCCCCCGCCCCCTAGCCTGAATGCCCACGATGAAGCTGAGCAGCCGCGCCGCCGCCTCCGACGGACGCATGCCCCTCATGGAACACCTCCGTGAGCTGCGGAACCGGTTGATCAAGGCGATCCTCGGACTGGTGCTCGGCGCGCTCGTCGGGTGGATCTTCTTCCCCCCGATCTGGGACTTCCTGAAGCAGCCGTACACGCGGATCCCGCCCGAGCACTGCCTGGCCGGCAAGTGCGACCTGGTGGTGCACGGGATCTTCGACGGGTTCTTCATCCACCTGAAGGTCGCCCTGATCGTCGGGGCGCTCCTGTCGTCGCCGATCTGGCTGTACCAGATCTGGGCGTTCGTCGCGCCCGGCCTGTACCGGCGCGAGCGCCGCTGGACGTACTCGTTCATGGCGGCGGCCGTGCCGCTGTTCCTGCTCGGCGGCGCGCTGGCGTACGTGACGATGGACAAGGGCCTGAAGATCTTCATCGGGCTCGCGCCGGGCGACACGACCGTCCTGGTCGGCGTCCAGGACTACCTCGGCTATGCGCAGGCGATGCTGTTCATCTTCGGGCTGACGTTCGAGCTGCCGCTGTTCGTCGTCATGCTGAACATGATCGGCGTCCTCACCCACCAGCGGATCCGCAAGTCCCGCCGGCTCCTGATCTTCGGCGTGTTCGTGTTCGCGGCGGTCGCCACCCCCAGCCAGGACCCGTTCACCATGCTGGCGCTCGCGCTCCCCACGATCGTGCTGTTCGAGATCGCCGAGCTGATCGCGTTCTTCCACGACCGGCGCCGGACCCGCCGGCCCGACCCGTACGAGGGGCTGTCGGACGACGAGGCGTCCCCGCTCGACCTCGAAGCGATGGACGCCGAGCTGGAGAAGGGCGACCGCGCCCGCTGACCCGCCGCCCCGCCCCGCCGGGCCCCGGGCGGCGATCGTCCCCGGATTGGGAATCGGGCCGGTCGAAACCGTAGGCTCGAAGACATGACCACCCCCGACACCGACACCGGCGCAGGCGCCGACACCGGACCGGCCGGGCAGACGCCGGCCCAGCGGTACGCGGCCTACCGCGCGCGCACCGCCGGGAACGGCCCCGCCCTGCTGGACTTCCGCACCCTGTACGACTTCGAGCTGGACGCGTTCCAGATCGAGGCGTGCCGGGCGCTGGAGGCGGGCAGCGGCGTCCTCGTCGCCGCGCCGACCGGGTCCGGCAAGACGGTGGTGGGGGAGTTCGCCGTCCACCTCGCCCTCACCGGCGGCGGCAAGTGCTTCTACACCACGCCGATCAAGGCGCTGTCGAACCAGAAGTACGCCGACCTCGTCCGCCGCTACGGCGCGGAGAAGGTCGGGCTCCTCACCGGCGACAACAGCGTCAACGGCGAGGCCCCGATCGTCGTCATGACGACCGAGGTGCTCCGCAACATGCTGTACGCGGGGTCGCAGACCCTCACCGGGCTCGCGTTCGTCGTGATGGACGAGGTCCACTACCTCGCCGACCGGTTCCGCGGCGCCGTCTGGGAAGAGGTGATCATCCACGTCCCCGACTCGGTGCGGATCGTCGCGCTGTCCGCGACGGTCAGCAACGCCGAGGAGTTCGGGGAGTGGCTGCAGGAGGTGCGCGGCGAGACCGCGGTGATCGTGGACGAGCACCGTCCCGTCCCGCTGTTCCAGCACATGCTGGTCGGCACCCGCCTGTACGACCTGTTCGTCGACACCGGCAAGGGCAAGGACCGGCAGGCCCGGCTCAACCCGCAGCTCACCCGGATGGCGGTGGACGAGGTCCGGCGCGCCAAGGTCAACCAGGGCCGGCGCACCGGGCGGCGCCGCGCGCCGCGCCCGCAGCGGTTCCGGCCGCCCGCCCGGCCCGACGTGATCGAGCGCCTCGACCGCGCCGGGCTGCTCCCGGCGATCACGTTCATCTTCTCCCGGGCCGGGTGCGACGCGGCCGTCCTGCAGTGCCTGCACGCCGGGATCCGGCTGACGTCCAAGGAGGAGGCGGAGGAGATCCGCGCGCACGCCGAGCTGCGCACCGCCGACATCTCCCCGGACGACCTGCGCGTCCTCGGCTACGCCGACTTCCTCGCCGCGCTGGAGCGCGGCGTCGCCGCCCACCACGCCGGGATGCTGCCGACGTTCAAGGAGATCGTCGAGGAGCTGTTCACCCGCGGGATGATCAAGGCGGTGTTCGCGACGGAGACGCTCGCGCTCGGCATCAACATGCCGGCCCGCACCGTCGTGATCGAGAAGCTCGACAAGTGGAACGGCGAGGCCCACGTCGATCTCACCCCCGGCGAGTACACGCAGCTCACCGGGCGCGCCGGGCGGCGCGGCATCGACGTGGAGGGGCACGCCGTCGTGGTGTGGGGGCCGAACGTGGAGCCCGCGTCGGTCGCGGGGCTCGCCGGGGCCCGCACCTACCCGCTGAACTCCAGCTTCCGGCCGTCCTACAACATGGCGGTGAACCTGGTCGGCGCGGTCGGCGCCGAACGGGCCCGGACGCTGCTGGAGGAGTCGTTCGCGCAGTTCCAGGCCGACCGCGCCGTCGTCGGCCTGGCCCGGCAGGTGCACAAGAACGAGGAGGCGCTCGACGGGTACGCCAAGGCCGCCGAGTGCCATCTCGGCGACTTCATGGAGTACGCGGCGATGCGGCGGCGGCTGTCGGACCGGGAGGCCGAGCTGTCCCGGGAGCGGGCGGGCGCGCGCCGCGCCGAGGCCGCGCGGTCGCTGGAGCACCTGCGGCCGGGGGACGTCGTGGTCGTGCCGTCCGGGCGGCGGTCCGGGCTCGCCGTCGTCCTCGACCCGGGGCTCGGCCGCCGCTCCGACGGGCCAGCGCCGCTCGTCCTCACCGTGAACCGGTCGGTGCAGCGCCTGTCGATCCAGGACTTCCCGCGCGCCGTGGAGCCGGTCGAGCGGATCCGGATCCCGAAGTCGTTCAGCCCTCGCAACCCGCAGGACCGCCGCGACCTCGCCGCGACGCTGCGCAACAAGGTCCCCGACGACGTCCGGGCGCGCAAGCGGACCCGCGGCGACTCCGCCGCCCCCGACGACGCCGAGATCGCCGAGCTGCGCGCCGAGCTGCGCCGCCACCCCGTGCACGGCTGCGACAAGCGCGAGGAGCACGCCCGCTGGGCCGAGCGGTACCACCGCCTGGACCGCGAGACCGAGCAGCTGCGCCGCCGCGTCGAGGGCCGCTCGCAGGTGATCGCCCGCACCTTCGACCGGGTGTGCGGCGTCCTCGAGCAGCTCGGCTACCTCGCGGACGGGTCCGTCACCGAGGAGGGCCGCCGCCTCGGCCGCATCTACAACGAGCTGGACCTGCTCACCGCGGAGAGCCTGCGCGAGGGGCTGTGGGACAAGCTCGGCCACGCCGAGCTGGCCGCGTGCGTGTCGGCGCTGGTCTACGAGTCGCGGCAGCCCGACGACGCGACCCCGCCGCGCACCCCGGCGGGGCCCGCGCAGGACGCCCTCGCCGCGATGGTGCGGCTGTGGGGCGAGCTGGAGGCCGTCGAGCGCGACAACCGGGTGTCGTTCCTGCGCGAGCCCGACCTCGGGTTCGCGTGGACGGCCTACCGGTGGGCGCGCGGCGACGACCTCGACGAGGTCCTGCTGGAGAGCGACCTCACCGCGGGCGACTTCGTCCGCGCCGTGAAGCAGCTCCTGGACCTGCTCGGCCAGGTCGCCGACGCCGCGCCGCGCAACGGCCATATCCGCAAGACCGCGCGCCGCGCCATGGACGCGATGCGCCGCGGCGTCGTCGCCTACTCCTCCGTCGCCTGACCCGCCCGCGCCCGGCCGCCTCGGGCGCGGCGGGTGCGGCGGGACGACAGGGTCCGGTCGACCCGGTGCGCCGCCAGCCTGACCAGGACGGACTCCGGCGGGCGGCGCAGCGGCCGCGGCGTCGCGCGGTGCATGGCGCCCGCCGTCCGCAGCACCGCGGCCGCGGTGCGCCGCCGCCGCTCGTCCCACGGCAGCCCGTACTGGGCGCGCAGCTCGTCGGGCAGCAGCGCGGTCGTGACCAGCCGGAACACCGCGAGGGCCGGGAACAGGACGCGGAGCCCGCGCGGCCACAGCACGGCCGCCGCGACCTCGCGGGCGGTGTCGGTGACCTCCAGCGCGGCGAGCGCCTTGGCCATGTAGGCGCGGAACGCGGCGAGGTCGGGCGGCTGCGCGTCGAGGGGGCAGCCGAGGACCTCGGCGACGACCCGGGCCTGCCGGTAGTACTCCTCGGCGAGGGCCCGGTCGTCGCCGCACGGCGGCATCACCTGCTCGTACATGTGCAGGGCGGTGTCGATGAGGGTCGCGTTCACCCACATCTGCAGGTCCGGGTCGGCGCCGGAGTAGCCGTCGCCGCGGACGGCGGCGTGGACGCCGCGGACCTTCGCGGCGATCCGCGCGACCTGCTCCGGCGTCCCGAACGTCACGACGAGCAGAAAATCGAGCGTGCCGAACAGGCGGGCCAGCGGGCGGTCGGCGAAGTCGCTGTGCTCGGCGACGCCGCGCGCGACGGCCGGGTGCGCGAGCTGCATCAGCAGGGCCCGCCCCGCGCCGAGGCCGACGAGCGGCTCGGCCGCCAGCGCGCGGAGCGCCTCCCGGTCGGCGAGCCGGTCGGCGAGCCGGTCGGCGAGCCGCGCTGCGGTCGTGGACGTGGCGGGCATGGACGTGGCGGGCATGGCGCCTCCCGGCCGGTCGGGGTCCTGCCCGGACATCCTCCGCCTTTATTGGCAGATGGTCAATAAGCGTCGGTGAGCGGAAATGCACCGATGGTGGCGAAAAACACCGTGAACAGCGCGCTGAGGTGCCACAATCGGGAGGCCCTAAACCGATCAGGGCCGTGGGAAGCACGGTGCACGAGCGGCGCCCCCCGGGCCGGGTGAGGAGACCCCCGGCCGCCCACGTCTCACACGAGAAAGGTCCCGACCGTGGCCATCCGCGACAAGATGCGCGCCAACGCGGCCCACGTCCTGCAGCCGGGCGAGAACATCCAGGCGGTGTTCGGCGCCCAGACGACCAGCCAGTACTTCGCGCTGCTGTCCATCTGGATCATCATCTTCTCCAACGCCTACCGCGTCGTCGTCGTGACCGACCGGCGCATCCTCGTGTGCCGGTCCGGGCGGATGCGGATGACCCCGGTCAACGAGGTGCTGCGGGAACTGCCGCGCGGCACCCGCATCGGCCCGCCGAGCGGCCTGTGGTGGCGGTGCGAGACGCTCGGCGAGAAGCTCTACGTCCACAAGCGGTTCCACAAGGACGTGAACGCCGCCGACGGCGTCACCGCCTGACGACCGTCCGGAGAGGGGCCCCGCCGCGCACGCGACCGGGGCCCCTCTCCGCGCGTTCCGCCCCCTTTCGGACGTGCCCGGCACCCTACGGAGGTCGGAGGCGTCTCCGCATTGCGGAGGATCCGGGCGCCCCCGCGCGGGCACTAGTGTGATCACGATCACGGCTGACGACGAAACCGCAGGATGTGTGCATGATCGAGGCGGAGAACCTCACCAAGCGCTACGGCGACAAGACCGCCGTCGACGACCTGACCTTCACGGTCCAGCCCGGCCGGGTGACCGGGTTCCTCGGCCCGAACGGCGCCGGGAAGTCGACCACGATGCGGCTGCTGCTCGGCCTCGACCGGCCGAACCGCGGCGACGCCCGGATCGCCGGCGTCCACTACACCGACCTGCCCGCGCCGCTGCGCGTCGTCGGGGCCCTGCTGGAGGCCCGCGCCGTGCACACCGGCCGCAGCGCCTACAACCACCTGCTGAGCCTCGCCCAGACGCAGGGCATCGGCAGGAAGCGCGTCGACGAGGTCATCGAGCTGGTCGGGCTCACCGGCGTCGCGCGCCGGCGCGCGGGCGGCTTCTCGCTCGGCATGGGGCAGCGGCTCGGCATCGCCGCCGCGCTGCTCGGCGACCCGGCCGTGCTGATCCTGGACGAGCCCGTCAACGGCCTCGACCCGGAAGGCATCGTCTGGATCCGCACCCTGATGCAGCACCTCGCCCGCGAGGGTCGGACGGTGTTCGTCTCCAGCCACCTCATGAACGAGATGGCCGTCACCGCCGAGCACCTCATCGTCATCGGCCGCGGGCGGCTGATCGCCGACTGCTCCACCGAGGAGTTCATCGAGCGCAGCACCGAGAAGATGGTCGCCGTCCGCAGCCCCGAGGCCGACCGGCTCGCCGCCGTCCTCACCGCCGAGGGCGCGAAGGTCGCCCCGTCCCCGGACGGGCTGCTCACTGTCACCCACATGGAGGCGCCGCGGGTCGGGGAGCTCGCCGCCGCCGAGGGGGTCGTGCTGCACGAGCTGACCCCGAAGCGCGGCTCGCTGGAGGCCGCGTTCATGGAACTGACCCGCGAGAGCGTCGAGTACGGCGCGGGCGACGCGCCCGCCGCCCCGCCGGGGGCGCCGCCCGGGGCCGCGCCGCCGGTGGCGGTGCCGCCCGCCGGGCCCGCCGCGGGTCCCGCCGGAGAGGGGGAGAACCGATGACCGCCGCCACCGAGCCCGCCGCGCGTCCGGCGGGCGCGCCCGCCGCCCACGAGCGGCCCGGCTTCACCCGGCTGATGCTCGCCGAGTGGACGAAGATCCGCACCGTCCGGTCGACGCTGTGGTCGCTGATCCTGCTCATCGTCCTCAGCATCGGGTTCACCGCCCTGTTCGTCGGGCTGACCGCCGGGACCTGGAAGGACATGGACCCCGGCGACCGCGCCCAGGTCGCCGCCGACCCGGTCAGCTTCATCCTCGGCAGCGGGTTCTTCCTCAGCCAGCTCACGATCTGCGTGCTCGGCGTCCTCGTGATCGCCTCCGAGTACTCCACCGGCATGATCCGCGCGAGCCTGCTCGCCGTGCCGCGGCGGCTGCCGATGCTGTGGGCCAAGGCCCTCGTGTTCGCGATCATCGTGCTGGTCCTCGGCATCGCGGTGTCGTTCGCGTCCTACTTCATCGGCGTGGCGATCATGGGCGACAAGGTGCATGTGTCGCTCGGCGACGAGGGCGTGCTGCGCGCCGTCGTCGGCGGCGGCCTGTACCTCGCGATGCTCGGCCTGTTCGCGCTGGCCGTCGGCGCGATCGTCCGGCACCCGGCGGGCGGCATCACCGGCGTGATCGGGTTCGTGCTCGTCCTCGCGCCGCTCGCCGCGCTGCTGCCCGGCAGCATCGGCGACCACGTGCACGCCTACCTGCCGTCCGAGGCGGGCGTCCTGATCGCCAAGGCCCACCAGGGGGACGACGACCTGCTCACCCCCTGGCAGGGGTACGGCGTGTTCGCCCTCTGGACGGCCGCGCTCCTCGGGGTCGCCGCGTTCCTGCTCAAGCGCCGCGACGCCTGACGCCCGCCGCGCGCGACGCGCCCGCCCCCGCGCTCCGGCGCGCGGGCGGGCGTTTTCGTGTCCGGGCAGGTCAGGCGGGGCGGGCGGCGACCCACGCGCGGTCGCCGTCGAGGAACCGGTCCAGGCGCAGCCCGGACGCGGCGAGCACGGCAGGCAGCTCGTCGTCGCCGAGCCGCCGGGACGTGAACGAGTGCGTCCAGCGCCGCCCGCCCGTCGAGTACCCGATCGTCACCGCGGCGGCGTCCGGCCCGGCGGGCTCGGCCCGCACGACCTCGAAGTCGACGCCGTCGTGCGACCACGCGCGCGGCGCGTCCGGGCCGAGCCAGGGCCGCGTCTCCCGCTGCAGCAGGACGAGGCCGCCGGGCGCGGCGTGCCGGCGGCAGGCGTCCAGCAGCGCCGCCCGGTCGCCGTAGTTGACCAGGAACGACATCAGCAGCACGCAGCCGAACCGCTCGCCGAGGTCCAGGTCCTGGATGGCGGAGCGGACGGTCCGCACTCCCTCGGTCCGCGCGTCCTCGATCCGGGCGAGCATCTCCGCCGAGTCGTCCACCGCCGTCACCGGGTGGCCGAGGGCGAGCAGCGCGCGGGTGACCCGGCCCGCGCCCGCGCCGAGCTCCAGCACCGGCGTGCCCGCCGGGACGGCCGCGTGCACCAGCGCGGCGCTCGCCTCGTCCGGCGCCATGGCCGCGTAGAACTCGACGGCCGAGCCGTCCGGCGCGATCGCGCCGGGCCCGCTCCCGGCGGTGCCCTCCCGGTTCCGTCCCGTGCCCGCCACCGGCCCCGCCTCCCCGTCCCGCGCGTCCATGATCAAGCGCATCGTCGGACGGGACGTCCTCGCCCGTCAAGGCCCCCGCCCCGCCGCCCCCGGCCGAACGTTGCATCGTGCAATGATCCCGCGCTACAGTTTTAAGCAAGTGCTTAAGGCATTCGACCAAGAGTGGGGGAGGGGGCGGGATGGCGGGCGAGGAGGTGCCCACCCGGGTCCGGCTGCTGGAGGCGGCCGTCGCGGTGATGTCCGAGGGCGGGTGGTCCGCCGTCACGTCCCGGGCCGTCGCCGAGCGGGCGCGCGCCAACAACGCGCTCGTGCACTACTACTTCGGCTCCGTCGACGCCCTGCGCCGCGCCGCCGTGACCCACGCGGTCGAGATGGAGCTGGAGGGCCCGGTCACGGCGATCCTGCAGGCCGAGGACGCGCTCGACGGCGTCTCCGCCGCGATCCGCGGCCTCGTCGACCGGGGGACCGGCACCGCCGGGCAGCGGGTCATGGCGGAGGCGCTCCTGCACGGCCTCCGCGACCCCGGACTGCGCGCGGACTCCGCCCGGCAGATCCGCACGTTCCGCGAGCTGCTCGCCGCCCGCCTCACCGAGAACCGGGACGCCGGGCGGCTGCGCGCGGACGCCGACCCCGAGGGCCTCGCCGTCCTGCTCGCCGCGCTCATGGACGGCCTGCTCCTGCACGTCCTGCTCGACGAGGGCACCGACGCCGCCGGAGCCGCGGACGGGCTGCTCGGCCTGCTCCGCACCGCCACCGCCCCGCAGGACCGAGGAGACGACGATGATGATCCGCCACGGCCGTGACCGCGCCCCCGGCGCCGTCGACACCGGGGACGCGGCGGTGCTGCTGCGCGGCGCCGCCAAGACCTACGGCTCCGGGCCCGCGGCGGTGCACGCGCTGCGCGACGCCGACCTGGAGGTGCGGCGCGGCGAGTTCGCCGTGCTGCTCGGCCCGTCCGGGTCGGGCAAGACGACGCTGCTCAACCTGATCGGCGGGATCGAGCCCGCCACCGCCGGGAGCGTGGTGTCCTGCGGCCGCGACCTCGCCGGCCTGGGCGAGGACGCCCGCACCGCCTACCGCCGCGACGCCGTCGGGTTCGTGTTCCAGTTCTTCAACCTCGTCCCGACGCTGACCGCGCTGGAGAACGTCCGGCTGGTCGCCGAGCTGACCGGGCGCGGCGACCGGGAGCGGTCCGCGGCCGCGCTCGCCGCCGTCGGGCTCGCCGGGCGCGGCGGGCACTTCCCGGCACAGCTGTCCGGTGGGGAGCAGCAGCGCGTCGCGATCGCCCGCGCCATCGCCAAGGACCCCGAGCTCCTGCTGTGCGACGAGCCGACCGGCGCGCTCGACCTGGAGACCGGGCGCGGCGTGCTGCGCGTCCTGCAGGACCTCAACGCGCGCGGCCGGACCGTCCTCGTCGTCACGCACAACGCCGCGATCGCGGCCGTCGCGCACCGCGTGGTGCGGATGCGGTCCGGACGCGTCGTCGAGGTCGCCGAGAACACCGCGCCCGCCTCCGCCGACGAGGTGACCTGGTGAGCGTCCTCACCGTGAAGCTGCGTCGCGACCTGCGGCGGCGTCCCGCGCAGCTCGTCGCGGCGGTCGCGCTGGTCATGCTCGGCGTCGCGCTGTTCGGCGCGTCCCACGACGCCTACGAGAACCTCGACCAGGGCTACCGGGCCGCGTTCGCGCGGTACCGGTTCGCGGACCTGACGCTGCGCGGCGGCGACGCCGCCGCGATCGCCGCCGACGCGCGGACGCGGCCCGGCGTCGCCGCCGCCACCGCCCGCACCGTCGCCGACATCCCGCTGCGCATGCCGGACGGCGACACCCTCGTCGGCCGCGTCGTCGGCCTCCCCGCCGGGGCGCAGCCCGCCGTGAACCGGGTGAAGGTCCTGCGCGGCGGCTACCTCGACGCCGCCGCCCCGGCGGGCGTCCTCGCCGAGAGGCACATCGCCGACCACGCCCGCCTGCGGCCCGGCTCGGCCGTCTCGGTCTGGGACGGCCGCGCCTGGCGCCCCGTCACCGTGCGCGGCACCGCGTCGTCGCCGGAGTACCTGTGGCCCGCGGCCAGCCGCCAGGACGCGCTGCCCGCGCCCGGCTCGTTCGGCGTCCTGTTCGTCCCGGAGCCGCTCGCCCGGCGGCTCGCCGGAACGCAGGGGCCCAACGAGGTGAACGTCTACTACACCGCCGCCGGACGCGGCCGCGCCGCGCGCCTGGACGCGGCCCTCACCGCCGCCGCCCGCGCGCACGGCGCCGCGAGCGCCGAGACCCGCGCCGACCAGCCGAGCAACGCCGCCCTCTCCGAGGACATCAAGGGCTTCTCCGAGCTGGCCGTGGTGTTCCCGCTGCTGTTCCTCGCCGCCGCCGGGGTCGCCGTCTACGTCGTGCTGACCCGCCGCGTCGCCCGCGACCGCGTCGTCATCGGGACGCTGCGCGCCAGCGGTTTCCGCCGCCGCGCCGTCGTCGCGCACTACCTCGCCACCGGCCTCGCGACCGGCCTCGCCGGGTCGGCGCTCGGCGCCGCCGCCGGTCTCCCGCTCGCCGGGACCGTCACCCGCCTGTACGGCGACGCGATCGGGTTGCCCGACACGACCGTGTCCGCCCGCGCGACGACCGTCCTCGCCGGGCTCGCGTTCGGCCTGGTCGCGGGCGGCCTGGCCGCGCTCGCGCCGGCCGTCGCCGCCGCCCGCGTCCCGCCCGCCGAGGCGATGCGCGGGAGCGTCCCGGCCGCGCGCGGCGGCGGGCTCCGCGCCCGGCTCGGCCGCGCCGCGCCCGCCGCCGGACGGCTCCCCGCCGGGACGTGGCTCGTCCTGCGCGGCCCCACCCGCCGGCTCGGCCGCACCCTCTACACCATGACCGGCGTGGTCCTCGCGCTCGTGCTGATCCTCGTGTCCTGGGGGATGCTCGACTCGTCGCGCGCCACCGTGTCCCGGCAGTTCGACGTGGTGCAGCGGCAGGACGCCGAGCTGACCCTCGCCCGGCCCGGCGACGCCGCGGCGCTGCGCGCGGTGTCGGACGCGCCCGGGGTGCGCGCCGCCGAGCCGTCCGCGCGGCTGCCCGTCACGATCACCGCCGGGGGCGCGTCCTACTCCACCGCGGTCGTCGGGCTGCCCGCCCGCACCCGCATGCACCGGTTCCTCACGCCCGGCGGCGGCGAACGCGCGCTGCCCGCCCGCGGCGCGCTGCTCGGCGCGGCGCTGCGCGACCGGCTCGGCCTGCGCCCCGGAGACCCCGTCACCCTGCGCCTGCCCGGCGGGCGGTCCGCCGCCACCACCGTCGCCGGGTTCGTGGACGAGCCCCTCGGCACCTACGCCTACGCCACCCTCGGCCAGGTCGCCGCCTGGGACCCCGGCGCGCGTCCCGGCGACGTCCTCGTCCGGTTCGACCCCGGCGCGGACCGCGCCGCCGTCGGACGGTCCCTGTCGTCCCTGCCCGGCGTCGTCGCCTACACCGACGCGCAGGCGCTGAAGAAGACCATGGACGACTACATGGACCTCTTCTACGTGTTCGTCGCGGTCATGCTCGGGTTCGGCGGGCTGCTGGCCTTCACCGTCCTGTTCGCGACGCTCTCGGTCAACCTCGCCGAACGCGGCACCGAACTCGCCACGCTGCGCGCGTCCGGCGTCGGCCGGCGGCGGCTCGCCCGGCTCGTCACCGCCGAGAACCTCCTCGTCGTGGCCGCCGGGACCGTCCCCGGCCTCGTCCTCGGACGGCTCGCCGCGGGCGCGTTCCTCGGCGCGTTCGACAGCGACCTGATGGCGTTCCACACCGAGGTCCGGCCCGCGACGTTCGCCTGGTCCGCGCTCGCCGTGCTCGCCGTCGCGTGGCCGGCGCAGCGCCCCGGCCTGCGCGCGCTCGCCCGCGCCGACCTCGGCGCCCTCGTCCGCGAGCGGTCCGGCTGACCCGCCGGGTCAGGCGTCGGCGGGGGAGACCTCCGGGCCCGGCGCGGCGCCGCCCGCCCGGCGGGGCCGCGTCTCCACCCCCCACAGCCCGACGACCAGCACCGCCGCCAGCAGCGGCACCGCGCCGAGCAGCGCCGTCTGCCCGATCGACGGCACCGACGCGCCCGCGACCAGCACCGCCGTCACCACCACGCCGCCGAGCTTGCCGACTCCCGCCGACAGGCCGGAGCCGCGCGACCTGATCGGCGTCGGGTAGATCTCCGAGCTGTAGGCGGCGAGCACCGCCGCGATCGTCGCCGTCCCGACGATCGGCCCCGCGAGCACCACGTACAGCCAGCCCTCGCGGTGCGCGAGCGACTCGCCCGCCACCGCGAACGCCACCAGCGCGGCGGCCGTCAGCCCGGTCAGCACGATGATCGTCCGCTTGGCGCTCCACAGCCCGTACATGGCGGCGGCGGCGAACACCAGCGGCAGGCCGAGCAGCGCGGAGTCGCGCAGCGCCCGGTCCGCCGTCCGCTGGTCCAGGCCGAGGCTCTGCAGGTTGGACGGGATCCACAGCTGGAACCCGTACGTCACCAGCCCGATCCCGAGCCCGAGGACCAGCACCGCCGCGCTCAGCCCGGCGAACGGCGGCCGGAACAGCGGCCCGAAGCCCGCCCCGTCCGCCCCGTCCGCCCCGTCCGGCCGCTCCTCGGCGGGCGCGGTCTCCGGGCCGCGCGCGACCGCGCCGTACCGGGCCATGATCTCCCGCGCCTCCGCCTCGCGGCCGTGCGCCAGCAGGAAGCCGGGCGACTCCGGGATCCACCGGTTCAGCGCGATCAGCAGGACGCCGGTCGGCAGCCCGACCAGCCACAGGATCCGCCACGAGAAGTGCGGGACGAGCGCCTCCGACAGCGAGCTCGTGAGGACGTAGGCGAGCGCCAGGTCCCCGCCGATCAGCACCATCACCCAGCCCCGGTGCCGTCCCGGGATCGTCTCGGCGAGCAGCGAGAACGTGATCGGCAGCATCCCGCCCGCCGCGAGGCCCATCATGAAGCACATCGCGAGGTTCCAGCCGAACGACGGCATCGCGCCGCAGATCGCCGTCGTCACGAACATCACCCCGGCCAGCAGGATGGACGCGCGCCGCCCGACGCGGTCGCCGAGCCAGCCCCACAGCAGCGACCCGAGCACCGTCCCGGTCAGGCCGGACAGCGGCAGCAGCGCCACCGGCAGGCCGCCGTGCGGGTTGAGCGCCGACTTCAGGCCGTACTCGCGGCCCATCCCCGGCGCCACGAACGACAGCGTGATCGGCTTCATCGCGTCGATCGTCACGGCCGTCGTCATGACGGCGACCAGCCCGACGTGCGCGCGGCGGAACGGCGCGTCCCGCGCCGCCCGGACCCGGGCCCCGTCCGCCGGCCGCGCCGCCGCGAGCCCGCGCGGGACGAGCCCGTACGCCGTCGCCGCGAGCCCCAGCACGATCAGCGCCATCCCGGTGATCATCGGCGCGTCCATCGCCATGCCGCGCATCCGGTAGTGCATGTCGCCGGACCGGACGTACATCGGCAGGTGCAGCGCCACCCCGGCGACGCAGGCGGCGAACCCGGTCCAGAAGGCGGCGGGACGGGCGAAGGCGATGCCGCCGGCGTGCCGTGTTCGCATGGGCTTCCTCCCGGGGAGCGACGTCGGACCATCGGCTACGACTCCACCCGCGCGCCCGCCGCCCCCGCAACCGCCGTGTTGCTGACATCGGCCCACTGGTACCGGCTCACTGACACCGGCTCGCCGACGTTGGCGTGGGCGGCTCCGCGCGCGGTAGAAAGTCGTCATGAGCGAGCACGCCGGGTCCTGCGCCGACGCCGCCGGTCCGGGCGACGACGTCGACGAGGTCACCTCGGCGGTGCTGACCGCGTCCCGGCTGCTGGTGGCGATCTCCGTGCGGTCCCTCGCCGCCGTCGAGGACGCCGTCACGCCGCCGCAGTTCCGGCTGCTCGTCGTGCTGTCCGCGCAGGGCCCGGCCAAGCTCGTCACGCTCGCGGGGCTGCTCGGGGTCAACCCGTCCACCGCGCTGCGGATGGTGGACCGGCTCGCCGCCGCCGGGCTCGTCGACCGGCGGGCCAGCCCCGACAGCGGCCGCGAGGTCCGGATCCAGCTCACCGCCGCCGGGCGCGGCCTCGTCGACGACGTCACCGCCCGCCGCCGGGCCGGGATCGCCGAGATCGTCGCGCGGATGCCCGCCGGGGAGCGGCGCGCCCTCGTCGCCGCGCTGCGCGCCTTCACCGACGCGGGCGGCGAGCCGCCGGTGCCGACGCTCGTCCCGCTCGGCTGGAGCTGACCGCCCGGAACGTCGTCCGAAACCCCCCCCGCCGGGGCGAACCGCGCGGCCCGCGGCTGCGTACCGCCTGGCAGCGCCCACCCCTCACGGAAAGGACGGCGGAGGATGCGAACACCCCGACCGGCCTCCGCACCGGCACCCGCGAGGAGGGCGGCCGCGCTGGCCGCCGCCCTCCTCCTCGGCGTCCCGCTCGGCGGCTGCGCGCCGATGGGCCGCCAGGCCGCGGACGGAGCCGCGCAGCCCTCGCGCGTCGCGGCGGAGAACGCCGCCCAGGCCACCGTGCCCACCCAGTGGGGCCCGCTCGGCCCCGCCGACCGCCTGCTCGTCGTCAAGGTCCGCCAGGCCGGGCTGTGGGAGATCCCCGTCGGGCGGGAGGCGGCCACGCGCGCGTCCCGGCCCGCGACCCGGCGGAACCTCGCCGAGATCGCCCGCCAGCACGAGCGGCTCGACGACCTGGACCGCCGGATCGCCGCGCAGCTCGGCGTCCCGCTGCCGGATCAGCCGACCGCGGAGCAGCAGAGCTGGATGTCGGAGATCACCGGCAAGTCCGGCACCGACTACGACAAGACGGCCGTCGCGCGGCTGCGGATGGCGCACGGGCAGATCTACCCGCAGATCGCCGCCGTCCGCGCCAGCACCCGCAACACCCTGGTCCGCGACTTCGCGGAGCGGTGCGAGACGTTCGTCAGGACCCACATGCGCCTGCTGGAGGGGACGGGCTTCGTCACCGGCGACACCCTGCCCGACCCGCCGTCGGTGACCGGCGCGCCCGCGCCCGGCGGGCCGGACCACGGCCACTCGCCCGCGCCCGCCGCGACGTCCCTCGTGCAGGGCTGACGCGCCCGGCCGGGCTACGCGGGCAGTTCGGCGAGGAGCGCCTGGAGGGTCGCGCCGAGCGGCGCGTCCAGCGTGACGAGGGCGTGCTCGTCGCCCCTGGTCGCGCCGTGGTTGACGATCGCGACCGGCACCCCGTGCCGGTCGGCGTGCCGGACGAACCGGTACCCCGACAGCACCGTCAGCGACGACCCGAGCACCAGCAGCGCGCCCGCGCCCTCGGTCAGCGCGTAGCAGTCCCGGACGCGCGGCGGCGGCACGTTCTCCCCGAAGAAGATCACGTCGGGTTTGAGGACGCCGCCGCAGCGCTCGCAGTCCACGACGCGGAACGCCGCGACGTCCGCGTCGGCGAGGACGGCGTCGCCGTCCGGGTTGACCGCGGCGGCGCGGGCGTCGAAGCCCGGGTTCGCGGCGCGCAGCCGCGCGTCCAGCCGGGCGCGCGGCGTCCGCTCGCCGCACCCGAGGCAGACGACCCGGTCGAGCGCGCCGTGCAGCTCGATCACGCCGTCCGCGCCGGCGGCCTGGTGCAGGCCGTCCACGTTCTGGGTGATGATCCCGGTGACCAGGCCGCGCCGCCGCAGCTCGGCGACCGCGCGGTGCCCGGCGTTCGGCCGGGCCGCCGCGATGTGCCGCCAGCCGAGGTGGCTGCGCGCCCAGTACCGGCGCCGCGCCGCCGCCGACCCGGTGAACGCCTGGTAGGTCATCGGGTCGGCGCGCCGGCGCCGTCCCGTCTCGCCGCGGTAGTCGGGGATGCCCGACTCGGTCGACAGCCCCGCGCCGCTCAGCACCACCACGCCGCCGTCCGCGACGAGGGCGGCGAGCGCCCGCAGCCGGGCGCCCGCGTCCGCGGACCGGTCTTCAGCCACCTGCGTCACCCCTCCATGGTGCACGACGTGCCGCGATGCCCGTGCGGGGCGCCGGGTAGTGTCGGCGTCCACGCCGGACGGACGCCTCGCGCGCGACGTCCCGCGGAGCTTCGCGAACCTCACGCCGGGACCGGCGCCCCGATCGAAAGGAACGTTCCCATGACCGACGCGGGCCCCTTCACCGAGGACGTCGTGCGCCAGATCGCGCGCCACATGAACGACGACCACGCCGCCGACTGCCTCACGATCTGCCGCGCGCTCGGCGGCCGTCCCGGCGCGACCGCCGCCCGCGTGACCGGCCTGGACGCCGACGGCATCGACTTCGCCGTGATGGACGGCGGCGCCGAGCGCGACGTCCGGATCCCCTTCAGCGAGCGGCTCACCGAGCGGCCGCAGGTGCGGCGGGAGGTCGTGCGGATGACCGAGGAGGCCCGCGCGGCGCTCAGCGCCTGACCCGGCTCTTCCCGACGTGGCGTCGGAAAAGTAACCGACGTCACGTCGGGAACCTCCCGGCCCGTCTTCCCGGGTGATTTAGGTAAGGCTAGCCTAAGTCCCCTGGATAAAGGAGGGCCGTAATGGACAGCACCCCGACGGACGAGCCGTTCTCCGCCCGGCTGCGGGCCGCCACCCGGAGCGACCACGGCGCCAACGAGACCTCGGCCTACATGAGCGCGCTCGTCGAGGGACGCCTCGGCCGCGACGAGTACGCCGTCCTCGTGGCGCAGCTCCACCCCGTCTACGCGCTCCTCGAAGAGGCCGCCGACCGGATGGCGGCCGACCCGGTCGCCGGGCCGTTCGACCTTCCCGGCCTGCGCCGCCGCGAGGCGCTTGAGGCCGACCTCGCCTACTTCTACGGCCCGCGCTGGCGGGCAAGGGCCGAGCCGGGGGAGGCCGCGTCCCGGTACTGCGACCGGCTCCGCGAGGTGTGCTTCGACTGGGCGGGCGGCTTCGTCGCGCACGGCTACACCCGCTACCTGGGCGACCTGTCGGGCGGCCAGTACATCGGCCTCCAGGTCCGCAAGGCGCTGGGCCTCGCCGCCGAGGACGACGGCGTCCGCTTCTACCGCTTCCCGGGCAGGCCCAAGGCGTACAAGGACCGCTACCGCGCCCTCCTGGACGCCGCCCCCTGGGACGGCGGCGAGCGGCTCCGCGTCGTCGGCGAGGTGAGGACCGCCTACGCGCTCAACGCCGCCCTCGCCGAGGAGCTCGGCGAGGTCCTGCGGCCCGCCGCCTGACCCCGGCCCTGATCGTGATCTACATTGTAAAGGCGCTGGGCCGCGGCCGCTCCGGCGTCCGCGCGAACTCGCGCAGCCGCGCCACGTCCACCACGGTGATCCGCCGCCGGCCGGTGCGCACGAGGCCCTCCGCGCGGAGCGCGCCGAGCGCCCGCGCGACGGTCTCGCGGGAGGCGTCCATCCAGCTGCCGAGCTCCTCCTGGGAGAGCGGCGGGCCGATCGCGACGCCGCCGCCGGGGCCGGGCGCGCCGTGCCGGGCGGACACCTCGGCGAGCTCGGTCAGCAGGATCGCGAGGCGCCGCGCGCCGTGCGCGGACACGTGCGCCCGCAGCCGCCGGTCCGCGTCGTCCAGGCGGTGCACGAACGTCTCGCTGACCAGCAGCCACACGCGGGGGTGCGCGTCGAGGAACCCGGTGAACCGGGCGGCGGGCACGACCAGCGCGGGGACCGGGGTGAGCGCCGCGACCGTCGCCGACCGCTCCCGGCGGCCGAGCACCGCGCTCTCGCAGACGAGGTCGCCGGGCCCGCGCACGGCGAGCACGACCTCGCGGCCCTCCTCGCTGGTGGACGTCACCTTCGCCCAGCCCGACTCCATGACGATGATGTGGTCGGAGTCGTCGCCCTGGTAGCACAGCGGCGTCCGGGGCGGGAACCGGCGGGGCCGCGCCACCGCGCGCAGCGCCGCCCGCTCGGCCGGGCGGAGCGCGTCCCAGAAGCCGGCGCCGGGATCGGGGTCGGGATCGGAGTCGGGGTCCGGGGCGGGCGCGGCGCGCGGCGCGCTCCTCCTGACCTGCGGTTGGTGGCTCACGGGTGCGAGTCTCCGCTTCCGGGGGTCGGGTGAACCGGTACCCGCGGCAGATGGGGGGAGTGGGGCGTTGAGGCCCAGTGCCCCGGGTACCGGTCGCTCACGCGGGCGCCGCCCGGACGTCCGTCCCCGTCCGTCCCGCGGCGGTGCGCCGCCTTCCACCCCTATGAGAGCGCCGCACTGATCCCGATGCTGCACGCGGGGGAACCGGCGGTCTGCGTCATCCGACACTTTTGCCGAAAATTGCAGCGGTATGGCCCCTCAGCGGGTGAGGGCGTTCAGCAGCCGGTTGACCGGGCCGCCGAGGTTCCAGCGGTCGGCCAGCGCGACGAGCGCCTCCGGGTCGCGGGCGCCCGCGGGGAGCCGGTCGTCCAGCGCCGCGAGCTCCGGCGCGTCGATGTCGGTGACGACCCGCACCACCGTCTCGGCGGCGGCGAGGTACTCGCGGGCCGCCTCCATCCGGCGCCGCGCGCCCGCCGGGAACCCCTCGTCGGTCCCGGCGTCGAGCGCGGCGAGGATCCCCTCGACCGACCCGAACCGGGTGACCAGCGCCGCCGCGGTCTTGTCGCCGACGCCGGGGACGCCGGGCAGCCCGTCGCTCGGGTCGCCGCGCAGCGTCGCGTAGTCGCCGTAGCCGCGGCCCGGGATGCCGTACTTGGCCGCGACCTCCTTCTCGCCCATGACCTGCAGGTTCCGGATGCCCCGCGCCGTGTACAGGACGCTCACCGGGCCGGTGTCGTCGACGAGCTGGAACAGGTCGCGGTCGCCGGTCACGATGTCGACCGGGCCGTCCGCCGCGCCCCGCACCGCGAGGGTGCCGATGACGTCGTCGGCCTCGTAGCCGGGGACGCCCGCGCGGGCGAGGCCGAACGCGTCCAGGACCTCGTCGATGATCGGGAGCTGCGCCTCCAGCGCGTCGGGCGTCTGGTCGCCGCCGTCGTCGGCCACCCGGTGCGCCTTGTAGGACGGCAGCGCCGCCACCCGGAAGGCGGGCCGCCAGTCGGCGTCCATGCAGCAGACGAGCCGGTCGGGCGAGCGGTCCTGGACCAGCCGCGCGATCATGTCGATGAGGCCGCGCACCGCGTTCACCGGCGTCCCGTCGTCGGCGGTGACGGACTCGGGCACGCCGAAGAAGGCGCGGAAGTACAACGACGGCGTGTCCAGCAGCATCAGCCCGCTCATGGGGCACATCGTGCCACGCGGGCGGCGTCGTCGGCGCGCCGCCGCTCTGCGATCCTGGTACCCGTGCGGACGAGCGGTCCGCCGCGGACGACCGGAGAATGGAGACGGGTGTGACAACGGAGTTGTATCCGCGCGAGCGCGTCGGCCTGGTGCGGGAGGCCGCCGCGGAGGCGGACCTCGGGGCGGTGCTGCTGACGCCCGGCCCGGATCTGCGCTACGTGACCGGCTACGACGCCAAGGAGCTGGAGCGGCTCACCTGCCTCGTCGTGCCCGCCGAGGGGGAGGCGTTCCTGGTCGTCCCGCGCCTGGAGCTGCCCGCCGCCCAGGTGTCGCCGGCCGGGTCGCTCGGCGTCGAGCTGGTGCCCTGGGACGAGACCGACGACCCGTACGCGCTCGTGGCGCGGCGGCTCCCGGCGGGCCTGCCGAAGGTCGGCGTGGCCGACCGGATGTGGGCGGTGATGGCGCTGCGGTTCCGCGCCGCGATGCCCGCCGCCGAGCAGGTCGCCGCCGGGGGAGTGCTGCGCGGGCTGCGGATCCGCAAGAGCGCCGCCGAGGTCGCGGCGCTGCGCGAGGCGGGCGAGGCGATCGACCGGGTGCACCGCCGCGTGCCCGAGTTGCTCGCCGCCGGGCGCACGGAGCGGGAGGTCGCCCGCGACATCGCGGACGCGATCGTCGCCGAGGGCCACTCCCGCGTCGACTTCGTGATCGTCGGGGCGGGCCCGAACGGCGCGAACCCGCACGCCGAGCCGTCCGACCGGGTGATCCGCGCGGGCGAGCCGGTCGTGGTCGACATCGGCGGGACGATGCCGAGCGGCTACTGCTCCGACTCCACCCGCAACTACTGCGTCGGCGAGCCGCCCGCCGAGTACCTGGCGTACTACGCGGTGCTGGAGGAGGCGCAGCGCGCGTCGTGCGCGGCCGTCCGGCCGGGGACGACGCCCGAGGCCGTCGACGCCGCCGGGCGCGAGGTGATCGCCGCCGCCGGGTACGGCGAGCACTTCTTCCACCGCACCGGCCACGGCATCGGCCTGGAGTCGCACGAGGACCCCTACATCGTCTCGGGCAACCGGGAGCCCCTCGAACCCGGCATGGCGTTCTCGATCGAGCCGGGCATCTACCCCGGCCCGCACGGCGCCCGCATCGAGGACATCGTCGTCTGCACCGAGGACGGCTTCGACCCGCTGAACGTCACCGAGCGCGGCCTGGTGATCGTCGGCTGAATTCGCAGGCCGCGCCGGGAATGGCGCGTGGACGAGGGCGCGGACGGATTTCCGTCCGCGCCCTCGCCTATTTTCGGACGCCTGAAAATCGCGCGGAATGCGGGTGAAAAACGGCCCGGTAACGATCTCTGCACCAAAACCGTCAGTGTTCTCCCCGCGTATTGCAACGCGGCCGATCCGCCCTGTAGCTAGTCATAGTTACGCGGGAGTAAGTCACGCTTCCTCCGCATCGCGGGGCCCGTCCCCGGCGGGGCGGAGGCGCGCGCCCGCGACGAGGGCCTGACGTGGACGCGAGGGGAAAGAGGGGACGCCGTGGCAGAGGTCGACCTGACCAGCGTCGGGAAGGTCTATCCCGACGGCACGCGGGCCGTGACCGACCTGAGCCTGCACATCGCCGACGGGGAGTTCCTCGTGCTCGTCGGGCCGTCCGGCTGCGGGAAGACGACCGCGCTGCGGATGGTCGCCGGGCTGGAGGAGATCTCCGAGGGCGAGGTCGCGATCGGCGGGCGGGTCGTCAACCGCGTCCCCGCCCGGGACCGCGACGTCGCCATGGTGTTCCAGAGCTACGCGCTCTACCCGCACCTGTCCGTCCGCGACAACATCGGGTTCGGGCTGTCGCTGCGCAAGCTCCCGAAGGCCGAGATCAAGGAGAAGGTCGACCGGGCGGCGGAGATCCTCGGGCTGACCGAGCACCTGTCGCGCAAGCCGCGCAACCTGTCGGGCGGGCAGCGGCAGCGGGTCGCGATGGGCCGCGCGATCGTCCGGGAGCCGCAGGCGTTCCTGATGGACGAGCCGCTGTCCAACCTCGACGCCAAGCTGCGCGTCCAGATGCGCGCCGAGATCGCCCGCATCCAGCGCGACCTCGGCGTCACGACGATCTACGTCACGCACGACCAGACCGAGGCGATGACGCTCGGCGACCGCGTCGCGGTGATGAAGAAGGGCGAGCTGCAGCAGGTCGCGCCGCCGCAGGAGCTCTACGACCGGCCGGCGAACCTGTTCGTCGCCGGCTTCATCGGCTCGCCCGCCATGAACCTGCTGAAGGCGACCCTGGCCGGGGACGCGGGCGACGCGCGGCTGGAGATCGGCGGGCAGACGCTGGCGCTCCCGCCCGGGGTGCTGGCCGAGCGGCCGGGCCTCGCGTCCCGGCTCGGCGGCGAGGTCGTCGTCGGGATCCGCCCCGAGGACATGGAGGACGCCGACCTCGTCGAGGCCCCCGCCGGCTCCGCGCTCGCCTCCACCGCCGACCTGGTCGAGGCGATGGGCTCGGACGTCCTGGTCCACTTCGCGCTGGAGGCCGACCAGGTCGTCACCGAGGACACCAAGGAGCTCGCCCGCGACGCGGGCACCGACGTGCTGGGGCATCTGGAGCGGCCCCGCACGGACCTCGTCGCGCGGTTCAGCCCGCGCACCCGCGTGAAGGTCGGCGACCCGGTGACGGTCCGCGTCGACACCGGCCGCCTGCACTTCTTCGATATCGAGTCCGGCGCGGCGATCTGGGGATCGGACGCCGCCGGGCCGTCCAGGGAGGATGAGAATGAGGGTCAGTAGGCGTGTGCTCAGCGCGGCCGTGGCGGCCGGGCTGGTGGTGTCCGGCGCCGCCGCGTGCGGCGGGGACGACGACGGCGGCGACGGCGGTTCGACGCCCGCCGGCGGGGGAGCGCTGAAGGGCACCACGATCGAGGTCGCCGCCAAGTGGACCGGCCCCGAGGAGGCCAACTTCCGCAAGGTGCTCCAGGCGTTCGAGAAGAAGACGGGCGCGAAGGTCACCTACGCGTCCACCGGCGAGAACACCGACGCCTACCTCGGCCCGCGCATCGAGGCGAAGAACCCGCCGGACGTGGCGCTGCTGCCGCAGCCCGGCCTCATGCAGCAGTACGCGAAGAAGGGCGCGCTGAAGCCCCTCGCCCCCGACGTCGTGACGGAGGTCGGCGCCAACTTCTCGCCGTACTGGAAGGAGCTCGGCTCCGCCGACGGCAAGCCCTACGGCGTCATGGTCAAGGCCGCCTACAAGTCGATCCTGTGGTACCGGCCGCAGGTGTTCTCCGACGCGGGCGTCCAGCCCCCCGCCTCGTGGGCGGACCTCGTCAAGGCCGCGGGCACCCTCCAGGACGCGGGCACCACCCCGTTCACGCTGGCCGCGGGCCCGCAGGACTCCTGGACGCTCACCGACTGGTTCGAGAACGTCTACCTGTCGCAGGCCGGGCCGGACAACTACGACAAGCTCGCCAAGCACGAGATCAAGTGGACCGATCCGACCGTCGGGAAGGCGCTGGAGACCCTCGCGCAGATCTGGGGCAAGGGCGACTTCCTCAACGGCGGCGTCGCGACCGCGACCAAGACCAAGTTCGACGAGTCGGTCACGCAGGTGTTCGGGCAGGAGAAGGCCGCGATGGTGTACGGCGGCGACTTCGCGGCCGCGAACATCGCCACCACCAAGGCCAAGGTCGGCACGGACGCGCAGGTCTTCGCGTTCCCGGCGGCCGGGACCACCCCGCCGGCGATCCTCGGCGGCGACGTCGCCGTCGCGCTCAAGGACGGCAAGGGCGCGCAGGAGCTGATGAAGTTCCTCGCGTCCCCGGAGGCCGGGAAGGTGTGGGCGGGGCTCGGCGGCTACCTGACGCCGAACAAGAACGTCCCGTCCAGCGCGTACTCCGACCCGATCGCCAAGCAGCTCATCGAGCAGATCCAGAAGTCCGGCGACGCCGCCCGCTACGACATGTCCGACCTCGCGCCCGCCGCGTTCGGCGCGACGCCCGGCAAGGGCGAGTGGGAGGCGCTGCGCGCGTTCGTGCAGCACCCGACGGACGTGAAGGGCACGCAGGCCAAGCTGGAGGCCGAGGCCGCCAAGGCGTACAAGTAGGAGACCCCGCATGAAGGCTCCGAACGAGGAGGCGCCGCCCGCGACCGCGGGCGGCGCCGCCCCCGTCCCCGCGCCGCGCGGGCGACCGGCCCGGGAGCGGCTGAACCCGCCGTCCTGGCTGGCGATGACGTTCCTGCTGCCCGCGCTGCTGCTGCTCGGCTTCCTGGTGGTCTACCCGATCGTCTACTCGGTGATCCGCAGCTTCTTCGACGCCTCCGGCGACGGGTTCGTCGGCGTCGACAACTACACCGGGGTCTTCAAGGGGCACGACAACCTCGTCGCCGTCCGCAACACCGCCATCTGGGTGGTGGTGGCGCCGACCGTGGTGACGATCGTCGGGCTGGTGTTCGCCGTCCTCACCGAGCGGATCCGGTGGGGGACGGTGTTCAAGCTCGTCGTGTTCATGCCGATGGCGATCTCGTTCCTCGCCTCCGGCGTGATCTTCCGGCTGGTGTACCAGCAGGACCCGGACAAGGGCGTCGCCAACGCCGCGCTCGTCGCGATCCACGACACGTTCGCGCAGGGCACGACCTACCCGGGCGCCGGGCCGCGCAGCGGCGGGAACCAGCCCGTCCGCGCGGAGGGCGGCGGCGTGGTCACGGTGAACCAGGTCGCGGCGGGGCGGAGCGCGCTGGTCCCGCTGCTGAAGGTCAAGCCGGAGTACCTGCCGAAGGACGCGAAACCCGCCGCGCAGGCGCCGCCGCCGAGGCCGGGCCGCCTCACCGGGACGGTCTGGTTCGACTTCACCAAGGGCGGCGGCGGACAGCCGAACGCCCCGAACGCGGGCGAGTACGGCCTGCCCGGCATCAAGGTCGAGGCGGTCAAGGACGGCAAGGTCGTCGCGAAGGCCACCACCGAGGCCGACGGCACGTTCACGATGAAGAAGGTCCCGGACGGCGGCTACACGATCCGGCTGCCCGCCGCGAACTTCACCGCCGCCTACAACGGCGCCGAATGGCTCGGCGGGACGCTGATCACGCCCGCGATCATCGGGTCGTACCTGTGGGTGTGGGCCGGGTTCGCGATGGTGCTGATCGCCGCGGGGCTCGCCGCGATCCCCCGGGACGCGCTGGAGGCGGCCCGCGTGGACGGCGCCACCGAGTGGCAGGTGTTCCGGCGGGTGACGATCCCGCTGCTCGCGCCCGTCCTCGTGGTGGTGCTGGTGACGCTCGTCATCAACGTGCTGAAGGTGTTCGACCTCGTCTACATCATCGGCGGCGGCGACCCGGACGCGAGCGTCCTCGCCCTCCAGATGTGGACCGAGTCGTTCGGCGGCGGCGACGACCAGGGCGCGGGCAGCGCGATCGCGGTGCTGCTGTTCGTCCTGGTGCTGCCCGCCATGCTGTTCAACGTCCGGCGAATCCGGCAGGAGCGCTCATGAGCACCGCGGAAGAGGCCGCCCCGGCCCGCAACGGCGCGGCGGGGGCGCCCCGCCGCAACCTCGCCGCCCGCGTCGTCGGACGGCTCGGCGGCGGCGCCGCGCAGGCGCTGCTGGTCCTGGTCGCGCTGTTCTGGCTGGTGCCGACCTTCGGGCTGCTGGTCGCGTCGCTGCGCTCCAACGCCGACAACAACGCCAGCGGCTGGTGGACGGTCTTCACCGAGCCCGCCCAGCTCACCGCGGGCTCGTACTCCGCCCTGCTCGACAAGGGCGACTTCGTCGACTCGTTCTGGAACACCGTGCTGATCACCGTCCCCGCGACGGTGCTGGTCGTGGTGATCGCCTCGCTCGCCGCCTACGCGTTCGCGTGGATGGAGTTCCCGGGCCGGGACTGGCTGTTCCTCGCCGTGGTCGCGCTGCTGGTGGTGCCCGTCCAGGTGGCGCTGATCCCGGTCGCCAAGCTGTACGGGTACGTCGAGGTCGGCGGCTTCCACATGTTCGGGTCGATCACCGGGGTGGTGCTGTTCCACGTCGCGTTCGGCCTGCCGTTCGCGATCTTCCTGCTGCGCAACTTCTTCGCCGCGATCCCGCGCGACCTCCTCGAAGCGGCGCGGATGGACGGCGGCTCCGAGTGGACGATCTTCCGCCGGGTGATCTTCCCGCTGGGCGGCCCGGCGATCGCCTCGCTCGGCATCTTCCAGTTCCTCTGGGTGTGGAACGACCTGCTTGTCGCGCTGGTGTTCGCCGACACCGAGTCCCAGCCGATGACCAAGTGGCTCCAGTCGCAGATGCGCCAGTTCACCGGCAACATCGACATCCTGGCCCCCGGCGCGTTCCTGTCCCTGATCGTCCCCCTGGCCGTCTTCTTCGCCTTCCAGCGCTACTTCGTAGAAGGCGTCCTAGCGGGCTCCGTGAAGTGACAGCAGACGAACGACGGGCCGTGGCGTGCGCCACGGCCCGTCGTCGTATCACACAGCTAGACCGCTCGCTGGGTCGAAGAAGTGGAGGCGGCGGGTGTCCACTGCCAGTTCCACCTGCTGGCCCGGGCGGACGTGGGAGCGGGAGTTGACGCGGGCCGTCCACAGGGCGCGGTTGTCGGTGAGCGGGATCGTCATGTCGCCGTCGCCCTCGGCGGCGTCCTCGGCGAGGTCGGCGGTGTCCTTGTGCTCGACCGGCGGGGCGTCGATGGTGAAGATGACGTTGATCTCGCTGCCGAGCTCCTCGGTCACGGTGCTGCGGACCGACATCGGCGCCCAGTCGGGCTGGGCGTGGGCGGCGTCCTCGAAGTCGGACGGGCGGATGCCGAGGATCACCTGGCGGCCGATGTAGTTCTGCAGGTTCGGCCGCTCGTTCAGCGTCGTGGCCGGGACGGGCAGCGAGTATCCGGCGAACGACACCCGCGCGCCGCCGTCGCCGGCCGACAGCTCGGCGGACACGAAGTTCATCGAGGGCGAGCCGATGAAGCCCGCCACGAACAGGTTGACGGGGTGGTCGAACAGCCGCTGCGGCGTGTCGACCTGCTGGAGCCTGCCCTCGCGCAGGACGCACACCCGCGACCCGAGGGTCATGGCCTCGACCTGGTCGTGGGTGACGTAGACGGTGGTGACGCCGAGCCGCTCGTGGAGCTGGCTGAGGGAGGCGCGCATGGAGACGCGGAGCTTGGCGTCGAGGTTGGACAGCGGCTCGTCCATCAGGAACGCCTGCGGCTGGCGGACGATCGCGCGGCCCATCGCGACCCGCTGCCGCTGGCCGCCGGACAGGGCGGCGGGCTTGCGGGACAGGAACTGCTCGAGGCCGAGCATCTTCGCCGCCTCGCGGACCTTCTGCTTGATCTCCGCCTTCGGCGTGCCGCGCAGCTTGAGGCCGAACGCGAGGTTCTGCTCGACGGTCATGTGCGGGTACAGCGCGTAGTTCTGGAAGACCATCGCGATGTCGCGGTCCTTGGGCGCGAGGTCGTTGACGACCTGGTCGCCGATGGAGATCTTCCCGGCGGAGATCTCCTCAAGGCCGGCGATCATCCGCAGCGCGGTGGACTTGCCGCAGCCGGACGGCCCGACCAGCACCATGAACTCGCCGTCGTGGATCTCCAGGTCGAGGCCGTCGACGGCCTTGACCCCGCCGGAGTACACCTTGTCGACCTTGTCGAGAACGATCTTCGCCATCCCGGCCCCCTTGTTGGAAACGTTTCCATGACCCCCTGCCGAGCAGGGGTTTTCGATACAAACTGGAGTAAACCCCATGGAAACGTTTCCAGGGGAGGGGAGATCGTGAGAAGATGATCGGAACCGGGCGAATGGGGTGGAACGGATGGCGGAGCGGCGACCGGCCACGGTCAAGGACGTGGCGGCCTCGGCGGGCGTCGGCGTCGCCACCGTGTCGCGGGTGTTCTCCGGGGCGGGCTCGGTCAGCGCCCCCACCCGCGAGCGCGTGCTCGCCGCCGCCCGCGCCCTGGACTACCGGCCGAGCGCCCTCGGCCGCGGCCTCAAGCTGCGCCGCAGCGGCGGCATCGGGCTGGTCGTCCCGGACGTCACCGACCCGTTCTGCGCCGAGCTCGTCGCCGGGGTCCTCGCCTGCGCCCGCACCCTCGGCGAGCACGTGATCGTCGACGCGGCGGGCGGCGACCCGGCCCGCGAGGCCGAGATCGTCGAGCGGCTCGTCGAGCAGCGGGTGGACGGGATCATCGCCCTGCCCGCCGGGGACGAGGCCGACTGGCGCGGCGCCGCGCGGGTGTGCTCCAGCGTCGTGTTCGCGGGCCGCACCCTGCCGGGGATGCCGGACGTGCCGTCCGTCCTCGCCGACGACGCGGGCGGCGTCCGCGTCCTCACCGAGTACCTGGCGGGGCTCGGGCACCGCCGCATCGGGTTCCTCGGAGCCACGCCGGGCGGGCCGTCCCGGGTGCGGGAGCGGGCGTTCCGCGGGACGCTCGGACGGCTCGGCGTCCCGGTCGAGGAGGACCTCGTCGTCGCCGCGCGCCCGGCCCGCGACGCCGCCTACGCGGCCGCCGCCGGGCTGCTGCAGCGCCGCGCCGACGTCACCGCCGTGCTGGCCGCCGGGCACCTGCTCGGCGAGGCGGCCGTCCTCGTGGCCCGCGAGCTGGACCTGCGCGTCCCCGCGGACGTGTCGATCGCGATGGTCGACGACGTGGCGTGGGCCGAGCTGTGCGACCCGCCGCTCACCGCCGTCGCGCGGCCCGGCCACGACATCGGCTACCGGGCCTGCGAGCTGCTGCTGCGCGAGCCCGCGCGGCGCGGCAGGGGAGGGCCGGTGCTGCTGCCGACCGAGCTGGTCGTGCGGGGCAGCTGCGGCCCGCTGCGGACCCAGCGCCGCTGATCGCCGGGCGCCGGCGGCGGGGCCGATATCGCGGTGGATCGCGCGGAATGCGGCGATCGGTGATCTGATCGGGGTCCAGGCGCGCTAGATTTCCCGCGTGGAGGAGATCGATCGTCAGATCCTGGCGCTGCTCGCCGACGACGGGCGGATGAGTTTCACCGACCTCGCCAAGGAGACCGGCCTGTCGGTGTCGGCCGTGCACCAGCGCGTGCGGCGGCTGCAGAAGCGCGGGGTCATCACCGGGTTCGCCGCCCAGCTCGACAGCCGGGAGATCGGGCTGCCGCTGACCGCGTTCATCTCGATCAAACCGATCGACCCGGCCGCGCCGGACGACGCGCCCGAGCGGCTCGCCCATCTCCAGGCGATCGAGGCGTGCCACTCGGTCGCGGGGGACGAGAGCTACATCCTCAAGGTGCGGGTCGCGTCCCCGAACGAGCTGGAGGACCTGCTGCAGACGATCCGCGCCGCCGCGAACGTCGCGACGCGGACGACGGTCGTGCTGAGCACGCCGTGGGAGGCGCGCCGCCCGCCCCTGTGACCCGACCGCGGCGACCCGGCCCGCGGCGACCCGGCGTCAGCGGCCGGGGGCGAGGGCGTCGAGGGCCTGCATGGCACGCTCCAGCGAGGCGCGCGGGTCGGCGTCCGGCCCGGTGATCTCGGGGTCGAAGTTCAGGTCGGCGAACACCTCGGTGACCCCCTGCCCCGCGAGGTCGCGCAGGTCGGCGCGGATCTCCTCGAACGACCCGGTGAGCGGGCGGCGCCCCGCCGCCCCGGCGGGCCTGACGCGCACGGCGCCCCGGCACACGAACCGGAGCGCGTCCGGGTCGCGCCCGGCCCGCTCGGCCGCGTCCCGGACGATCCCGATCGACCGCCCGATGGCGGCGAGGTCGGCGCGGCTGGAGCTGACCCAGCCGTCGGCGAGCCGCCCGGCGCGGCGCAGCGCGGGCTCCGCGCCGCCGCCGAGCAGGACCGGCGGCCCCGGCGCCCGCACCGGCCGCGGCTCCATGACGACCGGCGGGACGTCGTAGAACTCGCCGTGGAACTCGGCGGGCCCGCCGCTCCAGAGCGCGCGCAGCACGGCGAGGAACTCCTCCGCCCGGGCCCCGCGCCGCTCCATCGGCGCGCCGACCGCCGCGAACTCCTCGCGCATCCAGCCGAGGCCGAGCCCGAGGTCGAACCGCCCGCCGCTGACGCGGTCCAGGGCGGCGGCCTGCTTGGCGAGGATCGGCGGCGCGTAGAACGGCAGGTTGACCACGGCGACGCCGAGCCGCGCGCGCGAGGTGTGCGCGGCGAGGTAGGCGAGCGTGACGAACGGGTCGGTGACGCTGCGGTACGTCGCGTCGGACGACCCCGCCGGGTTCAGGACGCGCTGCAGCGTCCACAGCGAGTGGTAGCCGAGCTCCTCGGCGCGGCGCGCGACGAGCGCCTGCGCCTCCGGGGTCGCCCACGCGCCCGTCGTCGGAACGCCGAACCCGATCTCCACGGCCCGCTCCCTCCCGGCCCGGACCAGCGCGACCTTACAACGTCAGGGCCGGCGGCCGGCCGCCCCATGATCCATCCAACCATCCGCCGCCGGGAGCGGTCAGCGGGGGCGGCGGAACGCGGCGCGCAGGGTGTCGTGGGCGGCGGCCGGGACGCCGAGGTGGTCGAGCCCGAGCAGCGCGGCGCCGAGCAGTGGCGGGTCCTCGGGGACGATGAGCCGCGCGTGCGGGGCGAGCGCGGCGTAGCGTTCGGCGACGGCGTCCATGAGGAGGGGGCGCCGGGCGGCGAGCACGCCGCCGCCGAGGACGACGTCGGCGGGCGCGTCCAGCAGGTCGAGGCGGCGCAGCGCCACCGAGCCGAGCAGCGCGACCTCCTCCGCCAGCCGGGCCACGACCTCGCGGGCCACCTCGTCGCCCGCCTCCGCGACGTCCAGCAGGACGGGCGCGAGCGCGGTGAGGTCGCCCTTGGAGAACTCGCCGTGGTGGATGCCGAGGCCGACGTCCAGGGCCCGCGCCACGCCGAAGTGGGCGGCGACCGCGGCCGACAGCGCGGTCTCGGGGCCCCGGCCGTCCTCGCCGCGGATGCCGTGCCACAGCGCCGAGCGGCCGAGCGAGGAGCCGCCGCCCCAGTCGCCGGTGTGGGGGCCGAGGGAGGGGAACCGCGCGGTCCGCCCGTCCGGGCCGACGCCCGCGCAGTTGATGCCCGCGCCGCACACGACGGCGACGCCCCACCCGGCGGTGACGGCGCTGCGCAGCAGCGCGAACGTGTCGTTCCCGGCGGTGACGCTCGCCGCCGTGCCCCGGTTGAGCAGGAGCTTCTCCAGCCGCTCCTCCTCGCCGGGCAGGTCCACGTTGGCGGTGTAGACGGCGAGGTGGGCGACCGGGCCGGGCGCGGCGCCCGCGCCGCGCAGCGCCTCGGCGATCACGGCGGTGAGGGAGTCGACGGCCGCGTCCAGCCCCACGGCGTGCGGGCGGAACCCGTCGCCGCGGACCGTGGCGAGCAGCTCGCCGCCGGTCCCGACGACGGCCGCGTCGATCTTGCTGTTGCCGCCGTCGACGGCGACGAGCAGGCCGCCCTCCCGCGCGGGGACGTTCCCGGGAGCGGCCATCACGCGGCCCAGGGGAGGTGGGCGCGGTTGGCGGCCACCAGGTCGCGGGCGAGCCGGTCGGCGATGTCGGCCTGCCCGACCAGGGGGTGGGCGAGCAGCGCGGTCGCGACGCGGTCCACGCCGCCGCGCAGCGCGGCGTCGAGGGCGAGCTCCTCGTAGGCGGACACGTGCGCGATCAGCCCGGCGAACAGCGGCTCGAACGCCGGGACGGGCAGCGGCACCGCGCCCGCCGAGGTGATCCGCGCGGGGACCTCGATGACGGCGCGGTCGTCCAGGAACGGCAGCGTGCCGTGGTTGCGGACGTTCACGACCTGCGCGTCGCCGCGCCCGGTCAGCAGCGACGCGGCGAGTTGCACGGCGGCCTCGGAGTAGAACGCGCCGCCGCGCTCCTCCAGCCGGGCGGGCTTGGTGTCCAGCGTCGGGTCGGCGTAGAGGTCGAGGAGGTCGCGTTCGAGCGCCGCGACCTGCTCCGCCCTGGTCTCCGCCCCGCGCAGCTCCTCGACGACCCGGTCGTGCTGGTAGAAGTACCGCAGGTAGTACGACGGGACGGCGCCGAGCCGCCGGACGAACGACGCCGGGAGCCCGGACGCCTTCGCCAGCTCGTCGGGGTGCTCGTCGAGCAGGCGGGGGAGCACCTCCTGGCCGTCCAGCAGCACCGACCGCACCCAGGTGAGGTGGTTCAGCCCGGCGTGGCCGAGGCTGATCCGGTCGGGCGGGACGTCCAGCAGCGCGGCGGCGCGCCGCTGCACCCCGATCGCGACGTTGCACAGGCCGACGGCGCGGTGCCCGGCGTCCAGCAGCGCGCGGGTGACGATGCCGACCGGGTTGGTGAAGTCGACGATCCACGCGTTGGGCGCGAGGTCGGCGACGCGGGCGGCGATGTCCAGCACGACGGGGACGGTCCGCAGCGCCTTCGCGAGCCCGCCCGCGCCGGTCGTCTCCTGGCCGACGCAGCCGCACTCCAGCGGGATCGTCTCGTCGAGGTGCCGCGCGGCCTGGCCGCCGACGCGCAGCTGCAGCAGGACGACGGTCGCGTCGGCGACCGCCTTGTCGAGGTCGGCGGTCGTCGTCACGGTGGCGGGGTGCCCGGCGCGCGACAGCATCCGCGCGGCGAGCCCGCCGACGAGGTCGAGCCGCTCGGCGTCCGGGTCGTGCAGGACGAGCTCGGACACCGGCAGCGCGCCGTGGGCCCGCGCGAGGCCGTCGACGAGTTCCGGGGTGTAGGTGGACCCACCCCCGATGACAGTCAGCTTCAACCCTTCACTCCCGTCAAGGTCACACCCTGGATGAACACGCGCTGGGCGAGGAAGAACACGATGAGCACGGGCAGGATCGTCAGCAGCGTCGCCGCCATGGTGAGGTTCCACTCGACGCGGTGCGCCTGGCGGAACGTGGCGACGCCGATGGCGAGCGTCCAGTGGTCGGGGTCGGCGTAGACGAGCGGCCGGAAGTAGTCGTTCCAGCAGTAGAAGAACTGGAACAGCGCGACCGCGGCCAGCGCCGGCTTCGCCATCGGCAGGACGACCCGCAGCATGGTGCGCAGTTCCCCGCAGCCGTCGACGCGGGCCGCGTCGGCGTACTCGCGGGGGATCGTCACGAGGAACTGGCGGAGCAGGAAGATGGAGAACGCGTCCCCGAACAGCTGCGGGATGATCAGCGGCCACAGCGTCCCGGTCAGCTCGAACCGGGACCAGACGATGTACAGCGGCACCATCGTGACCTGCGGCGGCAGCATCATTGCGGAGATCACGACGATCAGCGCGGCGTTGCGGCCGCGGAACCGGAACCGGGCGAGCGCGTACGCCGCGGGGACGCTCGACACCAGCATGAACACCGTCGACAGGGACGCGTAGACGACGCTGTTGACCGTCCAGCGGACCATGTCGCCGCTGAACACGTCCACGAAGTTGCCGAACTCCCAGTCCGTCGGCCACAGGTCGCCGGTGAGGGCCTGCCGGTCGGTCATCACGGCGGTCAGCGCCATGAACGCCAGCGGCGCGAGGAACATCACGCCGATCGCGACGGCGGTCGCGTGCACCGCCACCCACAGCAGCGCCCGCCGCGCCCTGCTCCCGGACTTCGGCATCCGCCGGGACGTAGTGGCCGCCGTCATGACGCCTCCTCACCGGCGAACGCCTTGAACTGGCGCAGCAGGAACAGGGTGAACACCATCGCGGTGGCGAACATGACCAGCGCGAGGACGCAGGCGTATCCCATGTTGAACTGGCGGAACCCCTGGTCGTAGAGCCATTGGGGGAAGGTCAGCGTGGAGCCGTCGGGATAGCCGGGGGAGTACTGCGTGCCGGGCAGGTCGGCCCGTCCGGACGCGACCTTTCCCGCCACCATCGGCTGCGTGAAGTACTGGAGCGTCTCGATGACCCCGGTGACGGCGGAGAAGGCGAGGACGGGCGAGATCGTCGGCAGCGTGATGTGCCGGAACCGCGACCACGCCCCGGCGCCGTCGATCGCGGCGGCCTCGTACAGCGACTGCGGCACGTTCAGCAGCGCCGCCAGCATGATGATCATGACGTCGCCGACCGCCCACAGGCCGAGCAGGGTCAGTCCCGGCTTGGCCCAGGGGGCGTCGTTGAAGAAGTCCGGCAGCGGGAAGCCGAGCCGGTCGGTGATGGTGTGGAACGGCCCGGTGCCCGGGTTCATCAGGAACACGAACGCGACCGTCGCCGACACCGGCGGGATCAGGTACGGCACGTACAGGACGGACCGCAGCACGCCCCCGCCCCGCTTGATCTTGGTGAGGAGCTGGGCGGCGCCGAGCCCGAACAGCACCTTCAGCGGCACGAGGACGGCGACCAGCCACAGCGTGTTGCGCATGGCCGTCCACGCCTCGCCGTCGTGCAGCAGGTACTTGTAGTTGTCCAGGCCGATGTACTCCAGCGTGAACAGGTTGTAGCGGGTGAAGGAGAAGTAGACGGTCGCGGCGAGGGGGTAGGCGAAGAACAGCGCGAAGCCGACCAGCCACGGGGACAGGAACGCGAGGACCCGGAGGCGCCGGCGGCGGCGCGCCCGCGCCGCCGCCGTCCCGGTCCGCGCCCCGGTGAAGGGGACGCGCAGTGAACCGGGTGCCACGGGTCAGCCTCCGGCGAGCTTCAGCGCGCCGTCGACCTCGCCGTCGAGCTTCTTCAGCGCCGCGCCGGGGTCGCGGACCTTGCCGGGCTCCCACTCCTCCTGCACGAACTTCTGGAACCGGACGACGTAGTCGTTGCCGTTCGGGGTGGGCGGCGTGGTGCTGCTGGCCGGGTTCTTGAAGACGTCCAGGAACGTGCGGAACTGCGGCGGCAGCGTCAGTCTCGTCGACGACAGCGACGGGATGGTGGACGGCACGTTGCCGAGCGCGTTGGCGAACGTGACCAGCGCCTCGGTGTTCGTGGTGAGGTACTGGACGAACTCCCACGCGGCCTGCGCGTGCTTGGCGCCGCGCGGGATGCCGATGACGGTGCCGGTGACGAACCCGCCGCCGTAGGAGGACGCGCGGTCGTCGGAGACCGGCGCGGGCGCGGTGCCGTAGTCGAGGCCGGACGCCTCCTCCTGGATGAACTTGGTGCGCCATTCACCGTCGATGGCCATCGCGACCTTCCCCTTCTGGAAGGGGTTGGACGACTCGAATTCCTGCCCGAGCGACCGCAGGAACTTCTTCACGTTGTCGTAGCCGTACCAGTCGATCAGCTCTTTGTTCCATTTCAGGTACGCCTGGAACCGCGGGTCGCCCGCGAAGTTGGCCTTTCCGCCGTCGGTCAGCCATGTCACGCCGAACTGCGGCGCGAGGTGCTGCACCTGGTGCTCGTAGTACTGCGCGGACGGCATGAACCCGGCGACCTTGATGGTGCCGTCGGGGTCGCGGACGGTGAGCTTCTTGGCGAGCGCGGTCAGCTCGCTCATCGTCTTCGGCGGCTGCTCGCCCTTCATCAGCTTCTTGTTGTAGTAGAGGCCGTAGGCGTCGGCGAGCAGCGGCATCGCGCAGCGGACGCCCTTGAACTCGGTGTACTTGCGGACCGCCGCGGGGAACTGGTTCAGGTCCAGCTTCGACTTCGTGATGTAGGGCGACAGGTTCTGCCAGGCGCCGCTCTGGCACCACTGCCCGACGCTGTCGGTGGTGAAGGACGACACCACGTCCGGCGGGTTCCCGCCCCGGATGGCGTTGGTGATCCGGTCGTCGGTCTGCCCCCCGACGAGCTTGACGGTGATGTTCGGGTGCTGCTTGTTGAACCCGGCGACGGCGTCCTGGAACGCCTTCACCTCGTGCGGGGCGTTCCACCCGTGCCAGACCTGGATCGTCTGCTTCTCGTCGGCCTTCGGGCCGTCGTCGCTCTTGTCTCCGCCGGCCGTGCAGGCGGCGGTGAGGCCGAGCCCGGCGGCGGTCAGGGCCGCCACGAGCCGGCGCGTGCTGATGATGGTGGCCACTCCGGTTCTCCTTATGGGGGGTGGGGGTTTCCGGGGGTCGTCAGGGGACGGTGCTGGAGAAGACCTCGTCGCGGGTCTCCCGGAGGGCCTGCTGGAGCGCCCCGGCCAGGACCGGGTTCCCCTCGACGGTGCTGAGCCGCACCTCGGGACGGGGGATCGTCAGGCTGTGCAGGTGCTGCTCGACGCGGGCGCGCAGCGGCTCCCCGCCGGCGCGCAGCACCTCGCCGTTCAGGACGACGAGGGCGGGGTCGAGGACGCCCACCACGGTGGCGAGCGTGACGCCGAGCCGGGACGCGAGCTCGGTCAGGGCGCGTTCGGCGCGGGCGCCCGCGTCGGTCGCGCTGCGGGACCCGGCGGTGCGCGCGGCGCCGACGTCGGCGGCGGCGCGGCCGAGCGCGGTGACGGCGTCGCGGCCGCGGAAGCCGTGCTCGCGCATCAGCTTCAGCACGGCGAGGCCGCCGACGAGGCTGTGCACGCCGCCGGTGTGGGTGCGGCGCACGTCCCGCATCAGCGGCGCGCCGACCGCGGGCATGTAGCCGATCTCGCCGGCGCCGCCGGTCGCGCCGCGGTGCAGCGCGCCGTTCAGCACGACGGCCATGCCGACGCCGTCGGCGACCCACAGCAGCACGAAGTCGCCCGCGCCCGCGGCCTGCCCGCCGGCGCGCTCGGCGAGCGCGGCGAGGTTGACGTCGTTCTCGATCGCGACCCGCACGCCGAGCCCGTCGCTCAGCGTCGCGACGAGGTCGGGGATGTGCCAGCCGGGGATGTGGGAGGCGTAGCCGAGCCGCCCGGTGGCGGGGTCGACGGCGCCCTGGATGCCGATGACGGCGCGGCCGAGCGCGCCGCGGTCCAGCCCGGCGGCCGCGGCGGCGCCGTCGAGGGCGGCGGCCATGCGGGCGACGACGTCGACGCCGGTGCGGGCGGGCGTCGGGAGGGTGTGCTCGCCGACGACCGTCCCGGCGAGGTCGGCG
Organism: Actinomadura chibensis NBRC 106107; assembly: GCF_001552135.1. Classification (GTDB taxonomy): domain Bacteria; phylum Actinomycetota; class Actinomycetes; order Streptosporangiales; family Streptosporangiaceae; genus Spirillospora; species Spirillospora chibensis. The sequence continues at coordinate 11,083 of NZ_BCQP01000011.1, read as the reverse complement.
ACGCTGACCCGGATCCGGGCGGGGGTGACGTCGGCGCCCGCGACGTGCGCGGCGGACCCGTTGATCCGGTACAGCTCGGCGGTGCGTCCCGGCAGGCCCTCGCGGATGCCGTCCCGGACGACGAGCCCGGCGTCCTCCAGCCGGGCGAGCAGCTGCGACGCGGTCGGCTTGGAGATGCCGGTGAGGTCGGAGATCTGCGGCCGGGTCAGCGGCCCCCGGTCGAGCAGTGCCTCCAGCGCCGCGCGGTCGTTGATCGCCCGCAGCAGGCTCGGGGTCCCGGGCACGGGCGTGGACACGGCGGCGCCTCCGCGTTAAGAAGGTTTCCTAACTTGGAGGAGAAAGTAAGGACTCTTAACGAATGCGTCAAGACCTCTGGGGGCGCGATTCGCAGGAAGCGGTTCGCGGGGGGTCTCAGGGGGTGGTTCTCAGGGGGCGGCGACGATGAAGCTGGAGTTGCCGAAGCCGACCTCGTCGCCCGGACGGACGCGGGCGGGCCCGGTGAGCCGCCAGCCGTTCACCCGCGTCCCGTTCATGGAGCCGAGGTCGGAGATCATCCAGCCCTCGTCCGCGCGGTAGATCTCGGCGTGGAACCGCGACACGGTCAGGTCGGTGAGGATGAACTGGCAGGCCGGGGCGCGGCCGACGACGATGCGCCCGAGGTCCTTCGGCGGCAGCGTGAAGCGCGGCAGCCGCGGCGCCCGCCAGGCCGCCTCGAACCGCGCGGTGGCCTGCGAGACCGAGGAGACGATGCCGGTCAGCCGGTTCAGCACCCGGTTCCCGGACGGCAGGTCGTGCACGATGTCGGCCAGCTCGGCCCGGCTGCGCGCGCGCAGCACCTGGTCGACGCGCCGCTCGAAGGTCTCGTGCGACATGCGGCCCTCGGCCACGCGGTCGCTCAGGGCCCGCAGCACGCGGTCCCGCTCGGTGTCGGACGCTCTCACCGGGAATGAGGGCTGACCGTCCATGTCGTTGAGTATCCAGTCCCCATCGTCGGCTTGTCCATCGGTGGCCGTCAGGCGAGGGTGGGCGATCGCCCTCACCCACCCTCCCCCTCTTCGATGCGGTCCGTCCGCCGGAAGTTCGCGGCGTGTTCGCCGCGAAACGCCCGCCCGGACGGCGCTCCTGGATCCGGCTCCCGGACGGTTCAGCGCGACAGCAGGTCACGGGCGATATGGGTGACCTGGATCTCGTCGGTGCCCGCGTAGATCTGGAACGACTTCGCGTCCCGGGCGAGCTGCTCGACCCGGAACTCGCTCATGTAGCCGTTGCCGCCGAACAGCTGCACGGCCTCCTGCGCGACCTCGCTAGCGGCCTGCGCCGCGTACAGCTTCATCGCCGACGCCTCGGCGAGCGTGGGCGTCCGCCCGGCCCGCTGCATCTCGATGTGCCGGAACACGAGGTTCTGGACGTTCAGCCGCGCGACCTCCATCTTGGCGAGCTTGAGCTGGATGAGCTGGAAGTCGCCGATCCGCCGCCCCCACAGCTCCCGCGCCTTCGCGTACTCGACCGACAGGTGCAGGCACTCCTCGATGACGCCGAGCGCCATCGCCGCGACGCCCGCGCGCTCGGTGACGAAGTTCTGCCGCGCCGACTCCCGGCCGCCGCCCTCGCCCGCCGCGAGGAGCCGGTCGGCGCCCGCGCGGACGTCGGTGAGCGACAGCTCGCCGGTGGGGGAGGAGTGCAGGCCCATCTTGCGCAGCGGCCCGCTCTGCTCCAGGCCGGGCATGCCCTTGTCCAGGACGAAGGTGAGGATCTCCCGGTCGCGCGGGTCGCGCCCGTCGTCGAGCTTGCAGTAGAAGACGATGGTGTCGGCGTAGGGGCCGTTGGTGATGAACGTCTTGGCGCCGTTGATGACGTACTCGTCGCCGTCCTTGCGCGCGGTGGCCCGCATGCCGCCGAAGGCGTCCGACCCGGAGTCCGGCTCGGTGATCGCCCACGCGCCGATCTTCTCCATGGTGAGCAGCGGGAGCGCCCAGCGCTCCTTCTGCTCGGGCGTGCCGCGCTTCATGATCGTCCCGGCGGCGAGGCCGAGGCCGACGCCCATTGCCGCGACCAGCCCCGGCGCGACCCGGCACAGCTCGATGACGGGGATCATCGTCATCGCCGCGCTGCCGCCGCCGGGCCGGTCCCCGGCGCCGGCGTCCTCGTCCTTGCGCGTGCGGGCGCGGAAGGACGAGCGGGCCAGCTCGTCCATCCCGAACGTCGTGTAGAGGTCGCGCAGCAGGCCGTACGGGGGAAGGTCGCCGGACTCCAGCGCGTCCAGGTTCGGCCTGACCCGGGCGTCGATCCAGCCGCGCACCGCGTCCCGGATCATCAGGTCTTCGTCGGACCACTCGATCATGCTCGTCCCGCCCTCCGCCGGATGCCTGCGGGACCATCCAAGCAGAAGACGAAAGCGAGCGCTTACTCGGGGAGCCGGACGACGTCGGCGACGACCCCGCCCCGGTCGGTGAGCCGGTCGGGGGACGGGCTGTCGTACACGACGAGCAGGCGGGTGCCGGGCGCGCCGGGCTCGTCCAGGACGGCGATGCCCTCGGCGTGGTCGTCGCCGTCGCCGTAGGGGAGTTCGCCGAGCACCTCCAGCTCGTCCGCGGTGACGATCTCCGCCGCGTCCGCCCTCGCCGCGCCCGGCCAGCGGACGAGCCGCACCGGGCCGTCCAGGTCCATGCTCGGCCCGGTGAGGACGAGCAGGTCCTCGCCGTGCGGGCACAGGTCGCGGATGCCGAGGCCGCCGAGGTCGAGGAAGTGGGTGCGGTACCGGTCGCCGCCGTCGCCGACGGGCAGCAGCCGCAGCCGGCGCGGGTCGTCGGGGTGGGTGTCCGGGCGGATCTCGACCAGCACCGCCCAGCCGCGCAGCACCGGTCCGCGCAGCCCGATGTAGAGCCGGTCGCCGTGCGCGGCGACGCCCTCGATGTCGACGCCGTTGTCCTTGCTCGGGATGGACAGGAACGGCGCGAGGTGCGGGTCGTCGGCGAGCAGGTCGGTGATCGAGTCCTTGTCGAGGCCGAGGACGGCGGCGGTGCGCCCGCCGTCCGCGCGGACGACGTGCGGCAGCCCGTCCGGGCCGGTCGCCAGCGGCAGCCGCACGAGGACGAAGCGGTTGTCCTCGCGGACGACGGTCGCGAGCCGCTTGCGCGCCTTCGCGTCGCGCTGCCCCGGCTTGATCTTCTTGCGCTTGAGGCTGTGCGAGCCGATCGCCCACAGCCAGCCGTTGGCGCGGGCGAGGCCCTCGATGTCGGCCTCCTCGTCCGGCCCGGCGGGCAGCGGGACGAGGTCGGCGAGCGCGACGGTCTCCTGCGCCGCGTAGCCGGTCACCCGGCCGTCGCCGTCGAGCTCCGCGGTGAGCCGCTCGATGGTGGCGGTCTCGTCCCCCGCGACCCACAGGCAGCGTCCGTCCTGGCGGACGGCGGACAGGTTGGTGTGCGTCTCGGCCTCACGGCTCTCCCGCCCGAAGCGCAGCTCGACCCCGCGTTCCACGATCATTGGGAGATGTTCCCATATGCCGGGGTCAGGCGTCCCACCGGACGTGCAGGCGGGACGGCTTGCGGAACACGAGCCCGCGCGGCCGGGCGGGGCGCGACGGGTCGAGCCGCAGCCCCGGCAGCCGCTCCAGCAGCGCGGCGAGCGCGGTGCGCGCCTCCAGCCGGGCGAGGTGGGCGCCGAAGCAGAAGTGCGGGCCGCGCGCGAACGCCAGGTGGTCGGCGGCGTTGCCCCGCCGCACGTCGAAGCGGTCGGGGTCGGGGAAGGCGGCCGGGTCGCGGTTGGCCCCCGCGATCGACACCCGCACCAGGTCGCCCTCGCGGATCCGCGCCGCTTCGAGGACGGTGTCGCGGGTGGCGTACCGGTCGACGACCGACGCGGACGGCTCCAGCCGGAGCGACTCCTCGATCGCGGCGTCCAGCAGCCCGGGGTCCGCGCGGACGAGCGCGAGCTGGTCGGGGTGCCCGAGCAGGTGCAGCGCCGCGTTGGCGATCATGCCCTCGGTGGTGTCGATGCCGCCGAACATCAGGATCGCGGCGTTCGCGACGACCTCGGCGGTGCTGAGCCCGGCCTCGTCCCGCGCGGCCCCGGCGAGCAGCGAGCCGGGCCGCGACGCTCGGATCGCGTCCTCGACCGCCGCCGTGAGCAGCCGGTAGGCCTCGCCCGCCGCGGGCGGCGCGGCGCCGCCCGCCGTGATCGCGGACACGGCGTCGACGAACGCGCCGTACCAGGAGCGGACGGTCGCCGCGTCCACGCCGTCCAGCCCGAGGGCCTCGGCGACGACCGCGACGGCGAGCGGACCGGCGACGTCGCCGCGCAGCTCGGCCCGCCCGGCGGGCGCGATCGCGGCGACGAGCCGGTCGACCTCGGCCGCGACGAACGCGGTGAACCGCTCCCGCGTCGGCGCGGGCCGGAACGGCCGGGCGAACGGGTCGCGGTGCCGGGTGTGGACGGGGCCGTCCAGCGACAGCATGCTCGGCCCGACGACCTGCGCGGTGGAGAAGCGCGGGTCGTCCACGGTGAACGCGGCGGCGTCGCGCAGCACCCGCTGCGCCGGGTCGCGGGCGGTGACCAGCCAGCCGCCGAGCGCGGGCAGCCAGGAGACGGGCTCGCGCTCGCGCAGCCGCGCGAGGACCGGGTGCGGGTCGTCGTCCAGTTCCGCCGTCGTGACGGCGGCGCCGAGCGGGAAACGGGAGGTCAGGTCGGTCGTCATCCGTCCGAGCATAGATCGCCGAGCTAATGATCTACAACGTAAAGGCGGTGGGCGGTGCGACCGGTCAGGCGGCGTCGGCCTGCCGCCGCCACCACTCCCGGCCCCGCTCCGGCAGCGTGTAGATCGGATCGTGGTACTCGTACCGGCGGGTCAGCGCGTCGGGGTCGGACGCCTCCAGGGCGGTGCGGTAGTTCTTCGTCCAGTAGGAGATCCCGCGCTCGCGGTCGTAGTCGGCGAGCTGGTGGACCCAGCGCTTGCCGACGTAGGGGACGTCGCAGACGATCCGCGGGGTGGCGAAGCCGGGGAGGTAGCCCATGATCGCGTGCTGCAGGTCCTGCGCCTCCCAGACGGCGAGGCGCCAGTGCTCGCTGTAGGGGATCATGTCGCACATGTACAGGTAGTAGGGCATGATCCCGGCCTCGTCGAGCAGCGCGAACGACAGGTCGAGCAGCGCGGCGGGGGAGTCGTTCACCCCGCGCAGCAGCACGCCCTGGTTGCGGACGTCGCGGACGCCGGTGTCGAGCATCGCGCGCGCGGCCTTGGCGACGAGCGGCGTCACCGACCGGGCGGCGTTGACGTGGGTGTGGATCGCGATCTGCGCGCCGCGCTCGCGGGCCTTGGCGGCGAGGCGCTCCATGCCCGCGCGGACGTCGTCCTGGAGCCAGTGCTGCGGCAGGCCCATGAGCGCCTTGCTGGCGAGGCGGATGTCGCGGATGTTGTCGATGTCGAGCAGGTCGCCGACGAACGACTCCAGCCTCGGCCAGGGCATGTTGGCGACGTCGCCGCCGGAGACGACCACGTCGCGGACGCCGGGCGTGCGGCGCAGGTAGTCGAGCATGGCGCCGAGCCGGTCCGGCGGCTTGACGGTGAACTTGTGCTTGTCGACGTTCGGGGTGGAGTTGCCGACGAGGTCCATGCGGGTGCAGTGGCCGCAGTACTGCGGGCAGGTCGGCAGGATCTCGGCCAGGACCTTGGTGGGGTAGCGGTGCGTGAGGCCCTCGACGGCCCACATCTCGGCCTCGTGCAGCGAGTCGCGCTCGGCGAGCGGGTGGGACGGCCAGTCGGCGCGCCGGTCGCTGAAGACCGGGAGCATGTAGCGGCGCACGGGGTCGGCGTAGAAGGCTTCGGTGGACGAGGTGTCCATCGTGTTGAGCATCTGCGGGGGCAGCAGCATCGACATCGTGGCGCGCTCGGCCTGGTCGCGTTCCAGGTCGGCGTAGAAGGACTCGTCCAGCAGGTCGCCCATGAGGGAGCGGAGCTGGCGCAGGTTCTTCACGCAGTGGGCGCGCTGCCACTGCGCGGACTCCCACTCGGCGCGGGTGACGTCGCGCCAGCCGGGCAGGCGCCGCCAGTCCGGCTCCTCCAGGGGCCGGCGCCGGTACTCGTACGGCTGGGCGGTCTCGGCGGACCGGGGCCCGCGGCCCGGCTCCGGATGCAGGGCAGTGGTCATCGTCGACCGCCTCCTCGCCTCACGGTGTTCGCATAAAACTCTTGTACGGGGCCGACGTTACGGGAAGACTTTCGATGAAACCAGTGGTACCCGGTACATCTTCCGGAAACACATGCGTTCGAGGGCGGGAGGCGCGATGAGCGACGGCGACGGGACGGGCACGGGCACGGGCGCGGGCGTGGGGACGGCGGTGGGGCTGCACCGGGTGCTGGAGCCCGCGGGGGTGCTGCCGCAGGCGGCGCTGCGGCTGGACGCCGACCCGCGGATCCGCCCGGACGAGGTGCGCGTCGCCGTCGAGCGGCTCAACCTGGACGCCGCGTCCTTCCGGCAGCTGCGGACCGCGCACGGCGGCGACCCGGACGCGGTCCGCGCCGAGGTGCTGCGGATCGTCGCCGAGCGCGGCAAGATGCACAACCCGGTCACCGGGTCGGGCGGCATGCTGGTCGGCACGGTCGCCGAGGCGGGCCCGGAGTCGCCGCTCGGGCTGAGGCCCGGCGACCGGATCGCGACGCTCGTGTCGCTCACGCTGACCCCGCTGGCGATCACCGACGGGCTCGCCCGCTGGGACGGGCTGTCGGAGCAGGTGCCCGCCGAGGGGCACGCGATCCTGTTCGCCCGGTCGATCGCCGCCGTGCTGCCGGACGACCTGCCCGTCCCGCTGGCCCTCGCCGTCATGGACGTGTGCGGCGCGCCGGCCCTGACCGCCCGGGTCGTCGCGTCGCGGGAGCGCGCGCCGGCGGTGGCGGTGCTCGGCGCGGCCGGGAAGAGCGGCAGCCTGGCGCTGGCGGCGGCGCGGCGGGCCGGGGCGTCCCGGGTGGTCGGGCTGGTGCCGACCGGGGCGGAGGAGGAGCTGCTGGCCGGGACCGGCCTCGCCGACGCCGTCGTCCGCGCCGACGCCCGCGACCCCGTCGCGGTCGCCGCGGCCGTCGGGGAGCCGGTGGACGTCACCGTCGTGTGCGTGGACGTCCCCGGCTGCGAGCACGGCGCGATCCTCGCGACCGCGCCGGGCGGCGTCGTGGTGTTCTTCTCGATGGCGACGTCGTTCCCCGCCGCCGCGCTCGGCGCCGAGGGCCTCGCCGCGGACGTCACGATGCTCATCGGGAACGGGTACGTGCCCGGCCACGCCGAGGCGGCGCTCGACCTGGTGCGCTCCGAACCCGCGATTCGCGCGCTGTTCACCGCCAGGACGGGGGCCGATTCGGCACAATGACCGGGAACGCCCCGGAAGCGGGCGGGGAGCACCCGGACATCGAGGGAGACGGCATGGGGAGCATCACCGAGGAGCTGCGCGGGCGGGACGCGAAGGAACGCCAGGCGCAGATCGTCGACGTGCTGGTCGACGCGTTCTCGGACCTGATGGAGCGCAGCCCCGCCGAGTTCCGCCGCCGGTTCCGCAAGATGGCCTCCGACCCGTTCGCGTTCTACCGGGGCAGCGCGTGCCTGTTCTACGCCGACATCGTCCACGACGACGACCCGTGGGCCGACGAGCGCACGTCCCGCGTGTGGATCCAGGGCGACCTGCACGCGCAGAACTTCGGCACCTACATGAACGACGACGGCGTGTTCGTGTTCGACGTCAACGACTACGACGAGGCCTACGTCGGGCACTTCACCTGGGACGTCAAGCGCCTCGTCGCGAGCCTGGCGCTGCTGGCCTGGCAGAAGGCGATCTCCGACGCCGACATCCGGCGGCTGATCGAGACCTACGTGCGCGCCTACGTCGACCAGGTCCGCAAGTTCGCCGCGCACGACGGGGACGAGCGGTTCGCGCTGACGCTCGACACGACCGACGGGTACGTCCGGGACGTGCTGGTCGCCGCGATGGGCGGCACCCGCATCGGCCTGCTGCAGGGCATGACGGTCGTGGACGGCGCCGAGCGCCGGTTCCGCGACCGCTCCGGCGTCCGCCGCCTGGACGAGGCCGAGCGCGCCAAGGTCGAGGCCGCCTACCGCGAGTACCTGACGACGATCCCGGCGGAGAAGCGGTTCGGCAGCCTCACCTACGAGGTCAAGGACATCGTCGGCGCGTCCGGGTTCGGGATCGGGTCGGCGGGGCTGTCGGCGTACAACATCCTGGTCGAGGGCAACACGCAGGCGCTGGAGAACGACGTCGTCCTGTCGATGAAGCAGGGCAACGTGGCCGCGCCGAGCCGCGTCGTCGACGACGCGCGGATCCGCGAGTACTTCAAGCACCACGGGCACCGGACGGCGGTGTCGCGGCGGGCGCTGCAGGCCAACAGCGACCCGTGGCTCGGGCACACCCAGATCGACGGGGTGGGGTTCGTCGTCCAGGAGCTGTCGCCCTACGAGGAGGACCTGGACTGGAGCGGCCTCACCGAGCCGGAGGAGATGCTGTCGGTCCTGGACGACCTCGGCCGCGCCACGGCGAAGGTGCACTGCGTGTCCGACACCGACTCCGACCACACCCTGGTCGGCTTCCAGGTCGAGGACGCCATCGACGCGGTGATCGGCCCGGACGAGTCGGCGTTCGTCGAGGCGATGGTCGCGTTCGGGACGAGCTACGCCGAGATCGTCCGCGACGACCACGAGTACTTCGTGGACGCGTTCCGCAACCACCAGATCCCGGGGCTGTAGGCGGTCAGCGCGGCGGCCGGTGCGCGGGGATGAGCTGCACCTGGACGTTCGCGTCGTAGGGCACGATCACCGTGCTGGAGCCGGCCGTCCAGCGGGCGGGGATGAGGAACAGCCGCCCGTTGGACTCAAGGAGCAGGCGCAGGTCCCGGTACTCGTAGCGGAACGTCTCGCGCTTCCCCCGGTCCTCGGCCTGCAGTCCGAGGATCGGGGTCTTGGCGCGCAGCACGACCTCGGGCCGCCGCGACAGTTGCAGCGCGTCGCGGTAGCCGCGGCTCTCGCCGTAGGCGCCGGCGAAGCTGGTGGCGGCCCAGAACAGGCCGATGACCGCGATCCCGGCGGCCAGCGCGATGGCGGCGATCTCGGGCCGGGTCCGCGCGGGCCGCGGGCCGTGCAGGCGGACGCGCTGGTAGAGCGCGTAGACGAGGAGCGAGGGGCCGAGCGTCAGCGACAGCGGTGTGACGCCGGGCGTCTCCTCCTCCGACACGCGGGACACGAGGATCCCGACGAGCGCGCGGAACGCCAGGTAGACGCCGGCGAGGGCGCAGGCGGCGAGCACGGCGCGCGGGATCCAGGCGCGGCGCGCCGTCCTCAGCCGGGTGACGCCGAGGTGCGCGCCGAGCAGGGCGAGCAGGAACCCGAGCAGGACGGCGCCGAACGGGAGCATCGTCTCGGTGCCGTAGAGCAGCAGGTCCTGGTTGGAAAGGTCGGCCAGTTCGAGGTAGACGCCGAAGTAGCGGAACCGCTGGTAGGTGGCGACGTAGCCGTACCAGAACAGGACGGCCGCGATCACCGTGGTCGGCGGGCCGATGACGGTGAGGAGCCCGAGGCGTTCGCTGAGCGGCGGCGGCTGCGCGGCCTCCCGGCCACCGTCCCCGCCGTCCCCGCCGTCCCCGCCGGGCTGCTCGGTCATCGGCGGTCAGCAGGACAGCCGGTAGCCGCTGAGGTAGTAGGCGCCGTCGTCGGAGCGGCGGACGTCGAAGGAGACGTCGCAGGGCATCGTCCACATGACCTTCACGGGCCGCTCGGCCGACGGCCGGTTCCGGCCGGAGAGCCGCGAGCACGGGTCCTGGTCGCGGGACTCGCAGGAGGTGGACAGCCGCCAGGTGACCCGTCCGCCGTAGTGGCCGGGACGCGATGGCAGGTCGGGCTTGACGATGACGCCGCACCAGCGCTGCGCCGACACCACGGCGGCGGGTTCGCAGGGGCCGGACGCGCTGTGCTTCTCGGGCACGCCGTCGCCGTCGCCGTCGAAACTCCAGGAGGGCGGTCTGCCGTCCGCCTGGGGCCGCAGGCAGGCGGGTCTCGGGATGAGGGGGTTGACCGGCGGGCCGTCCCCGGATTCGGTTTCGCTCGGCTGGAACCGGGTCGTGGAGCCGATCGACTGGATCGTCGCGCGGATTCCCCGCCCGCGCACCCAGAACAGTTTGCAGCCGCCCGCGTCGGGATTGGCGTTGCCGAGCGACGGCCCGCCCCAGCCGAGGTCGATCTCGGGCGGCGGCGGCGACCCGGTCGCCGACGTCGTCGGGCTCGGTACTCCCCGTCCGCCGCCGGTCCCGTGCTTGGGCTTGCCCGTGGGGGTGCCGCTCTTGGTCGCGGCGCCGGTCGGCCTGGCCCGCCCCGTGGACCCGGGCTCGGGGGCGCGGCCGCCGGGCGTCGCGGTGGGTGAGCTGCGCGTGGGGGCGGGGCGGCCGCGTTCCGTCCCGCTGCTCCCGGTCTTGCCTGCCAGACCGGTCAGATGGACGGCGCCGAAACCCGCCGCCGAGACGATCGCGAGCGCTCCGGCCGCCATTCCTAATCGGCGCGGGAAATGCGGCACCATGATCTCCCAGAGTGATCCCTCGTTGACCGTACGGTAACAGCGGCGGCCGTTCCGTCCTCGGTCTTGTCCGCCTCCGGTCGCCCCGGCCACGCGCGACGCGCAAACGCCGCCGCGCGGACGGGGTGGACGGGGTGGACGGGGTCAGCGGGCGAAGGCGATCGCCGCGCCCGCGCTGATCACGACGGCGATGACCGCGATGACCAGTGAGGTGCTCAGCGGGTCGGGGCGCTCGGGCGGTTTGCGGACCGCTCGGGCCGCCGTGTGGACCGGGGCGGGTGCGGCCTTCGCGGGCGGGCGCGGTTTGGACGGCGGCGGTGTGCGCGGTGGTGGCGGGACGGGCGCCGCGGTCTGGGGACGGGGTTTGGCGGGTGGCGGCGTCGCGGGCGGCGGTGGCGGCTTGGGCGGCGCGACGGTCGGCGGGGGCGGCGGCTTGACCGTGGGCGGGGGCGGCGTCGGCACGGGCGGGGTGGGGTGCGGGGGGATCGGGTGCGGGGGGATCGGGTGCGGCGGGATGGGATGCGGCGGG
>NZ_BCQP01000010.1 GCF_001552135.1 Actinomadura chibensis NBRC 106107 | reverse complement strand
CGGCGGGATGGGATGCGGCGGGATGGGATGCGGGGGCCAGTGCGGGGGAGGGCAGGGCGGCGGGTGCGGGAAGCAGTCGCCGTTGCCCCCGCCGTGGCCGATCTGCAGGTCGACGCACAGGCTGATGCGGGGCTTCGGGATGAGGATCGCGGGGCCCGGGTCGGGGCCGGGCTCGGCGGCGAGCGCGCCCGGCGCGGCGGCCAGCGCGCCGCCGGCGGCGACGGCCAGCACGGCGACGGCCCGTGCCGCGACCCGCGGGCGGCGGGCCCGCGGACGGGTGCTGCGGCGCACGGTCAGCCACCTGCCGCGATGCGCTGCAGGTCGGTGCTCAGCGACGTGAACGCGTCCGGCCCGACGGCCAGGGCCCCGCTGAACACGTGCATGATGTCGATCGTCAGGTACGTCCCGGCCGCGAGCACGGCCGCCATCAGCGCCAGCGGCACGAGCGTCATCCCGCGCGGGCGGGCGCCCGCGAGGAACGGCAGCAGCACGACGACGATCCCGGTGAGGACGGTGACGGCGAGCAGCCCGGCGGGCGGCTCGGTCGCGGCGTCGGCGGCGCGCTGGCGGCGCGCGGCGGAGATCTCGGTGAGCCGGTCGAGGAGCGCGCCGCGGGCGTCCTTCAGCTCGTCGGTGTCGGCCTTGACCGCGAGGACCTCGCGGCGCAGCCCGTCGAGCACGGCCCAGCCGCGCGCGGTGAGCTCGGCGTGGTCGCGCATCTCGCGCCACTCGGGGCCGCGGACGAGGTCGACGTAGCCGCGCAGCTCGGCCTGGACGTGCGGCCCGGTGGGCGCGGGCAGCCGGCCCGCCGCCCAGAACGCCTCGGAGATCGCCTGGCTCTCGGTGTAGGTGTTGGTGCGGGCGGCGTCGGACGTCGTCCACGGGACGACGATCGCGATGGCGAACGCCAGCAGGAACAGCGCGGACAGCATCGCGCCGGTGTGCCCGGTGGTGGGCCCGTCGGGGTCGGGGTCCTCCACCGCGCGGGTCCGGCGGACGAGCCGGCTCGTCACGATCACCACGGCGATCGCGCAGGCCGCGGCGCCAAAGTAAATGATCATGCCCCTCCCCAGGTGTGCGGATCGGCGCTTACCTCGGGTGATTGTAGATTTACGGAAAGTCGCTACTGATGGTTTTGCCGTTGTCCTCACCTTGGAGTGAGGTGACCGGTCGGCCGGGGAAGATGGAAGTGGCCCCCGGTGCGGCTTCGGCCACGGGACGCGAGGGTTTCCCGGTAGTTCTTGTGAAATACGGTGTCGATACCGGAAGATCTCCCGTAGAGAACCCGACATGAAGGACGATTGACACGACGGGCCGGTGGGCCACGACCGGCCGGCGAGGGGAGGCGGCAATGGCGCCGCAGGGAAAGCTGGACCTCGACCCGGACACGGTGCGCGCCGCCCGGCGGCTGGCCGCCCGCGCCGCCGAGCCGATCATCGAGATGGCGCGCACCCACACGACCGTGTCGGTCGAGCGCGCCCTGCTCCGCCTCGCCGGGCTGGGCGGCGCCGACGACGGCGGGCGCCCCTGGGTCAACCACCTCGCCGACGCCGTCCGCGACCAGGTCGGCCTGGAGCACGGCGTGGCCCTGCCGGTGTGGGACGCCCTCCTCAACGGCCCGCACGCGACCCTCGCCGACCTCGCCGGGGCCGCCGCCCGCGGCCGGGTGTCGTTCCGGCTGCCCTCCGGCGCCGACGCGGGCCGCGCCCGCGCGGCGGCGGAGCGGGCGGCCCGCGCCGGCATCGCCCGCGTCGACCGCCGCCGCGCCGAGCGCGACGCGCTGCTCGCCGCGCTGCCCACCCCCGACGCGGCCGACCCGCCGCGCCCGCTCGTCTACCTGATCGTCGCGACCGGCGACATCTACGAGGACATCCCGCAGGCGCAGGCCGCCGCCCGCGAGGGCGCCGACGTCGTCGCGGTGATCCGCTCCACCGGGCAGTCGCTGCTGGACTTCGTCCCCGAGGGCGCCACCCGCGAGGGCTACGCGGGCACCTACGCCACCCGCGAGAACTTCCGGCTGATGCGCGCCGCGCTCGACGAGGTGTCCCGCGAGCTCGGCCGGTACGTGCGGCTGACCAACTACGCGTCCGGGCTGTGCATGCCGGAGATCGCGACGCTCGCCGGGCTGGAGCGCCTGGACATGATGCTCAACGACTGCATGTACGGCATCATCTTCCGCGACATCAACCCCCGCCGGACGTTCATCGACCAGCGGTTCTCCCGGCAGATCCACGCCCGCGCGGGCATCGTCATCAACACCGGCGAGGACAACTACCTCACCACCGCCGACGCGGTCGACGCCGCGCACACCGTCGTCGTCAGCCAGCTGCTGAACGAGCGGTTCGGGCACGAGGCGGGCCTCACCGACGCCCAGCTCGGCCTCGGCCACGCGTTCGAGATCGACCCGTCGATCCCCGAGTCGTTCCGGCTGGAGCTCGCGCACGCGCAGCTCGTCCGCGAGCTGTTCCCGGGCGCGCCGCTGAAGTACATGCCGCCGACCAAGCACATGACCGGCAACATCTTCGCCGGGTACCTGCTGGACGCGTTCTTCAACCTCGCCGGGGTGATGACCGGCCAGTCGATCATCCTGATCGGGATGATGACCGAGGGCATCCACACCCCCTGGCTGTCGGACCGCGACCTGGCGCTGGAGAACGTCCGCTACGTCCGCGACGCGTGCGGGGGCCTCGCCGAGGACTTCATGCCCCGCCCGGACGGCATGCTCGTCCAGCGCGCCAAGCGGGTCCTCGCCGAGTCGGTCGAGCTGCTGGAGCGCGTCGCCGACGACGGGCTCCTCGCCGCCATCGCCGAGGGCACGTTCGGGGTGACGCGCCGCCCGCCCGACGGCGGCAAGGGCCTGGACGGCGTCGTCCCGCGCGCCGACGGCTACGTCAACCCCGCGATCGAGATCCTCGACGCCGAGGACCCGCACGCCGCCCGTCCCGCCGCCGACGCCGCCGAGCAGGAGGTGCCCGCATGACGACCCCCGCCCCGGGAACCGGGACCGACGCCCCGCCCGTCCCGCCCGCCGAGCCCGCCGACACCCGGCAGGTGATCCGCCCCTACGGCGACACCACCGGCGACGGCATGGTGCAGATGTCGTTCACCCTGCCCGTCCCGGCGGGCAAGCGCGCCGACGCCGCCGCGCTGCAGCTCGCCGCGAAGATGGGCCTGGACCCGGCGAGCGTCGTCCACGCCAAGCCGATGGGCCCCGACTTCACGTTCTTCATCGTGTACGGGAAGGTGCGGCACCTGATCGACTACGCGTCCATCCCCGTCCCGGAGGAGCGCGCCTACCCGCTGCTGACCTCGCAGGAGGTGAACCAGGCGATCCGGCGGGCGCTGAACCGGCGGCTGGTCGTCGTCGGCGCGTGCATCGGCACCGACGCCCACACCGTCGGGATCGACGCGATCCTCAACGTCAAGGGCTTCGCGGGGGAGAAGGGCCTGGAGTACTACCGCGAGATCCAGGTCGTGAACATGGGCGCCCAGGTCACCGTCGCCGAGCTGGTGGAGCGCGCCAAGGCCGAGGACGCCGACGCCGTCCTGGTCTCCCAGGTCGTCACCCAGCGCAACGCGCACCTGCACAACACCAAGCAGATGGCCGCCGCGTTCCACGCCGAGTACCCGACCGCCGTCGCGGGCGGCATGGGGCGCCCCCTGCTCGTCGTCGGCGGCCCCCGCTTCGACACCGTCACCGAGGACGACCTCGGCGTCGACCGCATCTTCGGCAAGGGCACCACGCCCGCCGAGGTCGCCAGCTACCTCGTCCACGCCCTGCTGCCCCGCGAGACCGCGGCGGGGGAGACCCCGCCGACCGAGGAGGACGAATGAGCGACCCGCGCGTCGGGCTGGCCGTCACGCACCGCCGGTACATCCCCTACTCCCACGCCCACTACGCCGGGGACCTCGTCGACGGCGCCTACGTCCTCGGCCTGTTCGGGGACGTGGCGACCGAGCTGTGCGTCCGCACCGACGGCGACGAGGGGCTGTTCGCGTCCTACTCCGACGTCCAGTTCCGCGCCCCCGTCCGGGCCGGGGACGTGCTGGAGGCCACCGCCGTCCTCGTCCGCGCCGGGACCCGCAGCCGCGCCATGGAGTTCGAGGCCCGCGTCGTGTGCCGGGGACGCCCCGACCGGGGCGGGTCGGCCGCCGAGGTGCTGGCGGAGCCGATCGTCGCGGTCACCGCGTCCGGCACCGTCGTCGTCTCCGTCCCGCCCGCCGCCGACACGCCCGGGACGCCATGATCGGCGCGTCCCGGCGGGGAAATCCCCGGACCTTCCGATCATGGTTCTGAGCTGGGAAAAGGTGGGTAGCCGCAGGGCACCGGGCGGTTGACAAGGTGGCGGAAGCCGGTAGTTTTGCTGCAGTCCAGCACGGGACTCACCGATCGGCCGCCCGAGGCGCCGCCGGGTACCGCGCCACGACGGGGACGGGGATCACGCCAGTGGTCGTCGCCGCGCCCGCCTGAGCCAGTGCGGTGCTCCGGTGCCGCGTCCCGGGGCGGAGCCGCCCGATCGCGCGGGGGGTTGGACCCGGGAAGGGCCCGGACATCCAGTAGAAAACGGAGCCTCGCTCTCACCGCCTGTGGGACGACTCCGGCCCGATGGGTGTCGCGGGCCCTCTTCCGTGTCCGCGCCCCACGCCCCCGCCCCGTCCCGCGGCCCCTCATTCCGACCCCTGGCCCCGCCTCCCGTGCCGCTGATGCGCGCTATGCCGGGTCTGTGAGTCGGTCGCCCCGGTGGTCGCGGCCCGGTAGCGTTCCCAGCAGCACCGAACGAGCGAGGTGGGGACGTGGCGCAGGAGACCCTCCCGGACCGGCCGCCCGCGCGGGGCCCCGCCGGGGCCCCCGGCGAGCCCGGCTCCGACGCGCGCCCCGGCCGCCTCGCCCGGTGGCGCTCCGGCGTCCGCTCCGGCGGCCGCGCGGGCTGGCCCCGCACCCTGCTCGCCCTCGCCGCCGGCCTCGTCATGTGGCCCGCGTTCCCGCCCCTCGACCTCACACCGCTCGCCCCGGTCGGCGTCGCGCTGCTCACCCTCGTCCTGCGCGGGCGGGCGCCGCGCACCGGGGCCTGGCTCGGGTTCGTCGCCGGGGCCGGGTTCTTCCTGCCCGTCCTGGAGGGGATCTCCGCCGTCGGGCCGGACGGGTGGATCGTCCTCAGCCTCGTCCAGGCGGCCTACTTCCTGCCGCTCGGCGCCGGGATCTCGCTGGTCGCCCGGCTGCGCGGCTGGCCGGTGTGGACGGCCGCGCTGTGGGTCGGCGAGGAGCTGCTGCGCGGGCACGTCCCCTTCGGCGGGTTCCCGTGGGCGCGGCTGGCGTTCAGCCAGACCGCGACGCCGCTGACGCCCTACGCCTCCTACGGCGGCGCGCCCCTGGTCACCTTCCTCACCGCCCTGGTCGGCGGCCTCCTCGCCTACGCCGCGCTCACCGCCCGCACCGCATACACGGCCCGCCGCCCTGCCACCACCGCGCCGGACGAAGCGGACACGCGGGACGGGCGGGCGTCGCGGCGGGCGTTCGTCCCGGCCGCGGGCGCGCTCGCCGCCGTCGCCGCGCTCGCCGCGGGCGGGACGCTGATCCCCACCCCCACGTCCGGGCGGCCGGTGACCGTCGCCGTCGTCCAGGGCAACGTGCCGCGCCTCGGGCTCGACTACCTCGGCCAGCGCCAGGCCGTCCTGAACAACCACGTCCGCGCCACGCACGAGCTCGCCGCGAAGGTCCGCGCGGGGCTGCTGCCGAGGCCCGCGCTGGTCGTGTGGCCCGAGAACGCCAGCGACCTCGACCCCTACTCCGAGCCCGACGCCTACAACGCCATCGACGGCGCCGTCCGCGACGTCGGCGTGCCCGTCCTCGTCGGCGCGCTCACCGACACCCCCGACGGCAGGAAGGTCGAGAACCGCGGCATCGTCTGGGACCCGCGCACCGGCCCCGGGAACTACTACGTCAAGCGGCACCCCGTCCCGTTCGGGGAGTACCTGCCGTTCCGCGACGTCCTCACCAAGCTGATCACGCGGTTCAACCAGATCCCGCGCGACTTCGCCAAGGGCACCCGCTCCGGCGTGATGAGGCTCGGCCCGGTGAACATCGGCGACGTCATCTGCTTCGAGGTCGCCTACGACAAGGAGGTCCGCGACGTCGCCCGCGGCGAGCTCCTCGTCGTCCAGACCAACAACGCCACCTACGGCCGGACGAGCCTGCCGCCGCAGCAGATCGCGATGTCCCGGCTGCGCGCGGTCGAACATGGCCGTACGATCTTGGTTGCCGCGACGAGCGGGATCAGCGCGATCGTCGCCCCGGACGGCCGGATGATCGACCGGTCCCGGGAGTTCGTCCCGGACCTGCAGGTCGCCGCCGTCCCGGCGCGGACGTCCCGGACCCTGTCCGACCGGGTCGGGGCCGCTCCCGAATGGGCGCTCACCGCGCTCGGGCTCGGCGCGATCTGCGCGGCGGCGGCGGCATCCAGAGCGACGGCCAGGAAGAACGAGGAGAATTGACGCCGATGGAGATCCCAGCCGACCTCGGCCGGGTGCTCGTGATCATCCCGACCTACAACGAGCGGGACAACGTCGAGCGCATCGCCGGCCGGGTCCGCGCGGCCGTCCCCGCGGTGGACGTCCTGGTCGTCGACGACGCCAGCCCGGACGGCACCGGCGAGGTCGCCGACGCGATGGCCGCCGCCGACGAGCAGATCAAGGTCCTGCACCGGGCGGGCAAGGACGGCCTCGGCCCCGCCTACATCGCCGGGTTCCGGTGGGCGGCCGAACGCGGCTACGACGTCATGGTCGAGATGGACGCCGACGGCTCCCACCAGCCCGAGGAGCTGCCCCGGCTGCTCGCCGCGCTGGAGGACGCCGACCTCGTCATCGGCGCCCGCTGGGTGCCCGGCGGCGAGGTGCGCAACTGGCCGAAGCGCCGCGAGGCGCTCTCGCGCGGCGCCAACACCTACGCGCGGCTGATGCTCGGCATCCCGCTGCACGACGCGACCGGCGGCTACCGCGCGTTCCGCGCCGCGACCCTGGAGAAGATCGGCCTGGACGGCGTCGACTCGCGCGGCTACTGCTTCCAGATCGACCTCGCGCTGCGGGCGCTGCGGCAGGGGCTCCGGGTCGTGGAGGTGCCGATCACGTTCGTCGAGCGCGTCCACGGCACCAGCAAGATGAGCCGCGACGTGATGGCGGAGGCGGCCTTGCGCATCACCCAGTGGGGGATGGCCGACCGCCTCGGCCGCTCCCGCCCGCCCCGCTGACCCCGCCCCGCCGAGCCCGCCCCGCGACCCCGCCGGCGCCCGACGAGGGCGGGCGGGGGAAACGTTCGGCGGCGTCCCGGCGTTGTACGGGGTAGGGAGAACGTCCGCGACCCCGAAGATGGAGTCATGCTGCCGCTGCTACTGGTCCTCGCGCTGCTCGCGACGCCCGTCCTGGAGATCTACGTGATCATCCAGGTGGGCGGGGTGATCGGCGCCTGGCCGACGATCGCGCTGCTGGTCGCCGAGAGCGTGCTCGGCGGGTGGATCGTCCGCCGGGAGGGCCGCCGCGCCTGGCGGGCCCTGGAGGAGACGCTGCGCCGCGGCGTCATGCCCGACCGGGAGCTCGGCGACGCCGCCCTGGTCATGGCGGGCGGCGTGCTGCTCCTCACCCCCGGGTTCGTCACCGACGTGATCGGGTTCGCGTTCGTGCTGCCGTTCACCCGGCCGCTGGTGCGCCGGGCGGTGTCCCGGTTCGCGGCGCGGCGGATGCGGGCCGCCGAGGCGCGGGCCCGCGAGCGGGCGGCGGCGGGCGCGGTGTTCCCGCCCGGCTTCGGCGGCGCCCCCTTCGACCCGTTCGGCCGCGACCGGTACGGGCCCGAGCGCGACCGGGTCGAGACCCCGCCGGGACCGGTGGTCCGCGGCGAGGTCATCGACGAGGACGACCCGTCCTCCCGCACGTGACCGGCCCGCCCATGAGCGGTCAGGCGTCCCGTGCGGCGAGCACCGCCGCGCCCGCCAGCAGCGCCGCCGCCGTGTAGGCGGCGAGGACGCCGAGGCCCGCCCACGGCCCGATCGGCAGCCGCTCCAGCGCCCGCGTCGACTGGACGGCCAGCCCCGCCGACTCCGGCGCGTACTTGGCGAGCCGGTCCCGCCAGGCGTCGTCGCCCACCATCCCCGCCACCAGCGGGACGAGCCACAGCGCCCCCAGCACCGCCGTGACCGCCGCCGCCTGGTCCCGCAGTGCGGTTCCCGCGCCGAGCGCCAGCAGCGCCACCAGGACCAGGTACAGGACGGTCCCCGCCGCCGCCCGCGCGGTGGGCCCGTCCAGCGACGACAGCGGCGGGTACCCGTTCGCGGCGGTGAAGCCGTTGCCGGGCAGGATCCCGCGGCCCGCCGCCAGCGAGCCGAGGACCCCGGCCGTCCCCGCGGCGGCGACCGCGCCCGCGACGACGGCGGCCTTGGCGGCGAGGACGGTCCAGCGGCGCGGCACCGCCGCGAGCGTCACCGCGATCGTCCCGGTCGCGTACTCGCCGCCGACCGCGAGGACGCCGAGCACGACGGCGGCGGCCTGCCCGAGCCGGACGCCCGACAGCGCCAGCTTCGGCGTGTCCTCCCGGCACCCGGCCGGGGTCGCGCAGTGGGAGGTGTCGACCGCGCCGGTGACGGCCGCGCCGACCGCGACGGTCACCGCGGCCAGCGCCAGCAGCAGCCACGCCGTGCTCGGCAGCGTGCGCAGCTTCGTCCACTCGGCCCGCACCGCCCGCCCCGCCTGCCGGGCCCGGCCGGTCCGCGTCCGGCAGGGCCGCCCCGTCCGCCCCGTCCGGCCCGTCCGGCCCGTCTGGCCGGTCACGCGTCGCGCCTTCGCAGCAGCCACGCCGCGGCCGCCAGCGCCGCCGCCGTGTACGCGCACAGCACCCCGAACCCGGCCCACGGGCCGATCGCCGCGTCGTAGCGCGGCACCGTCTGCTGGATCGCGAACCCGGCCGCCGGGGTGACCCGCTCCACCCACCGCGCCGCCGACACCGGCAGCCCGGTCGCGGTGATCTCCGGGACGAGCAGCACCAGCAGCACCGCCGCGATCGCGACCGCGCTGCGCCGCACGATCACCGCCGCCGCCAGGGCGAGCACCGCGAGGACGGCGAGCAGCCCGGCCGTGCCGAACACCGCGCGCAGCACCGCCGGGTCCGACACCGGCGGCGGCGCCATCCCGCCGGACACCAGCAGCGGCCGGGCGAGCAGCACCGACCCGAACGCGGCGGCCAGCCCGGCGGCCAGCGACGCCAGCCCCACGACCACCGCCTTCGCCGCCAGCACCCGTCCCCGCCGGGGACTCGCGGCGAACGTGGTGCGCAGCGTCCCGCGCCGGTACTCGGCCGTCATGAACAGCACCGCCAGCGCGACGATCGCGGCCTGCCCGATCATCGCGCCCGCCAGGGTCGCCTTGGTGACGTCGGGGGCGAACTCGTCGGGGCCGATGTCGCCGGTGCCCTTCAGGGTGAACGTCCCGCCGGAGCGGGTGCTGCCGTCCAGCGCCGGGTCGTCGGCGGGGCCGCCGACCGGGCCGCTCCGGTCCCGCCAGGCGGCGCCCGGCGCGGCCGGGGACACCGCCACGTTGTCGAAGGCCGCGGTGGTGGCGCCGGGCTCGCCGGAGATGATCTCGCCGCCGAACACGCGCCGCACGTCGACCTTGTCGGGGACGGCGACGAACATGCCCGCGAGCGCCTGCCCCCGCAGGCCGTCCAGCCGGACCGAGCCGACGCGCCGCCAGCCCCGCCCGTCCGGGGACGCGTAGCCGGTGACGGTGGCGCCCGCGCGGGTCAGCCGCAGCCACTGCGGCGCCGCCGCGCTCCCGCCGCCGGCGCCGTCGCGCTCGTAGCCGGTCAGCATCCGCACGCCGCGCCCCGGCGTCACCGCCAGCGCCGCGTACGGGGCGCCGCGCTCGGCGCTGCCCCGGATCATCAGCCCGGCCTTCGCCCACGCCCCGCCGCCGTCCTGCGAGGCGACCCGCGCCACGACGGACCCGTCGCCCGCGAGCGGCAGGTAGGTGTAGTGCCCGAGGTCGATGATCTGCCGCCCGGCGGTGGAGGGCGGCTTGTCCTCCGGGCCGCTGGAGCCGCTGTCGGACGCCGACAGCAGCGCCACCGCCACCATCAGCACGACGGCGGCGAGGAGGGTCAGCGTCCACCGGGGGACGGTGCGCAGCTTGGTCCACTCGGCCAGCAGCAGCCGCCCGAACCCGTCGCGGGCCTCCCCGGCGACGGTGCTGCGGTAGGGAGCGGGCGGCGCGGGCGGTGCGGGCGCGGTCACCGGGCGTCCCCGCCGGCGACGGCCTGGAACTCCAGGGCGTCCTTGGTCAGCTCCATGTACGCCTCCTCCAGCGACGCCCGGTGCGCGGAGATCCCGCTGAACGCGACGCCCTCCCCGGTGAGCAGCTCGATGACCCGCTCCGCGGTCGGCCCGGCGACGACGAGGGCGTCCGGCCCCGACGCGGTGACGGTGGCGCCCGCGCGGGCCAGCACCGTCATCGCCTCCCGCCGCCGTTCGGTGCGCACCTCGACCCGCCCGTCGGACGCGGCGGCGAGGAGGTCCTCGACGGGGGTGTCGGCGATCAGCCGGCCCCGCCCGATCACGAGGAGGTGGTCGGCGCCGCCCTCCAGCTCGCTCATCAGGTGGCTGGACACCAGCACGGCGCGGCCCTCGGCGGCCAGCGACCGCAGCAGGCCCCGGATCCAGGCGATGCCCTCGGGGTCCAGGCCGTTGACCGGCTCGTCGAACATCAGGACCGGCGGGTCGCCGAGCAGCGCCGCCGCGATCCCGAGCCGCTGCCGCATGCCGAGCGAGAACCCGCCCGCCCGGCGCCGCGCCGCGGGCCCGAGCCCCGCCTGCTCGATCACCTCGTCCACCCGGCGGGCGGGCAGGCCGTTGGCGTGCGCGAGCCAGCGCAGGTGGTCGCGGGCCCGGCGGGCGGGGTGGACGGCCGACGCGTCCAGCATCGCGCCGAGCCGGCACAGCGGGGTCCGCAGCGACCGGTAGGGCCGCCCGCCGACGAGCGCCGTGCCCGCGTCGGGACGGTCCAACCCCATGATCATCCGCATGGTGGTGGACTTGCCCGCGCCGTTCGGGCCGACGAACCCGGTGACCCGCCCCGGGCCGACCGTGAACGACAGGCCGTCCACGGCCACGGTCGTCCCGAACCGCTTGCGCAGCCCCCGTACTTCGATGGTTGCCTCCATGCTCCGGGAGGCTACGGACCGGGGCGCCGCCGGGTCGTCACGCCCCGGGACCGTTCGCGGCGCGGGCGGCGGGGGGACCGCGCGTCCCCCGGCGGGGGGACGCCGCCGCGCCGCCGTCCGCGCCACAATGGCGGACGTGGAGGTCGACGCGGGACGGCGCGCACGGTGGTCGGCGGGGCGGCCGCCGCGATGGAAGGGGAGCCTCGGCGCGTGGCCGGTCGCCGGGGCCTGCCTGGCCGCAGCCTCCGTCGTGGAGGCGGTGTACCGGGCGCCGGTGTGGGGTGCGGCGCTGTCGGCGGCGATCGTGGTGGACGTGTGCGCCACGCTCCCGCTCGTCCTCGCCCGCGACCGGATCACCGCCGCCGCCGCGGCGATCACCGTGGCGGCCCCGGCGGCGTGCGTCCTGCACCGGGGGTTCGCCTTCGCGGCCCTGGCCGCGCTCGTGACCGTCTGGGGCGCGCTGCTGCGCCGCCGGGCGCTCGGGCGGCGGGCGCGGGCCGCCGAGCTGGACGCCTCCCGCCGCGCGTTCGAGCACACGCTGCTGGAGCACACCGCGCGCGGCGAGCGCGCCCGCATCGCCCGCGAACTCCACGACGTCGTCGCGCACCACATCTCGATGATCTCCGTGCAGGCCGAGACGGCGCGGCTCGCCGTCCCCGGCATGCCCGACGAGGGCGCGAAGCGGCTGCTGGCGATCGGCGACACCGCCCGGACCGCGCTCACCGAGATGCGGCGCCTGCTCGGCGTGCTCCGCGAGGACGCCGAAGCCGCCGGGGCCGCGCCGGACCGGCGTCCCCAGCCCGGCCTGCAGCAGCTCCTCGACCTGGTCGACGAGGCCCGGGCGACGGGCGCGGCGAACACGCGGCTGACCGTCCGGGGGAGCGTCGCCGCGCTGGACCCGGGGGTGGAGCTGGCCGCGTACCGGATCGTCCAGGAGGCGCTGACCAACGTGCGCCGCCACGCGCCCGGCGCCGCCGTGGACGTGGAGGTGGAGTACACGGCCGCGGAACTGCTCGTCCGCGTCCGCGACAACGGCCCAGGCCCCCCGCCGGGCGACGCCCCGCAGGGTGGGTCGGCGGCCGGTCACGGGCTTCTCGGCATGCGCGAGCGGGCCGCCGCGGTCGGCGGGGCGCTGCGCACCGGCGCGGGGCCGGTCGGCGGGTTCCTGGTCGAGGCGGCGCTGCCGACCGACGACGCGGACGGCGGAGCGCGGTGAGCGTCCGCGTCGTGGTCGCCGACGACCAGGAGGTCGTCCGCGCCGGGTTCGGGGCGCTGCTCGGCACCCAGGCCGACCTCGCCGTCGTCGCCACCGCCGCCGACGGCGCCGCGGCCGTGCGGATGTGCCGCGAGCACCGCCCGGACGTCGTCCTGATGGACGTGCGGATGCCGGTCATGGACGGCATCGAGGCCACCCGCCGCGTCACCGCCGCCCCGGACGCCCCGCGCGTCCTGATGCTCACCACGTTCGACCTGGACGAACACGTCTACGACGCCCTGGTCGCGGGGGCCAGCGGGTTCCTGCTGAAGGACGTCACCGCCGAGCGCCTGTTCGACGCCGTCCGGGTGGTGGCGGCGGGGGAGGCGCTGCTCGCCCCGGCCGTCACGCGCCGCCTGATCGGGGAGTTCGCCCGGCTGCGCCCGCGGCCGCCGTCCGCGGGCCCCGGCGTCCTGGACGCGCTGACCCCGCGCGAGACCGACGTGCTCCGCCTGGTCGCCGAGGGCCTCACCAACGCCGAGATCGCCGCGCGGCTGGTGGTGGGGGAGGAGACCGTCAAGACCCACGTCAGTCGGATCCTGCGCAAACTGGGGCTGCGCGACCGGGTCCAGGCCGTCGTGACCGCCTACGAGACCGGCCTCGTCCTGCCCCGCGCGGGCCGCTGAGGGCCCCCCGGGCATGGAAAGGGCCCGCACCGTCGCCGGTACGGGCCCTTCCCGCGCGTGCTCTCAGCCGCTCACGCCGACCGGCGGCGCCCCGCCCGCAGGATCTCCAGCCGCTCCGCGAGGACCTCCTCAAGGTCTTCGAGCGTCCTGCGTTCCATCAGCATGTCCCAGTGCGTGCGCGGCGGCTTCCCCTTCTTGGCTTGGGGCAGCTCCCCGTCGACCCGCAGGGCCGTGGCGCCGCAGTTGCGGCATTCCCAGGTCATCGGCACCTCGGCCTCGGCTGCGAGCGTCACGGTGAACCGGTGGCCCTTCGTGCAGGTGTAGTCGACCTCTTGGCGAGGGGCCAGATCGGTGTTGCGATCGTTCTCGTAGCTCGTCGCTCCGAGTCGGGTGCCGCGAAGTGCGCGCTCGGCCATCGTCACGTGCCTCCCAGACGGCTTGCGGTCCTGCCATCACCAACGCTGAATACCGTGACAAGATTCCCGCCGGGGGAGTGATCCAACCCTGCCGTTTCCGGCCGGGCCGCGCCGCGGGGCGAGATCGTCCCGCCGGACGGCGGCCGGGGCGGGTCAGCCGCGGGTGGTGACGACCTCGTCGATCAGCCCGTAGTCCTTGGCCTCGGCGGCGCCGAAGTACCGCGTCCGGTCCAGGTCGGCGCGGACCGTCGCGGGGTCGCGGCCGGTCGCCTCCGCCACGATCGCCTCGGCCTGCTCGCGCAGCCGCAGGATCTCGCGGGCCTGGATGTCGAGGTCGGTGGCGTACCCGCGCGACACCTCGATCGCGGGCTCGTGCAGCACGATCCGCGCGCCGGTCAGCGCCTGCCGGCGGCCGGGCTCGCCCGCGGCGAGCAGGATCGCCGCCGCCGACCCGGCCTGCCCGACGCAGGTCGTCTCGACCGGCGGCCGGACGTAGCGCATCGTGTCGCAGATCGCCAGCATCGCGGTCAGCGACCCGCCCGGCGAGTTGATGTACAGGGCGATGGGGCGGTCGGGGTCCATCCCCTCCAGCGCGAGGAGCTGCGCCGTCACGTCGTTGGCGCTGACGTCGTCGACCGGCGTGCCGAGGAAGACGATCCGGTCCTCGAAGAGCTTGTTGTAGGGGTCGGTCTCCTTGCGGCCGTAAGTCGTCCGCTCCTCGAACGACGGGACGAGGTAGCGGCGTTCCGCGTGTGTCATGTGCCCACCCGGTCGGTGCTGTCGATGACGTGGTCGACGAAGCCGTAGTCGCGGGCCTCCTCGGCGGTGAACCAGCGGTCGCGGTCGCTGTCGGCCTCGATGCGCTCCAGCGGCTGCCCGGTGTGGAACGCGGTCCGCTCGGCGAGGGTCCGCTTGAGGTACAGGGACTGCTCGGCCTGGATCTTGATGTCGGACGCGGTGCCGCCGATCCCGCCGTGCGGCTGGTGCATCATCACCCGGGCGTGCCGCAGCGCGTAGCGCTTGCCCGCGGTGCCGGCGCACAGCAGCGTCTGGCCCATGGACGCGGCCATGCCCATCACGACCGTGGATATGTCGTTCGGGACGAACTGCATCATGTCGTAGATCGCCATGCCCGCGTCGACGACGCCGCCGGGGGAGTTGACGTAGATCGTGATGTCGCGCCGGGCGTCGTGCGCGGCGAGCAGGAGGAGCTGGGCGTTGACCCGGTTGGCGAGCTGGTCGTCGATCTCGCTGCCGATGAACACGATGCGCTGCGCGAGGAGCCGCTCGAACAGCTGCGCCTCGGCGAGCTGCGGGGCCTCGGTGACGCTGGCCCGCGTCCTGCCGACGTAGGTCGTGTAGGGCGTGTTCGGCCGCTCGCCGGGCCGGTCGCCGTCCCATCGCATCGGTCCGTCGCTCACGTGACCCTCCTTGATCATCTGTACAGTTCGTACACTATGTACGTGAGCACGTTAACGCGGTGTGGCTGAGGGCGACCAGGGGAGAGCGGGGAGTTTCGCTATACGATGAATCACGTGGATGTTCCGGTAACCGAAGCACGTGCCCAGTTCGCGGATCTGGTGAACCGGGTCGCCTACACCGGCGAGCCGGTGAAGCTGACGCGGCGCGGCCGGGTGATGGCCGCGCTGGTCTCCCCGGAGGACCTGGAGCTCCTGGAGATGGTCCGGTCGCAGCGTCTCGACCTCCAGGTCGGCGGGACGGTGCCGCCCGGGCAGCCGTCCCGGCCCGCCGAGCGTCCCGGCCCGTCAGGGCCGATGCGGATCGCGGCCGAGTACCGCCCGCCCGGCTTCACCCGCTGACGGGGCCGCCGCTCCCGGCCGCGCCCCGCCCCGGCAGGGCCCGCCTCAGGAGGGGCCGCCTCAGGAGGGGCCGGGCCACTGGCCGCGGGCCGACATCACGTCCCGCAGGGCGAGCAGCTCGTCGGTCATGATGCCGTCGACGCCGAGGTCGAGCAGGCGGCGCATGTCGGCGGGCTCGTTGACCGTCCAGGCGTGGACCTGCAGGCCGAGCTCGTGGGCGCGCGCGACGAACGACTCGGTGACGAACGGGACGGGCCCGAGCCCGTAGGGCACCTGCGCGCAGGCGACGCCGGTGGCGGCGAGGCGGATCAGCTTGGCGGCGGGGCCGCCGTAGGACTTGGCGCGCAGCGCCATCACCCCGCGCGGGCCGAGCGCGGTGCACACGTCCCGGTCGGTGAACAGCGGCAGCCGGGCGCGCATCTGGGCCAGGCGGCGGGTGGAGAAGGACGTCAGGCACACCCGGTTCCACGCCTTGGCGCGGTGCAGGGCCGCGGCGAGCGGGCCGATGACGGGGGCGTCCTTCAGGTCGATGTTGACGCGGGCGTCCGGGAAGGACGACAGCAGCTCCTCCAGGCGGGGGATGGGCTCGGTGCCGCCGATGCGGGCCTTGGCGACCTCGGCGTAGGGCAGTTCGGCGATGACGCCCCTGCGGTCGGTGACGCGGTCGAGGGTGCGGTCGTGGAAGGCGACGACGACGCCGTCGGCGGTGGCGTGCGCGTCGGTCTCCAGGTAGCGGTAGCCGAGGTCGACGGCGCGCTGGAAGGCGGCCATGGAGTTCTCCGGGCGGCCGCCGGCGCCGCCGCGGTGGGCGAACGGGATCGGTCCGGGGTGGTCGAGGAACTCGTACGAGCGGCGCACCCGTCCGATTATGTCGGACGGGGAGGTCACGACGGACCTTACTGTGTAAAGGCCCGCGGTTGTGTGACGTCGGTGCTACGGTCGGCCGCGGCAAAACGATCGACCAAGGAGCGGGCGTGGCGGACGTGAACGAGTACAGAGCGACGTTCGAGCTGGTGGACGTCGACGGCGACGGCTACATCTCGACGGCCGAGCTGAAGAACCTCATGGCGAAGCTCGGCCAGGACGCGACCGACACGCGCGTGGTGGAGGTGGTCGTGGCCGCCGACGCCAACCGCGACGGCAAGATCTCCTTGGAGGAGTTCACGGCCCTGATGGAGGGCGCCGCCGCCCGTCCGTGACGGCGCCCCGGGAGCCGGTCAGGGGCGGCGGCGGAGCCGGAGGGCGTTGTCGGTGCGGGTCATGACGCGTCCGTCCGGGGCGGTCTGGACGCGTTCGTGCTCGCCGCTGCGCAGGACGTCCCAGTCGCCGTCCGGGAGCGCGAGCGAGGCGAGGACCTCGTCGGCGGTGGGCAGGTGGACGCCGCCGTGGGCGTCGGGGTCCCAGGGCGGCGGCCCGGCGTGCCCGACGATCAGCAGCGTGCCGCCGGGGGCGACGGCCGCGGCGGCGGCGCGCAGGATCTCCTCGCGCGGCATGCCCTCGTGGGGCGAGTGCAGGAAGTGCGCGGACACGAGGTCGAAGGACCCCTCGGGGAACGACTCGGCGAGGTCGCGGCGCTGGAGGTCGACGCGGTCGGCGACGCCGGCGTGCTCGGCGTGGCGGGCGGCGCGCTCCAGCGCGACGGCGGAGATGTCGGTGGCGGTGACGCGCCAGCCGCGGCGGGCGAGCCAGATCGCGTCCGCGCCCTCGCCGCAGCCGAGGTCGAGGGCCGTGCCGGGGTCGAGGTCCGCGGTCTCCTCGACGAGGACGGCGTTGGGTTCGCCGCTCCACATGTGCTCGTGCTCGGCGTAGCGGGAGTCCCAGAACTCCTGGCCGTTGGTGGGTTCGTCCATGCCGCGATGGTGCCCGGACGGGCGCCCGTCCCGCTAACGACGTTGCCGTTTCGGCAAAGCAGGCAGGGTCAGGACGTCCATTCGCGGCGGCGGGCCTCGGCGAGGGCGATGGCGGTGGCGACGGCGACGTTGAGGGAGCCGACGCGTCCGATCTGGGGGATGTAGGCGACCGCGTCGGCGGCGGCGAGCAGGGCGGGGGAGCAGCCGTGGTCCTCGCCGCCGACGGCGAGGCAGACGTCGCCGTCCAGGGGCGCCTCGTGCAGCGGGACGGCGTCGCCGGTGAGCTCGATCGCGACGAGCCGCAGGCCCTCCTTGCGGACGGCGGCCGCGGCGTCGGCGGCGGACCCGGCGTGCTCCCACGGGACGAGCCGCAGCGTGCCGAGCGCGGTCTTGTCGACGCCCTTCTGCGTCGGGGGAGTGGCGTTCCCGGCGAACCAGACGCGCTCGACGCCGAACGCGGCGGCGCTGCGGACGATGGAGCCGGTGTTGAACGGCTGGGTGACCGATTCGACGAGCAGGCCGAGGCGGGCTTCGGTGCGGCGGCGCCAGTCGCGGTTGAGGCGCTTGACGTCGGTGCCGCGCAGCTGCCGGCGTCCGGGGGTGGTCGGGCCGCTCATCGGGTGGTGCCTTCCGTGTCGGGTTCGGGGCGGGCCGTGACGCGCAGGACCCGGTATCCGGACCGGGACGCGACCCGCTCGGCGGGGAGGCCCTGGCCGTCCAGCCAGCGCTGCAGGGAGTCGGAGCCGAGGTGCCGCTGGACGACGAGGTGCGCGGCGCCGCCGGGGGAGAGGCGGGGGAGCCAGGCCAGGAGGAGGTCGTGCAGGGCGGTCTTGCCGACGCGGATCGGGGGGTTGGACCAGATCGCGGCGAAGCGGAGGCCGGGGTCGATGTCGTCCGCCACCCTGAACCTTACATTGTCAAGGCCAGCGGCTTGAGCATTACCCTCGGCGAGTTCCAAGGCCCTGCGATTAACGTCCACGCCCCAAACCATCGACTGGGGAGAGCGTTTCGCGAGGGTGAGGGCGATGGGCCCGTATCCGCAGCCCAGGTCGAGGAGGTCGCCGGTGGGCGGCGGCGGAGGGACGGTCTCGAGGAGGATGCGGGTGCCGGGGTCGATCCGGTCGGGGGAGAACACGCCGGCGTCGGTGTCGAGCCGCAGGTGCAGGTCGGGCAGGACGAGGTCGACGGTGCGGCGGCGGCTCGCGGTGCCGGGCCGTTCGGCGAAGTAGTGTTCCCCCACGTCGGCCGACCGTACCAGCGTCGCGCGGGTACCGGCGCCGCGCCGGTGCGGGCGCTCGGGCGGGCCGCGCTAGGGCAGCCGGGAGAACCAGGCGAGGGACGCGCCGCCGGCGGCGAGCGCGAAGATCAGCGCGATGCCGAGGTAACGGGCGGCGACGTCGCGGTGCTCGGTCTTGAAGCCGAGGGAGGTGCCGATGTTGGCGTAGACCTCGCGGAGCTGTCCGGCGTCGGCGGCCTCGTAGGACTTGCCCTCGGTGCTGTCGGCGAGGGCGCGCAGGGTCTCCTTGTTGACCGAGACGCTGGTGGTCTCGCCTTCGATGTCGACGGTGCCGTAGGGGGTGCCGAAGGCGATGGTGGAGACGGGGACGTGGGCGCCGCGGCTGGCGTCGATGGCCTCCTGGACGGAGCGTCCGGTGGTGTTGTCGCCGTCGGAGAGCAGGACGATGTGGGCGGGCGGCGGGTCCTGGCTGGCGTCGGCGTCGAAGGAGCGGATGGCCTGCAGCGAGGTGAAGACGGCCTCGCCGATGGCGGTGCGTTTGGCGAGGACGAGCTGGTCGATGGAGGCGATGGCGGCGGCGCGGTCGGCGGAGGGGGCGGCGATGAGGTTGGCGTTTCCGGCGAAGCCGACGACGCCGACGTTGAAGCGGGCGGGGAGCTCGTCGATGAACTTCTTGGCGGCGGCCTTGGCGGCGTCGAAGCGGCTGGGTGGGACGTCCCTGGCCATCATGGACAGGGAGACGTCGATGGCGACCATGATGGTGGCGCGGTCGCGGGGGACCTTGACGGAGTCGGCGGGGCGGGCGAACCCGATCATCATGAGGGTGATCATGATGAGGAAGAGGGCGGCGGCGACGTGCCGGCGCCAGCCGGGGCGGCGCGGGGCGACCTGGGAGAGCAGGGCGAGGTTGGTGAAGCGGACGGCGTAGCGGCTGCGGCGGAGCTGGAGCAGGGTGTAGGCGGCGGCCAGGAGTGGGAGCAGGCCGAGCAGCCAGAGGCGTTCTGGTGACAGGAAGGTCATGGGCGCGCTCCCGCGGTGGTGACGGGCCGGCCTGCGGCGCGGCGCTGGCGGAGGGCGAAGCGGGCGATGTCGGCGATCCAGTCGCGGTCGGTGCGCAGGACGAGGTGGTGGGCGCCGCAGCGGCGGAGGGCGTCGCGGGTGCGGGCGCGTTGGGCGGCGGCCGCGGCGGCGTAGCGTTCGCGGGTGCGGCGGTTGAGGACGATCTCGTGGACGGCGCCGGTCTCGGGGTCGGTCATCTCGACGAGTCCGACGTCGGGGAGGTCGAGTTCGCGGGGGTCGATGATCTCGATGGCGAGGACCTGGTGGCGGGTGGTGAGGCGGCGGAGGGGCCGTTCCCAGTCGGGGTGGGCGTCGTGGGCGCGGCCTGTGGTGTGGGCGGCGGGGAGGCCGGTGGGGTCGGCGCCGTCGGGGCCGAGGAAGTCGGAGATGATCACGCGGAGGCCGCGGCGGGTCTGGCCGCGGTCGAGGGAGGCGATGGCGGCGGGGAGGTCGCGGGGGGAGGCGGTGCCGGTGCGGGTGGTGCCGGGGGTGGTGTCGTCGACGGACTGGGCGTCGAGGACGGCTTGGAGGAGGGCGTAGAGGGCGGCTTTGCCGGTGCGGGCGGGCCAGCGGCGCATGCCGTCGTGGTGGAGGAGGTAGGCGCCGACGCGGTCGCCGAGGCGGACGGTGAGGAAGCCGACGGCGGCGAGGGCGGCGACGGCGAGGTCGCGTTTGGTCATGGTGGTGGTGCCGAAGTCCATGCTGGGGGTGAGGTCGGCGAGGGCCCAGGCTTCGAGTTCGTGGTCGGCGATGAGGTCGCGGACGTGGGGGGTGGTGGTGCGGGCGGTGACGGCCCAGTCCATGTGGCGGACGTCGTCTTCGCCGGGTTGGTAGAGGCGTGCTTCGGCGAGTTCGGTGCCGGGGCCGGGGAGGAGGCCGAGGTGTTCGCCGTTGAGGAGGCCGTCGAGGCGGCGGGTGACCTGGAGTTCGAGGCGGCGGAGGGTGCGTTCGGGGGCGAGGTGGGCGAGTTTGCCGCTGCGCCTCCGTCCGGTGGTGGGGTGGCGGGGGGTCATGCGGTGGTCACCGCCGCCGATCCGTGGTTCCACACGACGCGTGGCGGGGGGACGGCGGTGATGATCTGGGTGATGACGTCGGCGGCGTCGACGCCGTCGGCGAGGGCGTCGAAGGTGAGGACGAGGCGGTGGGCCATGACGTCGCGGGCGACGGCGCGGACGTCGTCGGGGAGGACGTAGTCGCGTCCGGACAGGAGGGCGAGGGCGCGGGCGGTGGCGGCGAGGCCGAGGGTGGCGCGGGGGCTGGCGCCGATGTCGATGACGCCGCGGAGGTCGGGGAGGCGGTACTGGTCGGGTTCGCGGGTGGCCATGACGAGGCGGACGATGTAGTCGGCGATGAGTTCGTGGACGGAGACCTCTTCGGCGGCGCGTTGGAGTGCGGCGAGGCGGTCGGTGTCGAGGGTCTGGGCGGCTTCGGGTGGGTCGACGCTCATGCGCTGGAGGATTTGGAGTTCCTCGTGGGCGGCGGGGTGGTGGACGTCGATCTTCATGAGGAAGCGGTCGCGTTGTGCTTCGGGGAGGGGGTAGACGCCTTCGGATTCGATGGGGTTCTGGGTGGCGAGGACGATGAAGGGTTTGGGGAGGGGGTAGGTGTTGCCGCCGAGTGAGACCTGGCGTTCGGCCATGACTTCGAGGAGGGCGGACTGGACTTTGGCGGGGGCGCGGTTGATTTCGTCGGCGAGGACGAAGTTGACGAAGACGGGGCCGAGTTCGACGTCGAACTGTTCGGTGGAGGGGTGGTAGATGCGGGTGCCGACGATGTCGGAGGGGACGAGGTCGGGGGTGAACTGGAGGCGGGCGAAGGTGCCGCCGACGACTTGGGCGAGGGTGCCGACGGCGAGGGTCTTGGCGACGCCGGGGACGCCTTCGACGAGGCAGTGGCCGCGGGCGAGGAGGGCGACGACGAGGCGTTCGACCATGTGGTCTTGGCCGACGATGACCTTCTTGACTTCGGCGAGGGTGTTCTGCAGGAGTGCTGCGGCCTCGTCGACGTCGGTGGCGGCGATGGTCATGACGGGTTTCCCCTCAGTGTCCGTCGGGTGCCTGGGCTGGGCGCGTTTTCGACACTACGCGATCACTTGTACCCGTTCGTTGGGGATACGTGCGTGTTGCGGGTGATCGGTTCGGGTGGGGCGGTGGGCGGGGGCGGGAGGCCTGTGGGGGCGGGGGGTGGGTCGTGTCTCGGGGCTGATCGTAGGGGGTGGTTGTTAGTGTTGCGGCCATGTCGAGGCCGTTGCCCCCGGGTGATCCTGACCGGTTGGGGCCGTTTCGTTTGTCGGCGCGTTTGTCGGAGTCGGCCGCCGGGATCGTGTTCCTGGGGGTGGACGGTGAGGGGCGGCGCGCGAGTGTGGCGGTGTTGAACCGGGGTGCGGCGGGGGACGCGGCGGCGCGGGACCGGTTCCGTGCGGCGATCAACGCGGCGGTGCCGGGGCGTGGTGGGCCGGGCGGGCCCGGTGGGGTGTCGGGTGGGGGGCCGGGTGATCCGGCGCCGGTGGTGGCGGCGCAGCCGGATGGTCCGGCGCCGTGGGTGGCGACGGCGTATGAGGCGGATCGTGCGGGTGCGGAGCGGTTTCTGGAGCCGGTGGTGTTCCAGGGGTCGGGGCGTCCGTGGTGGGGTGGTCGGCGGCGTCGGGGGCCGCAGTTCCAGCCGTATTGGCTGGGGTCGGCGGAGCCGGCGTTGGAGCGTCCGGAGCCGCCGCCGGGTCCGGGCGGGGCGGGGCCGGTGGTGGTGGAGCGTCCGCCGGAGCGGAGTCTGGTCGGGGGTGTGCTGGGGCTGGCGGCGGGGTTGCTGGTGCTGGCGTTGTTGATGGGGGTGCTGTTCGCGTGTCAGCCGGAGGCGAAGGAGCCGCCGCCTCCGCCGCCGGAGCCGACGCCGTCGTTTCCGGTGCCGTCGCGGCCGCCGCCGACGTCGGCGCCGGGTCGGCCGGGTGAGCCGTCGCCGTCGCCGGGGAGTCCGAGTCCGCCGCCCACGTCGGCGCCGGGGCAGCCGGGTCAGCCGGGTCAGTCGCCGTCGCCGGGTCCGGGCGGTGGTGGCGGTGAGGACGGCGATGGGCCGTTGTAGCGTCCGGTAGCGCTGTGGGGTGGTGCGGTGGCGCCCGGGAAAGGGTTTGCCGTGTTTCGGCGGGGCGGGCGAGCATGGGGGGATGCTGGGGAGTCTGGTCGCGTTCGCGGGCGCGGCGGTGTTGATCGCGATGGCGCCGGGGCCGAGCACGGTTGTGATCATGCGGGTGTCGGTGCGGTCGGGGCGCCGTGCGGGGCTGGCGGCGGTGCTGGGGAACGAGACCGGGGTGCTGGTGTGGGGGGTGGCGGCGGCGGTGGGCCTGTCGGCGCTGCTGGCGGCGTCGCGGCTGGCCTATGACGGGTTGCGGGTGGCGGGCGCGGCGGTGCTGGTGTGGTTCGGGGTGCGGGCGCTGTGGCATGCGCGCCGCCGCGTCGGCGATGACCGCGATGACGGTGTCGCCGCGGCGGGTGATGGGGGCCCGGGTGATGGGGGAGCGGGGGACGGGGGCGGGCCGTCGGGGTGGCGGTGGTATCGGCTGGGTCTGGTGACGAATTTCGCCAATCCGAAAGCGGGGGTGTTCGCGGTGTCGTTCCTGCCGCAGTTCGTGCCGGACGGGTGGCCGGTGCCGGTGGTGCTGGTGGGGTTCTCGGTGCTGTGGGCGTTGATCGATCTGGCCTGGTACGCGGTGGTGGTGTGGCTGGCGGGGGCGGCGCGGCGGGTGCTGGTGCGGCCGGTGGTGCGGCGGCGGCTGGACCAGGTGTCGGGTGTGGTGCTGGTGGGGCTGGGCGTGCGGTTGGCGGCCGCGACACGTTGACAATTCCGTTGAAGGTTCCACCGTTTTGGCACATTTTCATGATCGCCCAATGGGGGCGGGTGGCCGTAGCCTAGGGCGGTGACCGCACTGGATGAACTGGCCGACCGGTACGTGGACGCGTTCGCAGCGCTGGACCCCTGCCTGGCGGCGATGATGGGGATCTCGGGGCAGGACGCGCGGCTGACCGACTACGGCCCGGACGGCGTGGCGGCGCGCGCGGAGCTGGCGCGCGCGACGCTGGCGGAGCTCGCGCGGACCCCGGTGGAGGGTGAGGCGGGGCGGATCGCCGCGGCGGTGCTGCGGGAGCGCCTGGAGGTGGACGTCGCGCTGGACGAGGCGGGCGTCCGCGAGGGCTGGCTCGATACGACCGACGGTCCGGTGCAGCGGCTCCGGACGGCGGTCGAGCTGCTCGACCAGGGCAAGGACAGCGACTGGGAAGCGGTGCTGGCGCGGGTGTCGGCGCTGCCGGGGGCGCTCGGCGGGTTGCGGGACGGTCTGGAGCGGGCGTGCGGGCGTGGCCGGGTGGCGGCGCGGCGGCAGGTGCTGCGCAGCGCGCGCGAGTGCTTGGACGTCCCGGCGTATCTGGGTGAGCTGGCGGGCCGGTACCAGGTCCCGGACGGTCCGCTGCGGGGGGCGCTGGACGCGGCGGTGGAGGCGGCGTCGGCGGCGCTGGGGGAGTTCGCGGAGTTCCTGACGGGTGAGCTGGCGGGCCGGGCGCCGGAGCGGGACGCGCTCGGCGCGGACCGGTACCGGCTGGGGGTGCGGGACTTCCTCGGCACGGAGCTGGACCTGGCGGAGACGTACGCGTGGGGCTGGGAGGAGCTGGCGCGGGTCGAGGCGCAGATGGCCGAGGCGGCGGAGGCGATCCTGCCGGGTGCGCCGCTGCCGGAGGTGGTGGCGGCGCTGGACGCCGATCCGGCGCACCGGATGCGGGGCGCGGAGGCGTTCCGGGCGTGGATCCAGGAGCTCGCGGACCGGGCGATCGCGGACCTGGACGGGGTGCACTTCGACATTCCGGAGCCGTTGCGGCGGATCGAGTGCCGGATCCCGCCGGTGGAGGCGGGGGTGTACTACCTGGCGCCGGCGGAGGACCTGTCGCGTCCGGGGACGGTGTGGTGGACGGTCGACGACCCGTCGGCGGACATCGTGACCTGGAGCGTTCCGGCGACCATGTTCCACGAGGGGGTGCCCGGGCACCACCTCCAGCTGGGCGTGACGACGCTGAACCCGGTGCTGAACCGGTTCCAGCGGGTGTCGAGCGAGCTGCACCCGGGGCACTGCGAGGGGTGGGGCCTGTACGCGGAGCGGCTGATGGACGAGCTCGGCCACTACCCGGATCCGGCGCACCGGCTGGGGATGCTGGCGGGCGGTCAGCAGTTCCGCGCGGCGCGGGTGATCCTGGACATCGGGATGCACCTGGAGTTGGAGATCCCGGCGGGGACGGGGTTCCACGAGGGCGAGCGGTGGACGCCGGAGCTCGGCCGGGAGTTCCTGGCCGCGCACGCGGGCCCGCGGTCGGGCGCGGAGGTGGCGTTCGAGATCGACCGTTACCTGGGGCGTCCGGGGCAGGCGATCGCGTACAAGCTGGGGGAGAAGATCTGGCTGGAGGCGCGGGAGGCGGCGCGGCGCCGGGACGGCGCGGCGTTCGACCTGAAGGAGTTCCACCGGCGGGCGCTGGACCTCGGCCCGATGGGCCTGGACCTGATGCGCGCCGAGCTGTCCCGCCCCTGACCCGCGGGTTGTGGGCGGCGCGCTTTGAGCGGCCGGTCAGACGGGTTCGGAGCGGTTGGCCTCGGCGGCCGGGGGGACGGCGTCGACGCCGGTCTCGCGGAGCCAGCGGCGCGCGTCGCGCCACCGGTCGCCGCCCTCCCGCTCCCCGGACGTGCCGGGCGTCTCGGGTGGGGCGTCGGGTGAGCCGCCGGTCCCGGTGGGGCCGGGGGCCGCGCTGCCGACGTGGCAGGCGCGGGCGTCGCCGGGTTCGACGATCCTCTTCTCGTAGTGGGGCGGCCAGCGCAGCAGCATGCGGCGGCCGCAGGTGGGGCAGGCCCACTCCTCCAGCCCGGACTCCTCGGTCCGGACCATCCGCATCTCGTGCGTCCTGTACACGGCGGGGCCTCCTCGACCTGTGCGTCCCGGTCGCCCGGGGTTGAAGAGTTGATTGCCCGCGTCAAGCGGGATAAACGGGACGGCAAGCGGCTTTGTGTGCAGGTCACGGCCGGGCCGCCGCCGGGAAACGGATCGTTCACGCGTGTCAATGCCCCCGGTAAGCCCGTGGGCGGCGGCCGTTCGGCCCCTGGTCGGCCGTGTCCGGGCGCGGTCCGCGGCGTGCTCGCGGAAAAAGGTTTGGGGACGGCGCGGGCCCTGTTTTAGGCTGGCCCGCATGAGCGCTTATTACGACGGCGCGGCGCGGGTGATCGTCTCCGCCGCCGTCGCCGTTCGGCTGCGTGAGCGTCGCCCCGCCCTGGACCGTCCAGGCCGCGCCGGCGCTTGACCACCCGGCGGGCCGCTGACGCCCGCCCGGTTCCACTCCGTGTGACGGGACGCGCCCCATGCGCGCGTCCATGCGCGCGTCCATGCGCGCGTCCATGCGCGCGTCCATGCGCGCGTCCGTCCGCGTGAGGTGAGCGCCCGCGTTCAGGTGAACGCCGGCCGCCGCCTCGCAGCACCGCCCGCCGTCCGCACGGCGCCGCCCGCTTCAGCGCGGCGCCGTCTGCCGGTGCGCGGGCCGCGCTGACCGCGCCGCCGGTGTCCGCGCCGTTCGCGCCTGCCGTCGTCCAGGGCCTTCGAGCGTCCCTCGACCGCCCGACCGGCCCGCGACGGGCCGGGGACCCAGGACACGGTGACCGTGAACCGCACCACCGACCGCAGTACGAACCGCACCACGAACCGCGCCGGGAGCCGCAGTGCCCGGGGCCATGCCCGCCGCGCGCTGTCGCAGAACTTCCTCGCCGACCCCGAGATCATCGCCCGCTACGCCCGCGCCGTCGGCGACGGCCCCGGCGGCCTGGTCGTGGAGGCGGGCGCCGGCGACGGCCGCATCACCGCCGCGCTCGCCGGGCGCGCCCGCCGCGTCATCGCCTACGAGATCGACCCGGTGATGGCGGCGCGGCTCGCCGACCGGTGCGCGGGCCTGCCGCACGTGACCTGCGTGACCGGCGACTTCCTGCGGGCCCGGCCGCCGCGCGGCCGGTTCCACCTGGCCGGGAGCATCCCCTACGCGGCCACGTCCCGGATCGTCGGGTGGGCCCTGGACGCGCCGTCGCTGGCGTCGGCGACGCTGATCGTCCAGCGGGAGTACGCGCGCAAGCGCACCGGCGACTACGGGCGGTGGAGCCGCCTGACCGTGCGGACGTGGCCGGAGTTCGGGTGGCGGCTGGGACGGCGGATCGGGCGGGACCGGTTCCGTCCCGTCCCGCGCGTGGACTCGGCGGTGCTGCGGCTGGACCGCCGCCCGGTCCCGCTGCTGCCCGCCGCCGCGATGGGCGCCTACCTCGACTGCGTCGACCTGGGGTTCACCGGCGTCGGCGGGACGCTGCGGGCCTCGCTGCGCACCGTCCACCCGGCCCGGCGGGTGGACGCCGCGTTCCGCGCCGCCGGGCTGCCCCGCGGCGCGGTCGTCGCCGACGTCCACCCCGA
This sequence comes from Actinomadura chibensis NBRC 106107, assembly GCF_001552135.1. Classification (GTDB taxonomy): domain Bacteria; phylum Actinomycetota; class Actinomycetes; order Streptosporangiales; family Streptosporangiaceae; genus Spirillospora; species Spirillospora chibensis. Next base: position 460,999 of record NZ_BCQP01000010.1, on the reverse strand, counting down.
CCGGTGGGTGGCCCTGGTCCGCGCCCTGCACCCCTCCCTGATTCAGGCCCTGAATCAGAAGGGGTAGGTGGCGATCTCGCCGCGGACGGTCACCCACTGCGCCTCGGTGAACGCCTCGATGTTGGCGTCCGGGCCGCCGAACCGGGACCCGTTGCCCGAGGCGGCGACCCCGCCGAACGGCACCACCGGCTCGTCGTTGACGGTCTGGTCGTTGATGTGCACCAGGCCCGTCTGCACCGCGTCGGCGATCTTCATCGCCTGGCCGACGTCGCCGAGGATCCCGAGCGACAGCCCGTACTCGGAGTCGGACGCCAGCGCGATCGCCTCCTCGGCGGTGGAGAACGGCACGACCGGCGCGACCGGCCCGAACACCTCCTGCGCGTAGGCGGGCATGTCCGGGGTCACCTCCGCGAGGACGGTCGGCCGGTAGAACAGGCCCTCGTGGGTGCCGCCCGCGGCGAGCCGCGCGCCCGCCGCGACCGTGTCGCGGACGAGGCCGTCGACGTGGGCGAGCTGCCCCTCGTCGATGATCGGCCCGAGCGCGACCTGCGCGGTGTGGGGGTCGCCGACGGCGAGCTTGTCGGCCTTGTCGGCCAGCGCCGCGACGTACTCCTCGTGCAGGCTCTCGTGGACCAGGTGCCGCCCGGAGGTCATGCAGATCTGCCCCTGGTGCAGGAACGCTCCCCACGCCGCCGCCGACACCGCGTCGGGGACGTTCGCGCCCGGCAGGACGATCAGCGCGTTGTTGCCGCCGAGCTCCAGGTGGGCGCGCTTCAGCAGCCGTCCGCACACCTCGCCGATGACGCGTCCCGCGGCGGTGGACCCGGTGAAGGACACCACCCGCACCTCCGGGGCGGTCACCACGGCCTCGCCGGGCTCGCGGCCGCCGGGCAGCAGGTGCAGCAGGCCCTCCGGCAGGCCCGCCTCCTGGAAGATCCGCGCGATCGTGACGCCGCCGCACACGGCCGTCCGCGGGTCGGGCTTCAGCAGGACGGCGTTGCCGAGCGCCAGCGCGGGCGCCACCGACCGCATCGACAGGATCAGCGGGAAGTTGAACGGCGCGATCACGCTGACGACCCCGGCGGGGCGGCGCCGCGACAGGCTCCACCGCGGCTGCGCCGACGGCAGCACGATGCCCTGCGGGTGGGAGGCCAGCGCCGCCGACTCGTAGCACAGGCTCGCCGCGAAGTGCGCCTCCAGCTGCGCCTTCGGCGGGATCGACCCGGCCTCGCGGACCAGCCACTCCTCCACCTCGGCGGCGTGGTCCTCGAACAGGCGTCCCGCCCGGCGCAGGACGGCGGCGCGCTCCTCGTAGGTGCGGGCCGCCCAGTCCCGCTGCGCCGCCGCGGCCGACCGCGCCGCGCGGGCCGCGTCGGCCGCGCCGGCCTGCCCGATCGTGCCGAGCGTCGCGCCGGTCGCGGGCTCGGTGACGGCGTAGGAGCCGCCGTCCCCGGCGACCCACCCGCCGTCGAAGATCTTCCCGGTCCACACGCCGGGGTCGAGCAACGTCATCGCTCCTCCTCATCCGGGCCGCGCCCCGACCGGCCGCCCACCGGACTGCCCCCGGGGGCCGCGGGGGACTGCACACGTGCCCCGTACCACCCTCGCAACGCGGGGCGTTCACAGGAACATCATCATTCCGTTCAATGAAAAAACCCCGCCGAAAGACCCCCGGGCCGGGTCCCGTGCGCGGCGGGCTGCGGAAAAAGGCGTTGCGGGTGGGACGGGCGGCGGGGCACCCTGATCACGCGGGCGCACCCGGCGCCCGAGCCACCGGAGGAGCGGTCATGACCTGTCGACGCGGCGATCGCGCCCGGACCCGCCCGGCGGCCCCCTGACACCCCGGCTTCACAGCCCAGCGGCAGGCCGCCTTCCCCGACCGGAAGCGCGGCCCTTTCCATCTCCCCCTCCGCCCCACCCCTCCGACCCGACCCCCCGGTTCAGGGGGACGCGGCGCCGTAGCCGAGCGGTCTCAGGCGACGGTCTGCAAAACCGTTCCACGTGGGTTCGAATCCCACCGGCGTCTCCGCCCCGCCCCCCCTGTCACCCTGGGGGCGGGGTCCCCTCCCCGTAGCTCAGCGGACAGAGCACCGGCCTCCGAAGCCGGAAGCGCAGGTTCGATCCCTGCCGGGGAGACCCCTCCACGCCCGGCCGCGGTTCAGGGCCGCTGCTGGATGCGGACCATGTTGCCCGCCGGGTCCCGGAACGCGCAGTCCCGCACCCCGTACGGCTGGTCCACCGGCTCCTGGACGACCTGCGCCCCGCCCGCCCGCAGCCGCTCGAACGTCCCGTCCAGGTCACCGGTCGCCAGGATGATCCCGCCGTAGACGCCCTTCGCCATCATCTCCGCGACCGTGCGGCGCTCCCGCTCGCTCACCCCCGGGTCGGCCGCCGGCGGGTGCAGGACGATGGACGTGCCCGGCTGCCCCGGCGGGCCGATCGTGATCCAGTGCAGGTCCCCGTAGGCGACCTGGCCCCGCACCTCGAACCCCAGGGCGTCCCGGTAGAACGCCAGCGCGGCCTCCGGGTCGTCGTGCGGCAGGAACGCCGAGTGAATGCTGATGCCCATGACCGCCACGCTAACCGCCCGCCCGCGGGCGCGGCACGGGCAGGCGGCGCGGTCAGCGGCTTCGGAGGGGCCTGGTCACCTGCTTGGCCACGCACGGCGGCATGCCCTGCGTCGCCTCCGCCGCCTGCCTGCGGTACACGCTCGGCGGCACCCCGACCAGCTCGGTGAACCGGGTGCTGAACGTCCCGAGCGACGCGCAGCCCACCTCGAAGCACACCTCGGTGACCGACAGGTCGCCGCGGCGCAGCAGCGCCATCGCCCGCTCGATCCGCCGCGTCATCAGGTACCCGTAGGGCGACTCGCCGTAGGCGCGGCGAAATTCGCGGCTCAGGTGCCCGGCCGACATGTTCGCCCCGCGCGCGAGGGCCTCCACGTCCAGCGGCCGCGCGTACTCCCGGTCGATCCGGTCGCGGACGCCGCGCAGCCGCGCGAGGTCGCGCAGCCGCCGCGCCTCCGCCGTCCCCTCGGACGCCCCCGAACCGGTCACGCACCAGATCGTGCCATACCCGGCGGCGCCGCCGCTGGTCGGCCGCCGCGGGCGCCCGCGCGGGCCGGGCGGGCCGGGCGGCGCCGCCGGTGCGGCGGTCACGCCCCGACGTAGGCCGCCAGGTGCTCCCCGGTCAGCGTCGACCGGGCCGCGACGAGGTCGGCGGGCGTCCCCTCGAACACCACCCGGCCGCCGTCGTGGCCCGCGCCCGGCCCGAGGTCGATGATCCAGTCGGCGTGCGCCATCACCGCCTGGTGGTGCTCGATCACGATCACCGACTTGCCGGAGTCGACGAGCCGGTCCAGCAGGCCGAGGAGCTGCTCCACGTCCGCCAGGTGCAGGCCCGCGGTCGGCTCGTCCAGCACGTACACGCCGCCCTTCTCGGCCATGTGCGTCGCCAGCTTCAGCCGCTGCCGCTCACCGCCCGACAGGGTCGTCAGCGGCTGCCCGAGCCGCAGGTAGCCGAGGCCGACGTCGGACAGCCGCGTGAGGATCTTGTGCGCGGCGGGGGTCTTCGCCTCGCCCGCGGCGAAGAACTCCGCGGCCTCGGCGACCGGCATCGCCAGGACCTCGGCGATGTCGCGGCCGCCGAGCAGGTGGTCCAGCACCGACGCCTCGAACCGGCGGCCCTCGCACTCCTCGCACGTCGTCGCGACCCCCGCCATCATCCCGAGGTCGGTGTAGAGGACCCCGGCGCCGTTGCAGGCGGGGCAGGCGCCCTCGGAGTTCGCGCTGAACAGGGCGGGCTTGACGCCGTTGGCCTTCGCGAACGCCTTGCGGATCGGGTCCAGCAGGCCCGTGTAGGTCGCCGGGTTGCTGCGCCGCGACCCGCGGATCGCGGCCTGGTCGACCACGACGACGCCGTCGCGGCCCGCGACCGACCCCTGGATCAGCGAGCTCTTGCCCGACCCCGCCACCCCGGTCACCACGGTCAGGACGCCGAGGGGGATGTCGACGTCCACGTCCCGCAGGTTGTGGGAGTCGGCGCCGCGGACCTCCAGCGCCCCCGACGGCGCCCGCACCGACGCCTTCAGCGACGCCCGGTCGTCCAGGTGCCGGCCGGTGAGCGTGCCCGACGCGCGCAGCCCCTCGACGGTGCCCTCGAACACCACCTCGCCGCCCGCCGTCCCGGCTCCCGGGCCGAGGTCGACGACGTGGTCGGCGATCGCGACCGCCTCCGGCTTGTGCTCCACCACCAGCACCGTGTTGCCCTTGTCCCGCAGCCGCAGCAGCAGCTCGTTCATCCGCTGGACGTCGTGCGGGTGCAGCCCGATCGACGGCTCGTCGAACACGTAGGTGACGTCGGTCAGCGACGACCCGAGGTGCCGGATCATCTTCGTGCGCTGCGCCTCCCCGCCCGACAGCGTCCCCGCCGGGCGGTCCAGCGACAGGTACCCGAGGCCGATCTCCACGAACGAGTCCAGGGTGTGGCGCAGCGACCCCAGCAGTGGCGCGACCGACGGCTCGTCCAGGCCCGCGACCCACTCCGCCAGGTCGCTGATCTGCATCGCGCACGCGTCCGCGATGCTGATCCCCGCGATCTTCGACGACCGGGCCGCCTCGCTCAGGCGCGTCCCGCCGCAGTCCGGGCACGCCGTGTAGGTGACCGCCCGGTCCACGAACGCGCGGATGTGCGGCTGCATCGCCTCCCGGTCCTTGGACAGCAGCGACTTCTGCACCCGCGGCACCAGACCCTCGTAGGTCATGTTGATGCCGTTCATCTTCACCTTGCCGGGCTCGCGGTGCAGCAGGTTGTGCAGCTCGGCGTCGGTGTAGTCGCGGATCGGCTTGTGCGGGTCGAAGAACCCCGACTCGGTGAAGAACCGCACCGACCACCCGTCCGCCTTGTACCCGGGAACGGTGATCGCGCCCTCGGCGAGCGACTTGTCGGCGTCATAGAGCTGGGACAGGTCGATGTCGGTGACGCTGCCCATCCCCTCGCAGCGCGGGCACATCCCGCCCGCCCGCGTGAAGCTGACCCGCTCGGCCTTGCGGTCGCCGCGCTCCACGGTGATCGCGCCGGACGCCCGCACCGACGCCGTGTTGAACGAGAACGCCTGCGGCGACCCGATGTGCGGCTCGCCGAGCCTGCTGAACAGGATCCGCAGCATCGCGTTGGCGTCGGTGGCCGTCCCGACCGTCGAGCGGGGGTTGGCGCCCATCCGCTCCTGGTCCACGATGATCGCCGTGGTCAGGCCGTCCAGGACGTCGACGTCGGGACGCGCCAGCGTCGGCATGAACCCCTGCACGAACGCGCTGTAGGTCTCGTTGATCAGCCGCTGCGACTCCGCCGCGATCGTCGCGAACACCAGCGAGCTCTTGCCCGACCCCGACACGCCCGTGAACACCGTCAGCCGCCGCTTGGGGATCTCGACGCTCACGTCCTTGAGGTTGTTCTCCCGCGCGCCGTGCACGCGGATCATGTCGTGCGCGTCCGCGGGGCGCGCCCCGCCCCCGCCCCCGGCGGCGGTGGTCTCGGGGTCCTGCGGGCGGGCGTCGGCGGTGCCCGGGGTCGTGCTCATCGATCGTCTCCATCCGTCCGGCGGGGAAATCGCCGGGCTCTACCACGGCGCGTTTAGATTAGGGCGGCTTAACACAGTACGTCCGCCCGGCGGGCGCCCCGACCAGCCCGCCCCCGGCCGGGCGGGGGAGCGGGCCGGGCGGCTCACTGGTCCTGGACGAGCCCGAGGACGTTGCCGTCGGGGTCGGTGAACGTCGCGACGAGCCGCCCGCCGCCGACGTCGCGGGGCTCCTCGCGCACCGCCGCGCCCGCCGCCGTCACCTCCGCCAGCTTCGCCGCGATGTCGGCGACGTGCCAGTACGCGACCGGCGACGCCAGCTTCTGCGGGCCGCCGTCCGGCACCAGCCCGATGTGCTGCCCCTCCGCGTCGAACCCGACGTAGTAGGACGACTCGGCGGTCGGCCCGACGCCCAGCAGCGCCGTGTACACGGCGGTCGCCGCCGCCAGGTCCGACACCGGGTGCAGCACCGTCTTGATCCCCTGCGTGGAAGAACCAGCCATGATCACTCCTATGGGTTCGCGTACTGGGTCGTGGCGTGGACGTTCCGGTGTCCACGCAGCTCACGCTAGCCACGCGCCGCCGGGCCGCGCTTCTCGATTCCTGACCGATGCCGAATGCGCGGCCGAGCGCGCGGCCGATCTCGGACCAGGGCGCGGGGCGGGGTGGGGCGGCCGTTTCCTACAAGACCGCCCGTCCGGGGCGTGGCTACGTTGACCTGCATGAACGTATCTCCGATCCGGATCTTTCGACCTGGCGCGCCTGAATACGACCGAGAGCGGATGGGGCTCAACCGGGCCGTGGAATCGCGTCCGGCGTGGGTGGCCGCGGCGCGCGGCGAGCGGGACGTCGCCGACGCCGTGCGGACGGCCGTGGCGCAGGGCCGGGCCGTCGGCGTCATGGCCACCGGCCACAGCCCCTCGGTGGCGGCCGACGGCGCCGCGCTGATCAACACCGGGCGGATGGACGGCGTCGAGGTGGACCCGGCGGCAAGGACCGCCTGGGTGGAGGCGGGGACGCGGTGGCGGCGGGTCGTGGAGCGCGCCGCCCCGCACGGCCTGGCCCCGCTCAACGGCTCCAGCCCGAACGTGGGCGCGGTCGGGTACACCACCGGCGGCGGCGCGGGCCTGCTCGGCCGCCGCTTCGGCTTCGCCGCCGACCACGTGCGGCGGCTGCGCCTGGTCACCGCCGACGGCCGCATCCGCGACGTCGGCCCCGGCAGCGACCCCGACCTGTTCTGGGCGGTCCGCGGCGGCAAGGACAACTTCGGCGTCGTCGTCGGCATGGAGATCGACCTGTTCCCGGTGCCGTGGCTGTACGGCGGCGGGCTCTACTTCCCCGCGGACGCGGCCGGCGACGTCCTGCACGCCTACACCGAATGGACCCGCTCGCTGCCCGACCCCATGGCCTCCTCGGTGATGCTGGCCGAGAACCCGGACCTGCCCGCGGTCCCGGCGCCGCTGCGCGGCCGGTCCGTCGCCCACGTGCGGATCGCCTACAGCGGCGCCGAAGGCGGCGAGGACCTGGTGCGGCCGCTGCGGGAGATCGGCCCCGCCTTGATGGACACGCTGCGGCACATGCCCTACGCCGAGGTCGGCACCATCCACCACGACCCCACCGATGCCCCCTACACGGCCTACGACCGCAACGCCCTCCTGCGCGGCCTCGGCAAGGACGCGGTCGACACGCTCCTCGCCCACGCCGGACCGGGCGCGCGGCCGCCGTTCATCGCCGAGCTGCGCCACTTCGGCGGCGCCTACGCCCGCCCGCCCGCGATCCCCAACTGCGTCGGCGGCAGGGACGCGGCGTACTCCCTGTTCACCGGCGCGACGCCCGCCCCCGGGAGCCGGGAGGCCCGCGACCGGCTCCTGGCGGACATGCGCCCCTGGAGCACCGGCGGCACCAACCTCAACTTCGCCGGCGTGGAGGACGCCGACCCGGCCGTCGTCCGCACCGCCTACCGGCCCGGCGACTACACCCGCCTGACCGAGCTCAAGGCCGTCCACGACCCCGGCAACGTGTTCCGCGTCAACTTCAACATCCCCCCGAAGGGCGCACCGGCATGACGGCGCTCGCTTAGCTTTCTAATTTGCTAGCATGCGGGGGTGGGTGACGAGGATGTCAAGCAGTTCAACGTGTACCTGCCGATCGGGCTGATCAAGCGGGTCAAGCACCAGGCCATCGAGTCGGAGACGTCCCTGTCGGCGCTGGTCGCCGACGCGCTGCGCGCCTACCTCGACGGCACCCGCGCCGGGACGACCGAGCAGGCGAGCGAGCAGGCGGGCGACACGCCGCAGAAGGGGGAGCGGACATGACCGAGCGCATCGAAGGCACCGACGGGATCGAGGCGCTGTTCCTGGAGACCCGCAACTGGGGCAGGACGGCCGGGTTCCTGCAGGGCCTGGGGTTCGAGCTGGAGTTCGAGACCGACCACGGCTCGGGCCTGTTCCGCAACGGCGGCGGCCCCTACGTGTTCCTCGTCGAGGTCCCCGAGGACCGCGACCCCGGCCTGCGCGTCGCGCTGAAGGTGCCCGACGCCGACGCGTTCCGGCCCGGGCCCGGCGTCGAGGTCGTCGAGCCGTTCGAGGACACCCACTACGGCACCCGCGAGATGACCGTCCGCGACCCCGACGGCCGGGTCTGGAGCCTCCAGGCGCCCGCCAAGAAATAGCCGCACCGCCCTGGCCCGGTCCGCCGTCTCCGGGCCGGGTCAGGTGGCGGGCGGCAGGACGGCGGCGACGCAGTCCAGGACGCGCTCCAGCCCGTACCGGAACTGCTCGTCGGCGCTCATGTGCGGCATCCGCGCGTCGACGACGATGCGCCTGAACATCGGGTAGGCGCCGCTGTCCAGCAGCTCCCGGACGTAGGGGGCCGACCGCATCATCCACTGCTCGGGGGTGAGCCCGCCCTCCCGCACCTCCCGCCGCCACGCCAGCTCCGAGCGCACCGCCCGCTCGACGTAGCCGGTCAGCATCTCGATCAGGACGAACACGTCGTCGATCGGGATGCCGACGTCCAGCGCCCCGAACGCGAACTCCACCAGGCGCAGCCGGTTCGGGCCGAGCGTGGTGCGCGGCCGCCGCAGGTCCGCCAGCCACCCGTGCCGCAGGTACACCGCCCGCGACCCCTCGGCCACCAGGGTCAGGTCGGCGCGCCAGTCGCCGCTCGGGCGGTCGGGGATCCCCGCCTCCAGCAGGACGTGGTCCTCCATCAGGTCCAGCAGGTCGCCGCGGGACGGCACGTACCGGTACAGCGACATCGCCCCCGTGCCGAGCTCGGCGGCGATCCGGCGCATCGACGCCGCCTCCAGCCCCTCGGCGTCGGCGATCCGGATCGCGGCCTCGGTGATCTGCGCGCGGCTGTAGGCGGGCCGCGGGCCGCGGCCCTGCCGCTCCGGCACCGACCAGATGCTGACCTGCCCGCCCCCGTCCGTCACCGCGCCGCCCCTCTCACCGTCACCGCCGCCCGCGTGACCACCGCCGTCACCGGGCCTTCTCCGCGTCGCCGTCCACGCAGAGCATCCTAGTTGCGTACGACGTACCCAGTTGTCTACGCTGGCGGCCTTGGTTGCGTACATCGTACTCAGAGGAGGGACCGTGGCGGACGAACCGATCGTCGTCGCCGAGGCGCTGCGCAAGCGCTACGGCGACACCCAGGCCCTGGACGGCCTCGACCTGGCCGTCCCCGCCGGGACGGTCTGCGGGGTCCTCGGCCCCAACGGCGCCGGCAAGACCACCGCCGTGCGGATCCTCGCGACCCTCGCCGACGCCGACTCCGGCACGGCCCGGATCGCCGGGTTCGACGTGGCGCGGCGGCCCGACCAGGTCCGCGCCCGGATCGGGCTGGCCGGGCAGCACGCCGCCGTCGACGAGAAGCTCACCGGGCGCGGCAACCTGCGCCTGTTCGGCCGCCTCTACCACCTGTCGCGCCGCGACGCCCGCGCCCGCGCCGACGAGCTGCTGGAGCGGTTCGGCCTCGCCGACGCCGCCGACCGGCAGGTCGCCGGCTACTCCGGCGGGATGCGCCGCCGCCTCGACCTGGTCGCCAGCCTCATCCTGCGCCCCCAGGTGCTGTTCCTGGACGAGCCCACCACCGGCCTGGACCCGCGCAGCCGCGGCGAGATCTGGGACGCCGTCCGCGACCTGGTCGCCGGCGGCACCACCGTCCTGCTCACCACCCAGTACCTGGACGAGGCCGACCGGCTCGCCGACGACATCGCCGTCGTCGACCACGGCCGCGTCATCGCCACCGGCACGCCCGACGAGCTGAAGTCCTCGATCGGCGACCGGCTCGACGTCGTCCTGGACGACCCCGGCGCGGCCGGCGGCGCCGCCGACGTCCTGCACCGCCTCGCCGGCGCCTACCCGGGCCTCGCGGGCGGGCGCCTGTCGGTCCCGCTGCCCGCCGGGAGCGTCCGGCTCGCCGACGTCGTCCGCGAACTCGACCGCGCCGGCGTCGCCGTCGCCGACGTCGCGCTGCGCCGCCCCACCCTCGACGAGGTGTTCCTGCGCCTCACCGGCGCCCCCGCCGACACCGCCAATGACTCCGCCGGCGCCACCGCCGATGGCGCCGCCGCCGGGGAGTCGGCGCCGGGGCGTGCGAAGGAGACCGTCCGATGACCGCCGCCGCACCCGCCGCCGGACCGCCCGCCGCGCACGCGCCCGCCTCCCGCGCCGTCCGGCTCCGCTGGGCCCTGTCGGACGGGCTCGCCCTCGTCGGCCGGGAAATGTCGCGGATCCGGCGGGAGCCCGGCGAGCTGATCGCCGCGCTGATCTTCCCCGCGATCATGGTGGTGCTGTTCGGGTACGTGTTCGGCAGCGCCATCGCCGTCCCCGGCGGCGGGAACTACCGCGAGTACCTGATGCCCGGCCTGTTCGCCATGGTCACCTTCACCTCCACCATGGCCGTGACGCTGCGCGTCGCCACCGACGCCTCCCGCGGCGTCATGGACCGGTTCCGCTCCATGCCGACCGCCCGCTCGGCCGTCCCGTTCGGGCACACCGGCGCCGACTTCCTGCACGGCGCCCTCGGCCTGGCGATCATGGCCGTCGCCGGGCTGGTCGTCGGCTGGCGCGCCCACCGCGGCCTGTGGCCGACCACCGAGGCGTTCCTGCTGCTCGGCCTCATGCGGTACGGGCTGAGCTGGGCCGGGTGCTACCTCGGGCTGGTGGTGAAGAACGAGCACACCGCCGACAACCTCATCCCGCTGGTGTTCCCCGTCACGATGCTGTCCAACTCGTTCGTCCCGACCGGCGGGATGCCGAAGGTCCTGCGGGTCGTCGCCGACTGGAACCCCGTCAGCGCGCTCACCGCCGCCTGCCGCGAGCTGTTCGGCAACCCCGCCGCCCCGGCCGCGGACGCCGCCTGGCCCATCGCCCACCCCGTCGCCGCCAGCCTCGGCTGGTCGCTGCTGCTGCTCGCGGTGTTCGCGCCGCTGTCGGCGCGGACCTACCGCACGCGCGGCCGCTGACCCCGCCCGGGCGCGGGAGGCCGCGGCCCCCCGCGCCCGGGTGAGGGACGGTCAGCGGTCGCGGCCCCGCTCCCGGTACAGCTGCCGCTGGAACCGGGTGATGGCCTTGGACCGGTCGCGCTGCTCGGCGCGCAGCCGCGCGTCGGTGCGCGCCGCCGCGTGCTCGTTCTCGCGCAGCAGCCTGCGGTAGCTGTCCAGGCGGCGGGCCGGCAGCGTCCCGTCGGCGACGGCGGCGAGGACCGCGCAGCCCGGCTCGGCCCGGTGCGCGCAGTCGCGGAACCGGCACCCGGCGGCGAGCTCCTCGACGTCGGCGAACGCGCGCTCCAGCCCCTCGGACGCCTCGACCAGGCCGACGCCGCGCAGCCCCGGCGTGTCGATCAGGACCCCGCCGCCCGGCAGCGGCAGCAGCTCCCGCCGGACCGTGGTGTGGCGGCCCTTGCCGTCGGACCCGCGGACCTCGCCGGTCGCGAGCACGTCGGCGCCGAGCAGCGCGTTGCCGAGCGTGGACTTGCCCGCCCCGGACGGGCCGACCAGCGCCACCGTCCCGGCCAGCACGGCCCGGACGGCGTCCACGCCCTCGCCCGTCGCGGCGCTGCACGCCACCACGTCCACCCCGGGCGCGGCGGCGGCCGCGTCCGCCTCGAACCCGGCGGTGTCCGGCACCTGGTCGGCCTTGGTGAGGACGACCACCGGCCGCGCCCCGCTCTCGAACGCCAGGGCGACCAGCCGCTCGATCCGGCCGGGCGCCGCCCGCGCGGTCAGCGGCACCGCCACCGCGACGGTGTCGACGTTGGCGGCCAGCACCTGGCCGCGCGAGTCCCGCGACGCCGACGACCGGACGATCGCCGTCCGCCGCGGCAGCAGCACCGCCACCGCCGCGCGGCCGTCCGGGCCGTCCGGCCGCAGCCCCGCCCAGTCGCCCGTGCACGCCCCGCCGTCCGGGCCGTCGACCGCGCGGGTCGCGGCGCGCAGCGGACCGGACGCGGTGACCACGTCGCACAGGCCGCGGTCGACCGCGGCGACCCGCGCCGGGACCAGGCCCGCCGCGCGGTGGGGGGAGAACAGGTCCTCCCAGGCGCCGTCCCAGCCGTAGGCGGCCAGACCGGACGGGTCCGAAGACCCAGCGGAATCAGAAGAAGACGAAGAAGAAGCGGAAGTGAAAGAGGACACTTCGAGAACCCTTGCGTGAAGGGGCCCCGGCGAGCGCGCGACGAAGGGCGCGGGTCAGCCGGCGGCCCGGGAGATGAGGACGACCTGGATGCCGCGGGCAGCGGCCAGCGCAACGACGGCCATGCGTCCACACCTCCTCTCGGGTCCGGGCGTGACTCTACCCCGCCGCGCCCGCGACCGGCACCCCCTTTTCCCGGGCGATGCCCGGGCCCGCAGGAACTGGCGGAGCAGTTCGGCAGTTATCGTCATTTGAGGGGCGGATCGCGATGAGAGGCGTGACCGTGGACGACGAACAGCAGCGCGAGACCGGCGCTCCCGCCGAGCCCGACAGCGGACCCGCCGGGACGGAGCCCCGGCCGGAGCCGGAGAAGGAGCCGGGGACGGGGCTCGCCGAGCGGGCCCGGCGCGCCGACCGGGCCGCCGCCGACCGGCTGGAGGAGCTGTGGGCCGGGCTCGCCCCGGCCGCCGCGCGCGCCGCGGCCTCGGCCGGCGAGCCCGTCGCGGGCGCCGCCCGCCGCGCCGCCGCGGTCGCCGCCACCCGCATCCTGGACCAGGTGGCCGGGACGCCCGCGATGAAGGCCGTCGAGCGGGCCGCCCGCGACGCCGCCGTCACCGCCGCGTCCGGCGCCGCCGAACGGGCCGTCGCCGAGGCCCGCGCCGCCGCCGCGGCCAACCCCGCGACCGCGAGCGCGTTCGAGGCCGCCACCACCGCCATGACCCTCGCCGAGCAGGCCGCCCGCCGCCTCGCGGTCACCAGCCCGCTGGCCCGCGACCTCGCCGCCGCCGCCCGCGACCTCGGCGACCGCGCCGGGCGCACCGCCGCCGCCACCGCGTCCCGCCCCGTCGTGCGGGCCGCGACCAGGGCCGTCGTGGACGCCGCCGTCGACACCGTCGCCGACGCCGCCGTGGACGCCGCGATGCTCGTCGCCCGCGACGTCGTCGCCCGCGTCGTCCGCGAGACCGCCGAGCAGGCCGCCCGCGACCTCGCCGGAGCGGTCCGCGACACCGTCCGGGACGCCGCCCGCGAGACCGGCGTCGCCGCCGACCTGGCCGCCCTCACCGCCCTCGCCTCCCGCGCCGCGGGATCCGACGCCGCCCGCGCCGCCGGCGGGGTGCTCACCGCCGTCGCGGGCAGCGCCGCCGCCCGCACCGCCCGCGACCTGGCCCTGCGCGCGACCACCGCCGCGATCGAGGCCGTCCTGCGCGAGCTGATCCGCGACGCGCTGAAACTCGCCCTCCGCGACACCCTGCGCGGGATCATCGTCGACGTGTCCCGCGACGTCGTGGTCGACGTCGTCAAGACCACCTGGGCGGGCGCCACCCGCCCCGAGCCGCCGACCGTCGTCGTCACCGCCGTCGTCGAGGAGACCGTGGCGGCCGCCGTCGAAGGGGACCTCGGGCACGAGCCCCGCGAGCCCCGGGAGGCTCCGGGGGACGCCGCGCCGGGGGACGTATGGGCCCAGGCCACTGAGGCCACCGACTCCGCCGACTCCGCGCCCTGAACCCCCGCTCAGAACATCCTGAAAGAACGATGAGAAACGCCCGCCGACGGGCCGGGACCCCGCCCGCGCTGCCTACCGTGAGCACATGGACCAGCGCAGCGACCAGGCCGGACGCACTCCCGGCGGGCGGGCCGCCGGGCGGGGGGCCGCGCGGATACTGATCGTGGACGACGAGCCCGCCGTCCGCGAGTCCCTCGCCCGCAGCCTGGAGTTCGAGGGCTACCGGGTGGACGCCGCCGCCGACGGCGCCGCCGCCCTGGACCGGGTCGGGCGGGACCGGCCCGACCTCGTCGTCCTGGACGTCCTCATGCCCCGCATGGACGGCCTCACCGCCTGCCGCCGCCTGCGCGCCCTCGGCGCCACCATGCCCGTCCTGATGCTCACCGCCCGCGACATGGTCGGCGACCGCGTCACCGGCCTGGACGCCGGCGCCGACGACTACCTCGCCAAGCCGTTCGACCTGGACGAGCTCCTCGCCCGCGTCCGCGCCCTGCTCCGCCGCGCCGCCATGCCCCCCGGCGGCGCCCCCGGCGAAGGAGAGGAGGGGCGCGTGCTGGCGTTCGAGGACCTGTCCATGGACACCCGCACCCGCGAGGTCGCCCGCGCCGGACGCCCCGTCGACCTCACGCGCACCGAGTACATGCTGCTGGAGATGTTCCTCGCCCACCCCCGCCAGGTCCTCACCCGCGAGCAGATCCTGGAGGCCGTCTGGGGCTTCGACTTCGAACCCGCCTCCAACTCCCTGGACGTGTACGTCATGTACCTGCGGCGCAAGACCGAGGCGGGCGGGCTGCCGAGGCTCGTGCACACCGTCCGCGGCGTCGGGTACGTGCTCCGCGCGGCGGCGTCCCCGTGACCGCCCCGGCCGGGCGGCGGCCCGTCGCCAGGCGGCTCACCCTGCGCGCCCGGATGGCGCTGCTCACCGCGGCGGCCGTCGCGCTCGCCGTCGCCGCCTGCGCCACCGCCGGGTGGCTGATCACCCGCAACCAGCTCTACCGGGAGCTGGACCGGCGGCTGGCCGCCGTGTCCGGCGGGCCGCCCGGCCCCGGCCCCGAGGGCGAGGGCCCGCCGCGCCCCGCCGCCCGGCAGCTCGGCGACGCGCTCGCCGCCTGCGCCGGACGCCCCGCCGCGGGCGGCGCCCGCCCGCCCGGACCGTTCGAGATCGTGCAGCTCGTCGACGCCGCCGGGCGGCCCTGCGCCGTCCCCGGCTCGGGGTCCCTGACCGTCACCGCCGCCGACGCGCGGGTCGCCCGCGGCGAACGCGGCCCCCTCTACCGCGACGGCGACGGCGTCACCGCCGACGGGACGAAAGACCGCGTCCGCGTCCTCACCCGCCCGTTCCGCACCGACCGGGGCGAGCGGGCCGCGGTGTCGTTCGCGCTGTCGCTGGACGAGGTCGAGGGCCCCCTGGACAACCTCGCCCTGCTCCTCGCCGCCGTCACCGCCCTCGGCGTGCTGGCCGCGGCGGGCGCCGGGCTGATGATCGCCCGCGCGTCGCTGCGGCCCGTGGACGAGCTGACCGGCGCCGTCGAGCACATCGCCCGCACCGAGGACCTCGCCGTCCGCATCCCCGAGGAGGGCACCGACGAGATCGCCCGGCTCGGCCGGTCCTTCAACAGCATGACCGCCGCGCTCGCCGCGTCCCGGGAACGGCAGCGGCGCCTCATCGCCGACGCCGG
This sequence comes from Actinomadura chibensis NBRC 106107, assembly GCF_001552135.1. Lineage (GTDB taxonomy): Bacteria > Actinomycetota > Actinomycetes > Streptosporangiales > Streptosporangiaceae > Spirillospora > Spirillospora chibensis. The sequence continues at coordinate 445,603 of NZ_BCQP01000010.1, read as the reverse complement.
GCACGAGCTGCGCACCCCCCTCACCAGCCTGCGCACCAACATCGACCTGCTGCTGCGCGCCGAGGCCGCCGGCCGCGACCTGCCCGGACCCGCCCGCCGCGACCTGCTCGCCAGCGTCAAGGCGCAGATGCGGGAGCTGTCCAGCCTCGTCGGGGACCTGCTGGAACTCGCCCGCCCCGACGAGGCCGGGCCCGTCCGCGAGACCGTCGCGCTGCACGAGGCCGTCGCCCGCGCCGTGGACCGCGCCCGGCTCCGCGGGCCCGGGATCACCGTCCGCGCCGACACCCGGCCCTGGTACGTGCACGGCGACCCCGCGTCCCTGGAACGCGCCGCCGTGAACCTCCTCGACAACGCCGTCAAGTTCTCCCCGCCCGGCGGGACCGTCGAGGTCCGCCTCGCCGGCGGGGAGCTGACCGTCCGCGACCACGGGCCCGGCATCGCCGCCGCCGACCTCCCGCACGTCTTCGACCGGTTCTGGCGGTCGCCGTCCGCGCGGAGCCTGCCCGGCTCCGGGCTCGGACTGTCGATCGTCGCGCGGGTCGTCGCCGAGTCCGGCGGGCGCGTCGCCCTGGAACCCGCGCCCGGCGGCGGCACCCTCGCCCGCGTCCGCCTCCCCGGCGCCCCCGACCCCGGCGACTGACCCGCCCACCGGCCCCGCGCGGGATTTCTCATGCGGGTTTCTCATGGGGGCTTCATGCGCGGCTCAGGGGGCTCCCACGCCCGGCGGCCAGCCTCGGTCCCATGAGTCACCCCGTCACTGAACCCGCCGCAGAACCCGGCACGCGCGGGCCGGGACGGCTCGTCGAGGTGGTCGTCCCCGTCCACAACGAGGAACGCGCCCTCGCCGCGAGCGTCGAACGCCTCCACGCCTACCTCGACGGCACCTTCCCCTACCGGTTCCGGATCACCGTCGCCGACAACGCCAGCACCGACGCCACCTGGCCCATCGCCCAGCGGCTCGCGGCGCGGCTGCCCGCCGTCCGAGCCGTCCGGCTGGAGGGCAGGGGACGCGGCCGGGCGCTGCGGCACGTGTGGGGCGCAAGCGACGCCGACGTCGTCGCCTACATGGACGTCGACCTGTCCACCGACCTCGACGCGTTCCTCCCGCTGGTCGCGCCGCTGATCTCCGGGCACAGCGACCTCGCCATCGGGTCCCGCCTCACCCGCGGCTCCGCCGTCGTCCGCGGCCCCCGCCGCGAGGTCGTGTCCCGCTGCTACAACCTGCTGCTGCGCGCCGCGCTCGCCGCCCGGTTCACCGACGCCCAGTGCGGGTTCAAGGCCGCCCGCACCGAGATCGTCCAGGCGCTGCTGCCCGCCGTCGAGGACGAGGAGTGGTTCTTCGACACCGAGCTGCTGCTCCTCGCCCAGCGCGGCGGGCTGCGCATCCACGAGGTCCCCGTCGACTGGGTCGACGACCCCGACAGCCGCGTCGACGTTCTGCGCACCGCCCGCGACGACCTGCTCGGCATGGCCCGCGTCGCCCGCCGCATCCTCACCGGCGCGTTCCGCGCCCCCGTCCGCCGCCGCCCCGGCCCACCCGCCGCACCACGCGCCGCACCGGCGGCCGCACCGCCCGCCGTGCTGCCCGCCGGGATGGCGCGGCAGCTGCCCGCCTTCGCCGCCGTCGGCGCCGTCAGCACACTCGTGCAGCTCGCCCTGTTCGTGCTGCTGCGGCTCGTCACGGGGCCGCTGTGGGCGAACGCGCTGTCCCTGGCCGCCGCGACCGCCGCCAACACCGCCGCCAACCGCCGCTTCACCTTCGGCGTCACCGGGACCCGCCGGGCCCTGCGCCACCAGCTCGAAGGCGGCCTGGCGTTCCTGCTCGGCCTCGCCCTCAGCACCGGCGGGCTCGCCCTCGCGCACGCCGCCGCGCCCGGCCCGTCCCGCACCGTCGAGATCGCCGCCGTCGTCACCGCCAACGCCGCCGCCACCCTCGCCCGGTTCCTGCTGATGCGCGCCTGGATCTTCCACCCGCGCCGCCTCCCCGAACCGCACCCCGCGCCCTCGCCTTCGCCTTCGCCTTCGTCCGACCTGCACCGACGCCGCACAGGAAATCGGGAAGACATCAGATGACCTCCACGATCGGAGCCGCCCCCGCCCCGCCCCGCACCCCGCGGCGGCTTCCGGGCCGCCTGCTGCGCGGGCCCGCTGGACGCGCGGCCTGGGAACGCCCCGCGCTGCTCGCCCTGCTGGCCGCGACCGCCGTCCTGTACGTGCGGGGGCTCGGCGCGTCCGGATGGGCGAACCCCTACTATTCCGCCGCCGTCCAGGCGGGGGCGTCGAGCTGGAAGGCGTTCTTCTTCGGCTCGTCCGACGCCGCGAACGCCATCACCGTCGACAAGCCGCCCGCCGCGCTGTGGCCGATGGCCCTCACCGCCCGCGTGTTCGGCGTGAACCCCTGGAGCGTCCTGGTCCCGCAGGCGCTGATGGGCGTCGCGACCGTCGCGACCGTGCACGCGGCGGTGCGGCGCCGGTTCCCCGCCTGGGCCGCGCTGCTCGCCGGGACGGTCCTCGCGCTCACCCCCGTCGCCGCGCTGATGTTCCGGTTCAACAACCCCGACGCGCTGCTGGTCCTGCTGACGGCCCTCGCCGCCTACGGGACGCTCCGCGCGCAGGAGACGGCGAGCACCCGGTGGCTGCTGCTCGCCGCCGCCTGCGCCGGGACCGGGTTCCTGGCCAAGATGCTGCAGGCGTTCCTCGTCGTCCCCGTGCTCGCGCTGGTCTACCTCGCCGCCGCGCCGACCGGCGCGCGGCGGCGGCTGTGGCAGCTCGCCGCCGCCGGGGGCGTGCTGCTCGCCGCGTCCGGATGGTGGGTCGCCGCCGTGGCGCTGGTGCCCGCCTCGGCGCGGCCCTACATCGGCGGGTCGCAGCACGACTCCGTCCTGGAACTCGCGCTCGGCTACAACGGCCTCGGACGGCTCGACGGGAACGAAACCGGCGGCCTCGGCAACCTCGACCAGGACGCCGGATGGGGCCGCATGTTCGGCCCCGTCATCGGCGGGCAGGTGTCCTGGCTGCTGCCCGCCGCGCTGATCCTCCTCGCCGCCGGGCTGTGGACGACCCGCCGCGCGCCCCGCACCGACCCAGCCCGCGCCGCCCTCGCCCTGTGGGGCGGATGGCTGCTGCTCACCGCCGCCGTGTTCAGCTTCATGCGCGGGATCTTCCACGAGTACTACACCGTCGCGCTCGCCCCCGCGATCGCCGGACTCGTCGGCGCCGGAGCGGCGCTGCTGTGGGAGCGCCGCCACCGCCCCGCCGGAGCGGCCGTGGCGGCGGCGGTGGTCGCGGCCACGGCCGTGTGGGCATACGTGCTGCTCGGACGGTCGCCGGGCTGGCATCCCTGGCTCGGCCCCCTCGTCCTTGCCGCCGGGCTCGTCGCGGCGGCGGCGCTGGCGGCCGCGCCGTTCGCCGGACGGTTCCGGGGGCGCGCGCCGGGCGGGCGGATCGTCGCGGCGGGCGCCGCCCTGGCCGTCCTGTCCTGCCTCGCCGGGCCCGCCGCCTACGCGGTGCAGACCACCGCGACCCCGCACACCGGCGCGATCGTCACCGCCGGGCCCGCGACGTCCCGCGGCTTCGGCCCCGGCCGCCGCGGTCTGGGACCCGGCGGCCCGGGCGGACGCGGCGGGCCCGGCGGCTGGAATCCCGGTGCGCCGCCGCCGCAGCGCCTCGGCGCCCCGCCCGGCCAGGCCGCGCCCGGCGGCGGGCGCGCGACCGGCCCCCGCACCGGATTCCCCGGCGCCCCGCCCGCCGGAGCGCCGGGCGGGCTGCTCGGGGCCGGGACGCCCAGCGCCGCCGTGAAAGCCGCGCTCACCGCCGACGCGGACCGCTACACCTGGGTCGCGGCGGCCGTCGGGTCCAACACCGCCGCCGGGTACCAGCTCGCCACCCGCCGCCCGGTCATGGCGGTCGGCGGGTTCAACGGCACCGACCCCGCGCCCACCCTCGCCGAGTTCCGGCGCCTCGCCCGCCAGGGACGGATCCACTACTTCATCGGCGGCGGCCGCAACGGCCCCGGCGGCGGCCCCGGCGGCGGCCCCGGCGGCGGCCCCGGCGGCGGCCCCGGCGGGCCCGGCGGGCCCGGGGGACGCAGCGGCAGCGGCGCCGCGCAGGCGATCAGCGAATGGGTCGCCGCGCACTACACCGCGACCACGGTCGGCGGAGCCGTCCTGTACGACCTGACCGCGCCCTCCGCGTGACCGGCGGCGGGCCGTGATGTACTCGGAAGGACAGGGTCATCAGCGCCGACGAACAGGGAGTGAGCCCGATGGCCGACACGCTCGACGACGCCGCCGTCGCCGACCGCCTGCGCGACCTGCCCGCCTGGACCCGCGACGGCGACCAGATCCGCCGCCGGGTGAAGGCGCCCTCGTTCCTCGCCGGGATCGACGTGGTCACCGACGTCGCCCGCGCCGCCGAGGACGCCGACCACCACCCCGACATCGACATCCGCTGGCGGACCCTCGCGTTCGCGCTGTCCACCCACAGCGCCGGGGGCCTGACCGGCAAGGACTTCGACCTCGCCGCGACGATCGACGCGATCGCGGCCCGGCACGGGGCGGCGTAGCGCCGCCGTGCCGGACCGAGCGCCGGTCCAGGTGGCGGTGTGCGGGCCGGGGGAGTGCACCGAGCGGGAATGGGACCACGCCCACGAGACCGGCCGGCTCCTCGCCGCCCGCGGCGCGGTGGTGGTCTGCGGCGGGCTCGGCGGGGTGATGGCCGCCGCCGCGGCCGGCGCCCGCTCCGCCGGCGGGACGGTCGTCGGGGTGCTGCCCGCCGCCGACCGCGCCGCCGCCTCCGCCGACCTGTCGGTCGTGCTGCCGACCGGCCTCGGCCAGGCCCGCAACACCCTGATCGTCAACGCCGCCGACGCCGTGATCGTCGTCGGCGGGTCGTGGGGGACGCTGTCGGAGCTGGCCCTCGCCCTGCGCCGCGGCACCGTCCCCGTCGTCCAGGTCGGCGGGTGGCGCGTCCACGACGAGGAGGGGCGTCCGGTCGGCGGGATCGTCCACGCCCCCGACCCGGCCGCCGCCGTCCGCGCCACCGGCCTCTGGCCCTGACCCCGCCACGGGCCGGGCGGGGGGTCAGTGGGCGGAGAAACCGCCGTCCACGAAGATCGACTGGCCGGTGACGTACCCGGCCGAGTCCGACGCCAGGAACACCGCCGCGCCCGCGAAGTCGTCCGGGACGCCGTTGCGGCCGGTCATCGTCCGCTCGGCGAGCGCCTTCACCATCGCCGGGTCGCCGGACAGCCGCGCGTTCAGCGGCGTCATCACGAACCCCGGCACCAGCGCGTTGGCGGTCACGCCGCGGCCCGACCACGCCTCGGCCTGCGACCGGGCCAGCGCGACCAGCCCCGCCTTCGACACCCCGTACGCGCCGCTGGTCACCGACGCGCGGAACGCCTGCTGAGACGCGATGTGGATCAGCCGCCCGAAGCCGCGCCGCGCCATCGCGGGCCCGAACCGCTGGCCGAGCAGGAACGGCGCGTCCAGGTTCACCGCCATCGTGGTGTCCCAGACGTCCTCGCCCAGCTCGTCCATCGGCGGGCGCAGGTTCACCCCGGCGGCGTTCACCAGGATGTCCGGCTCCCCGAACGCCGCCGCCGCGGACTCGGCGGCGCGCGCCACGCCGTCCCGCGAACCGAGGTCGGCGCTCACCCACGCCGCCCGGCCGCCGTGCCCCTCCAGCTCGGCGACGGTCGCGGCCAGCTCCGCCTCCCGCCGCGCGACGACCACGACGGACGCGCCCGCCCGCGCCAGCGCCACCGCGATCGCCCGGCCGATGCCCGAGCTGCCGCCCGTCACCACCGCGACCCTGCCCTCCAGCGAGAACAGCTCCGACAGGTACGGGACGGGTGACGGCGCGTCGCTCATGACCGCCGAGTCTACGATCCGCCCCCGTCCCGCCCGGTGCGGGCCCCCGGCGCCTCCGGCGTGGTCGCGCCGGTCGCGGGCGGGGGGTCTTCGGCGGGCGGCGGGGGCGTGCGCTTGCGGCGGCGGGCCTCCCGCGCCGCCACGGCCACCGCGATCAGGATCGGCACCGCGAACTTCGCCGCCGCGAGGACCGGCGCCAGCCACGGCGGCGCCGACACCTCCGGCAGGTCCGGCAGATCGGGCAGGCCGGGCCAGGGGACGTCCGGCCACGGGATCGACGGCGCGTCGACGTCGGGGAGCCGCACGTCCGGCCACGGAACCGCGCGGAGCAGCACCCGCACCAGCGCGCCCAGCCCGAGCAGCGGGAACAGCACCTTCGCGGTCGCCGCCGCCACGTGCCGCGAGGCGTACAGGACCGGATGCGCCCGCGCCAGCGCCTCCCGCCGGGCCGCCCGCGTCCCCGCGCCCGGCTCGAACGCGACCCGGCCCCCATCCGGGTCGCTTTCATCGTCTTCGCCGTCATCGCTGGCTTCGCTGTGGTCGGCGGGGACGAGGTCGCAGCGCGCCGCCTGCCCGTCGACCAGGCCGAGCAGGTCGAACGCCACGGCGACGCTCATCTCCCCGTACGGCAGTTCGGCCTTCATCGCGTCCGTCGTGGCGTCCCCGGCGGGCTCGCCGTCCACGAACAGGCGGACGGCCCGGTACCAGCCGACGCGCGCGGTCTCGACCTCCAGCCGGTGCCCGTCGCGGACGAGCGTCCAGCGGCCCGCGGGCGCGCCGCGCGGCGAGAAGCCCCCTGTCATGCCCCCGAGTGTCGGCGGCGGCCGCGGCCCGGCGCAGCGCCCGGACGGCCATGCCCGGTAGACCAAAGTCGACACCGCCCCGGACGGGCGGCGGTCAGGGCGCGAACGTCCACCGGGTCGCGCCGAACGGCTCGGTCGTGCCGACCGCGACCGCCGTCCGCGTCGTGAAGCGGTACAGGTGCCAGGGCGGCGGGCCCGCGCTCTGCGCGCTGAACGGGGCGGTGAGCGCGTCGCCGTCGACCTGCGCGGGCCAGCCGCCCTCCCGGTACCCGGCGGCGACCGGCTCCAGCACGCCCGGGTCGGTGACGCGCCGCGCCTCGCCCTCCAGCACCACGTCCGCGATCGCCGTGCGGACCGACAGGGTGCACGCCGGGTTGGCCGCCAGGTCGCGGGACTTGCGGGTGCCGGGCCCGCTGGTGAAGTACAGGTCGCCGTCGTACCAGAGGGCGCCGACGCCCGCCGCGTGCGGGCGCCCGTCCGGGCGGACGGTGCCGAGGAACACCGGCGTCTCCATCTTCGGCAGCGCCGCGGTCAGGGCGTCCCGCACGGTGTCCCAGGGCAGCTCGCCGCCGCCGTAGATGTCGAGGTTGCGGGTCTCGACGGGTTCGCGGACGGTCATGTCGCCGTCCCTCCTTCGCGTTCGGTTCGGTCGTGCCCATGTAGACGCGACGGGCGGCGGAAACTCATCGCCGCGCGTCCCCGCCCTCCTACCCCGCCCCGGGGAAGGGCCCGGCAGAACGCGGTCAGGTCCTGTCCTCGATGCCGCGCATACTGGGGGGATGTCATCGGCACGACTGCTGCGGCTGCTGTCGCTGCTGCAGGCCCGCCGCGAGTGGCCCGGCCCGGAGCTGGCCGCGCGGCTCGGCGTGAGCGTCCGCACCGTCCGCCGCGACGTGGAGCGGCTGCGCGGCCTCGGCTACCCGGTGCACGCCACCCCCGGCGCGGCGGGCGGGTACGGGCTGGAGGCGGGCACGGCGATGCCCCCGCTGCTGCTGGACGACGAGGAGGCCGTCGCGATCGCCGTCGGCCTCCGCGCGGCGGCCGGAGGAGCGGTCGAGGGAATTGGTGAGGCGTCGGTGCGGGCCCTCGCCAAGCTGGAGCAGGTGCTGCCCGCGCGGCTGCGCCGCCGCGTCACCGCCCTGCACGCCGCGACGACGCCGCTGACCGGGCCGCCCGCCGGGCCCGCCGCCGACCCCGAGGCGCTGACCGTGCTGGCCGCCGCGTCCCGCGACGGCGAACGGGTCCGCTTCGCCTACCGCGACCGCGACGACGGCGAGACCCGGCGCCTGGTCGAACCGTACGGGCTGGTGTCGGCCGGGCGCCGCTGGTACCTGGTCGCCTTCGACACCGGCCGCGCCGACTGGCGGACGTTCCGCGTCGACCGGCTGTCGGACCCGCGCCCCACCGGGGTGCGGTGCCCGCCGCGCGAGCCGCCCGCCGCCGACGCCGCCGCGTTCGTGGCCCGGTCGCTGGCGGGGGCGCGTCCCGCCGGGCGGGCGGTGCTGACCGTGCACGCGTCCGCGGCGGAGCTGGCCGACCGGTTCCGCGTCACCGGCGCGGAGGTCGAGCCCGTCGACGACCGCACCTGCAGGCTCCGCACCGCGCCCGACTCCCTGGAGTGGACGGCGCTGCGCATCGCCTACCTCGACCTGGACTTCGAGGTCGAGGGCCCGCCCGAGCTCACCGCGAGGCTCGCCGCGATGGCCGCCCGCCTCACCCGCGCCACCCGCCCCTGAGCCGCGGCCGTGCCGGGACGTCCCTGCCGGCCCGTCCGCCCGCGGGGACACCCCCGTGCGGGACGCGGGCGGGGCCCGGTGCGAGGATGGGCGCGTGACGCAGGAGGAGTCGACGCCTGCCCTGGCGGCGGGCCGGTGAACGCGCCGGAAGACGGAAGCACCGACGGCCGCCCGGATGGCCGCGCGGATGGCCGTACGGGCGGAAGCGGCGAGGGGGCGCGGCAGCCGAAGCCGGGCACGCAGACCGTGGACCGGTCCGTCGCGGTGCTCCGCTCGTTCGAGGACGCCGCCCGGCAGACCCCCACCGAGATCGCGCACCGGACGGGCCTGTCGGTCAGCACCGCGCACCGGATCGTCCACGCCCTGCACGCCACCGGGATGCTCGCGCAGGACCCGGCGACCGAGCGGTACTTCCTCGGCCCCACCACCGCGATCCTCGGGCGGCTGGCGCTGGAGCGGATGGGCGCGACCCTGCTGCAGCCCGAGCTGACCGCGCTGCGCGACGGGACCGGCGAGGCGGTCAGCCTCGGCGTGCGGGCCGGGGACGAGGTCGCGGTGCTGCTGCACCTGCCCTCCACCCACCCGCTGCGGTACGAGCAGCCGCCCGGGGACCGCAACCCGATCCACACGTGCGCGATGGGCAAGACCCTGCTGGCGTTCGGCGGCGACCCCGTCGCGATGGACGAGCCGTACCGCCGCTTCACCCCCGCCACCCTCACCACCCGCGCGGAACTGGACGCCGACCTGCGGCGCGTCCGCGACCGGGGGTTCGCGGTCAACGACGAGGAGCGGCTGCCGGGCGTGCGGGCGGTGGCGGCGCCGGTCCGCGACGGCGGCGGACGGGTGTTCGCGGCCGTCGCGCTCCAGGGCCCCTCGGTCCGCTTCGGCGACGACCGGCTCCCCGGCCTCGCCGACGCCGTCCGCGCCGCCGCGGGCCGCCTCACCGACCTGCACCGCCACCTCGCCTAGCCCCAACCGCCCGACCCGCCCGGGGCGGCCCGCGTCAGCGGTTCGCCCCGGCGGGCTGGTCGGCGGGCCGGTCCAGGCGCCGCGCGGCGGCGGTCAGTTCGTCCAGGAGGGCGGCGACCGCGGGCGGGCGGGGGCCCGCCGGGACGACCGCGGCGATGCCGCGGCGGCCGACGCCGGGGACGTCGGCGGCGGCGACGCCCGGCTCGGCGTGCAGCGCGAGCGCCAGCGCGGGCAGCGTCGTGACGGCCAGGCCCCGCGCGACGAGCCGCTGGATCGCGACGTGGTCCTCGGTGGCGTAGGCGATGTCGGGGACGAACCCGGCCCGCGCGCACGCCCACCGCAGGTGGTCGCGGCACCGCGCGCAGCCCGACGCCCACGTCTCCCCGGCCAGGCCGTCCAGCCCGCCGGGCCCCCGCCCGGCGGCCCCGGCGGCGGGGTGCCCGGCGGGGACGAGGACCCGCAGCGGGTCGTCGCACAGCGCGACCTCGCGGAACCGGGCGTCGGTGTCGGGCGGCATGTGCGCGTAGCGGAACACGACGGCGACGTCGGTGTCCCCGGCGCGCAGCAGCGACATCGCCTCGGCGGGCTCGGCGTCCACCAGCGTGACCGACACGCCGGGCGCGCGGGCGCGCAGCCCGGCGATCGCGTCGGGCAGCAGCGCCCCGGCGGCGGTGGGGAACACCGCGACGCGGACGCGTCCGGCGCGCAGCCCCGCGATCGCGGCGATGCGCTCCTCGGCGTCGTCCATGCGGGCGAGGACGTCCTCGACGTGCTCGACCAGGATCCGCCCGGCCTCGGTGAGGCGGACGCCGCGGCCGTGCCGCACCACCAGCGGCGTGCCGACCTCGGCCTCCAGCCGCGCGACGTGGTGCGACACGGCGGGCTGGGTGTAGGCGAGGGACTTGGCGGCGGCGGTCATCGAGCCGAGCCGGGCCACCTCCCGCAGGATCCGGCCCCGGTGCAGGTCCAGCATGACCGCAAGGTATCAACCCCGCTGATGGTTCGCCCAGAAGATCTTAGTTTGTCCTATGGGTGGGGGTGGCCGACGATCGACGGCATGAGCCTTTCGATCGAGGACGCGCGCCGCGAGTTCCGCGCCGGGGTCGCCTACCTGAACACCGCCACCTACGGGCTGCCGCCCCGCGCGGCGCACGAGGCGATGCTCGCCGCCGAGCGGGACCGCGCCGCCGGGCTCCTCGCGCCGGGCGCGCTGGACGAGGCCGTCACCCGGTCCAGGGAGGCGTTCGCGCGGCTGCTCGGCGTGCCCGCCGCGCGGGTGGCGTGCGGGCCGCAGGTGTCCTACTTCGTCGGGCTGGTCGCGGCGTCGCTGCCCGCCGGGTCCACCGTCCTGGTCGCCGACGGGGACTTCACCTCGCTGCTGTGGCCGTTCGCCGCCCGCCCCGGCCTCACCGTCCGGTCGGTGCCGCTGGAGCGGATCGCCGAGCACGTCGACGGCGCCGACGTCGTCGCGGTGTCGGCGGTGCAGTCCGCCGACGGGCGCATCGCCCCGATGGCCGACCTGGTCGCCGCCGCGCGCGTCCACGGCGCGCGGATCCTGCTGGACGCCACCCAGGCCGCCGGGTGGCTGCCGCTGCCCGCCGCCGACGTCGACTGGCTGGTGTGCGGCGGGTACAAGTGGCTGCTCGGACCGCGCGGCACCTGCTTCCTCACCGGGACCCCCGACGCCCTGGACGCGCTGCCCGCGGCGGCCGCCGGATGGTACGCGGGCGCCGACGTCTGGGACTCGGTGTACGGGCTGCCGCCGCGCCTGGCCCCGGACGCGCGCCGCCTGGACATGTCCCCGGCGTGGCAGTGCTGGGCCGGGCACGCCCCCGCCCTGGAACTGCTGGAACGCGTCGGGGTCGAGGCGATCCACGCCCACGACGTGGCACTGGCGCGCCGGTTCAGCGCCGCGCTCGGGCTGCCGCCGGGCGACTCGGCGATCGTGGCGGTGACCGTCCCGGCCGGGACGGCCGAGGCGCTGCGCGCGGGCGGCGTGGTCGCCGCGGTCCGGGCGGGACGGCTGCGCTGCGCGTTCCACCTCACCACCACCGAGGCCGACGTCGACAGGGCCGCCGCGCTCCTCGCCCCCCTCCTCGCGGCGGGCGCGGCACGCGCGGCAGGGTGAGGTTCGGGGATCGGCCGAAGTTCTTACAAGGTTCGTACAAGGCGCGGTGACGGGGCGGTTCCCGGCGGTGCGGGCGCGCCGCGCGGCCTACGTTCGTCGGCATGAACGTACTGCTCACCGGGTCGGCGGGGTTCGTCGGCTCGCACGTGGCCGAGGCGCTGGCCGCCGCCGGGCACCGCGTCCGCGGCCTGGACCTGCGCCCCGCCGCCCCCGGCTCGAAAGAGGTCGGCGGGGAGGGCGGCGGGGAGGTCGCGGACGTGCGGGACGCGGCCGCCGTCGCGCGGCTGCTGCGCGGCGTGGACGCCGTCTGCCACCAGGCCGCCAAGGTCGGCCTCGGCGTGGACGTGTCCGACCTGCCCGCCTACGCGTCCGCGAACGTGCAGGGCACCGCCGTGCTGCTGGCGGAGATGGCCCGCGCCGGGGTCGGCGCGCTGGTCCTGGCGTCGTCGATGGTGGTGTACGGGGAGGGCGCCTACACGTGCGAGCGGCACGGGAGCGTCCGCCCCGGGCCGCGGCCGGAGGAGGCGCTGCGGGCCGGGCGGTTCGAGCCCGCCTGCCCCGAGTGCGGCCGTCCCCTCGACCCGGGCGCGGTCGGGGAGGACGCGGCGCCCGCGCCGCGCAACGCCTACGCCGACACCAAGCTCGCGCAGGAGCATCTGGCGGCGTCGTGGGCGCGGGCGACCGGCGGGACCGTCGCGGCGCTGCGCTACCACAACGTGTACGGGCCGCGGATGCCGCGCGGCACCCCCTACGCCGGGGTCGCGGCGATCTTCCGGTCGCGGCTGGCGGACGGCCGCGCGCCGCTGGTGTTCGAGGACGGCGGGCAGCTCCGCGACTTCGTCCACGTCCGCGACGTCGCCCGCGCGAACGTCCTCGCGGTGCAGCGGGTCGCGGGGGCGCGGCCGCCGGAGCCGGGCGGCCTGCGCGCCTACAACGTCGCCAGCGGCGAGCCCCGCACGGTCGGGGACCTGGCGGCGGCGCTGGCCGCCGCGACCGGGGGCCCGGCGCCGCGCGTCACCGGGGAGTACCGGCTCGGCGACGTCCGGCACATCGTCGCGCGCCCCGACCGGGCCCGGCGCGAGCTGGGGTTCGCGGCGTCGGTGCCGTTCGCCGACGGGATGGCCGAGTTCGCCCGCCCACCCGCCACCACCGACGCCGATGCCGACGCCGACGCCGATGTGCGGGCCGGGTCGCCGAAGGCGGCGACGCGGTGACCGGCGACGCGGTCGAGGTGATCCTCCCGTGCCTGGACGAGGCCGAGGCGCTGCCGTGGGTGCTCACCCGGATGCCGGACGGGTTCCGCCCGCTGGTGGTCGACAACGGCTCCACCGACGGGTCGGCGGACGTGGCCGAGGCGCACGGCGCGCGGGTGGTCGCGGCGCCGGTCCGCGGGTTCGGCGCGGCGTGCCACGCGGGGCTGCTCGCCGCGTCCAGCGAGGTGGTGTGCGTGATGGACGCCGACGCCTCGCTCGACCCCGCCGACCTGCCCCGCCTCACCGCCGAGCTGGCGGCGCTCCAGTCCGGCGGCGTCCCCGGCCTGGTGCTCGGACGGCGGCGGCCGGTGGGGCGGGGCGCGTGGCCGCCGCACGCCCGGCTCGGCAACGCCGTGCTGGCCCGGTCGCTGAACCGGCGCGCCGGGACCCGGCTGCGCGACCTCGGCCCGATGCGCGCCGCCCGCCGCGACGCGCTGCTGGCGCTCGGGCTGGCCGACCGCCGGTTCGGGTACCCGCTGGAGACGGTGCTGCGCGCCGCCGCCGCGGGCTGGCGGATCGGCGAGGTCGAGGTGCCCTACCGCCCGCGGACCGGGACGTCGAAGGTCACCGGGACGCTCGGCGGGACGGTCCGCGCCGTCCGCGACATGCGCCGCGTCCTCGCGGAGGTCGCGCCATGACGCCCGCCGCCGAACCCGAAACCCCGCCGGCGGATCTGGTGGTGGATCTGGTGGTGATCGCCAAGGAGCCGGTGCCGGGCCGGGTCAAGACCCGCCTGTCGCCCTTCTACACCCCGGCCGAGGCGGCGGCCCTGGCGGAGGCGGCGCTGCGCGACACGCTCGCCGCCGTCACCGCCGCCCCGGCCGGGCGCCGCACCCTGGCCCTGTCCGGGGCGCCGGGCCCGTGGCTGCCGGGCGGGGTCGCGGTCGTCGCGCAGCGCGGCGGCGGGCTGGACGAGCGGCTCGCCGCCGCGTTCGCCGACGCCTACGCCGGGCGCCCGCTCGTGCTGATCGGGATGGACACCCCGCAGGTCACCCCCGCGCTGCTCGGCGCGGCGGGCCGCGCGCTGGCCCGCCGGGACGCGGTGCTCGGCCCGGCGTCCGACGGCGGGTTCTGGCTGCTCGGGCTGCGCCGCCCGGACGCGCGGCTGCTGCGCGGCGTCCCGATGTCGACCCCCCGCACCGGCGCGGCGCAGCTCGCGCGGCTGCGCGCCGCCGGGCTCGCGGTGGCGGTGCTGCCGGAGCTGACCGACGTCGACGTCCCGGCCGACGCCGCCGCGGTCGCCGGGCTGGCGCCCGCGACCCGGTTCGCCGCCGCCGTCCGCGCCCTGCGCCCCGCACGGGCCGCGCGGGAGGGGGGCGTCCCGGCGTGATCGGCGAACTGTACGAGGACGCGCTGCGCGGCGGCGGCCCGGTGGAGATCGAGCACGCCGACGGGCGGCGCCGCCCGCTGCCGGTGCGCGACTGGCTGGGCCCGCGCCCCGGCGACGGCGGGCTGCTGGCCCGCTGCGCGGGCGCCACCCTGGACGTCGGCTCCGGCCCGGGACGGCTGACGGTGGCGCTGGCCAGGCGCGGCGTCCCGGTGCTGGGCATCGACCTGGCCCCGGCCGCGGTCGCGCTGACGGTCGCGGCGGGCGCCCCGGCCCTGTGCCGGGACGTGTTCGGCCGCGTCCCCGGCGCCGGGCGGTGGCGGACGGCGCTGCTCGCCGACGGCAACATCGGCATCGGCGGCGACCCGGCCGCGCTGCTGCGCCGCGTCCTGGCGCTGCTCGCGCCCGGCGGGCTGGTCCTCGCGGAGGTGGAGCCGCCCGGCGCGGGGTCGCGGGTGGAGCCGCTGCGGCTGCGGTCGGGACGCGCGGTCGGGGAGTGGTTCGCGTGGGCGCGGGTGTCGGCCGACGCCGCGGCCGCGCTCGCCGCCGGGTGCGCGGCGTCGGTGACCGAGGTGTGGGAGGAGGCGGACCGGTGGTTCGTCGCGCTGCGCCGGTGAACGGGCCGGGCCGGCTCGGGCCCGCCGACCCGCGGACGGTGGCGGGACGGTTCACCAGCCCCCTGCACGACGAGCGGATCGCGGCGTGGCTGGGGATCGCGCTCGGGATCAGCTTCACCTCGGCGTTCGCGACCGGGCTGGTGTCGCATTTCATGCAGCACCCGCAGGGGTGGATGGCGTGGCCGTCGCGCCCGGTGAACCTGTACCGGGTCACCCAGGGCGTCCACGTCATCGGCGGGCTGGCGACGGTGCCGCTGCTGCTGGCCAAGCTGTGGACGGTCTACCCGCGGCTGTGGCAGTGGCCGCCGATCCGGTCGGCGGCGCACGCGGCACGCCGCGCGGCGGTGTTCGCGCTGGTCGCGGGCTCGGTGTTCCAGCTCGTCACCGGGGTGCTGAACATCGCGTACTGGTACGCGTTCCCGTTCTTCTTCACCACCGCGCACTACTGGACCGCCTACATCGTGTTCGGCGCGCTGCTGATCCACGTCGCCGACGAGTGGGACGGGACGCGCCGCACCGTCATGACCCGCCCCCGCGACGCGGTCGGCCGCCGGGGGTTCCTGCTCACCGCCGCCGGGGCGGCCGGGCTGATCGCGGCGACGACCGTCGGGCAGACGTTCACGCCGCTGGCGCGGCTGGCGGTGCTCGCGCCGCGCCGCCCCGGCGTCGGGCCGCAGCGGCTGCCGGTGAACAAGTCCGCGGTGTTCGCGGGGGTGGTCGCGGCGGCCCGCGACCCGGGGTGGCGGCTGACGGTGACCGGCCGCGTCCGCCGCGAGGTCGCGCTGTCGCTGTCCGACCTGCGCGCCCTGCCGCAGCGCTCCGCGCGGCTGCCGATCGCGTGCGTGGAGGGGTGGAGCGCGGAAGCGGACTGGCGCGGCGTCCGGCTCCGGGACCTGCTGGCCCTGGCCGGGGCGCCCGCCGACGCGCGGGTGCGGGTGGAGTCGCTGGAGACCTGGGGGATCTACCGCACCTCCGACGTCGCGCCCGACCACTGGCGCGACCCGCTCACCCTCCTCGCCCTGGAGGTCAACGGCGAGCCGCTCGACCTGGACCACGGCTACCCCTGCCGCCTGATCGCGCCGGACCGCCCCGGCGTGATGCAGACCAAGTGGCTGTACCGGGTGGTGGTCACGTGAGGGCCCCGGCGGCGGGGACGGCGGCCAGGGCGGCGGCGGCCGCGGCCGGGACGGCGCTGATCGGGTGGGGCGTGTACGGGATCGTCGCGCACGTCGGCGCGGGGGGATGGCTGACGTGGTTCGCGGGGGCGGCGGTGCTGCACGACGGGGTCCTGGCCCCGCTGGTGCTCGCCGCGGGGGCGGCGACCGGGCTCGTCCCGGGCGCCTACCGGGGAGCGGTGCGGGCGGCGCTGGTGACGGCGGGCTGCGTGGCGGTGGTGGCGCTGCCGATGGTCCTCGGCCGGGGGCGGCGGGCGGACGAGCCGTCCCGGCTGCCGCTGCCCTACGACCGCAACCTCGCGATCGTCCTCGCGTTCGTGGCGGCGGCGGCCGCCGCGTCGGTCGCGGTCCGCGCGGTCGCGCGGCGGAGGAGGCGGGCGCGATGACGCTCACCCCGGTCCGGCGCGCGGCCGCCGGAGGGGAGGGGGACGCGCGGCGGGCGGGCCGGGCCGGGTGGGTCGCGGTGGCGGTGTGGGCGGCGGGGATCGCGGCCGCGTTCGCCGTCGGCTGGCAACTGCGGCGCGCCGGGCTGGCCACCGAGGACGCGCTGCCCCCGCTGCACGCCCGCCCGCGCGGACGCCCCCTCACCTGGCCGGTGCTGCCCGCCGCCGCGGTCGCCGCCGCGCTGGTCGCCGCGCTCCCGGCGCTGGCGGCGCGGCTGCCGTGGCGGGCGCTGCTCCCGGCCGCGTGGGCGGCGAGCGCGGCGTGGACGGTCGCGCTCGCCGCCGCCGACGGCCCGGCCGCCCTCGCCCGCCCCCTGGACGCGCCGACCGAGTACCCGGCGGGCCTGGCGCAGGTCCGCCCGGACCCGCTGGAGTGGATCGCGACGTTCACCGACCGGCTCGGCGGCTACACCACGCACGTGCGGGGGCACCCGCCCCTGCCGACGCTGGCGCTGTGGGCGCTGGAGCGCGCCGGGCTCGGCGGGACCGGCTGGGCGGCGGCGCTGATCGTCGCGGCGGGCACGTCGGCGGTGGCGGCGATCGCGGTCGCGGTGCGGTGCGCGGCGGGCGAGGGAGCGGCGCGGGCGGCGGTGCCGTTCCTCGCCCTGGCCCCTTCGGCGGTGTGGGTCGCGACGTCGATGGACGCGTTCTTCCTCGCCGTGGCCGCCTGGGGCACCGCCCTGCTGGCGGTGTCGGCGCGGTCGGCGCGCCCGGTCGTTCCCGCGGCGGCGGGCGGGCTGCTGCTGGGGTGCCTGCCGTACCTGAGCTACGGGCTGCTGCCGCTGTTCGCGGTCCCGGCGGCGGTGGTGTTGGCGCGGCGTCCCCCGGCGCGGGCGGCGGTCGCGGCGGCGCTCGGGCTGGCGGTGGTCCCGGCGGCGTTCACGGCGCTCGGGTTCTGGTGGCCGGACGGCGTCCGCGCGACCCTGGAGACCTACCTGGTCAGCCGCGGGTCGGCGCAGCGCTCCTACACCTACTTCGCGTTCGGGAACCTCGCGGTGCTGGGGCTGCTCACGGGCCCGGCGGTCGCGCACGCGCTGCCCCGGACGGCGGCGGCGGTGTGGCGCGCCGCCCGCGCCCGCACGGCGCCCCCGGGCCCCGGCGCGCTGGCGGGGGCGGCGCTGCTGGGGGTGCTCGTCCTGGACGCGTCCGGCGTCACCAAGGGCGAGGTCGAGCGGATCTGGCTGCCGTTCGCCGCGTGGGCGCTCGTCGCGGCCCCGCCCCGGCGCGGGCGGCGGGCGTGGCTGGCGGCGCAGGCGGCGACCGCGCTGGCCGTCCAGGCACTGGTCCTTTCCCCCTGGTGACCGGCCCCTCGACGGCCCTGCGGAAAAAACTTCGGAGAAAAATCCGCGGGGATGTCGATCCGGGCGCGGGCCGTGCGACGCGTCAGTGAAAGCCCGATGAGACACCCGCACGGAAGGACCACCGCCATGACCGCCCACACCGCGAGCACCCTGCACACCGTCCGCGACAGCGCCGCCGGGGAGCGGC
Organism: Actinomadura chibensis NBRC 106107; assembly: GCF_001552135.1. GTDB lineage: Bacteria > Actinomycetota > Actinomycetes > Streptosporangiales > Streptosporangiaceae > Spirillospora > Spirillospora chibensis. Next base: position 427,791 of record NZ_BCQP01000010.1, on the reverse strand, counting down.
GCGTGCTGCGCAAGGTGCTGTGGGGCGCGCAGATCCTGCTGGCCGCGTTCCTGTTCTTCGCCTCGGCGCTGCCGAAGTTCGCCGGGCAGGCCGACGCGGTGACGACGTTCGACGAGATCGGCTGGGGCCAGTGGTTCCGGTACGTGACCGGCGCGGTCGAGGCGGCGGGCGCGATCGGGCTGGTGGTGCCGAGGCTGGCGGGGCTGGCCGCGGCGAGCCTGATCGGGCTGATGGGCGGGGCCGTCCTCACCCAGGTCCTGGTGCTGGAGCCGGCGTGGGCGCTGCTGCCCGCCGCGTACGCGGCGGTGTTCGCGGCGATCGCGTGGGACCGGCGCGCCGAGTCCCGCGCCCTGCTGCGCTCCCTGAAGCGCTGACCGCCCCCGACCGCGAACGGCGGACGGCCCGGGGCCCCGACGGGGACCGCCGGGCCGTCCGCCGTTCGCGCAGTGGGACGGCCGAAGACGCGACCGCGCAGATCCGTTTCTTTCATCCGCTGTGGACCATCCCTTGGGGAGCGTCGGCGGTCGCGAGGCGTCTACCCGGCGGGTGCGCTGGCCGGGCTGACTGCGGGGGTGAGCGCGAGTCGCGTGGGGTGGCGCGGTCGAGCCGCCTCGGCCTGCAGTTGCTTGCGGAAGGCCTGGCCCCGCTCGGTGAGGACCATGACGTACTCGGTTATAGTTCGGGTCTCGCCCGGTCGGCCCGGGATGGGCACGAAGGCGGGGTTGATCTCGACCTGCTCGGCCAGGCCGGCGCGGACGAGCGCGAGCAGCGTGTTCAAATGCACCCGGCCGGGGCCGTGGTTGCGCATACGGCCGTCGTCGGCGACACCGCGTAGCGCTTTCGCCTGTGCTGTGGTGATGGTGTCGCTGCTGCCGTAGCGACGCTGCCGGGACCCGCTGCCAGCGGTGTACAGGTCGTAGCTCACCTGGGACGTCTCCATCCCGGTCAGCGCCGCGATCGTGCTGGGTGGATAGGCCTGCCTAGGCCCGGTTGGTCCGGGGGCAGTGATTTGAGCGAGCTCGCGGATGGTCTGGGTGCGGACGTCGACAGCGCCGTCCTTGAGGGCCCGGAGCACGCGGATGTGCGCTTCCTCGATCTGCGCGACCTGGATCGGGGTGGCCTTGCCGAACTGACGGGCGAACTCCGCGCGGACCGCGTCGACGTCTTGGGAGGTTGTCAACGCCGTGTGCCCGCAGGCCTCACGATGCACGAACCCACGAGTAAGCGCTACGCGGCGCGCGGCACGGGTCTTCTTCATGCCGTCACCACCCTCGTCGGTCGGTTTGCAGGCGATCGCGAGCGCAACGTTGCGGCGGGCGGTCCGGTCCGTGATCTCCGGGGACACAAGCCGGATCAGGCCCACGGCCCTGAGGAGCCGGTCCACGGGGTCCACGGCTTCTCGCAGGACGTCGATGGTCGGTTTGGCGAGCTCGGCAGCGTAAGCGTCGATCGCTTGACGGAGGGCAGTGTCCTTGACAGGCATATCACCCCGGCCGTCGCTCCCTCCGAGTGCCTGAAGCAGCGTCAGCAGCCTGCGAGCACGGGCGTTGTTGCTCATTGACCTACTCCAGTTCCGGCGTAACTGATCTGCCGATACACCAGGTCCACACACTGCACACCGGTGTGGACACCCATTGGTCGGTGCACGGACTTACCTTGCCGAAATCTGCGATAGGGGGAGGTATGACGTGCCCCGGCGTCTACGGCGGCGCCCGTAAAGATCGTGATGCTTGGTCACTGGGTTTCGCAAGGCGAGGGACGGTCTGGTCGAGCCGAGGGACGTATGCGTGTCCCGGAGCGGGCACGTACGGCGGCCGGGTCTGTTCCGAGGCAACGGCGAGATGTTGGCTGCCTCTGGGACGACCTGCTTCTTTGGAGGGCTCTGACCTGCTGCACAGAGGAATGCCGTTCTCGCTGCCGGGCTCCCGCGGACGCCGGGATCGTCTACATGACGCGGCGGGGAGTTGAATCCGAGGCTGGCGATCAGCTCCTGAGCTGACCCGCCCCACGTGCGTGGGAGATGCGACTGGGGGTGCGGGGCCGACATGAGTAGTCCGGGGGTGACCCGCACCCCCTAGCGGTGTTTCAGGGGTCAGCTGCTGGGGGAGCGGTTGCAGGCGATGGCGACGGTGTGGACATGCGTTGCCCGGCAGGGGCCGTGCTCTCTCAATGGCCGATGCGACGCGGCAGGGTCTTCCATCGTCCCCAGGTGGGTGCTGGGCGCCGCGTCCGGGTGAGTGTCCGGGTGCCCGGCGAGGACGAGGCCGCGGTTCCACGCGGTGCGGCGTGTGAGCGCCCAGCCGGGTGTCTCCCGCAGGGAGACGTCGACCGTGCCTGCGGCGGCGGGTCCGAGGCGTTCAGCCGTGACGGTGGTGTACAGCCAACTCGTGAGTGGATGGGGAAGGACCGGACGCATCGCCACGGCTGCGGCCGGCCCAGGACGGTTGGCTGCTTCCTGCAGGCAGTTGCTTTTGATCGCGCCCAGCGACTCGGTGTCGATCTTGGCTCGTCCCGTCACCCCCCGCCACACCGCGTAGCCGGTGAGGGCGGCGAACCCGGAGAGGTATACAGCCATGAACCCGGCCGGCCAAGGGCTGGGTTCCCAGGAGCCGGTGATGACTCCGCTGAGGACGTAGCCGAGTACGGCAGTGGTAAGGATGACCGAGTGCATGGTGAGGAAGGCACGATCCCGGGCCGGCAGCGGTGGCGGGTCTTCAGCAGCAGGTCCGGGATGGGTGTCAGGCACCGATGAGGGCATTGGTGTTCCGATCAAGCGGGAAGGGACGACATGTGTGGTTGCGGTGCGTTCCGAATGCAAGGCGGAACGTGACTTCCGTACAAGAGTGCGGGCACACGGCGCCGCTGGCGAGCCCTTTGCCGGAATGAATTCGCAGCCAAGCGGTAAGCGGATTGGGGGCTTCGTGGGCCTCGCGCGCTTCATGTCTTCATGAGCGGTTTCCAGTCTAATGAGACGTTTGTGGCGGTCCGTCAGCCAGCATAACGGGCCAATCCGACCTGACTGCGACGAAAAGTTCCGGAATTTTTTTGCGATGTGGCCTTCTGAGTAAGACCTCCTTGTCTTTCCGGTTTCGTCGGTCATCTGACCATGCTCGGCCAACCTGCGACCTGGGTTTCGGGCGGGCCGTTATCGAGTCGAGCTCTGATCCGCAAGCCGCTGCACGTTCGAGAGCCGGTGCGGGAAACGTCGATCCCTCCCGATAGTGCACCTCCTTGATGGCGGCGCGGATTGCTACCGCATGGACGTGTGTTGACAACAGCCCTACCGGTAGCCCTCCGCCCCCCGCTGTCGGGATCCTCGGACCGAAACTCCGCCGAAGACGCTGACTCCACCCCCTGACCGGGTCGGTGAAACAGGTGCGTCTTGGCGCGGCGGCAGTGGGCCTCGAAGGTGGCGTATCGAACGTTCCATGCATGGCAAGTTCCCTCGCGCGAAGGGAATCTTCGACGGTGTCACCTGGGTGCACTTCCACGAACCGTCCGGCGGCCGGGGTCCACGGCGAGCCTCCGAGCCTGCCGGGCGACCGCGCCGACACGCGACGTACCTCTCCGGGGCGTCTCGTCCGTGGCGGGGCGTGGCATGTCACGAAATATTGTCAAGCATCGGGTGGGGTGGTGTTCCATGTCTCGCGCCTAGCCCGTGAGATACGGTCCGCCTCCGCGTCCTTTGAAGCAGACAGTACACCGGTTTAGTTCATGTCTGCGCATTTTCGCAGATCAGAGGCGATCATTCATTGAATGAATAGGATTCTAGAACATGTTCCTGCAATGTTCTGGAGTGAGCCTCGGGTACTAGGAGCTATACGGCGAGAATTGCCTAGTTACCGGCCGCGAACCATCGGCTCAAGGCATCCGTTGGCCAGATGAGCGGAGGCGCTGCTACGGCCCCTCCGAGACGGCCGTTAGGATCTGCGGGTATAGCGGGACTCTCGTAGGCACGCAAACGCGGCGATGCACGGAAGGACTGACGCGCAACGGCCCCAGCCCCCTTCGCCCGCCCTGGCGGCGGATCCCCCGGCGACGCACGGCCCCTGGGCTGCGGGAGCAGGTCAAGCGCTATTCTCCTCGGTCGTCGTGCGCCGCGACGAGTCGAATGGGCCCAAATGATCGTTCGGAGGATCACCCCCGAAATCGGTCAGATGAGGGCCCCTTCCGATCTCCAACCCGAGAGACTTCCGTGAAACAATTTTCAACCGGAACTTTTCGATGACACACGAAGAATTCGAGTCACCCTCTGACCAGGGCGGCCAACGCGGCCGCGCGCGCAGGAGGGCCCACCGAGGAGGCGGCAACGCCAGCCCCAACCGGCGACACCGGCGTCGAGTGCCGTCCCCCGACCCACCCGACCAGCCGCAGGGCGCAACCTCCGCCCCCGCGACCCCGCACACCGGCACGCGCCCTCAGAGCGCACCCGACCCGGGTGAGCTTGCCGCACCGGCTCCCGACAAGGAGTCCGCAGCCGAGACGCGCACCGGCCACCCCGCCACACCCGGTCGACGTCGGCGTTGGCGGAATTGGCTGCTGTTCAGGACGGGCGACCGCGCTCATAACACTGCGGTGGTCGCCGCCTATATCGGTTTCGCCGGCTCCGTCGTCGGAGCCATGGGGACAGCAGGCCCCGTCGCCTGTTCGGCGATCGTCAGCCGTGGAGGCGAGAGCCCCACGCGCAGCAGGGTGTCGGCCTCGATCGTCCACACGGAGAAGGGCGCCACGTACGCCTACCAGCATCCCAGCATGAGCAGCAAACCCGCCAGATTCCGGCCGATCTACCGTGAAGGCGACATGGTCGAGGTCGTCTGCCAGATCCGGGACGGCGAGCCTGTGTCGATGCCTGGCCAGGGCCGACCGGACTTCGCGGTGAGCGTCTGGGACCAGCTTCCGACGGGCAGTTGGATTCCCGACATCTTCACATCGCTCGAGTACAAGAGGGGGCCGAAGCCGCCACCGGGCGTCAAGCTCTGCGCGGAGACGACGCCCGCACCGGCGCCGTAGGCGGTGCTGTCGCCCACTGCTCCGGGTTGGGCGGCAGGCACGATGATAGAGGGGCTGGACTCCCTCGGGTGGGTCCCGCCCTGATAGATCCGGCCCTTCCCCATTACCAGAGAAGGGCGCAAATGCTAAGGGTGGTGCTCCGGCGAGGCTCGGCAGGGAACTCGCCGGAGCACCAAGACCGAGGGGCCGAGCGATGCGGCATTGTGCAGGTCAAGGTTGGCGCCGTTGCGGACGGCCGCGCCAGTGCTCGGGATGGCTGCAGACGCGGCATTCGCAGACCAGCAGGCTTCGGCCGTCCACGGGCGGGAACACGTAGACGCGCCCGCGACACATCTTGTGCTGGTTGTCGCGGCATCGGTTGGAGACGATCGGCTCCGACCCCGCAGAGGTGTCTTCCCCCGGTTGAGGCGTATCCGGATCGTCGCCCATTGACGTGTGGCTTGCATCACGCACGGGTCTACGGTCCCATGGCCTTGCGGGCTTTGGGCAGCGCACGCAGCCCCTCGTTCCGCACCGGGAAAGTACAAGCCACCCAGTGCTGTCTGTGGGATTCCAAGAACGTTTCACTACCGTGCGCCCTGCGATGCCGCCGATAAGCCCCCGCCCTCGGTGACCCTCCGCAAGGATCCCTTGGACCTCGTGGGAGGTGGCGCGCATCACCCAGGGCTCATCGGGCGCGGCGGGGAGCGCCGCGACTCCGGGACGCCGCGGAGTCTCATCCCACACTGTCGGTGTTGGGGACCTCCACCCCGATCGTCGACTCGCCGGGAGGAGAGAAGTGCTCCGTGTGTGTGACTGTTCCCGACGGTCAACGCGAGGTACCTGGTCAGTGCAGTGATCTTCTCGCTCTTCGCCTAGAGCCAAGTGCGGGCTCGTGCCGGGTGACCGTTTGAGCCAGGGACGAAGCACTTGAGCGAGACGGCCATAGCGAATCGCTAGTACCGCGGGTCGGCATGGCGACCCCGTGGAGCCTTCAGAGGCATGGACGTCCCGTGGGGTCAGGGCGGGGGCCAGGTGATCAGGGTGTGGCCCCAGGTGAGGCCCGCGCCGAACCCGGCGAGCAGGACCAGGTCGCCGGGGCCGATGCGGTCGTCGCGGGCGGCGCGGTCCAGGGCGTAGGGGATGCTCGCGGCGCCGATGTTGCCGACGTCCTGCCCGACGATGGCGAGCTGGCCGGGGTCCAGGCCGGCGTCGCCGGCGAGGGAGGCGACGAGCCGCGGGTTGGGCTGGTGCGGGACGACCAGGTCCAGGTCGGCGGGTTTGAGCCCGGCGGCGTCGGCGGCGTCGCCGACCAGCCGGGGGAAGATCCGGGCGATGAAGTCGCGGACGGCGCGCCCGTCCATGTGGATGGTGTGGCCGTGCCCGGCGAGGGTGGCGGCGCTGGCGGGGGTGCGGCTGCCGCCCGCCGGGATGAGGACGTCGTCGGCGCCCGAGCCGTCCGACCCGAGTGTGATCGGCCCGAACCCGTAGGGCGGCGGGACGGGCCCGACGACCGCGGCGGCGGCGCCGTCCCCGAACAGCGCGGCGGTGGCGCGGTCGGCGCGGTTGAGGAACCGCGAGTACACCTCGACGCCGACGACCAGCGCGTAGGGGGCCGCGCCGCGCTGGGTGGCCAGCCACCCGACGGCGCTCTGCAGCCCGAACACGAACCCGGTGCAGGCGGCGGAGATGTCGAACGCGGCGGCCCGGCGGGCGCCGAGCATGGCCTGCACGCGGCAGGCGGTGGACGGCGCGAGCACGTCGGGCGTGGACGTGCCGAGGACGATCAGCCCGACGTCGGCGGCGTCGATCCCGGCGGCGCGCAGCGCGCGGTCGGCGGCGGCGGCCGCGAGGTCAGAGGCGGCCTCGGCGGGCGCGGCGACGTGCCGGCGGCGGATCCCGGTGCGCGACTCGATCCACCCGGGGTCCAGCCCGAGGGACGCCGACACCTCGGTGCTCGGGACGCCGTCGCCGGGCAGGTAGGACCCGGTCGCGCGGATCGCCCAGGACGGTCCGCCGAGCGGGAGGCGCTGGTCCGGCCGGGGCCGGGGGAGCCGGTCCGTCCCGCCCGACCGCCGTTCCGCGCGTCCGCCGACCTGTCCGGTCATGTGTGCGTTCATCTGCCCGCCACCCTCCGTGCCGCACTGACGGTTGTCAGCCCGATCCCTTGAGTGAATAATCCCATTTCAGGGTTTATGTTCCATAACTAGGTGTTAAGCGGCCTTTATCCGAATAGAAAAGAGTGCCTTCCTTTCAGGTAAGGAGACCCCCGCGTGCCGTCCTCCGAATTCCGCCCGGCCGAGGAGCTCAAGCCCGACGACACCTGCGCCTTCCTGTTCGCCGGCACCGGCGCGGCGGGCGTGCCCGACCTGCCGGCGCTCGCCCGGACCGGGCCCGGCGCCGCCCGCGCCGTCGCCGACGTCCTGGACGCCGTCCAGGAGGGCCTGCCGCCCACCGGGTGGCCGTCCCTGCGCACGATCCTGCTGGACGAACCCGCCGCCTACCGTCCCGCCGCCCGCGCCCCCGGCGTCGCGCAGCTCGCCTCCTACGCCGTCGCCGTCGCCGTCGACCGGGCGCTGCGCGCGCACGGCGTCCACCCCGCCTTCGCCGTCGGGCAGAGCTTCGGCGAGATCGCCGCGCTGGTGTGCGCGGGCGCGTTCACCATCACCGACGGCGCGCGGATGGCGGTGTCGGCCGTCGACGTCCTCGCCCGGCGCGGCCGGGGCGGCGGCATGGGGCTGCTGGAGGCGGGCGAGGACGACGCCCGCGCCTTCGTCCGCGCCGCCGGGGAGCCGGACGTGGTCGTCGCGTGCCTGAACGCCCCGTCGGCGACGGTGGTCTCCGGCCCCGACGGGCCCCTGGAGGCCGTCCTCGCCGCCGCCCGCGCACGCGGGGTCGGCGCGGTGCGGCTCGCCGTGCCCTACCTGTCGCACCACCCCGCCCTCACCGGCGCCGACGACGAGTGGTACGCCATGATCCGCCGGTTCCCGCAGCGCCCCCTGCGGGTCGCGGTGCACTCCCCGGTCCGGGGCCGCGCCTACCGCGACGACGACGACCTGCACCGCGCGCTCGCCGACTGCGTCGTCCAGCCGGTGCGGCTGCCGGACACGCTGCGCGCCGTCCACGCGGCGGGCGCGACCGTGTTCGCCGAGGCGGGCGCGGGCGCCGCGCTGTGCCAGTGCGCGCGGCTGTGCGTCCCCGGCGCGCGGACCCTGACGCCGCTGCGGGACCGTCCCCGCCCCGGCGTCACCGGCAAGGCCGCCCCCGGGGTCGCGGCGGGCGGCGTCCCGCCGGTGACCCCGAAACCGCCCCCCGGCACGGTGCCGGACACCGTGTCGGGCGCGGGTTCGGGTGACGCGGTGTCGGGGCTCGCGGGCGAAGGAGGACGGCGATGAGCGGCGACGGCGACGGCGGCGGTGGTCTGGCCGGGTTCGTGCGCGGCGCGTCCGTGGACGCCAAGACCCGCGCGCGGCTCGCGGACGCGGTCCCCGAGGAGTTCTTCACCTGCCCCGACGGGCTGACGCCGCGCGCCCGGCAGGCCCTGACCTACGAGCGGCTGCGGCGCGCCGGGCAGGCCGCGCCGCCCGCCGCCGAGCTGCTGGCCGACCCGCCCGCGCTGTGCGCGCTGCTGGACCGCGCGGCGGTCGCCGACCCGGCGCTGTTCCACGTGATGCTGCTGCACTACACCCTCGCGCTCGGCCCGGTGCTGCGGTTCGGCGCCGACGAGCCCGAGACCCGCCGGATCCGCGGCGACCTGGAGTCGATGGCCTCGTTCGGGACGCTGCTGATGACCGAGGTGGGGCGCAGCAACAGCCACCTGTCGCCGCGCACCCTGGCCCGGCACGACCCGGACGGCGGCGGGTTCGTCCTCACCACCCCCGACGCGCAGGCCGCGAAGTTCCCGACCAACACCGCGCACCCGGACGTCCCGAAGACCGCCGCCGTGTACGCCACGCTCGTCCACGGCGGGCGGGAGCGGGGGGTGTTCGTGTTCGCGGTGCCGCTGCGCGGGAGCGACGGCGCGGTCCCGCCCGGCGTCCGGGTGGTGGCCGCGCCCGACACCACGGGCCTGCCCGTCGACTACGCCGCCGTCCTGCTGGAGGACGTCCGCGTCCCCTACGGGGCGTGGCTGCGCGACGGCGCCGCCATCGACGCGGCCGGGGAGTTCCACGACCCGGAGGGCACGGCGGCGGCGCGGCTGACCCGGTCGATGGGCATCGCGCCGCCGGTGTGGCGGGCGGTGGTGTCGGCGTCGGCGGCGGTCACGCGGGCGGCGGCGGGGACGCTGCTGGCGCACTCGGCGGGCCGGACCACCCTCGGTCGGCTCGCGCCGCGCCGCCCGCTGACCGACTACCGCAACCAGCGCGAGGCGGTCCTCGGCGCGCTGGCCGCCGGGTACGCGCTGACCGCCGTCGCCGCGCACGCCACCGCGCCCCGCCCGGCCCCCGCCGGCGGCGGCGCGGGCGGCGGGCCGGAGACGGCGTGGGCGCCGTGGTCGGCGGTCGACCGGGACCTGGCGCTGCTGAAGGCGGCGGCGACCGCGCAGGCGCAGCGGACGGTGTCGGAGTGCCGGGTGCACAGCGGCGCGCCGGGCTTCGCGGCGGTGGAGCGCCTCAACTCCTACCGGGGCCTGACCCACGCCTACCTGAACGCGGGCGGCGACAACGAGCTGATCCTCTACGACACGGCGCGGGCGATGGCGGACCTGGACCGCTACGTCCCGCCCGAGCCGTGCGCCGTCGCCCCGGACGCCGACCTGGACTCGCCGCGGACGTGGCTGGCGCTGGCGGGGGAGGCCGAGCGGCGGATGCGCGACCGGCTCGCCGACCGGGTCGCGGCGTCCCGCCGCGGCGGCGCCGACGCATTCGCCGCGTGGAACGGCAACCTGGTCCTCGCGGCGCGGACGGCCGGGGCGTGCGCGGACCGGCTGGTCCTGCAGATCCTCGCCGCCGCGCCCGCGACCGCGCCGCCGGACGCGCGGCCGCTGCTGCGCCGGATCCTCGGCCTGCACGCCCTGAACCTGCTGGAGCGCCGCGCCCCCGACCTGCTCAACGAGGGCGCCGCGCCGCCCGGCACCCTGGACCGGCTGTGGGCGGCGCGGCGGCGGGTCTGCGACGAGCTGGCCCCGCGCGCGGCGGAGCTGGCCGCCGCGTTCGAGCTGCCCGCCGCGGTCACCGCCCCGGCCGCGTTCCTCACCTCCACCTGACCCGCCCCCGTCCCACCCCGACCCGTCTCCGCCCGCCTGGGCTCGTCTCCGTTCGTCCTTCGTCCCCGTTCCGGTGGCCCCCGGCGGGCCCGTCGCAGGGCCCGCCGGGGGGCGAATCCGCACGCCACGCCGCGACTTTGCCAAGGACGCGGGGGAACCGGCGGGAGATGGCTACCGTTCTCGTAAGACAGACGAACACGTTGCGGGCGCACGGGACCCGCACGGGCCGATACGGAGGTAGACACAGTGGGAGTCAGTCTGAGCAAGGGCGGCAACGTCTCGCTGACCAAGGAGGCTCCGGGACTGACCGCCGTCGTGGTCGGCCTCGGCTGGGACGTCCGGACCACGACCGGGACCGACTTCGACCTCGACGCCAGCGCGCTGCTGTGCTCGGCCGAGAACAAGGTCCTGTCGGACCAGCACTTCGTGTTCTTCAACAACCTCAAGAGCCCCGACGGGTCCGTCGAGCACACCGGCGACAACCTCACCGGCGAGGGCGAGGGCGACGACGAGCAGATCAAGGTGAACCTGTCCGGCGTCCCCGCCGAGGTCACCAAGATCGTGTTCCCGGTGTCGATCTACGACGCCGACGGCCGGCAGCAGAACTTCGGCCAGGTCCGCAACGCGTTCATCCGGGTGGTGAACCAGGCCGACAACAGCGAGATCGCGCGCTACGACCTGTCGGAGGACGCCTCGACCGAGACCGCGATGGTGTTCGGCGAGCTGTACCGCAACGGCGCGGAGTGGAAGTTCCGCGCGGTCGGCCAGGGGTACGCCTCGGGCCTGTCGGGCATCGCGTCCGACTTCGGCGTGAACGTCTGACCCCGGCCCGGCCCCGATGTCCGAGCCGGGGGGCTCGAGCGGGGCGGGGAGGAGAGCGCGGGGCGGGCGTGACCGAGGGGCGTCCCCGGAGCGGGCCTGGTGGAGGCCGGTCCGGGGACGCCCCTCGTGCACGCCCGGGGTTGGCGGGGCGGCGATCTTCGCCTGCGACAATGGGGGCATGAGCGAGCGCGGGCCGATCGACTACTGGCTGTCGGACATGGACGGGGTGCTGGTCCACGAGGGCCGCCCGGTCCCGGGGGCGGAGGAGTTCGTCCGGCGGCTGTCGGCGTCGGGCAAGCCGTTCCTGGTGCTGACCAACAACTCGATCTACACGCGGCGGGACCTGTCGGCGCGGCTCGCCGCCGCGGGCCTGCGGGTTCCGGCGGAGGCGATCTGGACGTCGGCGCTGGCGACCGCGAAGTTCCTGGCCGACCAGCGCCCCGCCGGATCGGCGTACGTGATCGGGGAGGCGGGGCTGACGACGGCGCTGCACGAGTCGGAGTTCGTGCTGACCGACATCGACCCCGACTACGTGGTGCTCGGCGAGACCCGCACCTACAGCTTCTCGCAGATCACGCGGGCGATCCGGCTGATCGAGGGCGGCGCCCGGTTCGTCGCGACCAACCCCGACCCGATCGGCCCGTCCCCGGAGGGGTCGCTCCCGGCGTGCGGCGCGGTCGCGGCGATGATCACCCGGGCGACGGGGGTGGAGCCCTACTTCGTCGGGAAGCCGAACCCGCTGATGATGCGGACGGCGCTGAACATGATCGGCGGGCACAGCGAGCGGACCGCGATGGTCGGCGACCGGATGGACACCGACATCGTCGCCGGGGTGGAGGCCGGGCTGGAGACGGTCCTGGTGCTGACGGGCGTGACGCGCGAGGAGGAGATCGCGCGGTTCCCGTTCCGGCCGCACCGGGTCGTCGCGTCGATCGCGGACCTGCTCGACCTGGTCTGACCGGGGGCGGGGAGCCGGTGGCGGCGGCGATGCGGATGATCCGGGAGGGCGGGACGCGGGAGCTGGAGGTCCGCAGGTCCCGGTTCGTGTGCACGCTCGCCCGGGTGGCGGGGGAGGCCGACGCTGCGGCGTTCATCGCCGGGCACCGCCGCGCGCACCGCGACGCCACCCACAACTGCACCGCCTACGTCGTCGGGGAGCACGGCGAGATCACCCGCAGCAGCGACGACGGGGAGCCCGCGGGGACGGCGGGCGTCCCGATGCTGGAGGTGCTGGTCCGCCGCGGCCTGACCGGGACGGCCGCGGTCGTCACCCGCTACTTCGGCGGGGTGAAGCTCGGCGCGGGCGGCCTGGCCCGCGCCTACGCCCAGGCGGTCGGCGACGCGGTCGACGCGGTCGGGGTGGTGGAGCTGCGCCCGGTGGTGACCGTCACCGTGGCCGTGGACCACGCCCTGGCGGGACGGTTCCTCACCGACCTGCACGCCCGCGGCCCGCAGCCGGGCGACGTCCGGTACGGGGCGGGCGTGGAGGCCGACGTGGCGGTCCCGGCGGCCGAGCTGGGGGAGTTCGAGGCGTGGGCGGCGCGGGTCACGGCCGGACGCGCGCGGGTGCGGCGCGGCGCGCCCGGCCACATCGAGGTCCCCGTCACCTGACCGCCCGGCCCACCCCAGCCCGGCCGCGGCGGTGTCAGGGGGTGAGGAACGCCGACAGGACGGGCGCGACCGCGTCCGGCGCGACGTCGTGGGTCTGCCCGGGCAGGGTGCGGTGCGTCCCGGCGGGCAGGAGCGCGGCGGTGCGGGCGGCGATGTCGCGCATCCAGGCCGGGCTGTCGCCGCCGTCCAGGACCAGCGCCGGGACGGTGACGCGGCGCAGGACCTCCTCGGGGACGGCGCCGCCGCTGCCCGCGTCGTCCATCACGGCCGAGTCGTAGGCCAGGGACGGCGCGAGCGCCTCCAGCGCGGGCCACATCGGCGCGCCGCGCATCTGCCGCACGGCGTCCTCGGGCATCCCGACGGCCGTCATGAACAGCGCGACCGCGTCGCCGCGCCGCCCGTCGGCGAGCAGCCCGGTCAGGTCGGTGTGGTAGGCGCGGGCGCGGGTGAGGCGGTCGTCGTGCGGCGGCGAGAACGGCGGCTCGAACACGGCGACGCGGGTGACCGGCAGGCCGTGCGCGGCGGCCCGCAGCGCCAGCGCCGCCCCCGACGACATCCCATACAAGGCGGCGGCGCCGCCCGCGGCGTCGAGGAGGGCGGCGATGTCCTCGATCTCGCGTTCGACGGCGTAGGGCGGGGTGTCGCCGCTGTCGCCGCGCCCGCGCCGGTCGTAGGTGAGCACGGTGTGGCCGGGGGCGAGGAGCGCGGCGAGCGCGGCGCCCGACCCCCGGTCGTTGAGGGCCCCGCCGACGTAGACGAGCGCGGGGCCGTCGCCGGTGCGGTCGTAGGCGATGCGGGTGCCGTCCGCGGATTTCACGATGTCCATGAGGGTGTCCTTCCCAGGTTCCGGCGGATCCCGGCCCCGTGCGGGCGGCCCGCGCGGGCCGCCCGCACGGGGCCGTCACCCCACCGACGAACGGGAAGCCCCGGGACGGACACCCGCGGGCGGCTCGTTCTGCGGGCGGGTGACCTGGTCGAGGCGGCGGGTGAGGTAGCGGCGGTCGGCGTCGTTGCGGGCCAGGTCCAGCGCGCGGCGGTAGGCGCGGGCGGCGCCGGCGCGGCGGCCGAGGCGGCGCAGCAGGTCGGCGCGGGCGGCGGGGAGCAGGTGGTAGCCGTCGAGGGCGCCGGTGCGGTCCAGGTCGTCCAGCAGCGGCAGCCCGGCGGCGGGCCCGCGGGCCATCGCGACCGCGACCGCGTGGTTGAGCCGCACGACCGGGGACGGGACGAGCGGGATCAGCCGCTCGTAGAGCGCGGCGATCTGCGGCCAGTCGGTGGCGTCGGCGGTGGCCGCGGTGGCGTGGCAGGCGGCGATCGCGGCCTGGATCCGGTAGGGCCCGGCGGGCGGGCGCCCGGGGGCGGGGCGCAGCGCGTCCTCCAGGATCTCGACGCCCTCGGCGATCCGCGCCGCGTCCCACCGGGACCGGTCCTGCTCCTCCAGGGGGACCAGGACGCCGTCGGGGCCGGTGCGGGCGGCGGCGCGTGCGTCGTGCAGCAGCATCAGCGCGAGCAGCCCGCGCGCCTCGGGGTCGGCGGGCGGCAGCGCGGCCACCAGCCGGGCCAGCCGGATCGCCTCGGCCGACAGTGCCCGGCGCTGCAGCGCGTCCCCGGCGGTGGCGGCGTAGCCCTCGTTGAACAGCAGGTACAGCACGCCGAGGACCCCGGCGGTCCGCTCGGGCAGCAGGTGCGGCGGCGGGACGCGGTAGGGGATCCCCGCGTCGCGGATCTTGCGTTTCGCGCGGGTGATCCGCTTGGACATGGCGGCGTCGTCGACGAGGAACGCGCGGGCGATCTCGGCGGTGCCGAGCCCGCCGAGGACGCGCAGGGTCAGCGCGACGCGGGCGTCCAGGTTCAGGGCGGGGTGGCAGCAGGTGAAGACGAGCCGGAGCCGGTCGTCGCCGAACACGCCCCCTCCCTCGCCTTCGCTCCCGCCCTGGTGGGGGTGGCGTGCGCGGTCGGCCGCGGCCTCGGCGAGTCTGCGGGCGCCGGTGGCGTCGCGGCGGAGCCGGTCGCGGGCCCGGTTGCGGGCGGTGGTGGTCAGCCACGCGCCGGGCCGGGACGGGACGCCGTCGCGGGGCCAGCGTTCCAGCGCGGCGGCGAAGGCGTCCTGGGCGCACTCCTCGGCCAGGTCCCAGTCGCCGGTCATCCGGATGAGGGTGGCGACGACCTGCCCCCGTTCGGCGCGGAACGCCTCCGCCACGGCCCGCTCCGCGTCCCGCGCGGCGCCCGGCTCGACGCCCGGCTCGGCGGTCACGCCGTCCCGGGGGCCGTGTCGGGGTCGGTCCCGGGGGGCGGTTCGGGGTCGAGGACGGGGCGGATCTCGATCTGGCCGAGCTCGGCCCAGGGGTGCCGGGCGGCGATCTCGACGGCCTCGTCCAGGCCGCCGCACTCGATGAGGGTGAACCCGCCGATCTGGTCCTTGGTCTCGGCGAACGGCCCGTCGGTCAGCAGCACCTCGCCGCCGCGGACCTTGACGGTGGTGGCCTCGTCGGCGGGCCGCAGCCCGGCGCCGCCGCGGACGACGCCGCGCCGGTCCATCTCCCGCGACCAGCCGCCGCAGCCGGTCGCGGCGGCCTCGGCGGGGTCGGTCCCGGCGGTCTCGTCGCTGCAGATCATCAGGACGTAGCGCACGGATTCCCCTCTCCCCGGTGCCCGGCGCGTTCGTGGTCGTGTTCGCGGACGGGGGGCGTCGCCCCCGGGCATGCAGGATGTCAGACGGGTGCGCCGCCCGCGAGGACACCCCGCGCCCGCGATGTCCGACACGTCGCGCCTTCCCTGGAAACGCCGCGTCGGACGGGGCGGGCGTCGTGTAGCATCACCCGGCGATGACCAGCAGTTTCCTCCTCCGGGACCAGGTGCGGGCGCGGATCCTCGACGCCGCGGCGGCGGTGCTGACCGGGCGGGACGGCCCGGCGAGCATGGCCGACGTCGCCCGCGCCGCCGGGGTGCCGCGCGACACCCTGGACCGCTACTTCCCGACCCGGGAGGCGCTGCTGTGCGCCCTGGCCGAGGCGGCGCTGGCCGACCTCGCCGGGCGGCTCGCCGACGCGCGGCTGGACACCGTCCCGATCGAGGACGCCGTCGCCCGGATGACCAGCGCGACGATCGCCGTGGCCGTCCGCTACCGGGCGCCCGGCCTGTTCGGCGGGACGCCGGCGGAGGCGCGGCGGGCCGAGCGGGGACTCGCGGGGCCGCTGCGGGCGGTGTTCGAGCGCGGCGCGCGGTCGGGCGCGTTCCGCCGCGACGTGCCCGTCCACACCCTGGCCGAGCTGTACTTCAGCATGCTGGAGGGCGTGGTGTCGCGGGTCGTCGGACGGCGCCTCGGCGTGGAGGAGGCGAGCGCGTCGGTGACGACGCTGTTCCTGTCGGGCGCCCTGGCCCCCAGGCCGCCCGGCCCCCGCTGACCACGCCCCGCGAGACCCCGGCCCGCCGGACGCGGAGGGGTCAGCCGCCGAGGCTTTCCAGGGCGACGTCGAGGCGCTGGGCGAGGCTTTCGATCTGCTCGTCGTTGGCGCCGGTGTCCAGTTCGGCGATCACGGCGTCGCGGGTGGTGAGGACGAGCGCGTCCTCGGGTCCGTCGCTGCGGGACGGGTCGCCGGGCACCACCCTGGCGCGCCCGCCGACGACGACGAGCGCGGCGTCGCGGTCGGGGGAGGCGAGCAGGGCGTGCAGGTGCTCGGAAGTGATCGTCGGCATGGACTGCCCTCCGGGTCTCGACGGTACGGCTGGGACGGCTCGGTTCGGAACGGTGCGGCTCGGTACGGGGGTCAGGGGCGGCGGCCGATGCCGGTGGCGAACTCGCGGGCCCGCATCCGCCCGCCGGTGCCGGGGGACAGCGGCGGGGTGCCGCGGCCCGCGCCGGTGCGCAGGCCCTCCAGGAACTCCTCGATCGCCGCGCGGGCGGAGTGCCGGGGCGTCCAGCCGAGCTCGTCGCGGGCCCGCGCGGTGTCCATGACCGGGACCCGCAGGGCCAGGTCGAGCAGGCCCGGCGAGGCGGGCACCAGGTGCAGCGCCCACGCGGCGGCGACTGCGGCCCGCACCCCCCGCAGCGGCACCCGCACGGTCCGCGCGCCGAGGATGTCGGCGAGCTCGGCGGCGTCCAGGACGGGTTCGGCGGCGATGTTGAACGCGCCGCGCGCGCCGCCGGTGACGGCGAGCCGGAACGCCTCCCCGGCGTCGGCGGAGTGCAGCGCCTGCAGCGTCAGCCCCGGCATGTCCGGGACGACCGGCACCCGCCCCGGCCGCACGAGCCGCCCCGGCAGCAGCGGACCGGCGAACAGCCGCCGCTGCTCGGCCGCGGTCTGCCGCTCGAACACGAACCCCGGCCGGATCCGCACGACGCGGCGGTCCGGGTTGTTCGCCTCGAACACGTCCAGGAGCCGTTCGACGTAGGCCTTTTCGCGGCTGTAGGCGGCGCCGGGCCAGCCGTGCGTCGGCCACGACTCGTCGACCGCGCGGTCCTTCGGGCCGGGGGAGTACGCCCCGACCGAAGACGAGTACACCAGCGCCGGGACGCCCGCCTCGGCGGCGGCGCCGAACACGCGGGAGCTGCCGAGGACGTTGGCGTCCCACGTCACGGCGGGACGGTGCGTCGGCTGGAACAGCCACGCCAGGTGCACCACGGCGTCCGCGCCGCGCATCAGCGGGACCAGGTCGCTGTCGGTGACGTCGGCCTCGGCCCACTCGACCTTGTCCATCCCGTCCGTGTCCGCGCCCAGGCCCGCGTCGGGGCCGGGGCGGCGGCGGGCGAGACCGGTGATCGCGGTGACGGCCGGGTCCGCGGCGAGCGCCCGGACCGTGCGGGTCCCGATGTTGCCGGTCGCGCCGGTCACGACGACGCGCATGGCGGCCTCCCTCCTCAACGCCGCCCCCGCGGACCGTCCCCGCAGGTGGACGGGACCGCCCCATTCCCGCCCCGCGCCGATCTATGCCCGCCCCGGCACGCCCCGCGGGGGCGGGCGGGGGTCAGGCGGGGGTCGGGTCGCCGGGACGGCACCGCTCGCACGGCCGGTACCCGGCGGCGCGGGCGGCGGCCAGGTCGCGGAACCCGCGCCGGTGCGCGGCCGTGATCCGGCGGGCGTCGCCGCAGGTCGGGTAGCACACGATCCCGGTGGTGTCGCTGCCGACCAGCCGGACGCCGCGGCGGGCCAGGTCGGCGGCCGCGTCGACGTCGACGTCCTCGGCGCGCAGCAGCCGCTCCTTGGCGGCGGCGCCGAACACGTACTCGCCGAGCGTCCCGTCCGAGCGGGTGACGCGGTGGCAGGGGATCAGCAGCGGGACGGGGTTGCGGCCCAGCGCCGACCCCACCGCCCGCACCGCCTTCGGCCGCCCGGCCTGCCGCGCCACCCACGCGTACGGGCGGGTCTGCCCGCGCGGGATCGTCGCGGCGGCGCGCAGCACGGCGGCCTCGAAGCCGCTGAGACCCCGCAGGTCCAGCCGCAGCCCGCCGAGCCGCCCGGTGCGCAGCGCGGGCACCAGCCCGGCGGGCGGACGCGCGGCGGGCAGCAGCGGACGCGCGAACCGCGCGCGGAACGCGGCGGCGAACTCGGCGTCGTCCATCCCGGCGCGCAGGAACGCCACGCCGTGGTCGGTGAAGGCGACCTGCACGCCGTCCAGCGGCCCGGGGACGTCGAGGTGGACGCGGCGCGCGGCGACCCGGTCCAGCAGCGACGGCGGCGGCTCGACGGCCAGCGCCGCCAGCTCACCCTCCATCCCGGGGTCCAGACCGGCGTCCGGGCTGGTTTCGGGGCTGGTTTCGGGGGTGCCGCTCGGGTCGAGGGCGGTGTCGTCGTCGTGGTGGTTCATGGGGTGCCCCCTCGCTGGTCAAGGTGCTGCGGTCCGGGGTCTCCCGGGCCGGGACGCGGCCGGGCGCGCAGGTCGCGCAGCCGGGACAGCCCCCGGGAGACGTGCGACTTGGCGGTGCCCTCCGGCACGCCGAGGACGACGGCGATCTCCGCGACCGGCAGCCCGGCGACATGCCGCAAAACCACGGCGGCGCGCTGCGCCCGGGGCAGCTCGGCCAGCAGCGCGGCCAGCTCCCGCCCGGTCTCGTGGCGGGCGGCGGCGTCCTCCACGCCCTCGCCGGGGTCGGGCGGGTCGGGCGCGTCCTCCAGCGGGCCCGGCGGCGGCCGCCGCACCGCCGACCGGACGGTGTTGCGCCACACGTTCGTCAGGATCGTCAGCAGCCACGCCCGCGGCCGCAGCTCCGCGATCCGCGCCGGACCGTACCCGCACAGCGCCCGGTAGGCGCGCAGGAACGCCTCCGCCGCCAGGTCCTCGGCCTCGGCCCACCGCCCGCACAGCCGCAGCGCCGTCGAGAACACCGCGCCCCGGTACGCCTGGTACATGGCCTCGAACCCGGTGTCCAGGTCGCGGGTCAAGGCGGCCACGACCCGCGCGGCCGCCTCGTCCGCGCCCTCCACCCCGCCGTCGGCGGGGGCGGGCCGGGTGCGGGGGAGTTCCTCGTCCGTTACCGTCACATCCGTTCGAACACCGCCGCGCCGCGTCCGGTTGCGTGAGCGGGGCCGGCGCGGCGCGCGGCGGGTCAGCCGAGCCAGCCGGGACGGATCATGCCCGTCTCGTAGGCCAGCACCACCAGCTGCGCCCGGTCCCGCGCCCCGACCTTCGACAAGATCCGGCTGACGTGGGTCTTGGCGGTCGCGGGCGACAGCACCAGCCGCCCCGCGATCTCCTCGTTCGACAGGCCCGCCGCGACCAGCTCCAGCACCTCCCGCTCCCGGTCGGTCAGCGGGTCCAGCCGCTCGGCCGGCGGCGGCTTGGCGATCCGGGCCGCGAACTCGGCGATCAGCCGCCGCGTCACCGTCGGCGCGAGCAGCGCGTCCCCCCGCGCCACCACCCGCACCCCGTGGATCAGCTCCGGCGGCTCGGTGTCCTTCACCAGGAACCCGCTCGCCCCCGCCTTGATCGCGCTGTACACGTAGTCGTCCAGGTCGAACGTGGTGAGGATCACGACGCGGACCGCGTCCAGGCGCGGGTCGGAGGTGATCCGGCTCGTGGCCTCCAACCCGTCCAGGACGGGCATCCGGACGTCCATCAGCACCACGTCGGGACGCAGCTCCGACGCGGCCCGCACCGCCTCCAGGCCGTCGCCGACCTCCGCGACGACCTCGATGTCGTCCTCGCCCTGCAGGATCGACCGGAACCCCGCCCGCACCAGCCTCTGGTCGTCGGCCAGCATCACCCGGATCACACGACCCCCCTCTCCCTCCGGCGGAGGACGCCGCCCCCGGCCCCTCGCGCTCCGTGTCCCCGCACGCGGGGGCCTGTGCGCCGCCGTCGCCGCCGCCCGTGTGCGCCGTCCGCCCGCCAACCGTAGTTCAGACGGGGCCCGTCCCGCGCCGCGTCCGACCTCACCCGACGCCCCCGGCCGCCACACCCGCCGGGCACCCCTGACTTTCGTCAGTAACGGCCCAGATGACCGGCTTGTAGCGTGGACGCGTGAACACCCCCGCGACCCTCGCCCCGGCCCCGGGCCGTCCCGGCGCGGCGGCACGGCTCGCGGAGCTGCGCGCGACGGTCCGCGCCACGGTCCGGCGCCCGTCCCGGACCGCGCTCGTCACCGACGTCCTGCTGTACGCGCTGTTCTCGTTCCCCGTGCTGATCGGCGTCCTGTCGCAGCCGCTCGGCCGCGGACCGGTGCCCTGGGCCGAGATCGCCGGGCTCACCGTCCTGGCCGCCGCCGTCGCGGTCTGCCGCGCCTGGCCGACCGCCGCGCTCCTCGCCGCCATGTGCCTCACCGGCCTGCACGGCAACTACGCGTTCGCCATGCCCGTCCTCGCCTACCTCACCGGGCTGCGCACCGCCCGCGCGCAGCCGCCGCTGCTCGGGTTCGCCGCCGTCCTCGCCGGCGGGGCCGCGCTGTCGGTCGCCCGCGGCGTGAACGTCACCGCCTGGTTCCCCGCGACCGTCTGGCTCGTGCTGCTCGGCGTCCTGCCCTGGCTCGTCGGCCGCTACTGGCGCCAGTACCAGGAGCTCCTGCGCGCCGGATGGGAACGCGCCGAACGCCTGGAGCACCAGCAGCGCATCATCGCCGAACGCGAACGGCTCCGCGAACGCGCCCGCATCGCCCAGGACATGCACGACTCCCTCGGCCACGAACTCGCCCTCATCGCCGTCCGCGCCGGGGCCCTGCAGGTCGCGCCCGGACTCGCCGACCGGCACCGCGCCGCCGCCGCCGAACTGCGCGCCGGCGCCGCCGAGGCCACCGACCACCTCCGCGAGATCATCGGCGTCCTCCGCGACGACACCGGACCCGCCGCACCCGGCACGGCACCCGGTGGGGAGCCCGCAGCGGCGCCGGTGCGGCCCGCGCGGGAGAGCATCCCCGACCTGGTGGAACGCGCCCGCGCGTCCGGCGTCCCCATCGAACTCACCATCGACGCCCCAGACCCCGGCGGCGTCCCGGACGGCCCGCCGGACGCCCGCACACCACCGCCGGAGCCCCCGCCGATGGTCGCGCTCGCCGCCCACCGCGTCGTCCAGGAGGCCGTCACCAACGCCGCCAAACACGCCCCCGGCGCCGCCGTCACCGTCCGCCTCACCCACCGCGGGCCCGGCGACCCGATCACCGTCACCGTCGCCAACCAGCCGCCGCCCGGCGAACCGCCGCTGCTCCCGTCCGGCGGCCACGGACTGACCGGCCTCACCGAACGCGTCCGCCTCCTCGGCGGCACCCTCCACGCCGCCCCCACCCCCGACGGCGGCTTCCAGGTCACCGCCGACATCCCCGCCACCCCCACCACCCCGGCCCCCGACACCGGCACCGGCCCGGACGCGGGGGAGTGGACGTCGGAGTCGGCCCGGCACCTCGCCACCCGGCGCCGCCAGGTCCGCCGCGGCCTGATCACCGCCATCGCCGTCCCCGCCGCGCTCATGACCGTCCTCGGCGGCATCATGGTCGGCTACTACGCCTACACCACCCTCAACTCCGTCCTCGAACCCGCCGACTACGCCGCCCTCCGCGTCGGCGACCCCGAGGACCGCGTCACCGACACCCTCCCGCCGCTGGAGACGCCCGACGCGGACGTCGTCCGGCAGACCGTCCCCGAACCCGCCCACGCCCGCTGCCGCTACTACCGCCCCGACCCCGGCCTCATCGGCACCGGACGCGTCTACCGCCTCTGCTTCGCCGACGGCCGCCTCACCGCCAAGAACTCCTACGACACCGCCCAGCTCAGCGCCGGCCGCACCGACGACCCCGCGCACCGGAAGGACGGCCCGTGATTCGCGTCCTGCTCGCCGACGACGAAGCCATGATCCGCGCGGGCGTCCGCGCCATCCTCACCGCCGACCCCGCCATCGACGTCGTCGCCGAGGCCGCCGACGGCCACGAGGCCGTCGACCTCACCCTCCGGCACCGCCCCGACGTCACCCTCCTCGACATCCGCATGCCCCGCCTCGACGGCCTCGCCGCCGCCGCCGAACTCCGCCGCGCCGCCCCCGCCACCGGCGTCGTCATGCTCACCACCTTCGGCGAGGACGACTACATCGCCCAGGCCCTCGCCGGCGGCGCCAGCGGATTCCTCCTCAAATCCGGCGACCCCCGCGAACTCATCACCGGCGTCCGCGCCGTCGCCGACGGCGCCGCCTACCTGTCCCCGAAGGTCGCCCACCGCGTCATCACCGAACTCGGCGGCGACCGCCTCAGCGGCGGCGCCCGCGCCCGCCGCCGCACCGCCGACCTCACCCCGCGCGAACGCGACGTCCTCGCCCTGCTCGGCGCCGGACTCCCCAACGCCGAGATCGCCGCGCGCCTCCACGTCGTCGAAGGCACCGTCAAGGCCTACGTCAGCGCGATCCTCACCCGCCTGGACGTCCGCAACCGCGTCCAGGCCGCCGTCCTCGCCTACGAGGCCGGACTGGTCGACACCACCACCGGCGCCTTCGACGCGTTCGCCCCCGACCACCGGGCCTAGCCTGCGGCCGCCGCGGCTAGGAGCCGTACCCGCGGGTGCCGCCGCCCCGGGGAACGGCGGGCAGGCCGCCCATCACGTCCGGCGACGTCACCGCGGCCTCGTCCACCGGCACCCGCCCAGGACCACGACCGGGAACAGGCCCGGGACCAGGAACAGGGCCGCCGCCTCCCGGAACGGGCGCGCCCACCGGCACCGGACGTGGCGCGTTCCACTCCCCGCCGACGGGCACCGCCGGACGCGCGCCCAGCAGCACCGCGCCCGGCGCCGTCCCCCGCGACCACTCCACCACCGGCCGCAGCACCGCCGCGAACAGGACCGCCGCCACCGAAGCCACCACGACCCCGACCAGGAACCCCGCCGCCACATCATGCGGATAATGCACACCCACGAACACCCGCGAGAACGCCATCACCGCCGCCAGCGGCAGCACCAGCGGCGCCATCGCCCGCCACGCCACCACGATCGCCGCCGCGGACCCCGCCGCGATCGTCGCGTGATTGCTCGGGAACGACCAGTCGCCCGGCGACGGGCACGCCGCGATGTGCACCGCCCCCGCCACCGCCCGGCACGGACGCTCCTCCCGGATCACGTCCTTGGACACCTCGCTCACCAGATACGCCGCCACCATCGCGAACGGCGCCGCCAGCGCCAGCCCCATCGACCGCGCGTCCCGGCCCCGCGCCCGCCACCAGCCCGCCGCGAACAACACCCCGAACAGCAGCAGGCCCGCGTCCGTCCCGACCTCGGCCGCCGAATGCACCCACGACGGCGTCCCCACGGCGAACTCGGTGATCTCCCGGTACAGATCGGCACTGAACTCCGGCGGTCCCATGCTCTCCCTCACGCTCGACGACGGCCCCGCGTCCGACACCTGTGAGACACCCTGCAGACCGCCAATGTTCACCCTAGAGCCATGCATAGGTCACCCTCGGCACAAACCGCCGATCACACACCCAACACCGAAAACCCCCGCCGCACCAGCCCCGCGCGCGCGACCGGTCGCTCAGGAAGACCGCCCGCCGCGCGACGCGCCCGGCACCCGCTCCGCCACGCCCTCAGCCGCGGCCCCCGCCTCCCGCACCAGACCGCCCGCGCCTCCGGACCCGGCCCCGATCACGCCTCCGACCGCACCTCCGGTCGCGCGGCCACCGGCGCGGACGGACGCGCGGCGGCGGCGGGTGAACCGCACTGCCTCCACCAACACCGTCACCGACAACGCCAACCCCAGGCCGACCGCCACGCCCATCAACGGGTCGTCCTCGAACGCCGCCCCGCCCACATAACCCAGCAACGCCCCGTACAACGCCCACGACACCGCCGCCACCCCCGCGAACAGCGAGAACGACCGCAACCTGAAGGCGACCGCGCCCATCGTCAACGTCACCGCCGTCCGCCCGCCCGGCACGTACCGCGCCACCACCAGGATCAGCCCGCCCCGCTCCGCGACGGTCCGCCCCGCCCACCCGAACGCCCGATGACGCCGCGTCCCCGCCCGCGCCCGCCGCACCAGCCGCCCACCCGAACCCCGCCCCACCAGATACGACACATGGTCACCCGCGAACGCGCCCACCGCCGCCAACGCCACCACTGGCACCAGCTCCAAGCCGCCCGACGCCGCGTACACCCCCGCCGTGATCACCATGCTCTCGCTCGGCACCACCGGGAAGAACCCGTCCAACGCCGCCACGGCGAACAGCGCCAGATAGAACCACGGCGACGTCACCGCCGTGTCCACGAAACCCATCACCCCGTCCATGTCCATGGCCACGACGCTAGGAAACGACCCGCCGCCCGCGAATCAGGCGGAAGGCCCTCGCCACCCCTGACCTTCGACAGGGCCACCGCCCGTCCTGCGAACGATGTACACCCGGATCCTCACCCCGGACGAAGCACCACCGCCCACCACCGCGCGACCCTGGAGACGACGCAGCCCACCACACCGCCGACCCGGGGGAGCGCCGACCATGGAACCGCCGACCGCCCACACCCACGCCCCTGACCACGACTACGTCCGCGCGTCCGACCACGACCGCGACACCACCGTCCAACGCCTCGGCGACGCCCTCTCCGAAGGCGCCCTCGACACCGCCGAACACCGCCGCCGCCTCGACCGCGCCCTCACCGCCACCACCCGCGGCGACCTCCACCGCCTCACCGCCGACCTGCCCGAATCCCGGGCCGCCCGCGACCGCGCCGAAACCGCCCGCCGCACCGCCGAAGCCGACGCCGACAAACGCGCCTGGCTCGACGAATGGGGCTACTGGGCCGGCGGCGCCGCCATCATGACCGTCATCTGGGCCGCGTCCGCCGTCCACGAGGGGGAGTGGACGTTCTTCTGGCCCGCCGTCCCCCTCGGAATCTGGGCCGCCATCCTCGTCTCCTACGCCATCTGGCCCTCACGCGACGACCACTGACCCCGGAAACCCCCCGCACAACGCCCCCCCAGGCGCCGGAAAACCGGTCGCGCTCACACCCGCACGTCCACCACACTCCAGAAAACGTGGGACACCTGCACATCTTCGACATGGACGGCACGCTGCTCACCGGCACCACCGCCAACCTCGAAATCGCCCGGCATCTCGGCACCCTCCCCGAACTCCACGACCTCGAAGCCCGCTTCACCACCGGCGCCCTCGACACCCGCGCCTTCTCCACCGAGATCCACCGACTCTGGCGCGACCTCACCCCCGCCATCGTCGCCGCCGCCTACACCGAGGCCACCTGGCTCACCGGCATCGCCGACGTCTGCGCCGACATCCGCGCCCGCGGCGAACACTCCGCCGTCATCACCATGTCGCCCGACTTCTTCGCCCGCCACCTCCTCGACCTCGGCTTCGACCACGTCATCGCCTCACGCTTCCCCCCGATGCCCTTCACCGGCACCCTCGACCCCACCGGCATCCTCACCCCCGCCGACAAGGTCCACATCACCGAACGACTCCGCACCCGCCACGCACTCACCCCCGCCCAATGCACCGCCTACGGCGACTCCATGTCCGACGCGCCCCTGTTCCGCCACCTCACCAATACCCTCGCCGTCAACGCCGACCACCACCTCGTCGACTCGCCGCCCTCCACTACAACGGCACCGACCTCACCGCCGCCTACACCCTCGCCCGCACCCTCCAACCCGCCTGAGCCACCCCGAGCCCCGGAGAGGAAACCGGCGAGGCGCCGGAGACGCTCGTCAAGCCGCCGGTCGGGAACAACCGTGCAAGGGGCGACGGGCCCCCGCATCAGGACGGTGCCGGTGGAACTGCCTCCAGCAGGGGACTCCGACATCGTCCATAGGAAAGACCGGCTCGGCTTGAACAACCGAGTGTCGATGCGCCCGCGAAACCGGCCCTTCACCGGGGGTGCTGGTAGGCGCCCTTCGTCCAAGCCCGCGCGTCCACACCAACGCGACCGCGCGCCGTCGACCCCACCAAGGCAGCGGCGCCGGGCGGGGGAGCGGGGCCGGGGGAGCGGGGCGCCGTCAGCCGCGGCGGCGGCCCTCCACCGGACCCAGCAGCGGATGCACCCGCATCGCCGCCTCCAACTCACCCGGAAGCTCATCCCGGTACCGGCCCAGCGTCGACAGATCCGAATGCCCCAGAACCCGCCGCACCGCGTCCATATCCGTCGCCGCCGCCAACAAATGCGTCGCCGTCGTATGACGCAACCCATGCGGCGTCACCCCACGCCGACGCCCCGGCTCCACCCGCGCCAACACCCGATCTATCACCCCCTGCACATCACCCCGCGCCAACCGCCGACCCCGCCACGACAGCAACAAAGCCTTCGGCTCCCGCCCCCGATCCAGCAACGCCCGCCCCTCCGCCAGATACGCGTCCAGCACCTCCGCCACCGGACGCGGCAACGGCACGTCCCGCGTCCGCCCGCCCTTACCGAAGATCCGCCAATACCGCGTCCCCCCGTTGACGAAGAAGTCCTCCGCGTTCGCCGCCGTCAGCTCCGACACCCGCGGACCCACCGCCGCCAGCAGCAACACGATCAACCCGTCCCGTAACTCCGTCCGCTGATCCGCACGACCACCCACCCCGCCCGGACCCGCCTCCGCCAACCCCCGCGCCGCCCCCAGCAGCCCCTCCGCCTGCTCCGCCGTCAACGCCCGCCGCTCCGCCCGCAACCCCCCGCGCTGCACCGGACGCACCGTCACAGCCCCCATCGGATCGAGCTGCACCCAACCCGCCACCACCGCGTACTTGAAGAACGCCGACAACGACCGCCGGAACCGCGCCTGCGACGCCGCACTCTGCACCGGCCCCGCCGCCATCCGCCGGTCCGGCGCCGACCCCGCCCGCCGCCGCCCGTCCGGCTTGCGCGCGAACGCCAACAGCACCTCGTCGACGTCCTGACCGGCCAGATCGTCCAGCACCCGCGACCCGCCCGCCAGCTCCGCGAACGTCAGCACGTCACGCACGTACACCTCCGCCGTCCGCGGCGTCAGCGCACCCGTCGACGTCTTCGCACGCACCATCTCCGCGTAACGGTCGGCGGTCTCGGCCACGGTCAGACGCTGAATCTCAGAGGGACGCACCCGCCGGACGCTACCGCCCGCCACCGACAGAACCCCGCCCACCCGGGTATCACCACCACGCCGCCACCGCCGACCAGGGGAGACGGGGGAACAACCAAGTGCGCATCGGCACCTCCGGATGGCAGTACACCGACTGGCGCGACGTCCTCTACCCGCAAGGCGTCCCGCAACGACGCTGGCTTCACCACTACGCCGACACCTTCACCACCGTCGAGAACAACAACGCCTTCTACCGCCTCCCCACCCGCGGGACCTTCGAGAACTGGCGCGACGCCACCCCCGAAGGCTTCGTCATGGCGGTCAAGGCCAGCCGCTACCTCACCCACATGAAACGCCTCCACGACCCCGCCGAACCCGTCGCCCGCCTCATGGACGCCGCCCGCGGACTCGGCGACCGGCTCGGACCCGTCCTGCTGCAGCTCCCGCCCACCCTCCGCGCCGAACCCGACCGCCTCGCCACCTGCCTGCGGCTCTTCCCGGACGACGTCCGCGTCGCCGTCGAACCCCGCCACCCCTCCTGGTGGACGGACGAGACCCGCGCCGTCCTCGAACACCACGGCGCCGCCCTCTGCTGGGCCGACCGCCTCGGCCGCCCCCTCACCCCGCTCTGGCGCACGACCGACTGGCTCTACCTCCGCTTCCACGAAGGACCCGCCGAACCCTGGCCCCGCTACGACGACGCCACGCTCCGCTCATGGGCCCGCGAGCTCGGCCCTGCGGACGGCGACGCGTACGTGTACTTCAACAACGACCCAGGCGGCGCCGCCGTCCACGACGCCCTCGCCTTCAGCGCCCTCACCACCGACGACCCGTGACGGACGTCCGCCGAGCCGGAACCATGCGTGATCACGCCGACTCCGGCCGGGGGAGAGCAGGTTCAGTTCGAAGGCGAGGGGAGGGGAGGTCGTCAGAACGCGCACGTCGCCGCGCGCGCTGACACCGGCCAGCCGCCGTCAGCGCGGCGACCAGGAACAACGCCCGGACTGCGACACGCTCACGCAGCAGACACACGAACTCGTGGTGTCTGCTGCGACCTGCAAGTCCACATGAGACAAACGCGACAAACTACGCAAACCAGACAGAATTCGGCTTCTGTCTGGTTAGACCAAACGGGCGAAAACCCCTTTGACCAGGGCTTTCAGGAGGGGATACTCGGGAAGGTGAATGATCTTGCCGAGCCGCCGCGCCTGATCGGCCCGACCACGGACGTGCGCGAATCGTTCCTGGCCGGGGAGTGGGCGAGCTGCATCGAGGACGGCTCGCCGACCGCCTGGCTCGAACCGGCCCGGGACGACTTCGCCGCGTTCGTCGCCGAGCGCAGCGGCGTCCGGGAACGGTGGGGCGTGCCGTGCACGACGTTCTGGTACGTGTCCGGCGAGCAGTACATCGGGACGCTGATCATCCGGCACGCGCTGACGCCGGAGCTGACCGAGATCGGCGGGCACATCGGCTATCACGTCGTCCCGGCGTGGCGGCGCCGCGGCCACGCGACCCGGATGCTCGCCGCCGGTCTGGTCGAGTCGCGTCGGCTCGGGTTGGATCGCGTGCTGCTCACGTGCGCCGCCGACAACGAGCCGTCCCGCCGCGTGATCGTGGCGAACGGCGGCGTCCCGGCGGGCCGCGTGCGCGGCGAGGATCGGTTCTGGATCGACTTGCTTTCCGTCTGATTCGCCCCGCTTCGACGGGGCTCGATCGTTGGTCGATAATGTTCATTATGTTAAGTAGTGGCCTGGTGGGCTGGGCGGGAAGGGGTCCGGCCCAGGTGATCTTGTTGGCGCTCGCGGCGGGTCGGTACAGTGCGGGGCGTCCCGCGAATTCGGCGAAGGCGGTGGGCGTCGGTGGTTCCTGAGCGTTTCGTCCGGGCCTTGGACTGCTTCGAGGCGGTGCTGGACGCCGTGCCCGCGGACCGGTGGTTCTCGCCGTCGCCCTGTGAGGGCTGGTCCGCGATCGACGTGGCCGGGCATGTGACCGCCGGGTTGATCGTGGTGGAGTTGCGCGCCGCCGGTCGCCCGCTCCCCCAGGACGATCCGGACTGGCGCGAGGTGGCGGGCGACGATCCCGTGGCGAGCTGGCGCGCGACGCGTGCGCGGATGACGGCGGCGTTGACTCCGGAGGCGCTGGCGCGGCGGATCGTGCTGCGTTTCGGGCAGCAGGTGGCCTTGAGTGAGTGGCTGGACGGTTACCCGCAGGAACTGCTCGTCCACTCATGGGATCTGGCGGAGGCGACCGGGCAGCGGGTGGTGTTCGACCCGGACCTGGCGCGGCACGCGCTGGAGCGGGCCGTGTCGTTGGCGGCGCGTGGGCGTGAGGTGGGGTTCGTGGGTCCGGAGCGGGACGTCCCGGACGGCGCGGACGACCAGGCGCGGCTGCTCGCGCTGTACGGCCGCACTCCCCTGCCCGGCTGAGCGGCGCCTCGGGTCGCTCTGTGCCCGGCGCCGCGTCGGGTGAGGGCGGTCTCGCTGCGGCCACTCCCCTCCCCCGGCTCGGGGCCGCACCTGTGGTTTCTCGTGCCCTTCTCCTGGTGGTCGTTCTTTGGGTGGTGGCGTGGCGTCGTCGTGTACTGCGGGAGATGTAGGGGGCGGGGGGACGTAACGCGGAAGGTGTAGGGCGGTTGACTGCTCGGGCCCGATTCGCGCGAGTGGTGTGAGGGCCGAGGATCGTGGGGGCGTTTCGGACGATCCTTTGGAGCGTGTGCTGATGGGCGGGGACGGGCTGGGGTTGGCGCGGGTGCAGTTCGCGCTGACGGCGGGGACGCATTTCCTGTTCGTGGCGTTGACGCTGGGATTGGCGACGCTGGTGGCGTTGATGCAGACGCGCGCGGTGGTGTCGGGCGGCGCGGTGCATGAGCGGATGGTGCGTTTCTGGGGTCAGTTGTATGTGGTGAATTATGCGGTGGGGATCGTCACCGGTTTGGTGATGGAATTCCAGTTCGGTTTGAACTGGTCGGGGATGTCGCGGGTGACGGGGAGCGTTTTCGGGGCGCCGTTGGCGTTGGAGACGATCGTGGCGTTCTTCGTGGAGTCGACGTTCTTGGGTTTGTGGATTTTCGGGTGGGACCGGCTGAACCGGTGGGTGCATCTCGGGTTGATCTGGGTGGTGACGCTGACGGCTTATCTGTCGGCGTATTTCGTGCTGGTGGCGAATGGGTGGCTGCAGCGTCCGGTGGGTTTCGAGATGGTGGACGGTGTGGCGCGGTTGACGGACGCGGGGGCGTTGCTGGCGAATCCGACGGCGGTTGCGGCGTTCTTCCATGTGCTGTTCGGGGGTTTGCTGACGGCGGGGTTCTTCATGGCGGGTGTGAGTGGTTATCACCTGTTGCGGCGGACGGCGGAGGTGGAGTTCTTCCGGCGGTCGATGCGGGTCGGTCTGGTGACGGTGATCGTGTCGGTGATGCCGGTGGTGGTTTTCGGGGGGATGCAGTTCCGGTACGTGCAGCCGACGAAGGGCGGTGGGGAGGACGCGGCCGCGGCGGTGGCGGATTTCACCGCGCGGTTCGGGCCGGACGATTACATGCCGCCTGGTCTGGCGGGTGCGGGTGAGGGCCTGATGATGGGCATGTGGTCGCTGATGATCTTGGTAGCGGCGGTCGCGTTGGTGAAGGTGTGGTTCGGCGGGTGGCTGGTGCGGGGCCGGGTTTTCCACATTTTGATGATCGCTTCCGTGCCGCTGCCGTATGTGGCGATGCTGTCGGGGTGGGTGTTCCGGGAGGTGGGGCGGCAGCCGTGGATGGTGTACGGGGTGTTGAAGACGCGGGACGCGTTGTCGCCGGGAGTGGGGTCGGGTGCGTTGGTGGCGTCGTTCGTGGTGTTCACGGTCCTGTTCGCGGGGTTGTTCGTGGTGAACGGGTGGCTGCTGGCGCGGTTCGCGCGGCGGGGGCCGGGGGGTGCGGGTCTTGGCGGGTCTCCCCCGGCGGATGGGGCTGATCCGGTGGAGCCGCCGGTGTTGTCCCCGACGTTTTGACGGTCTGGCGTTGCGAGGCGGATGACGGGAGCTTGGGTGATGGAGTCTCTTGCTGTGGTGCTGCTGGCGGTGTTCTCGGCCGGGTACCTGGTGCTGGCGGGGGCGGATGTCGGGGTGGGGATGCTGCTGCCGTGGCTGGGCCGGGACGAGCGGGAGCGGCGGTTGGTGATCGCGTCGTTCGCGCCGTTCTTCCTGGGTAACGAGGTGTGGCTGGTGGCGGCGGCTGGGTTGGTGGCGGGTGCGTTCCCGGGGTTGGAGCACGAGCTGCTGGCTGAGTTGTATCCGCTGTTCGTGGTGCTGCTGGTCGGGTGGGTCGTGCGGGACATGGGGCTGTGGCTGCGGGGCCGGGTGGACGCGGCGGCGTGGCGGGCCGTGTGGGACGGCGCGGTGGTGGCGGGGAGTTGGGCGCTGGCGTTGGCGTGGGGGTCGGTGCTGGGTTCGGTGTTGGGCGGCGGTGGGTTGAACGTGGGGAGCGTGCTGGGTCTGCCGTTGGCGGTGGTGTTCGCGTGGCATGGGGCGGGGTTCGCGCGGTGGCGGCTGCCGGTGGGTTTGGCGGGGCGTGCGGTGCGGGTCGGCGGGGTGCCGTCGCGGTACGGGGTGTCGGCGGTGGTGCTGGCCGTTGTTCCGGTGGTGGCGGGTGTGCGGTTGCCGTGGTCGGGGTCGGCGGCGGACGGTGCGGGGCTGACGATGACGGCGGTGGTGACGGTGGCGGTGCTGCCGTTGCTGGTGGCGGCGCAGGCGTTGGTGTGGTGGACGTTCCGGGGGCGGGTGGAGTCGCCCTCGTATCTGTAGGCGGCAGTGGTGGCGTGGCGTCGGTGAAGGCGGTGTGGTGAAGGCGGTGGAGCGGCGTCTGCTGCGGCTGGTGTCGCGGCGGGTCGTGGTGGCGCTGGGTGTGCTGGCGGTGGGGCAGGGCGTCCTGCTGGTGGTGCAGGCGGAGCTGCTGGTGCGTGCGGTGGCGGGGTTGGACGCGGGTCCGTTGCCGTGGCTGGCGGGTGCGGTGGCGGGCCGTGCGGTGCTGGCGTGGGTGGTGGCGCTGGTGGCGGGGCGTGCGGCGGCGGGGGCGAAGCGGGGTTTGCGGGAGGCGCTGCTCCGGCGTCCGGGCGCGGAGACGGCCACGGACTCGGGCGGGGGCTCGCCCGGGGGCTCGGGCGGGGGCTCGGGGTCGCGGGTGACGTTGCTGACGCGCGGGTTGGACGGGGTGGATCCGTTCTTCACGGGTTATGTGCCGCAGTTGCTGGCGGCGTGTGTGGTGCCGGTGGTGGTGTTGGCGCGGCTGGTGTGGGTGGACTGGGCGTCGGGCCTGGTGGTTGCGGTGACGGTGCCGTTGGTTCCGGTGTTCGGTGCGCTGGTGGGGTTGCGGACGGCGGCGCTGACGGGTCGGCAGTGGGGGCTGCTGGAGCGGTTGGGCGGGCATTTCCGGGACGTGCTGGCGGGGCTGTCGACGTTGCGGGCGTTCGGACGGGTGGCGCACCAGTCGGGGGTGGTGCGGGAGCTGGCGGACGGTCATCGGCGGGCGAGCGTGCGGGCGCTGCGGGTGGCGTTCCTGTCGTCGCTGGTGGTGGAGCTGGTGTGCGCGTTGTCGGTGGCGCTGGTGGCGGTGCCGGTGGGGTTGCGGCTGCTGGACGGGTCGCTGGCGCTGTCGGTGGGTTTGCTGGTGCTGGTGTTGACGCCGGAGGTGTATCTGCCGTTGCGGGCGTTGGGTCAGCGGTTCCACGCGAGCGCGGAGGGTGTGGCGGCGGCGGGTGAGGCGTTCGCGGCGCTGGACGCGCCGGTGCCGGTGGCGCGGGGCGGACGGGTCGTGGCGGGTGGTGGTGCGCCGTGTTTGGAGTTGCGGGGGGTGACCGTCCGGTATCCGGGGTCGCGGGAGGTGGCGCTGGACGGGGTGTCGTTGCGGGTGGGTGCGGGTGAGCGGGTGGCGGTGACGGGTCCGTCGGGGGCGGGCAAGTCGACGCTGCTGCTGGTGTTGGCGGGTCTGGTGGTGCCGGAGTCGGGGCGGGTGCTGGTGGACGGCGTCGATCTGGCGGATCTGGATCTTGCGGAGTGGCGGGCGCGGTTGGGGTGGGTGCCGCAGCGTCCGCATCTGTTCGCGGGGTCGGTGGCGGACAACATCCGCCTGGGTGATCCGGGGGCGGACGGCGGGCGGGTGGTGGAGGCCGCGCGGGCGGCGGCCGCCGCGGAGTTCGTGGAGGCGCTGCCGGACGGTTATTCGACGGTGCTCGGTGAGGGCGGCGCGGGGTTGTCGGCGGGCCAGCGGCAGCGGCTGGCGGTGGCGCGGGCGTGGTTGTCGGGTGGTCCGGTGGTGTTGTGGGACGAGCCGACGGCGCGGCTGGATCTGCGGAGTGAGCGGGTGCTGGTGGACGCGGCGGCCAGGTTGCTGGCGGGGCGGACGGCGGTGCTTGTGGCGCATCGTCCGGCGCTGGTGGCGGTGGCGGACCGGGTGGTGCGCCTGGACGGCGGCCGCCTGGTCACAACAGGCACGGCAGATGCAGCTAGCACGGCAGACGCAAAGGGTGCGGAGGGCGCAAAGGGTGCGGAGGGCGCGGGGGGCGTGGCGGTGGAGGGTGCGGAGGTGGCGGCGTGACCGCGGTTGAGCGCAGACCGTCCCGCCGCCCGGCTCGGTCGTCGTCTCGGTCGTCGGAGGGGTTGGGTGGCGTGGCGGGGGTGTGGGGTGCGGTGCGGCCGTGGGCGGTGCGGTTGGTCGTGGCGGGGGTCGCGGGGGCGGCGGCGGAGTTGTGCGGGCTGGGGCTGGTCGCGGCGGCGGCGTGGCTGATCGCGCGGGCGGCGCAGCGGCCGGAGTTGGCGGCGTTGTCGTTGGCGATCGTGGCGGTGCGGGGGTTCGCGCTGGCGAAGGGGACGCTGCGGTACGCGGAGCGGCTGGCGGGGCATGACGCGGCGTTGCGGGTGATGGCGGAGTTGCGGGGGCGGGTGTTCGACGCGCTGGCGGCGGGTCCGGTGGGGCGGCGGCGGGTCCGGGACGGTGACGCGCTGACGCGGATGGTGTCGGATGTGGACGCCGTCCAGGATCTGCTGCTGCGGTGTGTGCTGCCGGGGGTGGCGGCGGTGGTGTGCGGGGCTGCGGGTGTGGTGGTGTGCGGGCTGGTCGCGGCGCCGGGCGCGGGGGCGCTGGCGGTGGGGCTCGTGGTGGCGGGTGTGGTGGTGCCGTGGGCGGCCGCGTTGGCCGGGGGGCGGGCGGCCGCGCGGGCAGGAGCGGCGCGGGAACTGCTGGCGGTGCGGTCGCTGGACGTCCTGGAGGGGGCCGCCGACCTGGCGGTGTTCGGTGCGGCGGACCGGTTCGCGGCCCGGGCCGGGGACGCGGCGGCGCGGCTGGAGGCGGCTGAGCGGTCGGCGGCGCGGGTGTCGGCGTGGGCGGCCGCGGCCGGGTTCGCGGTGCAGGGTGTGACGGTCGCCGTGGTGACGTGGGCGGGGCTGCGCGCCGGGGTGGACGAGGTGGGCGCGGCGGTGCTGGCGTTGACGTCGCTGGTGGCGGTGGAGTCGGTGCTGCCGATGGCGGAGGCGGCGCGGCGGTTGCGGGAGGCGGTTCCGGCGGTGCGGCGGGTGGGCGCGGTGCTGGCCGCTCCCCCGGAGGTCGTCCCGGCGCGTCCGGTGCGGCTTCCGGCGGGTCCGCTGGGTGTGGAGTTGCGGGGTGTGAGGGTCGCCTTCGGCGGTGCGGTCGCGCTGGACGGTGTGGACCTGCGGGTGGAGCGCGGCCGCCGCGTCGCGGTGGTCGGGGCGAGCGGCGCGGGCAAGAGCACGCTTCTGGCGGCGGTGTCGGGTGACGTGCCGGTGGCGGCGGGGACGGTGGAGTTGGGCGGGTGTCCGCTGTCGCGGTGCGCGCCGGACGACGTGCGGGCGGCGGTGCGGGGCCTGGCGCAGGACGCGCACGTGTTCGCGGGGACGGTGCGGGCGAACCTGCTGCTGGCCCGCCCCGGCGCGGACATGGCGCGGTTGCGGGCGGCGGCGGAGCGGGCGCGGTTCCTGGAGGTGGTGGAGGCGTTGCCGGACGGGTGGGACACGGTCGTCGGCGCGGGCGGGCGGGGCCTGTCGGGTGGGCAGCGGCAGCGGTTGCTGCTGGCGCGGGCGCTGCTGGCCGACCCGCCGGTGCTGGTGCTGGACGAGCCGGCGGAGGCGCTGGATCCGGTGGCGGCGGACGCGCTGACCCGGGATCTGCTGTCGGGGCCGCGGGGTGGGACGGTGCTGCTGGTCACGCATCGTCTCGCCGCGCTGGACGCCGCCGACGAGGTCGTGGTGCTGGACCGCGGCCGCGTCGTCCAGCGGGGGCGGCACGGGGATCTCCTCGCGGTGCCGGGCCCCTACCGGGACTTGCGGGACGCCGAGCTCCTCACCACCACTTGTTAAGCGCGCCGCGCCCGATTCCACTGGCCGCTCCGGGAGGCGCGCAGGCCCGCCGGACGCAGGCCCGCCGGACGCAGGCGCGTGGGACGCAGGCGCGTGGGCGGGTTAGGCGTCGGGGAGGAGGGGGCCTAGGGGGCCCAGGTCGAGGTTGAGGTCGTGGTCGTCCAGGCCGAAGTGGTCTTTGAGGCGGGTCATGGCTTCTTCGAGTCGCATCAGCGCGAGGCCGAGCGCCTCGATCTGGTCGTCGGACAGGTCGCCGCCCTCGGCGCGGCGCAGCGCCTGCCGCTCCATGAGCTGCCGGATCAGCTCGACCAGGGTGAGGACGAGTTTTACCAGGTCGCGCTCGACGGTCTCGGGGTCGGACCGCAGCCGCTGCATCGTCCGCGCCGACCGCTCGCGCAGTTCGGTCTCTCTGGACGGTCGGCCGCCGGGCGCGGTCACGGCCGCTCCTCCCCCGCGTCGGGCAGGAGTTCCTCGCGGACGGTGGTGATCAGCGCGCGGAGCGACACCTGCACCAGGTCCACGCCCGCGATGGAGATGACCAGGTCGCCGGCGATGACGACGCCGCCGGCCAGGAGCCGGTCGAGCAGGTCGACCAGCGCGATCCGCTCCATCGGCGCGTCGGTGGCGTGGTCCAGGACGGCGGTCACGCGTCCTCCCCGATGAAGGAGTACGGCGGCCAGGGGCCGGTGACCTCCACCTCGACGCCCGCCAGCCGTTCGCCCGCCGCCCGCGCCGCCGCGAGGAAGTCCTCGACCCGGTCGTCGTCCAGCAGGTAGGCGGCGTTGAGGACCTGGGTGCCGGGGCGTCCGGACAGGCGCGGGTCCTGCGGCGCGTGCCGCCGCGACGCGACGGCGAGGTCGGCGAGGTCGGCGTGGACGGTCCCGGCGTGCTCGGCGGCGCGGCGTCCGGCGTCCTCGCGGCGCCGCCGCTCGCGCTGCCGCCGCAGCAGGTATGCCTTCCCGGCCCCCGGCGACGGCTCCCCGCCCGGCGAGGCGGAGTCCTGCGGGGCGGAGCCCAGGGAGGATGCCCCTGGGGAGGGTGAGCTGGGGGCGGGCGGGGGTGTTTGGCCGGTGGGGGGCGCGGCGCCGGGCGCGAGCCCTCCACCGGAGTGCGTGTCGGGAGCGTCCAGCGCGGACGGGTCGGCCCATGCCTTGACGCCCCACTCGGTGCGGCCGGTGAGGCGGTCCAGCACCGAGCGGAACCGTTCGGCCTGCGTGGCGAGGACCTCGGCGACGCGGGCGTCGTCGCGGTAGATCGTCGCGATCCGGACCGGGGCGGTCGGCGCGGCGTGCGCGGCGCGGTCCACGATGTCGTGGTGGGCGCGGGCGGTGGCCTCCAGCCACGCCAGGTCCTCCAGGTTGGCGCGCAGCGCCGACTCCCCGTACTCGGCGAGCCGGACGGTGCTGACCAGCGCCGTCAGGCCCCCGGCGACCACGCCCCGCACGGGTGCGCCGGCGACGCCGGACGCGCCGCGCAGCTCGGCCGGGTCCAGGCCCCGCGCCACCCCGTAGAGATAGACGGCGGTGTCCGCCGCGTCCACGGGATCCACGGGGTCCGCTACGGACGGTGCTCCGGTCATGATCCCTGCTCCTTCCCCCGCGGTTGCGTCCGCGGCGCCTTCTCCTCTCGTCGCGGTTCACCGCGGGCCTGGCGTGTCGGTTCGTCCCGCGCCCGCTCGTCCGGGTCCCGCTCGTCCGGATCCTGGCCGTCTGAGGATTGCCCGTCTGAGGATTGCCCGTCAGGGGCTTGCCCGTCGCCGTCTGGGGCTTGCCCGTTCCGCGCCGACTCCGCCTGCGCCTGTTCCGCCCGCGGTTGCGGTTGTGCGTGTTCCGCTTGCGGCTGCTCCAGGCGGGGTTGTTCGTCGCGGGGGCGGGTGTCGCCGGACTCCAGGGCGGCGAGGCGCTCGCGCAGCCGCCGGTTCTCCTCCGCCAGTTCCGCCTCCGTCGCGCCCGCGGCGGACGCGGCGCTGTGGTCGCGGCGGGCCTTGGACGACAGCGACGGGTCGTGCTCCCACCAGTCGATGCCCATCTCCTTGGCCCGGTCCACCGACGCCACCAGCAGCCGCAGTTTGATCGTCAGCAGCTCGATGTCGAGCAGGTTCACCCTGATGTCCCCGACGATCACGATGCCCTTGTCGAGGATGCGTTCCAGCAGGTCGGCCAGGTTCGCCGGCTGCCCGCCCGCCCGCGCGTCCAGCGCCGAGGAGCGGGCCGTGGACGGCGTCCCGGTCCAGGGGATCTCACTCATCCGGTCTCAACTCCTCTCCACTCGTCCGCGGGGGTAGCGGCGGGCGCGGTGGTAGCCGACCAGCTCCCCGTCCGCGTCCACCTCGGTGTCATAGATCGCGAGGATGTCGGCCGAGTCGGGGATCCGGTGGATCTCCACGACCTCCACCGCGACGCGCCATCCGCCCTCCTCGCGCCGCTCGATCCCGACCACGCACTCGGCGGCGCGGCCGGTCATCCCGGTGACGTGCTCGACCGCGCGGGACGCGGCCTCGGTCGCGGACAGCATTCGGCCCTCCCTATACGCCCGGGTAGGCGCGGCGGGCGCGGCCCTCGTTCAGGCGCCGGATGAGGTCCTCCTCGCGGGCCGCGGCCTCCGCGTCGTCGATCCGCCCGGCGGCGACGTCGTCGGCGACCTGCTCCATCTCCGCCGCGATCCGGGCCGGGTCGTACAGCCGCGCCTCGGCCTGCTCGGTGAGCGTCTCGGCGAGCCACAGCACGCCGCGGACGGGGGCGAGCGGCAGCGTGACCAGCCCGGTGAACAGTCCCATCGCGGTCAGGCCTCCGGGACGAAGTCGTAGGGCGGCAGCGGCCCGATCGACCGGATCCGGATGCGGCCCGAGTGCGTGCGGCCGAGTTCCTCGACGGCCTTGTCGAACTCGGCGCGGCGGTCGGCGCGGACGAGGAAGGAGGCGTCGAGGACGTCCTCCTCCCGCACCGGGGTCTTCGGGGCGACTGCCTCGGCGGCGGGCGCGGCGGCCTCCAGCAGGATCTGGCCGTCGACGTCGCGGCGCCGCTGCATGGCCTGGGCGATGAGCTCGCCGAGGCGGATCCGGTCGTAGTAGACGGCGTCGGCGGCGTCGGCCGGGACGTCGCGCAGTCGCCGCGACAGTTCGGCGATCTCCGGTTCGGCGTCCATGATCTCCCGCAGCACCGTCTCCTGGACGTAGGAGGCCTTGAGGCGCAGTTCAACGCGCCCGTCCAGGCCGTCCAGGATGCTGGTGAAGCGGTCGGCGTTGCCGGTCAGCAGTTCCTTCTCCACGGCGTCGCGGTCGGCCAGCGCCGCTCCGAACCGGAACGGCAGGACCACGGTCCCGGCCTCGACCAGCGCGTTCAGGACCCGCTGGTGGGCGACCAGGTCGGCGCGCTCGCCGAGCGGGCGGCCGGTCGGCAGGTCGCTGACGAGCGCGGCGCAGCCGCCGCCCTCGACCGCCGACACGGGCCGGTCGTCGACGCCGGGCACGCCGTCCGGTAGGGACACGCCCGACCGCGTCACCCCGTACACGTACTGCGGCGCCGGGCCCCCGTCCGCGGGGGCGGGCGAAGTCGGGGCGCTCATTCGTCGTCATCCTCCTTCTTGCGGGACGACCGGCGTCGCGCGGGCTTGCGGTCATCGGAGTCGGAGTCACCGTCGCCGGTGAAGGTCTCCTTGATGCGCTCTCCCGCGCCTTCCAGGACGCCGCGGGTCTTCTTCTTGGCGCCCGACTCCTGCATTCCTCCCACGAACTCCGGCAGTCCCTGCGAGGTGTCGTTGTGGGCGATGTCGAGGCGGTTGACCGCCTCGGCGAACCGCAGGTAGGTGTCGACGCCGGCGACCACGATCCGCACGTCCACCGTCAAGATCTCGATCCCGACCAGCGAGACCCGCGCGTAGATGTCGATGACCAGGCCCTTCTCCAGGATCAGGTCGACGACGTCGGCGAGGCTGCTGCTGCTCGAACCGCCTCGCTGTACTTGGGTTCCGCCCTGGGTCTGCTGGGCTATCGGCCCAGTCATGTCATCCTCTCCTCAGGTTGGCTTCGTCGGTGTGCCGCCGGTGAGCCGTCGGCACGCCCCCCGATGTACCCGTACCGATCTCCCTAAACGGGCGTTCTGGATTCGGTCACGGCCGAGTCAAGCCCGACGGCGCGGAAAACCCGCAGTTCAAGGGGCTGGACGGTTGGAACCGTCCCGCCGGGTATGGCGTTGGTCATGCCTGCGAACGAGCACTCCCGCCCGCCGCCGCGCCGCCCGAGCGCACGGCGGGCGGTGCGGCGGGCCGCAGAGCCGGTGTGGTGGTGGGCCGTCCTGCTGGCCGGATACCTGGCGATGGTCTCGGCGGTGTCGCCGCTGGAGATCGCCGTCGGAGCGGGCGCCGCGGCGGCCGGTGCGGCCGCCGCCGTCGCCGGACGGCGCGCCCTGTTCGACTCCGCCGCCCGCCCAGACGACGGCTCCCCCAGCGCCGGAGCGGCCGCGACCAGGGTGGCCGCCAGGGCGGCGAACGGGGTCGCGGCGGGGGCGCTGCTGCCGGGGCGGGTCGTCGCCGACACCGCGCGCATCGCCGTGCGCGGCGCGTCCGGCGGGGACTGGACGCGCCTGTCCGTCGCGCCCGCGCCCGCCGCCCGCGGCGCCGCGACGCTGCTGATGTCGGCGTCGCCCGCGACGTTCGTCGGGGCCGTCGACCCCGAGCGCGGGCTGCTGCGCGTGCACCGCCTCACCCCGGGCCCGTCCGCGTTCGAACGGCGCCTGCGCCGCACGGGCCTGGTCACCGCCCCCGACAACGCCGCCCCCGAAACCGCCGACTCTGAGACCACCGGACGGGATGCCGACGACCAGGGGCGGGCGCGGGACGGGGAGGAGGGATGAGCGCCGCCGGGACCGCGCTGCCCGCCCTGGTGATCATGGTCGGGGCGCTGGCGCCCGCGCTGACCGCGCTGCTGCGCGGCCGTCCCGCCGGGCGGCTCGCCGGGCTCATCGTCGCCGGGCCGCTGGTCGCCGTCGCGCTGACGCTGCTCGCCGCCGCCTACGGCCGGCCCGCCTACCTCGACGTCGCGCTGGTGCTGGCGCTGCTGTCGTTCGCCGGGTCCCTGGTGTTCGCCCGGTTCCTCAGCCGGACCCTCTGACCCCCGGAGCCACCCATGAGCCTGAGCCTCGGCCTGATCGCCGACCTGCTGACCTGGGCCGGGACCGCCGTGGCCGTCGCCGCCTCGGTGCGGCTGGCCGCCGCCCGCGACGCCACCGGGAGGCTGCACGCCGCCGCGCCCGTCACCGTCCTGGCCGCGCCGCTGGTCCTCACGGGACTGGCGCTGCGCCCCTGGTCGTCCTGGCACGACGTCGCCAAGCTCGCCGTCATCGCGGTGCTGCTCGCCGCGACCGGGCCGCCGACCGTCGTGACCGCCGCGCAGGCCGCCGAACGCGCCGCCGCGTCCGGACCGGAATGAGCCCGCCATGACCGCCACCCTTACCGCTGGACCGCCAGCGCGGGCGCTGGACGCGCTGTCCGGGCCCCTCGCGGGCGTGCTGATCGGCGTCGCGCTCGCCCTGGTCGTGGCGATGGCGACCGCCGTGGTGCTGACCCGCGACCCCGCCCGGCAGGCGATCGTGCTGTCGGGGTACGGGCTGGTCCTCGGGCTGCTGTTCCTGGTGCTGCAGGCGCCCGACGTCGCCATGTCCCAGCTCGCCGTCGGGACGGTCCTGGTGCCGCTCATCGTCGTCCTGGCCCTGCACGCCGCCCGCCGCCACCGCGACGCCGCCGCGGACCGCGCGGCCCGCGACGACCACGACGATCGCGGCGGGCGGGGGTCCGGTGGCAGGGAGGCGCGGCGGTGACGGCCCGCGCCCGCGTGCTGCTGTTCGCCGTCGGCGCGGCGGGCGTCGCGGTGCTGTTCGTCGCCGCGTTCCGCGGACTGCCCGAGTTCGGCGGGCCCGTGCACCCCTACGCCGGGCGCGCCGTCCACCAGGCCGTCGGGCAGGGCACCCAGAACGTCGTCGCGTCGGTCACCTTCGACCAGCGCGGCTTCGACACCCTCGGCGAGGAGCTGATCCTGCTCGCCGCGGCCGTCTCCGCCGTGGTCGTCCTGCACGTCGTGCGGCGCGAGGAGGAGGACGACGGCACCGCCCACCGGCACGGCCCGGCCGAGGTGTCGGACGCGCTGCGCATCGCCGGGACGCTGCTGCTGCCCGTCACCCTGGTCGCCGGGGTGTACATCGTCGCGCACGGGCACCAGTCCCCCGGCGGCGGGTTCCAGGGCGGCGTGGTCCTCGGCACCGCCGTCCACCTGCTCTACCTCGCCGGGGACTACCCGGCGCTGCAGCGGCTGCGGCCCCTCCCGGCGTTCGAGACCGCCGAGGCCGTCGCCGCCGCCCTGTTCACCGCGATCGTGCTGTACGCCGCCGGATGGGCGGCGGCCGGGCGGGTGCCCGCCCTCAACGGCGTCGTCGGCGCCGAGGTCGGCTGCGCCCTGGTCCTGCTGCTCGCCAAGTTCTTCGAGCAGGCGCTCCTCGTCCGCGAACCCGCCGGGGAGAAGAAGTGAAGGGGACGACGTGAGGTGAACCCGCTGCACCTGCTGCCCTACCTGGCCGCCGGGTGGATCATCCTCGCCGGGCTGTACGGCATCGTCACCAGCCGCGACCTCGTCCACGCCGTGGTGTGCCTGCAGGTCACGCAGTCCGGCACGTACGTGCTGCTGCTGGCGGTCGGGTACCGGTGGGGCGCGACCGCGCCGGTGTTCTCCGACCGCCCGCCGCCGCCCGCCGGGGGCCCGGTCACCGACCCGGTCGTGCAGGCCATGGCCCTCACCGACATCGTCGTCGGCGCGACCGTCACCGCGCTGCTGCTCGCCCTGGCCGTCCAGGTCGCCAAGCGGCGCGGCACCCTGGACCCCGCCGGCCTGCGGTCCCTCGAATCGTGATCCTGCAGCTGACCATCGCGCTGCCCGTCCTCGCCGCCGCGCTGCTCGCCGCCGCCGGACGGTGGCTCCCCCGCCTGGCCGTGGACGCCGCCGCGCTCGGCGCCGCCGCCGCCGTCACCGCGCTGACCGCGCTCACCCTCGCCCGCTCCCCGCACCGCCCGCAGGTCGCCTGGCTCGGCGGCTGGGGCCCCGGCACCGGCGTCGGGATCCCCCTGGCGGCCGACCCCCTCGCCGCCGGGACCGCCTGCACCGCCGCCGTCCTCACCCTCGCCGCGCTGGCGTTCTCCTGGCGGTACTTCACCGAGATCCAGGCCGCCTTCCACGCCCTGGTCCTGCTGTTCCTCGCGTCGATGTGCGGGTTCGCCTACACCGGCGACCTGTTCGACGCGTTCGTGTTCTTCGAGCTGATGAGCGTCGTGGCGTTCGCGCTGACCGGGTACCGGTCGGAGGAGCCGAGCACCGTCCACGGCGCGCTGAACTTCGGGATCGTCCAGTCGATCGGCGCCTACCTCACCCTCGCCGGGATCGCGCTGGTCTACGCCCGCACCGGGGAACTCGGCTACGCCACCGCCGGACGCCACCTCGCCGCCGCCCCCGGAGCCGGAGCCGGTTCCGGGGGCGCGCTGGTCACCGGCGCGTTCGTGCTGATCTGCACCGGGTACCTGGTCAAGGCCGCCGCCGTCCCGTTCCATTTCTGGCTCGCCGACGCGCACGCCGTCGCGCCCACCCCCGTCTGCGTCCTGTTCTCCGGGATCATGGTCGAGCTCGGCGTGTACGGGGTGGCGCGGACGTACTGGACGGTGTTCGACGGGCTGGTCCCGCTCCGCGCGATCGCCGTCCTCGGCGCCGCCGCCGCGCTGCTCGGCGCGGTGATGAGCGTCCTGCAGCACCACGTCAAACGGCTGCTGGCCTACTCCACCATCGCCCACGTCGGGCTGCTGCTCGCCGGCGTCGCCGCCGCCACCCCCGGCGCGCTCGCCGGGACCGCTTACTCCCTCGCCGGGCACGCCGGGGTGAAGGGCGCGCTGTTCCTCGGCGCCGGGGCCCTGCTGAACCGGCACCGCACCGTCGACGTCCGCGACCTGCGCGGCCGCGGCCGCGGCATGCCCGTCACCGGCGCCACCTTCCTCCTCGGCGGCCTGTTCCTGGCCGGGCTGCCGCCGTCGGGGACCTACGCCGGGCACGCCGTCACCGAGCACGCCGCCACGGAGATCGGATGGTGGTGGTACACGCCGCTGTCGGTCGCGGCGTCCGCGCTGACCGCCGGGGCCGTGCTGCGCGTGTGGGCCGTGGTCTGGCGGTCCTCCCCCGCCCCTGCCCCGTCCGGACGGGACGGGCCGCGCGAGCGCGAGGACCCCGAGACCCGCGTCACGCTCGGCTCCCTGCCCTGGACGATGCTCGCCCCCGGCCTCGTCCTGCTCGCCGCCGGGCTCGCGACCGGGCTCATCCCCGGCGGGCCCGTCGCCGCCGCGGCCGAGGCGTTCACCGGGCACGGCGCCTACGCCGCGCTCGTCCTGGACGGCCGCCTCACCCACCCGCATCCCGTCCCGGCCGACCCGTGGACCCCGGCGGGCTTCGCCGGGGCCGCCGTCACCCTGCTGCTCGCCGCGCTCGTCGCCGCCGCCACCGTCCCCCACGCCACCCCGCACACCGCCTCCGACGGCGGCGGGGCCTTGGGCCGGGACGGGGCCCGCCGCCGTGCAGGGCGCGCG
This sequence comes from Actinomadura chibensis NBRC 106107, assembly GCF_001552135.1. Taxonomy (GTDB): domain Bacteria; phylum Actinomycetota; class Actinomycetes; order Streptosporangiales; family Streptosporangiaceae; genus Spirillospora; species Spirillospora chibensis. The sequence goes on along the minus strand of NZ_BCQP01000010.1, from coordinate 383,768 downwards.
GCCGGGCGCGCCGCCGTCAGGGCCGCGGGGGCGGTCTCGGCCCGGCTGCACGCCCTGCACTCCGGGCACATCGGCGACTACGCCGCCTGGCTCACCGCGGGCGTCGCCGTCCTGGCCCTGCTCACCGCCCTCCGATGACCCCCGGGCCCCCGCGCGGCCGGGGGTGACCGGAGGGCGGGTCACACGCTCCAGAGGCGGCGCTTGCGGTAGGTCGGCTCCCACGTCACCCGGTTCAGGTCCCGCAGCGGCTCGGGCAGCGACGTCAGGAACCGGCTCCGCTCGATCGGCGCGATCCCGTCCACCACCCACGGGACGAACAGCGACGTCCGCGCCTCGCACCGCCGTCCCGCCTCCGCCGCGAACGCCTCCCACTCGGCGGGCGGCAGCGCCGCCTCCGCCAGCGGCAGCGCGGCCGCCTCCTCGGTCCGCAGCCGCGCCTCCAGCGCCGTGCGCAGGTCCCGCACCGCCGCGGGGAGGTCGCCGCCGCCCGCCAGCGCCGCGTCCACCCCGTCGATCAGCGGGTCGAGCCGCGCCCGCCCGGCCCGCAGGTCCGCCAGCACCGCCCGCTCGGCGGGACGGCCCGCCACCGCCCGCTCCACCCGCGGCCACAGCTCCCGCTCCTCCAGGTCAAGGTGCACCCGGAACAGCTCCTTGAAGTACTCCCAGCCCTCCCGCACATGCGCGGCGCCGCCCTTGCCCGCCGCCGCGGCCGCCGCCAGCCGGTCCAGGTCCCGGCGGAACGCGTCGTTCACGGCGCGCAGGATCATGTCGCAGGACCCGCCGACACGCGGCTTGATCGCGAAAGCTCCCATACAAGGAAGAGCCCCCGCCGCGCCCCGAATGTGACGGCCGCCCGGACGGAGAGACGCAACTCACACCCCTCGGCGCGTCCGTCCGCTAGGGGACGTCGAGCAGGTCGCGGGCCGCGCGGACGAACGCGCGGACGCGGGCGCTGTCCCCGTCCGCCCGCCACACCAGGCCCCACTCCACCGGCGGCGCGCCGTCCAGGAGGACGTAGGCCACGTCGGGCCGCGCGTGGTACCGGCGGACGTGCGCGCCCATCGGCAGCACGCCCTCCCCCGCGCCGACCAGCGTCAGCGCCTCCTGCAGCGTCCCCCCGCGCCGGGACGGCGGGTCCAGCACCCGCACCCGCGCCAACTCCCCCACCGGCACCGACCCGCGCCGCGCGAACGGATGCCCCGACGCGACGGCCAGCATCCGCGCCTCCCGCACCAGAACCGGCCCCGCCTCCACCCCCTCCACACGCCCGACGCCCCCGCCGCCGTCAACCGGGCCGTCGAGGCGGGCGTCGGCTTCGGGGGCCCAGGGGGTGTCCGGCGGGAACTCCACCAGGCACACCTCCGCCTCGCCGTCGCGGAGCCAGGCCGCGACCTCGCCCGGGCGCGCCTCGCGGAGCACCACCCGAAGGCCCGGCTCCCGCGACCGCGCCAGCCGCGCCGCGCCCGCCAGCAACTGCCCGCCCGCCGCGCCGGTGAACGCGGCGCGCAGCGTGCCCGTCACGCCCCGCCCCTCCCGGACCGCCCGGTCCACCGCCGCGCCGATCAGCGCCCACGCCGGGGCGACCTCGGCCGCCAGCCGCCGCCCCGCCGGGGTCGGGGCGACCCGCCGCGACGTCCGGTCGAACAGCCGCACCCCCACCCGCCGCTCCAGCCCCCGGATCGTCTGGCTCACCCGCGACGTCGACACCCCGAGCCGCTCGGCCGTCCGCCCGAAGTGCAGCTCCTCGGCCAGCACCACCAGCGCCTCGATCTCGTGCCGCTCCAGCACCGCCCCACCCGCCCGGCCCGCCCCAGCCCGCCCGTCGTTGAGCGTCGCTTCACGATCCTTGCACAGGACGGCGTTGATCGGCCCGGCCGCGCGGCGGACGCTTGGACCGTCCAAACCGTCCAAACCCCCTCCGACCCGCACGGGAGAATCATGTACGTCACACGCGAGCGCGCCCTCGACCCGGGCGCGGGCGCCGCCGCGCTCCGCGACCACGCCGAGATCGTCGACGCGCTCTACCGGTTCGGCCTCGGCCAGGACCTCAAGGACCCCGCCCTGTTCGCGTCCTGCTTCGCCGCCGACGCCGAGCTGGACTTCCGCCCGGCCGCCGCCGCGTGGGGCGCCGCGCCGCCCGTGATGACCGGACGCGACGCCATCGTCGCCGCCATCCTCGGCGGGTTCGAGGGACGGGTCGACACCACCCACCAGGTCACCAACCCCCGCGTCGTCATCGACTCCGACGGCGACCTCGACGGCGGACCCGGCGGCGGCGGCCCGGCCGGGGACACGGCGCGGCTCACGGCGCTGGTGGAGGCGCAGCACCTGCTCACCGCCGACCGGTCCGTCCACGCGCTGCTGAAGAACCTCTACGACACCGAACTCGTCCGCGACGGGCGCCGCTGGGTCCTCCGCCGCGTCGTCATCGACAACGTCTGGTACACCGGCGACCCCGCCGCCGTCTTCACCTGACCCGGGCCGCGGACGCTCGGCCCGGTCGCGGGGGCGCGGGTCACGCGGACGCGTCCAGCATCTCCAGGAAATGCGGGTTGTTCATGATCCCCAGGACGTTCCCGAACGGGTCGACGACCGCCGCCGTCACGAACCCCGAGTCGCCCTGCGCGGTCACCGGCTGGTACTCGGCGGCGCCCAGCGACAGCAGCCGCGCGAAGGTGCCCTCCAGGTCGTCCACGTGCCAGTACATGATCGCCCCGCCCGGCCCCGGCGCCCCGCCCGGCGCTGAGGACGGCGGGCGGAACCGGCCGTCGATCAGGCCGAGCTCGTCCTGCCGGTCGCCGACGCGGAACTCGTAGTAGGCGGTCTTCCCGTCCGGCCCGGGGCGGGAGAAGTAGGGCTCCATCTCCAGGACGCGCGCGTACCAGTCCCTCGCCGCCTCCAGGTCGTCGGCCCAGAAGACGATGGTCGCGAAACCACGAAACATGCCAGCTCCCTCCACCGGGGCGGGGCCCGTCCCCGGCCCGGTACCCGCGACGCTACGGGCCAATCAGGTCGGTGAACGTCCTCATGGGACGGCAATATGGGGGTCATGCGCGATCCGTCCGGGCGGCTGCTGCGGCTGCTGTCCCTGCTGCAGACACCGCGGGAATGGCCCGGCCCCGAACTCGCCGAACGGCTCGGCGTCACGGTCCGGACCGTCCGCCGCGACGTCGACCGGCTCCGCGACCTCGGCTACCCCGTCCATGCCGCGCGCGGCAACACCGGCGGGTACCGCCTCACCGCGGGCGCCGCGATGCCGCCGCTGCTGCTGGACGACGAGGAGGCCGTCGCCATCGCGATCGGGCTGCGCACCGCCGCCGCGGGCGCCGTCGCCGGGGCCGAGGACGCCGCGCCCCGCGCCCTGGCCAAGCTGGAGCAGGTCCTGCCCGCCCGGCTGCGCCGCCGCGTCGCCGCGCTCACCGAGGCCGCCGTCGCGCTGCCGCCCCGCGACGGCGGGCCGCCGCCCGCCGACCCCGAGGTCCTCGCCCTCCTCGCCGCCGCCTGCGTCACCCGCGAGAAGGTCCGCTTCACCTACACCGCCGCCCCCGCCCCGCCACTGACGCGGGCGGCGCTGACGCGGGCGGCGGGGCCGTGTCACGGCGGCTGGTCCAGCCGCACCGGCTCGTCGCGGCGGGGCGCCGCTGGTACCTGGTCGCCCACGACGAGGACCGTGCCGCCTGGCGCACCTTCCGCGCCGACCGGATCACCGGCCCGCGCGGCACCGGCGTCCGCGGCCCCGAACGCGCCCTGCCCGGCGGGGCCGACGCCGCGTCCTGGGCCATGGACGCCCTCGCCGGCGGATCCGGGACGATCACCGCCCGGGTGCTGCTGCACGTCCCCGCCGAGGAGGCCGCCGCGCACGTCACCGCCTGGCAGGGCGTCCTGGAACCCGTCGACGACCGCACCTGCCTGCTGCACACCCGGTCGGACTCGCTGCACTTCCTCGCCTACCGCGTCACGATGCTGCCCGTCGACTACACCCTGCTCGACCCGCCCGAACTCGCCGGGCCGCTGGCCGACATCGCCCGCCGCGCCGCCGCCGCCGTCCGCGACCTCGCCTGACCCGCCCCCACCCCGCCGGGGCGCGGCGGGTCAGTCGGCGGAGGTGTCGCCGAGCGACTCCAGCAGCGTGCGCAGCGCGTCGGCCAGCCGCTCGCGGCCGTCGGTGCCCAGCGCCGCCAGCAGCCGCTCCTCGTTGGCGACGTGCGGGCCGACCACGGCGTCCACCGTCTCCCGGCCCCGCGGCGTCAGCCGGATCCGCACCGACCGCCGGTCCCCGGTGTCGCGGACCCGCTCGACCAGGCCCCGCGCCTCCAGCCGGTCGATCCGGTTGGTGATCGCGCCCGAGGTGACCATCGCCGTCTTCAGCAGCGCGCCCGCCGTCAGCTCGTAGGGGGCGCCGGACCGGCGCAGCGTCGCCAGCACGTCGAACTCCCAGTTCTCCAGCCCGTGCGCGGCGAAGAACGCGCGCAGCTCCCGGCCGAGCAGCAGCTGCGCCCGCGAGATCCGCCCGATCACCCCCATCGGCGACACGTCCAGGTCGGGACGCTCCCGCCCCCACTGCGCGAGGATCGCGTCCACCGCGTCGGCCATCCGACCTCCTGCCATCCACAATCTCAACGTTGAGATTATCAATCGGATGATACGCCCGCCCCGGAGACCGCGCGGGCGCCGCGCGCGCCTCGCGGGCCTCGCGGGCGCAGACCCGACCACACCAGGGCCGTGCCGAGCAGCGTCACCGCCACGATCACCGCCAGCGCGAACCGCAGGCCGGACGGCCCCGCCCCCCACGCCGCCGCGACCGACCCCATCACCGGCACCCCGACCGTCAGCGCCACCTGCTGCGTCATCGACGTCAGACCGGTCGCCAGGCCCTGCTCGCCGTCCGGCAGCCCCGACGTCGCGGTCACCGTGAACGCCACGATCGCGGTCACGTGCCCGTAGAACCCGATGAACAGCGCGGGGACCACCACCGCCAGGAACGCGCGGTCCGCGCCGAGGAACACCAGCGGCGCCGTCGCCAGCGCCTGCACCGACATCCCCGCCGCCAGCACCGCCCGGCTCCCGAACCGGCCGATCACCCGCCCGGCCGCAACACCCGCCGCCACCGACGCCAGCCCCGGCACCCCGAACACCAGGCCCGTGCCGAGCGGCGACAGCCCGAGGACGTCCTGCAGGTACAGGGTCATCAGGAAGATCATGGCGGGTTCCGTCGCGAAGACCAGCAGCCCCGCGCCGTTCCCCCACCGCACCGTCGCCCGCCGCAGCACCCGCACCGGCACCAGCGGCACCGCCGCCCGCGCCTCCACCGCCCACGCCGCGCAGAGCAGCACCGCCCCGGCCGCTCCCGCCAGGACGCTCCGCTCCACCGCCGCGTACACGACGGCGAGCAGCCCGCCGGTCACCGTCACCGCGCCCGGGACGTCCAGCCGCACCCGGCCCGGCGCCCGGCTCTCCCCGATCACGAACGGCACCGCCAGCAGGATCGCCGCCGCGACCGGCACGTTCACGAAGAACGCCGCCCGCCAGCTCAGCAGCCCCACCAGCGTCCCCCCGGCCAGCGCCCCCACCGTGAACCCGCCCGACAGCAGCGCCCCGTTCAGCCCGAGCGCCCGCTCCCGCGCCCCGCCCTCGGCGAACGTCGTGGTCAGCAGCGACAGCGTCGCCGGGATCGTCATCGCCGTCGCCAGCCCCTGCAGCGCCCGCCCCGCCAGCAGCGCCCCCGGCCCGGCGGCCAGACCGCCGAGCAGCGACGCCCCCATCAGCAGCACCAGCCCCGCCACGAACAGGCGCCGCCGCCCGAACAGGTCGCCCAGCCTGCCGAACAGCAGCGTGAACCCGGCCGCGGGCAGCGCGTACGCGGAGGTGATCCACGGCAGGCCCGCCACCCCGAGCCCGACGCCCGCGCCGACCTCCGGCAGCGCCACGTTCAGGATCGAGAAGTCGACCGACAGCATGAACCCCGCCCCCAGCAGGACGAACAGCACCAGCCGGTCCCTGGCGCCGAACCGCGCCGCGCCGCGCCGCTCCCCCGCCCGCGCTCCCGCCGCCCTGTCGCTCGTGTCGATGGTCACTGTGCTTCCCCTTCTCCCGGTGGACCTTCCGCCCCACCGACGAAGCACACGCCCCGGGAATCGACATCGGCCCCGCACGAATTCCGCAGGAATCCCCGCACACGTGAAAGCGCCGGGCCGGGCGCCCCCCTTCCAGGGGCCCCGGCCCGGCGCCCGGCGCGTGCAGGGCCTCGGCCGGCGTCAGCCGGTCGCGGGGCCGAGGTCGTCGGAGCGGCCCGCCGCCAGCCGCGACCACTGGGAGGTCGGACGCCCCCGCGTGCGCATGGCGCCGTCGGACACCCGGTCCTGCGGCCACCCGGCGGGCGAGTCCTCCCACGTCTCCTGCCGCCCGTAGGCGGTCAGGTCCAGCAGGGCGAGGCTGGCGTCCATCGCCTCGACGCCGCGGCCGCTCGTCCAGTACGTCTCGAACACGCGGCCGCCGTCGCGCAGGTAGCACACCAGGTGGAACATGTCGGGCCGCCGCCCGGCCAGCAGCGACGCCGCCGAGTCCCGGACCGAGTACCACGGCACGTCCCAGCCCATGAAGTCCCGGTACCGGACGCTCTCCTCGTAGGGGCCCACGCAGAACGTCGCGTAGGTGACGCCGCGCACGTGCAGGTGCGACAGCTCGCGGACCTGCCCGTTGAAGAACGTGCACCCCTCGCACTGCGCCTCGGCGGGCGCCCCCGCGTCCCACATGTGGTAGTAGGCGATCAGCTGGCGGCGGCCCTCGAACGCGTCCAGCAGGGTGACCTCGCCGTCCGGGCCGGTCAGCGGCGTCGCCGCGGCGACCTCGACCATCGGCAGGCGGCGGCGCGCCGCGGCGATCGCGTCGCCCTCGCGGGTGTGCGCCTTCTCCCGGACGCGCAGCGCGTCCAGCTCGGCCTGCCACACGGCCCGGTCGGCGACCGGCGGCATCGGCGCGGCCCCCGCGCCGCTGTCGTCGGTGGTGGCGTCGGTGGTGTTTTCGGTGGTGCCCGGGCGGGTGTTCATGGGCGGTGCCCCTTTCCTCTGGTCGGACGTTCACCCCACCGACGAAGGGCGCCCCCACCGGATCGACATCCCCGTCCACCCGATTCCCTGCCCGTCCGATTCCCCGGCCGACGCGGGGCTGCCCGGTCAGTCCGGGGCAAGGCCGCGGAGACGGGCGGCGAGGTAGCGGCGCTCGGGCTCGGTCGGCGCCAGCCGCAGCGCCTCCTCGTAGGCGGCGCGGGCCTCGCCGGGGCGGCCGTCCCGGCGCAGCAGGTCGGCGCGGGTCGCGGGCAGCAGGTGGTAGCCGTCCAGCCGGCCGGACGCCGCCAGCTCCTCCACCAGCGCCAGCCCGGCCGGGACGCCGTCGGCCATCGCGACCGCCACCGCCCGGTTCAGCTCCACCACCGGGGACGGCGCCAGCCGGGCCAGCTCCCCGTACAGCGCGGCGATCTGCGGCCAGTCCGTGGCCGCCGCACCGGGCGCGGTGGCGTGGCACGCCGCGATCGCGGCCTGCACCTGGTAGGGGCCGGTGCGGCGCCGCGCCAGCGCCCGGTCGAGCTCGGCGACGCCCTCGGCGATCAGCGCCCCGTCCCACCGGGACCGGTCCTGGTCCTCCAAGGGCACGAGGACGCCGCCGTCGGTGCGCGCCGCGCGGCGCGCCTCGTGCAGCAGCATCAGCGCCAGCAGCCCGCGCGGCTCGGGCTCGCGCGGCATCAGCCCGACCAGCACCCGCGCCAGCCGGACCGCCTCGCCCGAGAGCCCCCGCCGCCCGTCCCGCTCGTCGTAGCCCTGGTTGAAGATCAGGTACAGCACGGCCAGGACGGCGGCGAGCCGCTCGGGCAGCCGCTCGGCGGGCGGCACCCGGTACGGGACGCCCGCCTCCCTGATCTTGCGCTTGGCCCGGACGAGCCGCTGCGCCATCGCGGGCTCGGCCGTCAGGAACGCCTTGGCGATCTCGGCGGTGCTCAGCCCGGCCAGCGTCCGCAGCGTCAGCGCGACCCGCGCCGGGAACGGCAGCGCCGGATGGCAGCACGTGAAGATCAGCCGGAGCCGCTCGTCGGGGATGTCGCCGTCCCCGGACTCGTGCGGGCCGCCCGACGGATCGCCCGAGTCGCCGGGCGGGGCCGCGGGGCGGTCGGCGAGACGGCGCAGCTTCGCCGCGCCCGCGGCGTCGCGGCGGAGCCGGTCCAGCGCGCGGTTGCGGGCCGCCGTCGTCAGCCAGGCGCCCGGACGGCGCGGCACCCCGTCGCGGGCCCAGGCGGTCAGCGCGGCGGCGAAGGCGTCCTGCGCGCAGTCCTCGGCGAGGTCCCAGTCGCCGGTCATCGCGATCAGGGTCGCGACGACCTGGCCCCACTCGTCCCGGTAGGCCGCGTCGACCGCCGCCCGCACCTCCTCGCCGGACGGGGCCGCGCCGGGCGCGGTCATCGCGGGGTCACTCCCAGACGGGACGGATCTCGACGCCGCCCCACCGCGCGTAGGGGTGGCCGGACGCGATCTCGATCGCCTCGTCCAGGTCGGCGCAGTCGATGAGGACGAACCCGCCGACGAAGTCCTTGGTCTCGGCGAACGGGCCGTCCGAGACGAGGGTCTCGCCGTCGCGGACGCGGACCGACGTCGCGTCCACCACCGGCCGCAGCCGCGTCCCGAGCACCAGGGCGCCGCGCCGCTCCAGGTCGGCGTACCACGCCTGGTGCACGGGGTCGGCGGCGATCTCCTCGTTGCTGGGCGAGAAGGTCTCGTCGTCGCAGATCAGCAGCGCGTACCTCATACGGCCGATTCTGCCGGACGCGCGCCCCCGGTCACGACGCCCGCCCGCCGTCGCCCCCCGCCTGCTCCGCGGCCGGGTCCGCGGTGGCGGGCGCGAGGGTCTCGGCGCGGACGGCGCGTTCGCGCTGCGCGGCGGCCTCGGCGCGGGCCGCGTCGCGTTCGGCCGCCACGGCGGCGAGCCGGGCCTCCAGCTCGGCGGCCCGGGCCCGGTGCTCGGCGCGCGCGGCGTCGCGGTCGCGGTGCGCGGCGGCGACGGCCCGCGCGCCCTCCTCGCGGTCGGCGGCGGCGCGTTCCGCGGCGTGCTCGGCGGCCTCCCGCGCGGCCCGGGCGTCCAGGTCGGCGCGGTCGGCGCGGCGGGAGGCGTCCCGGACGGCGTGCTCGGCGTCGGCGAGCGCGGCCCGCAGCCGCGCCGCCTCCGCGGCGGCCTCGGCCAGGTCCCGCTCGGCGGTGTCGGCGCGGGCCCGGGTCTCGGCGAGGCGCCCGGCGGTCCGGTCGAGCTCGGTGCGGGTGCGGGCGTGGGCGTCCTGCGACCGGGCGAGGTCGGCGCGGACGCCGCGCAGCGCCTCCTCGGCGGCGGCGGTCCGCGCGGCGGCGTCCTCGGCCGCGGCCCGCGCGGCGGTCTCGGCGGCCTGCCGCGCCTCGGCGTGCGCGCGGGCGGTCTCGGCGGCCGACTCGGCGGCCGCCCGGGCGGCGCGGGCGACGTCCTCGGCGGCCAGCGCCCGCTCCTCGGCCGCCCGGCGGGCCGCCCCGGCGGCCGCGGTCTCGGCGCGGGCGGCGTCGGCGTCGCGCTCGGCGCGCCGCCGGGCCGCGTCGGCGTCCCGCGCCCGCGCCGCCGCCTCGGCCGCCCGCCGCTCCAGCTCGGTGTTGCGGTCCACGACCGTGTCGACGATCTCCTGCAGCCGGTCGGCGGCCTCGGCCTCGCGGGCCGCGCGGTCCCGCGCGGCGGCGGCCATCCCGGTCAGCACCGCGCGCAGCGCGGCCAGCGGCTCCCCCACCGCCGCCGCGGCCGGGACGCGGTTGGCCGCGTGCGCCTCGGCCTGGCAGTCCCGCACGACCCGCCCGTCGTCGCCGTGCTCGGGCGGGCAGTACTCCGGCCGCCGCCCGCGCGCCTTCGGCGGCCGCGGCAGCGGCGCGTCGCACTGCTTGCACCGCCCCCACGGCGCCGCCGGGTCCGCGCCCGCCGGCGGCCGCCGCCCCGGCGCGTCCGCGGCGGCGTCGTCCTGGCCCGTCTCATCGACCGTCATGCCCGGCAGTGTCCCATTCTTTTCTCGTCCGAGCAATGAAAAGACGCCGAACTGATTTCTTGAGAAGGAATCAGAGGGAGCGCATAATCGCCGTTATGCGCTACGCTGCCCGCGGCGATCACGAGCGGCGAGACGGAGGCGGACGTGGACGACACCCGGCACCCCGGACCCGACGCGGGAGCGCTGGAGGGAACCGTCCTCCACTCCCCGCCCCCGCAGCCGCGTGGCACGGCGTCCGTCCCGGACACGGCGGGCGCGGCGGGCGGGACGGCGCCGGTCCGCCCGGCGGGGCGGCTGGCCGCGGACGCGCTCGCGGCGCTGGACGCCGACCTCGGGCAGGTGCAGGTCGCCCGCGTCGGCGGACGCCGCGTCTACCGCCGCCGCCTCGAACTGCTCGCCGAGGCGTGCACGTCGGAGACGTTCGCGCTGGTCCTGGACTGGCTGAGCGGCGCCCGCCGCGCATCCGCCGCCACCAAGCGCGGCTACGCCGACGACCTGCGCCGCGTCTGGGCGCCGCTGGCCCGCGAACTCGGCCACGACGCGTTCCGCGTCGGCTGCCTGACCCGCGAGCACGTCCGGATGTGGCGGCTGCGGCAGGAGCGCGCGGGCGTCGCCGCCCGCAGCATCGGCCGGTACGTCGCGTGCCTGTCGTCGCTGCACGCCTACGCCGCCGCCGTGCTGGACCCGCCGCCCCGCAACCCCGTCACCCAGGACGACCGCCCCCGGATCGAGTCCGGCCGCACCGCCGCGTCCACCCCGGTGCTGGAGGTCGAGGAGGTCCGCGCCGTCGCCGCCCGCGCGACCGGCGAACTGGACCTGCTGGTGGTGATGCTGCTCTACAGCCTGGCCGGGCGCGTCACCGAGATCTGCGCCGCCGACGTCGCCGACCTGTCCGGCGACGGGGACCGGGCGGTGCTGTCGGTCGTCCGCAAGGGCGGCAAGCGGCGCGCGCTGCCGCTGCCGCCCCGCTGCGCGCGGCTGCTGCGCGACCACGTCGGCGCCCGCACCGCCGGGCCCCTGCTCCTGGACGCCAAGGGCGACCGCCTCGACCGCCACGACGTCGACCGCATCAGCACCCGCCTCGGCCGCGCCGCGGGCGTCCTGCCCGGACGCGACCTGACCCCGCACGTGTGGCGGGCGTCCCGCATCACCCACATGCTCGACGACGGCGTCCCCCTCGCCGAGGTGCAGGAGTTCGCCGACCACGTCAACCCGGCCACCACCATCGGCTACTGGGAGCGCCGCCTGCGAGGGCAGCGCGCCGCCGCGCACGCCGACCGCGCCGCCGCCGTCTTCGACGACCTCCCCGCCTGACCCGCACCCAGCGGCGGCCCGCTCGTCCGCGGTCCACTCGCCGTCGCCGTCGCCTGGACCGCCGCCAGGTAGAGCGCCGGGTCGGGCCGAGCGGCCCGCAGCGTCCAGGTGCCGACGTCGTGCGCGTGGGCGGGGCCGAGGCCGGTCGGCTGCAGCACTGCCGCCAGCCGGTGGATCTCGAGATGGTTGACCTAGGCAGTGGCCGCGAAGTGGCAGTGCAGCGCGATCGTTGCCGGGTTCGCCGAGGTCAGCACCGCGCCGATCGTCCAGCCGTCGAACGGTCTGACCGGCGCCTCGATCCCGCCCTCGCCGCGCGGGCCCGGTCGCGGGCGCGCTGCTCGGCGTCGGAGTCGACGTTGTCCCCGGCGTCCGCGATCGAGACGGGCGGCGCGTCGAGGTCGGCAGGGAACTCGGCCGCCCGGAGCTGGCGGCGGCGAGCGGCGGACGAGCAGCGCCGGGCCGGTCCGGTCGTGTCCCACCCGGACACCCCCTTTCGCCGCACGTCCCGGGAAAGTGCGTCCTTTCCCGGGACGGGCCCTCACCCCGTGCTCGACGGGGCGGCTCAGGCGCAGGGGTCGAGGAAGACCCGTCCGAGGGGGCGATCCGCGACGACGCGGCGCTGCGCCTCGGCGGCCTGCTCCAGGGGGTACACCCGGTCGATCGCGGGCTCGATGGCGCGGGCGGCGAGGTGCCCCAGCAGGGTGCGGTAGGCGTCGGCGATCTCCTCCTGGGTGAAAGCCGTGAACAGGAAACCCTCCATCCGCGCCGTCTTCCAGATGAGGTCGGTGACGTCGATGGCGGCCCTCCTCCCTGCGGTGTAGCCGATGCTGACCAGGACGCCGCCGCGCCGCAGCGCGCCGAGGGCGGGGCCGGTGAGGTCGCCGCCGAGGCCGTCGAGGACGACGTCCGCTCCCGCGCCGCCGGTCAACCGCGCGACCCCGGCGCCGAGCGGCTCGCGCTCCAGGTCGATGACCGCGAGGTTCGGCAAGGGCGGGACGGCGGCGAGGCGGTCCGCGCCCCGCACGGTGGAGATGACCTGCGCGGCGCCGAGGAGCGGAGCGACCTGGGCGGCGGCGTGGGCGACCGCGCCGTGGATTCCCGGCGCGAGGACGACCTGCCCCGGCCGCAACCGGGCGGTCTCGGTGAGCGCCAGCCAGGCGGTCAGATACCCCGCCCCCGCCGCCAGCCCGGCGGCGGCGTCGTCGCCGACGCCGTCGGGAACGGGCACGAGGTGGTCCGGCGGGACGGCCGCCAGCTCCCGCCAGGTCCCGTCGCGTGTCGTGCCGTAGCCCCAGCCGCACAGCAGGACCCGCGCGCCGGGCGCGTGCCCTGACGCGCCGGGGTCGGCCACGCGCCCCACGGCGCTCGCTCCGGGCACCAGCGGCGGCGGCTTGCGCATCGACGCGGGCAGGACCCCGCCGCGGACCTTGTCGTCGAGGGGGCTGACCCCGGCGCGGGCGATCCGGATCACCACACTGCCGGCGTCGCGCTCCGGCGGCGGCAGCTCCTCGACCCGCAGGGCGTCCCGCCCGCCGAACTCGTGGAACCGCACGGCGCGCATCAGGCCAGCCTCTGCGCGTTGAGCCAGACGGTGCCGGGGTTGAGCCGGTCCGGGTAGCGGCGGGTCATCTCGTCGAAGAACGTCCTCGGCTCGGGTCTTCCGGCGAGGACCCGGCGGGCGGTGCGCAGGTATTCGGCGGTCTCGTCGAGGACGCGCGGGTCGTCGGCGCGGGCGGCGTCCTTGTGCCCGGCGACCACGGCGGACGGGCGCAGGGCCCGGACCGCGTCGAGGGCGCGGAGCCAGGCGTCGATGCCGCCGTCGAGCCCGCCGTCGGCAAGGTACTGGTGGACGTTGTTGTAGGCGACGTCGCCCGCGACGACCAGTCCGAGCGCCGGGACGTGCAGCACCGTGGAGTCGTCGCAGTCGCTGTGCCCGACCTCGACCGCGTGGAGCGGGTGGCCCTCCAGGGTGAGGCCGCCGTCCGGGAGCACCTGGGCGGAGACCTCGATGTCGGGGAGCTGCCCGGGGAACAGGCCGTCCCAGAACGCCTTCCGCCGCCCGGTCGCCGAGGCGCGCATGAGCCGGACGGTGCCCTCGGTGGCGTACACCCGCGCCCCGGGAAAGCGTTCGGCCAGCGTCGCCGCGCCGAACCAGTGGTCGCCGTGCCCGTGGGTGATGTAGATGCACGTCAGCCGCTTGCCGGAGCGTTCGACCCAGTCGCCGACCCGGCGGGTCTGCTCGACCGTGAACGGCGGATCGACCAACACCGCGTCCGTGTCGCCGGAGACGAGGGTGGTCGACAGCGGCGACCACATCTGCGGCGCCCCGGTCGGCAGCGTGCCGGTGGTGGGGATCGGCTCGGACACGAACACCTCGTACGACAGTGCCGCCGTACTCGACTCGGGCATGCCTGACTCCTCAGCGATCGTCTTGTATCCTAAGGATGGAAGGTATCTTAAAGATAGAAACCCCGGAGAGTGGATCATGTCACACCGCCCGCTGGACCTCGAGCACCTCCGGCCCTACTGCCCCTACTACGCCGCCGCGATGGACATGATCGGCCGCCGCTGGGCCGCGACCGTGCTGCGCGCCCTGCTCGGCGGCGCCACCCGCTTCAGCGACATCGCGGCGGCCGTCCCGGACATGACCCACAAGCTGCTGTCGCAGCGGTTGAAGGACCTCGAAGCCGACGGGCTCGTCGAACGCGACGTCAAGCCCACCACCCCGGTGCGGATCGAGTACCGGCTGACCGAGAAGGGCGCCGCGCTCGGCAAGGTCCTGCTCGACCTCAACCGGTGGGCGCTGGAGTGGATCGACCTTCCGGCCGACCCCTGACCCCCGCAGGCCGGGCGGGCATGGTTCGAGGGGCGGCGAAACGTCCAAGGGACAGCGTGGAGGCATGACCTCTCCCGCCTCCCCGCCCCGCGCCCGGCAGTCCGGGCCCGCGCCCCGGCGCGGCGCGACGCTGGCCGTGCTGTGCGCCGGGATGTTCCTGGTCCTGCTGGACGTGACGGTCGTCAACGTCGCGCTCCCCGGCATCGGACGGGCGCTCGGCACCGGCCTGCCCGCGCTGCAGGGCGTCGTGGACGGGTACGCCGTCGCGATCGCCGGGCTGCTGCTCGGCGGCGGCGCGCTCGGCGACCGGATCGGGCACCGCCGCACGACGCTGCTCGGCCTCGCCCTGTTCGGCCTCGGGTCCCTGGCCTGCGGCGCGGCACCCGGCGCGGGCCCGCTGATCGCGGCGCGGGCGGGGCAGGGCGCGGGCGCCGCGCTCCTGCTGCCCGGCAGCCTCGCCCTGATCACCGCCCTGTACCCGGAGCGGGCCGAGCAGGCGCGGGCGCTCGGGGTGTGGGCGGGCGTGTCGTCGACGGCGCTGCCCGCCGGGCCGCTGCTCGGCGGGGTCCTGGTCGACTCGGCGGGATGGCGGTGGATCTTCCTGCTGAACGTCCCGATCGTGGTGGCGGCGGCGGCCGGGGTGCGGGCCCTGGTCGGCGCCCCGGGACGGTCCCCGCGCGCGGACGCGCCGCTGGACCGCGCCGGGATCGCCCTGGCCCCGCTCGTCCTCGGCGGCCTGGTGTGGACGGTCATCGCCGCGGGCCACGGCCACCGCGCCGCCGCCGCGATCGCCGCCGGGGCGACCGCCGCGGCCGCCGCGGGGTTCGCGGCCGCCGAGCGGCGCGCCGCCGCGCCGATGCTGCCCGGCGGACTGCTGCGCGCCCCCGCGTTCCTCGGCGCCGCCGCCATCGCGCTGATCATGAACCTGGTCACCAACGGGATCCTGTTCGTCGCGACGCTGGAACTGCAGCAGGCCGGAAACCGGTCCGCGTTCACCGCGGGCGCGATGCTGCTGCCGATGGCGGCGCCGCTGGCGCTGCTCGCCCCGGTCAGCGGACGCCTCACCGCCCGGTACGGCACCCGCCTCCCGCTCGGCGCGGGCGCCGCGACCGCCGCCGCGGGATGCCTGTCGCTGCTCGGCGCGGACGGCGACGGCGGCTACGGGCCGCTGCTGCCCGCGCTGCTCGCCGTCGGGATCGGCGACGGCCTGATCATCACCGCCGTGGTCGCCGCGTCGATGCGCGCCGTCCCGCCCGCGCACGCCGGACTCGCCGGGGGGTTCAACAACACAGCCCGGCAAGTCGGGACGGCGCTCGGCGTCGCGGTGTTCGGGGCGGTCGCCGGACCCGCGTCGCTTCCCGGGGGGTTCGCGTCCGGACTGCACACGCTGGCGTGGGCGAGCGTGGCGCTGTGGGTGTCGGCGCTCGCCCTGACCCGCGCCGTCCCCAACCACTGACCCGCCCCGCCCAGCTCTGCCCAGGCGGGAAACCGGTTGGGGGGCGCGGAGGTCCTACGAACCATCCAGACAAGGCTCGAGGAAGTGCCGAGGCAGGTCGAGCACTTCCTCGAATATCGAGCCGGGCCGGAAGGCCGAGAATCACTCAGTGAGTGACCGGCGCCGTCCAGGTCTTGCCCCAGGTGTCGGCGTCCACGACGCCGGTCGCCTGGATCCCCTTCTCCGTCTGGAACTTCTTGCACTTCGACTCGGACTGCGGTCCGTATTTGCCGTCGACGTCGATGATCCAGCCCCGGCTCTTCATCTTCTCCTGCCACACCTCGACATCGTCGCCGTACTCCATCGGCTGGCGGCGCTTGAGAAGGCGGCCCTGGAAGGGCGGAGCCTGTGTCGCGGTCTGGGTCATGGTGACTCCTTCTTTGGTCGATTTCGGACAATTTAATTGTCCAAGCGCGACCCTAACGTCGCAACGCAGCCAAGGAAAGATTCCAGCAAAAGGCCATTTAACTGAATATGCAACGACCAATCCCGGCACTCCCGGCGCAGACGTTGACCTTGAAGGCGAACGGATAGGCGCCCGCAGGGCCAACTGGGGATGACAGGGGGACGCGGGGTTTTGCATATGGGATTGCAGATGGGATTGCACTATTTTGCGGCCCCATCCTCGGCGCTCGCGCGGGCGGGAAAGCGACATCGCACACCGCCTGCAGGCGACGGTTCTCGTTACCGCCGTCGACGAGCCACGCCCCGTGTCCGCGACCTCGTCCGCTCCGCTGGCGGCCGGGCTGAGCGGCGGCAACCGCCAGCTCGTCGCTAGCCTCCCGCAGCGCGCAGACAAGCCCGGCGAGATGCTGGCCTGCTAGATGTCGACCTCGCCGTCCAGCGGCTCTGCACCCAGCGGTCCCTGCTCAAGACGACACCGACTCCCGCGGCTTCCGGTTCGGCGACGTGATCGATCTCGTCCACCCGTCCCCGGCTGCGGACAAGCCGTGGCAAGGCACCCTGTTCTCCAACGCGGTTCTCCAACGCGCTCGACCGGCACCACAGCCGCGATGGCGAGCCCGCCCCCGGCGATGCCGCCGACCCGCGAGACGCTCATGGCGGTGCCCGCCAACGACGGCACCGACCGACTGCGCGCCGGGCATCACCTGGGAGACCCTCGCGGGCTGACCACGTGGGAGGCGTTCATCCGTCCATGGGCGTGATGGCGCTCGTGCGGAACCCGCGGAACTTCGAGCGGGCGGGCGTCAGCGATGAGGTCGCGGCGACGGTGACGGCCAAGATCTCCGATCCGGGGGTCATCGCGCGGTCGCGGATGTTCCCGTTCCGGTTCCTCGCCGCGCACAAGGCCGCACCGAGCCTGCAGTGGACGTAGCCGCTGGGGCAGGCGCTCAACCACTCGCGGCCGACGTCCCGGCGCTCGCCGGTCGGCCGCTGATCCCGGTCGACCGGCGAGTCGTTGCTGAAGGTGCCGGAGAGGTTCGGCGACCTGGGCGGCATGAGCACCGCCGAGGCCGTCCGGGCGATCTTCAGCGGGCACGCCCGCGTCGTCATCGTCATCGACGAGTAGGCGTGGCGCGGCCATCTCGGCGGTGACCCGATCGTCCAGGTCCCGAAGAACGTCCCGGTCTGCACCTGGAACCTCGCCGGGTACCGGGACCGGCTGATCCCGGTGCTGGAGGGTCGCCGGGACTCGTCCTGGCCGTGGATGTAGGCCGTCCGCCCGGACGTCCCGGTCGTCAGCCTGGATCGGCTGGGCGCCGAGCTCGGCGTGTCCCTGGCCGGGACCGGCGGGCGGTCGTTCGTGTGGGACGCCCCTAACGTGTCGCTGACGCGTGCGCCGGGCTGATCGCCGTATACCTGGGGCGGGGCGAGGTGGTGGCGCTGGCTCACCACCGCGTGACCCGGCGGCCCCGGCGGCCCCGGCGGCCCTGCGGGACGTTTAGCCGCCCAGCAGGGGGAACGGGTTTCGGCGACCTTCTTTCAGCGAGCTTCGCGACGAGCACGTGAGGGGGCCGGAGGCGATGAGCATCGTGCGGCCGACATACGACGGCGAGACCGAGGCCGGGACGCGCGCCGGGACGGCGGCGGGGACCGGGATGCCGGGCGCGCACCGGCACGACCCCGGACGCGTCCCCGAGGCCGACGGCGTCCGGCCCGGCCGGGACGCGCGCCACGAGCCCGGGACGGGCGAGCTGGTCAAGCAGGCGGCGCAGCAGGTGTCGGACCTGATGCGCGCCGAGATGCGGCTGGCGGCGGCCGAGCTGAAGGACAAGGCCCGGCACGCCGGGACCGGCGCCGGGATGCTCGGCGGCGCCGCGCTCGTCGCCCTGTACGGGGTGGCGGTGCTGCTGGCGGCGGCGGTCGCCGCGATCGCGGTGGCGCTGCCGGTGTGGGCGGCGGCGCTGATCATCGGCGGGTTCCTGATGCTGGTCGCGGGCGTCCTCGCGATCCTCGGCCGGGCCCAGGCCAGGCGCGCCACGCCGCCGAAGCCGGAACAGGCGATGGGCGAGGCCCGGCAGACGATGGCCGAGCTCAGGGAGAGGGCGACGCACCGATGACCACGCAGGGCAAGCACGGCGCGGACGCCGGGACGGCGGAGCTGCGCGAGGACGTCGACCGAGCCCGCCACGACCTCGGCGAGACCGTGGAGCTGCTCGCCGCCAAGGCCGACGTGAAGGCCATGGCCAGGGAGAAGGCGGCGCAGGCCCGCGAACGCGCCGCCGACGCCGCCGCGCGGGCCAGGGACGCCGCCGCCGGGCCGGGCGGCAGATGGGCCGGGATGGGAGCTGCCGGGGTGGGCGCCGCCGCGCTCGGCGTGATGTGGTTGCGCAGGCGCCGCTCGTCCGGTGGACGCGGCCGCGCCGTCTCGATGCCGGACCGGCTGCGCGGCACCCGCCCGCGCGCCCGCACGCGGCGGACCGCCGCCGGACGGCGGGCCTGGCAGGCCATGCGGACACCGGCCCGGATGCCCGCCTGGATGCCCGCCGCCCTCCGCTCCCGCATGCCCGGCGGGACGCCGCGCATGATGCGCCGTTGGATGCCCGCCGGTATGCGCGGGGGGCTGGCCCCCCGGATGCGTCGCCGGATGCCCGCGGGCATGCGCTCGCGGATGGGCGGGCGGATGCCGGGGCGGCGGGTACGCCGCCGTTCGATCCTCTGAGCGGAAGGCCGGTCATGGGCGCCACCCCCGCCAAGGGCGCACCCGGTACGCCGCTGGGCCTGTCCGCCAGGGCGTGGTGGCGGGCGGCCAAGCGCGCCGTCACGGGCTACCAGCGCGACGGCCTGTCGGACTGGGCCGCCGCGCTCACCTACTACTCCGTCCTGTCGATCTTCCCGGCGATGCTGGTGGTGGTGTCGCTGGTCGGGCTCGCCGGGCGGTCGGTCACCCGGGACCTCATCGACAGCGCCGGGAAGATCGCGCCCGGGTCGGTGAAGCAGGTGCTGATCAGCTCGATCGGCCAGCTCCAGGGCAACCGCGCCGGGGCGGGCGTGGTCGCGCTGGTCGCGCTCGGCGCGGCCGTGTGGTCCGCGTCGGGGTACGTGGGGGCGTTCATGCGCGCCGCCAACGTCGTCTACGACGTGCGGGAGGAGCGGCCGTTCTGGAAGACCGTCCCGCTCCGGGTCGCGCTGACGCTGGTGTCGCTGGTGCTGCTGTCGGCGTCGGTGCTCGCGGTGGTGGTGTCGGGCCCGCTGGCCCGCGAGGCGGGCGACCTGCTCGGGCTCGGCTCGCAGGCCGTCACCGCCTGGAACATCGCGAAGTGGCCGGTGCTGCTGCTGATCGTGGCGTTCCTGTTCTCGCTGCTGTACTGGGCGGCGCCGAGCACCCGGCGCCGGTTCCGGTGGGTGACGCCCGGCGGGATCCTCGCGATCCTGCTGTGGCTGGCGGCGTCGGGCCTGTTCGCGCTGTATGTGTCGGGGTTCTCGTCCTACAACAAGACCTACGGCAGCCTCGCCGGGATCATCGTATTCCTGATCTGGCTGTGGATCACGAACCTGGCGATCCTGCTCGGCGCGGAGCTGAACGCCGAGCTGGAGCACCGCGCGGCCGAGAGCGGCGCCGGGACGACCCCCGACGGGGACCAGAACGCGCCGATTCCGGGCGATCACGGGTCGCACAAGGCCGATCACCGTGAATAGGATCGTCGCATGCTCCGTCCGGACTACCCGATCGAGACCGAGCGGCTGACCCTGCGGCCGTTCCGCGAGGGCGACCTCGACGACCTGTACGCCTACCAGTCCCTGCCCGAGGTGGCGCGGTTCCTGTACTGGGAGCCCCGCGACCGCGAGGAGTCCCGCACGTTCCTGAAGCAGAAGATGAGCGCGTCCACGGTCGAGAAGGAGGGCGACTGGCTCGTCCTCGCGGTGGTGTGGCGCGAGACCGGCGACCTGGTCGGCGAGGTCAACCTGCAGTGGCGCAGCAGGGAGCACCGGCAGGGCGAGATCGGCTACATCTTCAACCCGGCCTTCCACGGGCGGGGGTTCGCGACCGAGGCCGCCGAGGTGGTGCTGCGGCTCGGGTTCGAGGGCCTGGACCTGCACCGCGTGTGCGGGCGCCTGGACGGCCGCAACAGCGCGTCCGCCCGGGTGCTGGAGCGGCTCGGGATGCGCCGGGAGGCGCACCTGGTGCAGAACGAGATGGTCAAGGGCGAGTGGTCCGACGAGGTCGTGTACGCGATGCTGCGGCACGAGTGGGACGCCCGCGACCAGACCTCCTGAGGGCGGCGGTCAGCGTTCGGCCTGCTCGGCGAGCGTCCGGGCCAGGTCGCGGACGTGGCCGCGCAGTTCGCCGGGCCGCCGGACGGTGAAGCCGAACCCGAGCCCGGCCAGCATCCGCGCCATGCCGTCGAGGCGTTCGGCGCGGGCGGTGAGCAGCACTCCCCCGCCGGGCTCCGCGGTCAGCGTCGCGACGGCCGCCGGGACGCGGCGGCGCGCCTCCTCCAGCCCGGCGTCCAGCAGCACCTCGACCTCGTGCGCGTACGGGACGCGGGCCAGCGACATGGTGACGTCGCGGACGGGGTCGGCGTCGCCGGGGACCTCGTAGCGGGCGTCGCCGGGCTCGGCGGACACGACCCGGTCGACGCGGAACGTGCGGACCTCGCCGCTGCGGTGGTCGTGCCCGGTGACGTACCAGCGGCCGGAGTGGAACACCAGGCCGTGGGCGTCCAGGTCCCGTTCGGTGTCCTCGCCGCGCCAGGACCGGTACCGCAGCCGGACGCGGCGCCGTTCCCGGGCCGCCGCGGCGAGGGTGAGGACGGCCGCGGTGTCCGGTGCGGCCGCGTCGCGAGCGGGGGCGGTGAACCCGAGGGTGTCGCGCAGGGCCTGGACGCGGTCGCGGAGCGCGGCGGGCAGCACCCGCTGCACCTTGGCCAGGGCGCTCTCGGCGCCGGGGCCGGTCAGCCCGGTGCGGCGGGCGGCGAGCAGGCCGAGGACGACGGCGGTCGCCTCGTCGTCGGTGAGCATCAGCGGCGGCAGCTTGTATCCGGGCAGGAGCCGGTAGCCGCCGTACCGGCCGCGGTCGGCGGTGACGGGGACGCCGAGGTCGTCCAGCCGCGCGGCGTAGCGGCGGACGGTGCGCTCGTCGACGCCGAGCCGCCAGGCCAGCTCGCCGCCGCCCATGCGGTGGTTGGCCTGCAGCAGCTCCAGCATCGCCAGCACGCGGGTCGTCGGATGTGACACGGGTCTCTCACCTTATCCGGGCGGGTTCTGTCCGGTATCGACCGTAGCGTGGTCGCGACGACGGAGGGAAGGACGGCCGACATGGCGACATTCGTATTGGTCCCGGGGTACTGGTTCGGGGCGTGGGTGTGGGACGGGGTGGCCGCGGGGCTGCGCGCGGCGGGCCACGACGTCCGCGCGGTGACGCTCGCGGGGGTGGCCGAGCGCGCCGCCGAGGCGGCGCCGGACGTGGACGTCGACGCCCACGCGGCCGACATCGTCGAGGTGATCGAGGGCGGCGGCCTCAGCGGGGTCGTGCTCGTCGCGCACAGCGGCGGCAACATGGCGGCCACGGCCGCCGCCGACCGGATCCCGGACCGGATCGCGCGGGTCGTCTACGTCGACACCGGGCCGATGCCGGACGGCCTGGCCGGGATCGACTTCCACGACCCGGAGTCGCGGGCGGCGCTGGAGAAGCGGGTGGCCGAGGACGGCGGCGGCTGGATGATCCCCGTCCCGCCGTTCGACGCGGACGCCGACCCGGTGAACCTCGCGGGGCTGTCGGCGCGGACGCTGGCGCAGATGCGCGAGCGCGGCACGCCGCAGCCGTTCGGGACGGCGACGCAGCCCGCGGCGCGTCCCGATCCGCTGCCGGACACGCCGCGGACGCTGGTCGCGTCGACGATCCCGCTGGCGGAGGTGCGGCGGATGGGCGAGGAGGGCGTCCCGGTCTTCGCCGCGATGACCGGCCCCGAGTGGACGTATCGCGAGCTGCCGACCGGGCACTGGCCGATGCTGTCGCGCCCGGCCGACCTGGCGGCGCTCCTGGCCGACCTCGCCTGACCCGGCCTCCCCAGGGGGTCCGGTCGGGGTGGTCCGTGCGGGAATGTCGCAGGGTGCCGCGATGATGGGGCGGTCCGGTTCCGGCGCGGCGGCGGCTGCCGCTCCGGAACCGGGCCCCGGGCGGGGTTCAGGGCCGGTAGCGCAGGCCGTGCCCGAACGGGTAGAGGACGCGGCCGGGCTCGTCGCGGGCGGGGACGGCGACGGGCAGCCGCCCGCCCGGGTTCAGCTCGCCGAACAGGGCCCCGGCGGCCGATCGGACGGCTTCGGCGGTGTAGGAGTAGGTGGCCAGGTAGGTCGGGGCCTCGGGGAACCAGGCGATGTCGTAGGGGTCGCGGACGGCGATGACGACGACGGGCGTCCCGGTCGCGACGAGCGCCTTGACGAGGTCGGCCTGGCCGGGGCCGTTGTGGCCGGGCTCGTCCTTGGCGTCCCAGGCGCGGTTGGTGACGGCGACGACGAGGTCCCGTCCCCTGGCGTCGGCGGCGGCCCGCTCGATCTGGGCCCGGCTCGGGCTGAGGCCGGTCTGGGTGACGGCGGCGGCGCCGCCGCGGCGGGCGATCTCGGCGGCGAGGGAGGCGGTGGTGGCCGCGCCCCATCCGGTGACGAGGACGTTCCGCGGCCCGGGCCGCAGCGGCAGGACGCCCGCGTCGTTCTTGACGAGGGTGACGGCGTGGTCGGCGGCGCGCCGCGCGGCGGCGAGGTGCGCGGGGGTTCCGACGATGTCGCCGACGCGGGTCTCGTCGGCGTAGGGGTCGCGGAACAGGCCGCGGCGCCGTTTGACGTCCAGGATCCGGTACACCGACTCGTCGACGCGGCGCTCGGTGAGCTCGCCGGAGCGGACGGCGGCGACGACGGCGGCGAGCTGGCGGGGGAACACGCCGGTTCCGGTGGCGTCCGCGGGCGGTTTGAGCAGGACGTCGGCGCCGGCCTTGAGGGCGAGGACGGGGATCCGCTCGTCGCCGTACTTGTCGCGGACGCCCTGCATGTCGAGCGCGTCGGTGACGACGACGCCGCGGTAGTGGAGCCGGTCGCGCAGGATGCCGGTGAGGATGGGCCGCGACAGGGTGGCGGGGTCGCCGGAGGGGTCCAGGGACGGCACGACGATGTGCGCGGTCATGATCGAGTCGACGCCGCGGGCGATGGCGGCGCGGAACGGGGGCAGGTCGAGCCGTTCCCATTCCTGCCGGGTGTGGCCGATCCGGGGGACGCCGGTGTGGCTGTCGGTGGTGGTGTCGCCGTGGCCGGGGAAGTGCTTGGCGGTGGGGGTGACCCCGGCGGACCGGTATCCGCCGACCTGCGCGGCGGCCATGGACGCGACGAGCGAGGGGTCGGATCCGAAGGACCGGACGCCGATGACGGGGTTGGCGGGGTTGACGTTGACGTCGGCGTCGGGCGCGTAGTCCTGGTTGACGCCGACGGCGCGCAGTTCCTGGCCGGTGATGCGGGCGAGGGCGCGGGCGTCGCCGGTGCGGCGACCGGCGGCCAGGGCCATCGCGCCGGGCGACTGGGTGGCGGGCGGCTGGAGGCGGGCGACGATGCCGCCCTCCTGGTCGATGGCGACGGTGGCGGGGATCCGGTGCGGCTGCGCGGCGGCGGCGCGCTGGATGCCGTTGGAGAACGCGGCGAGCTGCGGCGGGTCGGCGACGTTCTCGCCGTAGTAGATGAACCCGCCGGGCCGGTAGCGGGCCATGACCTGCGCGGCGTTGTCGGCCCCGTACAGCTTCCGGTTGGCGGCGACGGCGGCCGGGTCGGCGGTGTCGGCGCTCTTGCCGTAGATCTGCAGGACGAACAGCTGCGCGGCCTTCTCCTCCAGCGACATGGACCGGATCAGCCGCAGCAGCCCCGGGTCCCGCCCGCCGGACCCGGGCGGGTCGGCGTGGGCGGCGGCGGGGCCGAGGGCGGTGAGTCCGGTGGCGGCGAGCGTCCCGGCGGCGATTCCGGCGGCCCAGCGCCGCCGGAGGCTCCCCCGCCCGGCCTTGTGGTTCCGGGGACGGTTCATGACGGCTCCCTCCCGCCCCCGAGAAGTCCCGATGATCAAGCTCTCCGCTGGCAAGGTAACCCGGCGCCGGGGCGTCGTCCACGGCAAAGGTCGACGACGGACGGGCGAGCCGCGCGGGTCAGCCGCGGGGTCAGCCGCGGGTCAGCCGCGGCGGAGCCACCGCATGATCGTCCCGGCGGGCGCGACGGGTTCGGTGAGGGGGTGCTCCTCGATCTCGTAGCGCCGCACGTACGCGGCGGCGAACGCCTGGATGCTGGCGCCCGCGGGGAGGGCGAGGACGACGCCGATGGGTCCGGCGACGGCGGCGCCGGCGAGGATCAGCCCGAACGCGACGGCGGGGTGCATGTCGAGGGTGCGGGCGGTGATGCGGGGCTGCAGGAGGTAGTTCTCCAGTTGCTGGTAGGCGACGACGAACAGCAGCAGCCACAGCGCGGTGGACGGCGCGACGGTCAGCGCGATCAGGATGGGCACGGCCCCGGCGAGGTAGGTGCCGATGGCGGGGATGAACTGGGACACGACGCCGACCCAGAGGGCGAGGGTGGCGGCGTAGGGGACGCCGAGCCCCATCATGGCGATGTAGTGGGCGATGCCGGAGATGAGGGCGAGCAGGGCGCGGGAGTAGATGTAGCCGCCGGTCTTGTCGACGGCGATCTCCCACGCCCACAGCACCTGCCGCTGCCGCCGGGGCGGGAGCAGGGAGCAGACGGTGCGGCGGAACTGGGGTCCTTCGGCGGACAGGTAGAAGCTGAACAGCAGCACGCCGAGCCCTTTGAAGACGACGCCGAACGCGGTGGCGCCGATGCCCCACACGTTCTGGGCGAGGCCGGACAGGTGCCGGGTGAGGGTGCCGGTGACGGTGGGGAGCCGTTCGAACAGGGTGTTCTCGGAGATCCGCGTCCCGAAGGTGGCGTTGACCCAGGAGATGAGGTGGCGGACGTAGCCGGGGAACCCGTCGATGAGGTGGGTGGCCTGGCCGGCGAGCAGGGACCCGATGCCGCCGAGGAACGCGGCGCCGAGGACGGCGGCGGCGATGAACATCAGCCCGGTCGCGGGTCCGCGCCGCCAGCCGCGGCGGGCGAGCCAGTTGACGGCGGGTTCGATCGCGAACGCGACGAACAGGGAGGTGAGCAGGAGCAGCAGCAGTTCGCGGAGGCGTTCCAGCAGCCACAGCCCGGCCATGAACAGCAGGACGACCGCGCCGGCGAGCAGGAACGCGCGGGGCAGCCACCCGGGCATGCGGGCCGGGCCCCCGCCGGCGGCGCGGGCGGGGTGGGGCGGGCCGGGCGCGTCGGGCGGGAGGTCGGCGGGCGCGTAGGCGGCCGTGTCGCCGGGCGGCTGCGGCATGCCCGCACGCTAACCGCGCCGCCCGGCCCCGCCCGGGCGGCGCCGTGCGTCCGATACCGGGTCTTTGCCGACTCTTCAGCCGGTCGCGGCGGTCAGCGGACGACGTCGAAGACGTTCTTCTGCAGGCCGTTGGCGTAGACCTCGTGCTCGACGAGCCGCAGTTTCTGCGCGTCCTTGTCGGTGTCGCTGAACAGCCGCTTGCCCGCGCCGAGCAGGAGGGGGAAGACCAGGAGGTGGTAGCGGTCGATGAGCCCGGCGTCGGACAGGCCGTGGTTGAGGGTGGCGCTGCCGTGGACGATGATCGGGCCGCCGTCGGTCTCCTTCAGGGCGGCGACCTCGTCCAGGGACCGCAGGATCGTCGTCTCGGACCAGTTGTCGACCAGGTCGGCGTCGGTGAGGGTGGTGGACACGACGTACTTCGGCATCGCCTTGTAGTCGGCGAACTCGGCCATGTCGGGCCAGACGGGGCTGAACGCCTCGTAGCTGACGCGTCCCATGAGCATGGCGGTGGCCTCCTGCTGCTCGCGGCCCTTGATCTCGTAGGCCTCGGGGAGGAAGTCGACGTTCTTGAACGTCCAGCCGGAGTTGCGGTAGCCGGGTTCGCCGCCGGGCGCCTCGACGACGCCGTCGAGCGAGACGAAGGCGGTGCTGATCAAGGTGCGCATCGGTGTTCTCCTCAGGTCTCGTCCTGTCGTGTCGCCGCCGTGGCCGGAGGCGTCCCGCCGGTTCCGGGGCGATGTGCCCGGTCGTGCTCGGGTTCCGGAAGAGTATGCGGCGGCACCGACAGAACACCGGCAGAACACCGGCGACCGCCCGGACGCCCTGCCCGCGGCGCCCCCGCCCGGGGCCCGGCCCGGGGTCAGGTGTCGAGGAGGTCGGCGATCGCGCGGTCGAGGCGGGCCCGGCGCCCGGCCGGGGTGCGGGCCTTCAGCAGCGGCAGGATCAGCAGGTAGCGGGCGGTCTTGTCGAGGGCGTCGAAGCGGGCGGCGGCGCCGGGGTGGGCGGCGAGGGCCTCGGCGAGGTCGGGCGGGACGGTCGCGTCGCGCTGGGCGGCGTAGGCGGCGTCCCAGCGTCCGTCGGCGCGGGCGGCGTCGATCTCGGCGAGGCCGGGCGGCCGCATCCGCCCGGCGGCGATCAGCGCCTCGGCCTTGGCGACGTTCACCGCCGACCAGGGGCTGCCCTTGCGGCGCCGCGAGTACCGCTGCAGGTAGCGGTGCTCGTCGAGGGATCTGCGCTGGCTGTCGATCCAGCCGTAGCACAGCGCGACGTCGAGGGCGTCGGCGATCGTGAGGGACGCGACGGGCGCGCCCTTCTTGGCGATCGTCAGCCAGGCCCCGGCGCCGGTGTCGTGGTGGCGGGCCAGCCACGCCTCCCATGCGGCGGCGTCGGCGAAGTGCAGCGCGCTGCCCGGGTCGTCCATGTCAGCGGACGGGGGCGGCGCCGTCGTGGGCGGCGGCGGCGCTGGTCGGGGTGCGCATGCGGGGTCTCCTGGCGGTCTGGTCGGTGCGGCGAAGTCTATGCGGGCTCGGGACGGTGTTCGTTGTCGAGGACGGTGGTGTCCAGGACGGCGATGTCGAGGGCGCGGAGCCGGTCCGGGTCGGCGATCATCTCGTAGGCGGCGACGCGGCCGTCGCGGACGGTGACGGCGAGGGCGAGCAGGAGCCGCCCGTGCGGGGCGACGACGGCGCCGGCCGCGCCGCCGACCAGGGCGGGCGCGGCGTAGCGGGCGCGGCGTCCGAACATCCGCATCTCGCGGGCGACGTCGCGGGCGCCGGTGACGGTGCGGGGGCGGCCGGGGGCGAGCGCGGCGGCGTCGGCGGTGCGGACGACGCCGGGCGCGAGGACGGCGAGGAGGGCCTCCAGGTCGCCGCCGCGGGCGGCGGCGAGGAACGCCTCGACGACGCGGCGCTGCGCGGCGAGTTCGGCGGGCGGCGCGGCGGGGGCGCCGCGGACGCGGCGGCGGGCCCGGCTGGCGAGCTTCTTGGCGGCGTCGGGGCTGCGGTCGACGACGGCGGCGATCTGGTCGAACGGGACGGCGAACACGTCGTGCAGGACGAACGCGACGCGTTCGGCGGGGCCGAGGGCGTCCAGGACGACGAGCATGGCGCGGCCGACCGAGTCGATCAGCTCGGCCTCGTGCTCGGGGTCGCCGTCCTCGGCCTGGACGGGCGAGTGCCAGCCGAGCGGGTCCTCGCGGCGGGTGGCGCGGGCGCGGAGCATGTCCAGGCACACCCGGGACACGACGGTGCGCAGCCACGCCTCCAGGCTGTCGATGCGGGCGGGGTCGGCGCGGGTGAGGCGCAGCCACGCCTCCTGGACGGCGTCGTCGGCCTCGCCGGCCGTGCCCAGCATGCGGTAGGCCACCGCGCGGAGCCGCTCGCGGTGGGCCTCGAACCGTTCGGCCAGGGCGGCGTGCTCGGACATCGGTCACCTTTCCTCGTCGGGGTCCGTCTGTTCGGTGGCATCGAATGGACGGCGCGGCAGGAGGAGGAGAAGGAGCGATGTTCCGAGACGTACGGCGTCCCGACCAGCCTAACGGCCGGGACCAGCCGCTGCTGGGCCCGGTGCGGCTCGGCGGGCTGGCGCTGCCGAACCGGGTGGTGATGGCGCCGATGACGCGGGCGCGGGCGTCGGGTCCGGGGCGGGTGCCGACGGACCTGCACGCGGCCTACTACGCGCAGCGCGCGACGGCGGGGCTGATCGTGGCGGAGGGCGCGTGGGTGAGCGAGCGGGCGGTCGGGTTCCCGCGGGTGCCGGGGATCTACGCCGAGGCGCAGGTGGAGGCGTGGCTGCGGGTCACCGGGGTGGTGCACGCGCTGGGCGGGCGGATCGTGCTGCAGTTGTGGCACGCGGGCGCCTTCTCCCATCCGGACCATCTGGGCGGGGAGCGGCCCGCGGGGCCGTCGCCGGTGGACCCGGGCGAGACGTGCCGGACCGAGGCCGGTCCGAGGCCGACGGTGACGCCGCGGGAGATGACGCCCGCCGACATCGACCGGACGGTCGCCGAGTACGCGGCGGCGGCGGTCAACGCGCGCCGCGCCGGGTTCGACGGGGTGGAGGTCGCCGCGAACGGCGCGTACCTGCTCGCGCAGTTCATGAACCCGCGGCTGAACGTGCGCCGCGACGGGTACGGCGCGGACCGGGCGCGGCTGCCGCTGGAGGTGGTGGACGCGGTGGCGGCGGCGTGGGACCCGGCCCGGACGGGGGTGCGGCTGTCCCCGTGGTGGACGGCGGCCGACGCGTGCCGCCCGGCGGAGGGCTACCCCTACACCGCCGACGAGGCGGCCCTGGCCGACTACGACGGCCTCGTCGAGGAGTTGGACGGGCGGGGGCTCGCCTACCTGCATCTGCGGGGGCGGGCGCTGCCGCGGCCGGGCGCCGTCCCCGACTTCGCGGGGTTCGCGCGGTACCGGCGGCTGTTCGGCGGGCCGCTGATCGCCAACCACGGGTTCGGCCGGGAGGCGGGCAACGCGGTCGTGGAGGCGGGGATCGCCGACGCGGTGTCGTTCGCGTCGCCGTTCATCGCCAACCCGGACCTGGTGGCGCGGTTCGCGCTGGGCGTGGAGCCCGCGTCCGACGATCCGGGGACCCGGTACGGCGGCGGCCCGCGCGGCTACGTCGACTACCCGATCTGGCCCGGCTGACCCGCCCCGGCGACCCCCGCCAGCCGCCCAGCCGTCCTGTCGCCGGACGCGGGCGGTCAGGCGTCGGCGGCGCCGGTGACGGGGACGAACTCGGGCTGGTCGAGGACGCGGAGCCAGCTCCCGTCGGGCTGGCGGCGGACGACCTGCGCGCGGGCCCCGGCGCCGTCGCGGGGCGGGGTGGAGGTGAGGGCGATGTCGCCGCTGACGAGGGTGGGCAGCGGCTCCTCGGGCTCGAAGCGGGGCCCGGCGGCCAGGACCTTCTCCCAGAGGGCCTGGATGGCGTCGCGTCCGACGGTCTGGGAGCCGGGCGGGTAGGCCAGCACCGCGTCGGGCTCGTAGAGCGCGGCGACGCCGGCGGCGTCGCCCGCGTTGGACCGTTCGACGAACAGCCGGGTGATGTCCTCGGGCCGCATGGCCTTCTCGCGCTCTGTCATGGTCGCTCCCCTGGTCGGTGTGCCTTTCCCTTCCAGGGTGCCGTCCGCCGCCCGATAAGTCCAAGACATGGGTCTTCTACGTCCCAGAAGCGGCGGTTATGGTGCGGCGGGGTCGTCGGGCGGGGCGGCGGCGTAGCCGCCGAGGCCGTGTTCGAGGAGGTCGAAGGCGCGGCGGGCGTTGGCGTAGACGCTGTCGCGCATCTCCTCCAGGGTCTCCCCCGCGATCTTGCGGCGGACGATGTGGTCGGTCAGCCCGGTGACGGCGGCGAACACCATCGCGGCGGCGATGGCGGGGGCGATGTCGTCGGGGTCGGCGCCGGTGGCCTCGGCGAGGCGCTCGGCGAGGGCGTCCTGGGCCTGGCGGACGATCTCGCGCTGGCGGGCCATGAGGGCGGGGCTGTCCTGGACGGTCCTGGCCCAGGTCTCCGAGCCCTCGTGGAACCCGGTGTGGTGGGCGCCGGCGTCCAGGCCCTCCATGAAGGAGCGGCGGAACAGGGCGGCGACGCCCTCGCCGGGGCGGCGGTCGTCGAACGCGGCGGCGGCGCGCTCGACGATCTCGGCCTGCCGGTCGAAGAACAGGTCCTCCTTGGTGCGGAAGTAGTTGAAGACGGTGTTGACCGACACGTCGGCGGCGCGGGCGACGTCGGCGATGGTGACGCTGTCGAAGCCGCGCATGATGAACAGCCCGGTGGCGATGTCGGAGATGCGGCGCCGGGTCTCGCGCTTCTTGCGCTCGCGCAGCCCGAGCTCCGGCTCGGCCCGCCTTCCCCCGCCGGGCGCGATCTCGTCTCCCATGCGGAGAATATACCTTCACTGGTGTCACTTAAAATTTGGTGTCACTGCAAATTTGTGGTTACTGTGGGCGGGCTTTCGCACCCGGCTCCTCGGAGGTGACCGTGATCGACGCGCGCGGCCTGGCCCGCACCTTCACCGGCAGGCACGGGACGGTCGAGGCCGTCCGGGGCGTGGACCTGTCGGTCGCGCCCGGCGAGATCGTCGGGTTCCTCGGCCCGAACGGCGCGGGCAAGACCACCACGCTGCGGATGCTGACCACGCTGCTGGCGCCCACCGCCGGGACGGCGACCGTCGCGGGCCGCGACCTGCGCGGCGACCCGGCCGGGGTGCGGCGCCGGATCGGGGTGGTGGCGCAGGGCGGCGGCACCGACCCGTCCGTCCCCGCCGCCGAGGAGCTGGACCTGCAGGCCCGCCTGTACGGGGTGCCGGACCGCGCCGCGCGGATCGCCGACCTGTGCGCCCGCCTCGACCTGGACGGCCTGGGCGCGCGCCCGGCGGGGTCGCTGTCGGGCGGGCAGCGCCGCAGGCTCGACATCGCCCTCGGGCTCGTGCACCGCCCGCCGCTGCTGTTCCTGGACGAGCCGACCACCGGCCTGGACCCGCACAGCCGCGGCGGCCTGTGGGAGCACATCCGCGCCATGCGCGAGCGGGACGGCACGACGGTGTTCCTGACCACCCACTACCTGGACGAGGCGGACGCCCTGTGCGACCGGCTGCTGATCATCGACCGGGGCCTGATCGTGGCCGAGGGCACGCCCGCCGAGCTGAAGCGCCGAGTCGCGGGCGACGTCGTCGTCCTGGAACTGGCCGACCCGGTCGGAGCCGCGCTGGCGGACGGGGTGGCGGACGGGGTGGGTGCGGCGCGGGCGGCGCTGTCGCGGCATCCGGCGGTGCGGGAGGCGGCGGTGGCGGGCCGGGTGGTGCGGCTGACGGTCGAGGACGGCGAGAAGGCGCTGACGGGCCTGATCCGCGCGCTGGACGGGGCGGGCGTGGAGCTGGCGTCGCTGAGCCTGTCGCGCCCGACCCTGGACGATGTGTTCCTCGCCGTCACGGGCCGCTCCCTGCGCGACCCGTCCGCCCCGTCCGCCCCGTCCTCGTCCGGTCCCGGTTCTGTCTCTTCCGTGCCGGCCGCCTGAGCGGCGTCCCGGCGTGCCTCGAAGGAGCCCCCCTGTGATGTCTCTCGCGCGGACCGCGTCCGACACGCGGCTGATCTTCCTGCGATACCTGCGGCAGACGCTGCGCAGCAAGGTCGCGATCGTGTTCGGGGCGCTGCAGCCGCTGCTGTACCTGGTGCTGTTCGGGCCGCTGCTGAAGGACCTGGCGGAGGTGCGCGGGTCCGGGGCGGGCGACGCGTGGCGGTCGTTCGTCCCGGGCGTGCTGATCCAGCTGACGCTGTTCGGCGCGGGGTTCGTGGGGTTCGGGCTGATCGGCGACCTGCGGTCGGGGGTGCTGGAGCGGCTGCGGGTCACCCCGGTGAGCCGGACGGCGCTGCTGCTCGGCCGGGTGCTGCGCGACACCGCCGTGGTGGGCGCGCAGGCGGTGCTGCTGGTGGGGGTCGGGCTGGCGCTGGGGCTGCGGGCTCCGGCGGGCGGCGTGGCGGTGGGCCTCGTGTTCGTGGTGTCGCTGGCGGTGAGCGTGGCGTCGCTGTCCTACGTCCTGGCACTGCGGACGCGCAGCGAGGACGCGTTCGCGCCGCTGCTGTCGGCGGTGACGCTTCCGCTGCTGCTGCTGTCGGGGATCCTGCTGCCGATGAGCCTGGCTCCGGGCTGGCTGGACGCCCTGTCGCGGCTGACGCCGTTCCGGTACGTGGTGGACGCGGCGCGGGCGGCGTTCCGCGGCGACTACGCGACGGCGGCGGTCGCGGAGGGCGCGCTGGTCACGGCGGTGCTGCTGGTGGTGTCGGTGGCGCTCGGCGCGCGCCGCTTCCGCGCCGAGCACGCCTGACCCGCCGCGGTCGGGGTCAGCGTCCGACCGCGGTCGTGGGCGCGGTCCCTGGGATGGGCGCGGCCGGGGCCGGGGGGACGCCGGGCGGTGCGGGGCGGGCGATGGCGGCGCGCTGGGCGATGTAGGCGCCGGTCAGCACGATCGCGCCCCCGGCGAGCTGGGCGGGGGCGAGGTGCTCGCCGAGGACGGCCCAGGCGATGAGCGCGGCGGCGACGGCCTCGGTGTAGCAGATCGCGCCGCCGACCTGCGCGGGCAGGCGCTGCAGCCCGGCGGTGCCGGTGAGGTAGGCGAGGACGGTGCTGACGAGCCCTATCCAGGCGACGAGCGTCCATCCGGGCGCGGTGTGCCCGCCGACGGCGACGTCCGCGGGCAGCACGTCCCAGGGCAGCGTCCACGGCGCGGCGATCGCGGTGAGCGCGGCGACGGCGACGGCGGACCCGGACGCGGTGAGCACGATCGGGTCGGCGCGTCCGGCGAGCCGGTCGACGATGAGGAAGTAGGCGGCCTGGCACGCGGCGGCGGCGAGCCCGGCGGCCAGGCCGAGGGGGTCCAGGCCGAGGCCCTGCCACACCTGGACGACGAGGGCGAGCCCGGCGAGCGCGACGGCGACGCCGGCGGCGGCGGTGCGGTGCACGGGGGCGCGGCGGACGATCCGCAGCCACGCCAGCACGATCACCGGTCCGCAGAACTCCAGCAGGATCGCCACGCCGACCGGCAGCCGGGACGCGGCGACGAAGTAGAACGCCTGGCAGCCCGCGATCCCGGCGATGCCGTAGCCGACGATCGGGACGAGGTCGCGGCGCAGGCCCCGGGCGAGGGCGCGGCCGCGCAGCACCGCCGCGAGCGGGACCAGGACGAGCGCGGCCGTCGCCATCCGCAGCCAGACCGCCTGCAGCGGGCTGAGCCCGCCCTCGATGAGGGCCTTGCCGAACGGCCCGGACGCGCCGAAGCATACCGAGGACAGCACCGTGAGGCCCACGCCCCAGGCGCGGGTGCGCGCCGCACCGTCCACCGCAGCTCCCGATCCTCGCCGCCGTCCCGGCAGGGCCGGGGAACCAACGGTTAATGAACGTACAGCAGGGACACTCCTTACAACAAGGGTCGGGGGTCCCGGGGGCCGACCCGCCGCGCGGGGCCCGCGGAAGCGCCCCCGGCGGGGCTCCCGACGGGGCTCCCGACGGGGTGTGCGGCGATGCCGGGCGCGCCGCACGGGCGCGGCGCCGCGGCCACTACTATCGCCGGATGAGCTGGCAGGCGGCCGGGGGCGGGCCCGGCGGAACCGGTGGCGGCCCGAGCGGGGACCTGTTCGCGTCGGTCGAGGGCAACGTGCGCGAGCTGGTCGCCTCCCCGTGGTGGCGGACGGCCCAGCCCGCCGACCGCGCCGCGCAGATCGCCGCGCGGATGCTGTGGGGCGCCGGGGAGTGGTGGCTCTACGGGGCGTGGGGCCGCTGGTACCGGTGCGGCCTGGACGGCGCGTGGCACCCGTGCCCGCCGCCCGCGACGTTCGAGGACCGCCGCGTCGCGGTGCCCGCGCCGCGCGGGGCGGGCACGCCGCCCGTCCCGCCGCAGCTGTTCCCCACCGGCCCGGACCTTTCGGCCGGGCGGGTCGCGCCGCTGGGGTTCCTCGGGCCGGTCCCCGACACGGCGGTGGTGGCGGGGATCTCCCAGGCCCTCACCACGGCGCTGGCGGTCGACCCGCAGCAGTTCGCCCAGCACGACCCGATGTTCCAGCCGGGGACGCCGTCCACGGTCGCGGCGGCGTGGGGGGCGCTGCTGTGGTGCGCGGGGTCGCCGGTGGCGCTGACCGAGCATCCGCTGATCGAGTCGTTCGTCCCGTTCCTGACGACGTCGGCCGAGCAGCTGCACTGGATGATGCCGCCCGACTTCGCGACCCTCGCCGGGTACTACGTGCACCGGCTCGGCGCGGGCGACGGCGGCGGCGCCGCGCACGTCGCCCGCGTCATGTACGAGGTCGCGGCCGGGCTGCGGGGCGACCCGCGGTTCCGTCCCGGCGCGGACGCGCTCGCGGCGATCACGGCGGCGTCGCTGCGGATGGTCAACCAGGACCTCGCGACCGTCCGGTACGGGCCGGGCGCGATCGTGCAGGAGTGGCGGCGGCGCTGCCCGGCCGAGTTCGCGACGCCGATGGTCCGCGACACCGCGCCCGGGGAGTACCTGCGCCTCGCCCTGTACGACCTGCAGGAGATCGTCGCGGAGCTGACCGGGCCGCGCCCGGCGGCGCCGGGCCGGGGCCACGACGAGGTCCGCCGCGCGGGCGTCGCGGTGCTGGCCGCCGACCTGCAGGCCGCGCCGGGCGCGCTCGCCGCCGTGCAGCAGTGGCTCGACCCCGACAGCGCCCGGACGCTCCAGGCGGTCCTGGCCGACCCGGCGAACCCTTTGCGGGTGCTGTGGCCGCGCGACGGGCGGCTGCCGGACGCGCTGCGCGGCACGCAGGCCGCGGCGCCGGGGGCGGCGCCGCCCGCCGAGGCGCTCGCGGCGCTGCTGGCCACCACCTACACGCTCGGGCTGACGTGGTGCCGGCTGGCGCAGGTGCCGCCGCCGGCGACCGGGTTCGCGGTGCCGCAGGCGGTGGCGGCGGAGCTGACGTCCCCGGCGCTGCACACGCCGCCGTCCACCGACGAGCTGTCGGCGTGGGACATCATCAAGGCCGCCCGCGCGCACCTGGCCGCCGAGCGCGCCGAGCCGGGCGCCGACCAGCCGGTCGCGCCGGTGCCCGAGCCCGCGCGGGACGCCCCGGGCCCGCCGCCCGCGGTCGCGCCCGCCCCGCCCCCGTCCGCCCCGCCCGTTCCGCCGGTCCCGCCGCCGTCGGCACCGGAGCCTTCGCCGCCGCCTTCGTCTCCGGCGCCTTCGTCTCCGGCGCCGTTCCAGGCGCCGCCGGTGCCCGAGCCGTCGCCTCCGGCGGACGACCCGGCCCCGGCGTGGCCGTCGCCGGACGCGACCACCGCCGACACCCCTCCCCCGGCTCGGCCCGTCCCGGCTGCGCCCGTCCCGCCGCCCGCGCCCGCGGAGCCGGTGTGGCCGTCGGAGCCGCAGCACACGCAGTTGGACACCGACGCGTTCAAGACCCAGCTCGACCGGGGCCCGGCGTGGCCGGGCGCGGAGGGCCCCGTCCCCCCGCCCCCCTCTCCGGGCCCGTCTCCGGGTGGGGATCGGGTGGGTGAGCGGCACGCGGATCTGCCGCCGCCTCCCGCGCCGGTGCCCGAGCCGCCCCCGCCGCTGCGGGCGGCGCCCGTCCCGGAGCAGAGCCCGCAGGTCGCCGAGGCGTACGGGATCAGGTTCCTGTGCGGCGCGGACGACATCGAGCGCGTGGTGACGGAGGTGCGGCGGCGCGGGAAGTGGGCGCGTCGGCTGCGCGGGCAGGACGTGTCGAGCGCGTCGGCTCCGGCGCTGCTGCTGATCGGGACGCCGTCCAGCGGGCAGCGGCGGCTGGCGCGGATGGTCGCCGCGGCGCTGGCGGAGGTGGAGGCCTCCAGCGGCGAGGTCCGCTCCGCGCACGCCGAGGACCTGCGCGAGCACGGCCCGGACGGGCTGCGCGCGGCGCTGGAGGAGCACGCGGGCCACGTCCTGCTGCTGGACGGCCTGGACGGCCTGATCCTGGACGAGGCGCAGGGCCCTGCGTACGCGTCCGCGCTGTACCGGACGCGGCTGGAGGGCGTGAACGACACGGCGCTGCTGGCGACGTGCGAGCCGGACCGGGTCGGGGAGCTGTCGGCGGCGTCGCCGGAGCTCGTGACCGACCTGCGGGCGGTGCGGCTGCCGGACCTGTCGGACGCGGCGGCGCGGTCGGCGCTGGTGGGGCTGCTGGCCGAGGAGCGGCGGCTGCGGCTCGGCGCGGACGCGTGGGCGGTGGTGGAGCGGGACGTGGGCACGCTGCGCCCGCGCGGCCGACTGACCGGCGCGCGCCTCGTGGAGGCCTACCTGGACCGGGCGGCGACGCGGCATCTGGGCAGCGCGGAGGCGACGCGGGCGATCGGGAGCGCGCTGTCGCTGACGGCGGCCGATTTCGAGGGCCTGGCGGCGGAGCTGTCGGGCCGCTGACCTGCGCGGGCGCCGGGAACGCCGGTCCCGTAAGGGTTTTGGGGCCTTGCGGGGACGGCGGAAATGTCGGTGGGCGCGGTCACGATGGGTGCATGGATCGCGTTGACCGGTTACTGGCGCTCGTCGCGGAGCTGCGGGCCGCGTCCCCCGAGCCCCTGGACGCGGCGGTGCTGGCGGAGCGGCT
The DNA here is from genome assembly GCF_001552135.1 of Actinomadura chibensis NBRC 106107. Lineage (GTDB taxonomy): Bacteria > Actinomycetota > Actinomycetes > Streptosporangiales > Streptosporangiaceae > Spirillospora > Spirillospora chibensis. Next base: position 347,222 of record NZ_BCQP01000010.1, on the reverse strand, counting down.
GGGGGTGAGCGGGCGGACGGTCCGCCGCGACCTGGAGCTGCTGACGCACGGGGGCCTGCCGGTGCGGGCGGAGAAGGGCCGCGGGTACGTGCTGCCCGCCGCGCCGGAGCCTGAGCCGCTGAGCGAGGTCGGGTCGCTGATGGGGCCGGTCCGCGACACGCTGCGGGAGGCGGTGCGGACGCGGCGGATCGTCCGGCTGGCCTACACCGATCAGGCGGGGACGCGGAGTTTCCGCGACGTGGAGGCGCACGGCCTCGTCACCGCCCCCTACGGGGAGTACCTGGTGGGGTGGTGCCGGATGCGGGACGGGCCGCGGATGTTCCGGCTGGACCGGATCGGCGCGGCGTTCCTGTCGGGGCGCGGCGCGGAGGTCCGCGACCTGGACGAGCTGCTGGCGGCGCTGCGGGTGCCGGTGCCGCGGCCGCGGGCGGCGCCGGGTCCGCGGGGCCCGGCGGGCGCGGACCGGGCGCGGGCGTGGACGCTGGACCGGGTGGAGTTCGTCCGGTCGCGGCTGCGGGACGCGGCGGCGGAGGTCCGGTCGGGCGGCGGCGCGGGCGCGGCGGCGCTGCGGACGGTCCTCGGGCATCTGGCGGAGTGGACGCGGTGGCAGGCGGCGGCGGTCCGCGCGGCGGCGACCGGCGAGGACCCGGTGCTCGCGGGGCGGCGGCCGCGGTTCCCGCCGGTGTTCGACCGGGACCTGCCCTACGACGCGCGGGAGCGGATGATCCAGGACGCGATGGCGCTGCGGTCGCTGGGCGACCTCGTCCGCGACCTGGAGGAGGTCCTGGCGTCGGTGGCGCACTGGGCGGCCGACTGCGACGACGCGCTGTGGGAGGAGGAGCTGCCCGACCCGCGCCCGTACGGGCCGCCGGGCCCGCCGCGCCCGCTGGCGGACCTGCTGGCGGGCTGGCGCGGCCCCCTCGCGCACGTCGAGTGGCACCTGGACCGCCTGACCGACGAGCCCCCCGAGCCCTTCACCGACGACGAAGGGGAGGTGTGGCTGATAGACCGCTGCCCCCTCCAGGCCTGACCCGGGCGCACGCCCCGCAGCCCGCGGATGTCGTGCCGTGGCGCTGTGAGAGCTGGCCCTCGCCGTCCAGCTCGCGGACGACGTCCAGGACGGCCAGTTGGCCGAGCCGTCCGGCGACGGCGACGCCCAGGGCGCGTCAGCGCAATCGCCGTGCTGCTGTTCGCCCTGCTGCTCAGTGCGGGCCTGCTCAGTGCGGGCCTGCTCAGTGCGGGTCGGCTGGGCGGGTCGGCTGGGCGGGGCCGTGGCTCAGGGCCGGTTCACGCGGGACGGGCGCCTGGGTGGTGGGGTGCGAGGAGCCGGGTGAACCAGACGGTCTTGCCGGTTCCGCCAGTGCTGTCGGTGTTGCTGGTGTTGCTGGTGTTGTCCGTGGTGTTGGGGCGGGCGGTGTCGGGGCGGGTGCCGTGGGCGGTGGCGAGTGCGGCGACGAGGAGGAGTCCGCGTCCGGCCTCGGACCAGTCGGGGGGCTGCGCCCCGGTCGGCGGGGCGGGCGCCTTGGCGGGCGCGCGGGCGCCGTCGTCGTGGACGTCGCCGGTGAGGCGGCGTCGGTCGGGCGGGCCGTCCAGGCGCAGGGTGAGGCGCACGGGGCCGTCCCCGTGGACGACGGCGTTGGTCACGAGCTCGTCGACGATGAGGACGATGTCGTCGGCGTCGGCGGGCCCGGTGACGTGCCATTCGCGCAGGGCGCGGCGGGTGAGCGCGCGAGCCCGTGACGCGGCGTCGGCACCCGGGCTCAGCTCCCACGTCCGCTCGCCCGCGACGCGACCGCGCCCACCCCCCTCGCCGCCCGTCCTGCCACCGGTCTCGCTGTCGGTCTCAGTGCCCGTCTCGCCGGACGGCGCGCCGCCTGTGCTGTGGCCCGCGACCTGGCCCGCGGTCCCGCCCGGGGCGTGGCCGCCGCCAGGGCCGCCGCCAGGGCCGCCGCCAGGGCCGCCGCCAGGGCCGCTGCCAGGGTGGCTGCCAGGGTGGCTGCCGGGGCTGCTTCCGGGGTGGCTGCTGAGGGTGGGGGTGCCGTGTGGTTCGGTGGTGGTGTCGCGGGCGCTGGGGTGGCTGCCTGGTTCGCGGTCGAGGGTGTCGCCGTTGTCGTCGCCGGTGTTTTGTGTGCCGGTGGTGGCGGGTGGTCTGGTGCCGGTGGTCCCCGTGGTGTTCACGTCCCCGTCTCCTCGTGCCCGTGCCGGGTGCGGCGCGGCGTCGGGCGGGCGTCCCCCCGCCGCCCTTCGCCGTGTTCGGTCGCATTAAGGGTCATATGCAGGGACGCGCCGCCCGGCGGGGCGGTGCGCAGGCGTAGGGGAAGCGTCACCCGGCGGTGAGGTGATCGGCGCTCGGGGGGACGCGGTGGAGGAGGCAGTGCCGTGGAGCCGTTACAGTGGGTGGGTCGGTGTGGCATGTGTCCCCCGGGCTCTACCTGACGCCTTCGGGGAATACCGCCGGTCCCATGCGGTCCGGGCTGGAGCTTCGTTGTGCCTTTCGCCGTGAGGCGACCACCACACCGGCTTGAACGCCGATGCCCCGGCGAGGCTGTCCTCGCCGGGGCATCGGCGTTCGCGTGTCCGCGGGGGCCGGGCGCGGAGGTTGGGCGCGCGGCCCGGCCTGGGGTCACGGAGGTCTGGGAGCGGGCCCGCTGCGGCGCCCGCGGCGGCGGGGCGGCGGTGTCACAGCACGGCCGCGATGACCGGCGCGGCGATCGCGGCGAGGACGACGACGATGACGGCGGCGGCGATGACGACGGTGCGGGCGCGGCGGCGGCGCGTGCCGAGCCGGGCGAGGCGGTGGGCCAGCCGCGGGTCGTCCTCGCTCAGGCGGACCTCGATCTGGGAGAGGATCCGCTGCTCCTCCATCGACAGCGACATGCTCTTACCTCCGGGGGTCAGGTGTCTGGTACCTCCCCCTCGAACATGATCATTATCCCTGGGGGGCGGTGACGGTTGCGCCGCGCGCGGGGCCGCTCTGGTGGCCGAGCCGGTCGAGGGCGGTGACGTAGTAGGTGTAGGTGCGGCCCGGTTTCGCGGACGGGTCGACGATCCCGCCGCCGCGGACGTCGGCGAGGAGGTCGGCGGGGCGGACGGCCGCGCAGGCGGGGCCCTTGCCGTCGACCCGGTAGACGGCGTAGGACGCGGCGCCCTCGGCGGGCCGCCAGGTGACCTTCACGCCCTTGACGGCCTTCACGTCTTTGACCTCGGCGCCGCTCTGGTTGCCGCTGCCGTCGGCGGGGACGGCGGTGGTGTTCTGCACGGCGGGCGGCGCGGCGCCGCCGAGGCCGTCGGCGACGGGCCGGAGCGCGGGCCGGGCGTAGTGGTCGGCGCGGATCCGGGCGGCGAACCCGCGCCGGTTGGCGGCGAGGTCGGACGCGCTGAAGAACACGTCCCCCCGGACCTGCGGGTACTTGGCGTTGAGGGTGAGGTGGCGCGACAGTTCGGCGGGGTCGCGCCAGGCGGCGTCCTCGCCGACGCGGTAGGCGGCCTGCCCGATGGTCAGCTGCACGCGGGTGCCCTTGACCTGCGCGGCCCACCAGGCGACGAGCTTGGCGTAGTCGGCGCGGGGGTCGCCGATCGGCCAGTACAGCTGGGGGGTGACGTAGTCGAGCCAGCCCTTCTTGATCCAGGTGCGGGTGTCGGCGTAGATGTCGTCGTGGCTCTGCAGGGCGCTGGTGGGCGACCCGGCGGGGTCGGTGCTCTTGTTGCGCCACACGCCGAACGGGCTGATCCCGAACCGCACCCAGGGCTTGGCGTCGTGGATCCGCTTCGACAGCGACTGGACGAGGGTGTTGACGTTGGCGCGCCGCCAGTCGCCCCTGCTCAGGCCCGCGCCGTAGGTCTTGTGGGTGGCGGCGTCGGGGAACTCGCCGCCCTCGGGGTAGGGGTAGAAGTAGTCGTCGAAGTGGACGGCGTCGATGTCGTACTTGCGGACGACGTCCAGGACGGCGTTGGTGACGAGGTCGCGGACCTGCGGCAGGCCCGGGTCGTACCACAGTCCCCCGCCGTATTTGCGGACCCAGTCGGGGTGCTGGCGGGCGGGGCTCTTGGGCGACAGCTTCTTCACGTCGTCCTGGCGGGACACGCGGTAGGGGTTGAACCAGGCGTGGAACTCCAGGTTGCGGGCGTGGGCCTCCTTGAGCATGAACGCCAGGACGTCGTAGCCGGGGTCCTTGCCCTGAGTCCCGGTGATCCACTGCGACCACGGCTCGTAGGGGGAGGCGTAGAACGCGTCGGAGTTGGGGCGGATCTGCACGAACACCGCGTTCAGGTGCATCGCGGCGGCGGTGTCGAGGAGGCGGAGGTACTGCTTCTTCTGCTCGTCGGCGGACGCGCGGGGCTTCTTCGGCCAGTCGATGTTGCCGACGGTGGCGATCCACATGGCGCGCAGTTCGCGTCCGCTGGACGCGGGGGGCGGGCCGACGCGGGGGCATTCGGCGGCGGCGCCGGAGGGGACGGGCGCTCCCGTCCCGGCGCCGGATCCGTCCGAGCCGCCGAACGCGGGGATGCCGCATCCGGCGACGGCGCCCGCCGCGAGCCCCGCCGCGAGCCCGGCGGTGCCGCGCGCGCGGAGCGCGCCGAGGAGCCCTGCCGGGACCCGCGCGGCCCGGAGCCGGGCCGTGCCGCCGCCGCGTGACCGGCCATCCGCCCGGTCAGCGGCCCGGTCGGCCGTCCGGCCGTTCGCGCCGCGCCCGGCCGGGGGCTCCGCCGCCGTCGTCGTGATCGTGGATCGCGATGCCATAGCGGCCCATTGTTACGCACGCGTCGCGATGCTTCAGCCGAAACCGAGACGCCCGTGTTATCCCACAACGTGCGCTTTCGTCGCCACCGGCGAATTGCGATCATCGAACATGTGTTCCATACTGGCCGCGCGCGGATTCGCTCACACGTTCGAAAGGGGTGGGGTGTGCGCTGGGACCATCTGCGGCTGGACGGCGAGGCGGGGGACGCCGACGCGGGCGCGGGCGTGCCGCTGATCGAGCGGGGCGCGGTGGCCCGGACGTTCGACACGCCCGAGTTCCGCGGCATGACCTTCTACGAGGTCCGGGCGCGGACGGTGGTGAACCGGGTGCCGGACGCGTCCCGGATGCCGTTCCGGTGGACGGTCAACCCCTACCGGGGCTGCTCGCACGCGTGCGTGTACTGCTTCGCCCGCAAGACCCATGAGTACCTCGACCTGGGGTCGGGTGCCGACTTCGACTCGCGGATCGTGGTGAAGGTGAACGCGGCCGAGCGGGTCCGGGCCGAGCTGGCGTCGCCGCGGTGGCGGGGCGAGCACATCGCGCTGGGCGCCAACGTCGACTGCTACCAGCGCGCGGAGGGCCGCTACCGGCTGATGCCGGGGATCCTCGCGGCGCTGCGGGACGCCGCCAACCCGTTCTCCGTCCTGACGAAGGGGTCGCTGATCCTGCGGGACCTGCCGCTGCTGCAGGAGGCGGCCGAGCGCACAAGAAGAACCTGTGTAATTCGAAACACGCCCTAGTCGGCTCCGCGTGGTCATCTCCGGCTTTCTCGGCCGCGTCTGGCCCTGTTTAGGGGCCGCGTCTTTCTGGCCGCGGCGTCGCGGGTGTCGCGTCCGTTACGGCGGTTCGGGTGTGTTGGCGGGCGTGGGTGGTTGTGGTGGTGTCCTGTCGGCGCTTTGATCATGGAGTTAGTCTTGGCGGTGGCGGTGGCGGGGTGCGGCGTCGGAACGCCCTGTCGGCCGGTCTGGTCTCCGTGGCGCGTAGGGACTACGTGCATTGGAGCCGGTCGTGGCACGTTCTGATCGCAGGCCCACCCTGGTGATGGGGGCTGGTGGGAGCGTCGGGAGGCTCGTCCTCCGGCAGCTTGTGGCTGAGGGGGTACCGGTCCGTGCGTCCGCGCGGCGTCCGGAGTCCGGTCGGTTCCCGGACGGCGTCGAGGTCGTCGCCGCCGACCTGACCGACCCGGCGACTCTTCTCCCGGCGTTCGAGGGCGCCGGGCGGGTGTTCCTCTATGCGAACCGCGAGGGTGTCGACGGTGTCGTCGAGGCCGCCCGCGCCGCCGGGGTGGGGCGGGTCGTGCTGTTGTCGTCGGGGAGCGTGGTCCATCCCACCTCGGCGGGCAACGCCATCACCGAGAAGCATTGGGAGGTCGAGGCCGCGTTCGCCGCCGCCGCTTCCGCCTCGAATGTGGCGGTGGTGCCGATCCGTCCGCTCGTGCTCGCGAACAATGCTCTGGGCTGGGCGTACCAGATCCGCACTTCCGCGAGCGTGGCGCTGTACCGGCCGGACGCGCTGACCGCGCCGGTCCACGAGCGGGACGTCGCCGCCGTGGCCTGCGCCGCGCTGACCGGCGGGGAGCCCGCGCCGGTGGTGAGCGGGCTGCTCACCGGCCCGGCTCGGATCTCTCAGCGCGACCAGGTCGCTGCGATCGGGCGGGCCGTGGGCGGGCGGATCCCGGTGGAGGAGCTGTCCCGCGAGGCCGCGATGCAGCGGTTCGCGCAGTTCATGCGGGGGTGGGAAGCCGAGGCGGTGCTGCGGTTCCTGGACGACGCGGCCGCCGGGAACTCGCCGACCACGTCCACCGTCGAGGAGGTCTTGGGCCGTCCCGCTATCGGCTTCGACGAATGGGCGCTCGACCACGCCGCCGACTTCCGGTAGGCGGCCCGACACTCCCCCAGGCGGCCCAAGGCGGCCCCGGGCGGCTCGTCAGCCACCCCGGGGGACGGCGGGGAGCGCCGTCGTTCCCAGCACACGACAACGAGCAACGATCAATGCCCGCGAAAACATCAAATTCCGCGAACAAGCCACAATTCGACGGCGACGGGCGCACCCCTGTCCGCCGTCTTGGCGTCGGTGAGGTGGCCGTCGTGGCGTGGGGTCAGGGTGGGGGGACTTCGTCGCGGAGGATGCTGTAGACGACCTCGTCGCGGTAGCGGCCGCCGAGGAAGGAGTAGGCGCGGATGACGCCCTCGCGGGTGAATCCGATCCTTTCCAGGGTGCGTTGCTCGGCGATGTTGTCGACGTCGGTCTCAGCCTGGATCCGGTGCGCGAGGGTGGAGCCGAACAGGTACTCCACGAGGAGGCGCTGCGCGCGGCTTCCGACGCCCTGGCCGCGGGCCTCGGGAGCCAGCAGGGCGCCGATGCTCCAGCACCACACGGGTCCGGCCAGTTCGACGCGCCGGTAGGAGACCAGGCCGAGGGCGTCGGCGCCGCGCGCGACGACCAGGAGGGCGGTGTCGTCGCCGATCCATCCGTCGTGCTCCCAGCGGCGGCGGAAGCGGTGCGGGTCGCGCCACCCCTCCCACAGGAACGGCCCGCACAGCTCGGGGTCGGTGCGCAGCGCTTCGACGAAGGGGAGGTCCCGCTCGGCCACGGGCCGCAACCGCACATGATCGTCCACGGTGCCTCACCGTAGGCCGCCGCGCGTCCCGGCCACCAGCCCTTGTCCGGGCCGGGTCGGCGGAGGTTCCGTGTCGGGCCGCCCGGTGGCGGGTGGCGGCCGCGCCGGAGGGGACGGCGGCGGTGGCGGCTCGGGGGCGGCTCGGGGGCGGCTCGGGACGTCGTAGGGTGCGGGCATGGGAGTGGTTCCGGGGACGTCCGGCGGGCCGGTCGTGGTCGAACGCGCCGAGGGGGTCGGCGGGGAGCTCGTGCTGCGCCGCGCGGGCGGCGACTACGAGATCATCAGCAACGGCGTGTTCCTGATGGACACCCGGGGCGGGGCGTCGGAGCGGCTGCTGGTCCGCGCCGCGGTCGAGGGGCTGGACGGGCCGGTGCGGGTGCTGATCGGCGGGCTCGGCGTCGGGTTCTCCCTCGCCGAGGCCCTCGACCTGCCCGGGGTCGCGCACGTGACCGTCGTCGAGCGCGAACCGGCCGTGGTCGACTGGCACCGCGGCGTGCTGCGGCCGTGGTCGCGCGGCGCGGTGGACGACCCGCGCGTCACCGTCCGCCGCGCCGATCTGCTCGACGTCCTCGCCGAACCCGCCCCGGCGGGCGGCGGCGGGGAGGGCGGCCGGTTCGACGCGCTCTGCCTGGACATCGACAACGGGCCCGGGTGGACCGTCACCCCCGGCAACGCCCGCCTCTACTCCCCCGCCGGGCTGGACCTGCTCGCCGCCCGCCTCACCGGCCGCGGGACGCTCGCGGTGTGGAGCGCCGCCGCCGACGCCGCGTTCGAGGCGCTGCTGCGGGACCGGTTCGAGGCCGTGGAGGCGCGGCCGGTGCCGGTGCCGCGCGGCGAGCCCGACGTCGTCTACCTCGCCCGCCGCCCCCGCCGCGACGCCTGACCCGGCCGGTGTCAAGGGGCGGGCCCGGCAAAGCGCGGGCGCCCGTTTCCGTACCCCGCGTGATCCACCCCCGCGTACCCGTTCGCTAGGTTCGCCCTGAAGAACACACGTTTGGGAGGATCTGTGGCTACTGCCCACGCAGCCGCCGGCGGCGCGGCCCGGCGGCGTCCCGCCGTCCTGGGCGACCTGCTGCCCGGCGCCCTGGCCCGCGACGCCGCGCTCGTCGCCGCCGCGGCCGTGCTCACCGGCCTGGCCGCGCAGGTCGCGGTCCCGCTGCCCGGCACCCCCGTGCCGGTCACCGGGCAGACCTTCGCGGTCCTGCTGGCCGGCGCCGCGCTCGGCTTCGGCCGCGCCGCGCTCGGCATGCTGCTCTACCTGGCCGCCGGGATCGCGGGCGTCCCGTGGTTCACCGACGGCGACTCCGGCACCGGCTCGCCCACCCTCGGCTACGTCATCGGGTTCGTCGTGGCCGCCGCCGTCGTCGGACGGCTCGCCCAGCGCGGCGGCGACCGCACCCCCGCCCGCACCGTCGCGACCATGCTCGTCGGCACCGCGATCATGTACGCGGCGGGCGTCCCGTACCTGATGGCGTCGCTGGACGTCGGGCTCGGCAAGGCCGTCGACCTCGGGATGACGCCGTTCCTCGCCGGGGACGCGCTGAAGGTGCTGCTCGCGGCCGGGCTGCTCCCGGCGGCGTGGAAGCTGACCGGCGCCGCCCGCCGCCGCTGACCCCACCCCCGACCCACCGGCGACCCGCCGCCGTCCCCATCCCGGCGCGGCAGAGCTTCCGTCCGCCCGGTCCCGGCCCGCGCCTCGCGCGCGGCGCGCATAGGGGCCGGGCGGACGGGAATCCAAGCCCGCACCGGCCACGCCGCCCGCCCGACCGGCGGGCCGTCCCGTCCGGCGGCCCGGGGGCGTCCCGGGGGCGTCCCGGGGCGTGCTGCGTCACGGATGTGGCGCACGCCTCACCGCGCGCCCCGCCCCCGCCCGTTTGAACAGGTTCAAATCTGTCGTACAGTGGGTCGCGTGAAGCTCGCCGTGACCGCACCGGACCGCCTGTCCGTCCGCACCGTCCCGGTCCCCGACCCGGGCGACCTCGTCGCGCGGCTTCCGCACCCGACCGCGCTCGCCTGGATCCGCGACGGCCAGGGCATCGTCGGCTGGGGCGAGGCCGCCCGCCTCACCCTCCCCGGCGGCGACGGCGGCGACCGCTTCACCGACGCCGCCCGGCTCCTCACCCGCCTGTTCGGCGCCGCCGACGTCGACGACCCCGTCGACCTCCCCGGCACCGGGCCCGTCGCGTTCGGATCGTTCGGGTTCGACCCCAAGTCGCCCGACTCCGTCCTCATCGTCCCGCGCCGCGTCCTCGGCCGCCGCGACGGCGCCGCCTGGCTCACCACCATCGGCGACGACACCGAACCCCTCACCCTCACCGCGCCCCCCGCCGCCCCGACCGGCCTCACCTGGAACCAGGGCGCCCTCTCCGAACAGGCCTGGAAGGACGCCGTCGCCGCCGCCGTCGCCCGCATCAGGGACGGACGCCTCGGCAAGGTCGTCCTCGCCCGCGACGTCACCGCCCGCGCCGCCGCCCCCATCGACGCCCGCGTCCTCCTGCGCCGCCTCACCGGCCGGTTCCCCGCCTGCTACGCCTTCTCCTGCGCCGGACTCGTCGGCGCCACCCCCGAACTCCTCATCCGCCGCACCGGCGGCGACATCGAATCCCTCGTCCTCGCCGGAACCACCGCCCGCGGCACCGGACCCGCCGACGACCGCGCCCGCGCCGCCCGCCTGTTCGCCTCCGCCAAGGACCGCGAGGAACACCGCTACGCCGCCGACATGGTCCGCGACGCCCTCACCCCCCTCTGCGCCGAACTCACCGTCCCCGACCAGCCCGAACTCCTCACCCTCCCCAACCTCACCCACCTCGCCTCACCCGTCCGCGGACGCCTGGCCGCCGACCGGTCCGTCCTCGACGTCGTCGCCGCCCTCCACCCCACCCCCGCCGTCGCCGGGACGCCCACCGGCACCGCCCTCGACCTCATCCGCGAACTCGAAGGCATGGACCGCGGCCGCTACGCCGGACCCGTCGGCTGGGTCGACGCCCGCGGCGACGGCGAATGGGGCATCGCGCTGCGCTGCGCCGAGATCGACGGCACCCGCGCCCGCCTGTTCGCCGGCTGCGGCATCGTCGCCGACTCCGACCCCGACGCCGAACTCGCCGAGGCCCGCACCAAACTCCGCCCCATGCAATACGCCCTCCACGGCTGACCACCCGCCGGAAACCCCCGCCCGAAAACCGGACGGCCGGCCCCGCCCCCGCGACGGCGACGAGACCCGGCCACCCCCGGCTAGGAGCCGACCCGCGGCGCGCGGTCGGCGACCGACACCTTCAACTGCGCCGTGGACGTCAGGACGCTCCCCACCGGCGCCTTCGCCAGCGCCGCGTCCGTGACGACCTCACGCTGCCCCAAGTACCGATAGGTGCGCCGGTCGAAGATGTACTCCCGCCGGACACCGCCGACCGTCTTCGCCGCCGCCACACCCGTCCGGCCCGCCGCGTCCACCGCCCCGTCGACCGTCGTCACCCCCGGGATCGCCGCCGCGGCACGGTACAGCGCCACCCGCTGCGCCGAAGGCAGATACGCCTCCGTCAACAGGCCCCCGACCCGCATCCACGCCTCCACGTCCGCCCGGGCACCGCTCCCCAGACGGGTGTAGAGATGCTCGTACATCCCCCGCGGCTCGACCGGCAGACGGCTGACGTAGGCGAAGTCGTTGCGCAGGAACTCCGCCCTGCCGTCGAAGTCCGCCAGCCTCTCCGGCCCCCCGGCCGGACCGGCCGCCCGCCGCGCCGACGGCGGGATCGGCCACCCCGGATACGGCTTCGGCGCCAGCATCCGCTCCACGACGACACCCCGCGTCGCATCGCCCTCCACCGGCAGCCAGACCTTCCGGACACTGCGCGACAGGTAACGCTCATGCCCCCGCGCGGAGTTCGACTCCACCGGATCCATCGTCTGCGACTCGAACACCAGGAACTGCCCCGCCCTCGGACGCAGCTCCGGGAACCCGGCGGACGCGTCGGCGGCCCGCGTCAGCACCCGGGACGCGGCGACCGGCATGACATGCGTGACCGCACCCCCCTCCGGCCCCTGCCCCGGCCCCCGCGCCGTGACCGCCACGACCCCCGCCACCGCCGCGGCCGCCAACCCCCCGGCCAGACCCACCGCCGGCCACCCCCGCCGAACCGGACGAACCCCCCGCACCCGCCGCACGGGCGCGGGTTCCGCCCCCGAGCCCGCACCGGCGATCGCGGCCATCAGCCGGGCCTCCTCGGCACGCAACCCCTCCATCCCCGGACGCGGAACCTCCGCCCGGAAACCCTCCAGCACGGTCATCTCATCCATGGACCGTCTCCTCCTTGACGAACACCGCGGGATCGACCCCGCCGAGCTCACGCCGCAACCGCCCGCGCGCCCTGCTGATCCGCGACCGCACCGTCCCGACACGCACACCCAGCGCCGCCGCCGCCTCCGGATAGGTCAAACCGCCCCAGGCGACCAGCAGCAGCGCGTCACGGTGCCCCTCGGGCAGCGCCGCCAGCGCCCCCGCCAGCCGCCGCCCCTGCGCCTGCGCGCTCACCCGCTCGTCACACCGGTCGGTGAACGGCTCGGCGACCGGATCACCGCCGCCGCGCTCCACCGCACGCAGCTGACGCACCTCCGCACGCACATGCCGGCCGATCAGATTCGTCGCGATCCCGAACAACCACGGCCGCGCGTCCCGCCGCGCCAGGTCATACCGGTCCCGCTGCCGGAACGCGGCCAGGAACGTCTCCGCCACCACGTCCTCGGCCGCGTCCCACCCCAGCCTGCGCGTCGCATACCGCTTCACATCCGGGGCGTGCCGCCTGAACACCTCGGCGAACACCTCCGGATGCCGCCGCGACCGCTCGATCACGACGGCGTCGTCGGCCCCCGCCGGGCTCGTCTCACTCATATGTCTGGGCCTCTCGGGCTTCCGATCAGGTCACCCCCTATTGCCCAACAGCCCCCAAACGGTTCCCACCCACCCCACCGGCGGTGAAAACCCGCACGACCCACCCGGTACGGTCGACCACGACCCACCAGCACCAACGGAGGACCCCAGCACCGTGGACGTCGAACGGACCGCCCTGCCCGGCATCGGCCTGCAGCACGTCATCACCACCGGACGAGGCCGCCAGATCGGCGTCATCTCCCACCGCACCGGACGCCGCGACCTCGTCATCTACGACCGCGACGACCCCGACAGCTGCATCGCCACCGTCGCCCTCACCGCCGAAGAGGCCAACGCCATCGCCGAACTCCTCGGCACCGGACGCGTCCTCCAACACCTCGCCGAACTCCACCGCCAGGTCGAAGGACTCGTCACCGAACAGATCCCCATCGCCGCCGGATCCCCCTACGACGGACGGCCCCTCGCCGACACCCGCTCCCGCACCCGCACCGGCGCCTCCATCGTCGCCGTCGTCCGCGGCGGACAGGTCATCGCCAGCCCCCGCCCCGACTTCGTCTTCACCGCGGGCGACACCATCGTCGTCGTCGGCACCGGCGAAGGCACCACCGCCGTCGCCGACATCCTCGCCCACGGCTGACCCCGCATGGAATCAGCCGTCCAACTCATCGAACTCGGCGCCATCATCCTCGCCCTCGGCCTCCTCGGCGCCGTGTCCGTCCGCTTCTCCATCTCCCCCATCCCCCTCTACCTCATCGCCGGCCTCGCCTTCGGCTCCGGCGGCATCCTCCCCCTCACCACCAGCGAAGACTTCGTCTCCATCGGCGCCGAAGTCGGCGTCATCCTGCTCCTTTTCACCCTCGGCCTCGAATACACCGCCGACGAACTCGTCGGCACCCTGCGCACCTCCGCCCCCGTCGGCCTCGCCGACCTCGCCCTCAACGCCGCCCCCGGCGCCGCCGCCGCGCTCCTCCTCGGCTGGGGACCCGTCGCCGCCGTCGCCATGGCCGGCGTCACCTACGTCACCTCCTCCGGCATCACCGCCAAAGTCATCGGCGACCTCGGCTGGCTCGGCAACCGCGAAACACCCGCCGTCCTGTCGATCCTCGTGTTCGAAGACCTCACCATGGCCGCCTACCTCCCCATCCTCACCGCCCTCCTCGCCGGAGCCGGACTCCTCGGCGGCGCCGCCGCACTCGCCATCGCCGCCGCCACCATCACCGCGATCCTCTACATCGCCCTCCGCCACGGCGCCCTCGTCGAACGGTTCGTCGCCTCACCCAGCGAAGAGGTCCTCCTCCTCAAAGTCCTCGGCCTCACCCTCCTCGTCGCCGGCATCGCCCAACAACTCCAGGTGTCCGCCGCCGTCGGCGCCTTCCTCGTCGGCATCGCCCTGTCCGGCAGCCTCGCCCACACCGCCCAGAAACTCCTCACCCCCCTCCGCGACCTGTTCGCCGCCGTCTTCTTCGTCTTCTTCGGACTCCACACCGACCCCGGCGACCTCCCACCCGTCCTCGCCGTCGCCGCGCTCCTCGCCACCGCCGGAATCCTCACCAAACTCACCACCGGCTGGATCGCCGCACGCCGCGCCGGAATCGCCCCCACCGGACGCCTCCGCGCCGGAACCGCCCTCGTCCCCCGCGGCGAATTCAACATCGTCATCGCCGGACTCGCCGTCACCGCCGGCACCAACCCCCGCCTCGGGCCCCTCGCCGCCGCCTACGTCCTCATCCTCGCCGTCGCCGGACCCGTCCTCGCCCGCGGCGCCGAACCCCTCGCCGCACGCCTGCGCACCCGCCGCGCCGCACGCCGAAACGCCACACGACCCGCCCCGCAGACCGACGACGACGTCCCCCTCCCCACCGCCCGGCCCGCACCCGACACCACCCCCGGGCACCACGACGCCGCCGAACCCGCCTGACCCCTACACCTCCGAGGCCTGGCACCCCGGACACCAGAACAGGTTCCGCCCCGCCAACTCCACCGTCGCCACCACCGACCCGCACACCAGGCACGGCAACCCCGCACGCCGGTACACGTACACCTCACCGCCATGACCGTCCACCCGCGGCGGACGCCCCATCGCCTCCGGCATGTGTTCAGGACGCACCGTGTCGATCCGCCCCGCCCGCACACCCGCCGCCATCAACACCGCCAGATCGTCCCAGATCCCCTGCCACCGCCCCCGCGACAACCCACGCCCCGGCAACCGCGGATCGACCCCCTGCCGGAACAGCACCTCAGCCCGGTAGATGTTCCCCGGACCCGCCACCACCGACTGATCCATCAACAACACCGCGACCGGCGTCCGCGACCGCCCCACCCGCCGCCACGCCACCTCCGGATCACCGTCCGCCCGCAACGGATCAGGACCCAACCGGTCACGCAGCACCTTCACATCCCCCGGCTCCAGCAGCTCGCACGCGTTCGGACCCCGCAGATCCGCCCACCCCGACCCGCCGACCAGCCGCAACCGCACCGCCCCCACCGGCGCCGGCGCCGCACCCTCCCCGAACACGTACTTGCCGTAGATCCCCAGATGGACGTGCAACGTCCGATCATCATCGAACCCCAGCAGCAGATGCTTCCCATGCGCGTCCGCGTCCACCAGCACCCGCCCGTCCAACCGCGCCGCGCCCTCCGCGAAACGACCCTGCGGACTCGACGCCCCCACACGGCGGCCGCCGAACATCCGCTGATGCTCGGCGGCCAGACGATGAACGGTATGTCCCTCCGGCATGGCCGGAGCATAACCCCCGGCCCCACCCCCGCGCGGCCCCCTACCGCAACGGCTCCCCCACCTCACGCATGTGTCCCAGCGCCAACCGGTACGACGCCACCAGACCCGTCTCCGCGTACGGCACGCCCACCGCCGCGCAATGCTCCCGCACCAGCGGACGCAACCGCCGCAGACTGCACCTCGGCACCCCCGGGAACAGATGGTGCTCGATCTGGTAGTTCAACCCGCCCATCAGCCAATCCACCACCGCGCCGCCCCGCACGTTCCGCGACGTCAGCACCTGCCGCCGCAGATGATCCCACTTCTCCCCCGGCGCCGGCATCGCCATCCCCTTGTGGTTCGGCGCGAACACCGCCCCCAGATGCACACCGAACAGCGCGTGCTGCACCACCATCAACACCACCGCCTGCGCCGGCGGCAGCAACGCGAACGCCAGCCCCAGATACCCCGCCGCGTGAGCGAGCAGCAACCCGCCCTCCACCACCTGATCACGCCGCGACCGCCCCCGCAGAAACAGCAGGCTCCCCACCTTCAGGTTCAGCCCCTCCAGCGTCAGCAGCGGGAAGAACAGCGCCGCCTGATGCCGCGCCACCCACCGCAGCACCCCCCGCTGCCGCCCGGCCTGCTCCTGCGTCCACGCCAGGACGCCCTCCCCCACGTCCGGGTCCTTCCCGACATGGTTCGGGTTCGCGTGATGCCGGTTGTGCTTGTCGCTCCACCAGCCGTGCCCCATCCCCAGCAGCAGATTCCCCAGCACCAGGCCAAGCACCCGGTTCGCGCGGGCGCTCCGCGCGATCTGCCGGTGCCCCGCGTCATGGCCGAGGTACGCCGTCCGCGCCGCCAGCACCGCCAGCGGCACGCCCAGCAGGACCGTCCACCACCCGTCCCCCGCCCACGCGACCGCCGCCCACACCGCCGCCGTCGCCGCCAGGTTCAGCCCGATCGCCCGCGCGTAGTAGCCGCGCCGCCGGTCCAGCAGGCCGCTCTCGCGGACCCGCCGCGCCAGCGGAGCGAAGTCGCTCCCCGGCGCCCTCCCCGGCACAGGCGGGACGGGTGGGGCGGGCGGAGCGTACAGGGTCGCGGGCATGAAGCCTCCATCTCGCGGAACAGGGAAAGCGACTGCCCGAAAAACTACGGAGCGTGAGACCGGGCAGTCTCCACGCTGCGGAGCCATCCCCGGACTGGCTCCCAGGTCCCGGTCACCCCCACCCCGCCTCGCTCCCCCGGACCACCACCCCCGCCGCGCCGTACCACCGCACGTCCCCAGGTGAACCGGACCCTGCGCGAAAGACCGCACACGACGGCCATATAGGGTCACAATTCATGGACGACACCCGGTGGATCGACCTGCACGGCGCCGCCAACGCCCGCGACCTGGGCGGCCTCCCCACCACCGACGGACACCTCACACGCCGCGCCCGGGTGCTCCGCTCCGACAACCTCCAGGACCTCACCGTCGCCGACGTCCGCGTCCTCCTCGACGACTACGAGCTGAAGAACGTCATCGACCTGCGGAGCGACGCCGAGGTCGAACTCGAAGGACCCGGGCCGCTGACCCGGGTGCCGTCGGTGACCGTCCACCAGCTGTCGCTGTTCCCCGAACGCGGACGCCACACCGACGCCGCCGCCGTCCCCCCGCCCGAGCCCGCCGCCCCGGACGCCGACAAGGCGCTGCCCTGGCAGGACCGGCCCGGCGGCCCGGACGACGCCCCCGAACAGGACCGCACGATCGGCCTCTACCTCGGCTACCTCGCCGACCGCGGCGACTCCATCGTCGCCGCCCTCCGCGTGATGACCCGCACCGACGGCGCCGCGCTCGTCCACTGCGCCGCGGGCAAGGACCGCACCGGCGTCGTCTGCGCCCTCGCCCTCGACGTCGCGGGCGTCACCCGCGAGGCGATCGTCACCGACTACGCCCTCAGCGGCGAGCGCATCGACGCCGTCGTCGAGCGGCTGCGCGCCAGCGACACCTATGCCGACGACCTGAACTCCCGTCCCCCGGACGCCCACCGCCTCGACCCGGCCGTCATGGACAAGCTCCTCACCCGCGTGGACGAGGAGTTCGGCGGCACGACCGGCTGGCTGTCCGGCCACGGCTGGACGCCCGACGACACCGACGCCCTCCGCGCTCGTCTTCTCAGCTAGCTGATTGTTCTTTGTGTTTGAGGGGTGAGGTGAGGCATCCAGCCCGGCGCCTTTACGTTGTAAGTTGAAGGCTGAAATAGTGGAGCCGGAGTCGTAGCGCTTGAGGCTCAGGACAGGACGGCTCGGACGGCGGCGTGGGCCGCCTTACGCATCTCGCCGTGCAGGGCCGCGTTCGCCTCCCTGTCGGTGCGGGCCTCCACGATCCGCAGGCCCTCCCCCGCGATCGCCTTCGGCAGGTCGCCCGGCGCGTCCAGCCGCCGGTACGGGACGCCGTGCGCCGCCGCCACCCCCGCCAGGTCCACCTGGTGCGGCGTGCCGAAGACCCGCTCGAACGGGCCCGCCAGCGCCGCCTGCGGCAGCAGCGAGAAGATCCCCCCGCCCTGGTTGTTCACCACCACGATCGCGAGGTCGGGACGCTCGTCCCGCGGCCCGATGATCAGCCCGTTCTGGTCGTGCAGGAACGCCAGGTCGCCCAGCAGCGCGTACGACCGCCCGCTGTGCGCCAGCGCCGCGCCGATCGCCGTGGACACCAGCCCGTCGATGCCGCTCGCGCCCCGGTTCGCCATGACCCGGATCCCGCGCCGCGGGCGCATCACCTGGTCCAGGTCGCGGATCGGCATGCTCGCCGCCGTGAACAGCAGCGACCCGCCCGGCAGCCCCGCCACCAGGTCGCGGGCCAGCCGCGGCTCGCTCACCCCGGGTGCTGCGTCGAGGACCTCGTCCACGGCCGCCGCGGCGGCGAGGTCGGCGGTCCGCCACGACTTCAGCCACGCGTCGTCCCCGGACACCACCGGGATCTCGACCTCCTGCGCGACCTGCGTCGCCGACCGCACCGGGTCCGGCCAGCGGGCCAGGTCCGGCGACAGGACGATGTGCTCCTCCGCCCGCCGCAGCAGCGACAGCAGCGGACGCGACAGCCCCGGCTTCCCCAGCGTCACCACCACCTCCGGGCGGTGCCGCTCCACGAACTCCCCCACCCCCAGCAGGAAGTGGTGCGAGGACAGCGCGTGGTCGCCGTAGCGGGCGTTGCCGTTCGGCTCCGCCAGCACCGGCCACCCCGCCATCGACGCCGCCGCCACGTACCGCTTGACGTTGGACGCCCCGTCCCCCACCACCAGCACGCCCCTGCGGGTCGGCGGGACGTGCAGCACCGACCC
Organism: Actinomadura chibensis NBRC 106107; assembly: GCF_001552135.1. GTDB lineage: Bacteria > Actinomycetota > Actinomycetes > Streptosporangiales > Streptosporangiaceae > Spirillospora > Spirillospora chibensis. Next base: position 328,939 of record NZ_BCQP01000010.1, on the reverse strand, counting down.
CGGCGTCGCCGCCCGCACCTTCGTCCACGCGCCGGTCGCGTCGCCGTCGAGCGGCTCGCACCACGACTCGTCCCCGTCCGGGATCAGCGGCTCGCGGAACGCCGCGTTCAGATGCACCGGGCCCGCCGCCGGCGCCTGCGCCAGCCCCCACGCCCGGCTCACCAGCGACCGCCAGTACGCCACCATCCCCGGACGGTTCTCCGGCACGCCCACCTCGGTGGACCACCGCACCGCCGTCCCGTACAGCTTCACCTGGTCGATCGTCTGGTTCGCGCCCGTGTCCCGCAATTCGGGCGGACGGTCCGCCGTCACCACCACCAGCGGGACGCCCGACTCGTGCGCCTCCACCACCGCCGGGTGGAAGTTCGCCGCCGCCGTCCCCGACGTGCACACCAGCGCCACCGGGCGCCCCGACCGCTTCGCCAGCCCGAGCCCGAGGAACGACGCCGACCGCTCGTCGATCCGGACGTGCAGCCGCAGCCGCCCCGCCTCCTCCGCCGCGTGCAGGGCCAGCGCCAGCGGCGCCGACCGCGACCCCGGCGCCAGCACCGCGTCGGTCATCCCGCACCGCAGCAGCTCGTCCACCAGGACGGCGGCCAGCGCGGTCGCCGGGTTCACGGCGTCCCGCCCTTCGAGGACGCCCGCCGCGCCGCGGTCACGGGGCCGCCCCGATCACGTCCGGGCCGTCCAGATGCTCCTGCGCCGCCAGCGCCCTGGCCCGCCACCCGGCCGCGTCGGGCGCCTCCCAGCGGGCGAGGGACGCCTCGTCCACCTCGGGGCGCCGCACCGCGATCTCGCCCGCCACCGGCCACAGCGGATCGGCGGCCACGTCGCCCGCCAGCAGCGACAGCGTCCCCAGCCCGCACGCGTACGGCAGTTCCGGCAGCGCGGCCGCCAGCGCCACCCCGGCCGCGAGGCCCACCGACGTCTCCACCGCGCTCGACACCACCACCGGCAGCCCGCACGCCTCCGCCACCCGCAGCGCCGCCGCGACCCCGCCGAGCGGCTGCACCTTCAGCACCGCCACGTCGGCCGCCTCCGCGGCCCGCACCTTCAGCGGGTCCTCGGCGCGGCGGATCGACTCGTCCGCCGCGACCGGCACGTCCACCCGCCGCCGCACCGCCGCGAGCTCGGCGAGCGTCGCGCACGGCTGCTCCACGTACTCAAGGCCCCACCGGTCCAGCGACCGGATCATCCGGGCCGCGTGGTCGACGTCCCACGCCCCGTTCGCGTCGACCCGGACCAGGCCGTCCGGGCCGAGCGCGTCACGCACCGCCTCCACCCGCGCCAGGTCGTCGGCGTCGGACTGGCCCCGCTCGGCCACCTTCACCTTCGCCGTCCGGCACCCCGACTCCTTGGCCAGCTCGAACGCCCGCTCCGGGCCCACCGCCGGGATCGTCGCGTTCACCGGCACCCGGTCGCGGACCGGCGCCGGCCAGCCCTCGAACGCCGCCTCCCGCGCCGCGGCCAGCCACCGCGCGCACTCCGCCGGGCCGTACTCGGCGAACGGCGAGAACTCCCCCCACCCGGCCGGGCCGCGCACGAGCACGCCGTCCCGCCGCGTCACTCCGCGGAACCGCGTCCGCATCGGGATGGAGTACACCCGCACCCGCCAGACCCCCAGACCTCGCCCGCCGAATCACGCGGCCATCACGTCACCATCACGGCATTCCAGATCACACCGTGCGTTAGACCCCTAGTAGTACCACGGGTAACGCGACCAGTCGGGGGCGCGCTTCTCCAGGAAGGAGTCCCGGCCCTCGGCCGCCTCGTCGGTGCCGTAGGCGAGGCGCGTCGCCTCACCCGCGAACACCTGCTGCCCGACGAGCCCGTCGTCGATCAGGTTGAACGCGTACTTCAGCATCCGCTGCGCCGTCGGGCTCTTCCCGTTGACCTTCCGCGCCCACTCCAGCGCCGTCGCCTCCAGCTCCGCGTGCGGGACGACCGCGTTCACCATCCCCATCCGGTGCGCCGCCTCCGCGTCGTAGGCGTCGCCCAGGAAGAAGATCTCCCGGGCGAACTTCTGCCCGACCTGCCGCGCCAGGTACGCCGACCCGAACCCGCCGTCGAAGCTCGCCACGTCCGCGTCGGTCTGCTTGAACCGCGCGTGCTCCCGGCTCGCCAGCGTCAGGTCGCACACCACGTGCAGGCTGTGCCCGCCGCCCGCCGCCCAGCCCGGCACCACGCAGATCACGACCTTGCCCATGAACCGGATCAGCCGCTGCACCTCCAGGATGTGCAGCCGCCCCGCCCGCGCCGGGTCGATCGTGTCGGAGGTGTCGCCGTCGGCGTACTTGTAGCCGTCCTTGCCGCGGATGCGCTGGTCCCCGCCGGAGCAGAACGCCCAGCCGCCGTCGCGCGGCGACGGGCCGTTGCCCGTCAGCAGGACGCACCCGACGTCGCTGGACATCCGCGCGTGGTCCAGCGCCCGGTACAGCTCGTCCACCGTGTGCGGGCGGAACGCGTTGCGCACCTCCGGACGGTTGAACGCCACCCGGACCGTCCCGTGGTCCACCGCGCGGTGGTAGGTGATGTCGGTGAACCCGAACCCCTCGACCTCTTTCCACGCGTCCGCGTCGAACAGCTCCGAGACCATGGCTTCCTCTCCGTCGGCGATCCGGCCGGGCGGCCCGCGCCCGGCCCGGGGGCGGCGGCGCTCGCGTCCATTCAACCGCCTCCCCGTTTGAACGCGTTCAGCGGGGTCGTCTACGCTGATGGCGCCATGGATCGTCCACTGCACGCCGCCGTCCTGCCGCCCGGCCCGCGGCTGCTGCGCGCCCTCGCGGCCGCGCTCGACGGCGGGCCCGCGATCTGCCCGATCTCCCCGGCGACGCCCGAGCCCGCCCTCCGGGCCCTGCTGGACGCCCTCGCGCCGGACGCCGTCGAGACAGCGGAAGGGCTGCGTCCCTTCGCGCCCTCCGCCGGGCACGTCCCCGTCGCGGACGGCACCGCCGTGCTGATCGCCACGTCCGGCTCCACCGGCACCCCCAAGATCGCCGAACTGTCCGCCGCCGCGCTGCGCCACTCCGCCGCCGGCACCCTCGAACGCATCGGCGCCGCGCCCGGCGACCGGTGGCTGTGCTGCGTCCCGACCAGCCACATCTCCGGCGTCCAGGTCCTCGTCCGCGCCCTCGTCGCCGGAACCGAACCGATCATCGCGCCGCGCTTCGACCCCGCCGCCGTCGCCGCCGCGCCCCCCGGCACGCACGTGTCCCTCGTCCCCACCCAGCTGCGCCGCCTCCTGGACGCCGGAACCGACCTCGCCAGGCTCGGCGCCATCGTCCTCGGCGGCGCCGCCGCAGCGCCCGCCCTGCTCGCCGAGGCCCGCGACCGCGGCGCCCGCGTCCACACCACCTACGGCATGAGCGAGACCTGCGGCGGCTGCGTCTACGACGGGACGCCCCTGCCCGGCATGCGCGCGGGCCTCGCCCCGGACGGCCGCATCCGCCTCGCCGGGCCGTCCCTGTTCACCCGCTACCGGCTGCGCCCCGACCAGACCGCCGCCGCCCGCGACGGCGACTGGTTCGTCACCCAGGACCTCGGCGCCCTGGAGGACGGCCTGCTCCGCGTCCGCGGCCGCGTCGACGACGTGATCAACACCGGCGGCGAGAAGGTCGTCGCCGGCGAGGTCGCCGCCGCGCTCGCCCGGCACCCCGGCGTCCGCGACGTCGTCGTCGTCGGACGCCCCGACCCCGACTGGGGCGAACGCGTCACCGCCGTCGTCGTGCCCGCCGCGGCCGACCGCCCCGGCCTGCCCGAACTGCGCGCCCTCGTCCGCGAGACCATGCCCGCCCACGCCGCGCCCCGCGAGCTGGAACTCGTCGACGCCATCCCGCTGCTCGCCTCCGGAAAGCCCGACCGGGCCCGGCTGCGAGGCCCCCGTCCCTGATCCGCGCGCATGGCGGCCCCGCCTCCCGGGGAGATCACGACAATGCCGCCGGACGAGACCGACCACGGGACCCGCGACGAGAGCTCCCTCACCGTCGCGCTCGCCCTCGCCGCCAACCTCGGCATCGCCGTCGCGAAGATCGTCGCCGCGCTGATCACCGGGTCGGCGTCCCTGGCCGCCGAGGCCGCGCACTCGGTCGCCGACACCTTCAACGAGGTCCTGCTCATGGTCGGCCTGCGGCGCAGCGGCCGCCCCGCCGACCGCCGCCACCCCCTCGGCTACGGCAAGGAGCGCTACATCTGGACGCTCCTCGTCGCCGTCGCCATCTTCGGGATGGGCGCGCTGTTCTCCTTCTACCAGGGCGTCCAGACCCTCGCCGGGCATCGGGCCGCCGACGAGGGCGGCGCGGTCGTCGGCTACGCCGTCCTCGGCATCGCGTTCGTCCTGGAGGCGACGTCGTGGCAGCAGGCCGTCCGGCAGGTCCGCGCCGCCGCCCGCGCCGAGGACCTGCCGCTGCGCGCCCACATCCGCCGCACCGACGAGCCGACCTCCGTCAGCGTCCTGCTGGAGGACTCCGCCGCCCTGATCGGCCTCGTCCTCGCCTTCGGCGGGCTCGGCCTGCACCAGCTCACCGGCTCCCCCGTCTGGGACGCCGTGGGATCGCTCCTCATCGGCGTGCTGCTCACCGCCGTCGCGCTCGTCCTCGGCCGGATCAACCTCAACCTGCTGATCGGCACGCAGGCCGACCCGCGGCTCGTCGCCGACGTCCGCGCCGCGCTCGGCGCCGCGCCCGAGGTCGACTGGGTCGTCGACATCGTCACCGTGACGTTCGGCGCCGACCGCGTCCTCGTCTGCGCCCGGCTGGACTTCCGCGACTCCCTCACCGCCGGGGACGTCGAGCGCGCCTGCGTCCGGATGGCCCATGAACTGCGCGACGCGCACGAGGAGATCGACGAGGTCTTCCTCGAACCCGTCCCCCGCGACGACCCCGAACTGCGCGAACGCGTCATCGCCCGGTACGGCCGGACGTCGCGTCCCAGGCGTTCGGAATCGTAGGTTCCCTTGGGACGTTCTCTTGGGAGAATCGCCAACGCCCAGGGCCTTTACGCAGTAAGGTGAGTCCTGTCCGGGGGCGCGGCGCGCACGGCGGTGTGAAACGCCCCGCCTCGGGCACCACGATCCACTGGATCGCTCCTCCACGATCCCCAGCGGGACGCCGATCCCCGGCGCCGGGAACAACGGACCGGCTCCGCGACGTTCCGTTAAGTGCGTGCGCCACGAGCGAACACAATCCGCGCCGCACTCACACCACCGAAGGGAGGGGGGTGTCCCCATGCCGCGAAGCGCCGTAGAGACCCCGCTCACGGAGTCGGCGAGCCCCGCGCTCGACGACCTCCTGAAGCGTGGCCGCGCCCAAGGGCGCCTCTCGCTCGACGAGGTGCGGGGGGCCTTCGAATCGGCCGGACTCAGCCCGGCACAGGGCCGCTCCATCCTGCGCGAGCTGTCCGAGGCCGGGATCAGCCTGGCCGGGGAGGCCGACACGGTCCGCAAGATGGCCGCGGCCGCCGAGCACGACGGCGGCGACACCGCCCAGGCGACGCCCGGCACCGCCCGGCGCGCCCCCGCCAAGAACGCCAAGAGCGCCAAGGCCCGCAAGAGCGCGGGCAAAACGGCCAAGAAGGCCGCGGCGCGGGCCCGCGACGAGGACGCCGCGTCCCCCGACGACGACGGGTTCGAGGTCACCGAGGTCGAGGCCGCCGACACCGTGGCAGACGCCGACGCCGGGGCCGACCTGGACGACCAGTCCACCGCCATGGGCGACTCCGTCCACACCTACCTCAAGGCCATCGGACGCCGCCAGCTGCTCACCGCCGAGCAGGAGGTCGACCTCGCCAAGCGCATCGAGGCCGGCCTGTACGCCGAGCACAAGCTGGAAAACGACGACCTCTCCCCCGCCGTGCGCGCCGACCTGGAATGGGTCGCCGCCGACGGCCGCCGCGCCAAGGCGCACATGCTGGAGGCCAACCTCAGGCTCGTGGTGTCGGTCGCCAAGAAGTACTCCGACCGGGGCCTGTCGCTGCTGGACGTCGTCCAGGAGGGCAACCTCGGCCTGATCCGCGCCGTGGAGAAGTTCGACTACTCCAAGGGCTACAAGTTCTCCACCTACGCGATGTGGTGGATCCGGCAGGCGATCCAGCGCGGGTTCGCCGACTCGGCGCGGACGATCCGGCTGCCCGTCCACGTGCTGGAGATGCTGAGCAAGCTCAGCCGCGTCGAGCGCGACATGCACCAGCGCCTCGGCCGCGAGCCCACCCCCGAGGAGCTGGCCGCCGAGCTCGACAAGAGCCCCGAGCAGGTCCGCGAGCTGCTTCGCACCAGCCGCCAGCCGATCAGCCTGGACTCCACCATCGGCGAGGACGGCGAGACCCGCATCGGCGACCTCATCGAGGACACCGACTGCCCCGAGGCGTCCGAGCTGGTCGACCGGCAGCTCATGGCCGACCAGCTGCGCCGCACCCTCGACATCCTGTCGCCGCGCGAGGCCAAGATCATGGCGATGCGGTTCGGGCTGTACGACGGGACGCCCCGCACCCTCGACGAGATCGGCAAGGCGCTCGGGCTGACCCGCGAGCGGATCCGGCAGCTGGAGAAGGAGTCGCTGTCGAAGCTGCGGCACCCGAGCAACGCGCGCCCGCTGCTCGACTTCGCCGTCTGACACGCGCACCACCCGCGGAAAAGGCCCGCTGGACCGGTACCGGTCCAGCGGGCCTTCCCGTTCGCGATCGCAGGTCGGCTCAGCGGGGCGCGGCGCGGCAGCCGTCCACCGCGAACGCCAGGAACTGCGTGACCTCGCGGGAGTCGAAGTTGTCGTCCGAGCCCACCACCAGCGTGCACTCGCCCGAGCGCAGGCGCGGCCCCCAGCTCATCGACTCCAGGTTCTGGGTCGTCCCGCCGAAGCGGCCGAGGTCGGCGACGAGCCGCTTGGCGACCGTCCGGTACCCGGCGCCGCCCGCGAGCGAGTCGCGGCCGAGGACGTCCGACGCGCCGCGCGTGTCGAACTCGTACAGCCTGGCCTTGTAGCCGACGCCCTCGATCCACGACCGCTCCAGCGCCAGGAACCGGTGGCCGCCCGCGGCGAGGAGCTCCGAGACGCCGCTGTCGGCGCCGCCCGCCGGGACGGGCGCGGCCGCGAGCCGGTCGACCGGGTAGGCGTACTGCGCCCGCGCGCGCCCGGACCGGTCCCACAGCGTGAGCCGGGTGAGCGCGCCCTGCCGGGTGGACGGCGGGTCGCCGTCCTCGTAGCGGGGTCCCTCGGCCATCGCGGCGACGCCGTGCCGGGTGAGCGCCACGCCCTCGAACCCGAAGTTGCGGCGGGGCCCGCGGTGCTCGTCGGTCTGCTTCAGGTTCGGCGGGACGGCCAGCTCCCCGCGGTAGGCGCCGTCGCGGCCCGCCCACCGCACCGACAGGTCCGACACCGGGATCCCCGGGTGGGTCTCGTCCGGGCGGTCGCCCTCGTCGCCCCACACGACCCGTTCCGACCTCGGGTCGTAGCGGATGCTCTCCGGGTCGGCGGACCCGGGCTCGCCGAAACCCGGGTAGGGGGTGCCGTCCGCCCGCCGCAGCGTCGAGACGCCGCTGATCCGGACGCCGGAGAACGCGCCGGTGCGCGGGTCGATGTCGACGCTCCCGGTGTAGAAGCGGGCCGGGCCGTAGCGCCGGCGGTCGTCGGAGATCATGTACCACGTCCCCGTGCGGGGGTCGCGGTCGATGCCCGACAGGCCGCCGACGGTCGTGCCCTCGAACCTCATCATGTGCGGGAGCGTCCGCTCCCCGAGGAACCGCGTGATCCGCAGCCCCGGCCCCGCGTCCGCCGTCCGCGCCGCGGGCGCGGCGTGGGCCGCGCGGGCCGCCCGCCCGTCCGCCGTCGCGGGGACGGCCACCGCCGCGAGGACCGCCGCGGCGGCCACCGTCCAGCGCCACATCGTCCGATGCCCGTTCACCTGGATACCATCACCCTTCGAATCCGAGCCGACTCCATGAGTAGCCAGCCCAGTATCCAGCATCACGAACGGTGACGGGTGGATCTCGCTGAGTCAGTCCGCGTGGCGGAACTCCACGATGGCGACGCCCATCAGCCCGACGCCCATGCACAGCACGATGACGATCTCCAGCCACACCGGGACGACCCATCCGTTCCACGTCACGCCCGGGTTGAACGTGCGCTGGAGCGCGGGCGTCAGGTCCAGGTGGCGGAACACGGCCTGGCGCAGCGGGTCGACCGCGTAGGTGAGCGGGTTGAACCGGGTGAGGACGGTCAGCCACGTCGGCAGCCCGTTCAGCGGGTACAGCGCCCCGGACAGGAACATCATCGGCATCATGGCCATCTGCATCAGGCCGAAGAACGACTGCATCTGCTTGATCCGCGCGGCCATCATCACCCCGAACCCGGTGAGCGCGAACGCGCCGATGAACATCAGGCCGAGCAGCTCCGCCAGCAGCACCGGGTCGTAGGGGACGCCCGCCAGCCCGGCCAGCGCCACGATCACCGCGCCCTGCAGCGTCGCGACGAGCGCGCCGCCGACGCACTTGCCGATGACGATCGCGCTGCGGCTGACCGGCGCGACGAGCATCTCGCGCAGGAACCCGAACTCCCGGTCCCACACGATCGACCCGGCGGAGAACATCGCGGTGAACATCACCGACATCGCGCACACGCCCGGGAAGATGAACGTCTTCAGGTCGATGTCGCCGTGCGCGCCGCCGCCGCTCGCCATCAGGTTCGACAGCCCGGTGCCCATGACCAGCAGCCACAGCACCGGCTGGACCAGCCCCGACACCATCCGCAGCTTGTCGCGCCAGAACCGGATCAGCTCCCGGTGCAGGACGATCCGCACCGCGCGCAGGTCCTGCCGCAGGCCCGGCTCCGGCACCCGGACGCGGACCACGTCGGCGACCGGGGCGGCGGTCTTGACCGAACTCGCCATGGTCTCTCTTCTCCTCGCCTCTCGCCCGTGCCCGGCTAGCGGCGCATCGCGCGCATCGCGACGCGCATGCGGTCGGCCGTGCCGGCCTCGGCGTCGCGGATCGTCGAACCGGTGAAGGACATGAACACGTCGTCCAGGGACGGCCGGGACACGCTCACCGACCGGATCGGCACGCCGAGCTCGGCGAACAGCCGCGGCACGAACGCCTCCCCGGACGCCACCGAGAACGCGACCGCGCCCTCGGACACGACCGCCTCCAGGTCGAACCGCTCCTTGATCGCGGCGATCGCGGCCTCGTCGTCGGCGGTCTGGATGCGGACCCGGTCCTCGCCGACGCCCGCCTTGAGCGCCTCGGGGGTGTCCAGCGCGACGATCCGCCCCGAATCCATGATCGCGATCCGGTCGCAGAACTCCGCTTCGTCCATGTAGTGGGTCGTCATGAAGATCGTGATCTCTTCGGCGTCCTTGAGCTGGCGGATGTAGTCCCAGATGGACGCGCGGGTCTGCGGGTCGAGGCCGACGGTCGGCTCGTCCAGGAACAGCACCCGCGGGGAGTGCAGCAGGCCGCGCGCGATCTCCAGCCGCCGCTTCATCCCGCCGGAGTAGGTCTGCACCAGGTCCGAGCGCCGGTCCCACAGCCCGACCATCTCCAGCACCTGCCGGATGCGGTCGGCGGTGACCGCCCTCGGCACGCCGTACAGCTCGGCGTGGAACCGCAGGTTCTGCTCGCCGGACAGGTAGCCGTCGAGCGTCGTGTCCTGGAACACCAGGCCGATGTTGCGGCGGACCGCGTCGCGCTCGGTCACCACGTCGAACCCGCCGACCAGCGCCCGCCCGCCGCTCGGCTTCAGCAGCGTGCACAGCATGTTGATCGTGGTGGACTTGCCGGCGCCGTTCGGCCCGAGGAACCCGAAGATCTCCCCGGGACGGACGGTGAAGCCGATGCCGCGCACGGCCTCCACGTCCCCGAACCGCTTGATCAGGCCGTCGACCTCGACGGCGGGTCCCCCGTCCGGCATCCGGTCTCCCTCCGCGTCGCGCACCGGCCCACATTTGTTAGCCCACCAACGGTAGGGATAGCCTATCTCTCAGGTCAAGAGAAAATGGACATGCCAACCGAACCCGAGGGAGGGGGACGTGGACGACCGGCCCGACCCGATGCGCGACTCGGCCACCTACCTGATGTTCGAGCTGATGCGGCTCGCGCGGCGCACCTCGGTCCGCATGTTCCCCGGCCGGCTGCGGCTGCCGCACATGCTCGTCCTCGCGTGCGTCGCGCGCCTCGGGCCGATGTCGCAGCGCGAGGTCGCCGCCGACTTGCGGATGGACCCCGGCGACCTGGTCGGCATCGTCGACGCGCTGGAGGAGGCCGGGCACGTCTCGCGCCGCCGCGACCCGGAGGACCGCCGCCGCTACGCCCTGGACGCCACCGAGGACGGCAGGCTCGCGCTCGGCGAGGCCCTCGCCGACCGCGCCCGGCTGAACGAGGTGCTGTTCGAGCCGCTGTCCCCGGACGAGGTCCGCCTGTTCAAGGACCTGATCCTGCGGGTCCTCGCCCACCACGACACGCGGTTCGGCGAGCCCGCGCCGTGCGCGCCGGGCCGGGACGCCCGCGCCGACGCCGGCGGACCCCATGAGGCCCGACGGTAAATCCTGTTTCGCACCGCCCGCATTGACGATCGCGTGTCAAGCGTTGTCGATCTGCGTCAGGGCCCATTCGTCACCATTGCCCGGATCTCCGAACGGATTCGCGGTGCCTTGTCGATCTCGTGGAAGGATGCGGCCCACACCCCCACCCCGCCCGGCTCGCGCGGCCATGATCGCGCCTAACCTCGGTACATGCCCGACCTTGCTTACTACGCCTCACTGCCGCGCTCCCGCGGCGCCGCGGCGGCCCTGCTGCTGGACGACCTCGGGCGGGTCCTGCTGGTCAAGCCCACCTACAGCGAGGGCTGGTACCTGCCCGGCGGGGTCATCGAGACCGACGAGTCCCCGCTGGCGGCGTGCGTGCGCGAGTGCGCGGAGGAGCTCGGCCTCGTCCCCCGCCTGGACGGCCTCGCCTGCGTCGACTGGGGCTCCCCGCGCGACGACGGCGTCGACGCCGTGAACGTCTTCGTCTTCGGCGGCACCATCACCGGCGAGGAGATCGCCGCGATCCGGCTGCCGCCCGACGAGCTGTCCGACCACATCCTCGTCGCGCCGGAGAAGATCCCCGAGCTGGCGCCGCCGCACGTGGCGCGGCGGATGGGGCCGAGCCTGCACGCCATGGCCACCGGACGCGCCGTCTACCTGGAGGACGGCGTCGCCCAGCCCTTCGGCGCCGGCCTGCCCGCCGCGCTCGCGGGCCGCGACGGCCCCTGACCCGCGGCACGGCCGGGCCGACGCCGCCGCCGAACCCGGTCGCCCACCGGGCCCATTCGTGCGTCAGGTCGCTTCGTCCGTCAGGCGGGTTCGCCCGTCAGGCCAGCACGGCGTCCTTCGCCTGCCGCCCCCGCTCCGGATCGACCATCCGGGCGCAGTGCGCGCAGCAGTACCAGTGCCCGTTCACGTCCACGCCGTGCCCCATGATGCGGCACCCGCAGTTCTCGCACACCGGCGCCATCCGCGTGACCGCGCACTCGAACGAGTCGAACGTGTGCACCTGGCCCTGCGCGTGCACCTCGAAGGTCATGTCGTAGTCGTTGCCGCAGACCTCGCAGGTCGCCATCGGTCCGATCTCCGTTCCCCCGCCGCGTCGCGAACACTCCCCTACCCCGTCCGCCGCGTCCCACCACCCCGTCAGCCGACCGGCTTGCCCGCGGGACCGCCCGGAGCGGCCGCCGGGCCCCTGGCCGCGGCGCGGCCCGCGCGCCGCCCCCTCGTGCGGCCCGCCCCCTCGCCGGGGTCCGGCCAGCGCGGCGACCGGCCCGAGGACCGCAGCACCGCCTCCCACGAGTCGCCCGACTCCAGCGGCAGGTGCGGGACGCCCCAGTGCCACGCCGACACCAGCAGGTCGGGGTCGCGGGGGCGGTACCGCGTCCCGATCGCGCGGGCCATGTCCCACGCGTGCAGGTGCCACTCCACGCACGCCGCGCCCGCGTGGTCGCCGACCGTGTACTTCGTGCCCTTGTAGATCAGGTGCGTCCGGTCCCACATGTCCGGCAGCAGGTCGGCGTACGCGCCCGCCGACACCCCGAACGCGAGGATCCGGGCCGGGCCGGGCTCCGCCGGCAGCACCGCGAGCTCCGCCGCGTTCTGCCTGGCCTGCTGCCTGATCAGCACCGCGGACGCGGCGTCCTGCGCGAACAGCTTCGCCAGCCGGCTGTCGGGCGCGTCCTGCAGGTACTCGAGGAAGTTCTCCGCGACGCACCGCAGGTGCCCGGCGAGGTCGATGAGGCGCCAGTCCGCGCAGGGCGTCGGCGCGTCCCAGTCGGCGGCCTGCTCCGCCAGCGCCCGGATCGCCCCCACCCCGTCCTGGTAGGACTCGATCAACCGGCCACGATCCGGCGGCGTGCGCTCCACGTGACTTCCCCCCGCGTCCAGAGCACGATGTGCCCCCTCCGCCGGGCCGCCGCCGCGCGCGGCGCGCTCCTGCGGCACGCGGCGCGGCGCCCCCCGACGCTCCCCCGAGAGGGCAGACTCTCAAAGTTCCGTGCCCGGTGCCACCCGGCGACACTGTGTCGGCACAGGTCGGGCCCCACGCCCCCCTGGCACGGCCTCGCTCAGACGACGACGGTCGGCTGCGTGCGGAAGCTCAGCCGGTGCGCCTCGCGGGCGGTGCGCAGCCGGTCGACCTCGTCGGTCCACGGGCGGACGGCCGCGCGTGCCCGCGCCTTGCGGGCGGCGATCTCCGCGGCGCGGCGGGCCTTCGCGTCCTGCGCGTCCGTCGCGTAGGCCTTCGGGCCCATCTCGACCCGTTCGGCCGCCTCGGCGGCGGCGAGCACGGCGGTCAGCGCCCGGTCGAACGCCTCGGTCAGCTCCCGCAGCCGCGGCTCGGGCGTCGGCGCGCCCTGCGCGTCCCGCAGCTCCCGCTCGGCCTCCCCGGCCGCCGCGAGCCGCTCCTCGTACTCGGCGGCGAGCCGCTGGTCGGCCTCGTACGGCTCGGCGACGTCCTTGCTCACCCGGCGGCCCAGCGGCATGGCGGTACTCCTTCGGCGGTCGGCATCGTGGTCGGTGAAATCGTCCGGACGAGGAAAGGGTACGCGGCGCCCCGGCGTGTCGTGACGGCGGACGCCCCGCCCCGGCCCTTTACGTAGTAAGGTCCAGGCTCACTATGGTCAGGCAACCGAGCATCAACGCCCAGCACCGCGCGCCGCTGTCCACCGAGCGGATCATCGAGGCGGCGCTGCGCATCGTCGACGGCCAGGGCCTCGCCCGGCTCACCATGCGCCGCCTCGGCGACGCCCTGGAGGTCGAGGCGATGGCGATCTACCACCACCTCCCCCGCGGCAAGGAGCAGCTCCTCGACGGGCTCGTCGCGCACGTCGCGGCCGCGCCCGCCGACACCGGCACGGTCGCGCTGCAGGCCGGCTGGCAGGACGTCCTGCGCGGCTGGGCCCGCGGCTACCGGACGCGCCTGCTCGCGCACGCGGGCGTCCTCCCCCTCGTCGTCACCCGCCGCAACCCCGCCGCGCTCGTCACGACGGTCACGTCGCTGCGCGAGGTGCTGCGCCGCGGCGGCGTCCGCGAGGAGACCGCCGCCGTCGCCGCGCACGCCCTCCTCGGCTACGTCATCGGGCACGCCGCGCTGGAGGTCCGCGGCACCGCCGAGGACGGCGCCGACCGCGCCGTGAACTGGGACGACCGCTTCGACGCCGGGCTGGAGCTCGTCCTGAAGAGCGTCCAGTAGCCCGGCGGGTCAGTCCTCGACGACGAGGACCTCCAGGTGCAGGGGGCCGTGCGCGCCCTCCACCGGGACCATCTCGATCGCGTGCGTCGCCGACGGCCCGCTGATCCACGTCAGCGGCCGGGACGGGTCGAGCCGCCCCACCGCCTCCGGCACCGTCCCGACGATCTGGTCGGCGTGCACCACGCACAGGTGGTAGCCGGGGACGGCGGTGAGCGCCCGCCTGCCCTGCGCGCGGCCGCCGTCCAGCACCACGGTGCCGGTCCGCGCGACGGCCGCCGCGCAGCCGGTGACCACGCCGTCCACGGCGCCGAGCGCCTCGGCGTCCAGGGCCGGGGCGTCGGCCAGCGCGCGGACGCCGTCCAGCTCCGCCAGCCACCCGTACGGCAGGTCGGCGGGGACGACGATCTGCTTGGCCTCGCGTCCCCACAGCGCGGCGGCGACGGCGGTGCCGAGCTCGTCCGCGCTGACGTGCCGCACCGCCGCCCGGTTGGCGGCGACCCGCTCGGTGAACAGCGCGACGACGTCCGCCCTGGTCGCGGCGTCGGCCTCGGACAGCGCCCGGTCGTAGCCGCGCGGGACGGGCGGGCTCGTGCCGCGCGACCCGCCGAGCGCCTCCCGCACCCGGCGCAGCACCTCCGCGCGCGAACCGCCGCCGGTCATGACCGCCCCGCCGTCCGACTCGCCGTCCCGCTCGCCGTCCCGCTCACCGTCACGGGCGCCTCCGGGCCCACCAGGCGCGGAAGCTCTCGGCGGGCGGCGCGGGCAGGTCGCGGGCCTCGGTCCACTTGCCGAGCAGGCCGGGCAGGCGGCGGATCCGGCCGCCGCGCGACAGCAGCCGCGCCCACCGGGTGCTCCGCCGCAGCGCGGTCTCGTAGCGGCGGGCGTCGCCCATCGTCCAGGCGAGCCCGCGCATCAGCGCCAGCTCCGGCGTCGGGACGGGCCGCCGCCGCCGCGACTCCACCACCGCGCCCCGCAGGTGCACCAGCACCCCCGGGATGTCGATCTTCACTGGGCAGACGTCGGCGCACGCGCCGCACAGCGTCGACGCGTACGGCAGGGACGCGTCCGCCGCGCTCTCCACCCCGCGCAGCTGCGGGGTGAGGATCGCGCCGATCGGGCCGGGATACACCGGCCCGTACGCCCGGCCGCCCGTCCGCTCGTAGACGGGGCACACGTTCACGCAGGCCGAGCAGCGGACGCAGCGCAGCGCGGCGCGCCCGACCTCGTCGGCGAGGGCCCGCGTGCGCCCGTTGTCGACCAGGACGAGGTGGAACGCGCGCGGCCCGTCGCCCGGCGTCACGCCCGGCCACGACGTCACGTACGGGGTCATCGGGCCCGCGCCCGCCGCGCGCGGCAGCAGTTGCAGGAACACCTCCAGGTCGGCCCACGACGGGACGACCTTGTCGATGCCCGCGACGGTGATGAGCGTGTCCGGCAGGGACAGGCACATCCGCGCGTTGCCCTCGGACTCCACCACCACGGGCGTCCCGGTCTCGGCGACGAGGAAGTTCGCGCCGGTCACCGCGACGCGGGCGCGCAGCAGCCGGTCGCGCAGGTGGGCGCGGGCGGCGGCGGCCAGCCCGGCCGGGTCGTCGCCGAGGTCCGCGGCGGCGGGCAGCGTCCGCCGGAACAGCTCGGCGATCTCCGCGCGGTCGCGGTGCAGCGCGGGCGACAGCAGGTGGGACGGCTCGTCCCCGCCGAGCCCGACGACCAGGTCGGCGATCGCCGTCTCGTGGGCGGCGACCCCGGCGCGGGCCAGCGCGCCGGCCAGCCCGATCTCCCGCAGCGTCGCCGACGACGCCGTCACGACCTCCGTCGCGCCGGACGCCCGCACCAGGCCGGTGACGACCTCGCGCGCCTCGGCCGCGTCGACCGCCCAGTGCACGGCGCCGCCCGCGCCGGTCACCGCGCGTTCCAGCTCCTCCAGGTGGACGTCGAGGTTGAGGAGCGCCGCCTCCCCGATCGCGCGGCCCGCCTCGCGGAGCGCCTCCCAGTCGGCGGCCTCGGCGGTGGCGGCGGACGCGCGCGCCCGCGCCTCGGCGGTCGCGCCGCGCAGGTTGCGGCGCAGGCCGGTGTCGGCCAGCGCGGACCGCGCGGCGGTCGCGAACTTCGGCGCGGGAAGCGGCACCGGGCCTCCGCCGGGCCTCGTCCCGGCGGAGGAGGGGGCCGTCCGCCGGGAGGAGGCCGTCACGCCGGCCCCGTCGCGGCGAGGATCTCGGCCAGGTGCATCGTCCGGACGCCGCCGCGCAGCCGCGACAGCGCGCCCCCGATGTGCGCCAGGCACGAGTTGTCGACCGCGCACACCACGTCGGCGCCGGTGTCGCGGACGTGCCGGACCTTGTCGGCCACCATCGCGACCGACACGTCGGAGTTCTTCATCGCGAACGCGCCGCCGAACCCGCAGCACTCCTCCGCCGCGGGCAGCTCGACGAGGTCGAGGCCGCGCACCGCGCGCAGCAGCCGCAGCGGGCGGTCGCCGGTGCCGAGCACCCGCGCGGCCTGGCAGGACGGGTGGTAGGTGACCCGGTGCGGGAAGTACGCGCCGACGTCGGTGACGCCCAGCACGTCCACCAGGAACTCGGTCAGCTCGTAGACGGCGAGGCCCTCGGCGGCGCGGGCGAGGGCCGGGTCGCGGGCGGCGCGGGCCAGCCGGGGGTAGGAGTCGCGGACGGCCGCCGCGCACGACGCCGACGGCGCCACCACCGCCGCGGCGCCCTCGAACAGCGCCGCGTACGCGCGGGCCAGCGCGGCCGCCTCGCGGTGGTAGCCGGTCGTCCAGTGGATCTGCCCGCAGCACGTCTGGCCCGGCGGGTACTCGACCTCGTGCCCGAGCCGTTCCAGCAGGGCGGTCACGGCCTTCCCGGTGTCCGGGAACAGCGCGTCGTCGAAGCAGGCGACGGACAGGGCGACCCGCACCGGCCTCACTCCCCCCACGCTCCGCAAAGCCCGTTCCCGCCGAACATCGTAGGGGTTTCACGCGGCGACGGCGTGTCGTTCTCCGTCCGTTATCGCGCGGCGGGGACGCTGAGGTTACCGGCACTTCGGGGTGAGGCGGGTCACAGCGTCCGGTACTCCGGTACCAACGGACAACCGTCCCAACGGGCTATGGCCGAGGGGCACGAACCGTTCCACACTGGGGTGCGTCAGACAAGCAAGTACGCGACCGACCAGTTGCACGAGACCGGAGGCACACGATGTGCCCGCACCAGCCGCCCTGTCCCTCGCACGACGCGCCCGACCGCGACGCCGCACGGACGCTGGCCTCCCACCCCGAGCAGGGGTGGAGCCTGCTGTGCAACGGCGTCGTGCTCTTCGAGGACACCGGTGAGCTGCTGCCCGACGGGGAAGTCATCGCACCGCACCGGCCGACGGATCCGCTGAC
The DNA here is from genome assembly GCF_001552135.1 of Actinomadura chibensis NBRC 106107. Taxonomy (GTDB): domain Bacteria; phylum Actinomycetota; class Actinomycetes; order Streptosporangiales; family Streptosporangiaceae; genus Spirillospora; species Spirillospora chibensis. Next base: position 311,855 of record NZ_BCQP01000010.1, on the reverse strand, counting down.
TCCGTCCGCCGCTTGAACGCGTCCACGGGGGACTAGTTCAAACGGGTGATCATCCTCGGGGGCAACGCCCACCTGTTCCGCCCACCTGTCCCGGGACTCCGGGCCCGCACCGGGCCCGGACCGGAGACCCTCACCGGCCGCCCGTCCCCACCGGACGGGCCGCCCGCGACCCCGCCGCGGACCCCGCCCATCTCCGCAGCCACGGCTCCGCCGCCCGTCCGACCGCGGCGGGGTCGCGGCCCAGGTCGTGCCGCTCCCCCGCCAGGACGACGACCTCCGCGGCGTCCGCCGCGTCCGGCACCCCGAACGGGTCGCGGTCGCCGTTGACGACGAGCACCTCCACGCCCGCCCCGCGCAACTCCTCCACCCGCGTCTTGTCCGGACGGCCCGGCGGGTGCAGCGGGAACGCCAGCGCGACCACGCCCGCCGCGCCGGCGGCCGCCGCCGTCCGGCACGCGACCCGCGCCCCGTTGCTCCGCCCGCCCTGGACGAGCGGGACGTCCCCGAACCGCCGCCGCAGCTTCGCGACGACCTGCAGCCACGCCTCGTCCTGCTTCACCGCCGAGCCCGGCGCGCGGCGCCCGGCGAGCCGGAACGGCTGCGTCACCCGCGCGACCGCGCCGCCGAGGCCGAGCGCCGCCTCCCGGACGGCGAGCAGGTCGGGCGCGTCCACTCCCCCGTTCGAGCCGTGCGTGAGGACCAGCAGGAACGCGGGGGCGTCCACGGCGTCCACGGTCACCCCGGCCGGTCCGTGCGCCGTCGCCAGCCTCGTCCGCCTGCCCATGCGCCCACCGTAGCGGGCCGCCCTGATGATCTTTGCGGCAGACTGGGCGGATGGAGCGAATGACAGACGCCGAATGGCGCGCGTTCGTCATGGCGGGCACCCGCACCGGCAAGGCGGCGGTCACCACCGCGGACGGGACGCCGCACGTCACGCCGGTCTGGTTCGTCCTCGACGGCGACGACGTGCTGTTCAACACCGCCCGCGCGACCGTCAAGGGCCGCGCCCTCGCCCGGGACCCGCGCCTTTCCATCTGCGTGGACGACCAGACCCCGCCCTACTCGTACGTGATGATGCGGGCCGAGGCGTCCCTGGTCGAGGACCTGGACGAGATGCGCCGCTGGGCCACCGCCATCGGCGGCCGCTACATGGGCGCCGACCGCGCCGAGGAGTTCGGCGCGCGCAACGCCGTCCCGACCGAGTACCTCGTCCGCGCCCGCGTCACGAAGGTCGTCGCCGAACGCGGCATCACCGACTAGCCCGCCGAGCGGCTTGCCGTCCCGCGCCCGGTCAGGTGTCGGTGCGGTCGGGGGCGTCCATGGCGAGGCGGAGGCGTTCGGCGAAGCTCTCCCGCAGCAGCGGGCCCCACGCGTAGCCGCTCGGGACGCGCACCGCCCGGCCGAGCGCGTCGCCCGCGTCGCCCTTCGGCCGGTCCGCGGGGCCGCCCGCGTCCTGGACGGCGAGCAGCGCGTACATGTGGTCGAGCGCGCCGAACGCGTCGCCGGCGAGGGCGGGCAGCGTCCCGTCCGCGACGGCCTGCTCGACGACGGGCTCCCACCACAGGTCGGCGGGGTCGGCGTCGTCCTCGTCGGCGCCGAAGTCGCGGCGGAGCCGGGCGCGGACCTGCGCGGCCGTCGCCGGGTCGGCGAGGCCGCGCCGCCACACCTCGGCCGCCTCGCCGCCGCGGCCGCGCAGCGGCAGCGTCCGGGCGAGCAGCTCGGTGGCGAGCGGCCCGACCTCCGGGTCGGACGGGTCCTGCCCGAGCGCCGCGTCGAACGCGCCGATCGCCTGGTCGAGGCAGGCGATGCCGAGCGCGACCGCGAGCCGCGCGTAGGCGTACGGCGCGGCGCCGCGGTCGATCAGCCGGAGCCCGGCGGTGAGGACGCGCTGCGCCCGCGCGGGCTCGCCGCGCTCCAGCAGCCGCTCGGCGAGGTCGTGCGCGGCGGGCGGGCCGTACTCGGCGTCGCCCGTGCCGAGCACGGCCTCCCAGTGGCCGCGCGCCTCCTCGAAGTCGCCCGCGTCGTCGGCGATCCGGGCGAGGGCCAGGTGGGCGGGCGGCAGGTAGGCCGGGTTGCCGAAGTCGACCACGACCCGCCACGCGGGCGCCGCCTGCGCCTGCTCGCCCGCCCGCTCGTGCGTGAGCGCGAGGTGGTAGGCGGCGCGCGGCCCGTACTCGGGGTCGCCGGTGGCGATCGCCGCCCGGTCGGCCTCGCGGGCCCCGGCGACGTCCCCGGCGTCGTCGAGGACGACCGCGAGCCCGAGCGCCGCCCGCGCCCGGCACGGCGTGTCGCCCAGCGCGAGCACCGCCTCGAACAACGCCGCCGCCCGCTCGGCCTCGCCGCTCTCGGCCAGGTTCCGAGCCTCCTCGCACGCCTTCGCCGGGTCGAGGTCCGGCTCCGGGGACTCGCTCATCGATCTGCCCTCTGGGGTCGGGGACGCGCCGCCCTCTCGGGGGGTCGGGTCGCGCCCGAGCCTAGCGGGTGCGCCGCCCCGGAGGGGCGACCATCAGTCCTCGAACGCCTCCGGCGGCGGGCAGGAGCAGACCAGGTTGCGGTCGCCGTGGGCCTGGTCGATGCGGCGGACGGGCGGCCAGTACTTGTCCTCGCGGAGGGCGGGCAGCGGGTAGGCGGCCTCCTCGCGGGTGTAGGCGTGCTTCCAGTCGTCGGAGAGCAGGCAGGCGGCGGTGTGCGGAGCGTTCTTGAGCGGGTTGTCCTCCCGGTCGTAGGCGCCGTCGGCGACCCGCTGGATCTCCCGGCGGATCTCGATCATCGCGTCGCAGAACCGGTCGAGCTCGGCGAGGTCCTCGGACTCGGTCGGCTCGATCATCAGCGTCCCGGCGACGGGGAACGACAGGGTCGGGGCGTGGAAGCCGTAGTCGATGAGGCGCTTCGCGACGTCCTCGGCGGTGATCCCGGTCTCCTTGGTGATCTTGCGGAGGTCGGCGATGCACTCGTGCGCGACGAGCCCGTTCCGCCCCGTGTAGAGGATCGGGTAGTGCGGGCCGAGCCGGGCGGCGAGGTAGTTGGCCGCGACGATCGCGCCCTCGGTGGCGGCGCGCAGGCCGTCCGGTCCCATCATGGCGATGTAGGCCCAGGAGATCGGCAGGATGCCCGCCGAGCCCCAGGGGGCGGCGGAGATCGGGCCGACGCCGGTGTCCGGGCCCGCCTCGGCGCGCAGCGGGTGGTTCGGCAGGAACGGGGCCAGGTGCTCGCGGACGCCGATCGGGCCGACGCCCGGCCCGCCGCCGCCGTGCGGGATGCAGAACGTCTTGTGCAGGTTCAGGTGCGACACGTCCGAGCCGAACTCGCCCGGACGGGCCAGCCCGACGAGCGCGTTGAGGTTGGCGCCGTCGACGTAGACCTGGCCGCCCGCGTCGTGCACGGCCGCGCACACGTCGGTGATCGTCTCCTCGAACACCCCGTGCGTGGACGGGTAGGTCACCATGATCGCGGCGAGCCGGTCGCCGTGCTCCTCGATCTTGGCGTGCAGGTCGTCGAGGTCGACGTTGCCGCCCTGGTCGCACTTCACCACGACGACGCGCATCCCCGCCATGACGGCGCTGGCCGCGTTCGTGCCGTGCGCGGACGACGGGATCAGGCACACGTCCCGGCGCTCCTCGCCGCGCGAGGCGTGGTAGCCGCGGATGGCGAGCAGCCCGGCGAGCTCGCCCTGCGACCCCGCGTTCGGCTGGACGGACACCTTCGCGTACCCGGTGATCTCGGCGAGCGCGCCCTCCAGCTCGCCGATCAGCTCGACGTACCCGGCGGCCTGCTCGACCGGCGCGAACGGGTGGATGTTCGCGAACTCCGGCCAGGTGATCGGCTCCATCTCGGCGGTGGCGTTCAGCTTCATCGTGCAGGAGCCGAGCGGGATCATGGACCGGTCGAGCGCGACGTCGCGGTCCTGGAGGCGGCGCAGGTAGCGCAGCATCGCGGTCTCGGAGCGGTGCGCGTGGAACACCGGGTGGGTCAGGTAGGGGCTCTCGCGGCGCAGCTCGTCCGGGATCGCCTCGGCAGGGGCCTCGGCGGCGGGCGCGGCGCCGAACGCGTCCAGGACGGCGGCGACGTGCGCGGGCAGCGTCGTCTCGTCGCAGGCGACGGCGACGTGGTCGGCGTCCACCGGGCGGAGGTTGATGCCGCGCTCGCGGGCCGCCGCGACGACCTCCGCTCCGCGTCCGGGCACCCGGGCGAGGACGGTGTCGAAGTACGCGCCGTGCACGACGTCCACGCCCCCGGCGCGGAGCCCGGCCGCGATCTCGGCGGCGCGGCGGTGCGTGCGCTGCGCGATCGCGGCGAGCCCGTCCGGGCCGTGGTAGACGGCGTACATGCTCGCCATCACCGCGAGCAGGACCTGCGCGGTGCAGATGTTGCTGGTGGCCTTCTCCCGCCGGATGTGCTGCTCGCGGGTCTGCAGCGCGAGCCGGTGCGCGGGCGCGCCGTCGGCGTCGACGGACACGCCGACGAGCCGTCCGGGGAGCTGGCGCTGGATGCCGTCGCGGACCGCCATGTATCCGGCGTGCGGCCCGCCGAACCCGTACGGGACGCCGAACCGCTGCGCCGAGCCCACCGCGATGTCGGCGCCGGACTCCCCCGGCGGGCGCAGCAGCGTCAGCGCGAGCAGGTCGGCGGCGACGACCGCCTGCGCGCCGCGCTCGTGCGCCTGCGCGATCACCGGCTCCAGGTCGCGGACGGCCCCGGACGCGCCCGGGTACTGCAGCAGCACGCCGAAGAAGTCGCCGTCCGGCAGCCCGCCGGACAGGTCGGCGACGACGACCTCGATGCCGAGCGGGACGGCCCGCGTCCGCACGACCTCGATCGTCTGCGGCAGCGCGTCGGCGTCCACCAGGAACGTGCCAGGCTCCTTGCGCTTGGACACCCGGTGCGCGAGCGCCATGCCCTCGGCGGCGGCGGTGGCCTCGTCCAGCATGGACGCGTTCGCCACCGGCAGGCCCGTCAGGTCGCTGACGACCGTCTGGAAGTTCAGCAGCGCCTCAAGCCGCCCCTGCGAGATCTCCGGCTGGTAGGGCGTGTACGCCGTGTACCAGCCCGGGTTCTCCAGGACGTTCCGCATGATCACGCCCGGCGTGGTCGTGCCGTGGTAGCCGAGCCCGATCATCGAGGTGAGGACGGTGTTGCGGGCGGCGAGCTCGCGGAGCCGGTCCAGCGCGGCGCTCTCGCTCAGCGCGGGCGGCAGGTCCAGCGGGCGGCCGGTGCGGATCGCGGCGGGCACGGCGTCGGCGATCAGGGCGTCGACGCCGGAGTAGCCGACGGCCGCCAGCATCCTCGCCTGGTCGTCCGGGGACGGGCCGATGTGCCGGTCGGCGAACGCGGCGCGCGGGTGCTGCGGCGCGGCCACGGGCGCGAAGAACTGGGCCGTCATGGAGAGCCTCCTGGCTGCTGCGGGTCGCTGGTCGCTCAGGTGAACCGCCGGGACTGACCGGCGGCCGGTTCTCCCCCTCTGTCATCGGCACCTGAGAGCTTCACCCGCGCGGCGGGGTTTCCCCTTCGGTGAGCCGCCCGCCCCCTCCCGCGGGGACCGGCGCCTGCTTTCCAGAGGTGCCTCGCCCGAGCGGTCCTTTTGCCTGAGAGGTTCCGGGGAGGTTGCCCCTTCGGCGCCCCACGCTGGCCGCGTGGGGACTCTCCCGCACAGGGTCGACGGCATGTCCTGGACAAACCCTACCCAAAGATCGGTCGCGACGATCGTCCCACCCCTCCGAGGTGCGCCGGAGCGCCTCTACCCGCGAGTACCATGTGCACGTCCACCGGGGGGACCGGGCCTGGGACACTGATCACGGCGATGGACGATCAGGGCGGCGGTACGGCGTGACGCACACGGGCGACGGCGCGGCGCGCGCACGGACGCACGGGCGGACGCACGGGCGGGCGCGGCCGTGACCCCGGCAGCCGTGCCCGTCGACGAGCCCGCCCAGCCGGACCGGATCCGCCGCTCGTCCGACGCCATCCGGTTCGCCGCGTCCGTGGTCGGGCTGGCCGCGGTGATGCTGCTCGTGTCGATCGCGCAGCAGACGACGCACGGCCTGCAGACCGACATCGCGCAGGGCACCGCGCACGCGCCGCGGCTGCTGCTGTCCCTCGCGACGCTCGTGTCCAGCTTCGGCGTGCTGGCCGTCCCGGTGGCGTTCGCGGTCGAGCGGCTGTTCCACAAGGACGGGACGCGCGTCGCGATCGCGCTGCTCGCCGCCGTGATCGCGTTCGGGATCACGGTGGGCCTCGACGACCTCGTCGTGCGGGCCGCGCCGGGCGGCGTCCTCGACTCGCTGATCTGGGGCGGCAGCGCCACCGCGCCCGTGCACACCGACATCGCGCCCGTGATCGCGTTCGTCAGCGCGGTCGGGATGGCGGGCCGCGCCCGCTGGCAGGCCGCGACCTGGACGCTGATCGGCCTCGCCGCGCTGACCGGGCTCACCGCGTCCTACGCGTCGGTCGCCGCGCTCGCCGCCACCTACTTCCTCGGCACCGCCATCGGCCACGGGACGCTCTACGCGGTCGGCACCCCGAACCCGCGCCCGTCCGGCGCCGCCGTCATGGCCGCGCTGGCCCGGCTCGGGCTCCACGCGGCGAAGGCCGCCCGGCTGGACGAGCCCGCCGAGGGCGCCGAGGAGGCCCGCCGGTACGGCGTCGTCCTCGGCTCCGGCCCCGTCGCCGGGCACGGCGTCCGCCCCCCGGCGCGGCGCGGCGGCTGGGACGTGGAGGTCCACGTCCTCGACCGCGACCAGCAGACCGCAGGGCTGCTCTACCGGGTGTGGCGGCTGCTGCGGCTGCGCTCGGCGACGACCGGCCGGGCGCTGCGGTCGCTGCGCCGCTCCCTGGAGCAGGAGTCGCTGATGGCGTACGCGGTGGACGCGGCGGGCGTCCGCACCCCGCGCCTGCTCGGCACGTCGGAGGTCGGCACCGAGGCGGCCCTGCTCGCCTACGAGCACGTCCCGGGGCGGCGGCTCGCGGACGTCCCCGGAGAGGAGGTCACCGACGCCCTCCTCACCGACGTGTGGCGGCAGTTCCGCGCCCTGCAGGCGGCGCGGCTCGCGCACCGGCGGCTGCAGGACGGCGCCGTCCTCGTCGGCGACGACGGCCGCGCCTACCTGACCGGCCTGCGGGCCGGGGAGATCGCGGCGGGCGACCTCGCGCTGCGGCTCGACCTCGCGCAGTTCCTCACCACCGTCGCGCTCCGGACGGACGCCGAGCGGGCCGTCCGCACCGCCGCCCGGGTGCTCGGCGAGGAGGCCCTCGCCGCCGCCGTGCCGCTGCTGCAGCGGGTCGCGCTGTCGCGGGAGACGCGGGCGGCGCTGCGGCACGACCGGGAGCTGCTGACCCGGATCAGGGAGCAGATCGTCCGGCTGAAGCCGGAGACGGAGGTCGCGCCGATCCGGCTGGAGCGGTTCCGGCCCCGGACGGTCTTCAGCATCGTCGCGCTGTCGATCGCGGCGTACATCGTCATCCCGCAGGTGGCGAGCCTCGACCTGCGCACCATGGCGGCCACGGCGAGCTGGCACTGGGTGGTCGCCGCGCTCGGCGGGGCCGCGCTCACCTACCTGGCGGCGGCGCTCATGCTGATGGGGTTCGTCCCGGAGCGGCTGCCGCTCGGCCGGACCGTCCTCGCCCAGCTCGCCGCGTCGTTCGTGAAGCTCGTCGCCCCGGCGGCGGTCGGCGGCGTCGCGGTCAACACCCGCTACCTGCAGCGGTCCGGGGTGCGGCCGGGGCCCGCGGTGGCGAGCGTCGGCGCGTCCCAGCTCGTCGGGCTGGCCACGCACCTGCTGCTGCTCGTCCTGTTCGGGTTCCTCACCGGGTCGAGCGGCAAGGCCACGCGGGACCTCGCGCCGTCCCGGACGATCGTCATCGCCGTCCTCGCGACCGGGCTGGTGGCCGGGCTCGCGGTGACCGTGCCGCGGGTCAGACGGGAGGCGACGTCGCGGCTGCGGAGCATGTTCTCCGGCGTGGTGCCGCGGCTCGTGGACGTCCTGCAGTCGCCGAAGAAGCTCACCACCGGGATGGGCGGGACCCTGCTGCTGACGCTCGCGTTCGTCCTATGCCTGGACGCCTCGATCCGCGCGTTCGGGGGTTCGCTGCCGATCACGTCGGTGTTCGTGGTGTTCCTCACCGCGAACGCGCTGGGCTCGGCCGCGCCGACGCCCGGCGGGCTCGGCGCCGTGGAGGGCGCGCTGACGCTGGCGCTGACGATCTCGGGCCTGTCCGCGGAGACCGCGACGTCGGCGGTGCTGCTGTACCGGCTGCTGACCCTGTGGCTGCCGGTGCTCCCCGGCTGGGCGGCCTTCGCCTACCTCCAACGCAAGGAAGCCCTCTGAGCCTGGGCCGGAGGGTCGAGCGGGTGCGGCGGGCCGTACGGCGGGGCTTCGACCGGTGCGCGGGTTCCGGCGGAGTGCGTCTCAGCCGGTGCGGCGGGGCTTCGGTCGGTGCCCGGGGGGCTCAGCCGGTGCGGGGGCGAGCCAGGGGGTTCGAGACAGTGGGGTGGAGGGTCAGCCGGTGCGGCGGGCGCGGCGGCGGTTCGCGAGCTCGTCGTGCGGGTGCTCGGACGGGTCGTCCCCGACGGCCTCGGCGCGTTCGCCCGGCAGTTCGGCGAGGCTGCCCTCGACCTCCTGCCAGACGCGGCCGAGCGCTATCCCGAACACGCCCTGCCCGCCCTGCAGCAGATCGACGACCTCGTCGGCCGAGGTGCACTCGTAGACGCTGACGCCGTCGCTCATCAGCGTGATCTGCGCCAGGTCGCGGACGCCGCGGTCGCGCAGGTGCGAGACCGCCGTCCGGATCTGCTGCAGCGACACCCCGGTGTCGAGGAGCCGCTTCACGACCTTCAGGACGAGGATGTCGCGGAAGCTGTAGAGCCGCTGGCTGCCCGACCCGTGCGCCGACCGGACGCTCGGCTCGACCAGCTTCGTCCGCGCCCAGTAGTCGAGCTGCCGGTAGGTGATCCCCGCCGCGGCGCACGCCGTCGGGCCGCGGTAGCCGACATCCTCCGGTGGCACGGACACCTGCGTGTCGAAGAGCAGCCCCTGCTCCCCGGCGCGCTGGGACGCCATCTGCCTGTCGGGGGTCGCCTTGCCCTCGCCGCTGCTCACCGCCACGCGGACCTCCGGCTTCTATCATCCCGTGGCGCTTCGTCAAGGGGGTTTGACGACTTACACCACGGGTGTTCCACCAGCACGGTAGGTGCCGGTCAGGGTGTGGTCAACGTTCATCGTCGGCGCGTCGCATGCCCGGATGAACCGGCTTCACGTGGGCAAACCTCGCACCTTCCGAGCCAACCCCACTCCTACCCGTGTTTATCGCCCCGCACTCGTGTTCATCGCGGCGCACTCCTCCTTCGGGCCTTGGCGGCCCTCCATCGTCGTGCACCGCTGTGCGATCGCCGCATCGCTCCGGCTCGCCTTGCGGCTCGCTTCGCGATCAGGTTCTCGCCTCGCTCGAACCTGGCTTCGCCCGCGATCGCGACGGTCCGGGCGCGTGCGTGGCCGGGGTGGTGGCTGAGGTTGCTGAAACGAGAGTACCTCTTGGTGATCCCCTCGCGCCCGCGGCTCGCCAAGGGTGCTCGCCGCGCCGCGGCCCGGGCGGTCAGCCCGCGCGGCCGAAGTCCTCCGGGGAGATGGTGTCGAGGAACTCGCGGAACTTCTCGACCTCGTCCTCCTGCTCGTCCGGGATCGCGACCCCGGCCTCTTCGAGGACGTCCTCGCTGGCGAAGATCGTGGCGCCGGTGCGCAGCGCGAGGGCGATCGAGTCGGACGGCCGGGCGCTCACCTCGACGCCGTTGGAGAACACCAGGTCGGCGAAGAAGATGCCCTCGCGCAGCGCGGTGATGTTGACGGTGCGGAGCTGGACGCTGAGGGCGTCCAGGACGTCGCGGAACAGGTCGTGGGTGAGCGGGCGGGCGGGCAGCACCCCCTGCTGGGCGAAGGCGATCGCGGTCGCTTCGACCGCCCCGATCCAGATGGGCAGGTAGCGGTCGCCCTCCGTCTCCTTCAGAAGGACGATGGGCTGATTGGAGGGCATCTCGACCCGGACGCCGACGACCTCCATCTGCTTCACTGCGGCTCCCTGCTGGTTCTCGCCGTCTCGATCACCACGTGCAGCGGATCAGTTCGTGACCGAACCCTGTAGCCAACGTACACCCGCCCCCGGACAGCTCGTGATGCCGCGGGTCCGGCAAAATCCTCCGCGGCGGCCATGATCAGCGGTCGAGACTTTCGCGGAGCCCCGCGTCGACCAGCGCCGCGTGCAGCCGGACCGACAGCGCCGCGATCTCCCGCGCGGTCTCGGCCGCCTGCTCGTGAGCACCCTGGCTGCGGCGGCGGAGCTGCGGCGCGACCATCTGCTCGATCAGCCCGACCTGCCGGTCGGCGGCGGCCTTCACGGCGCGCAGGTGGCGGACCTCGAAGCCGAACTCGCCGAGCGCGGCGGCGGCGCGGGCGACGCTCAGCGCGTCCCCCTCGTAGTGCGTCCCGGCGCGGCGGACGAGGCCGTACTCCTCCAGCCGGGCGAGCAGGCCCTCGTCGATCCCGGCGCCGTCGAGGAGCTGGCGGCGGGTCAGCCGGACGGGCGGGTCCGCGGCGGTGGTGTCGGCCGCGACGAGCGTGCGGGGGCGGCGCGGCTCGGGCGCGCCCGCGCGGCGGGGGCCGAGCGGCGGCGGGTTCTCGCCGCGGTCGCGCGCCTCAAGGTGCTGGCGGATGACGCGGAGCGGGAGGTAGTGGTCGCGCTGCGCGGCGAGGACGAACCGGAGCCGCTCCACGTCGGCCGCGCCGAACTTGCGGTACCCGGAGGGGCTGCGCTGCGGCTCGACGAGGCCCTCGGACTCCAGGAACCGGATCTTGGAGATGGTGATGTCGGGGAAGTCGGGCCTGAGCAGTCCGAGGACGTCCCCGATCGTCATCAGGGACCGGGCTGGTTGCGCGTTCATGGCCCCTCCCATCGTCGCCGCGGCCTCGTGCTCGCCGGTGCCCGCGTCAGCCGTGCGCCGGGTTGGTCAGGAACACCAGCCGGAACTTGCCGATCTGCACCTCGTCGCCGCCGGACAGCCCGGCCTGGTCGATCCGCTGCCGGTTGACGTAGGTGCCGTTGAGGCTGCCCACGTCGCGGACGGAGAACACCGTCCCCTGCCGGGCGAACTCGGCGTGGCGGCGGGACACGGTCACGTCGTCGAGGAAGATGTCGCTCTCGGGGTGCCGTCCGGCGGAGGTGCGGTCCTTGTCGAGCAGGAACCGGCTGCCCGCGTTCGGGCCCCGCTTGACCACGAGCAGCGCCGTCCCCGGGGGGAGCGCGTCCATGGCCATCTGGTCGGGGCCGAGCGAGGGCTCCTCGGTCCCGGCGTCGGTGTCGAGGGCCTCGAAGCCGCCGATGGAGATGGTGGACGTGGACTCGCCGGGCGACTCCCGGGGAGGCAGCGGACTCCGGGTGAGCGGAGTACCGCAGTTCGAGCAGAAGCGGGCATCATCCGGGTTGGCGTGACCGCACTGCGTGCAGTAGACGCTCGGCATCGATCGGCTCGGCCTCCTACCATCGGCGCGGCACGGGCGCCCCGCCGCAACGGGAGCCGCCTGCGCCACGCGCATCCATCAACCAACCCACGCCGGGGGCCCGCCCCCGGCCACGGTCGACCCACCGCCCGCTCAGACGACGGTCGCCGCAACTTACGCGGGTATTACCCGAGGGGTCAACTGGAACGGTGAGCCGACCGGACCAAACTACATTCGTCGATGATCGCAGGTCTACGCCGCCGCGCGGACCGCCCCGATGACGACGTTCGAGCGGGCCGTCCGGTTTACCGCTCCCCCCGTCTCCCTCTACGGAGACCGTATCGCGTCCACGACGACTTTCGCGCGCGGGGTGATCGAGACCTCGGCGCCCGCCCCCTGGAGCGTCCGCACCAGGCCGCCGGGGATGTTCAGCGCGGTCGTCATCGTGTGGGGGTCGCCGATGGCGCGGAACCGGTACGGCGGGACGAGCGGGCGGCCGTCGGCGAGGACGCCGTCGCGGCCGTCCAGGAAGTAGCTGTCGACCCCGGCGCGCACGTCGTTGACCTGCACGACCTCGGCGCCCGCGTCGCGTAGCTCCGCCAGCGCGTCGAGCAGGTTGACCGCCTTCACGCCGCGCCGGGGGTCGTCGACCGTCAGCTCGATGCCGGGGCCCTCGGCCGGGACGGTGCCCGCGAGGAGGCCATAGGTGGCCGCCCGGTTGCGGGCCTCCTCCAGGGCGGTTCCGCCCTGGGCGTCCCGTTCGAGGCGGGCCTTGGTGTCCTCCAGGTCGCGCAGGTCTCCGCGCAGCCGCTCGGAGCGCTGCCCGAGGTCGGACAGGACGCCGACGAGCTCGTCCTGGCGGGCGGTGGCGAACGTGGTGTCCCGCTCGTTCGAGCGGATCTGCGCGACCGCCGCGAACCCGAGGACCAGGCACAGCAGACCGCCGACCAGCTGGCCCCAGCTGACTCGCGGCCTCAACAGATCGGCGACCGCGCGGAGGCCCTCCGGGCGCGGCCCGGCGCCGCGTTCGGCGTCGCCTTCGGGGCCCGTCATGCGCCGAACAGCCTGCGCCGGATGCCCGCCGCGTTCGAGAAGATCCGGATGCCGAGGACGACCACCACGCCGGTCGAGAGCTGCGACCCGACCCCGAGCTTGTCGCCGAGGAACACGATCAGCGCGGCGATGACGGTGTTGCTGAGGAAGGACACGACGAACACCTTCTCGTCGAAGATCCCCTCCAGCCGGGCGCGGATGCCGCCGAACATGGCGTCGAGCGCCGCGACGACCGCGATCGGCAGGTAGGGCTCCGCCCAGAGCGGCACGTCCGGCTGGAGGACGAGCCCGAGCGCCACGCCGATCACGAGCCCGATCAGCGCGATCACGTCCGGGTCACCCCTCCCGCGTCCACCGGTCCCCCGCTCACCGGCCGTCCCCCTCGTGCGGGACGGCGTAGCGCAGCCGGACCGCTCCGGCGGCGGGCAGCCGGACGCCGGACGCGCGGCGCGTCCCGTACCCGATCCGGTAGCGCTCGCTCAGCGCCCGCAGCCGCCGGTCGGCGGCCGATCCGGCGAACGCGGCGCGGAGCCGGCCGGGGTCGCCGACCGCCGTCACCGCGTAGGGCGCGCCGAGCGGGCGGTAGTCGACGAGGATCGCCTCGCCCGCGGCGCGGATCGCGGTGGTCGGGGTGAGCCGCTGCCCGTTGATCCCGATCGCCTCGGCCCCGGCCGCCCACAGGCCGTTGACCAGCACCTGGAGGTCCTGGTCGTAGACCCGGCCGTCGCCCGCGGCGGGCTCGCGGCCGGGGCGGTCGTCCGGGTCGCCGCGGGGCGCGTCGTCGAGCGTGACGACCAGGCCGTCGCCGGCCGCCGGGGTCGCGGCCGCGGCGGCGCCCGCGCGGGCGAGCGCGTGCCGGACGCGGCGGCCCTCCGCGCTGCGGGCGAGGGCGGCGGCGCGGCGGCGCTCGGTCTCGTCCCGCAGGCGGCCGAGGCGGCGCTGGAGGTCGTCGGTCTCGGCGGTGCGGGCGCGGATCTCGCCGACGAGCCGGGACCGCCGCTCGGCGGCGACCGGCTCGCCGCGCCGCACCTCGGCCCCGGCGACCGCGATCAGCGTCCCGGCGAGCGCGAGGACGAGCAGGACGCCGCCGCCGCGCAGCCGCCCCCGCCGGGGGCCGGTCCCGCCCGCCGCCGCGCGCCGGGCCGCCGCCTCGGCGTAGCCGTGGTCGAGGAGCTTGCCGGCGAACAGGTCGGCGAGCAGCGACATGGAGGCGTCGGGCCGCCGCCGCCAGCCGTCCGGGCCGTCGTCCCGTCGTGTGATCACGGCCCCATCATGGCAAGGACGTCCAAATCAACGCGGGAACCCGGTCCGTAACGCACCCGGCGGGCGCGTCCCCGCGCCGCCACGGTGGGCTGACCTTCCTGGACGTGCCGGGGGCGGATCGTCCATCGTTTTCCCTCGGGGCGCGGTGCCGGGCGCCCGGACGGGAGCGAGGCGGAGATGATCGAGGTCCGGGACGTGGGCCAGCGCGCGGACGGGGGCCGCCGCACGCTGCGCGACGTGTCGCTGACGATCGGGACCGGGGAGCTGGTCGCGATCATCGGCGGCAGCGGCGCGGGCAAGACCACGCTGCTGGACGCGATCGCGGGCGTCCGCCCGCCCGCCGAGGGCCACGTCCGCCACGCGGGCGGCGGCGGGTCGCTCGGGTACGTCCCGCAGGACGACATCGTCCACCGGGACCTGCCGCTGCGGCGCACGCTCCGCTATGCGGCGGGCCTGCGGCTGCCCGCCGGGACGCCGCCGGAGGAGGCCGGGCGCGCGGTCGACGGGGCGCTCGCGGCGCTGGGTCTCACCGGGCGCGCCGGGCAGCGGGTCGGGGCGCTGAGCGGCGGCGAGCGCAAGCGCGCCAGCATCGCGGTCGAGCTGCTGACCAGGCCGCGCGTGTTCTTCCTGGACGAGCCGACGTCCGGCCTGGACCCGGCGACGGCGGCCGGGCTGATGCGGACGCTGCGCGGCCTCACCGCCACCGGGACGACGGTCGTCCTCACCACGCACCACCCGCCGGACACGGCCGCCTGCGACAAGGTCGCCGTCCTCGCCATGGACGGGACGCTCGCGTTCTACGGCCCGCCCGGCGAGGCGCTCGCGCACTTCCGGGCCGACGGCTTCGACGAGGTCTACCTCCGCCTGTCCGGCGACCCCGCGGAGACCGCGGCGGCCCCCGTAGCGGAGCCCCCGGTGGAGCCCGCGCCGCGCGACATCGACCACCCGCCGCCGGGAGGGCGGCCGGTGGGGGCGTGGCGGCAGTGGGCCCTGCTCAGCCGCCGCAACGCCGACCTGCTGACCCGGAACCGCCTGACGCTCGCCGTCCTCGCGGGCTCGCCGGTGATGGTGCTGGCGATGTTCGCCGTCCTGTTCCGCCCGGGGGCGTTCTCCCCCGCCGCGCCCAGCCCGAGCGCCACGGTGATGATCCTGTTCTGGATCGCGTTCGGCGGGTTCTTCTTCGGCCTCACCTACGGCCTGCTCCAGGTGTGCGCGGAGCTGCCGGTGGTGCGGCGGGAGCGGCTCACCGGGCTGCGCGCCGGGCCGTACGTGCTGGCGAAGGTCGCCGTGCTGCTGCCGCTGCTGGCCGTCGTGGACGCGCTGACCCTCGGCGTCCTGCGCGCCCTCGACCGGCTGCCCCCGGCGGGCTGGGGCACCTACGGGGAGCTGTTCGCGACGCTGCTGCTGTGCTCCCTGGCGGCGCTGGCGCTGGGGCTGCTCGTGTCCGCGGCCGTGACCGACCCGGCGCAGGCGACGATGGCGCTGCCGATGCTGTGCTTCCCGCAGGTGCTGTTCGTGGGCGCGATCCTGCCCGTTCCGGTGATGGCGGCGCCGGGACGCTGGCTGAGCTACGCGATGTCCAACCGGTGGGCGTTCGAGGGGCTCGGCCACAGCCTCGGCGTCGAGCGGCTCTGGGCGACCGGGCGCTCCCCGCTCGGCCCGCCGCTGCTCGACTCCTACGGGGACACGTTCTCCCGCGCCGTCGCCGCCGACTGGGCGTTCCTCGGCGGGTTCGCGGCGCTGTTCCTCGCCGGGACGTGGCTGGTGATCGTCCGGCGCACCTGACATCCGGCCTACCTGACAAACGTCCCCGGCCGGACCAAAAAAGGTCAGGACACCCCCTTGCGTGTCACACCCGAATTACGGACCGTTTCCCTAAGGGTGTGGCTTACATGCACGCGGGGGGTGCACCATGGGCCCTTCATCCGGCTCAGACGACCCGTCCGGCTGCGGCGGGGGCTACGCGGGGACGCGGCGGCTCGACGAGCTGCGCGCCACCGAGTACCGCTACCTGGACGAACGCGGCCAGACCTATCTCGACTACACCGGCTCGGGCGTCGCGGCGGACGCGCAGATCCGCGCCCACTGCGAGCGGCTCGCGGGCCGCTGCTACGGCAACCCGCACTCGGAGAACCCGACGTCCAGCGCGTCCACGGCCCTGGTCGAGCGGACGCGGGAGGCGATCCTCGCGTTCTTCAACGCCTCCCCGGACGAGTACGCGGTGGTGTTCACGCCGAACGCGAGCGGCGCGTGCCGCCTCGTCGGCGAGGCGTATCCGTTCGAGCCGGGCGACCGGCTCGTCCTCACCGGCGACAACCACAACTCGGTGAACGGGCTGCGCGAGTTCGCGCGGGCGCGCGGCGCGGCGACGGTGCACGTCCCCGTCTGCGGGCCGGAGCTGCGCGTCCCCGACGAGGAGGTGGCCGCCGCGCTCACCGGCCGGCGCGGCCTGTTCGTCTTCCCGGCGCAGAGCAACTTCAGCGGCGTGCAGCACCCGCTGAGCTGGATCGAGCTCGCGCGGGCGCACGGCTACGACGTCCTGCTGGACGCGGCGGCGTTCGTCCCCGCCAACCGCCTGGACCTCTCCGTCGTGCGGCCCGACTTCGTCCCGGTGAGCTGGTACAAGGTGTTCGGGTACCCGACCGGCGTCGGCGCGCTCGTCGCGCGGCGCGAGGCCCTGTCGCGGCTGCGCCGCCCGTGGTTCGCGGGCGGGACGATCCAGGCCGTCAGCGCGCTCGGCGGCTGGCACGTCCTCGCCCCGGACGAGACGGCGTTCGAGGACGGCACCCTCAACTTCCTGTCTATCCCGGACGTGGAGTTCGGCATCCGCTGGATCGAGGACATCGGCATGGACCTCATCCACCGCCGCGTCACGTTCCTGACGGCCCGCCTGCTGCGCCGCCTCGCCGCGCTCCGCCACCCGGACGGCTCCCCGCTGGTCCGGGTCTACGGGCCGGAGGGCACCGACCGGCGCGGCGGCACCGTCGCGTTCAACGTCCTCGACGCGCGCGGCGGGGTCGTCGACGAGCGGATCGTGGCCCGCGACACCGCCGCCGCGGGGATCTCGGTCCGCACCGGGTGCTTCTGCAACCCCGGCGCCGGGGAGGGCGCGTTCGAGATCCCGGAGCGGGCGCTGCGGCTCACCGCGCACCGGCGGATGCGGACGCTCGACGACTACCTCGGCGTCCTCGGCCTGCCGAGCGGCGGGGCGGTGCGCGCGTCGCTCGGGCTCGTGTCCAACACGGCCGACGTCGACCGCCTCACCGGCTTCCTCGCCGCCGCCTACGGGACCGGCGAGCCGGACGCGACCGGCCTGAAGCCCCGCGAGCGCTGCTGAGCGCGGCTCAGGACCCGGCGCGCTCGACGACGGCGGCCCAGTCCTCCAGCAGCGCCTGGGCGGCGTCGGCGTCGGGGCCCTCGGCCCACAGGTGCGTCACCGCCTCCGCCGGGTCGGGCAGGACGAGGACCCAGCGGCCGTCGTCCTCGACCACGCGGACGCCGTCGGTCGTGTCGACGGTGCGGCTCCCGGCGGCCTCCACGACGCGCCGCATCACGCCGCCCTTCGCCGCCCACGGCGTCGGGACGGACCGGCGCAGCAGGTGCGCGTCCGGGATCCGGCGGTCGATCTGCGACAGCGTGAGGCGCGTCCGCGCGACGAGCCCGACCAGCCGGGCGAACGCCGCGATCCCGTCGACGGTGCCGCCGAACTCGGGCATCAGGAACCCGCCCCGGCCGTCCCCGGCGAAGATCACGCCGGGCTGCGCGGCCGCCTTGGTCAGCACGTCCTGGGACGTGGACGTCCACTCGACCCGCACGCCGTGGAACCGGCACACCTGCTCGGCGACCCGCGTCGTCGTCACCGGCAGCGCCACCCGTCCGCCGCGCCGCTCCGCGGCGACGAGGTCGAGCATGACGAGCAGGGCCCGGTCGTCCCCGACCAGCTCGCCGTTCTCGTCGACCAGGGAGATCCGCTCCCCCACCGGGTCGAACCGGACGCCGAACGCGGCCCGCGACGACGACACGAGCTCGCCGAGCCGCTCCAGGTCGCGCATCCGCTCGGCGAGCGTCTCGGTCGGGTTCGCCTCGTCCAGCCCGGCGTTGCGGGTGAGGACCTCCACCCCGATCTTGCCGAGCAGGCTCGGCAGGACGAGCGCGGCGACGCCGCCCGCGCAGTCCAGGACGATCTTGAGCCCGGCCTCCCGGACCCCGCCGATGTCGACCCGGCGCAGCAGGTCGCGGGTGTAGGTCTCGACGACGCGCGGCGGGTAGGTCAGCTCCGCGATCTCGCCGGGGAACGCGCGCCGGTACTCCTGCCGCCCGAACACCCGCTCCAGCTTGCGCTGCGCCGCCTGGGACAGGTCGGCGCCGCCGGAGTCGAAGAACAGGATGTCGACGCCCTGCGGGTCGCCGAGCGTGGTGCGGATGTAGATGCCGCCGACGGCGTCCTCCCGGCCGGTCTCGAACCGGGCGACGGTCAGCGGCGTCGCCTCCAGGTCGCGGACGTCGATCGCGCTCGCGGTCAGCGCGCTGTTCACCGCGCGCTTCAGGGTGCGGGCGGCGCGGGAGACGTCCCGGCCGGTGACGACCGTCGAGCCCTTCTTCAGCGTGGTCGCGTACGCGCTCGCGAGCCGCACCGCGAGCTCCGGCGTGATCTCGACGTTGACCAGCCCGGACACGCCGCGCGGCCCGAACAGGTTGCGCTGCCCCCGCGACTCCCAGATCACGCTCGTGTTGACGACCGCGCCCGCCTCGATCGTCTTGAACGGGTACACCTTCACGCCGGACGAGACGTACGCCTCCGCCTCGATGACGCACTCGTCGCCGATGACGGCGCCCTCCTCGACGCGGGCGCCCGTCATGATGTCGGTGTTCTTGCCGACGACGCAGCCGCGCAGGTTCGTCGACGGCGCGACGAACACGTTGTCGTGGACGACCGCCCGGTGCAGGAACGCGCCCTCCTTCACGACGACGTTGCTGCCGAGGACGGTGTACTCCCGCAGCTCCACGCCCGCCTCGACCTTGGCGTAGTCACCGATGTAGAGCGGGCCCTTGAGGACGGCCTCGGCGTCCACCTCCGCGCCCTCGGCGACCCACACGCCCGGCGACACCTCGAAGCCGTCCAGGTCGACGCCGACCTGCCCGGACAGCATGTCGGCCTGCGCCTTGAGGTAGCTCTCGTGGGTGCCGACGTCCTCCCAGTAGCAGTCGGCGACGTACCCGTAGAGCGGGGCTCCGGCCGCGAGCAGCGCGGGGAACACGTCCCCGGACCAGTCGACCGGCTCCCCCGCCGCGACGTGCTCCAGGACCTCCGGCTCCATGACGTAGATGCCGGTGTTGACCGTGTCGGAGAACACCTGGCCCCACGTCGGCTTCTCCAGGAAGCGGCGCACGCGGCCCTCGTCGTCGACGATGATGATCCCGAACTCCAGCGGGTTCGGGACGCGCTTCAGCCCGATCGTGACGAGCGCGCCCTTCTCCTCGTGGAACCGCACCATGTCGGTCAGGTCGATGTCGGTGAGGGCGTCCCCGGAGATCACCAGGAAGCGGTCGTCGCGCAGCGCCTCCTCGGCGTTCTTCACGCTGCCCGCGGTGCCGAGCGGGACCTCCTCCGTCGCGTAGCTCAGCGCCATGCCGAGCTCCTCGCCGTCCCCGAAGTAGTTGCGGACCAGCGCCGCGAGGAACTGGACGGTGACGACGGTCTCGCCGAACCCGTGCCGCTTCAGCAGCCGCAGCACGTGCTCCATGATCGGCCGGTTGACGAGGGGAAGCAGCGGCTTCGGCTGGTTGGCGGTCATCGGGCGCAGCCGCGTCCCCTCGCCTCCCGCCATCACGACGGCCTTCATCGGGGGGTCTCCGCTCCCTCCTGCTCGCCCTCGGGGTCCGGGTCGGGCGCGGCCGGCGGCGGCGCGCCGCGGGCGGCCACCACGAGCTGCCGCGTCTGCTCCCAGTACAGGACGGCGGCCCACCAGTACAGGCCCGCCCCCCAGATCGCGAACGACCAGCCGATCACCTTCGCGACGGTCGCGGCCGTCCCGTCGTGGTCGCCGAGCAGCAGCAGCGGGAAGGCGTACAGCAGACAGAGCGTGCCCGCCTTCCCGATGAAGTGCACGGGCAGGGTGCCGCTGTACCCGAGCCGCCGGACGATCGGCGCGATCGGCACGATCGCCAGCTCGCGGGCGACGAGCAGCACCACGAGCCACAGCGGGATGATGTCGCGGATCGTCAGCCCGACCAGCGTCGCGAGGATGTAGAGCCGGTCGGCGGCCGGGTCGAGCATCGCGCCGAGCTTGCTGGTCTGGTTCAGGATCCGGGCGAGCTTGCCGTCCAGCCAGTCCGACAGGCCCGCGAACACCAGCAGGCCGAGCGCCCACCAGTCGGCCTCGATCAGGACGAGCCACAGGAACAGCGGGACGCCGACGAGCCGGGCGAGGCTCAGGCTGTTCGGCACCGTGAAGATCCGGTCCTGCGGGGCTTCCCGCTGCGTGCTCTGCGTGCTCACCGACGCGCTCGCCTCCCCTGGTCCCCCTTGATCCTGACCCTACCGGTAAGGGTTTGAAAGCCCTCGCGGGTAGATCGTCCCGGTGCCGCGCCGCGGGCCGCCCGGCGCGCGGTCACCGCGGCGCCGCGACGTCCGCGGCCGGGAACACGGCCGTGACGGCGAACCCGCCGCCGTCGCGCGGACCCGCGTCGAGGGTCCCGCCGACGCTGCGCGCCCGCTCGATCATGCCGAGCACGCCGAAGCCGCTCGGCGTCCCGCCGGACGGCCCGCGGCCGTCGTCCGCCACCCGCACGACGAGGCCGCCGTCCGCGCGTGTGAGGCTCACCACGACGTGCTTCGCGGCCGCGTGCTTGACAACGTTGGTCAGGGCCTCCTGGACGATCCGGTACGCCGCGACGCCGACCTCCGGCGGCGGCGTCCCGGCGCCCGCGTCGTCGAGGTCCACCTCGATCCCGGCGGACCGCGCGGCCTGGACGAGGTCGGCGATGCCGCCCGTGCCGGGCAGCGTCCCGTCCGGCAACCCGGACGGCGCCGCGTCCGTGCCGCGCAGGACCTGCAGCGTGCCGCGCAGCTCGGTGCGGGCGTCCCGGCAGGTCTCGGCGATCGCGCCGAGCGCGTCGGCCAGCTCGTCCCGGTCGAGCGGCCGGTCGCCGCGGACCAGGTGCGCCGCCGCGCCCGCCTGGACGCCGATCAGCGTGATGCTGTGGGCCAGCAGGTCGTGCAAGTCGCGGGCGATCCGCAGGCGCTCCTCGGCGACCCGCCGCCGCGCCTCCTCCTCGCGCGTGCGCTCCGCGCGCTCGGCCCGCTCGGTGATCGTCGCGACCCGGGCCCGGTGCGTCCGCCACACCTGGACGGCGATCACGACCGACACCACGGCCTCGATCACCGCGATCTGCTCGCGGACGGAGCTTCCGCCCGCCCGCATCGCCATCCCGACCACGCACACGCCCAGCAGGAACCCGACGACGGTGAGGACGACCCTGACCCGCCGTCCGAGCACCGCGTACGCGAACAGCGCGATCACCTCGGCGGGCACCAGCGCGTGGTGCTGGTACTGCGCCAGGTGGTAGGGCAGCACCAGGGCGACCAGCGCGACGAGGCCCGGCGTCGGCCACCGCCTGATCAGCGCGAGCGGGACGTGCGCCGCGACGAGCAGCAGCGCTCCGGCGGCGTCCAGGCCGCGGACGCCGGGCCACGCCGCCGCCACCGCCACCGCGACGGCCGCCAGCACCGCCGCGAGCAGGGCGTCCTTCGCCGTCACACCGGCCCGGGGCACGATCACCACCCGTCCATTCTCACCGACGCCCCGGACCGCGCCGCACCGCCCCGCTCCGAACCCGGACACGCGGCGGCCGTTCCCTTCGGCGGGCCGGACGGGCAGGATGATCACTGTCGCGTGCTTTCCGGTGAAACGGGGGTTGCGCCCCTATAGTTCTGCGGACTCGATCACGAAGGGCTGACAGTGTCCGTGCCCCCGCCGTCCGTCCCCCCGCAGGAGCTCCGGGTCGCGCCGGGCCGGAGAGCCTACCGGTGGCCGCTCCGGACCTGCCTGGCCGCGCTCGCCCTCGCGGCGCTCGCCGCGCTGGCCGCGCGGACCGGCGCCTTGGACGCCGAGGACGCGCGCCGCGCCGCCGTCCTCCTCGGGATCGGCGCGCTGGCCGCCGCCGGGTGGGCCGCCGTGATCTTCCGGACCCGGCTGGTCGTGACGATCGACGCGAAGGGGCTCGTCCTGCGCCGGGGCGGGGCGCGGGCGTCCGTGCCGGTGAGCGCGCTGGACGCGATCGGCATCGCCTGGCCCGTCGCCGACCCCGTGTGGACGGTCTGGCTCGACCCCGCCGCGGCCCCCGGCGTCGCCGCCGTCGCGAAGGTCGAGGACGGCGCCGCGCCCCTACTGCGCGGCCGCCTGCTGCCCCCGGGTCGGCTCGACGCCGTCCGGGACGCCGCGACCGGGACACTCGGCGTGCCGTGGCGCGTCGTCGACGACGCGGGCGAGGAGGTCGAGCCGCCGCCGCCGGACGCGCTGACCAGGGCCGACCGCGTCACCGTGGACGACCGGGGCCGCTACCGGTGCGAGCGCGGCGGCGCCCTGCTCGCGGTCGCCTGCGGACGCCGCCGGACGGTCGTCCTCCGCGACCCCCACGCGGCGAGGCTGCTCGTGTTCAAGCGGCCGCCGCTCGGCCGCGACCGGATCCGCGTCCTCGACGCGGACGGCCGCCTCATCGGCCGGGTCAGGGGCTCGCGCGAGCCGTCCTTCCACGCGGCCGACGGCATGCTCCTCGGCACCACCCGGGGCGGCGGCGGGCGCTACGTCGTCACCGGCGTGGACGGCCGCGAGTCCGCCTCCCTCCGGGTCCCGGCCGACGGGGAGGGCGGGACGCGGCTGTACCGGTCCCCGTCCGCGCCCGCCGCGCTGCGCGCGCTCACCCTGGCCCTGCCCCTGCTGGCGGGGGCCGCGCCCCGGCCGTCCTAACGCGCGCGTCTACCCCATGACCGGCGGTTGC
Organism: Actinomadura chibensis NBRC 106107; assembly: GCF_001552135.1. Lineage (GTDB taxonomy): Bacteria > Actinomycetota > Actinomycetes > Streptosporangiales > Streptosporangiaceae > Spirillospora > Spirillospora chibensis. Next base: position 289,059 of record NZ_BCQP01000010.1, on the reverse strand, counting down.
GGCAACGGGGGTGGACCGGGTTAGCGTCGGTGGCGACAGATCGCGGGGGTCCGGCGAACCGGGCTGAGATAGCGGCTGAGACGGCCGCTGACCGCATGAACCTGACCGGGTAATGCCGGCGTAGGGAGAGATCGAGTCGTCATGACCGAACCTGTGGTTCCAGTTCCAGCCGCGCGCAAGACCTACCTCCAGGGCTCGCGCCCGGACCTGCGCGTCCCGATGCGCGAGGTGCCGCTGACCGGCGGCGGGGCCGTCGTCCTGTACGACACGTCCGGGCCGTACACCGACCCCGCGCACCGGACGGACGTCCGCGCCGGGCTGCCCCCGCTCCGCGAGGCGTGGATCGCCGAGCGCGGCGACACCGAGCCGTATGAGGGGCGGGCCGTCCGACCCGAGGACGACGGCCGCAAGGCCGACGGGCGCCCCGGCCCCGCCCGGGAGGGCCTGACGCGCAGGCCGCGCCGCGCGACCGGCGGCGCGGTGACGCAGCGCGCGTACGCGCGGCGCGGGGAGATCACCCCGGAGATGGAGTTCGCGGCGCTGCGCGAGGGCGTCGCGCCGGAGGTCGTCCGGGACGAGCTGGCCGCGGGCCGCGCCGTGCTGCCCGCCAACGTCAACCACCCCGAGATCGAGCCGATGGTCATCGGCCGGAGCTTCCTCGTGAAGGTGAACGCCAACATCGGCAACTCGGCGGTCGCGTCGTCCGTCGAGGACGAGGTCGAGAAGATGACCTGGGCGACCCGCTGGGGCGCCGACACGATCATGGACCTGTCCACGGGGCGGGACATCCACACGACGCGGGAGTGGATCCTGCGGAACTCGCCGGTGCCGGTGGGGACCGTCCCGCTGTACCAGGCGGTGGAGAAGGTCGGCGGCGACCCGGCCGAACTGACCTACGAGGTCTTCCGCGACACGGTGATCGAGCAGGCCGAGCAGGGCGTGGACTACATGACCGTCCACGCCGGGGTGCTGCTCAGGTACGTGCCGCTGACGGCCGGGCGCAAGACGGGGATCGTCTCCCGGGGCGGCTCGATCATGGCGGCGTGGTGCCTGGCGCACCACGAGGAGAACTTCCTCTACACGAACTTCCGCGACCTGTGCGAGATCTTCGCCGCGTACGACATCACCTGGTCGCTCGGCGACGGGCTGCGCCCCGGCTCGATCGCGGACGCCAACGACGAGGCGCAGTTCGCCGAGCTGCGCACCCAGGGCGAGCTGACGAGGATCGCCGCGGAGTTCGGCAACCAGGTGATGAACGAGGGGCCGGGCCACGTCCCCATGCACAAGATCAAGGAGAACGTCGACCTGCAGCAGGAGTGGTGCGACGGCGCCCCGTTCTACACCCTCGGCCCGCTGACCACCGACATCGCGCCCGGCTACGACCACATCACCTCGGCGATCGGCGCGGCGATGATCGGCTGGCACGGCACCGCGATGCTCTGCTACGTCACCCCGAAGGAGCACCTCGGGCTGCCGGACCGCGACGACGTCAAGGCGGGCGTGATCGCCTACAAGATCGCGGCGCACGCGGCGGACCTCGCGAAGGGGCATCCGGGCGCGCAGGCGTGGGACGACGCCCTGTCCGACGCGCGGTTCGACTTCCGCTGGGAGGACCAGTTCAACCTGTCCCTCGACCCGGACACGGCGCGGGCGTTCCACGACGCCACGCTGCCCGCCGCCCCGGCGAAGACGGCGCACTTCTGCTCGATGTGCGGGCCGCACTTCTGCTCGATGAAGATCACCCGCGACGTCCGCCGGTACGCCGCCGAGCACGGCCTCGCCGAGGACGAGGCGCTCGCGGCCGGGATGCGGGCGAAGGCCGGTGAGTTCCGGGACGGCGGAGGCCGCGTCTACCTGCCGGTCTCCCCCGGTGGGCCGCCCCCCGCCTAGCTCGGGCTAGTATCGAGGGACCGTTCCAAAAGCCGCGGAGCCCTCCGGATCGCCGCCGGCCCGTCCACTCGCCGGAAGGACCGACGATCACGTGACCAGCGACGACATGCCACCGGCGGTGGCGGTGAGGGCGGTGCGCGCCGACGTGCGCCGCAACCGGGCCCGGCTGCTCGCCGCGGCGCGGGAGACCTTCGGCCGGGACGGGGCGGACGCCTCGCTGGAGGGCATCGCGCGGCTCGCGGGCGTCGGCATCGGAACGCTCTACCGCCACTTCCCGACCCGGCAGGACCTCCTGGAGGCGGTGCTCGCCGACGTCTACGACGGGCTGGCGGCGACCGCGCGCGAGCTGCTCGCCGCCCCCGATCCGGGGGCGGCGCTGGCGGCGTGGCTGCGCGCGTACGTGTCCGGGGTGACGGCGTTCCCCGGGATGGCGGCGTCGGCGGCGGTGGCGCTGCGCGACGACCCGCCGGAGCCGTCCGCGGCGTGCCGCGCGATGCGCGAGGCGGGCGCCGCCCTCTTCGCCCGCGCGCGGGACGCCGGGGACGTCCCCGAGGACGCCGTGTTCACCGACGCGCTCCGCCTCGCGGCCGGGATCGCGACCGTCACCGAGCGGGAGCCGGCCGCCGCCGGACGGCTCCTCGCCCTCGCCTCCCGCGGCGTGCTCTCCGGCAAGGCGGGCTGACGCGGCTGGTCAGGCGTTTCCTGGTCAGGCGGTCTCCGGGGAGGGCGGCAGGACGCGGCGCGGCCCGCGGGGCGCCTCGCCCCGCTTGCGCCACTCGCGCGGGTAGCCGACCGACACCTCGACGTGCGGGACGCCGTCCGTCCGGATCGTCCGGGGGATGTGCAGGTGGCCGTACACGACCGACACCGCGCCGAACCGGCGGTGCCAGTCGGCGGTGCGCTCCGTCCCGCACCACTGCGCGAACTCCGGGTACCAGAGGATGCGGGTCGGTTCGCGGACGAGCGGCCAGTGGTTGACCAGCACGGTGCGCGTCCCCGGCGCCAGGGCGGCGAGGCGCTTCTCGCTGTAGGCGACGCGGGCGTCGCACCAGGCGTCCCGCGTCGGGTACGGGTCGGGGTGCAGGTAGACCTCGTCGGTGCAGACGACGCCCGCCTCGTGCGCGACGGCGAGCGCCTCCTCCTTCGTGGAGGTCCCCTCCGGCCGGAACGTGTAGTCGTACAGCAGGAACAGGGGCGCGATGGTGACGGGGCCGCCCTCGCCCTCCCACACGGGGTACGGGTCCTCGGGGGTCAGGACGCCGAGGGACCGGCACATCTCGACCAGCCGCCGGTAGCGGGCCTCGCCGCGTAGCTGGACCGGGTCGTCCTTGACGGTCCACAACTCGTGGTTGCCGGGCGTCCAGATCACGGTCGCGAACCGTTCGCGAAGCGTGCGCAGGGTCCACTCGACGTCGGAGAACCGCTCGGCGACGTCGCCGGCCACGATCAGCCAGTCGTCGCCGGATTCGGGCCGCAGGCCCTCGACGAAGGCCCGGTTCTCGGGGAATCCCACGTGCAGGTCGCTGATCGCGTGCACACCGCTCATCCCATAGATCGTAAGGCCCGAAGGCGCCCCTCAGTCCTCGTCGGCGGGGACGGTGAAGAGCCGGATGTGCACGGGACGCGCGCCCGGCGGCGCGTCCTCCCGGCGGTGCGAGTGCTCGTGCAGCAGGCGGATGTAGGCCTCGAAGAACTCGGCGAGGCCCTCCTCGGTCATGTGGGCGAAGCCGCGCGACAGCAGCGCCCAGGACCGGTCGCGCGCGTACTCGGCGGGCAGCCTGCGGAAGAGCTCCAGGTCCTCGGCGTGCGCGACGCGCATCAGCTCGTCCAGGACGGCCCGGTCCTCGGGCGCGACCGTGTCCGGGGCGGGGAGCCGCAGGTCGCGCGGGGTGTCGGCGGGCCGCCACCAGCGCTCCCGCCCGGCGGACCGCTCCGGGATCTCCTCGATGAACCCGTACTTCTCCAGTTGCCGCAGGTGGTAGCTCGTCGTGCCGGTGTTGGCGCCGAGCACCTCCCCGATCGTCGTGGACGTCGCGGGTCCGTGCGCGCGCAGCCGGTGCAGGATCCGGCGGCGGAGCGGGTGGCTCAGCGCCTTGATCCGTCCCGGGTCGTCCAGGATCACGGGCTCCAGGTCGTCCTTCATGGGGAGCAGTCTAATACTGCAGAGGTATCTTTGCAGAGAACCCTTTGCAGAGACTTCTCTGTGGTCTAGCGTCGCCGCCATGAAGACAGTGCTCATCGCCGCGGCGGCGCTCCTCGCCGCCGCGTTGCTTGGTATCGCGGGCTCTCCCCCGGCGGGGGCCGCGCGCACCGCGCCGTCCGCGCGGGTTCCCGTGCCGGCCGGGCTGACCGCCGACGAGGTGAGCTTCACCGGGTACGGCGGGCTCACCCTGCACGGCTCCGTCGTGGCGCCGCGGAAGGCGGCCGGGCCGCTGCCGGGCGTCGTGCTCGTCACCGGCTCGGGCTCCGGCGTGCCGCGCGACCACCTGCTCACCGAGGCCGTCGAGTTCGCGCGGCGGGGGCTCGCCGTGCTGATCTACGACAAGCGGTCCGTCGGGTACACCGACTTCCGCCGCTCCTACTCCGAGCTCGCGGACGACGCGCTCGGCGGCGTGCGCGCGCTGCGCGCCCGGCCCGGCGTCGACCCGGCGAAGGTGGGGCTGTGGGGGCTGAGCGAGGGCGGCTGGGTCGCGCCGCTCGCCGCGTCCCGGTCGGCGGACGTCGCGTTCGTGATCGTGGTCGGCGGCAACGCCATGCCGCCGATCCGCCAGCAACTCTGGAACGAGGCGTCCGCGCTGCGCCGGGCGGGCGCGTCCGGCTCGCTGATCGACCACGGCAAGCGGAACTTCGCCCGGCTCGGCGCGGACGCGGGCCTGTTCGCCGAGGCGTTCTTCCCCGCGGAGGACGTCCTGAGCCGGGTCCGGCAGCCGCTGCTCGGGGTGTGGGGCGACCACGACCTCCAGACGCCGCCGGGAGACAACCCGCCGCTGTTCGCGCGGGCGCTGCGGCGCGGCGGCAACGTCCATTACACGTTCCGCTTCTTCGCGGGCGCCGACCACGGCGCGCACACGACCCCCGACGGCGGCGTCACCCGGGGCGAGGCGCTGGCCCCCGGCTACGCCGACCTGGTGGGCTCCTGGGTGCGCGACGCGACGAGCGGGAAGGCGCCCGTCGCCGACGCCCCGGCGCCGCCCCGCCAGGAGCACCGGAGCGCCGAGGTCTCGCCGTCGCCGTGGTGGGCGTCGGCGTGGGCGCAGCTCGTCGCCTTCGTGCTGTTCGTCGTCGCGTTCGCCGCGTACCCGCTGGTGGCGCTGGTCCGGCGGGTGCGCGGGCGGACGGTCCGGCCGGTGAGCCGGTGGGCGCCCCGGCTGCTCTCCGGCGCCGGGCTCCTCGCGGCGCTCGGCCTGCTCTTCTACCTCTTCTACCTGATGGCCGCCGGGCGGGCGCCGGACCCCGGGCCCGTCCTCGCGGGCCGGCCGCTGCCCTGGCTCGCGCTCCAGGGGCTCGCGGTGGCGGCCGTCGCGGCGGTCGCGGGCACGGCGGCGGCGTGGCGGCGGGCCGGGGCGGTGCCGGCGGTCGAGCGCGTCCGGCTCGGGCTGCTGGTGACGGCGGGCACGGTGTTCGTCCCGTGGGCGGTGTACTGGGGGCTGCTCCTGCCGTGACGCGACGCGGACGCGGCCCGCGCTCCTCGAGGGAGGGCGGGCCGCGTCCGCGCGTCCGGTCAGGCGTTCTTGCCCCAGACGTAGAGGCCGAGGGACATCGCGAGGACGCTCGCCCAGCCGGCCACGGCGCGGACGCTGTTCCAGGCCGTCCAGCGGCCGGAGTAGTCCGACCAGGTCTTCGCGGCCTCGGACGCGCCGTCCGGGATCTTCACGGCGTCCAGGTCGTTGTTCATCGGGATGTTCACCGCGAAGCTCGGGAAGAGCGCGCCCAGCAGGTACACGCCCGCCGCGACGAAGAACAGGACGGCCGCCGCCTTCTGGTCCAGCGTCAGCAGCAGGACGCCCGCGGCGGCCGCGACCACCGGGACCAGCATGAACATCGCGACGAACAGCGGGTTCTGGATCTTCTGGTTGATGCCCTGCATGGCGTCGATCGCCGAGCCGGGCCGCGCCGCGTTCAGGCCCGGCATGACGCCGGTGGAGAAGCCGAAGAACGTCCCGGCCATGCCGGCCGCCATGATGATCGACAGCGTCGCCGAGACGCCCGCGAGCGAGAACTTCATCGTCGTTCCAATCCGTGGTCGTGGGTGGGGGTGGGTGTCAGGTGTTCCAGATGCCGCTGGCGGCGGTGTCCCGCGCGTAGTCGGCGAAGTCCCGCGGCGCGCGGCCGAGGGCCCGCCGGACGCCGTCGGCGGGCTCGGCGTTGCGGCCGTCGAGGACGGTCCCGAACAGGTACGTCAGCAGGCCGGTGACCTCGTCGGGGAGGCCGTGGTGCGCGAGGGCGGCGGCGTAGTCGTCCACGGCGACCGGGACGAACGCGATCTCCCGTCCGGTCGCGCGGCCGATCTCCGCGACGGCCTCGGCGAAGGTCAGCGCGCGGGGCCCGGTCACCTCGTAGACCTCGCCCGCGTGCGCGGGGTCGGTGAGCGCGGCGACGGCCACGTCGGCGATGTCGTCGGCGTCCGCGAACGGCTCGGGCACGTCCCCGGCCGGGAGGACGACCTCGCCGTCGCGGACCGGGTCGAGCAGGTAGTCCTCGCTGAAGTTCTGCGCGAACCAGCTCGCCCGGACGACCGTCCAGGCGAGGCCCGAGCCCTGGACGATCCGCTCGCACTCGCGCGCCTCGTCCTCGCCGCGCCCGGACAGCAGGACCACGTGCCGGACGCCCGCGTCCCGCGCCTTCCCGGTGAACGCCCGGATCGCCTCGGGCGCGCCCGGCACGCACAGGTCGGGGTAGTAGGAGAGGTAGACCTTGGCCACCCCCTGGAGGACGGGCGCCCAGGTGGCCTCGTCGTCCCAGTCGAAGGCCGGGGACGCCGACCGCGAGCCCATCCGGACCGGGACGTCCAGCGCCTCCAGCCGCTCGACCACGCGGCGGCCGGTCTTGCCGGTCCCGCCGAGGACGAGGGTGAGGTCGTCGCCGTCTTCGCTGTTCAGAGCCTTGTTCGTCATGCCCTTGAGTCAACCGGCGCGCCGTCCGGGCCACCATCGTTGAGAAGCTCGCCCGCATACGCGAGCGTCTACGCTGGCCGCATGGACGCCCTCACCGATCTCCTGGACGGGCCGCGCGCGCGGGGCGCGTTCCTGCTCCGCGCGTCCCTCTCCCCGCCGTGGTCGATGCGGATCCAGGACGAGGCGCCCCTCACACTGCTGTCGATGGTCCGCGACGACGCCTGGCTCGTCCCGGACGGCGCCGAGCCGGTCCGCGTCTCCCCCGGCGACATGGTGATCTTCCGCGGGCCCGAGCCGTACACCGTCGCCGACGACCCGGCGACCGCGCCGCAGATCGTCATCCACCCCGGCCAGGTCTGCACCACCCCGGACGGGACGAGCCTGTCCGAGGCGATGGACCTCGGCGTCCGCGCCTGGGGCAACGACCCCGACGGGACCACCGTCATGCTGGTCGGCACCTACCAGATGCGCGGGGCGGTGACGCGGCGGCTGCTGTCCGCGCTGCCGCCGATCGCGGTCGTCCGCGGCGACACGTGGCGGTCGCCGCTGGTCGACGTGCTCGCCGAGGAGATCGGCAGGGACGAGCCGGGGCAGGACGTCGTCCTCGACCGGCTGCTGGACCTGCTGCTCATCGCCACGCTGCGGGCCTGGTTCTCCCGGCCCGAGGCGGCGGCGCCCGGCTGGTACCGCGCGCACGGCGACCCGGTCGTCGGCCCGGCGCTGCGGCTGCTGCACGCCGACCTGTCCCACCCCTGGACGGTCGCCGCCCTCGCCGCCGAGGTCGGCGCGTCCCGCGCGGCCCTCGCGCAGCGGTTCACGAAGCTGGTCGGCGAGCCGCCCATGTCGTACCTGACGGGCGCCCGGCTGGCGCAGGCCGCCGACCTGCTCCGCGAGAGCGACGCCACCCTGGACGCGGTGGCCCGCCAGGTCGGCTACGGCAACGCGTTCGCGCTGAGCACCGCCTTCAAGCGCGAGCACGGCGTGAGCCCCCAGGAGTACCGCACCGCCCTCGCCCCCGCATAGCGCTCACCCGCGCAGGGTGGGTTCGGCGCGGACGACTTCGTCGTCGGCCGCGTCGGGGATGAAGGGGATCACGAAGGCGTAGTCGGCGAGGACCCGCTCGGGGACCTCGCCGGACTCGCCGAACGCGGCGATCTCGCCCCAGCAGGGCGAGCCGAGGGAGCCGCTGCGGTGCCGGACCGACAGCCCGGCGCACAGGTTGGCGAACCGCAGCCGCTCGGTGAGCGGGAGCCCGGCGAGCGTGCCGAACACGAACCCGGCGGCGAACACGTCGCCCGCGCCGGTCGGGTCGAGCGCCTCCACCGGCAGCGCGCTGACCTCGGCCCGCTCCCCGGCCGCGGAGTCGATCGCGATCGCGCCGTCGCCGCCGCGCTTGACGACGACGACCGGGACGCGCCCGGCCAGCGCCGCGGCGGCGTCCTCGGGCGTGCGGGTGCGGGTGTAGGCCATCGCCTCTGCGGCGTTCGGGAGGAACGCGTCCACGTGCTCCAGCCGGTCGAGGACCTCGGCGGGCCAGGCGCCGGTCTGGTCCCAGCCGAGGTCGCCGAAGACCAGCGCCCCGCGCCGCCGCATCGCCGCCGCCCACGCCGGGACCGGACGGTCCACGTCGACGAAGCAGGCCCGCGCGGGCGGCGGCTCCGCGCCCGCGAGGTCGTCGACCGGGCCGGGCGCGGGACGCGCGTAGGTGACCATGCTGCGGTCGGAGTCGTAGGCCATCGACACCGTCACCGGCGTCGGCCAGCCGGGGACCTTCCGGGACGCCCCGAGGTCGACGCCCTCCTGCTCGGCGAGCGTCCGCCACAGGTAGGCGCCGAACATGTCGTCGCCGAACGCGGCCGCCAGCCCGACCCGCAGGCCGAGCCGGCTCATCGCGACGGCGATGTTGGCGACGCCGCCGGGGGCGGAGCCGAGCCCGTCGGTGACGATCTCGGTGCCGGGCGGCGGCAGCCCGGGCAGCCCGGTGAAGATCATGTCCATGAAGACGCGGCCGGACAGGAACACGTCGAGGGCGGGGGACGGGCCCGTCCAGTCGCCGCGCAGCCGCTCCCCCGCCGGCCGCCGCTCGGCGCAGGGGTCGGCGAGGGACGGCTCCGGCGGCCGGCCCGGGACGGTCTGCTCGGTCACGAGGCGGCCCTGCCTTTCTGGGGCCCGGAGGCCCCGTGGGGAGGCTCGGGAACGTTCGTTGGCACGTTCTAACGGACACTAGCCCGCGCCACCGACATCTAGTCCGGAACGTACATGCGGATGTCGTCCACCCGCGCGCTCCCTTCGTAGAAGTTCATGTGCGGGTCACCGATCATGAACCTGTCGGGGTAGGCGGACCCGGCGGGCCACGTGCCGCGGTCGACGAGCGTGCCGCCCGGGCCCGTCCAGGTCCAGTCGGCGTCGAAGCGGCCGTCGTACTCGTCCGGGCGCTGGTTGTAGTGCCAGATCGGCTCGCCGTCCTGGACGAACGACCGCGTGTACCGGAACGTGGCGCGTCCCGCGTGCGCGAACACGCCGGACATCTCCATCGTGTAGGCGCCGCCGCGCCGCTCCACCGCGAACGTGTACGGCTCGTCCGGCAGGAGTTCGGGCTTGAGGTCGACGGTCGAGACGATCGCGCCGCCCTTGCGGTACCCGCACTCGCTCTGCATCAGGTACTCCGTGCCGGGCATCGCCGCGTACCGGCGGTCGTCGGTCATGAAGATCGCGTTGACGCCGTTGCCCGTCCCGGCGGAGTACGGCTCGTACTGGCGGGTGACCGGGTTGCAGTAGAGCAGGCCCGAACCGGCGTAGCGGTACCTGTTGTAGCTGTCCATGGCCACTTTCCGGTGGCCGTGAATGAAGACGTTGTTGTGGGGCGCGACCCGCCGGTAGTCCATGATCGACATGTAGTAGAAGCCGTTGGAGTCGGTGCGGACGTCCGCCCACTCGCACTCCGGGCGCGCGAAGTCGCCGCCGGACGCCCACGGGAAGTTGGTCTTGCAGCCCTTCGGCGAGTAGCCGTTGATCCGCCCGTCCGGGTAGTCCCAGGAGCCGCCGCGCTGCCCGCCGAAGTCGAGGCCGCGCAGCGTCATCTCGACCCGGTACTCGGCGGGCAGGTCGCGGGTCGAGCGGATCACGACGCCCGCCTGGTGGGAGGGCTCGTCCAGGCGCGCGACGCCGTTCCGGGACGTGAGCGCGGGTGGCGCGTCCGGCCTGCCGTCGCCGTCGGCGTCGCGGGCGGCCAGCTCGGCGGTCAGCCAGCCGTGTTCGCCGAAGGTGAACGACTTGCGGTAGGTCCGCATGGCGGCGAGCTGCGCGCGGAACGCCGGACCACCCACGGTGTCGAAGTACGCTCCGTCGTTGTCGTACATGTCCACGTCGTACGGGCTGGACGGGCCGTCGCCGTCCGGGCGCCACGGGTGCCTCGCGTCGTCGATCCGGCGGTCGAAGGGCTCGGCGGCGACCAGCCGCCAGCCGTCCCGCGCGCCCGGCGGGGCGGCGCGCGCGGGGACCGCGCACAGGGCGGCGGGCAGGACCAGCGGGAGCGTCAGCGCCAGGGCGCGGCGCGTGAGATGTCTCATCCGGCGACGGTAGGTCGGCCCTCCGCGCCACGACCACGGCAAACATCGCCAAAGTGGTATTGACCAGTCGCCATAATGGGACATACGGTGTGCAACAGCAGGAAGAGCATCGAAGGGGGTGAGCGGCATGACATCCACCGGTGAGACCCGGTCCGGGAGCACGAAACGGCAGGCGGTCCGCCGCGAGCTCCTCGCGATGCTGGACGGGCTCGACGTCGGGGACGCCCTGCCGTCGGAGCGGAAGCTGGCCGAAGAGCTCGGCGTGTCCCGGCCCACCCTGCGCCAGGCCATCGACGGCCTCGTCGCCGAGGGCCTGCTCGACCGGCGGCACGGGAGCGGCACCTACGTGGCCGAACCCCGGATCGCCGTGTCGCTGACCATGACCTCGTTCACCGAGGACATGATCAGGCGCGGGATGAAGCCGGGCGGCCGGGTCCTGTCGTTCCGCACCGAGACCGCGGGGGCGCGGATCGGCAGGCGGCTGGCCCTCTCCCCCGTCGAAGAGGTATTTACCATTCGCCGGCTCCGGCTCGCGGACGGCGCCTCCATGGCCATCGAGACGCTGTACCTGCCGCGCTCGCTGATGCCCGGGCTCCGCCGGCACGACCTGGAGGGGCGCTCCTTCTACGACCTGCTGCGCGGCAACGGCGTCGAGATCGCCTCGGGCACCGAGACGATCGAGCCGACCGTGACCACCGCCGAGGAGGCCGCCGAGCTGGGCGTGCCGGTGCACACGCCGGCGTTCCTGTTCGAGCGGGTCACGCGGGACGAGCGCGGCCGTCCCCTGGAATACGTCCGCTCCCTGTACCGGGGCGACCGGTACCGGCTGGAACTGGACCTGCGACCACCCACCCACTGAACGACCGGCCACCGCGAAGGACCGGCCACCCACCACCCACCCGACAGACAGGCGGCCCGGCACGCTCCGGACGCGCCGCCCGGACGCACGACCGTCCATCCGCGCTGACGGGGGCGACAGCGCACGACCCACCCCCGAGAAGTGAGGCTTTCACCCATGGACGTCATCAAGGACATCCTCACCTTCCTGGCGGACAACGTGTTCGGCCAGGTGCCCATCCTCATCGGGCTCATCACCCTCATCGGCCTGGTGCTGCAGCGCAAGCGGTTCGAGGACGTCTTCGCCGGCGCGCTGCGCGCCACCATCGGCGTCGTGATCCTGTTCATCGGCGTCGAGGTGTTCACGGGCGGGCTGACGAGCTTCCAGACCGTCCTCGCGAGCGCGATGGGCACGACGCCGCCGAAGGCGGACCGGAGCCTCGCCGACTTCCTCACCGACCAGGGCGGGACGATCGCGCTCGTCATCACCGTCGCGTTCCTCGTCCACGTCCTGGTGGTGCGGCTGTTCCCGGCCGCCCGGTACCTGTACCTGACCGGGCACCTCATGTTCTGGGTCAGCACGGTGACGGTCGCGTCGCTGGTCACGATCGCGCCGGGCGCCGACCAGTTCACGCTGGTGCTGTGCGGCGCTGGGTTCGTCGCCGCGTACTGGACGCTCCAGCCGCTGTGGATGCGCCCGCTGATGCGCCGCGTCATGCCGGACGACCGGTTCGGCTACGCCCATACCAGCTCGCTCGCCTGCCTGATCACCGGCTACGCCGCCCGCCCGCTCGGCAGCCGCGAGAAGCACGACACCGAGAAGCTGAAGCTGCCCCGCCAGCTCTCGTTCTTCAAGGACGTCAACGTCAGCACCGCGCTGATCATCTCAGTGATCATGCTGATCGGGGTGGCGCTCGCCGACCACGGCGTGGTGACCAAGGCCGCCGCCGAGATGGACGCCAAGCTGTCCCCCTGGGTGTGGGCGCTGCTGGTCGGCCTGCGGTTCGCGGGCGGCATCGCGATCCTGCTGTTCGGCGTGCGGATGTTCCTCGGCGAGATCGTCCCCGCGTTCAAGGGGTTCAGCGACCGGGTGATCCCGGGCACCCGCCCCGCGCTGGACGCGCCGACCGTGTTCCCCGTCGCGCCGACCGCCGTGATGGTCGGGTTCGTGGCGTCCACCGGCGTGTTCCTGATCTGCCTCGGGGTGTTCGCCGGGGCGGGCTGGTTCACCCTCGCCCCGCCCATGATCATGCTGTTCTTCGTCGGCGGCGCGGCCGCGCTGTTCGGCAACGTGGTGGCGGGCTGGCGCGGCGCCGTCCTCGGCGGCGTGATCACCGGCCTGGTCCTCGCCGTCGGGCAGGCCGTCACCTGGGACCTGTTCGACAAGACCGCGCCGGAGCTTTCGACCCTCGCCGACCCCGACTGGTACGCGATCGCGTGGCTGCTGAAGGCCGCCGACCCGGTCGTCGGCGGGAACTCGATCTGGCTCGTGCCCGCCGTCGCGCTCGCCGCGATGGTGGCGACGCTGGTGCTGCTCGGCCGCGCCGAGAAGCGCCGGGCGGACGAGCCCGGCGACGCGGCGGCGCCCGAGAGCGCCCCCGCCGAGGCATGACGCAACCGCAACGAGAGAGGGGCGACATGGCATTGGACCGGCGACTGGAGGTCCTCGCCGTCTGCGGCGTCGGGATGGGCTCCAGCCTGATGCTGAAGATGACCGCCGAGGACGCACTCCGCTCGCTCGGCGTGGACGCCCGGGTGGAGAACACCGACGTGTCCACGGCGCGCGGGATGACGCCCGACGTGGTGATCGGCCAGGGCATGCACACCAGCGAGATCTCCGAGCTGGCGCCCGTGGTGATCACGGTCAGCGACTTCCTGGACAAGGACGGCCTGGAGGCGCAGCTCCGCGACCGCCTCACCGACCAGGGCTGGCTGCCATGACGGATCGTTCCGAGGGGACGACCCCCGAGGCCCCCCGGCGGGCGCCGGTGGTCACGGCGACCGACGCGGTCGCGGCGGACGACTGGCGGGAGGCCGTCCGGGCGGCGGCGGCCGCGCTGGTCGCCGCCGGCGCGGCGGGCGAGGGCTACCCGGAGGCGTGCGTCCGCGTGGTGGAGGAGAACGGCCCCTACATCGTGCTGACGAAGGGGCTCGCGCTCGTCCACGCCCGTCCGGAGGAGGGCGGGCTCGCGGTCGGCGTCGGCGTGACCCGGCTGGCGTCGCCCGTCGAGTTCGGGCACCCTGACAACGACCCCGTCGACCTGCTGCTCGCGTTCTGCACGCCCGACCCGGACGTGCACGTCGGGACGCTGTCCGCGCTGGCCCGGGCGCTGTCCGGGGGGCTGGCCGACCGGCTCCGCGGCGCGTCCGGCGAGCGGGACCTCGCCCGCGTGCTGAAGGAGGCCGTCCCCGATGCTTGAGAGCACCCGGTCCGAGTTCTCCAGCCGGGTGCGGACGCTGCTGGACGATCTCGACGCCGCCTCCGGCGCGGCGGTCGGCGACGCCGCCGCGCTGCTGCTGGCGTCGGTGGAGGCGGACGGGATCGTCCACGTCGCCGGGGCGGGGCACTCCCTCGCCATGGTGTTCGAGACGTTCTACCGGGCGGGCGGGCTCGCCGCCGTCCGCCCGATCTGGGACCCCGGCGTGTTCCCGCTCGACCACGCCGTCCGGAGCACGCGCGTCGAGCGCCGCGCCGGGGTCGGGCGGGCCGTGGTGGAGGCCGCCGCGCCCGCCCCGCCGGACGTGGCGGTCGTGTTCTCCACCAGCGGGCGCAACCCCTACCCCGTCGAGGTCGCCGCCGAGTGCGCGGCGCGCGGGGTGCCGGTCGTCGCGGTGACGTCGGCGCGGGCGGCGGAGGGCGCGGCCGCGCGGACCGCGACGACGCTCGCCGACCACGCCTCGATCGTGCTGGACACGCGCGTCCCGCCGGGCGACGTCGTCCACCCGGCGGCGGGGCCGCGCACGGCGGCGGTGTCCACGATCCTCGCCGCGTACGCGTGGTCGCGGGTGCTGGCCGCGCTCGACGACCTCGCCGCGGAGCGCGGGGTGGAGCTGCCCCGCTGGACGAGCGCGAACGTCCCCGGCGGCGACGAGGTGAACATCGCGCTGCTGGAGCGCTACCGGCACCGCATCCCCGAGCTGACCGGCGACGCGTAGCGCGGAACGGCTCCCGCTGTGGCAGGATGCGGCACATCTGACCAGAACGAGGAGCGAGATGACGACAACACCGACCGGGGACGACCTTCCCACCGTGTTCAGGCGCGCGGACCTCGGCGGCGACGACAGGCTCGACCTGATGGAGTTCACGCTCGTCCTGGAGGAGCTCGGCCTGTCGTGGACGCGCTCGGAGACGCAGGACAGGTTCGAGAAGGCCGACAGCAACCTCGACGGGTTCATCTCCTACGAGGAGTTCCGCGCCATCATGGAGGCCCAGGGCTGGGCCGACGGCCCCGTGGCACGCGCCTGACCGACCGCACGCGAAGGGCCCGCCGGTTCCGACCGGCGGGCCCCATGTCGTTTTCGGGGGTCGTTTCGCCCTCGGGGGTCGTCCGCGGGGTCAGACGCGGCGGCCGCGCAGCTCGCGGTACCGGCGGACGAGCGCGGCGGTCGAGGGGTCCGGCGCCCGCGCCGGCGGCTCCGCCGAGGTGAGCGCGGGCGCGAGGTCCATCGCCATCACCTTGCCCAGCTCGACGCCCCACTGGTCGAAGGAGTCGATGCCCCAGATCGTCCCCTCGACGAAGACGATGTGCTCGTAGAGGGCGACGAGCGAGCCGAGCGTCTTCGGCGTGAGCTTCGGCACGAGGATCGTGCTGGTCGGGCGGTTGCCCGGCATGACCTTGTGCGGGACGATCGCCGCCGGCGTCCCCTCGGCCGCGATCTCCTCGGCCGTCTTGCCGAACGCGAGCGCGGACGTCTGCGCGAGCAGGTTCGCGGTGAGCAGGTCGTGCATCCCGGCGGACCCGGCGGCGCCGTCGACGGCGGGCTCGGCGAACGGCTCGGCGAAGCCGATGAAGTCGGCCGGGACGAGCCGCGTCCCCTGGTGCAGGAGCTGGTAGAAGGCGTGCTGCCCGTTGGTGCCCGGCTCGCCCCAGAAGATCTCGCCGGTCTGCGCGACGACGGGCGCGCCGTCCGCCCGCACCGACTTGCCGTTCGACTCCATCGTGAGCTGCTGGAGGTAGGCGGGGAAGCGCGCGAGCCGCTGGCTGTAGGGCAGCACGGCCCGGGTCTGCGCGCCGAAGAAGTCGGTGTACCAGACGCCGAGCAGGCCCATCAGCACCGGCATGTTCGCCTCGAACGGCGCGGTGCGGAAGTGCTCGTCGATCTCGCGGAACCCGGCGAGCATCTCGCGGAACGCCTCGCCGCCGATCGCGATCATCAGGGACAGGCCGATGGCGCCGTCGAAGGAGTAGCGCCCGCCGACCCAGTCCCAGAAGCCGAACATGTTGGCGGTGTCGATGCCGAAGTCCGCGACCCGCTCGGCGTTGGTCGACACCGCGACGAAGTGCCGCGACACGGCCTCGTCGGCGCCGAGCCGGTCGACCAGCCACCGCCGGGCGGCCTTGGCGTTGGTGAGCGTCTCCAGCGTCCCGAACGTCTTGGAGGCGACGACGAACAGCGTCCGCTCGGGGTCGAGGTCGGCGAGCTTCCCGACGATGTCGGCCGGGTCGATGTTGGACACGAACCGGCACGAGATCCCCGCGTCGGCGTAGTCGTGCAGCGCCTCGTACGCCATGGCGGGGCCGAGGTCGGAGCCGCCGATGCCGATGTTCACGACCGTCGTGATCGTCTTGCCGGTGAAGCCGGTCCACTCCCCCGCGCGGACGCGCCCGGCGAAGTCGGCCATCTTGTCGAGGACGGCGTGCACGTCGCCCGCCACGTCCTGGCCGTCGACGGCGAGCGCCTCGCCGGGCGGCAGCCGCAGCGCCGTGTGCAGGACGGCCCGGTCCTCGCTGACGTTGATGCGCTCCCCCGCGAACATCGCGTCGATCCGCCCGCGCAGCCCGGCCCGCTCGGCGAGCGCGACCAGCAGCCGCACCGTGTCGGCGGTGGCGCGGTGCTTGGAGTAGTCCAGGTACAGGTCCCCCGCGGTCACCGTCATGCGGTCGGCGCGGCCCGGGTCGTCCGCGAACAGCTCGCGCAGGTGCCGCCCGGCGAGCGCCGCCTGGTGGTCGGCCAGCGCGGACCACTCCGGCGACTCGGTGATATCAGCCATTGCCTTCTCTCATCTCCTCGCGCGGCGGGGCCCGTCCCCTCACGGAGCGAGGACGGGCGCCGCGTCCCCCGGGCGCCCGCCGTCCCCTGCCGGCGATCATAGGTCGACCGCGCGTGACCGTATCAGGGCGCCGCCCGGACGCGCAGGCGTCCCACCCGATGCGGGGCCGCCCGCCGCCGCGCCGATAAGGTCGCGGCCACGAGCGGGCACGAGCGGGCACGAGCGAGCACGGCGGCAGGCGCAGGAGGTTCCCGATGAGCGACATCCCTTCCGAGGCACCCTCCCGGCTCGCGCGGCTGTTCGACCTCGCGCCGCTCGGCGAGGACGTGTTCGCCACCACGTCCCGGTCGGTGGGGCGGCCCCGGCTGTTCGGCGGGCAGGTCGCCGGGCAGAGCCTGCGCGCCGCGTGCCTCACGGCGGACGGGCGGCCGCCGCACTCGCTGCACGCCTACTTCATCCGCCCGGGCATGCCGGACGAGCCGCTGACGTTCGAGGTCGCCCGCACGAGGGACGGCCGGTCCTTCTCCACCCGGCACGTCACGGCGAGCCAGGGCGGCAAGCCGATCCTGGAGCTGATCGCCTCGTTCCACGACCCGGAGGACGGGTTCGACTGGCAGGAGGAGGCGCCGTCCGGCACGCCCGGCCCGGAGGGCCTGACCGAGCTCGTCCCGCCGGAGTTCTTCGGACGCCCGTTCGGGTTCGACGTCCGCCTGGTCGACCCGCCGGAGGAGGGCGGGTTCCCGCTCCGCCACCCGTTCTGGATCCGGGCGGCGGACCCGGTCGGCGACGACCCGGGCCTGCACGCCTGCCTGATCGCCTACCTGTCGGACATGGCGGTGGTCAGCGGCGCCCGCGCGCCGGGCTCGCCGCGCGAGCTGGCCACTGCGGTGTCGCTGGACCACGCGGTGTGGTTCCACCGTCCGCCGCGCGTCGACCGGTGGCTGCTCTACACGGTGGACCCGGTGACGAACCACGGCGCCCGCGGCCTCGCCCGCGGCGCCCTCCGCGCCGAGGACGGCACGCTGCTCGCGTCCGTCCAGCAGGAGGCGCTCCTGCGTCCCGTGTCGTCCGCCCGGTCAACGGAGTGACCCTCCGCTCGCGCTAGGCTCACCCCGTCTCGGCGTGATGGGAGTTCTGGTGGGCGAGCGGGCGTTCTGGGTGGGCACCTACACCGGCGGGGCCGGGCGAGGCGCCGGGATCTACCGGGTCACGCGGCGCGACGACGGCGTCCTGACCGCTCCCCTGCTGGCCGCCGAGGCGGTGAGCCCGTCGTACCTGGCGGTGCGTCCCGGCGGGGACGTCCTCTACGCGGTGCGGGAGGAGGACGAGGGCGGCGTCGTCGCGTTCGACGCGTCCGGCGTCGCGTCCGGCGGGCGGCTCCGCGAGATCGGGAGCCGCGCGGCGGGCGCGCTGCCGTGCCACCTGCACGTGCCGCCCGGCGCGCGGCACCTCGTCGTCGCGGACTACGGGTCGGGGACGGTCCGGGCCGTCCCGCTCGGCCCGGACGGCGCGTTCGCGGGCGAGCCCGCCGTCGCCGAAGGGCACGGCGGCGGGCCGCGCGCGGACCGGCAGGAGGGGCCGCACGCCCACGCGAGCGCCTCCGCGCCGGACGGGACCGTCCTGACCACCGACCTCGGCGCCGACCTCGTCCGGTCGTTCCGGATCGAGGGCGGCGCGCTGCGCCTCGCCGGGGAGACGCCGGTCCCGCCGGGGTCCGGCCCTCGGCACCTGGTCGTCCATCCGGGCGGGTACGTGCACGTGGTGACCGAGCTGGCCGCGACCGTCCTCGTGCTGCGGCCGGTGGACGGGTACGCGCGGCTGGAGGTCGTCGCGGAGACGCCCGTGACGGCCGCTCCGGCGGGCGGCACGCCGCTGCCCGGGGCGATCGGGCTCGGCGGCGGCGGGCGGTTCGTGTACACCTCCACGCGCGGCGCGGACGTCGTGACCGCCCACCGGGTGCTGGACGGCGGCGCCGCGCTGGCGGCGGTCGCGGACGTCCCGTCCGGCGGGCGCGGCCCCCGCGACCTCCACGTCGACGACGCCTGGACGGACGGCGCCTGGATGCACGTGGCCAACCAGCACGACGACACGGTCGCGACGTTCCGGATCGGCGCGGACGGCGTGCCCGTCCCGGCCGGCCCGCCGCTGGAGGTGCCGTCGCCCGTCTGCGTGATACCCGCCTGACGGTTTCCTGGTCGGCGCCACGGGCACGTCCCGGGCATGACGACGATCGCGACGACCAACCCCGCGACGGGCGAGGTGGAGAAGACCTTCGACGCGCTGACCGACGAGGAGGTCGACCGGCGGATCGCCCGGGCGGCGCAGACGTTCGCCTCCTATCGGACGACCGCGCTCGCCGAGCGCGCCGGGTGGATGAACGCGGCGGCCGACGTCCTCGACCGGGAGGCCGACCGGATCGCCGCGATCATGACCGCGGAGATGGGCAAGACGCTGAAGGCCGCCGGCGCGGAGGCGCGCAAGTGCGCGAAGGCGTGCCGGTACTACGCGGAGCACGCGGCGGAGTTCCTCGCCGACCGGCGTCCCGCCGACCCCCGCGACGTGGACGCGCGCGACGCCTACGTCCGCTACGAGCCGCTCGGGCCGGTCCTCGCGGTCATGCCGTGGAACTTCCCGCTGTGGCAGGTGATCAGGTTCGCCGCGCCGGGGCTGATGGCGGGGAACGTGGGGCTGCTGAAGCACGCGTCGAACGTCCCGCAGACGGCGCTGTTCCTGGAGGAGGTGTTCCGCCGCGCCGGGTTCCCCGAGGGCGCGTTCCAGGCGCTGCTGATCGGGTCGTCGCAGGTCGAGCGGGTGCTGCGGGACCCGAGGGTGAAGGCGGCGACGCTCACCGGCAGCGAGCCCGCCGGGCGGTCGGTCGCCTCGATCGCCGGGAGCGAGGTCAAGACGACGGTGCTGGAGCTCGGCGGCAGCGACCCGTTCGTCGTGATGCCGTCCGCCGACATCGAGGCGGCGGCGTGGACGGCGGCGGAGTCCCGGTGCCTCAACAACGGGCAGAGCTGCATCTCGGCGAAGCGGTTCATCGTCGACATCGGCTGCGCGGACGAGTTCGAGCGGCGGTTCGTCGCGAACATGCGCGCGAAGAGGGTCGGCGACCCGCTGGACGAGGCCACCGACATCGGCCCCCTCGTCAGCGAGCGGGCCCGCGCCGAGACCGAGGAGCTGGTCGCGGACGCGGTCGCGAAGGGCGCGCGGGTGCTGTGCGGCGGCGAGCGCCCGGACGGCCCGGGCTGGTTCTACCCGCCGACCGTCGTGTCCGGGGTGACGCCGGAGATGCGGATGTACCACGAGGAGGTGTTCGCGCCGGTCGCGTCGCTGTTCCGCGTGCGCGGGGTGTCGGAGGCGGTCGAGGTCGCGAACGCCACGGGCTTCGGGCTCGGCTCCAACGCGTGGACGCGCGACGACGCCGAGCGGGAGCGGTTCGTCCGGGAACTGGACGCCGGGCAGGTGTTCGTCAACGGGATGACGACGTCCTACCCGGAGCTGCCGTTCGGCGGGACGAAGCGCTCCGGCTACGGGCGCGAGCTGTCCGCCGAGGGCATGCACGCGTTCTGCAACGCCAAGACGGTCTGGGTCGGCTGACCCCTCCTCCTAGCGGACGTCCTGCGGGACGTTCCACGGGTTGTCGTCGCGCAGCGGGGGCGGCAGCAGCTCTGGCGGCCAGCCCTGGAACGCGACGGGACGCAGGAACCGGTCGATCGCCGCCGTCCCGACCGAGGTGGTGGACGGCGCGGTCGTCGCCGGGTACGGGCCGCCGTGCTGCATCGCGTGGGTGACGGACACGCCGGTCGGCCACTGGTTCCACAGGACGCGTCCGGCGCGTCCCGCGAGCACCCCGGCGAGCGCGGCGAGGCCGGCGGCCTCGTCCGGTTCGGCGTGCAGGGACGCGGTGAGCTGGCCCGGCAGCGCCGCGAGGACGCCGGGCAGGTCGGACGTCCGCTCGTAGGCGACGACCAGCCCGAGCGGGCCGAAGCACTCCGCGGCGGCGCCGGCGTCGAACGCGTCCAGGTCCGTGGCGAGCAGGCGCGGCGCGGTGGAGGACGGGTCGTCCGGCCAGACCAGCCGCCGGACGCCGGGGCGGGCCGCCAGCGCGTCCGCCCCGGCGAGGAACGCGGACCGGATGCGGTCGTTCAGCATCGGCGCGTCCGGGACGTCCCGGACGCGCCCGGCGAGCCGGCCCACCAGCCCGGCGGGCGCGAACAGCAGGCCGGGGTTGGTGCAGAACTGCCCCGCGCCCAGGGTGAGCGACGCCGCGTACCCCTGGGCGATCTCGTCGCCGCGCGCCCGCGCGGCGCGGGGCGTCACGACGGACGGGTTGACGCTGCCCATCTCCGCGTAGAACGGGATCGGCACGGGACGCTCGGCGGCGATCCCCGCGAGCGCCAGCCCGCCGCGCTGCGAGCCGGTGAACGCGGCGGCGGCGACGCCGGGATGCCGCAGGGCCTCGACGCCCGCGTCCTCTCCCTCGATGAGGCCGAACACGCCGGCCGGGAGCCCGGCGGCGCGGATCGCCTCGGCCGTCCGGCGGGACAGGCGCGGGTGCCCGGGGTGGGCCTTGACCACGACCGGGCAGCCCGCCGCCCACGCGGACGCGGTGTCGCCGCCCGCGACGCTGAACGCGAACGGGAAGTTGCTCGCCGCGAACACCAGGACGGGCCCGACGGGCGTCCGGTAGCGGCGCAGGTCGGGGCGTGGGCCGGTGGGCCAGTCCGGGTCGGGGCGGTCGATGCGCGCGTCGTGGAAGGCGCCCGCGCGGACGGCGTCGGCGAACATCGCGAGCTGGAACGTCGTGCGCGTCAGCTCGCCGTTCAGCCGGGCCTCGCCGAGGCGCGTCTCCGCGCCGGCGAGGGCGACGAGGTCGGCCCTGGCGTCCTCCAGGGCGGCGGCGACCGAGGTCAGGGCGGCGGCGCGGGTCCCGGGCGGCGCGGCGGCCCAGCCGGGCGCGGCGGACACCGCGGCCGACACCGCGGCGTCGACGGGGGTCTTCGGAGCGTGGTTCATCAGAAGGAGAAGCCCTCGGGGAACGGGTCGGCGGGGTCGAGGAGGTAGGTGGCGGTGCCGGTGATCCAGGCGCGGCCGGAGATCTCCGGGACGACGGCCGGGAGCCCGCCGACCTCGGTCGTGCCGACGAGCCGGCCGTGGAAGCGGGTGCCGATGAACGACTCGTTCACGAACCCGGTGTCCAGGGGCAGGTCACCGCGCGCGTGCAGCTGCGCCATCCGCGCGCAGGTCCCGGTGCCGCACGGCGACCGGTCGAACCAGCCGGGGTGGATCGCCATGGCGTTGCGGGACCGCTTCGCGTCGGAGCCGGGCGCGAGGAACTGGACGTGCTTGTTGCCGCCGACGCCCGGCGCCTCCGGGTGCGCCGGCGGGTTCCGCTCGTTGATCGCGGCCATGATCGCGAGCCCGGCGCGGACGATGTCGTCCTTGCGGGACCGGTCGAACGGCAGGCCGAGGGCGTCCAGCTCGGTGATCGCGTAGAAGTTGCCGCCGTAGGCCATGTCGTAGCGGACTTCGCCGAGCCCCGGGACGTCCACCACGGCGTCGCGTTCGAGCAGGAAGGACGGCACCATACGCAGCGTGACGCTCTCCGCCCGCCCGCCGCGGACCGCGACCCTCGCCTCGACGAGCCCGGCGGGCGCGTCCAGCCGGACGACGGTCTCCGGCTCGGTGACCTCGACCATGCCCGTCTCGACGAGGACGGTCGCCAGCGCGATCGTGCCGTGCCCGCACATCGGCAGGAACCCCGACACCTCGATGTAGACGACGCCCCAGTCCGCGTCCGGGCGGGTCGGCTCCTGGAGGATCGCGCCGCTCATCGCGGAGTGGCCGCGGGGCTCGTCCATGAGGAAGCGGCGCAGGCCGTCCAGGTGCTCGATCGCGTGCAGCCGCTTCGCGGCCATAGTGTCGCCGGGGATCGGCGCGACGCCGCCGGTGATGATCCGGGCCGGGTTCCCCTCGGTGTGGGAGTCGACGGCGCTGATCGTCCGGACCGAGCGCATCAGGCGGCCCGCCGCCGGTCGAGGGCCGCGACGGCGCGGGCCATGTCGTCGGCGACGGCGGCGCGGTGCGCGGCGGCGAGCGGTCCGCGCGGCGGGCGGCACGGCCCGCCGTACCGGCCGACGAGGTCCATCCCGAGCTTGATCGCCTGGACGAACTCGGTGCGCGAGTCCCAGCGGAACGCGGCGACGAGCGGCTCGTACAGCGCGCGGGCCTCCTCCAGCGCGCCGCCGGTGGCGAGGTCGTACAGCAGCGCCGACTCGGCGGGGAACACGTTCGGGAAGCCCGCGAACCATCCGGTCGCGCCCACCAGCAGCGATTCCAGGACGACGTCGTCCGCGCCCGCGACCACCGCCAGCCCGGGCGCCTTCTCCCGGATCTCCAGGACACGGCGGACGTCCCCGGAGAACTCCTTGACCGCCACCACCCCGTCGATCTGCGCGATCTCCGCGAGCAGGTCGGGCGTCAGGTCGACCTTGGTGTCGATCGGGTTGTTGTAGACCATGACCGGCAGCCCCACGGACGCGACGGCCTCGAAGTGCGCGACGATCTCGCCCCGGTTGGCCCGGTACATGGTCGGGGGGAGGCAGAGGACGCCGTCCGCGCCGTCCTCGGCGGCGATCTCGGCCCAGTGCCGGGCCTGGTGGGAGCCGGGGGCGTGGACCCCGGCGACGACCACGCCGTCCCCGCCGACCGCCTCCACGGCGGTGCGGGCGACGCGGCGGCGCTCGGCGTCGGTCAGCGAGGAGTACTCGCCGAGGGAGCCGTTCGGGCCGACGCCGCGGCAGCCGTTGCCGACCACCCAGCGGCAGTGCTCGGCGTAGGCGTCGTAGTCGACGGCGAGCCCGGCGGGCGCGGCGGTGTCCGCGCGGTAGGGCAGGGCCGTGGCCACGATGACGCCGCCGAGGCCGGTGGGCTGCGTGTCGCTCATCGGGCGTTCTCTTTCCTGTCGGTGTTCTCGATCTGGTTCTCGACCGGCGGCTCGGCCAGTTCGCCGAGCCGGATCGGCTGCGCGACCGGGCGGTGGTGCGGGTCCGCGCCCACGTCCGGCAGCAGCTCGGCGACGGTGGGGCCGCACACGCGCCCCTGGCAGGGGCCGAGGCCCGCGCGGGTGCCGAGCCTGACCGCGTGCGCCGAGCCGCGGGACGGGTCGCCGCCCGCGCTCAGCAGCGCGCTGTAGGTCGTCTCCTCGCAGCGGCACACGACGGTCTCCGGGCGGAGCCAGCCGGGCCACGCCGCGCCGACCGGATGCGCGGCGGCGAGCCGCGCGGCGAACGCGCGGGCCCGGTCGCGGCGGCGGCGCGTCCGGACCGCCTCGGGGGCGTCCGGGGCGCCTCCCCCGGCGATCCACCCGGCGAGGAGGCCCTCGGTGCGGGCGGCCTGCGCCCCCGCGATGCCGGTGATCTCCCCGGCGGCGAGGACGCCGGGGACGGTGGTCCGCTGGTCGGCGTCCACCTCGGTGAACGCGCCGGCGCGGAGCGCGCACCCGGCGGCGGCGGGGAGTTCGAGGCGCGGGCTGAAGCCGTGGGTGACGCACAGCGCGTCGACGGGGGTCGTGCGCTCGGTGCCGGGCACGACGGACCAGTCGGGACGCAGCCGCGCCGTGACCGCCTCCTCGACGCGTCCGTCGCCGCGCGCCTCGACGACGGCGCGGCCCGTCCGGTACGGGACGCGGCGGCGGGCGAGCAGGCCGAGGTATCCGGCCAGCTCACCGGCCTTGGCGGACTCGGCGGCGAGCTCCCACGGGCGGCGTCCCCAGCCCCGCGCCACGGTGGACGCGGGGTTGGCCTCCAGCACGGCGCGGACGGCGGCGCCCGCGTCCAGCAGCGACGCGGCGACCGGGAGCAGGAACGGCCCGGACCCGGCGATCAGCACGCTGTCTCCGATGACGAGCCGCTCGCCCTTGACGAGGGCCTGCGCCGCCCCGGCGGTGTGGACGCCGGGCAGCTCCCATCCGGGGAACGGCAGCACGCGGTCATGCGCGCCGGGCGCGAGGACGAGCGCGTCGGGCGCGAGCACGTGCCGCTCCCGTCCGGCTCCGTCGGCCTCGCCGCGCAGCACGTGGACGTGCGGGACGCCTTCGTCGGGACGCTCGACCGCCCACACCGCGCTCTCCGGCCACCACTCGCACCGCGCGTGCCCGAGCACGTGGTCGCGGAGCCGCTCGAAGCCGCGCCAGCCGTGGTGGAGGCGCCCGGGGTCGGCGGCGGCGAAGGCGCCGGGAAGCATCCGGTGGAACTGGCCGCCCGGGTTCTCGGCGGCGTCGAGCAGCGTCACCGCCGCCCCGGCCCGCAGCGCCCCCGCCGCCGCCCCGAGCCCCGCGGGCCCGGCCCCGACCACCACGACATGCCTCGTCATCGCGGGTTCTCCGGGAGCCGGGACTGGGTGGTCACCGCGTCGCCGTCGCGGGCGCGGCGGGCGCAGGCGCGCACGTCGCGGACGCCGTTCACGGTCACCAGGCAGTCGAAGCACACGCCGATGCCGCAGAACACGCCGCGCGGCGCGCCGGACGGGCCCGTCCGCCAGGCGCGGCGGCCGGCGGCGAGCAGCACGCCCGCGATGGTCTGGCCCGCGATCCCGGCGACCGGCTCGCCGTCCACGGTGATCCGCAGCGGGACGTCGCGGCGTCCGACCGGGTCGTCGGCCACGAGCCTCATGCGGCGCGTCCCTCCGGGCGGACGGCGGGCCGGTCCACGCGGAACGGCGCGGCGTCGACCTCGGGTTCGCGGCCGAGCAGCAGGTCGCGCAGGACGGCGGCGGTCCCGGCGGCGAGCCCGATCCCGGCGCCCTCGTGGCCGGTGGCGTGCCAGAGCCCGGCCAGCTCCGGGTCGGGGCCGATCACGGGGAGGTGGTCGGCGACGTACGGGCGGAACCCGCCGTACGCGCGCATCACCGGGACCCCGGCCAGCGAGGGGAACAGCCGCAGCGCCCTTCCGGCGAGCACCGACAGCACGCCGGGGCGGATCCGGTCGTCGAACCCGACGCGGCGGCGCGTCGAGCCGATCAGGACCGTCCCCGCGCGGGTCGACTCGACCACGGCGGACGCCTGGAGCTCCGCCTCGCCGCTGCCGACCGCGCCCACGTAGTCGGCGTCGTAGACCTTGTGGAAGACGGTCGGCGGCAGCGGGGCCGTGACGAGCACCTCGCCGCGCCGGGGGCGGACGTCCAGCCGGACGCCGAGCCGCGCCGCGACCCCGCCCGACCACGGACCGGCGGCGTTGACGACGGCGTCGGCGCCGACCGTCCCGCCGGTGGTGCGGACGCCGGTGATCCGGCCCCCGCGGGTGACGGCGCCGGTCACCTCGCATCCGGTGCGCAGGACGGCCCCGGCCGAGACGGCGGCGCCGAGCAGCGCGGTGGCCGCGGCGGCGGGCTGGACCTGCGCGTCCTCGGGATAGTGGACGGCGGCGGCGACGTCCTTCACCGCGTGCGGCTCGGCCTCGGCGAAGGCGGCGGCGTCCAGTTCGGCGGCGGTGGTCCCGGCGGCGCGCTGGCCCGCGGCGAAGTCGCGCAGGGCGGCGGCGCCCTCCGGCGTCGTCGCGACGACGATCCCGCCCTTGGCGTCCCACTCGACCGCCCCGGCATGGGGAAGCGTTTCCAGGAGGCGCGGCCAGAGCCGCAGCGACAGCCGCGCCAGCTCCAGCTCGGGCCCCGGGCCCTTGTCGGAGACGAGGACGTTGCCCTCCCCGTGCGCCGTGGTCGCGGCGGCGGGACGCGCCCGCTCGACGACGGTCACCGCGCATCCGGCGGCCGTCAGCTCGCGGGCGCAGGCGGTGCCGACGATCCCGGCGCCCACCACCACGACCCGCGTCATCGGCCCTCCGTCTCGTTCGTTAAACCGAACGCTCCGAGACTAGGACCGCCGCCCGCGGCCTGTCAACGCGCCTCGTCCCCCGGCCGGAGCAGATGCGGCGGCGCCTCGGGGGCGGCGTGCAGGCGCTGGTCGGAGCGGTACTCCAGGAGCAGCACCGACCGGACGGCGCCCTCCAGCGCGGTGTAGGCGTGCGGGAGGCGGGCGTCGAAGCCCACGTAGTCGCCGGGCCCGAGCTCGACGTCCGCGCCGTCCACCCGCACGCCGAGGCGACCGGCCTGGACGATCGTGTGCTCGGTCCCCACGTGGCCGAGCGAGTCCTGCCGGCATCCGGCCCTGACCTGCTGGTCGTACACCTCGAAGATCGCGCCGCCGGACTCGATGCCGCGCAGCGGGCGCAGGTCGACGCCCGCGCCGCGCAGCACCTCGACGTCCGCCGCGCGGACCACGGTCGGCCCGGACGGCTCCCGGTGGTCGAGCAGGTCGGAGATCGGCACTTCGAGGGCCCTGGACAGGCTGAACACCGTCTCGATCGTCGGGTTCCCCGCCCCGGCCTCCAGCTGCGACAGCGTCGCCTTCCCGATCTTCGACCGGCGGGACAGCTCCGACAGCGACAGGCCGCGCGCCAGCCGGGCGCGCCGCAGGTTGCCGGCCAGCACGTCCCGCACCGAGTTCCCTGACGCGCCCACGGTCCCCGCCCTCTCGTCCAGCGTTCGGTATACCGAACCATCCTATCGGGCGGCGGGACGGTCAGAGGTCCGCGTGCCGTCCCGCGCCGAGATCGCGGGCGCGCTCGACGATGACGGACGCCGCCGCCGTGTCCTGCACGCCGACGCCGACGCTGTTGTAGAACACGACGTCCTCGTCCGACTCGCGGCCCTCGGCGAGGCCCGCGACGATGGGGCCGAGGGGCCGCACCCGCTCGGGGCTGAGCCGTCCCGCGCGGATCGCCGCCACGACCGGACCGGCGTGCTCCAGCGCGGTCGGCACGTCGTCCACCACGATCGACGCGGCGCGGGTGAGGACGTCGTCGTCCACCTCCGCCCGGTCCGGGGCGAAGGAGCCGACGCTCAGGACCGTGCAGCCGGGGTCGAGCCACGCCGCGCGGACGACCGGCTCCGCGCTCGTCGTCGCGGTCACGACGATCTGCGCGCCCTCCACGGCGTCCCGGACGGAAGGCGCCGCCTCGACCGGCAGGCCCAGCTCGTCGGCGAGCCCGGCGGCGACGCCGCAGGTGTCCGGGTGGCGGCAGGCCAGCGCGACCCGCCCGACCGGCCTGACCTCCGCCATCGCCCGGACGTGCGCGCGCCCCTGCGGGCCGCAGCCGAGCACGGCGAGCCGGGACGCGCCGGGGACGGCGAGGTGGTCGGCGGCGACCGCGCTCGCCGCGGACGTCCGCAGCGTCGTCACCGACTCGCCCTCGATGATCGCGACGGGCCGCCCGTCCTCCGGGTCCTGGACGATCACGAGCGCCGACACGGTCGGCAGGCCGCGCGCCGCGTTGCCCGGGTGCACGCTGCCGAACTTGGACACCGCGCCCGTGCCGGGCATGCGGGAGACGTAGCAGAACGCGACGTCGCCGTCCGGGCCGTCCAGCAGCAGCCGCGGCGCGAGCCGCGCCTCCCGGCGGCCGAGCGCGCGGAACGCGGCGCGCTGCGAGGCGATCGCCGCGGGCAGGTCGAACACCGCGCGCACGTCGGCGGCGGAGAGCAGCAGCACGTCGGCCATCCGACGATCCTCCCGAGGGCCTTCCCGCGCCGTCCAGCGCGGAAGGGCAAGCGGTTCTTATCGATCACTACATGAGATCGCATGCTTGGTCGTCTCGACGCAGGTGCGCCGACGTTTCACGCTTTCACCATCCCGCCCGCGAGCGACGGAGGCCCGATGACCGCAGCGAAGCGAGGATCTTCGGGCCACCCGCCCGAGGGTCCGGGAGGCGACCCCCAGACCCCCAGACCGGAGGTCCGACCGAGGACCAGGCTCCCCTCCCGGCCGCGCGGGCGGCGGTTTCGCGGCGTCGCGGTGGTCGGGATCGGTGTGCTGGTGGCGCCGCTGGCCGCGGGGTGCGGGGACTCGGGCGGGTCGGACGGGTCCGGGCCGATCAAGATCGGTGTTCCGGCGCCGCTGAGCGGCGACTCGGCCTCGGCGGGGCAGGACATCCTCGCCGCCGCCAAGGTCGCCGCAGCCGAGATCAACAAGGCGGGCGGGGTCAAGGGCCGCAAGATCGACATCGTGGAGGCCGACGACCAGTGCAGCGCCCAGCAGGGCGCGCAGGCCGCGCAGAAGCTGCTGAACAGCAAGGTCGTGGCGGTCGCGGGCGGCTACTGCTCGGGCGCGGCGGTGCCCGCGATCCCGATCTACGGGCGGCGGAGCGTCCCCTTCGTGATGGACGCCTCCACCAACCCGTCGCTCACCGACACCGGCAAGGGCAAGGTGTTCCGCACCTGCGGGCGCGACGACAACCAGGGCCTCGTCGCCGCGAAGTTCATGACCGGCCCGCTCGGCGCGAAGCGCGTCGCGCTCCTGCACGACAACACCACCTACGCCAAGGGCCTCGCGGACGCGGCGGCGAATTCCGTCAAGCAGGCGGGCGGGCAGGTCGTCTACGAGGACGCGCTCCAGCCCGGCCAGTCCGACTACAGCCCCGTCCTGACGAAGGCGGCCTCGACCAATCCGGACGTCCTGTACTTCACGGGGTACTTCGCCGAGGCAGGCCTCCTTATGAAACAGCGCAAGCAGCTCGGGCTGAAGTTCACGCTGATGGGCGGGGACGCGACGACCGACTCGACCGTCCTGAAGACGGCGGGGCCGGCGGCGGACGGCTACATCGCCACCACCGCGCCGCTCGCCAAGGACCTGCCCGCCGCGGCCGGGTTCGTGTCGGCCTACAAGGCGGCGAACAACGCCGACCCCGGGCCGTTCTCGGTGTACGAGTACGACGCGGTGAAGGTCATCGCGAAGGCGATCGGCGACGCCGGGTCGACCGATGGCAAGGACGTCATCGACGCCCTCCACAAGATCAAGGACTTCCCGGGCATCACCGGGCCGATCACCTTCGACCAGAAGGGCGACCGGACCGACCCGCTGTACATCACCGTCCAGGTCCAGGCCGGCGCGTTCACCGCCTACAAGAAGCTGGATAAGAGCGGCGGCACCTGGGTGGACGCCAAGACCTCATGAGCGGGGCCCCATGAGCGAGTTCGTCCAGTACCTGGTGAACGGCCTGACGATCGGGGCGTTCCTCGCGCTGATCGCGCTCGGCTACTCGATGATCTACGGCGTGGTGCGGCTGATCAACTTCGCGCACGGGGACGTGTTCATGATCGGCGCGTTCGCCGGGTTCGGAACGCTGACCACGCTCGGCGTCACCGGCGGGACGGCGCTGCCCGCGATCGTCGCGGCGGTCGTCGTCGGCGCGCTGACCACCGGCGTCGTCGGGACCGGGATCGCGAAGGCCGCCTACGTCCCGCTGCTGTCGTCGCCGCGCCTCGCGATCCTGATCGCGGCGATCGGGGTGTCGCTGGCGCTGGAGGAGGGCGTCAAGGTGCTCACCGACGCGCGCTTCAAGTCGTATCCGCACGCGCTGGACGGCGGCCGGATCTTCAGCGGCGCCGTCCACGTCACGTGGGGGCAGCTCACGCTCGTCCTGCTGTCGGTCGCGCTGATGGCGGGCCTCTGGCTGTTCGTGACGCGGACCGTGACGGGCACCGCGATGCGCGCCCTCGCCATGGACCGGGACGCCGCCCGCCTCCAGGGCGTCAACGTCGAGCGCCTGATCCTCACGACGTTCTTCATCGGCTCGATGCTGGCGGGCGCGGCGGGCGTCATGTACGGGCTGTACTACGTGCAGATCAGCTTCGGCATGGGGTTCCTCATCGGGCTGCGCGCCTTCACCGCCGCCGTGCTCGGCGGCATCGGGAACCTGCCGGGGACGATGGTCGCGGGCGTCGCGATCGGGCTCGTCCAGTCGTTCTCGGCGGGGTACGTCTCGTCCCGCTGGACCGACGTGATCATCTTCGGGCTGCTGATCGCGGTGCTGGCGCTGAGACCCACCGGCCTGTTCGGCGAGCGCGTCGTGGAGCGGGCATGAGGCGCCCGGCGGTGCCCGCGCGGGCGGAGGCGGCGGCCCGGTTCGGCGGCTGGCCGCTGCTCATCGTCGTCGCGCTCGTCGCGGGCGCGACGATGGACGACTACGCGCTGACCGTCGCCGGGACGATCCTCATCTACGCCATCCTCGGCCTCGGGATCAACATCGTCGTCGGCTACGCCGGGCTGCTCGACCTCGGCTTCGCCGCGTTCTTCGCGATCGGCGCGTACACCTCCGGCCTGCTGATGGTGAAGCAGGAGTGGAACTTCTGGCTGACGCTGCCGGTGGCGGTGGCCGCCGCGGCGGCGGCCGGGGTCGTCATCGGGTATCCGACGCTGCGGCTGCGCAGCGACTACCTCGCCATCGTCACGCTCGGCTTCGGGGAGATCATCCGGATCACGGTGATCAACCTGGAGACGACCGGCGGGCCGAACGGGCTGACCGGCATCCCGCCGGTGACGGTCGGCGGCCGGGAGATCGTCACGCCCCGGGACTTCTTCTACCTGGCGCTCGCGTTCTTCGTGGTCGTGCTGGCCGCGACGGCGCTGCTCGCCCGGTCCCGGCTCGCCTACGCCTGGCGCGCCATCCGGTCCGACGACACGGCGGCCGAGGCGGTCGGGGTGCCCGCGCGGCGGGTGAAGCTGCTCGCCTACGTGCTCGGCGCGACGGCGGGCGCGACCGCCGGGCCGCTGAACGCGGCGCAGCTCGGCACCGTGGACCCGTCCAGCTTCACGTTCCTGACCTCGCTGATGATCCTGCTCGTGGTGATCATCGGCGGGATGGGCAGCCGCCCCGGGGTGATGGTCGGCGCCATCGTGATCATCGGGCTGCCGGAGGTGCTGCGGACCGTCCAGGAGTACCGGGGGCTGTTCTTCGCGCTGCTGCTGATCCTGATCGTGCTGCTGCGGCCGCAGGGCGTGTGGCCGTACCGGCCCCGGCGGCTGCGGCTGCCCGCGGCCGCCGGGCCCGCGCCCGAGCTCCCGGCGGCGGAGGGCACGCTGCTGGAGGTGGCGGGCCTGTCCCGCTCGTTCGGCGGCGTCACCGCCGTGGACGGGCTCGACCTGCGCGCCGCCGCGGGCCAGGTGGTCAGCGTCATCGGGCCGAACGGCGCGGGCAAGACGACGGCGTTCAACTGCGTCACCGGGATGATCGCGCCGTCCGCCGGGACGGTCGTGCTCGCGGGCCGGGACGTGGTCGGCCGGGCCCCGCACCGGGTCGCCGCCGCCGGGCTCGCCCGCACGTTCCAGAGCATCCGGCTGTTCGACGACATGACCGTCGCGGAGAACGTGCTGATCGGCCGGTTCGCGCGGGACCGGGGGCTGCTGCGGCCGCTGTCGCGCGCCGACCTCGGCGCCGTCCGGCGCTGCCTGGAGTTCACCGGGCTGCTGGACGCCGCCGACCGCCCGGCGGGCGGGCTGTCCTACGGCGACCGGCGCCGCCTGGAGATCGCGCGGGCGCTCGCCGGGGACCCGCGCGTCCTGCTGCTGGACGAGCCCGCCGCGGGCGCGAACCCGACCGAGAAGCGCGCCCTGATGGAGCTGATCGCCCGGATCAGCGCGCTCGGCGCCGCCGTCGTGCTGATCGAGCACGACGTGGCGCTGGTCATGTCGATCTCCGACCGGGTGACCGTGCTGGAGTACGGCCGGACGATCGCCGAGGGCCCGCCCGCCGAGATCCAGGAGGACCAGCGGGTCATCGCCGCCTACCTCGGCGTCCCGGACGACCCGGAGACCGACCTCGTCACGGAGGTGCTGCGGTGACGCTGCTGCGGGTGAGCGGGCTGCACAGCCGGTACGGGCAGGTGGAGGCCCTCGCCGGGATCTCGTTCGAGGTGGCGGAGGGCGAGATCGTCGCGCTGCTCGGCAGCAACGGCGCGGGCAAGACGACCACGCTGCGGACGGTCACCGGCCTGCACCGGGCCCGCTCCGGACGCGTCGAGTTCGACGGCCGCGACATCACCCGGCTGCCCGCGCACAAGATCGTCGCGGCCGGGCTGGGGCACGTCCCGGAGGGGCGGCGCGTGTTCCCCGCCCTGAACGTCGCGGAGAACCTGCTGCTGGGCGGCTACCTCCACCGGCGCGACCGGGCCGGGGTCGCGGCCCGCCGCGACGAGGTGTACGAGATGTTCCCGCGGCTCGGCGAGCGGCGCGGGCAGCTCGCGGGCCTGCTGTCGGGCGGCGAGCAGCAGATGCTCGCGATCGGGCGGGCGCTGATGCTGCGCCCCCGCCTGCTGGCGCTGGACGAGCCGACGATGGGCCTCGCCCCGCGCGCCGCGCAGCAGGTGCTCCAGGTCGTCCGGGAGATCCGCGACGGCGGCGCGACCGTCCTGATCGTCGAGCAGAACGCGCACCAGACGCTGCGCCTCGCCGACCGCGCGTACGTCCTGGAGACGGGCCGGATCGTGCTGGACGGCGCGGCGTCCGACCTCGCGAGCGACGACCGGGTGAAGGCCGCCTATCTCGGCGGTGACCCCGCCGTCGACTCCCCGTCCCCGTAGGCGCCGTCCCCGTAAGGGTCGTCCCGGACGAGCCGCAGCGCGGCCTCCTCGATCGCGGACTCCGAGAGCAGGACGTGGTCGGCGGCGTCGCCGAGCGGGACGAAGCTGTCCGCGCTCGCGACGCGGGCGGCCCGGCCCCGGAACCCGGCGTCGGCGAGCGCGGTCAGGACGGCCTCGGACACGCCGCCCGTCCGGCGCGTCTCGTCCGCGACGAGGACGGCGCCGGTCGCGCGCGCCTCGCGCAGCAGGTCGTCGGCGGGCAGCGGCGCGAGCCAGCGCAGGTCGAGGACGCGGCACCGGACGCCGGCCCGCGCCAGCCGCCGCGCGGCGCGCAGGCTCATCCGCAGCCCGTTCGCGAACGTGGCGATGGTGAGGTCGCGGCCGTCGCCATAGGTGCGCGCCCGGCCGAGCGCGACCGTGCCCCCGGCGGGCGCCAGCCAGCCGCCGTCGCCCTCTTCGTGCAGGTCGCGGACGTGGTACAGCGCGATCGGCTCCAGGAACACGCACACCCGCCCGGCGGTCTCGGCGGCGTCGGCGCAGGCGCGCAGCATCCCCGCCGCGTCGTCCGGACGGGCCGGGGAGGCGATCACGAGCCCCGGGATGTCGCGCAGCGCGGCCACGGCGTTGTCGTTGTGGAAGTGCCCGCCGAACCCCTTCTGGTAGGCGTAGCCGGGGACGCGGACGACCATCGGGTTGCGGTACCGGCCGGCCGAGAAGAACGGCAGCGTCGCCGCCTCCCCGCGGATCTGGTCGGCGGCGTTGTGCAGGTAGGCGAGGTACTGGATCTCCGGGACGGGCAGCATCCCGGCGAGCCCGAGCCCGAGCGCCAGCCCGAGCACCGACTGCTCGTCCAGGATCGTGTCGAACACCCGCGCCGCGCCCGCCCTCCGAAGCAGGCCGCGCGTCACGCCGTAGACGCCGCCCTTGCGGGCGACGTCCTCGCCGAAGACGAGCAGGCCGGGGCGCTCGTCCAGGAGGTCGCCGAGCGTCCGGTTGACCGCCCGCGCGACCGTGACCGGCTCCCCGCTCCCCCGCGTCTCCGCGGCGGGCGCGGGCGCGGCGGCGAGCGGCGCCATCACCGCGGCGGCGGACGCGAGCCGCGGCGCGTCCGCGACCTTCGCGGCGAGCGCCGTCACCTCGGCGCGCTTCGCCTCGTACCGGTCGACGACCTCGGCGGGCGTCGCGGCGCCGCGCGCGACGAGCAGCCGCGCCGTCCGGACGAGCGGGTCGCGCTCCAGGTCGGCGGCCAGCTCGGCGGGCGTCCGGTAGGACGACTCGACGTCCGACCCCGCGTGCCCCATCAGCCGGACGGTCCGCAGGTGCAGGAACGCGGGACGGCGCCGCTCCCGCACCCACGCGACCGCCGCCGCCGACACGGCGAGGGCCTCGGCGAGGTCGCAGCCGTCGGCGTGGAAGTAGGCGAGGCCCGGCCGCGACCCGTACGCGGCGCGGATCCAGCCGGGCGGCGTCCGGACGCTGATCCCGATCCCGTTGTCCTCGCAGACCAGCAGCAGCGGCAGCGGCAGCCCCTGGTAGCCGCAGTTCACCGCCGCGTTGATCGCGCCCGCGGCGGTGGA
Source organism: Actinomadura chibensis NBRC 106107 (assembly GCF_001552135.1). Lineage (GTDB taxonomy): Bacteria > Actinomycetota > Actinomycetes > Streptosporangiales > Streptosporangiaceae > Spirillospora > Spirillospora chibensis. The sequence continues at coordinate 254,447 of NZ_BCQP01000010.1, read as the reverse complement.
GTGGTTGGCGGAGGCGTCCCCGAACCCGCACACGGCGACCGCGTCGCGCGGCCACGGCGTGCCGAGCCCGAGCCGGGCGGCGCGCTCGATCGCGAACGCCACGCCCAGCGCGCGCGGCAGGTGCGAGGCGATCGTGGACGTCTGCGGGATCACGTGCAGCCGGTGGCTCCCGAACACCTTGTGGCGTCCGCCCGCGATGGGCTCCTCGGCGGCGGCGACGAGACCCAGCAGCACGTCGCGCAGCGGGTCGCCGCCGGGGACCTGGCGGGCCCGCTCCAGGAAGAACGCGCCGGACCGGTAGTGCAGCAGCGCCGGGTCGTCCGGGCGCAGCGCTGCGGCGACGGCCGCGTTCCCCTCGTGCCCCGCCGACCCGATCGTGTAGTAGCCGCGCCCCTGCGACCTCAGCCGGCGGGCGGCGAGGTCGAGGTGGCGGCTGCCGAGCTGGGCGTCGAACAGCTCCAGCAGGCGCGCGTCGTCCACGGGGCCGGGCGGCGCGGGCTCGGCGGGCGGCGCCAGGGACGCGACCGTCTCGACGAAGTGGACGTCGGCGGGCTCGGACATGCGGTCTCCTCCGTGGACGAGGACGCCCTTCGAGCATCCGACGCCGCCGGGCCCCGGGTCGACCCAGGCGAGGCCGCGAACCGGTTGGCGGTTCACCAAGAAACGCTTACGCCCTGCGGGAACGGCTCGCCGAGGGAGCGTCAGCCGGGCTTGGGCTCGCGGTAAGGAAGCCGCGCTCTGCCCGATCTTGGCGCGGGCGCCCGGGCCTGTTCACCCTGAGACCGTGCTCTCCTCCGTCATCGGCGGCGCCCGCGTCTCGGCGGGGCCGCGCCCGTACCGCTCCACCGACCCGTCCCGGACGTCCGAGGTCGTGGCCGAGGTGTCCCTCGCGGACGCGGGCGACCTCGTCCGCGCCTGCGCCGCCGCCCGCGCGGCGCAGGACGGCTGGCGGGACGTGCCGCCGCCCGTCCGCGGCCAGGCCGTCGCCGCGCTCGGCCGCCTCGTCGAGGCCAACAAGGAGGCCCTCGCCCGCACCGTGACCCGCGAGGTCGGCAAGCCGTACGCGGAGGCGCTCGGCGAGGTGCAGGAGATCGCGGACACGTGCGCGTTCTTCCTCGGCGAGGGGCGGCGACTCTACGGGCAGACCGTCCCGTCGGAGATGCCGGACAAGCAGCTCTTCACCTTCCGCGACCCGGTCGGCGTCGTCGCCGTCGTCACGGCGGGGAACTTCCCGGTGGCGGTGCCGTCCTGGTACATCGTCCCGGCCCTGCTGTGCGGGAACGCGGTCGTGTGGAAGCCCGCCGAGTACGCGGCGGCCTGCGCCGACGCGTTCTACGAGCTGTGCGCGCACGCGGGGCTGCCGGACGGCGTCCTCAGCGTCGTCTACGCCGACGGCCCCGAGACGTTCCGCGGCCTGGAGCAGGCCCTCGGGCGCGGCCTGGTCGACAAGGTCGGGTTCACCGGCTCCACCGAGGTCGGGTCGCGGATCGGGGAGCTGTGCGGGCGGCACCTCCAGTCGCCGTGCCTGGAGCTCGGCGGCAAGAACCCGATGGTCGTCACCGAGGACGCCGACCTGCCGCTCGCCGTCGAGGGCGCCCTGTTCTCCGGGTTCGGGACGGCCGGGCAGCGCTGCACGTCGCTCGGGACGGCGATCGTCCACACGTCGGTCCACGGCGAGTTCGTCCGGCTCCTGGACGAGGCCGTCCGCGCCGCCGCGGTCGGCGACCCGTCCGGCGACGTCCTGTACGGCCCGATGATCAACGAGCGGTTCGCGGACGGGTTCGAGAAGGCGCTCGGCTGGATCGGGCCGCACCACGCCGTGCACGGCTCGTCCGCGACCGGGCGGATCACGGCCGCCGCCCCGCGCGCCGGGTTCACCGGCGACGCCGGCGCCGGGCTGTACTACCACCCGGTGGTCGTGGACGGCGTCGGCCCCGCCGACGAGCTGTTCATGAACGAGACGTTCGGCCCGATCATCGGCGTCGCCCCCTACCGGACGCTGGACGAGGCGATCGAGCTGGCGAACGCGCCGGGCTACGGCCTGTCCGCGTCGATCTACACGACGGACCCGGCGAAGGTCTTCGCGTTCCGCCGCCGGGTCTCGGCGGGGATGGTGAGCGTGAACAACTCCACCTCCGGCGCGGAGGCGCACCTGCCGTTCGGCGGCAACGGGCGCTCCGGCAACGGCAGCCGCCAGTCGGGCGTCTGGGTGCTGGACCAGTTCACCCGCTGGCAGTCGATGAACTGGGACTACTCGGGACGGCTGCAGAAGGCGCAGATGGACGTCCCCGAGATCGTCCCCGACCCCGGCTTCCGGCTCTAGGGCGGCACCGGTGGAGGCGGAGGTCGTCGTCATCGGCGGCGGGGTGATGGGCACGAGCATCGCCTTCCACCTGGCGGAGGCGGGCGTGCGCGGCGTCGTCCTGGTCGAGCGGGACGAGCTCGGCTCCGGTTCGACGTGCAAGGCGGCGGGCGGGGTGCGGGCGCAGTTCTCCGACGAGGTCAACATCCGGCTCGGCGCCCGCAGCCTGGAGGCGTTCGGACGGTTCGGGGAGCGTCCCGGCCAGGAGATCGACCTGCGCCGGGTCGGGTACCTGTTCCTGCTGTCGCGCCCCGAGGACGTCGCGTCGTTCGAGGCGGGCGTCGCGCTGCAGAACGAGCTGGGCGTGCCGAGCCGGATGGTCTCCGCGGCGGAGGCGCGGCGGCTGTCCCCGCTGATCGACACCGGCGGGCTGCTCGGCGCCGCGTTCTCCCCCGACGACGGGCACTGCACGCCCGAGTCGGTCGTCCTCGGGTACGCGACCGGCGCGCGGCGGCACGGCGCGACGATCCGCACGCACTGCGAGGTGCTCGGCATCGAGACCGACGGCGGCGAGGTCACGGCCGTGGCGACGTCGCGCGGCCGGATCGCGACCTCCGCCGTGGTGTGCGCGGCCGGGCCGTGGTCGGCGGCGGTCGGCCGGATGGCCGGGGTCGACCTGCCGGTCGAGCCGCTGCGCCGCCAGATCGTGTTCACCGAGCCGATCCCGGGGCTGCCGCGGCCCGTCCCGATGACGATCGACTTCACGACGACGTTCTACTTCCACGGCGAGGGCGAGGGGCTGATGCTCGGCATGTCCGACCCGGACGAGGAGCCGGGCTTCGCGCTGGACCGCTCGGACGCCTGGCTGCCCCGCCTCACCGCGGCGATCGCGTCCCGCGCGCCGTCCCTCCTCGACGTCGGGCTCACCGGCGGCTGGGCGGGCCTGTACGAGGTGACGCCCGACCACAACGCGCTCATCGGGGAGGACGCGTCGGTGTCCCGGTTCCTGTACGCGACGGGCTTCTCCGGGCACGGGTTCCTGCAGGGCCCGGCGGTCGGCGAGGTCGTCCGCGACCTGTACCTGGGCCGCGAGCCGTTCGTGGACGTCGGCCCGCTGCACGCCACGCGGTACAGCGGGGACGGGCACCGCCCGGAGCTGAACCGTGTCTGACGTGCTCACCCTGATGGACGAGTGGGGCCCCGAACGGGTCGTCTGCGTCTCCGACTCGCGGACGGGCATGCGCGGCGTCCTCGTCATCGACAACACCGCGCGGGGCATGGGCAAGGGCGGCATGCGGATGAGCCCGTCCCTGACGGTCGCGGAGGTGGCGCGGCTCGCGCGGGTGATGACGTACAAGTGGGCGGGCGTCGACCTGTTCTTCGGCGGCGCGAAGGCCGGGATCATGGCCGACCCGGCCGCGCCGGACCGGGAGGCGGTGCTGCGGTCGTTCGTCCGGGCGCTGTCGCGGGAGATCCCGAGCCAGTACGTCGCCGGGCTCGACATGGGGCTGACGGAGCGGGACGCGGCGATCGTCCAGGACGAGCTCGCCGACCGGGGCGCGGCCGTCGGCACGCCGCACGCGCTCGGCGGGATGCCCTACGACGAGCTCGGCGTCACCGGCTTCGGCGTCGCGGAGGCCGCCGACGCCGCCGCGCGGCACGCCGGGACGTCCCTGCGCGGCGCGCGGGTCGCGGTGCAGGGGTTCGGCGCGGTCGGGCACGCGGCGGCGCGGCGGCTCGCCGAGCTGGGCGCGGCCGTCGTCGCGGTGTCCACCGCGCGCGGCGCGCTGCACGACCCGGACGGCCTGGACGTCGCCCGCCTGCTCGCCCTGCGCGCCGAGGTCGGCGACGCCGCGGTCGAGGAGTACGGCGGCGGGCGGCTGCTGGACGTCGGCGCGGAGCTGCTCGTCCCGGCCGACGTCCTCGTCCCCGCCGCGACGCAGGACGTCGTCGACGAGCGCGTCGCCGCCGAGATCCGGGCGGGCATCGTCGTGGAGGGCGCGAACCTGCCCACCGGCCCGGCCGCGCAGGACGTCCTCGCCGCGCGCGGGATCACGGTCGTGCCCGACTTCGTCGCCAACGCGGGCGGCGTCGTCGCGGCCGGGTTCGCGATGGACGCCCGCTACTCGCCGTTCCGCCCCGACCCGGACGCGGTGTTCGCGGCCGTCTCGGCGAAGCTGCGGGAGAACACCGGGACGGTCCTCGACGCCGCCCGCGCGGGCGGCACGACCACGCACCGGGCGGCCGTCGCGCTCGCGCAGCGGCGGGTGCGGGCGGCGATGGAGCTCAAGGGCCGCCTCCCCCGCGCGGCCCGGTCACCCCGCTGATCTGCGCCTCGACCGTCCGCGCGACCTCGGCCAGGCCGCGCATCGCGTCCTTGACCAGCGGGTTCGTGTTCGTCGTCCGGCGCAGGACGGTGACGTGCCGCTGCGGGCTGCGGCGGCTCAGCTTCAGCGTCCGCAGGCCCGGCGCGGGCACGCAGCCGAGCGCGGGGACGAGCGCGATCCCGAGCCCGCAGCCGACGAGCCCGCACACCACCGCGTAGTCGTTGCTGCGGAACGCGATGTTCGGCGTGAACCCGGCCGTGCTGCACAGCCGTAACAGGGCCTGCGCGCCGGAGCTCTCCGGGCGGCTCGCGATCCACGTCTCCGAGGTGAGGTCGCGGAGCCGCACGGTGCGCCCCCCGGCGAGCGGGTGCTCCTCCGGCACGCACAGGACCAGGTTCTCGTCCATCACCGGCGTCTCCACGATCTGGGCGGGCCAGGTGCGCGGGAACAGGTCGTACCGGTAGACGAGCTGGAGGTCGAGGTCGCCGTCGAGGAGTTCGGGCAGCAGCTCGTCGGGCTCCCCCTCCGACAGCTTGATCTCGATGCCGGGCCGGACGCGGGACAGCTCCGCCAGCATGCGCGGCAGGATGCGGGCGCTGGCGGTCGGGAAGCTGCCGATCTGCAGCGCGCCGCGCTCGCCGACGGCGACCGTCCGCAGCTCCCGTTCGAGGGTGTCGAGCGCGGACAGCACGTCGTTGCCCTTGCTGACCACGAGGAACGCCGCGCTGGTCGGCCGGACGCTGCGGGCCCGGCGCTCGAACAGCACCAGGCCGCAGGCCCGCTCCAGCGCGGCGATCTGCTGGGAGACCGCGGACGCCGTGTACCCGAGGTTGCGGGCGGCGTCCGCGAAGGAGCCGGTGCGGACGACCTCGCGCACCGTCTGGATGTGCAGGGGACTGATCATTTTGGGCGCACCCCGTTCCGGTGACGTCTCCCCCGCCAGACATCCTTCTAGTGTCGCTTCTGGGGGGACGACCCCCCAGACCCCCCGGAGACTGACCGACACCCTCCACTCCGCTAGCGCTCCGTTCCGGGCGCCGGTCAGTCGTGCTTCGGCCTCTTCGCCACCAAGGTCAGGACGTCGTACTTGGCGACCGAGGCGCCCTCCTGGTTGGTGACGTCGGTGTCCCAGCGGACCTCGCCGTAGTCGGCGCCGTCCCGCGGCGTGATCTGCTTGGCGGTCAGCGTGACGGTCAGCTCGTCGCCCGGCTTGACCGGGGTGAGGAACCGCAGGTTCTCCAGGCCGTAGTTGGCGAGGACGGGCCCCGGCGACGGCTCGACGAACAGCCCCGCCGCGAACGACACGACCAGGTAGCCGTGCGCGACCCGGCCGCCGAAGAACGGGTTGGCGCGTGCGGCGTCCTCGTCCGTGTGGGCGTAGAAGGTGTCGCCGGTGAACTCGGCGAAGTGCTCCACGTCGTCGAGCGTGACGACGCGGGGGCCGCCGACGGCGGTGTCGCCGACGCGCAGGTCCTCCAGGTGCTTGCGGAACGGGTGCTCGTCGGTGACCGTCCGGTCGGTGCCGGGCACCCAGCGGCCGGTGATCGAGGTGAGCATCGCGGGCCCGGCCTGGACGGCGGTGCGCCGCATGTGGTGGACGACCCCGCGGATCCCGCCCATCTCCTCCCCGCCGCCCGCGCGTCCCGGCCCGCCGTGGACGAGCGCGGGCAGCGGCGACCCGTGCCCGGTGGACTCCTTCGCGTCCTCGGCGTTCAGCACGAGCAGCCGCCCGTGCCACGGCGCCGTGCCGAGCACCACCCGGCGCGCGAAGTCGGGGTCGCCGGTCACGATCGACCCGGCGAGGCTGCCGCGCCCCCGCACGGCGAGCTCCACCGCCTGCTCGGCGCCCTCGTACGGCAGCAGCGTGCTGACCGGCCCGAACGCCTCCACCTCGTGCGGCTCGGCGCGGCCGGGGTCGTCCGCGCGGAGCAGGACCGGCGACATGAACGCGCCGCGCTCGGCGTCCGCGCCGACGACCTCGACCCGGTCCGGGTCGCCCGCGACGACGCGGCCCGCGTCCAGCAGCGCCTTCAGCGAGCGGCGGACCTCCTCGCGCTGGTCGAGGGTGGCGAGCGCGCCCATCCGGACGTCGGGGTCGGCCGGGTTCCCGATCGTGATCCGCGCCAGCCGCTCGCGGGCCGCCTCGGCGACCTCGCCGACCAGCCCGGCCGGGACGAGCGCGCGGCGGATCGCCGTGCACTTCTGCCCCGCCTTCACCGTCATCTCGCTGACGAGCTGCTTGACGTACAGGTCGAACTCGACGCTGCCGGGCGTCGCGTCCGGGCCGAGGATGGAGCAGTTCAGCGAGTCGGCCTCCGCGTTGAAGCGGACCGCGTTCGCCACGACCGCCGGGTGCGTGCGCAGCAGCCGCGCGGTGGACGCCGACCCGGTGAACGCGACGATGTCCTGCTCGGTGAGGTGGTCGAGCAGGTCGCGCGGCTCGCCGCAGACCATCTGCACGGTCCCCTCCGGCAGGATCCCGGACTCGACGATCAGCTCGACCAGCCGGGCCGTCAGGTACGCGGTCTGGCTCGCGGGCTTGATCAGGCTCGGCACGCCCGCGAGGAACGCCGGGGCGAGCTTCTCCAGCGGCCCCCACACCGGGAAGTTGAACGCGTTGATCTGCACCGCGACGCCGCGCGAGGGGGTGCACAGGTGCTGGCCGACGAACGTCCCGCCCTTGCCGAGCGGCTCCACGTTCCCCTCCACGAGGACCGTGTCGTTCGGCAGCTCCCGCTTGCCCTTGCTCGCGTAGCCGAACAGGACGCCGATGCCGCCGTCCACGTCGAACTTCGAGTCGCCCAGGGTCGCGCCCGTCCGGGCCGACAGCGCGTACAGCTCGTCGCGGTGCTCGCGCAGATGGGAGGCCAGCGCCTTGAGCAGGGACGCGCGCTGGTGGAAGGTCAGCTCGCGCAGCACCGGGCCGCCGACCCGGCGGCCGTGCTCCAGCGCGGCGCCGAGGTCGATCCCGGCGGAGGAGATCCGGGCCACCTCCTCGCCCGTGACGGCGTCGTGCAGCGGCGCCCCCTCGTCCTCCGGAGCATGCCAGGAACCCGACACGTAACTGCGCAGCGCGACCACAGGGACCTCCTCGTCCATATCTCTGAGTAACCTTGCCACTTCCGGGGCCCGTTCACGCATGGCAGAGATGACAGCCGCCGACCGGATCCTTTGTGTACTCGCGCCGCCCCGGACGCCCGCGCGGCGCCGTGCCCGGCCCGCCCTGGAATACTCCCGATCATGACCTACGCGGCGGACGGCGGACGATACGAGCGGATGACCTACCGGCGGTGCGGGCGCAGCGGGCTGCGGCTCCCGGCGATCTCGCTCGGCCTGTGGCACAACTTCGGCGACGACCGCCCGCTGGACGTCCAGCGGGCGATCCTGCGGCGCGCGTTCGACCTCGGCGTCACGCACTTCGACCTGGCCAACAACTACGGCCCGCCGTACGGCTCGGCCGAGACCAACTTCGGCCAGATCTTCCGGGAGGACTTCGCGCCCTACCGGGACGAGGTCGTCATCTCGACGAAGGCCGGGTACGACATGTGGCCGGGACCGTACGGCGAATGGGGGTCGCGCAAGTACCTGCTCGCCAGCCTCGACCAGTCGCTGCGGCGGATGGGCCTCGACTACGTCGACATCTTCTACAGCCACCGGTTCGACCCGGACACGCCGCTTGAGGAGACGATGGGGGCGCTGGACCGGGCCGTCCGGTCCGGGAAGGCGCTGTACGCGGGGATCTCGTCGTACTCGCCGGAGCGCACCGCCGAGGCCGCCGCCATCCTGCGGGACATGGGGACGCCGCTGCTGATCCACCAGCCGTCCTACTCGATGCTGAACCGCTGGATCGAGGGCGGCCTGCTCGACACGCTCGCACGGGTGGGCGCGGGCTGCATCGCGTTCTCGCCGCTGGCGCAGGGGATGCTGACCGACAAGTACCTCGGCGGGATCCCGGCCGGGTCGCGGGCCAGCAAGGGGACGTCGTTCTCCGCCGACCTGCTCAGCGAGGAGAACGTCCGGCACGTCCGCACCCTGAACGAGATCGCCCGGGGGCGGGGCCAGTCGCTCGCGCAGCTCGCGCTCGCCTGGGCGCTGCGGGACGGCCGCGTCACCTCCGCGCTGATCGGCGCCAGCAGCGTCGCGCAGCTGGAGGAGAACCTCGCCGCGCTCGACGCGCCGGACCTCGGCGCGGACGAGCTCGCCGCGATCGACCGGGACGCGGTCGAGGCGGGGATCAACATCTGGGCGGCGTCCAGCGCGGGGTGACCTGCGGTTTCGGACGCATCGTCCGGGCCTCAGGGGGCACGAGCAGGCCATGGACGAGCCCGCACGCGAGGAGCCCGACCGGCCGGAGCCCGACCGAGCCGAGCCGGACCGAGCCGAGCCCGGCCGCGGCGAGCCCGGGCCCGAGTACTCCGAGTGGCGCGACCCGGACTGGCACGGCCCCGGCTCGCACGGCCCCTACCGGCACGGGCAGCCGAGCGGCCGCGAGCCGCTGACCGCCCGGAGCCCGCTGCGGCTGCGCGCCGTCCTGTCCGGCATCGCGCTGGTCGGGGCGGCCGCGGCCGCCGTCGTGTTCGCCGTGCGGGCGCAGTCCGGCGGCGGCGACGGCGCCTGGGCCGCGGCGGCGATCTGCGCGGCCGTCGCCGTGATCGCCGCGCTGGACCTGGTCGTGATCGCGCGCCGGTCCCGCACCTGACGGAGGCGGCGGCGGGCCCGGCGGCTCAGTGGGTGTGGTCGACGGCGGCGGCGCCCGGGTTGGCGAGCAGCCACGCGATCCGCTCGCGGCTCTCCTCGTCGGTCGGGGTGTACACGACGAGCCGCGCGTCCGGGGACGCCGTGATGTCCATGTTCGTGGTGCGGGTCCGGATCACGCCGACGGCGTGGTGCCGGAACACCTTGTCGCTCTGCCCCGGCAGCGCCACGTCGTGCGACGCCCACAGCCGGGCGAACTGCGGGCTGACCGCCTGGAGCCGCCGGACCAGCTCCTTCCAGCCCGGCTCGCCCAGGTGGCGGCTGTAGCGGTGCCGGAACACCGCGACGTGGCCGGGCGCCGCCTCCTCCAGGTTCACGACCGGGTTGCAGCAGGGCGGCAGGGTGAAGACCATCCACAGCGAGTTCCGCTCGCACGGCCGCGCCGTCACGATGTGCGGGAAGATCGCCGCGTAGGCGGCGTTCCAGGCGAGGATGTCGGACCGGCCGTTCGCCACGGCGGCGGGCATCGGGACGAGCGCGTCCAGGATGCCCTGCACCTCGGCGGGCAGGGTGTCGGCCTCCTCGTCCACGGTCGCCTCGGGGACGTCGGCGAGCCGGTACAGGTGCTCGCGCTCGGCGCCGTCGAGCCGGAGGGTGCGGGCCACCGCGTCCAGCACCTGGGTGCTCGCGTTGATCGGACGGCCCTGCTCCAGCCACGTGTACCAGGTGACGCCGACCCCGGCGAGCTGCGCGACCTCCTCGCGGCGCAGTCCGGGGGTGCGGCGGCGCGGTCCCGGCGGCATCCCGACGTCCTCGGGCGTGATGCGCTCGCGCCTGCTGCGCAGGAACGCCGCCAGCTCCGTCCGGCGGCGCGGCCTCGTCGTGGTGTCCGCGCTCGTCATCGTCACGCCCCCAGGATGCATCCGGTCGCCCGCCGTTGCCAGGTGCTGTCAGTACCAGTATCGCCAGGCTCTCGTTACCGGTACCCGTCGCCCGCCATGATCGTACACATGACACAAGCAACCGATCTGCGCGGGATTGTTCCCGACCGGGGGACGCGGAGCGGACCGGGCGGCCTGGCGCTCGCCGTCATCCTGCTCGGCCAGTTCATGTCCATCCTGGACGTGAGCATCGTCAACGTGGCGCTCCCCACGATGCGCGCCGACCTGCACGCGTCGGGCGCCGGGCTGCAGCTCGTCGTCGCGGGCTACATCATCTCCTACGCCGTGCTGCTGATCACCGGCGCGCGGCTCGGCGACATCGCCGGGCACCGCCGGATGTACCACATCGGGCTCGTCTCGTTCACCGTCGCGTCCCTGGCCTGCGGGCTGGCGCCGACCACGGGCACCCTGGTGGTGTTCCGGTTCCTCCAGGGCGTCGGCGCGGCGCTGCTGACGCCCCAGGTCATGTCGATGATCCAGCGGAACTTCACCGGCGCGGCACGGGCGCGCGCGCTCGGCGTCTACTCCGCCGTCATCGCGGGCGGCGTCGTCGTCGGCCAGGCGGCGGGCGGCCTGCTGGTCAGCGCCGACCTGCTCGGCACCGGCTGGCGGACGGTGTTCCTCGTGAACGTCCCGATCGGCGTGGCGCTGCTGCTCGCGTCGCCCCGCGTGCTGCCCGCCGACGACGTCCCGCCCCGGACCGCGAGCGTCCGGGAGGAGCTGGACCTGCCCGGCCTGCTCACCCTCGCCCCGGCGGTGCTGCTGTTCGTCGTCCCGCTGATCATGGGGCACGAGCTGGGCTGGCCGCTGTGGGGCTGGGCGTCGCTCGCCGCGAGCGCCGTCCTCCTCGCCGCCTTCGTCGCCGTCGAGCGCCGCGTCGCCGCGACCGGCGGGCGGCCGCTGATCTCCCCCCGGGTGCTGCGCGCTCCGCTGCTCGTCCCCGCCTGCGTCGCGATGGTGTTCGGGCCGGGGAGCTGGGGCTCGTTCCTGTTCACCACCACGCTGCACCTCCAGGGCGACCTGCGGCTGTCGCCGGTCGAGTCGGGCCTCGCGTTCGTGCCGTGCGTCGCCGCGTTCGCGCTGGTCGGGCTGAACTGGCAGCGGCTGCCCGCGCGCTGGCACCGGCCCGCCGTCCCCGCCGGGTTCGCGATCGCGGCCGCGGGCTACCTGTGCGTCGGCCCGCTCGCGGGCGGCGGACTCCCCTACGAGCTGCTCACCGTGGTCATCGGGTTCGGGCTGGGCGTGATGCCGATCATCATGACGGTCGCGCTGCGGCACGTCGCCCCCGAGGACGCGGCGGACGCCAGCGGCCTGCTGCTCACGCTCACCCAGATCGCCCAGGTCGTCGGCATCGCCACCATCGGGACGCTGTTCCTCACGCTGGCCGAGTCCGGCGCCTCGACCCGGCACGCCGAGTACGGCACCGGCTGGGCCCTCGCCGGGGCGGCGCTCCTCGGCGCGGTGTGCGCGCTGCGGCTGGCACGCGGCCGGACGGCCGCGCCCGCCGCCTGACGCCGCCGCGCCCCACCGGACACGCCGTCCACCTGCGGGTTTCCGGAACTCCGGCGTTTAGGACGATCGACACAGGCAATGTCGAATCCGGCTCATCCCCCCGCTTCCTGTGCGAATGGCGGTGACATCTCCGGGAGGTAGCGCGATGAAGATTGCGATGGTCTCCGAGCACGCCAGCCCGCTCGCCGCCGCGGGCGGACCGGCGGGGCAGGGGCCTCCCGGAGCGGGCGGCGCGCAGGGGGTGTTCGTCGCCGAGCTCGCCGCCGAGCTCGGACGGCAGGGCCACTACGTCACCGTGTACACGCGGCGGGACACGCCCGCGCGGCCCGAGCGGGTGCGGCTCGCGCCCGGCGTGACGGTGGAGCACGTCCCCGCGGGCCCGGCGGAGCGCATCGCCAAGGACGCGCTGCTCCCCTGGATGCACGACTTCGGACGGCACCTGGAGCGCCGGTGGGCCGCCGACCCGCCGGACGTCGCGCACGCCCACCACTGGATGAGCGGGCTCGCCGCGATCCAGGCCGCGCAGGCGGCCGGGTCGCGGCGCGTGCCGGTCGTGCAGTCCTACCACGCGCTCGGCACCGTGCTGCGCCGCCACCGGGGCGCGGCCGACACCAGCCCGGCGTCCCGGGTGCGGCTGGAGCGGGCGATCGGCCGGGCCGCGGACCGGGTCATCGCCGCCTGCTCGGACGAGGCCCGCGAGCTGGAGGCGATCGGCGTCCCGCCGGGCCGCGTCCGGGTGGTGCCGTGCGGCATCGACGTCGGCCTGTTCACCCCGGAGGGGGACGGGCGCCGCGAGCCCGGGGGCGGCGGGCCGCACCGGCTGGTCGTGCTGTCGCGGCTCGCCGAACGCAAGGGCGTCGACACCGCCGTCCGGGCACTGGCCAGCGTCCCGGACGCCGAAATGGTCGTCGCGGGCGGCCCGCCGCCCGCCCGCCTCGACGGCGACCCCGGCGTGAGCAGGCTGCGGAGGGTCGCGCGGGACGCGGGGGTCGCGGGCCGGGTCCGCTTCCTCGGCCGGGTCGGCCACACCGAGGCGCCGCCGCTGCTCCGCTCGGCGGACCTCGTCGTCGCCCTGCCCTGGTACGAGCCGTTCGGCATGGTGCCGCTGGAGGCCATGGCCTGCGGCGCGCCCGTCGTGGCGAGCGCCGTCGGCGGGCACCTCGACACGGTCGTGGACGGCATCACCGGCGTCCTCGTCCCGCCGCGCGAGCCGGAGGCCGCCGCCATCGCGGTCCGCGCGCTGCTCACCGACCCGGCGCGGCGCGCCCGGATGGGGCTCGCCGGGGCCGACCGGGCGCGCGCCCACTACGCGTGGTCGCGCGTCGCCGCCGACACCGTCGCCGTCTACCGGGAGGCCGCCGCGCTCAGCGACGTCGCGGCATGACCGCCCCGCCGCCGCGCCGCCGCGCCGTGAGGGGTCAGCCGGTGTGCCCGGCGGTCACCAGGCTCCTGATGTCGGCGGGGAGGCTGTCGCGCACCTTCCGCGTGATGCCTCCCTGCGTGGCCTCGTCGGTCACCTCCAGCACGACCCGCGCCAGGTAGGCCGAGCGCGGCTCGTCCGTCCCGGACCGGGCGGCGACCCGCTCGATGAAGTCGTGCCGGTCGAACCGCTCGCCCGACCCGGCCCCGCCGTAGACCTCGGTGCGGCGCAGGTGCTCGCCGATCTCGTGCGGCAGCTGCGCCGCGAGGTTGTCGGCGAGCCCTTCCGGGATCCGCTCGCCGAGCGTCTCCAGCACCGCGCGGGTCGCCCGTTCCGCCTCGCCGTGCCCGGAGAGGCGGGCACGGTCCTGCACCTGGCCGATGAACGCTTCGTGCCGCATGGTGGACACTCCTTCCTATCCCGCCTGTCCAGCCTGAATTGCTGGGGCTTCCCGGAATGCCGGGCTATTAACGTGCGCCCGGGAACGTCCGGTTCCGCGGACCGCCGCGGCCCGTCCGGTCAGGTCGCCGTGCCGCGGCGCGACACTTCAGACACTTATCGGTTTACCGAGTGAGCCGGATGGGCAGAGTCATCTCGCGGCCCACTCGTCGGCTCGGTGCCATGTGCTTCGAGCTGCGAGCCTGGGCCGCGCCACGTTTCCCCCTCCCCCTCCGGGGCCCTGCCCGGCGGAGCGTCCGTGTGACCGGCCGATCGTCGGGTAGAGGGACTGGACCGAGCGATCGCCCCCCGGCTCGCCCGGTCTCGTCCGAAGGGAGACGACCCGCATGACGTCGGCGCAGTCCACCGGACGGTTCGACGACGGCCAGGCCGAGACGCTCCTCGCGGAGATGAACCGGCTCGGCGACGACGACCCCGAACGCGAACGCCTGCGAGCCCGGATCGTCGACATCCACGCCCCGCTCGTCCGGGGCGTCGCGCGCCGGTACGCCGACCGCGGGGAACCTCTCGACGACCTCCAGCAGGTCGCCTACCTGGGGCTCGTCAAGGCCATCAACCGGTTCGACCCCGGGATCGGCGACCGCTTCGTCACCTACGCCTACCCGGTGGTGACCGGCGAGGTGAAGCGGCACTTCCGCGACAAGACCTGGGGCGTCCGGGTGACGCGCCGCATCCAGGAGCTGCGGCCGGTGCTGCAGCACACCGTCCAGGAGTTCACCCGCGAGCACAGCCGCTCCCCCACGACCACGGAGATCTCCGCGCGGATGGGCCTCACCGAGGAGGAGACCGCGGAGGTCATCGCCGCGTGCGACGCCTACCGCCCGCTGTCCCTGGAGGCCCCGGCCGACGGCGCGCCGGGCGGCGGCGCCGGGACGGTCGGCGAGTACCTCGGCACGGACGACCCGGCGCTCGACGCCCTCATCGACGGCCACGCCCTCGCCCCGCTGATCGCCGGCCTGCCCGAGCGCGAGCGGACGATCCTGCTGCTGCGGTTCTTCGGCAACAAGACCCAGACGCAGATCGCCGAGCAGATCGGCCTGTCCCAGATGCACGTGTCCCGCCTGCTCCGCGCCACGCTGGACAGGCTCCGCGCCGGGCTCCTCGCCGAGCGCTGACGCCGCCCCCGCCGCGGGCGGCGCCCGGTCACGGCGTGGGAAGCGCGCAGTCCCGGCTCAGGACGACGTCGCTGTCCGCGCCGAGGCAGCGGGCGAGCGGGTAGGTCTGCTGGCCGTAGTGGGCGCCGCGCCGGACGGTGACCCTGCCGCTCCGGTCGACCTCGCACGGGTTGTTGAGGGTGCAGCGCTCGCCGTCGTCGTTGCCGGTGTTGTTGATCCCGGCGACCTGCCCGGTCCGGACGTCCACGATCGGCGAGCCGGACGTGCCGTGCGTCGTCTCGCACTCGGGCCGGTAGCGGATCGAGTCCTTCCACGTCCAGCCCGCCTCGCGCAGGCGGTGGACGGTCGCGTCGGTGCGGCAGCCGTAGATCGTCCGCCAGTAGCCGGAGACCACGCGGATCTCCGCGCCGTCGCGCGGCCTCGCCGCCGCGAGCCGCAGCGCCGGGACGCCGTACCTGCGCTGGATGTCGGCGTAGGTGGTGTTCAGCCGGTAGACCGTGACGTCGGTGTCGGTCATGGTCGCGTACTCGACCCTGGTGGCCTGGAGGGTGCCGAGGTCGCTCCGGCCCGTCCGGTCGAGGAGCGTGAACGTCCTGGACGACGGCTGGTCGACGATGACCTCGCCGCCCTTCGGCATGCCCGTCTCCAGGCAGTGGCCGTTGGTCAGGACCAGCGCCGCGTCGGCGTCGCGCGAGCGCGGCCCGCGGACGAGCGCCCCCGAGCAGTTGCTGAGCGCGACGATCCCGGTGAAGTCGACCTCCGCCCGGGCGGGGACCGTCCGCGACGGCGCGGCCTGGGCCGGTCCGACGGCGGCCAGTGTCCCGGCGGCCATGGCGGCGAGGGCGAAGGCTGCGGCGAAGCGCCTGGTCATGGGAATCCTCTCGGCGGGCCGGTCGGGAGCGGCCGGGACGACGCTGTCCCGGCGGATTCTAGGCCAACGGCTACCCTCGGTGAAGGACCGCCACGCTCAGTCGACCTCGACCCAGCCGTAGGTCCGTTCCACGGCCTTCTTCCATCCGGCGTAGCCGGTCCGGCGCTGGTCGTCGTCCCAGGCGGGGTGCCAGCGTTTGTCCTCGTTCCAGTTCTGGCGGAGTTCGTCGGTGGTGTTCCAGAAGCCGACGGCGAGTCCGGCGGCGTAGGCGGCGCCGAGGGCGGTGGTCTCGGCGACGACGGGGCGGGAGACCGGGACGCCGAGGATGTCGGCTTGGAGTTGCATGCACAGTTCGTTGGCGGTGACGCCGCCGTCGACCTTGAGGACGTCCAGGGAGACGCCGGAGTCGGCGCGCATGGCTTCGACGACGTCGCGGGATTGGTAGCAGATGGATTCCAGGGTGGCGCGGGCCAGGTGGGCGTTGGTGTTGTAGCGGGACAGGCCGACGATGGCGCCGCGGGCGTCCGAGCGCCAGTAGGGGGCGAACAGGCCGGAGAAGGCGGGCACGAAGTAGACCCCGCCGTTGTCGTCGACCTGCCGGGCCAGGGATTCGCTCTGGGCGGCGCCGGAGATGATGCCGAGCTGGTCGCGCAGCCACTGCACCGCCGACCCCGTCACCGCGATCGACCCCTCCAGCGCGTACACCGGCGCGAAGTCGCCGAACTTGTAGCAGACGGTCGTGAGCATCCCGGCCTTGGACCTGACCAGCTCCTCACCCGTGTTGAGCAGCAGGAAGTTGCCGGTGCCGTAGGTGTTCTTGGCCTCGCCGGGCGCGAAGCACACCTGCCCGACCGTCGCCGCCTGCTGGTCGCCGAGGATGCCGGTCAGCGGGACCTCGCCGCCGAGCGGGCCGTCACGTCGGGTCACCCCGTAGGGATCCGGCGCGGACGACGGCTTGATCTGCGGCAGCATCGAGCGCGGGATCCCGAAGAACGACAGGAGTTCCTCGTCCCAGTCCAGGGTCTCCAGGTCCATGAGCATGGTGCGGCTGGCATTGGTCGGATCGGTGACGTGCACACCGCCGTCCACGCCGCCCGTCAGATTCCACAGCACCCACGTGTCGATGTTGCCGAACACGGCGTCGCCGTTCTCGGCCGCCTCCCGAACCCCGTCGACGTTCTCCAGAATCCACTGGATCTTGCCGCCGGAGAAGTACGTGGCGGGCGGGAGCCCGGCGCGGTGCCGGATGGTGTCGCCGCGCCCGTCGCGCTCCAGGGCGGCCGCGATGCGGTCGGTGCGGGTGTCCTGCCAGACGATCGCGTTGTAGTACGGACGCCCCGTCCGCCGGTTCCACACCACCGTCGTCTCGCGTTGATTGGTGATGCCGAACGCCGCGAGGTCGCCGAAGGCCAGGTGCGCCTTGTTCAGCGTCGTCTGGACGACGGCGCGCGTCCGCTCCCAGATCTCGGTGGGATTGTGCTCCACCCACCCGGCCCGCGGCAGGACCTGCTCGTGTTCGAGCTGGTGGCGGGCGATCTCGTTGCCGCCGTGATCGAAGACCATGAAGCGCGTGCTGGTGGTGCCCTGGTCCAGCGCCCCGACGAAGTCGGCCATGGACTCTTCTCCCCTCTCCGCGTGCTCCGTCAGGAGACGTCGTATTCCGGCTCCGGCCTCGTGGGCACCTCGCCCGCCCCTTCCTCGGGGATGTGGCGCCCGATGAGCAGGATGTAGAGCCCGGCGCCGATCACCCCGCCGATCAGCGGTCCGACGATCGGCACCCAGAAATAGAAGTCCCCGTACTGATCTCGCCAGGCGTGCTCGTATCCCGTGATGAACTGCGCGAGCCGGGGGCCGAGGTCGCGGGCCGGGTTGATCGCGTACCCGGCGTCCGCGCCGAACGCCATCCCGATCGCGACGACGACGAGCCCGATGATGAGCGGCGCGAGGTTCGCGAGCGGCGGCGCGTTCTTCAGGTCGGTGAGCGCGAGGACGAGGAACAGCAGGATCGCGGTGCCGATCACCTGGTCCCGGAAGCCGCCCCACAGGCCGACCGGCAGGGACCCGTTGCCGGGCATCGTGGAGAACACGAACTGCGACTTGGTCGTCAGGCCCGGGTCGAACTTGGTGAGGATCTCGTTGTAGTCCCACCGGACGATCAGCGCGGCGATGAACGCCCCGAGGAACTGCGCGGTCCAGAACGGGATCACCTTCCGCCAGGGGAAGCCCTTGTAGACCGCGAGCGCGAGGGTGACGGCCGGGTTGATGTGCCCGCCGCTGAGCCGCGCCGACACGTACACGCCGAGCGTGACCGCGATGCCCCAGGCCCAGGCGATGCTGTCGTGCCCGCCGAGGCTCTGCGGCTCGCCGAGCCCGCTGCCCGCGACGGCCTGCGCGACGACGCCGACCCCGAAGAGGATCAGGATCAGGGTTCCGGCGAACTCGGCCAACACCTCAGCGGCGAGCGTGGGAAGCCGCTGCTCTCCCGCCATCTGTCCTCCTCCGGGATGTGTGACCGCGGCCACGGTCGATCTTGCCGCTGATCGTTCCCAGGAGCAGGCGGGGAAACATGGTCAGTGTCCCCGGAACGCCTCCTCCAGCCACCAGGCGGCCTGACCGCGGGTGACCTTGGCGTCCACGAGCATGGGGCGGTCGCGCGGACCGTCCAGCCAGGCGGCCACGGCGGCGAGGTCGTCCGGGCCCCGGACGGTCGCCGCCGCGCAGCCGAACCCGCGCCCGACGGCGGCGACGTCGACGGGCGGGAAGGTGACGGTGTCCAGCGGGTGCCCGCCGGGCGCGAAGTGGTGCACCTCGGCGCCGTAGGCCTCGTCGTCGTAGACGACCACGAGCAGGCCGAGGCCGAGCCGGACGGCCGTCTCCAGCTCGGCGACCGACATCAGCAGGCCGCCGTCGCCGAGCGCGGCGACGGTCAGCCGGTCGGGACGGGCCACCGCGGCGCCGATCGCCGTGGCGAGGCCGAGCCCGACGGCCTGGAACGCCTGGGTGAACACGAGGGCGTCGGAGTCGGGGACGTCGAGGAACATCGACGGGTAGCCCATGAAGTTCCCCGAGTCGACGGCGACGGTCCGCTCGGGCGGCAGCATCCGGTCGAGCGCGATCGTCAGCGTCCGGGGGTCGATGCGGGGGCCGCCGTCCTCGGCCGGGTGCTCCTCGTAGGGGACGTCCTGCCAGCGCCCCTCGCGGACGAGCAGCTCGGCCACCTCGGGCGTGCGGTAGCCGGTGGAGGCGTGGCCGCGCCGCTCCAGCTCGGCGGACACGGCCCGCGCGGTCTCGGCGGCGTCGCCGATCAGGCCGAGGTCGACGGTGCGGTGCGCGCCGAGGGCCCGGGCGTCCACGTCGACCTGGACGACGGTCGCGCCGGAGCCGATGAGGGCGCCGTGCCGGGTCGTCCACATGTTGAGCGAGCAGCCCCAGCCGACGACGAGGTCGGCGCCCGCGATCAGGCCGGCCGCGGCGGGGGTGGCGAAGCCGCCGGACACGTCCAGCGAGAACGGGTCGCCCGCGAACAGCCCGCGCGCGACGGCGGACGTCGCGGGCAGCGCCCCGCAGCGCCGGGCCAGCTCGGCGAGCGGCTCGGCGGCGCGGGACAGCCGGGCGCCCCGCCCGGCGATGAACACCGGGCGCTCGGCGGCCTGCAGCGCGTCGGCGAGCCGCGCGATCGCGCCCGGCGGCGGCACCGGCAGCGGCGGCACCTGCGCGCGGCGCGGCCGGTGCGGGAGCGGCGGCGGGTCCGGCGCGGGGCCGGGGTGCTCGGCGTCCTGGATGTCGAGCGGCAGGCCGAGCAGCACGGTGCGGCGCTCGGCGACCGCCGTCCGGCAGGCGCGGGCCACGTCGTCGAGCGCGGTCGCGGGCGAGTGGACCCGCTCCGGGACGGCCCCGACCGCCGCCGCGATCGCGGCCTGGTCGATCCGGAAGTTGGAGCGGACCGCGGCGGCCGCGACCTCGCCCGCGACGACCAGCAGCGGCGTGCGGCTCTTGGCGGCCTCGGCGAGGCCGGTGACCGCGTTGGTGAGGCCGGGCCCCTGGTGCACGGTCACCACGCCGAGCCCGCCGCCGACCCGCGCGTACGCGTCGGCCATGGTGGCGGCGCCGCCCTCGTGCCGGGCCGCGACGAACCGGGCCCCGTTCGCGACGAGCGCGTTCGTGACGTGGAAGTTGCCGCTGCCGACGACCCCGAACACGGTGTCGGCGCCGAGCCGCGCGATGGCCTCCCCGACGGCCTCCGCGACCTTCACCGCTCGACCAGCGCGAGCACGCGGGCGGGGCTGCCGGAGCCGCCGACGATCGGCAGCGGCGAGGCGAGCAGCACCGCGCCGCGGGCGGGCAGCCGGTCGAGGTTCCGGAGCTGGGTGAGCCCGTACTTGCCGGCGCCGAGGAAGTAGGAGTGGCACGGGAACGGCGGGTCGAAGCCGGGCGCGGCGCCCGCGTCGGTGCCGACCGTCTCGACGCCGAGCCCGACGACGGAGGTCTCCTCGGCGAGCCAGCGGGCGCACTCGGCGGAGATGCCGGGGGTGTGCGAGCCGGACTCGTCGGCGTTGAGGAACTCGTCCTGGTCGGCGGCGCGGGCGTCCCAGCCCGTCCGGTAGAGGAACCAGGCGCCGTCCGGCAGCGGGCCGTGCTCGCGCTCCCAGTCGCGGACGTGGTCGATCTCCAGCAGGAAGTCGGGGTCGGCGGCGGCCCGCTCGGACGCGTCCAGCACGACGGCCGGGCCGACGAGGCGGCGCGGGGCGACCTGCGAGACGTCCTCGCCGCCGCGCCCGGTGGCCCAGTGGACGGGCGCGTCGAAGTGGGTGCCGACGTGCTCCCCGGTCTCGATGTCGTTCCAGTACCAGGCGGGCCCGCGGTCGTCGTACCGGCTGATCTCCTTGAGCCGGAACGGGACGGTGTTGGCGAACGGCTCCGGCAATTGGAGGATGGGCGTGCGGTCCGAGAGGGGGGCGGTCAGGTCGACGATCTCCACCGAGCCGTCGTCGACGGCGGCGAGCAACTGGGCGAGCACGGACAACGTTCCTCCGGCGTGGCGCGGACGGGCTGGGGGTCGGCGCGGGGCCTCCCGAACTTATCGCAGACGAGCCTGTTCGGAGGGTCACCCGGCGCAGGCCGCCCGCCACGGGTCGCCCGGCGCAGGCCGCCCGGTGCCCGCGCGCGTCACTCGTCCGCGAGCCAGGGGTAGCGGGCGGTGTCGGCGCCCGCGTAGTCGGGGTCGAGGTAGATGAACACGCGCTGGATCTTCCAGTCGCGGATCTCGAACACGTCGCACCACCGTCCGGCGCCCCACTCGGGGACGCCCGCGCGCCACGGGCCGTCCCGGTGCTCGCCGTGGCTGGTGCCCTCGCAGACCAGCGTGTCGGTGCCGGTGAGGATCCAGTTGAACCCGGCGTAGTGGTGCCGGATCGAGGTGATCGTCGCGCCGACGTCGCCGAACAGCCGCGCGATCTCGTCCTTGCCGTTCGCGAGGCCCCACTTCGGGAAGTAGACCTGCGCGTCGTCGGCGAACAGGTCGAGGAGCGGGGACCCGTCGGAGGTCACGCCGCCGTTGTCGAAGCCCTTGAGGTACTCCAGCGCCACCGACTTGCGCTGCTCGTCCGTCATCGTCGTCCTGCTGAGCGCCACCCGTTCCACCATCCTGTCGCCGGGCCGTCCACCAGACCGTAACGCGGCGGGGCCGCGCGGCCCCGCCCGTCGTTTTCCGGACGCGCCGTGGCCGATTTCACGGAACATTTCGGACGCATTGCAGGTTAGGCTTCCCTAAGAACTCTGACCGGACAGCGGAGGGCCGAATGGCGACGGAACCGGCGCGCAAGGGACGCAGGCTCAACCGGGCGACGGTGCTGCGCACCGAGCGCCTCACGCCGCACATGATCCGCGTGGTCGTCGGCGGGCCGGACCTCGCCGGCTTCGGCGCGGGCGAGTTCACCGACCACTACGTGAAGCTGCTGTTCCCCCGGCCCGGCGTCGCCTACCCCGAGCCGTTCGACATGGACCGGATCCGCGCCGAGCTGCCGCGCGAGCAGTGGCCGACCACCCGGACCTACACCGTCCGCGCGTGGGACGCCGACGCCGCCGAGCTGACCATCGACTTCGTCCACCACGGCGACAAGGGGCTCGCCGGACCGTGGGCGGCGAGCGTCCGGCCGGGCGAGGAGATCCTGTTCATGGGGCCCGGCGGGGGGTACGCGCCGCGCCCCGACGCGGGCTGGCACCTGCTCGTCGGGGACGAGAGCGCGCTGCCCGCGATCGGCGCGTCCCTGGAGCGGATCCCGGACGGCGCGCCCGTCCGCGTGTTCGTCGAGGTCGCGGGCCCAGAGGAGGAGCAGGAGCTGCCGACGCCGGGCGACGCGGAGATCGTCTGGCTGCACCGGAACGGCGGCGCGGTCGGCGACCTGCTGGTGGACGCCGTCCGGGGGCTGGAGTTCCCGTCCGAGGACGTGCACGCCTTCGTCCACGGCGAGGCGGGCTTCGTCAAGGCGCTGCGGCGGCACCTGCGGGTCGACCGGGGCCTGCCGATGGAGCGGCTGTCGATCTCCGGCTACTGGCGGCGCGGCCGCGACGAGGACGGCTGGCAGTCGAGCAAGCGCGACTGGAACCGCGAGGTCGAGGAGGAAGAGGCCCGCGCCCTCGCGTGAGCCCCGCCCTCAGGGACCGCTCGACGCGGGGTCAGGCGGTGGCCTCGGTGCGGTCGTCCAGGTCGGGGCCGTCGCCGTCGGCGAAGCCGGGCAGCCAGCGCTCGGCCTCGGCCCGGTAGGCGCCCTCGGCCTCCAGCTGGCAGAGGACGCCGCCGCAGCCGGACAGGGCGCGGCTGACCGCGAGGTACTGCGGCGGCAGCCGGAACTGGCGGGCGAGCGAGCCGGGGCGCATGTCCGCGGCGAGCCCGAACCCGCGGGCGGTCTGCTCGCGCATCCACTCCCGCGAGTAGCGGAACCGCTCCACGGCGAACGGGGCGGCGTGCGGGCCGACGAGGTCGGCGACCTCCTCGGGGTCGACCTCGGCGTCGGGCGCGAGGAACCCCTCCGCGCGCAGGCCGTCGACGATCTCGTCCGGGTCGCCGAGGGTGCCGATGCGCAGCAGGCGGCCGATCGACCACTGCAGCTCGGCGGGGACGCGGGCGGCGCCGCCGAAGTCCAGCACGCCGAGGCGCCCGTCGGCGAGGAGCCGGAAGTTGCCCGGGTGCGGGTCGATGTGGATCATCTCGCAGCGGGCCGGGCCGGACAGCAGGAAGCGGAACAGCAGCAGGCCCGCGCGGTCGCGCCGGTCCTGCGGGCCGTCGGCGATGACCTTGGCGAGCGGGGTGCCGTCCAGCCACTCGGTGATCAGGACGTTGCCCGCCTGCGCGACCACGGCGGGGACGACGAAGTCGGGGTCGTCCGCGTAGGCGTCGTGGAAGGCGGTCTGCGCGCGGGCCTCGTCGACGTAGTCGAGCTCCTTCTCCAGGCGCCGCTTCAGGTCGGCGACGACGGGCTTGACCTCGACGCCGGGGAACAGCGGCGTGAACAGGCGGCTGAGCCGGGAGATCTGGTTGAAGTCGCTCATCAGGGCCTGGGCGGCGCCGGGGTACTGGACCTTGACGGCGACCGTCCGGCCGTCGTGCCAGACCGCCTTGTGGACCTGCCCGATGGACGCGGCCGCCGCCGGGCGGTCGTCGAACGCGTCGAAGTAGTCGCGCCAGTCGTCGCCGAGCCACTCGGCCAAGACCTTGTGGGTCGTGGCGGCGGGCATCGGCGGCGCGGACTCCTGGAGCCGGGTCAGGCTGGCCCGGAACGGCCCCGCGACCTCCTCCGGCAGCCCGGCCTCGAAGATCGACAGGAGCTGGCCGACCTTCATCGCGCCGCCCTTCAGCTCGCCGAGCACGGCGAAGAGCTGCTCGGCGGTGCGGCGCTGCACCTCCAGCGCGACGGCCTCGGCGGGACGTCCGATCGTCCGCTTGCCGAGTCCGAGCGCGGTGCGCCCGGCGAAGCCGAGCGGCAGGGTCGCCAGCTTGGCGGTCCGCGTCACCGCGCGGCGGGGGATGTCGTTCACGGCCGGCCGCCCCTCGTTCGACGTTTCGTCCAATACACCCTCTCATGGCGGTGATTTGCCACGAAATGGTCAATACCCGCCTTAGAGGAGAACTGTCCAGGGCCGCCGGGAGATTCCCGGCGAGCCCGGTCCGGCGCGCCCGAGGGGGCGCAGCATCAGCTCGACGACCTCGATCGCCCGCTCGATCTCCGGCCGCCTCCCGCCCAGGTAGTGGGTGTACATGAACGAGTCGGCGACGCGGACGATCGCCTCCGCGAGCGCCCGGGGCGGCAGCGGGGCGCGCAGCTCCCCGCGGTCGATCTCGGCCTGCACCTCGCGGGCGATGAGGTCGGTGGCGCGGTCCTCGGCGGCGCCGGGCATGGTGGCCAGCCGGACGAACAGGCGCGGCTCGCGCGCGGTGAACGCGGCGAGCGGCGCGGCGTCCACGACCGCGCGCATGAACCGGTCGAGCACCGCGACGATCCGCTCGGGGCCGGCGCCGCCGACGTCCCGCACCGCCACGCGGAAGGTGCGCTCGGCCATCTCGGCGAGGACCGCCGCGAGCAGGCGCTCGCGGCTGCCCACCCAGCGGTACAGGGTGGCGCGGCCGACGCCGAGCTCGGCGGCGAGCGCGGACATGTCGATCGGCTCGCCGCGCAGGTAGTGGGCGGAGGCGGCGGCGACCGCGGCGCCGGGTCCCGGCCTGCGGGCGGAGCGCGGAGGCGGAGGCTGGGGCCGCAGGGGCGCGTCCGGGGCGACGGGGCTGCCGCTCATCCGACCAGCATGACACACGGCGCGGCGGGGGTTCCGGCGGTGCGCGCGCGCCTCCGCGCGGCGGGCCGGTGCCCCACCGTCACCTCGGGACTACACGGGGTCATCAGGGGTAGTCAGCAGGTGTGAAGCAGAAACAGCGGGACGCCGGACGCAAGGGCCGGCTGCTGATCATCGGTGGGGCGGAGAACCGGACCTGCGGGTCCGGGCCCCTGGAGACGTTCGCCGAGCTGGCGGGCGGCGAGGACGCGCGGATCGTGGTGGTCACGACGGCCACCGAGGTGCCGGAGGAGGTCGCCGAGGAGTACAGCGCGGTGTTCGGCAGGCTCGGCGTGACCTCGGTGCGGGAGCTGCGGCTGCTCGGCCGGGCCGCGGCCGACGACGCGGCGACGCTGCGGGCCCTGGAGTCGGCGACCGGGGTGCTGTTCAGCGGCGGCGACCAGTCGCGGCTGCGGACCCTCGTCGGGTCCCGGACCAACGAGCTGCTGCAGCGGCGGCTCGACCAGGAGGGCCTCGTCATCGCCGGGACGAGCGCGGGCGCGACCGCGATGGGCCACTGGATGATCCTCGGCGGCCACGGCCACGAGGTCGCCGCGTCCAGCGTGAAGGTGGGGCCGGGGCTCGGGCTGCTCGACAACGTCCTCATCGACATGCACTTCAACGAGCGGGGGCGGCTGCCGCGGCTGATGAGCGGCATCGCGCTCGACACCCGGCTGCTCGGCGTCGGCATCGACGAGGACACCGCGATCGTCGTCGGCGACGGGCGGTTCGACGTCGTCGGCACCGGCGTCGTCACCGTCGTGGACGCGGGCCAGTCCACGATCGCCTACGCCGCCTCCGACGACGAGCCGATGGCGATGCTGGACGTGTCGCTGCACCTGCTCCCCGCCGGCTGCGCGTTCCAGATGAACGACAAGCTCCCCGCGCTCGGCGACATGCGCGGCCCGGAGGAGGTGGAGTAGCCGTGCGGCTCGACCATGTGCGCCGCCTGAGCGGCCCGAACGTCTACCTGGCCCGTCCCGTCGCGATCGCGCGGCTCGACCTGCAGGGCCTGACCGGGCACGAGACCACCGACCACCCCGGCTTCGCCGAGCGGCTGGTGGACGCGCTGCCCGGCCTGGAGACCCACCACTGCTCGGCGGGCCGCCCCGGCGGGCTGCTGGCCGCGATGGCGCGCGGCACCTACTTCGGCCACGTCACCGAGCACGTCACGCTGGAGCTGTCCGGGCTGATCGGCCGCGAGGTGTTCTTCGGCCGGACGGTGCGCGCGGGCGGGCCGTCGGAGTACGACGTCATCCTCGAGTGCCCGCGGGACGAGCCGTCCGGCAGCACGGTCGTCGAGATGCTGATCGCGCTCGCGCTGCGCGCCGTGACCGGGGCGCTCGCCGGGACGGTGCCCGACCTGTCCGCCGACCTCGCCCGGATCCGCGCCGCGCACGAGGGCGAGCGGCTCGGGGTGAGCACGTCCGCGCTGGCGCGGGCGGCGCGCCGCCGGGACGTCCCGGTCCGCCGCGTCGGCGACCTGAACCTGCTGCGCCTCGGGTACGGCCGGCACCGCCGGACGGTGTGGGCGGCGATGACCGACGGCACGTCCGCGATCGGGATGGAGGTCGCGGGCGACAAGCGGCTCGCGCACCGGGTCCTCGCCGACGCCGGCGTGCCCGTCCCGGAGGGGCGGGTCGCGGCGTCCCCGGCGGAGGCGCTGGCCGTCCTGCGCGAGATCGGCGGCCCGGTCGTGGTCAAGCCGCTGTCCGGGCACCAGGGCGAGGGCGTGCACATCGAGCTGACCGAGCCCGCGGAGGTGGTGGCGGCGTTCGCGTCCGCCGCCGGGGACGAGGGCGAGGTGCTCGTCGAGTCCTACATCCCGGGCAAGGACTACCGCGTCCTCGTCGTCGGCGGCCGGGTCGTGGCGGCGGCCGAGCTGACCGCCGCGTGCGTCACCGGCGACGGCTCCAGCACGGTCGCCGCGCTGGTCGCGCGGGTGAACGCCGACCCGGCGCGGGGCGAGGGGCACGACCGCCCGCTGACCCGCCTCGCGCTCGGGCCGACCGAACTCGGGCTGCTGGCCCGGCAGGGCCACGGCCCCGGGTCGGTGCCCGCCGGCGGGGAGCGGGTGTGGCTGCGCCGCAACGCGAACCTGTCCACCGGCGGGACCAGCCGGGACGTGACCGACGAGACGCACCCCGAGGTCGCGGAGATGTGCGTGCGGGCCGCCGCGACCGTCGGGATGGACGTGTGCGGCATCGACCTGCGGCTGCCCGACATCGGCGCGCCGCCGCCCGCCGACCGCGGCGCGGCCGGGATCCTGGAGGTCAACGCCGCGCCGGGGCTGCGCATGCACCTCGCCCCGCACGAGGGCGCGGGACGCGACGTCGCGGGCGACATCATCGACCTCATGTACCCCGCCGGGACGCCGTCGCGGGTCCCGATCGTGTCGGTGACGGGGACGAACGGCAAGACCACGACCGTCCGGATGATCGCGCACATGCTGGAGCTGGACGGCCGCCGGACCGGCATGACCAGCACCGAGGGCGTGTTCGTCGGCGGGCGGCTCGTCCACCTGTCGGACGCGTCCGGGCCCCGGTCGGCGGAGATGGTGCTCGGCGACCGGTCGGTGGACGCGGCCGTGCTGGAGACGGCGCGCGGCGGGATCGTCCGGCGCGGTCTCGGCTACGACCGCGCGGACGTCGCCGTCGTCACCAACGTCACCCGCGACCACCTCGGCATGGACGACACCGAGACCGTGGACGACCTCGCCGAGATCAAGGCGCTCGTCGCCGAGGAGGTCAGGCCGGGCGGGCACCTCGTGCTCAACGCCGCCGACCCGGCGACCGCGCGGCTCGCCGAGCGCCCGGTGGTGCGGGAGCGGGCGCCGGAGCCGCGCTACTTCGCGCCGTCGCCGGACGCGCCCGTCCTGGTCGACCACCTGCGCGACGGCGGCGTGGGCTACTACGCCGAGCACGGCTGGCTGACCGAGGCGCGCGGCGACCGCAAGACCCGGATCCTGCCGGTGGAGGACGTCGCGGGCTCGTTCGGCGGGCACGCGGCCCACGTCGTCGCGGACGCGCTCGCCGCCGTCGCCGCCGCCCGCGCGCTGGACGTCCCCGTCGACGTCGTCGCGCGGGCGCTGCGCACGTTCGACCCGCACACCCGCAACCCGGGGCGGGGCTGCGTGTACCGGGTCGGGGAGAACCCCGTCCTGGTCGACTACGCGCACAACCCGGCGGCGGTCGCCGCCGTCGGGGCGCTCGTCGCGCGGCGGTGGCGGGGCGACGCGGTCGCGGCGGTCACGCTGCCGGGCGACCGGTCCGACGAGCTGGTCGGCGAGACCGCGCGGGCCCTCGCCGCGACGTTCGGCCGCGTCGTCGTCTACGAGGACGAGGACCTGCGCGGCCGCCGCTCCGGGGAGATGACGCGGCTGATCGTCCAGGGGCTGCGGGAGGTCAGGCCGGACGTGCGGGCCCATCCGGCGGGCGATCTGAAGGGCGCGGTCACGTCGGCGCTGGACATCGCCGCGCCCGGCGAGCCGGTCCTGCTGCTGTACGAGAAGCTTCAGCCCGTCCTGGAGCTGCTGGAGACGCTGGGCGCCGAGCCGCTGGCGTCGGAGTCCCCCGGCCCGCCGGACGAGGCGGCCGCGGAGGCGCCGCCGTCGGGGGCGGGCGGGCGGAGCAGCAGCACGGTGGCCGACAGCAGCGCCAGCACGACGATCCCGTCCAGCCAGTAGTGGTTGGCGGTGGCGACGACGACCGCGACGGTCACGACCGGGTGCGCGAGCCACAGCCACCGCCACCGCGTCCGGGACGCGGCGACGAGCCCGACCGCGATGACGGCCGCCCACCCGATGTGCAGGGACGGCATCGCCGCGTACTGGTTGGCGATCGCGTCGCTCTGCGGCGCCCCGTACACCGCGGGCCCGAACCGGGCGGCCGTGTCGACCAGCCCGGTCGAGGGGAGCATGCGCGGCGGCGCCAGCGGGACGAGCAGGTGCAGGGCGAGCGCCGCCGCGGTCAGCCCGACGAGGACCCGGCGGATCCACCGGTAGTGGCCGGGCCGCCGCAGGTACATCCACAGCAGGAACGCCACCGCCGCCGGGAAGTGCACGAAGGCGTAGTAGGAGTTCGCCGCGTGGACGAGGACGTCGCTGTGCATGAGCCCGTCCTGGACGCCGGTCTCGGACGGCAGCCGCAGCGTCCGCTCCAGCCGCCAGACGTCGCGGGCGTTGCCGAACGCCTCCCCGACGCGGTCGGCGGCGAACAGGCGGCCGAGCTTGTACGCGGCGAACAGCGCGACGATCAGCAGCAGCTCGCGGATCGGCCGGGGCCGCCCGGCGTGCGCGCGGAGCGGGATCGCCGACCACCGCACGCGTCGCGGCCACCGCACGCGGCGCGACCAGGGCGGACGCGACGGTCCGCGCGGCGCGGCCGGGGCGGCGGGCTCCCGGCGCGGCCGGTCGAGCAGGCTCAACGCGCGGCCCGGCCGGAGGCCCCCGGCGGCGCTGGGGAGGCGAACGTCATCCGCCCACGGTAGTCCGATCTTGCCGCAATGGCAGAATTTCAGACGCTGCCAGTTCGCGTGACGTCCATCTCATCCCATGATGGGCAGTCCTGCGTAGTTCTCCGCGAGGGACGTCGCGGCCGCCTCCGAGGAGGCCACGTACTCCAGGTGGGAGCGCTGGAGCCGCCGCTCGAACGCGCTCGCGGCCGGGTCGGTGTGCAGCAGCGTCGTCATCCAGTAGGAGAAGTGCTCGGCCCGCCAGACGCGGCGCAGGCACGCGGCGGAGTAGCCGTCGAGCAGCGTCTCCGAGCCGGACGCGTACCGCTCGGCCAGCGCCCGCGCGAGGACGATCACGTCGGACACCGCGAGGTTCAGCCCCTTCGCCCCGGTCGGCGGGACGATGTGCGCCGCGTCTCCAGCGAGGAACAGCCGGTCGTGCCGCATCGGCTCGGCGACGAAGCTGCGCATCGGCGTGATCGACTTGTCGGTGACGGGGCCCTCGCGGAGCGTCCAGCCGTCGTCGGTGGCGAACCGGGTCGCGAGCTCGTCCCAGACGCGGGCGTCGGGCCAGGCGGCGGCGTCCTCGTCCGGGGACACCTGGAGGTAGAGGCGGCTGACCTTGGGCGAGCGGAGGCTGTGCAGCGCGAACCCGCGGTCGTGGTAGGCGTAGATCAGCTCCTCGGTGGACGGCGGGACGTCGGCGAGGATGCCGAGCCAGGCGAACGGGTACTCGCGGGAGAACGTCCGCAGGCCCGGCACGGCCGGGCGGCTGACGCCGTGGAACCCGTCGCAGCCCGCGATGTAGTCGCACTCCAGCGTGTGCGTCCGGCCGCCGCGGCGGAACGTCACGTTCGGCGCGGACGGGTCCAGCCCGACGACCTCGGCCTCGAACCGGACGTCGCCGCCGTCCGCCTCCCGCAGCGCGACGAGGTCCTTGACGATCTCGGTCTGCGCGTAGACGGTCACCGTCCGGCCGGTGAGGTCGGTGATCGGGATGCGGTGGCCCGCGCCGCCGAACCGCAGCTCCAGCCCGTGGTGGACGAGCCCCTCCCGGTCGAGCCGCTCGCCCGCGCCGCACTCGCGCAGCGCGTCGGTCGTGCCCTGCTCCAGCATCCCGGCGCGCTGCCGGTGCTCGACGTAGGCGCGGTCGCGGCTCTCCAGCACGACCGACTCGATCCCCTGCCGGTGCAGGAGCCGGGACAGCAGCAGTCCCGCCGGGCCGCCGCCGATGATCGCGACCTGGGTACGCATCGAACCTCCTCGTGTTTCCGCCCGGCGGCGCCTCGCGCGCGCCGTCCCGGGGTCAGGCGCCGGTCTTCCGCTCCGCGGAGAAGATGTCGGGGTGCCCGTTCCAGTGCTGCGCCACGTCCCTGGACAGGGCGCGCACCGCCGTCGTCAGCGGCGGCAGCAGCCGCCGCAGGTCCGCGCCGCGCGTGCTCGACACGATCGACAGCGCGGCGACGACCTCGCCGCTCCCGTCCCGCACGGGGGCGCCGACCGACGACGCGCCGAGCGTCATCTCGTCGCGGGTCAGCGCGTACCCGGCGCGGCGGACCCGGTCGAGCGTCCGGCGCAGCTCGTCCGGGTCGGTGGTGGTGCGGGCCGAGTGCCGGGGCAGCGCGCCGCGCAGCACGCGCTCGCGGACGTCCGGCGGCGCGTGGGCGAGCAGCACCTTGCCGACGCCGGTGGCGTGCAGCGGCAGCGTCGCGCCGACCTGCGTCAGGACCGGCACCGAGCGGGTGCCGCGCAGCCGCTCCACGATCAGGACGCGGCCGTCGCGCAGGACGCCGAGCTGCACGTTGTCGTGCGTCGCCTCGTACAGGTCCTCCATGTGCGGGAGGGCCAGCTCGCGCAGGCCCGTGACGGCCGGGGCCTGGCTGCCGATCCGCCACAGCCGGGTGCCGATGCGGTACGTGCCGTCCGGGACGCGCTCCAGGAACCCGCCCGCGACCAGCTCGCCGACGAGCCGGTGCCCGGTGGCGAGCGGCAGCCCGGCGCGGCGGCAGATCTCGCTGAGGTTCAGCCGGACGCCGCCCTGCGCGAACGCGTTCAGGATGGCCATGACCTTGGCCGCCACGCTGACCGGCCGCGCGCGCCCCGTCCCGCCGGCCTCGCCGGGATCCGCGCCGTCACCTGCCACGTGGCCCTCCGCCTGGGCTGTGTTCACTCGGCTGTGTTCACTCCTGCTCAGCGAGTACCCGCTGGGCGACGGCGAACGCCGAGTTCGCGGCGGGCACTCCACAATAGATCGCCGTCTGGAGCAGGACCTCCTTGACCTCGTCCGGGGTGAGGCCGTTGCGGAGCGCGGCCCGGACGTGCATCGCCAGCTCCTCCAGGTGGCCGCCCGCGACCATGGCGGTGAGGGTGATGCAGCTCCGGGTCTTGCGGTCGAGGCCGGGGCGGCTCCAGATCTCGCCCCACGCGTACCGGGTGATGAGGTCCTGGAAGTCGGCGGTGAAGGCGTCCTTGCGGGCCTCGGCGCGGTCGACGTGGGCGTCGCCGAGCACCGCGCGGCGCGTCGCCATGCCGCGGGCGTGCCGCTCGCCCTCGGTGAGCCGCTCGGCGTCGGTGCGCTCGGGGTCGGTGAGGCGCTCGCTCATCGTCGGATTCCCTTCCACGTGCGGTCGAGGTGCGCGGCGATCGCGCCGGTGACCGGGCCCGGCCGCTCGGCGTTGGCGAGGTGCGCGGCGCCGTCGAGGACGATGAGCCGGGCGTCCGGGATGCCCGCGACGAGCCGGTCGGCGTGGCCGCGCGGCGGGGTCGGGACGTCGTCCGCCCCGGCGATCACCAGGGTCGGGGCGGTGATCCCGCCGAGCCGGTCCGCGGCGTCGAACCGGGCGAGGGCCTCGCAGCAGGCGGCGTAGCCCTCGCGGTCGGCGGCGCGGAGCATCGCGACGTACGGGTCGGCGCCGGTGAAGCCGGGGGTGAACCAGCGGCCCGGCGCCGTCGCGGCGAGGGCCCCGGTGCCGTCCCGGCGGACGAGCGCGGCCCGCTCCCGCCACGGGCCCGGCTCGCCGAACCGCGGCGAGGTGCAGCACAGGACGAGGCTCGCGACCCGGTCCGGGGCGCGCAGCGCGAGCTCCAGGCCGACCGCCCCGCCGAGCGACACGCCCGCGTAGGCGGCGCGGTCGACGCCGTGGTCGTCCATGACGCGGGCGACGGCGTCGGCGAGGTCGGCGACGGTGAACGGGCCGTCCGGGGGCGGCGAGCCGCCGTGCCCGGGCAGGTCGTAGCGCAGGACGCGCCACCCGGCCGCGAGCGTCGGGAGTTGCGGGAGCCACAGGTCCATGGACGTGCCGAGGGACGGTCCGAGGACGACGGCGGGCGCGTCGGCCGGGCCGTCCGCGCGGGCGTGCGGCGCGATCACGCGCGGCTCCTCCGGTAGGCGTCGAGGGCCCGGTCGACGATCGCGCCGGCGGCCCCGGGCCCGGGGTCGCCGCCGAGCGCGTCCAGCAGGTCGTCGAGGTCGGCGCGCATCAGCCCGGTGGACACCTCCAGGCCGGACACGAGCTCGGCGGCGGTCTCGGCGGCGCCGCCGGTGAGCCGCAGGCACTCGCGCAGCGGCTGCCACTCGGCGTGCCACTCCCCCGCCGGGCGCTCGTGCGGCGCGGCCAGCGCCGCGTACACCACCTGCGCCTGCGCGGGGACCTGCAGCGCCGCCGAGCGGACCAGCGCCGACAGCGCCGGGTTGCGCTTGTGCGGCATCGACGACGAGCCGCCGCGGCCCGGCCCGGCCGCCTCCGCGACCTCGGCGACCTCGCTCTGCGCCAGCAGCCACACGTCGGTGCCGATCTTGCCGAGCGCCCCGGCGGTCAGCGCGAGCGCCCCGGCCAGCTCGGCCACGGGGGTGCGGCGGGTGTGCCACGGCAGGACGGGACGCGCCAGCCCCGTCTCCTCCGCGTACGCGGCCACCAGGTCGAACGCCCGGTCGCCGTAGGCGTCGAGCGTCCCGGCCGGGCCGCCGAGCTGGACCGGCAGGATCACGGCGGCGAGCCGCCCGCGCGCCTCCAGGCAGCCGAGCAGCCAGCCCGCGGCCTTCGCGCCGAACGTCGTCGGCAGCGCCTGGCGGCCGAGGGTGCGGGCGGGCATCGGCGTGTCGCGGTACCGGGCGGCGAGCCCGGCGAGGGCCTCCAGCGCCCGGTCGAGCTCGGCGACGACGACGCGCCGCGTCCGGAACGCGACGAGCATCGCCCCGGTGTCGACGATGTCCTGGCTGGTCGCGCCCTTGTGGACGTGCTCGCCCGCCGTCCCGGCGAGGGCCCGCAGGTCGGCGACCAGCGGCACGACCGGGTTGCCCGACCCGCGCGCCCGGCGCGCGAGGCCGACGAGGTCGAACCGCTCCGGCACGGCGGCGGCTCCGATCGCCTCGGCCGCGTCCGCCGGGACGATCCCGAGCCGCGCCTGCGCGCGGGCGAGGGCCGCCTCGGCGTCCAGCATCGCGGCCAGGTAGGCGTGGTCGCTCGTCGCGGCCTCGGCCGCCGTCCCGGCGCGGACCGGCGACAGCAGCCCCGCGTCCGGCGCGGCCGCGCGGCCGGCGTCGTCGTGGTCAGAAGCCAAGGAAGACCGTCTCCCGCTCCCCTTGCAGGTGGATGTCGAAACGGTACCCGCGCTCGCCCTCGCGCTCGGCGACCAGGGTCGCGCGGCGCTCCGCCGGGACGATCCCGAGCAGCGGGTCGCCCGCGTGCGCGGCGTCGTCCTCGGGGAAGTACAGCCGGGTGAACACCGGCTTCAGCAGGCCCCTGGCGAGGACGAGTACGGCGATGTAGGGGGCGTTGTCGCCGGTCGCGCCCGGCTTGACGGTGCTGAACCAGTAGCCGCCGTCCGGGTCGGTGCCGCAGCGCCCGAAGCCCGCGAAGTCGTTCCCGTCCCGGACGAGCCCGCCCGGCCGCCGGTGCACCTCGCCGGTCTCGTCCGCCTGCCAGATCTCGACCAGCGCGTCGGGGACGGGCTCGCCCGCGCCGTCGAGGACGCGGCCGCGCACCCGGATCGCGTCCGGGCGCCAGGCCGGCACGACCTCGGGCCCGGCGGCGTAGGGCAGCGCGTAGCCGAAGAACGGCCCCACCGTCTGCGACGGCGTGATCGGGGACGCGGCGTTCACGGGGCCTCCACGGGGGTGTCGCCGAGGACGATGTCCCACTGGTAGCCGAGCGCCCACTCCGGGACGGTCGTGTCCATGTCGAAGCGGGAGATCAGCTTCTCGCGGTCCTTCTGCTCGGGGATCGACTGGAAGATCGGGTCGTAGGCGAACAGCGGGTCGCCCGGGAAGTACATCTGGGTGACGAGCCGCTGCGTGAACGCGGTGCCGAACACCGAGAAGTGGATGTGCGCGGGCCGCCAGGCGTTGTGGTGGTTGCCCCACGGGTAGGCGCCCGGCTTGATCGTGACGAACCGGTAGCGCCCGTCGTCGTCGGTGAGGCAGCGCCCGGCGCCGGTGAA
The DNA here is from genome assembly GCF_001552135.1 of Actinomadura chibensis NBRC 106107. Lineage (GTDB taxonomy): Bacteria > Actinomycetota > Actinomycetes > Streptosporangiales > Streptosporangiaceae > Spirillospora > Spirillospora chibensis. Next base: position 220,091 of record NZ_BCQP01000010.1, on the reverse strand, counting down.
GTTCGGGTCGAGCGGCGCGGGGTGGATGTCGCCGAGGTGGGCGTAGCGTCCGGCCGCGTTCGCCTGCCAGATCTCGACCAGCGCGTCGCGCACCGGGCGGCCCGCGGAGTCGAGCAGCCGCCCGGTCACGACGATCCGCTCGCCGAGCGGCTCGCCGCGGTGCTGGACGGTGAGGTCGTGGTCGCGGCGGCCGAGCTCCTGGTGGCCGAACACCGGCGCGGTCAGCTCGACGCTGTCGGGCCCGAGCTTCGGCATGACCGGCTCCCGCGCGGGCGCCCGCAGGACGGTGCTCTTATAAGGCGGGTACAGATACGGCGGGTGCGTCATGCGGTCATCCCCTCTCCCATCGCGGCCGGTCGGACCCGTGCGCCGTCGCCGGTGCGGGCGGCGGGCTCCGCCGCCGGCGCCACGACCTCGTCCATGGGCCTCCCGTTCCCGCTCGGCGCACGTCCGCGGCCCGGTCACGGGCGGCGCGGGACCGTGCCAGCGGTTCCACCCTGGCATCCGGGCACGGCGCCGCCGCCCCCGGGTTTCCGCTGAGTGGAAAGGGCGGGAGAGGACGGGAGAGGGCGGGTCAGAGCCGCTCGGGCAGCCCGAACAGCGGGAACAGGGTCGTGTCGAAGAACGCCGAGACGTGCGAGACGCCGCCGTCGGTCAGGCTGACGACCTGCAGCTGGTACGGGCGGTGCACGCCGTCCTCGCCGCGCCGGTAGAGGCCGAACGCGGGCTGCCCGTTCGCCGCCGCCGGGACCATGCGCAGCTCCCCGGGGTCGGGGGCGCACTGGACGGCGATGAGCCGGACGACGTTCTCCGCGCCGACGAACCAGTCGAGGTGCGGCGGCATCTCCCAGATGACGTCCTTCTTGAACAGCTCGATGAGCCCGGCGATGTCGGCGTCCTCGAACGCCTTGGCGTAGCGCTCGAGGAACTCGCGCTGGCCGGGGTCGGTCGGCTCGACGAGCTCGTCGCGCAGCGGGGCGTTCTCCTCCAGCTGGGCGCGGGCGCGCTGCAGCGCGCTGTTGACCGCGGCGGTGGAGGTGTCGAGCAGCTCGGCGACCTCGGCGGCCTTCCACTTCAGGACGTCCCGCAGGATCAGCACGACCCGCTGCTTGGCGGGCAGGTGCTGGAGCGCCGCGATGAACGCGAGGCGGGTGCTCTCCCGCGCGGCGACGATCGTGGCGGGGTCGGCGGCGTCCGCGCCGAGGACGCTGTCGGGCGCGGGCTCCAGCCACGGCACCTCGGGCGAGGCCACCACGGGGCGCTCCGGCTCGTCGCTCGGCGCGCCGAGCCCGGACGGCATCGGCCGGTTGCCGCGCTGGTCGATCGCGGTCAGGCACACGTTGGTCGCGATGCGGTACAGCCACGTCCGCAGCGAGGACCGCCCCTCGAAGCTGGCGTAGGAGCGCCACGCCCGCAGGTAGGTCTCCTGGACGAGGTCCTCCGCGTCGTGGATGGAGCCGAGCATCCGGTAGCAGTGCGCCAACAGCTCCCGCCGGTACGGATCGGCGAGTTGCTGGAAGTCCCGGTCTGTCTCGATGGTGCTGTTCGCCATGCTGGTCACCTTCGTTCGGCGTCGTCGCTCGGACGGGCGCCGCCGACGGGCCCCGTCGGTCCCGACGGTAGGCCAGCCCACCGACAGAACACGCTCAATTCCCACATCGTACGCGCTGACCTGGGAGATCGTCCGCCGATCGGCGCGGCCTGGCGATGGCCGGAGCGGGTCAGAACTCGAAACCGCCGGGACGGCCGTTGCGGTCGGCGATCAGCCCGGCGAGCGCCGCGATGGCGATCTCGGCCGGGGTCCGCGAGCCGATGTTCAGCCCGATCGGCCGCCGCACGCGGGCGATGTCGGCCGCCGGGACGCCGAGCTCGGTGAGCGCCGGGATGTGCGGGGCCGGGTGGCGCGGGTTGCCCATGACGCCGACCCAGCGGACGGGCTGGGTCAGCACGTCCCGCAGGACGGGCCCGAGCTCCGGCCGGTGGTGGTCGGTGACGACGACGTCCGCGGTCCCGTCGAGCGGCGGGAGGTCGGCGGAGCCGTCCCGGTCCTTGTCGGGGTCGACGAGGAACGTGCGGTAGCCGAGGTCGGCGCCGTAGCGCAGCAGGTGGTCGGCGACGGAGCTCGCGAACACCGCGACCAGCGTCCGGTCGGCGGCGTCCGGGCGGACGTCGCCGTGCGCGACGGCGCAGGACGGGTCGCTCTCATGCGGGTCGCCGCCGCCGGTGCGCGGCGTGCCCGTACCGGGTGTGCCCATACCGGAAGTGTGCCGCCGGGGACGCCGCCCGGTCCAGCGGCCGCGCGGCGGGCGGTCCCGGCCGCCGGTCCTCGCGGCGATCGCCGAACCGGACGGAGACTTCGCGGAAACCGGCCTCGCCGAAACGCGAAACACTTCCCTGAGAGCGGGTATCACTGCACCCTAGACTGCACACAACCGGCGGCCTCGGGAGGGACCGTGATCGCGAGACCGGAGGGCGGCCCCCGTGTCGTGGTGGGGGTGGACGACTCCGCGGGCGCCCGCTGCGCCCTCTCCTGGGCGATCGGCGAGGCCCGGCTGCGGCGGCTGCCGCTGCTGGTCGCGCACGCCGCGCCGCTGCCCCCGCACGTGTCGGCGGCCGGGCAGCTCGGCTGCGGGATCACCGAGGCGCTGCGCGGCTCCGGCGCGGAGCTGATCGCCCGGCTGCTCGCCGAGGTCAGCGACGGCCCGCCGGACGGCGTGGCCATGACCGCGCTGGCGCTGGTCGGCGAGCCGGGCGCGACGCTGGTGCGCCTCGCGGGCGACGACGACATCCTCGTCGTCGGGCACGGGACGCGCGGCGTGCTGTCCCGGCTGCTGCGCCCGTCGGTGCGGCTGCACTGCGCCCGCCGGGCCAGGGCGACGCTCGTGTGCGTCCGCCCGCCCGCGTTCGACCTGCTGCTGGAGTCGCTGACCGCCGGGGACGAGGAGCCCGAGCACGTCCCCGGGTCCCGGTTCCGCCGCCTCGGCCGCCGCCTGCGCCTGCCCCTCTAGCCGGGCGGCCCCGCCGGGGCGTCCCGCATAGGCTTTCGGCATGCGCAAGTACGTGATCATCGGCCCGCTCGGCAGCGGTAAGGGGACGCAGTCGGCGCTGCTCGCGCGGGACCTGGACATCGTGCACATCGGCGTCGGGGACATCTTCCGCTGGCATGTGAAGAGCCACACGAAGCTCGGCGCGCAGGTACGGCGCATCATGGCGCGCGGCGAGCTGGTCGGCGACGACCTGGTGGAGGGCGTCGTCCGCGACCGGCTCGACCAGCACGACTGGAACTACGGGTTCGTGATCGACGGCTTCCCGCGCAGCCGCGGGCAGACGGAGTTCTTCCTGGAGAGCTACGACATCGACGGCGTGATCAACCTGGACCTGCCGGACGCGGAGGTCCGCCGCCGCGTCCTCGCCCGCCGGTTCTGCTCCCGCTGCGGGATGGACTACAACCTGATCGCGGACCGGCCGACCGAGGAGGGGCGCTGCGACGTGTGCGGGGGCGCGCTCGCCGCCCGCGAGGACGACACCGAGGAGGCGCTGGCGGAGCGGCTGCGCGGCTACCGCGAGCGGACCGACCCGATCCTTGAGCTGTTCGGCCGCAAGGAGTACGTCGTCACGGTCGACGCGCGGCCGCCCGCCGAGGACGTGCAGCGCGACATCCGCGCCCGGCTCGGCCTGCCCGCTCCGCGGTGATCCCGCCCGGGTCCTCGCCGGTCGTGGAGCTGTCCGACGACCGCGCCGCCCGGCGCGGCGTGCGGCTCTTCCTGAAGCGGGACGACCTGCTCCACCCCGAGCTGCCCGGCAACAAGTGGCGGAAGCTGAAGCACAACATCGCGCCCGCCCGCGGGGCCGGGACGGTCCTGACGTTCGGCGGCGCCTACTCCAACCACGTCCGGGCGACGGCGGCGGCCGGGCGGATCTTCGGGTTCGCGACGATCGGGGTGATCAGGGGCGAGGAGCGGCTGCCGCTCAACGACACGCTCGCCTTCGCCGAGCGGTGCGGGATGCGCCTGACCTACCTGGACCGGGCGTCCTACCGGCGCAAGCACGAGCCCGGCGTGATCGCCGCGCTGCGCGAGCGGTGGGGCGGCTTCCACCTGCTGCCGGAGGGCGGCAGCAACGCGCTCGCGGTCAGGGGCTGCGAGGAGCTGGGGCGGGAGGTCCCCGGGCACGACGTCGTCTGCGTCCCCTGCGGGACGGGCGGGACGCTCGCGGGCCTCGCCGCCGGGCTGGCGCCGGGCCAACGCGCGCTGGGGTTCGCCGTGCTGAAAGGCGGTTTCCTGGGCGGCGAGGTGGAGCGCCTCCAGCGCGAGGCGTACGGCGGGCGGCGCGGGGACTGGCGCGTCGAGCACGGCTTCCACTTCGGCGGCTACGCCAGGACGACCCCGGAGCTGGACGCGTTCGCCGACGACTTCGCCGCGCGGCACGGCATCGTCCTCGACCGGATCTACACGGCGAAGATGATGGCCGGGATCCTCGCGCTCACCGAGCGCGGCGCGTTCGCGGAGGGCACGCGCGTCCTCGCGGTGATCACCGGCTGACCGCCGGGCGGCCCGCGCGGGCCGCCCGGCGCGCCCGTCAGGCCGGGGGCAGGTCGACCAGCGCGGCGAGTTCGGCGCGGTGCCGGTCGGCGGTGCCGAGCGCGATCGAGTCGGCCTTCGCCCGCTTCAGGAAGAGGTGGGCGGGATGCTCCCAGGTGAACCCGATGCCGCCGTGCATCTGCACGCACTCCTCGGCGGCCCTGACCGCGACGCCCGAGCAGTGCGCCTGCGCGACGGCGACCGCGACCGGCGCGTCGCCGTCCCCTGCCGCGACGCTGGCCGCGGCGTGCCGGGCGACCGCGCGGGCCTGCGTGATCGACGTCCACAGGTCCGCGAGCCGGTGCTTGAGGCCCTGGTACGACCCGACCGGGCGGCCGAACTGGTAGCGGGCCTTCACGTGGGCGACGGTGTCGTCCAGGCACCGCTCCGCGAGCCCGAGCTGCTCGGACGCCAGCATCGCCGCCCCGGTGAGCAGGCCGGCGCGGACGGCGTCCGGCCCCGCGGCGACGCGCCGCGCGGGCGCGCTCGCGAACGCGACGTCGGCGAGCCGCCGGGTCATGTCGAGGGAGGTCACGGCGGTGCGGCGGGCGTCGGCGGCGTCCACCGCGTAGAGGCCGCCGGACGCCGGGACGAGCAGCACGTCGGCGGCCAGGCCGTCGGCGACGGCGGCGACCTCGCCGGTGAGCGCCCCGTCCGCGGCCGCGACGCCCGGCACGCCCGCGACGCCCGGGACGTCGTCGCCCGGCGCGGTGCTGAACGGGACGGCCAGGACCGCGACCGCGTCCCCGGCGGCGAGGCGGCCGAGCAGGTCGCGCTCCCCGGCGGCGAGCAGCGCGGCCGTCGCCATCACCGCGCTGGTCAGGAACGGGACGGGCGCGGCGGACCGCCCGAGCTCCTCCATGACCACGGCCGTCTCGCGCCAGCTCGCGCCCGCGCCGCCGAGGTCCTCCGGGACGGGCAGCCCGGCGCAGCCGAGCCGCGCGGCGACGGCGTCCCAGAGCGCCGCGTCGTAGGGGGCGTCCTCCTCCGTCCCGGCGAGGACGGACGTCCACGGCGCCTTGTCGCCGAGCACCTCGCGGACGCTCGCCCGCAGGTCCTCCTCGATCTCGCCGTACAGCAGGTCGCCCACGTGATCGGTCGTCGGGACGCTCATCGGGGCAGGTCCTTCCACGGGACGTCCTTGTCGACCCGGATCTCGCCGGGCAGGCCGAGCACCCGCTCGGCGATGATGTTGCGCAGGATCTCCGAGGTGCCGCCCTCGATGGAGTTGCCCTTGGCGCGCAGGTACCGGTAGCCGGGCGAGCGGCGGGTGAAGTCGACCTCGGTGGGGCGGCGCATCGTCCAGTCGTCGTAGCGGAGGCCGTCCGCGCCGAGCAGTTCCAGCTCCAGGCCGGAGATCTCCTGGTTGAGCTTGGCGAAGGCGAGCTTGGCGCCCGAGCCCTCCGGCCCCGGCTGCCCGGCGGTGAGCTGCTGCCGCAGCCGCGCCCCGGTGAGGCGGGCCGCCTCGGCCTCCACCCAGGCGCGCATGAGGGCGTCGTGGAGGCCGGGGGTGCGCAGGTCGGGACGGTCCCGCCACAGGGCCGCGACGACGCCGATCATGCCGCTCTCGCGGGGCGCGGCGGTGCCGCCGATCGCGACGCGCTCGTTCATCAGCGTCGTCGTGGACACCTGCCAGCCCTGCCCGACCTCGCCGAGCCGGTGCGCGTCCGGGACGCGGACGTCGGTGAGGAACACCTCGTTGAACTCGGCCTCGCCGGTGAGCTGGCGCAGCGGGCGCACCTCGACGCCGGGCGCGGTCATGTCGCAGACGAAGTAGGTCATGCCGCGGTGCTTGGGCACGTCCGGGTCGGTGCGGGCGACGAGGAGCGCCCAGCGCGCCTCGTGGGCCATGGACGTCCAGACCTTCTGGCCGTTGACCGTCCAGGAGTCGCCGTCGCGGACGGCGCGGGTGGCGAGCGCCGCGAGGTCGGACCCGGCGCCCGGCTCGCTGAAGAGCTGGCACCAGACCTCCTCGCCCGTCCAGAGCGGGCGCAGCCAGCGGCGCCGCTGCTCCTCGGTGCCGAACGCGAGGATCGTCGGCGCGGCCATCCCGAGCCCGATCCCGTTGCGCTCGGGGTGGTTGGACGGCGCCCCCGCCGCGGCGAACCGCCGGTCGACGGCGGCCTGCAGGGCGCGCGGCGCCCCGAGCCCGCCGAGCCCCTCCGGGTAGTGGACCCAGGCGAGCCCGGCGTCGAACCGGGCGCGCAGGAACTCCAGGGGGTCGAGGACGGCCGGGTCGTGCGCGGCGAGGAACTCGCCCGCCCGCCTCTCCAGCTCGTCGGCGTCGGGCGGTGCTGTGCTCACAGGGCGGACCTCCGCGCGGGCGGGCGGCGACCGGGCCGCCCGCGAACATACCAACCGGTCGGTATGGCGCGTCCAGCCTAGGAACCGCCGCGACGGCGAGTCAACCAGCGTCGCGCGTGTCCGCCGCGTCCCCCTCACTGGCGAGGGCTCGGGCGAAGGCCGGGTGGTCGTGGTAGTCGCGGGTCTCGACGATCAGTCCGTCCCGCACCCGGAGCACCTGGATGTTGGCGGCGCGGAACGTCCGCCCGGTCGTGGCGACGCGGCCGTCGTAGTCGAACTCCGCGACGATCACCTCCGGGTCGGCCGTCTCGTGCACGACGACGTCGCGGGCGCGCAGTTCGAGCGGGCCCCGGGCGGCGGCGCGGAAGTGCCGGTCGAGGGCGGCGCGGCCGTCCACCCGCGGCGGCGCGGGCGGCAGCGAGAACGGCTGGAGGACGACCGCGTCCTCGGCGTACAGGGCGGCGAGCTCGTCCCAGCGGCCCGCGGAGATTCCCGCGCTGAGCCGCGCGAACACCTCGCGCGGGGTCGCGGCCGCCGCTTCGTCCGGCGTGCCCTCGGGCGGCGTCATGCCATCGCCTCCTGGAAGGCGCGGTGGTGGGCGTAGTCGCGGGACTCCACGATCCGGCCGTCGCGCACGCGCATGACGAAGATGTTCGGGATGACGAAGGGGCGCCCCGTGTCGGTGTTGCGGCCCTCGTACTCGAACTCGGCGATGATCACCTCGGGGTCGGCCGTCTGGTGGACGACGACGTTGCGCGCCTCCATCTCGATCGGCAGGGTCTCCAGCTGGGCGAAGTGGCGGCGCAGCGCCTCGCGGCCCTCCAGCCGGGAGGGCGGCTCGGCGAAGGGGTGGACGACGACCGTGTCCTCGGCGTACAGCTCCGGCAGGCCCTCGGGGCGCCGCGCGGTCACGCCGTCGATGATCCGCTGGAAGACGGCGCGGGGGGTGGCGAACTCGGACATTTCCTTCTCCCCTACAATCGGAGTTCGTGCTCCGCATGGAAAATACGGAGTCGATACTCCACTTGTCAACCGGAAGGCCGCGATGACATCACCCCCGTCCGGTCGGCCGCTGCGCGCCGACGCCCAGCGCAACCGCGCCAAGGTCCTCGCCGCGGCCGAGGAGGTCTTCGCCGACCTCGGGACGTCGGCGTCCACCGAGGAGGTCGCGCGGCGGGCGGGCGTCGGGATCGGCACGGTGTTCCGGCACTTCCCGACCAAGGAGTCGCTGCTGGAGGCCGTCCTCGTGACGCTGGTCGAGCGGCTCGCGGGCGAGGCCGAGGAGCTGCGGTCCGCCGCCGACGCGGGCGCCGCGTTCTTCGGCTTCTTCTCCCGGGTGGTGGCGCAGGCGGCGGCCAAGCAGGCGGTGACCGAGGCGCTGGCGGAGGCGGGCGTGGACGCGCGGGGCGTCACCGGCCGCGCCGGGCCCGGCCTGAAGGACGCGATCGGCGCGCTCCTCGTCCGGGCGCAGCGGGCCGGGGCCGTCCGGTCCGACGTGGGGCCGGGCGAGGTGATGGCGCTGCTCGCCGGGATGTCCTACGCGGCGGGCCACGCCGGGTCCGGGGCCGACGTCCTCAAGATCGTCTTCGACGGCCTGCGCCCGCGCTGACCCCTACGCCGCCAGCTCGACCGGCAGGTCGTCGCGGTGCAGGACGGTCAGCGACGTGACCGCGCGGGTCAGCACCACGTACAGCCGGGCCAGGCCGCGCGCCTCGGCGGCGGCGATCGCGGCGGGCTCGGCGACGATCACGTGGTCGTACTCCAGGCCCTTGGCGAGCGACGCCGGGACGACGAGCAGCCGCGCCGCCCCGCCGTCCGAGCCGTCCGAGCCGTCCGAGCCGGGGCCGAGCACCGCGTGCTCCAGGCCGGCCGCCGCCAGCGCCGCCGCGTGCGCCCCGGCGGCGGCGTCCGCGACGATCAGGCCCACCGAGCCGGGCCGGGCGAGCGCCGCGCGCGCGGCGTCCACGACGGCGGAGGCGAGGTCGGGGACGCGCCGCACGTCCAGCGCGCCCGTCCCCGGACGCAGCGACCGCGGCCGCTCCAGACCCGGCGCGATGTGCGGGAGCAGGCGGGCCGCGAAGTCCAGGACGGTGCCGGGCACGCGGAACCCGAGCGTCAGCTCGGTGACCTCGCCCTCCTGGCCGAGGTGGCCGAGGACGTCGGTCCAGGACGCGGCCGACCAGGGCGTGGTGCCCTGCGCGATGTCGCCGAGGACGGTCGCCGAGCCCGTCCCGCAGCGGCGGCCGAGTGCCCGCAACTGCATGGCGGACAGGTCCTGCGCCTCGTCCACGACCAGGTGGCCGAGGGACGGGGTCCGCTCGATGAGGTCGTTCAGCTCGTCCAGCAGGGCGCGGTCGGCGGCGGTCCACTTGGCCGAGCGGTGGGAGCGGGCGGGCTTGGCCCACAGGAGGGCGGCCTGCTCGGCGTCGTCCAGCACGCCCTTCCCGGCCCTGCGCAGCAGGTCGGCGTCGGACAGCAGCCGGTGCAACACCTGCTCGGCGGTCAGCTTCGGCCACACCTCCTCGACGATCCGCCGCACCTCGCGGCTGCGCGCCACCTGGTCCTGGACGCGGTCGTCCGGCGCCTCCCCGCGCTTCTCCATGAGCACGAGGATCTGGTGGGCGAGCCGCTGGGCGAACGCGGCGCGCCCGGCGCCGTAGCGGGTCGTGCCGCGCAGCGCGGCGGCGGTCTCGCGGACCTCGTGGTCGGCGAGCCGGTAGCGGGTGACGCCGCGGGTGACGACGAGGCCGTCCGCGGGCTTGCGGACGTGCAGCCACAGCGCCCTGCGCAGGACGTCCGCCATCCGCGCCTCGCCCTTCAGCGCCCCGACCTCCGCCGCTTCCTCCGCGTCCGGCGCGCCGAGCAGGTCGTCCACGGTGGCCTGCTCGACGCGGACCTCTCCGAGCGCGGGCAGCACCGCCGAGATGTAGGCGAGGAACGCCCGGTTCGGCCCGACGATGAGGACGCCCGACCGCGACAGCCGCTCCCGGTGGGTGAACAGCAGGTAGGCGGCGCGGTGCAGGCCGACGGCCGTCTTTCCGGTTCCCGGCGCGCCCTGCACGCACACTGTCTGCGGCAGGTCGGCGCGGACGATCACGTCCTGCTCCGGCTGGATGGTCGCGACGATGTCGCGCATCGGCCCGGTGCGGGGGCGCTCGATCTCCTCGGTCAGGATGCGGGACGGCCCGGCCGCCGCGCCGCCGTCGAGGGGCTCGTCCTCGAAGGCGGTCAGCTCCCCGGCCCGGAAGCCGAACCGGCGGCGCAGCCGCCAGCCCATCGGCTCGGCGGGCCCGGCCTGGTAGAACGCGCGGGACACGGGGGCGCGCCAGTCCAGCACGAGCGGGCGGCCCTGGTCGCCGTCGTGGACGTGCCGCCGCCCGACGTACATCACGGCCGGGAGATCGGAGTCGGCGTCCGCCGGGGCGAGGGCGTCGCGGTCCATGCGGCCGAAGAACAGCGGGGTGTCCGGGTGGTCGGCGAGCGCGGCGACGCGCTGGTCGAGCAGCGACTCCAGGAACTGCTTGGACACCCAGTCGGCCGCGACGTCGGCCGACAGGGAACTGGCGTGCTCGCGCATCCGGCGCAGCGCGGCGCGGGACTCGGCGAGGTGGGCGCGCTCGGCCGCGAGCACGGCGTCCTCGGCCGGGTCGGCGTCGCCCGGGTCGGAGTCGCTCAGGTCGGAGGGGTCGGCGAGGTCGGCGGCGGCGGGCTCCTCGGACGGTTCTGGGGGCATGCGGACAGACCTCCGGCGGCGAGAGGGTGGTTTGAGGGCGAACCCACGAGCTTACCCGTCCCGCGCGGCGCCGGCCGCCGCCCTCGTCCGGGGGGAGAGCGGCGGTGCGCCTTGCCGGGCCGGGCCGGGTGTGTGACGTTGGGCGGCATGGTGACCCGGAGCGGAGCGAAGAAATGACGCGGGACGCAGTGGAGCGGCCGTCGCTCAGCGGACGGACCGCGCTGGTCACGGGCGCGTCGTCCGGCATCGGCGCGGTCGTCGCGGAGGCGCTCGCCGAGGCCGGGGCGCGGGTCGGCCTCGTGGCGCGGCGCAAGGACCGGCTGGCCGACGTCCTCGCCCGGTGCCGCGCCCACGCGCCGGAGTCGGCGATGTGGACGGCCGACCTCGCCGACCTGGACGGGATCGACGACCTCGCCGCCGCCGTCGAGCGCGAACTCGGCGGCGTGGACGTGCTGGTCAACAACGCGGGCATGCCGAAGCGGCGGCGCGTCCAGGACATGGCCCCCGGCGAGGCCGAGGAGGTCATGCGGCTCAACTACCTGTCCCCGGTGCGGCTCACGAGTGCGCTGCTGCCCGGCATGATCGCGCGCGGGAGCGGGCACCTGGTGGCGATCGGGTCGGTCGCGGCGCGGCTCGGCCCGCCGCACGAGGCGGCGTACGGCGCGTCCAAGGCGGCGCTCACCGCGTTCTGGGAGAGCATGGCCGTCGACCTGGACGGGACGGGCGTGCTGGCCCACGTCGTCCAGCCCGCGCTGATCGCCGGGACCGAGCTGTTCACGCTGCCCGGCAACGAGGAGCCGCTGAGCGACCTGGCCGACGCGCTGCCGCCGCGCGAGGTCGCCGACGCCGTCCTCGAACTGATCGCGACCGGGGGGTTCGAGCGGTACGTGCCGGGCTGGTTCGCGGAGATGGCGTCCGGGAAGGCGGCCGACGTGGACGCGTTCGTCGCCGGGGTCAAGGAGTGGACGCGCGACCGGCTGGAGTCCTGACCGGCCGCCGCCTCGCGCCGGGGCGTGATCGGGGACGGCTCACGGGGGATAATGACCCACACCTCACCGTCCGCCACCCCCGGAGGAACGACGACTCATGGCCACCGCCGGGCGTCCCGTCCGCGAGGCGCTGCTGGACGCCGCCGCCGCGCTCCTGGTCGAGCGCGGGTACCGGGCCGTCCGGATGCGGGACGTCGCGGAAGCCGCCGGGGTGAGCCGCCAGACCGTCTACAACGAGTTCGGCGACAAGTGGGGCCTCGCGCAGGCCGTGGTGATCCGCGACAACGAGCGGTACCTGGACGGCATCGACGCCGTGCTGTCCGAGCACGAGGACCTCTACTCCGCCGTGGTCGCCGCCGTCCTGTTCACGCTGGAGACCTCCGCCGACGACCAGCTCACGAAGGCGGTGCTGACCGGCGCGGGCGGCGACGAGCTGCTGCCGCTGCTCACCACGCAGGCCGAGCCGGTGCTGTTCACCGCGAGCGCGCGGATCGCCGAGCACGGCCTGCGCCAGTGGCCCGACCTGGACCGCGCCGCCCTCACCGAGATCGCGGACGCGGCGGTGCGGCTGACCGCGAGCCACCTCATGCTGCCGTCCGGGCCCCCGGAACGGCTCGCGCACTTCATCGCGCGCATGGTCACCCGCCACCTGGGCGTCGCCGAGCCCGGCTGACCCCGCCGCCCCCACCCCGTGTCAGTGCGCACTTACCGGGTGGGCTACGGTGGGCGCCGGACCGAGGTGGAAGGGAGGCCCGGTGGACTTCGACCTGCCCGAGGGCGCGGCGGCCGTCCGCGAGGGCGTGCTGGCGATCGCCCGCAAGTACGGCCAGGACTACTGGGGACGCTGCGACGCCGACAAGCGCTGGCCCGAGGAGGTCTGGCGGGAGCTGGTCGAGGGCGGGTGGCACAGCCTCGCCGTCCCAGAGGAGTACGGCGGCGGCGGGCAGGGCCTGCTGGAGCTGGCGGTCGCGCTGGAGGCCCTCGCCGAGGGCGGCGCGGGCGGCGCCGCGTCGTTCATGTACCTGCTCACGCCCGCGTTCGGCGGCCTGACCATCGCCCGCCACGGGACGGACGAGCAGAAGCGCGAGCTGCTCCCGGGGATCGCCGCCGGCGAGATCGAGACGTGCTTCGCCATCACCGAGCCGGACGCGGGCAGCAACGCGATCGGCATCTCCACCCTCGCCCGGCGGGACGGCGACTCGTTCGTGGTCAGCGGGCAGAAGATCTGGATCTCCGGGGTCGAGCGGGCCGACCACCTCGTCCTCGTCGCCCGGACCGTCCCCGCCGCCGAGGCCAGGCCGCGCACGTCCGGGTTCACGATCCTGCTGGTGGACGTCAAGCGGGCCGTGGCCGACGGCACGCTCGCCTATCAGCCGATCCCGAAGCTCGGGACGAACACGGTCGCGTCCAGCACGGTGTTCCTGGACGGCGTCCGCGTCCCCGCCGACCGCGTCGTCGGGGAGGTCGACCAGGGCTTCGCCGTGCTGTGGGACATCCTCAACCCCGAGCGCGTGCTCGCGGCGGCGGGCGGCGTCGGGTCCGGCCTGCTGACGCTGCGGATCGCCTGCGAGTACGCCGCCCAGCGGGCCCCGTTCGGCACGCCGATCGGCGCGCACCAGGCCGTCGCGTTCCCGCTCGCGCGGATCAAGGCGCAACTGGAGCTGGCGCGGCTGATGACCTACAAGGCGGCCTGGCTGTGGGACCGCGGCCGCCCCTGCGGGACGGAGGCCAACATCGCCAAGCTCACCGCCGCGGACGCGGCCTGGCAGGCGGCCGACCGCGCGTTCCAGGCGCACGGCGGCATGGCGTACTCGCTGGAGTACCCGGTCGCCCGCCTGTTCCGCGACGCGCGCATCGCCAAGAACATCCCGGTCGCCGAGGAGCTGGTGCTGGCCCACATCGCCCAGCACGAGCTGGGCCTGCCCAAGTCGTACTAGTCGTAGCAGGGGTTCGCGCCGGTCAGCCGAAGTCGGGGCGGCGCTTCTCCCGGACGGCCGCGACGCCCTCCCGCACGTCCGGGCCGGTGAACCCGAGGAACTCCATCGCCAGGGACGCGTCGAACGTCGGCCCGGCTAGGCGCAGCCAGTTGTTCAGGGCGTGCTTGGTCAGCGACAGCGCCTCGGCCGGTCCGGCGGCGAGCCGGGCGGCGACCTCCAGCGCGCGGTCGTGGACGTCGCCGTCGTCCACGCAGAGCGAGACGAGGCCGATCCGCTCGGCCTCCTCCCCCGTCAGGACGTCGTTGAGCAGCAGGTAGTACTTCGCCTTCGCCAGCCCGCACAGCAGTGGCCAGACGATCGCCGCGTGGTCGCCCGCCGCCACGCCGAGCCGCGTGTGCCCGTCGATGATCTTCGCGGTGCGGCCCGCGACGGAGACGTCGGCGAGCAGCGCCACCGCGAGCCCGGCCCCGACCGCCGGGCCCTGGATCGCGCTGACCACGGGCTTGGAGCAGTTCAGCACGTTCATCACGATGTCGCGGGCCTCGCGCATGATCGCGCGGCGGGCCGCGTGGTCGTCCATCATCTCCTCGATCATGGCGAGGTCGCCGCCCGCGGAGAACGCCGTCCCCTCGCCCCGGACGAGGACGGCGCGCACGGCGTCGTCGGCGTCGGCGTCCCGCCAGATCTCGCCGAGCTCCCGGTGCCCTGTCCGGTCGACCGCGTTGAGCTTGCCGGGTGTGCTGAGCACGACGCGCAGCACGCCCTCCCCCGCCCAGTCGATCTTCAGTCGCTCGTAGGCGTCATACCGCCCGCCGACCATGCCCGGCTCCCTCCCGCGTCCGCGCGCCGAACGCCGCGCGCAATCGTCGCACAGCGAACCCGAGCGCCCGCGCGCCGGCGTCGAAGAACTCCGGGAGCAGGAAGAACGCGTGCACGACGCCGTCGTAGCGGCGCAGCTCCACCGGCACCCCGGCGGCGGCGAGGCGGCGCGCGTACGCCTCGGCCTCGTCGCGCAGGATGTCGTACTCCGCGGTGATCACGGTGGCGGGGGCCGCCCCGGCGAGGTCGGGGGCGCGCAGCGGGGCGAGCCGCGGGTCGGACGGGTCGGCGCCCGCGCGGTAGAGGCCCATGAACCGGGCGAGCGTCCGGGCGTCCAGGCCGTAGCCGGAGCCGTACTCGCGCCAGCTCGGCGTGTCCATCGCGGTGTCGGTCACCGGGTAGACGAGCAACTGGTGGGCGAGCGGCAGCCCCCGGTCGCGGGCCAGCAGCGCGACGGCCGCCGCGAGGTTGCCGCCCGCGCTGTCGCCCGCCACGGCGACCGCGCCGGGCAGCGCGTTCCACCGCCCCGGCTCGCGGGCGGCGGAGGCGACCACGGCCCACGCGTCGTCCACGGCGGCGGGGAACGGGTGCTCGGGCGCGAGCCGGTACCCGGCGCTCAGGACGGCGCAGCCGGTGCCCGCCGCCAGCTCGCGGCAGACGGCGTCCACGCCGTCGAGACCGCCGAGCACCCAGCCGCCGCCGTGCAGGTAGACCACCACCGGCAGCGGCCCCCGGCCGGGCGGCGCGGGACGGTACAGCCGCACCGGCACCGGCCCGCCCGGACCGCGCACGGCCGCGTCGCGCACGAGCGGCAGCTCCCGCTCGACGGCCGGGCGCAAAGCGCCGACCGCCGCCCGCATCTCCTCGACCGAGGGCTCCGGGGCGGGCCCCGGAGCCCCGCGCCCGTCCGGGGACGCGCCCGTCCACGCGGCGAGGACGTCCAGGAAACGCACGGTCTGGGGATCCAGCGGCATGCGGCGGGCTCCGGGCGGGTGTCGGGGTTCACGGACCTACCGGTTCGCCTTCCCCCGCGATCAGCGGATCAACCCGCTCAGCGGCCCGCGGCCTCCGCGACCAGTGCCTCGAACAGGCGCCCGTCGTCGCCCTCCTCCGGATGCCACTGGACGGCCAGCCCGAACCGGTGCCCCTGCAGCTCGACGGCCTCGACCACCTGGTCGTCCGCCCACGCGACGGCGGACAGGCCCTTGCCGAGCCGCCCCACCGCCTGGTGGTGGTAGGTGGGGACGTCGGCGGCGTCGCCGAGGATCTTGCCCACCAGGCTCGTCGCGCTGATCCGCACGGGGTGCGAGCCGACGATCCCGATCTCGGGGGCGTGGCCCGTGTGCCCCACCGCCTCGGGCAGGTGCTGGATGAGCGTCCCGCCGCGCGCCACGTTCAGCACCTGCATGCCCCGGCAGATCGCGAGGAACGGCAGGTCGGCCGCGACCACGGCGCGGGCGAGCGCCAGCTCGAACCGGTCGCGCCGCGGCTGCGGCGGCCCCGTCTCGAAGTGCCGGACGGCCCCGTACAGGTCGGGCGCGACGTCCCCGCCGCCCGCGAGGATCACCCCGTCGAGCCGGGCGATCAGGGCGTCCAGCCCGCGCAGGCTCGCGGCCGGGGGCAGCAGCACCGGGACGCCGCCCGCCCGCTCCACCGCCCGGACGTACGGCGCGGGCAGCAGCGCCGCCTCCCGCACCCACGCCCCCCAGCGGGCCGGCTCCAGGTAGGCGGTCACGCCGATGAGCGGCGGCGCGGCGGCTCCCCCGGCGGGCGCGGCTCCCCCGGCGGACGGGGCCGGCGCCCCGCGGATGGCCTCTGACATGCGTGGTTCCCCCTCTGGTCGACACCTGCCCCAAGACGGCCCACATCCGGGTGACCTCGTGCCCCACCCGTCCCCTCGCGGCCGCCCGCCCCCGGGGCTGCTTGCGGTCAGCTTGCCTTACGCGACGGATCTTCGCAGAAAATCTTGAATCTTCCACCGCGGAGTGCATTCTTCTCCCGGCGCGGCGGGCGTTCTCGATCACGGCAGGGCCGACACCCGAATACTGATCAGTATGGTTTTCCTTTCCGCTCTACCGTCAGTCACCGGAAATTGGTGACCGACTACGCTCGGAATCCATTCGGGAGCGCCGCGGGCGGCGGCGCTGGGCAGCCACCGGTCCGCGTGCGAGAATCTCACGGACCCGGGCGGGGAATGGGGCGCGACCAGCGCGCGAGCCCGGGCTCCGGCCCGCGAGACACCAGGGGGCGAGCTCCCAGAATGGCACCGGAACCCGGAATACTGAAGGAATGCCTCACCCGCCTGGAAGCGGATCCGGCGGGCGCGACGAGCTATTTCTACGGCCGCCTGTTCGCCGCCGAGCCGCGGCTGCGGGCGCTGTTCCCGGCGGCGATGGGCGCCCAGCACGACCGGTTCTTCCAGGCGATCACCCGGATCGTCTGGAGCCAGGACAATCCCGAGGATCTCGCCCGACATCTGCGCCGGCTCGGCCGCGGGCACCGCAAGTACGGCGTCCGGCGCGAGCACTACGCCGCCGTCGAGGCCGCGCTGCTCGCCACCCTGCGCGTCTACGCCGCCGACGTGTGGACCCGCGCCGCCGAGCACGCCTGGACCGCCGCCTACCGCGAGGCCGCCGCGATCATGATCGACGCCGCGGAGCGGGACGCCGCGACCGCCCCGCCCTGGTGGGTCGCCGAGGTCGCCGCGCACGACCGCCGCGACCACGACCTCGCCGTCCTCACGCTGCGGCCCGAGCGGCCGCTGCCCTTCCGCGCCGGGCAGCACGTCGCCGTGCAGACCGCGCGTTGGCCGCGGGTCTGGCGGCCGTACTCCGTCGCCAACGCGCCGCGCGCCGACGGGACGCTGCGACTGCACGTCCGGGCCCGGCCCGGCGGGTGGGTGAGCGGCGCGCTCGTCCGCGGCACCGGGCCGGGCGACACCGTCCTGCTCGGCCCGGCCGAGGGGACGATGACGCTCGACCCCGCCTCCCCGCGCGGGCTCCTGCTGATCGGCGGCGGCACCGGGCTCGCCCCGATGCGGGCGCTCGCCGAGCAGGCCGCCGGCTCCGGACGCGACCGCGACGTCCGCCTGCTCGCCGCCGCCCGCACCGCCCGCGGCCTCTACGACCTGGCCGAGCTGCGCGCGCTTGAGGCCGCGAGCGCGGGACTGCGGGTCGTCCCGGTCCTGTCGCGGTCGCCGGAGGAGGACGTGCCGGACGGCGCGCTGCGCGGGCGCGTCCCCGACGTCCTGCCCGCCTTCCTGGACGGCGTCCCCGGCTGGCGGGACCACGACGCCTACGTCGCGGGGCCCGTCCCGTTCGTCCGGCGGACGGTCACCGCGCTGCAGCGGCACGGGATGTCCCTCGCCCGCGTCCACCACGACCTGCTGTCGGCCGAGGACGAGCCGGAGGTCACCAGCCCGCCCGCTCCCGCAGGTATTCGCTGGTCCGCGCGTCCGCCGGATAGAACGACTCGATCGCCAGCTCCGCGACCGTGATGTCGACCGGCGTGCCGAACGTCGCGATCGTGGTGAAGAACGACAGCTCGCGGCCGTCCAGCCGCAGCCGCAGCGGGACGAACACCTCGTGGCCCGGCGGCGGCGCGCTCGCCTCCGCCACGTCCCCGGGGTAGCTCCGCAGCTCCCGGTGGAGCTGGGCGAGCGAGGCGTCCGCGGTCAGCGCCACGTGCCGCCGCACCCGGTCGATCATGTGGGCGCGCCACTCCGCCAGGTTGAGGATGTTCCTCGCCATGCCGTCCGGGTGCATGCTGAGCCGCAGCACGTTCAGCGGCGGCTCCAGCAGCTCGGGCGCGGCGCCCTCCATGAAGAACGCGGCGGCGCCGTTGGCGTCGACCAGGTTCCAGAAGCGGTCCACGACGACGGCCGGGTAGGGCTCGTGCCCGTCCAGCACCTGCCGGAGCGCCGCGCGGACGGAGTCCATCCGCGGCTCCTCGATCGGCGTCTCCTCGAACACCGGCGCGTACCCGGCCGACACCAGCAGCAGGTTCCGGTCGCGCAGCGGGACGTCCAGGTGCTCGGCCAGCCGCAGCACCATCTCCCGGCTCGGCGTGGAGCGCCCCGTCTCCACGAAGCTCAGGTGGCGGGTGGACACGTCCGCCTCCGAGGCCAGCTCCAACTGGCTCAGCCTGCGCCGCTGCCGCCAGGCGCGCAGCCGCTCCCCCACCGGTCTCACGTCGCTCAACGCCGTCGTCACCGCATCGACGCTACCCGCCGACCGGTCAGGCCTGCGATTACGTCCCGGGTAACGGCGTCGCGGCCGCGCGCCTTTACGTTGTAGATTTTTTCGGAGGACGGGCGGCGCCGACCGGTCGGCGCTCCGGTCCGGTCAGACCTTCCGCCACTGCGGGACCCAGGTGCCGTCCTCGACGACGTAGTCGCCGAACAGGTCGGGGGCCTCCGCGCGCATCAGCTCGCCGATCTTGCCGAACAGCAGGCGGATCTCCTCCTCCGCGCCCGGCGCGGTGCGGTTCTCCAGCGTGTGGCGCAGCGTGCGGACGTTCGCCGTCCAGACCAGGCCCGTGCCGAGGCCCTCGGGAGCGAACCGCCGCATGAACGAGGTCTTGTGCTTCTTCTCCTTGAACGGGACGCCCTCGTCGTCCAGCCGGAAGTGCCCGGCCATCCAGCCCTGGAACTCCTCCATCTGCTCCAGCAGCGCGGTGGCGCGCTTCATCAGCTCGGCGTCCTCGCGGGCCCACTCGGGGAACCAGAAGGGGATGTCCTGCAGCCGGACGAACCGCAGCGACTCCTGCGAGATCGCCACCCCCGGACGGTGCCGCACCAGTTCGTGCGTCAGGACGCGGCTCACGTTGTGCAGGACGAAGCTGAAGCTGACGTGCTCAAGCACCGACCCGTGCAGGCTGCGCAGGATGTTCTCCAGGTACTCCCCCGAGTTCGTGCGGACCTTCCGCACGTTCGGGTTGAGGCCGGGCTCCCAGGAGCGGTAGCAGAGCCGTCCGGCGAACTCGGCGAGGTTCTGCGGATCGTTCAGCTCGTCGTCGAGGTCGCCCCGGTCGAGGCGCTCCAGCCAGCTCTCGCCGCCCACCTCCCGCAGGTACCGGGCGACCTCGTCGTAGTCCAGCTCGGGCCGCGCGACGAGGAACACCTCGGGTTCGACGCTCTTCACTCTCGTTCCCCCTACGGGTCGGTTCCGTCGTCCCTAGCAAACCACCACGGCGGGGACGGCCGCGACCTGGCCCGGCGGACGGCGGTAATGAGCGTCCGAGATGACGCACATGCCAGACTGGGGGCGTTCGCGTCGACGGGGAGGTCCGATGCCGGCAGAGCTGAAGGTGCTGGGCGCGTGCCCGCTGGACTGCCCCGACGGGTGCTCGTGGGTGGTGACCGTCCGGGACGGCGAGGCGGTCTCGCTACGCGGCAACCCCGACCACCCGTACACGCGCGGCGCCCTCTGCGCGAAGGTCAACCGGTGGCTGGAGCGGTCCCGGCAGCCCGACCGGATCCTGCACCCGCTGCGCCGCGCCGGCCGCAAGGGCGAGGGCCGGTTCGAGCGGATCACCTGGGACGAGGCCCTCGGCGAGATCGCGGACCGGCTGGAGGGGATTATCCGCGAGCACGGCGGCGAGGCCGTCTGGCCGTACTGGGGCACGGGCACGCTCGGCTACCTGCAAGGTCTTGAGGGGTATACCGGACGGCGGTTCTTCAACGTCCTCGGCGCGTCCGCGCACGAGGCCGACATCTGCTCGGCGGCGGGCAACGCCGGGCTGACCGCCTCGGTCGGCTCCCCCGGCGGCATGGACCCCGAGGACATCGCCCGCGCCGGGCTCGTCCTGCTGTGGGGGACGAACCCGCTGACCAGCGGGCACCACGTGTGGAAGTTCGTGCAGCGGGCGCGGCGGAACGGGGCGCGGCTGGTCGCGATCGACCCGGTCCGGACGCGGACGGCCGCGCAGGCCGACGAGCACCTCGCCCCGCTGCCCGGCACGGACGCCGCGCTCGCCCTCGGCCTGCTGCACGTCATCGTCGGCCTCGGCGCGCACGACGAGGACTACCTCGACCGGCGCACGCTCGGCTGGGCGGAGTTCCGGGAGCGGATCGCGGAGTTCCCGCCGGAGCGGGCCGCGCGGATCACCGGCGTCCCGGCCGACCGGATCGTCGCGCTCGGCGAGCGCGTCGCCCGCACCCGGCCGACCGCGATCAGGGCGACGCAGGGCCTCCAGCGGCACGCGGGCGGCGGCTCCGCGCTGCGCGTGATCTCCGCCATCCCGGCCGTGACGGGCGACTGGGCGCGGCACGGCGGCGGGGTCGCGTTCTCGACGTCCGGGCACGTGAAGCTGAACAAGGCGGCCCTGTGGCGGGACGACCTGCGCCCCGGCCCCGTCCGGACGCTGTCGATGAGCCGCCTCGGGGAGGGGCTGCTCGACGTCCAGGACCCGCCGGTCAAGGCGCTGTTCGTCATGGCGGCGAACCCGGCGGCGAGCACCCCGCACCAGAACAAGGTGCGGCGCGGGCTGGCCAGGGACGACCTGTTCACGGTCGTCATGGACCTGTTCCCGACCGACACCGCCGACTACGCCGACATCGTCCTGCCGTCGACGGCGCAGCACGAGCACGCCGACCTGCACGAGGGCTACGGGCACCTCTACCTCACCTGGAACGAGCCCGCCGTGGCGCCGCCCGGCGAGTGCCTGCCCGCGACGGAGACGTTCCGGCGGCTGGCGCGGCGGATGGGCCTGGCCGAGCCCGCCCTCTACGACTCCGACGAGAGCCTGGCCGAGCGGCTGCTCGCGTCCGACCACCCGTGGATGGCGGGGATCACGCTCGACCGGCTGCGCAAGGAGGGGTTCGCGCGGATGTCCGTCCCGGACCCGTTCCTGCCCTTCGCGGACGGCTTCCCGACCCCGTCCGGGCGGTTCGAGTTCCGCTCCGCCGCCGAGGGGCTCGCCGGGTACGTCCCTCCGGCCGAGGTCGCCGACGAGGAGCGCGCCGCCCGCTACCCCCTCGCGCTGATCTCGGCGGCCCCGCACGAGTTCCTGAACACCCAGTTCGCCAACAACCCGGAGCTGCGGCGGAGGGCGGGCGCGCTCACCGTCCGGATGCACACCGACGACGCGCGGCCGCGCGGCCTGAGCGACGGGCAGCCGGTGCGGGTCGGCAACGACCGGGGCGCGTTCGACGCCGTCCTGGAGATCACCGACACGGTGCGGCCGGGCGTCGCGGCGACGACGAAGGGGCACTGGGCCAAACTCGCGGGCGGCGCGAACGCCAACGCGGTCGTCGCCGAGCGCGCCACCGACCTCGGCGGCGGCCCGGTCTTCCACGACACCCGCGTGGAGATCACCGCGACCCCCGCTCACCAGGAGACGGTCAAATAACGGTGCGCACCGGACAACGCTTGCCGATCACTCCTCTTCGCGGACGGCCGCGCGGGTAGTTCCCCCGTCGTCGCGCGGAGGGAACATGAGCCTGCAGATCCTCCCTCTCGCCATCACGATGATGGCGGGGCCCCAGATCATGGCCGCGATCATCCTGGTGACGGTGCCCGGGGCGGTGCGGGTCTCGCTCGCGTTCCTCGCCGGCGTGCTCGTCGCGGTGACCGCCGGAGTCGCGCTCGCGCGCGGGATCTTCGCGCTCGTGGGGCACGGCGTCTCGCTGGGCGACGCCTCCGACGACTCGTCCGCGGGGAAGATCATCCAGTTCGCGCTGATCGCCCTGCTGGTGGCCGCCATGGTGCGGAACTATCTGAGACGGGCGACGGCGAAGCCGCCCAAGTGGCTTGAGACGCTGATGACCGCCGGTACCGCCAGGGCGCTCAAGACCGGGCTGCTGGTGATCCTGCTGATGCCGTCGGACATCATGGTCATGCTGACCATCGGGGCCAACCTGGCGCAGAACCACGCGGGCGCGGGCGCGGCGGCGGCGTTCATCGGCGCCACCGTCCTGATCGCGGCGTTGCCGCTGCTCGCGCTCCTGCTGTTCCACCGGCGGGCGAAGCGCGCGATGCCCGCGGTGCGGGAGTGGATGGACACCCACAGCTGGCTGATCAACATCGTCTGCTGCGCGATCTTCATCCTGATCATCGTGTGACGGAGATCGTCGCGCGGGCCGGAGCCGATACGGTGGTGCCCGCGGAGGGACCATGACGTATCAGCCCATACTCGACCGGGCCAGGAAGTTCGAGCGGCAGGGGCGCCCCGCCGAGGCGGCCGCCGCGTTCGCCGAGGCGGCGGAGGCGATGGAGGCGCGCGGCGACCGGGCGGCGGCCGTCGCGGCGCGGGCCCGGTGCGCCCGCGCGCTCGCCGCCGCCGGGCGGACCGGCGAGGCGCACCGCCTGCTCGACGCGCTGGACCGGGCGGCCGCGTCCATGCCGCCCGAGGTCAGGGCCGGGCTCGACGCGCAGGCCTCGCACGTCCTCGCCGCCGCCGGGCGGACCGGCGAGGCGGCGCGCCGCGCGTGGGCGGCGATGAGCGGGTTCTGGTCGCTGCACGACGCGAAGCGCGCCGACGCGGCCGGGGTCCACGCGGCGCGGCTCATCGTCAAGGACGCCGGGCCGCGCGGCGCGCTCCGGCCGCTGCGCGAGCTGCTCGCGCAGATGCCGCCCGGCGGGGACGGGAGCCGCCAGGTCGCGAAGCTGCTCGCCGACGCCGAGCGCCGTCCCGACCGCGACCACGACATCCTCGTCACCGACCCGGACAGCGCCGCGTGGGGACGGCTCGCCGCCGCCCTCGCCGTCGGCGCGCACCTCGCCGTCGGCAACGGCGTCGCGTGGAACACGCTGAACGACCACGACGAGTCGTCCGGCGACGACCGGGTCCTGCTGGAGCGGGACTGGGGCGTCACCGACCACGAGAGCTGGCGCAGGCAGATGGACGCGCTGCTGGACGCGAGCAACAGCGACCCCGCGATCCAGATGGTGCTCGACCGGCGCGGGCGCGGCGCCGACCGGCGGACGTGGCACGCCGCGATCGTCGAGTGGTGCCGGGAACGCGACATCGCGGAGAAGACCGTCCGCGAGGTGGTGGACCTGTCCGAGCTGATCCTGCGGTACGAGGCGCGGTTCCGCGCGGACGGGCTGCTCCCGCCGGACGGCCGGGTCGAGAGCGTCTACGGCTACGACTTCGGGCGCGGCGTGAACATGGCCCGCTGGGGCCTGAACGCCGGGTACTGCGACGCCGCCGAGGCCGAGAAGTGCGTCCTCACCGCCGGGCAGCGCGCCCACCAGGTCTACACGTCGTGGGGGTCGTTCTCCGCCGGGTACGTCCTCGGCCGGATGCTCCGGTTCGACGAGGGCGCGTTCGGCGAGTGGTACGACCGGTCGCTCGCGGGGCACCGCGTGCTCGCCGAGGACCCGGAGAGCCCCTGGCGCCGCATGGCCTGGGGCTGAGTCTGGGGCTGAGCCCGGGGCTGGCCCCGGCGGCTCAGACGAGCGCGTCGATGTCGGCGATGACGGCGCGCCGCGACTCCTCGTCCATGGACGAGGCGACGGCCGCGTTCCGCGCGAGGGCGGCGAGGGCCGCGCGGTCCAGGCCGAAGACCTCGGCGGCCACGAGGTACTCGCCGCTGAGGGTGGTGTCGAATATCGGCGGGTCGTCGCTGTTCAGGGTGACGAAGAGGCCCTCGTCCAGCATGCGCGGCAGCGGGTGGGCGGCGAGGTCCGCGACCTGCCCGGTGCACACGTTGGACGTCGGGCACACCTCCAGCGGGATCCGCGCGTCGCGCAGGTGCGCGACGAGGCGGGGGTCGTCCAGGCAGTTGATTCCGTGGCCGACGCGCTCGGCGCGCAGCCCCTCGACCGCCTCCCAGATCGTCTCCGGGCCGGACATCTCGCCCGCGTGCGGGAGGCTGCGCAGGCCCGCGGCGCGGGCGGCGGCGAACGCGTCCCGGAAGGCGTCCCGGTGCGGCGGGCGGCACTGCTCGATCCCGCCGAGCCCGAACCCGACGAGCGCCTCCGGCGGGTGGCGCAGCGCCTGGTCGAGGGTGCCGCGGGCGCCCTCCGCGCCGAACTCGCCGGGGATGTCGAAGATGTAGGCGACGCGGACGCCGAGCCGGTCGCGGGCCTCGCGGGCGGCGAGGTCGAGCGCCTCGGCGATCGCGGGCATCGGCATCCCGGCCCGCTGGTGGGTGTAGGGGGTGACGGTCAGCTCGAAGTACGGGACGTTCTGCGCCGCGAGGTCGCGGGCGACGCCGGTGACGAGCGTCGCGACGTCCTCGGGCGTGCGGACGAGGCTCGACACCGCCTCGTACACCTCCGCGAAGTGCGGGAAGTCGCGGAACTCGTAGAAGGCGCGCAGCTCGCGCTCGTTCACGGGGACGGGCCCGTCCGGGTGGCGGCGGGCGAGTTCGAGCACGGTCGGCACGGACGCGGAGCCCACCAGGTGCACGTGGAGCTCGACCTTCGGGAGGGCCTGGATGAACGCCTCGATGGACGTGATCTCGGTCAGCACGCCGCGAAGCTAACAGCCGGAACGCCCCGCGCGACAGGCGAATACGGCGAACCTGCCACAGAATTGTCAGGAACTCGCCCCCGGCGTCCGGTGCTGGTAGACAGGGCGGGTGCGGGCGGCCAGGTTGATCTCGATGGTGTTGCTCCTGCAGTCGCGGGAGACGATGACGGCGGCCGAGCTGGCGCGGGAGCTGGAGGTGTCCGAGCGCACCGTCTACCGCGACATGGACGCGCTGTCGGCGGCGGGCGTCCCGGTCTACGCCGAGCAGGGCAGGCGCGGCGGGTACCGGCTGGTCGGCGGCTACCGGACGCGGCTCACCGGCCTCACCCGCGAGGAGGCCGAGGCGCTGTTCCTGTCCGGGCTGCCGGGCCCCGCCGGGGACATGGGGCGCGCCGACGCCGTGGCCGCCGCCGAGCTGAAGGTCCTCGCGGCGCTGCCCGCCTCGCTCCGCGACGCGCCCGCGCGGGCGGGCCAGCGGTTCCACCTGGACGCGCCCGGCTGGTTCGGCGGGTCGGGCCCGCCGCCGCTGCTGCGGGACCTCGCCCGCGCCGTCTGGGAGGACGAGACCGTCGAACTGCGCTACCGCCGCCGCGACGGCGAGGTCGCCCGGACGGCCGAGCCGTACGGGCTCGTCCTGAAGAACGGGACGTGGTACCTCGTCGCGCGGGTCGGGGACGCGCACCGCACCTACCGGGTCGACCGGGTGACGGACGTCCGCCCGTCCGGCGAGCGCTTCGACCGCGACGACGGCTTCGACCTCGCCGCGCACTGGCGGGAGCGGGCCGCCGCCTTCCTGCGCTCGATGCTGCGCGAGGAGGTCACGATCCGGCTGTCGCCGACCGGGATGCGGCTGCTGCGCTACGCGGTCGAGCCGTACGCGGCCGAGCGGGCGGCGGCGGACGCGGGCGACCCCGACGCGGACGGCTGGGTGGTGACCACGCTGCCGGTCGAGTCGGCGGTGGTCGCCGCGTCCGAGCTGATGCGGCTCGGGGCCGAGGCCGAGGTGCTCGCGCCGCCGGAGCTGCGGACGGCGATGGCCGACCGCGCCGCCCGCCTCGCGAGGCTCTACGCGTCCGGCTGAGCCGGCGGCGTCAGCCGCGGGCGGCGGCCTCCGCGGTGCGGCGGATGCCGTCGCACTCGTCCCGGACGTCGGCGAGCGCGAGCGCGCCGACCAGCCAGGACAGCTCCTCCTCGCCGCCGCCGCGAGCAACGTCGTCGAGCAGCTCGCGCGGGTCGGACGGCAGCCCGAGCCGGTCGGCGGCCTCGGCCGCGTGCGCGTCGACGAACGGCCCGGCCTCGGGCCAGAACATCTGCGCCTCGCGGAGGAAGACGGTGAGCCCGGCGTCGTCCATGCCGGGGATCTCCGCCAGCAGGCGGCGCAGCCGCCCGCCGTCGCCGTCCGCCGCGTCCCGCAGCCGCCCGAGGTCGCCGTCGTAGCGGTCGAGGACGAGGCGGGTGGCCTCGCCGAGCCGCCGCGCGGCGTCCTCCGCGCCGGGGTACCCGGCGCGCGCCAGGACGTCGGCGCGCTCCCGGTCGTCGGACTTCGCCATCTCCGGCGCGCTGTGCCAGCCCCGGTCCAGCACCGCCTTCGCCGCGTCGATCGCGGACCGCGACGGCGCGCCGTCGTCCGCGAGGATCGACACGACCAGCAGCCGGAACAGCCCGGCGGCCGTCCTCGTCACCGAGAAGCCCGCGGTCTCGGCGACGTAGCCGCGCGGGTGCCGGTCCAGCAGCGTCCGGACGGTGGCCTTGGTGCGCTCGTCCATGGGCACGGCCGTTCGCCTCCTCTCGCGTCCTCGTCCCGCCGGCTCCGCTAGCCCTGCTTGCGCGCGATGGCGGAGGCGAGCTGCTCCTTGGTCATCTTCGAGCGGCCCTGGACGTCGAGGTCGGCGGCGCGCTCGTACAGCTCCTTCTTGCTGCTGCCCTCGACGTCCACGCCGCCGTAGCTCTTGCCGCGGCCCCGGCGCGCCTGCGGGTTCTTCGCCCGCGGGTCGGACGGCCCCTTGCGCCCCTTCGGCTCCCAGTGGTCGCCGCGCTTCTCGAACTTGTGCTTGAGCGCCGAGTAGGCGGTGCGGTGCGCCCGCTGCCCCTCGCCGTAGGTCTCGACGGCGGAGTCGTGGGCCTTGGCGAACGTCTCCTGCGCCTCCTTCGGAGAGCGCTGCAGCGTGCCGGGGAGCTCGTCCTTCACCGGCTTGCCGCGCTTGATCATCGGCATGGCTCCTCCTTTCCACGTCTCCAGTTGCGATAACCGGCGAGAATTGGATCAAACAGGCGCACCGCGATGCGCGGGCCTCAGTCGCGCAAGGGCGTCAGCGGTAGCCGGTGGTGTCGGCGGGACGCCCCGCCGCCTCGACCTCCACGATGTAGCGCCACGCGTCCGGACGGCTGCCGTCGGCGTCGGTGAACCCGTACTCCTTGGCGAGCCCGCCGCTGGACAGGGACGCCCCGTTCCAGCGGGCCCGGTCCGGGTCGGCGGCGAGGGCGGCGACCGCGCGCCCGACGAACGCGGGCGACTCGGAGATCGCGAAGTGCGGGACGGTCTTCGTCGCGTCCCGCCAGTTCTCCTCCGTGACGCCGAAGTTGTCGAGCATCGCCTCCGAGCGCAGCCAGCCGGGCGTGAGCGCGACGGCCGTCGCGCCGAGCGGCCCGATCTCCTCGGACTGCGCGAGCGCCATGCGGATCACGGCGGTCTTGACGAGGTCGTAGAAGTACCCGACGTCCTTGCGGTAGGTCGCGTTGTACTCGGCGGTCCCGTCGGTCATCTCGACGACGAGCCCGCCGGGCTCGCGGATCAGCAGCGGCAGCGCGCGGTGGCTCGTGATCGCGTGGGTCTCGATGCCGAGCCGCAGCATCCGCAGCCCGTCGTCGAGCGACTGCTCCCACAGCCGCTTGCCGAACTCGAAGTAGCGGTCGGAGCCCCACACGTCGTTGACCAGGACGTCCAGGCGCCCCCGCTCGTCATCGACGCGGGCGACCAGGGCGGACACCTGCGCCGGGTCGAGGTGGTCGACCTGGACGGCGATCCCCTCGCCGCCCGCGGCCGTCACCAGCTCGGCGGTCTCCTCGATGGTCTCGGGCCGGTCCATCTCGGACCGGCCCGAACGGGTGGACCGCCCGGTCACGTACACGGTCGCGCCCGCGGCGCCGAGCGCCACGGCGATGCCGCGGCCCGCGCCGCGCGTCCCGCCCGCGACCAGCGCGATCTTCCCCGTCAGAGCGTTCTTGTTGTCATTGTCGTCTGTGTCGGCACTGCTCATGGGGACGATGCTGGCAGCGAAACCTGACAGCCCGCGTCAGCGTTCCGTCCCCGGAAGGGCCCGGTCAGGTGAAGATGCTCACGCCGCCCGGGCCGACGAGCAGCCCGACGACGATGAGGATGATGCCGAAGATCAGCTCCCGGCGGGCCAGGATCACATAGATACCGGCGATCACCATGATCACTGCGATGAGCCAGAGGATTGTCATCATGGCGTGCGGGATCCCCGAGGGGCTCGTCCCGAAAACTGGCCCCATGTTTCGGATGACCGAAATGGCCGTTATGTGCGGAGAGGGGAGGGACTCCCCTCTCCGCCGGGATAACGGCGATCACCGACGTCGCGGAAGGGCGGCGCGGGTGGCCGGTCTCAGTCTCTCTCGCCAGGGTGGGTCGCGAAAGGACCCAGAGGACCATTTCGGCCGCGCCGCCCTCATGCTCGGGGACTAGGACCGGCTCAGCCTGAGGACGTTGGCGACGATCCGGTGCCCCGCCCCGCCCGCCGCGGTGAGGATCGACTCCGGGTGGAACTGCACCGCCCAGCGCCGCCGCGCCGGGTCCTCGATCGCCATCACGACGTCGCCGGTCAGCGCCGTCACCTGGTACCCGGCGACCCGGTCCGGGGTGGCGTGCAGCGAGTGGTAGCGGGCGGCGGTGAACTCGTCCGGCAGGCCCTCGAACAGCGCTCCGCCGCTGACCTTCACCCGGCCCGGCTTGCCGTGCGACGGCTCGGGCAGCAGCGCCAGCTCGCCGCCCGCGTGCTCGACCATCGCCTGGAGGCCGAGGCAGACGCCGAACACGGCGGCGGGACGGGTGTCCAGCGCATCGAGCAGGGCGCGGGTGCCGAAATCGACGGGACGGCCCGGGCCCGGCGAGAGCACGACCAGGTCGGGCGCGTGCTCGTCCAGCATCTCCGGCGGGAAGCCGTGCCGGAGGGTGACCACGTCGGCGCCCTGCTGGCGGAAGTAGTCGGCGAGGGTGTTGACGAACGAGTCCTCGTGGTCGACGAGCAGCACCTTCATGCCGTCGCCCGCCCGTCCCTCCCCCGGCTCCTCGCCCGGGTCGGCGGCGCCCGCCGGGTCGCCGGCCGCGCGCTGCGACTCGGCGAGCGCGCCGAGCAGCGCGCTGGCCTTGAGGTGCGTCTCGCGCTCCTCCTCGTCGGGGTCGGAGTCGTAGAGCAGCGTCGCCCCGGCCCGGACGGTCGCGACGCCGTCGCGGATCTGCGCGGTCCGCAGCGTCAGCCCGGTGTTCATCGACCCGTCGAACCCGACGAACCCGACCGCGCCGCCGTACCAGCGGCGGGGCGACTCCTCGTGGTCCTCGATGAACTGCATCGCCCACGCCTTCGGCGCGCCGGTGACGGTCACGGCCCACATGTGCGTGAGGAACGCGTCGAGCGCGTCGAACCCGGGGCGCAGCCGCCCCTCGATGTGGTCGACGGTGTGGATCAGCCGGGAGTAGATCTCGATCTGCCGCCGCCCGAGGACCCGGACGCTGCCCGGCACGCAGATCCGCGACTTGTCGTTGCGGTCGACGTCGGTGCACATCGTCAGCTCGGACTCGTCCTTGGCGGACGACAGGATCGCGCGGATCTGCTCGGCGTCCTCCAGCGCGTCCCCGCCGCGCTTGATCGTCCCGGCGATCGGGCAGGTCTCCACCCGGTCCCCGGTGACCCGGACGAACATCTCCGGCGACGCCCCGACCAGGTACTCGCCGTCGCCCAGGTTGAACATGAACTCGTAGGGGGCGGGGTTCGTCTCGCGCAGCCGCTCGAAGAACGCGGCGGGCGAGTCGCACCGCCCGTACATGGCGTGCCCGGGCGTCACCTCGAACAGGTCGCCCCTGACGAACTTCTCCTTGGCGTCCCGCACCATCTGCGCGTACACGCCGGGGACGGGCTGCGGCGGAAGCTCCGCCGTCCGCGCGACGGGCGTCGGCTCGGTGCCGCGCGGCAGCCCGGCCGTGCTCTCGCCGCCGACCGCGAAGTCGTAGGAGATGCGGTGCGACGTCTCGCGCTTGCGGTCGACGACGACCATCTCGTCCGCCAGGTGCAGGACGAGGTCGCGCTGGTCGGCGGGGCGCTCCAGGCTCGTCCGCAGCGGCTCGAACTGGAGCGACAGGTCGTACCCGAACGCCCCGTACAGCCCGAGGTGCGGGTCGTCGCAGGCGAACAGGTCGGTCACCGCGCGCAGCGCGGTGAAGACGGTCGGCTGGCGGCTGCGCTCCTCCTCGGCGAAGAAGCCCTCCCCCGGCGGGACGAACACCTCGAACGCGTCCGGCTCGTCCGCGCGGACGTCGCCGACCCCGCGCAGCACCCCGGCGACGGCGGGCAGGACGATCCGCCCCCGCCCGTTGAGCGCGCGGACGGCGACGGCCCGGCCCCGCGCGACGAACTCCAGGCACGGGTCGACGTAGGCCATGTGCCAGCGGCTGTAGCGGCCCGGGTACTCCATGCCCGAGCTGAGCACGCCGCCGCGCCGCTCCGCCACGGCGGCGACGAGGGCGTTGAGGACGTCCGACTTGCGCTCGGAGTCGACCGGCGCGGCGGTACGGGTCACCCGTACGCCCCCGGCCGTGGCGAACTGCCTGGTCTGCGGCTGCTGTGAGACGGTCTCCACCGCGGTGGCCCCTCGTGTCGGGCCCCCACCAGGCGGGAACATGGGAAGACGACCGCCGGTGAGGGCGGTCGCCTGATGATCGCGTGAGAACCGGCGCCGCCTAGCGGCGCCACCACCGTTGGGAAGCTGGGGTTCTCATGCGCCGAAGGTTACCATGGCCCTGCCGCAAGCATTCGCTTACACAAGGGAGATCGGCTCCGTGACCAGGAAGAACACCGAGTTCGAGCTGCGCGGAGTCAACCACCTCGCGCTCGTGTGCGCCGACATGCGGCGGACCGTCGACTTCTACCAGGGCGTGCTCGGCATGCCGCTGATCAAGACCATCGAGCTGCCGATGGGCTGGGGGCAGCACTTCTTCTTCGACTGCGGCGGCGGCGACGCGCTCGCGTTCTTCTGGTTCCCGGACGCGCCGGAGGGCGTCCCCGGCGTGTCCGCCCCGAAGGACCTGCCGGACCGGGGCGAGCTGCTGTCGGCCGTCGGGTCGATGAACCACGTCGCCTTCGACGTCCCGCCGGAGCGGATCGAGGAGTACCGCGACCGGCTCGTCGCGAAGGGCGTGGACGTCGGCGTGATCCTGAACCACGACGACAGCGAGTTCGGCGTCGCCCCCGAGAACCACGACGGGGTGTTCGTCCGCTCGATCTACTTCAAGGACCCGGACGGCATCCTGGTCGAGTTCGCCGCCTGGACGCGCGAACTGGACCCGCCGTCCGACGTGCGGCACGAGCCGCGGACCGCCGCCGACCGGACGGCCTGACCCCGCGCGGCCGCCGCGCCGCGGCGCTGACCCGCTGTGACGCGGCGCGCCGGGCTCCGCACACGGCGGGCCCCGTCAAGATCCCCCGGCTGACCGGACACGGCCGGACGGCGCTGCCTGCGGCGACGCGAATGGCCGGATCAGGGGTCGTGATCACGCGAAACTATTAGGTTACTTTCCTATTTATGCCGAGAAGACACACGGCCGCGCTCGCGGCCGCCGCGCTCACGGCCGCCCTCGCGGTGGTCGTCCAGCCCGGTCCGGCGTCGGCGGCCTGCAATCCCGACGCGCGCGATCTCAAGGTCACCTACCAACCCGTCGACCACACCGTCGCCGACGCGCAGTACCACCTCGCGCGGCTGACCATCGACAACAACGACAAACGCTGCGCCCTCGACGCGGCCGGATGGGCGATGTACTTCAACGCCGTCCGGCAGCCGGGCGCGGTGCTCGGGGGCACGGCGGGCGACACGGCCCGCAAGCAGCTCGCCGACCAGGGCCTGTCCGTGGCCCGGGCGGACGCCGCGCAGAGCGGCGACTTCTACACCCTCAGGCCCGCCGCCGGGTTCAAGCCGATCGGGCCCGGCGAGCACCGCGACATCGCCATCACGTTCGAGGTGTGGGCGATCCACAAGTCCGACGCCCCCGCCGGATGGACGATCGCCTACGGCGACGGGAAGCCGTCCTGGGTCCCCGCCAAGACGCTGCTCGACCCCGCCGACCCGAAGCAGACGACCGCCTGGTCCGGCGACAAGCGGCCGGTCGAGACGGCGGGCACCCGGTTCGCCGCGAACACCTCCCCGAAGCTCGACCTCACGCTGCGGCAGAGCATCGTCCCGCAGCCGCTGTCGGCCCGCGCCACCGGCGGCGCCGTCGCGATCGGCGGGCGCTCCCCCGTCTCCGCCCCCGACTCGCTGGACGGCGAGGCGGGCTACCTGCGCTCCGCCCTCACCGACGTCGCGAGCGACAAGGGCGCCCCGATCACCCTCGCCGTCGACCCGAAGCTGGACGTCGACCGCGACGGCAAACCCGACGCCGAGGGCTACACGCTGACCACCACGAAGGACGGCGTCCGGATCGTCGGGACCGACAACGCCGGCGTGCTGTACGGCGTCCAGACGCTGCGGCAGCTCATCCCGGCCGCGAGCTACAAGGCGGCCGCGGGCAGGCACCGCAAGGCCACCGTGGACGTGCCGCTCGCCGAGATCGCCGACGCCCCGCTGTTCGGCTACCGCGGCCTGCAGATCGACACCGGGCGGCACTTCGAGACCAAGCAGACCATCCTCAAGTTCCTCGACCTGATGAGCTTCACCAAGCTCAACAGGCTGCACCTCGGGCTGACCAACGACGAGGGCTGGCGCCTCCAGATCCCCGGGCTGCCCGAACTGACCGACTTCGGGTCGCAACGCGCGTTCGACCTCAAGGAGACCGGCGCGCTGCACCAGGGCATGGGGTCGGTGAACGACCTCGGCGGCGGCGACGGCGTCTCCGGCAAGGCGAAGAACGAGACCGAGGCCAACCTCGGGCGCGCCCCCGCCTACCAGGGCTTCGAGCAGGACACGCTGAACTTCGTCGGCAAGGGCGGCGGCTACTACACCGTCAAGGACTTCGAGGAGATCCTGCGGTACGCCGCCGAGCGGCACATCGACGTCGTCCCCGAGCTGAACTTCCCCGCGCACGCGCGGGCGGCCGTCCAGTCGATGGAGCGCCGGTACCAGCGGACGCACGACTCGACCTACCGGCTGCTCGACCCGGCGGACACGAGCAAGCACGTCAGCGTCCAGTACTACAACGACAACCTCGCGAACCCCTGCCTGGACAGCACCTACAAGTTCCTGTCCCTGGTCGTCTCCGAGGTGGGCAAGATGTACCAGCGGGCGGGCGTCCCGCTGAACCGGCTGAACCTCGGCGGCGACGAGCCGCCGGGCCCGCAGGAGAACTGGTGGTCCGGGTCCCCGGCGTGCAAGGCCAACCCCGAGACGGCGGGCAAGTCCGGTGAGGAGCTCAAGGAGCTCTTCTTCGCGCGGTACAACGAGATCGCGCACGGCGTCGCCGCCAGCACGGCCGGGTGGGAGGACATCACCAACCCGACCACCAAGTTCCGGCTCAAGGGCTTCGCCCCGCTGCCCTGGCAGAACGTCTGGGGCTGGGGACGCGAGGACTGGGCGTACCGGTTCGCCAACGAGGGCACCCCGGTGATCCTCGCCCACGCGACGAACCTCTACATGGACCTCGCCTACAACAAGGACCCGGACGAGCCCGGCTACTACTGGGCCGCCTACGTCGACGAGAAGAGCACCTTCACCTACCAGCCGTACAACGTCTACGCGAACGCGACCGAGGACCGCTGGGGCAACCCGATCACGCCGAACCCGTCCTGGACGAAGCTCACCCCCGAGGGCAGGAAGAACATCCTCGGCCTGGAGGCGCAGCTCTGGGCGGAGAACGGCAAGGCCCCCGGGATCCGCGAGTACCAGGCGTTCCCGAAGCTCCTCGGCGCCGCCGAGCGGGCCTGGAACCGCGAAACCCCCGCGCCGGACAAGATGGACGCCGCGTGGAAGGTCTTCACCAACACGCTCGGCCAGAAGACGTTCCCGCTGCTGTCCTTCTACCGGCCGGTCGGGCTGTCGGGCACCGGCGTGAACTACCGCGTCCCGCCGCCCGGCGCGAAGATCGACGCCGGGACGCTGTCGGCGAACGTCCGTGACCCCGGCCTCGCGCTGGAGTACTCGACGGACGGCGCGAAGTGGCTGCCCTACACCGCGCCGGTCAAGGTCGGCGCGTACGCGCTGACCCGCACCCGCGCCGCGGACGGGCGCACCAGCCGCATCTCCCAGGTCGGGCTGCCCGCCTGGCAGAGCGGGACCTCCTACCAGCCCGGCGCGCTCGTCCGCCACCAGGGCGAGCTGTTCCGGGCGACCCGGGCCGGCGCCGGCAAGGTGCCCGGTCAGGACGCCGGCTACTGGGCTCTCCTCCAGTAGCCGCCGCGGCCCGGCCGCCCGTCCCTTCCGGGCGGCCGGGCCATTCCCGGCCCTCGCGCGGGCGCGGGCCGCGCGGGTCAGGCGCGGCCGTACTCGTCTTCCAGGCGCTCGATGTCGTCCTCGTCGAAGCGGCCGAACGCGATCTCCATGACGCGGACCGCGGGGCCGGTCGAGCCGAGCCGGTGCGTGTCGCCCGCCCGGATCAGGACCCGCTCCCCCACCTCCGGCAGGATGCGCCGCCCGGCCACCTCGAACACCGCGCCGGGGTCGAGCGCCACCCACAGCTCGTCGCGGTCGCGGTGCCGCTGCAGGCTGAGCCGCTGCCCCGGCGCCATGTGGATGATCTTCACGGTGGACGCCTCGTTCAGCGTGAAGCGCTCGAAGCTCCCCCAGGGCCGCCGCTCGGTCTCCACGGCGGGCTCGGGACGCACATCGGTCTGCACGCGCTCGTCGGTCTGCACGGTCACCTCGGGTTGGTCGGGTCGTCCTGCGAATTATGGCGCGGTCACGGTTCGTCGGGAGACCGCGATCCGGAGGGCGGCCGGGCGGCCCCCGCCCCGGACGCGCCCGGCGGGGCCGTGCCGGACGCGGCGGACACGGCGGCCGGGAGCCCGCCGAGGACGAGGTCGACGAGCCCGTCCACGACGGCGTCCCGGGGGACCTCGGCGTGGTCGAGCCACCAGTCCCCCGCGGTCTGCACCATGCCGATGATCGCGTGGCCCCACACGTAGGCGCGGGTCCGGTCCGCCAGTTCGCCCTCGGCGATCATCACCTCGGCGAGCTCCCGGCCGACGTCGCGGATCATCGTGCTCATCGCGCTGTGCGTGGCCGTGTCCTCGGCGCTCGCCCGGTGCATCAGGAAGCGGTACAGGTTGAGGTTCTCGGAGATCGTCGCCAGGTAGGTGTCGATGGTGGAGCGGGTGCGGGCCCGCACCGGGCCGCCGCGCGAGAACTCCGCCCGGATGCCCTCGACCAGCCTGCGCGTGTGCCGCTCGGCCAGCGCCTGGTACAGGCCGCTCTTGTCGCCGAAGTGGCGGTAGAGGATCGGCTTGCTGATCCCCGCCTCGGCGGCGATCGCGGCCATGGACGCCTCCGGGCCCTCCCGCCGGATCACCCGGTCGGCGGCCTCCAGCAGGGCGCGGCGGCGGCCGGGGTCGCGTCTCGCCCCCGGTCCCGGCCGCGTCCGGGCGCCCGCCGCGCTCGTCATGGACAGCAAGGTATCGGCGGTGTTACCCGGTGACAACACCAGCGCCCCGCGCCGCCGGTCAGGCGCCCGGCGCGGACGCCGGGCCCGCCTGGCGGCGGAGGAAGAAGTTGTTCAGCTGGCGGTGGCGCTCGCGGCCGTCGAGCCCGGGCACGGACACGGCGATCGTCGCGTTGGCGTCGATGTCCACGGTGACCTCGACGATCCGGCCGCGCGGGCCCGTCTCGACCGGGACCGTCCCGACGACCTCGACGTCCTCCCCGAGGTACTCGACGACCTGCAGCGCGACCTGGAGGGCTCGCGGGGACGCGCCGCCCGGCGGCGCGAGCCGGACGGACTCGGTGCGCTTGGTCGGGATCGTGGTGAACGGCTCGACGACCGGCATGATCTCGCGGTCGGCCGCGGGGTCTCCCGTCACCAGCGGCGGGTCGCCGCGGCGGTCCGCGCAGCGGACGCCGATGCCGCGCCGCGTCAGGTCGAGCAGCAGCGTGTTCTTCACCGTGCCGGTGAGGACGCCCGCCTGGCTGCCGAGCCCCTGCACGACGGCGGTCTCCTGGAAGTGGTCGACGACCTCCCCGCCGAGGTCGGCCGCGGCGAGCTGCTCCCGGACGGTGAAGATCTTCGTCCCCTGCCCGGCGAGCAGGACCAGCGGGGGCGCGTCCGGGTCGTACAGGAAGCTGGCCCGCCAGGCGCGCTTCGCCTGCTCCAGGACCGACCGGATCTCCTCGTTGAGCGGCGCGGTCAGCCGCCGGAACACGTCCCGGTCCAGGGGGATGCTGATGTCGTGGAGGCCGCGGTCGCCGACCTCGACGTCCTGCAGGAGCAGGGACGTCTCCTCCCGGGCGCCGAGCGCCCGCTTCGCCCGCTGCGCCTCGCGGCGCAGCTGCCAGCCGAGATGGGGGTCGCGCGGGGCGTCCGGGCCCCACCGGTCCCGCAGCCACCCGAGCGCGTAGCGGACGACGGCCCGGTCGAAGTCGAGCCCGCCGACCTTGTCGCTGCCCGCCGACGACAGCACGACGCACGACACCAGCTCGCCGTACTCGTCGTTCCCGTCGTAGTCGATGAACGCGACGTCGAAGGTGCCGCCGCCGAGGTCGACGACCGCGCACGTGCCGTGCCAGTCCGGGCGGATCCGGGCGAGGCTCATCGCGGCGACGTTGGGCTCGGCGACGAGCCGGGCGACGTCGAAGCCCGCCAGCTCGAACGCGCGGGCCAGCGCGTTCCGCTGGACGATGCCGAAGTTCGCCGGATAGGACGCCACGCAGCGGCGCACCGGCGTCCCGAGCGCCTCCTCGGCGTTGCGCCGCAGCGAGCGGATGACGAGGCTCGCGGCGAGCTCCGGGGCGACGCTCCGGCCGTCCACGGCGAAGGAGCGGTCGGTGCCGAGCAGCCGCTTGGCCTCCTTGACGGTCCCCTCGGGACGGTACTGGTCGGCCTCCACGGCGGCGGAGCCGACGAGGTAGTCGAGGCCCGGCAGGAAGTGCACGACCGACGGGACGAGGGCCCGGCCGTCCGTGCCCGGCAGCAGGACGGTCTCGCCGTCCGACCAGGACACGGCCGAGTAGCTGGTGCCGAAGTCGACGGCGACGAGCGGGTCGCGCGGCGGGTCCGCCGCGATCCGCGGCGCCCGGCCGGACCGCCGCTCCGCGCCGATCGGCGTCGCGGCCCGCCACTCGTTCGACCGCCGCGCCGACACGATCTCCAGCCGCTGGACGTCCAGCGGCTCCACCCTGCTGTAGGGCCGCTGGACGGGCCTGCCCGCCGCCCGCGCGATCTCCGGCACGCGGGCGGTGACGTAGCCGTCCAGCTCGTAGATCGTCCGGCAGCGCCCGCGCTCGCCGAGCGCCTCGCAGAGCGCCTCGGTGAACACCCCGCCCTGGAGCGACTCCGCCTCGTAGGACACCTGGCCGGGACGGCACGAGCAGAAGGTCACCATGCCGGGCGGGCACAGCGCGGCGACGTCCAGCCGGGGCGGCGCGTCCGCGGCGGCCTTGCCGCCCTCGACGACGTTGCGGCACGCGTCCAGCAGCAGGACCGAGTGGTCGGCCCGCGCGCCGCCGAGGTGGCGCACCACCGTGTCGAAGCGGAGCGAGGTGTCGGCGAGCGCGCCCCGGACGCAGTCGATCGGGAGGAGGTACTGCGCGCCGTCCGCCGTCTGGAACCCGTGGCCGCTGAAGAAGAAGAACAGGACGCCGTCGACGCGGTCGAGCCAGCTCCGGTCGGTGAGGGCGCGGAGCACGTTCGTCCTCGTCGGCCTGCGGCGGGGGTCGGGCGCGTCGTCGTGGAAGGCCACCAGGGTGTCGGGGGTGACGTCGCACGACGCGACGAGCGCCTCCGCGAGCCGCCGGGCGTCGCGGTGCGCGTAGCGCAGCGGCGCGAGGTCCGGGTCCTCGTACCCGGCGCAGCCGACGACGATCGCGCCGTTCACGCGGGCGGGCGCGCGAAGACCAGCTTGACGCCCCCCTTGACCTGGCCCTGCAGCGAGCCGACCAGCCGGAACTGCCCGCCCGCGGTGATCTCCGCGACGGCCTCGAAGCTCTCCAGCCGGAACGGCCCGGACCGCTCGGGCACCTGGTCGATCGCCGCCTGGACGGACGCGCAGAACGCCGCCAGGTTCGCCGCGAGCCGCGCCGGGTCGACGTCGGCCACCCGGGTCGCCGCCTCCCGCGCCGCCGAGAACAGGCCCTTCTCGCCCTCCACGGGCTCCGCTCCCGCGACCACCACGGGGATGGGCCCCGCCTGCTCCACGGTCTTCTCGTCCGCCACTACCGCCGCCTCTCCGCGCTGCCCGGCCGTCGTCCGCATTGTCACATTCGGCACCGGCGGCGGGCATGCGATTACCGGGGCCGCGCCGCGCCCGCTAGCGGCCACGCGGCGCCGCCGCGCGGAAACGGCGAGCGGAAACGGCGAGCGGCCCGGGGAGCGTTCCCCGGGCCACTCCTCGCCGCGCGGGCGGTCAGCCCGCCGCCTGCTTCACCATGGCGCCTATCCTCGCCTCCGTCTCGGCGGTCGGCGCCGTCAGGGCGAAGGCGGTCGGCCACATGGCGCCGTCGTCCAGGCTCGCCGCGTCGTTGAAGCCGAGC
This sequence comes from Actinomadura chibensis NBRC 106107, assembly GCF_001552135.1. Taxonomy (GTDB): domain Bacteria; phylum Actinomycetota; class Actinomycetes; order Streptosporangiales; family Streptosporangiaceae; genus Spirillospora; species Spirillospora chibensis. Next base: position 181,414 of record NZ_BCQP01000010.1, on the reverse strand, counting down.
GTCGCGTACCGCGACTTGAACTTCTGCGCGGGCTGGAAGAAGCAGAGCACCTTGCCGTCCTTGGCGTAGGCGGGCATCCCGTACCAGAGCTTCGGGACGAGGTGCGGCGCGGCCGCCCGGACGATCTCGTGCACCCGCTCGGCGAGGACGCGGTCCGCCGCCGCCATCTCGGCGATCTTCGCGCGGACGTCCCGCTCGCCGTCCGCCCCGGCCCTGCCGGGGGCGCGCCGCGCGGTCTTCTTCAGCTCGCGGGCGTGCTCCTTCATCGCGGCGCGCTCGTCGGCCGTGAACCCGTCGTAGGCCATGGAGCCGGTCACCCCCACGCCCCGGCGATCTGCCGGGTGGTCGCGTTGAGCCGGTTGAACATGTTCGTGACTCCGATCATCAGGACGATCGCGGCGAGCTGCCGCTCGTCGTAGTAGGTGGCGGCGGCGTCCCAGACCTCGTCGCTCACCGCGTCCGGGCGGTCCGCCAGCCGCGTCGCGGCCTCGGCCAGCGCGAGCGCCGCCCGCTCCTCGTCGGTGAAGTACGGGGCCTCCCGCCACGCGGCGACGGCGGCGAGCCGGTCGTCGTCCACGCCCGCCTTCCGGGCCGTCTTCGCTCCGGCGTCGACGCACGCGCTGCACCCGTTGATCTGGCTGACCCGCAGGTGCACCAGCTCCAGGGTCCGCGCGTCCACGCCGCCGCCGTGCGCGGCCTTGAACACCTGCTGGATGGGCTGCATCGCGTCCGACAGGACCATCGCGGGGTTCTGCATCCGAGCCTGCATGTCCTTCTCCTCTTCCCGGTCAGCGCCCCGTCCCCGCGGGGCATGACCCAAGAACAGCCGAGCGGGCCCGGCGCGGCGAGGGCGGCGGGACACCGTGGGACACCTGACACGGCTTTGACCTGCGCGGATTCGTCCTACTAAGTTTCGTTCGTCGTGGGACAGAAGGGGGCGGGGACACGGTGGCCGTACAGCGGGTGGAACCCGGGGACGAGCTGGCCGAGCGGCTGCGCCTGCTCCAGGAGCTGTCGGGGCGCGGCGTGCGGGCGCTCGCCCGCGACACGGGGCTCAGCTCGTCGTCGCTGTCCCGCTATCTGAGCGGGCGGACGGTGCCGCCGTGGTCGGCGGTGCTCGCGCTCTGCCGCCTGGTCAAGCGCGACCCCCGGCCGCTGCGCCCGCTGTGGGAGCGGGCGTCGAGCACGCTGCCCGCGCCGCCGCGGAGCAGCCGCCACGTCCAGCCGCCGGCGCCGCCCGCCGGGGCGCCGCGCCCGCCCCGCAACGACCTGCCGCGCGACGTGCCCGACTTCACCGGGCGCGAGGCCGAGCTCGCCGCCGTGCTCGCGGCCGTGGACGCGGGCCGCGTCGTCGCCGTCGACGGCATGGCGGGCGTCGGCAAGACGTGCCTCGCGGTGCACGCCGCGCACCGGCTCACCCCCGCCTACCCCGACGCGCAGCTCTACATCGACCTGCACGGGTTCACCGACGGCCGGGAGCCGCTCGGCCCCGACCCGGCGCTGCGGACGCTGCTCGCGGCGCTGGACGTCCCGTCCGAGCGGATCCCGCAGGAGGGCGGCATCGAGCCGCTGGCCGCGTGCTGGCGGTCGGAGCTGGCGCACCGGCGGGCCGTCGTCGTCCTCGACAACGCCGCGGACGCCGACCAGGTCCGCCCGCTGCTGCCCGGCGCGGGGCCGTCGGTCGCCCTGATCACCAGCCGCAACCGGCTGCTCGACCTGGACGAGGCGCCCCCGGTCTCGCTGGACGTCCTGTCCCCCGAGGAGAGCGCCGAGCTGCTGGCCCGCGCCAGCGGCGACCCCGCCGGGTCGGGACGGCTGGCGCGCGAGCCGGAGTCCGCCGCCGAGGTGCTGCGGCTGTGCGGGCGCCTGCCCCTCGCCCTGCGGCTGGCCGCAGCCCGGCTGCGGCACCGCCCCGGCTGGACGGTCGGCATCCTCGTCGAGCGGATGGCCGAGGGCGCCGACGAGTTCGACACCGCGTTCGCGATGTCGGTCCGCCAGCTCGACCGGGCGGGCCGCCGGTTCTTCCGGCTGCTCGGCCTGCTGCCCGGTTCGACGTTCGACGAGTACGTGGCGGCGGCGCTGGCCGACGTCCCGCCGCGCACCGCCCGCACGACGCTGGAGGACCTGCTCGACGCGCACCTCGTCCAGCAGCCGGCGCCGGGCCGGTACGCCCTGCACGACCTGGTGCGTCAGCACGCGCGGCGCGCCGCCGCCGAGGAGGACCCGGAGGCGGAGCGGGACGCGGCGCTCGGCCGCGTCCTCGGCTACTACGTGCGCGCGGCGGCCGCCGCCGACGCGGCGATGGCGTACCTGCCGCCGAACCGGGACGCGTCCGCGGCCGGGTGCCCCGTCGCGGTGCCGGAGTTCGCGGGCAAGCACGCGGCGCTCGGCTGGTTCGGCGCCGAGTACACGAACCTGATGGCCGTCTTCGAGGCGGCGGCCGCCGCCGGGGCCGACGACCACGTGACCGAGCTGCCGCGCTTCATGCGGGCGTTCTTCGCCCGGCGGTGCGGGACGACGCACCTGAACGTCCTGTTCGAGCGGTCGCTGGAGGCCGCGCGCCGGCTCGGCGACCCGCTGCGGCTGGCCGAGGCGCACAGCGACCTCGGCTTCGCCCGCTACAACGCCGGGCGGATGGCGGAGGCGGACGCCGCGTACGCGGCGGCGGCGCCGCTCGTCGCCGCGTCCGGGGACGCGAGGACGGCCGCCGACCTGACCCTGCGGCGCGGCCACCTGCGCTGGGACGAGGGCCGCGTGGAGGAGCCGCTCGGCCTGTTCCGGCGGGCGGGCGAGCTGTACGAGCGGGCGGGCTGCCCGGCGGGCGCGGCGCACGCGACCGCGGACGAGGGCTGGGCGATGCTCCAGCTCGGCCGGTGCGAGGAGGCGGCGCGGCTGGCCCGGGCGGTGCTGGACGTCCCGCACGCCGACCCCGCGTGGCCGCCCACGCTGACCGCCCGCATCACGCTCGGCATGGCCGTCGCGGACCAGGAGCCCGACCGGGCCGTCGCGCACCTGCGGGAGGCGCTGGAGCTGGCCCGCGAGGACGGGCACCGGCACAACGAGGCGTGGTGCCTCAACTGCCTGGGCGTCGCGCTGCGCCGGATGGGCCGGTTCGACGCCGCGCTCGCCGCGCACCGCGAGGCGTTCGCCCTGCTGGACGAGCTGTTCGAGGAGCACTGGAAGATCCGCTTCCTGGACGGCTACGCGGAGACCTGCCGCCTCGCGGGCCTGCCGGGCGAGGCGCTGCGGCTGCACCGGGAGGCGCTGGAACTGGCCCCGAGGCTCGGGTACCGGCACGCCGAGGCGCTCGCGCACGAGGGGATCGCGGCCGTCCTCGACGGGTCCGACCCGTCCGCCGCGGCCGAGCACCGCGCGGCGGCGCGGGACCTCCTCGGCGCCTGACCCCTACGGCGGCGCGGCCCGGCGGTAGGCGGGGGCGGCCGCGGCGAGCACGACGGCGAGCGCCGCGAACCCCCACGGGAGCGCGGCGGCCGCGGCGACGGCGGCGACCAGCAGCGGCCCGCCCGCGTCGCCCAGCTCGCGGCCGAGCTCGGCGGCGCCCATCGTCTGGCCGAGCCGCTCGCGCGGGGTGGCGGCGGCGAGCGCGGCGAAGCCGAGCGGGGTGATCAGCCCGGTCCCGGCGCCGATCAGCGCGGCGGCGGCGAGCAGGCCCGCGAGGCCGGGCAGCGCCGCGCAGCCCAGCCCGGCGGCCGTGGCGAGCAGCCCGGCGGTGACGCCGGAGCGGGCGGTGAGGCGCCCGTCGTCGAAGGCGCGCCCGGCGCGCGGCTGGACGAGCGCGGCGCAGAGCGCGAGCACCGACACGGCGGCGCCGGTGACGACCGTGCCGAGCCCGGCGGCGCGTCCGGACACGGGCAGGAAGCCGACGCCCGCCGACAGCGCGGCGGTCGCGGCGGCGAGCGCGGCGGTCGGCGCGAGGAACGCGGGATCGGCCAGCCGGCGGGCGAGGTCCACGACGGTCTGCCGGGCCCGCGGCAGCGGCGGCACGGCGGGGACGGCGAGCACGGCCCACCCGGCGACGGCCGCGCCGAGCGCCGCCAGCACGGCGAACAGCAGCCGCAGTCCCCCGGCCCACACCAGGACGCCGCCGAGGAGCGGGCCGAGGGTGTAGCCGATCGACTTGTAGAAGCCGTAGCCGCCGAAGGCGCGGCCGTGCTTCGCGGCCGGGTTGAGGCGGGCGACCAGCGCGGACGCGGACGGGGAGAACGCCGACGCCGCCGCGCCCTGGCCGAGCCGCGCCGCCCACAGCCACCCGGGCTCGTCGGCGGCGACGTAGACGGCGGACGCGGCGGCGAACGCGACCAGCCCGCCGACGAGGACGGGGCGGGCCCCGATCCGGTCGGCGAGCGTCCCGAAGAGGGGCTTCAGCAGCACCTCGGCGCCGTCGTACAGGGCGAGCAGCCCGCCGAGCACCAGCAGCGAGGTGACGGCGTCGCCGGAGCGGCCGCCGAGGTTCGCGGCGATGCCGTGCGCGCCGAAGGCGGTGGTGAACCCCGCCGCGTACAGCGGCCACATCCGCCTCGCGGGTGGCGCCTCCGGCGCCATCAGCCCGGTTCCAGGATCACGATCAGGACCTCCGCGTGTCGCGACGGGGCCAAGGTATCGTCGTCGGGTCCCTTACCTGAACGGCCGAGTCCGGAGGCGGGCGAATGGCGACCACGGTGGACCTCATTCCGCTTCCGGGGAAGGTCGAGTGGGACGGGGCGTCCGGCCCGTTCAGCGGGCGCGTGCGGACGGCGCTCGATCCGTCCCTGGCCGCCGAGGCGTACCGGCTGACCGTGTCGCCCGAGGGCGCCGAGATCACCGGCGGGGACGACGCGGGCGTGTTCTGGGGCCGCCAGACCCTCCGCCAGCTCCGCGGCCTGGACGCGTTCCGCCGCGCCCCCGTCGAGCGGGAGCCGGCCGCCGTCCCGTACCTGACGGTCGAGGACGCTCCGCGCTTCGCCTGGCGCGGCCTCATGCTCGACGTCGCCCGGCACTTCCTGCCCAAGGACGACGTCCTCCGGTACGTCGATCTGCTCGCCGTCCACAAGCTCAACGTCCTGCACCTGCACCTCACCGACGACCAGGGGTGGCGGGTCGAGATCGAGCGGTACCCCCGGCTGACCGAGGTGGGCGCGTGGCGGCGCCGCACCCGGATGGGCTGGGGCGACCCGCCGATGTGGGACGAGCGCCCGCACGGCGGCTTCTACACGCGCGACGACCTGCGCGAGATCGTCGCGTACGCGGCGGAGCGGCACGTCACCGTCGTCCCCGAGGTCGACCTGCCCGGGCACGCGCAGGCGGCCATCGCGGCCTACCCGTGGCTCGGGAACGCCGACGTGGTCGACACCGGCGCGCTGGAGGTGAAGACCGACTGGGGCATCAACCCCAACGTCCTCGCCCCGACCGCCGCCGCGGTGTCGTTCTTCGAGGACGTCCTGGAAGAGGTCCTGGACGTCTTCCCCAGCCGGTTCGTCCACATCGGCGGCGACGAGTGCGTGAAGGACCAGTGGCGGCGGTCGCCCGCCGCGCAGGCCCGCATCCGCGAGCTGGGGGTCGCGGGCGAGGACGGCATGCAGTCCTGGATCATCCGCCACTTCGACCGGTGGCTCGCCGAGCGGGGCCGCCGCCTCATCGGCTGGGACGAGATCCTGGAGGGCGGCCTCGCCGACGGCGCGGCCGTCATGTGCTGGCGCTGGTACCGGGGCGGCGTCGCCGCGGCGAAGGCCGGGCACGACGTGGTGATGTGCCCGCAGCAGGAGGTGTACCTCGACCACGTCCAGGACCCGGGGCCGGACGAGCCCGTCCCGTTCGGCTGGGTGCACACGCTCCAGGACGTCTACCGGTTCGAGCCCGTCCCGCCGAGCCTCGCCGGGACGCCGCACGCGGCCCGCGTCATCGGCGCGCAGGCGAACCTGTGGTCCGAGGTGACCGAGAACCGGGCGCGCGTCGACTACCAGGTGTTCCCCCGGCTCGCCGCGTTCGCGGAGGTCGCCTGGTCGGCGCTGCCCGCCCCCGGCGACCGCGACGTCGCCGGCTTCGAGGGCCGCATGGACCGCGCGCACTACGCCCGCCTGGACGCGCTCGGGGTCGGCTACCGTCCGCCGTCCGGGCCGCGTCCCTGGCAGCGGCGGCCCGGCGTCCCCGGCCGGATGCACGGCAAGCCGCGCCGCCCCTGGCACACCGCCTGAGGACGGCTCAGCCGAGCGGCCCGCTGAAGATGATGCCGTGCCTCTCGTAGCCCATCCGCTTTTCGTAGAACGGCACGGACACGGGGCTGGCGGCGAGGGTGTCAAGGCTGATCAGCCGTGCTCCGCGTTCGCGGCCCCATGCCTCCGCCGACCTCATCAGCGCGGTGCCCGCGCCGCCGCGCCAGTGGTCGCGCCGCACCGCGAGGGCGTTGACGTAGACCCGGGGCACCGCGACCTCCCGCGTCACCTGCCGTTCCGCGTCCTCGTGCGGCGGCAGGAACGAGGCGCGGACGAACCCGACCGCCTCTCCCCCGGCGTCGCACACGCGCCCGAACACGTCGGCGCCGCCGCTCAGCAGCTTGCCCTCCAGCCACTCCGCGAGCCCGTCGGCGCGCGGCGTCTGGACCGCCTCCGGCGCGATCTCCCGGTAGTACTCCGCGAAGTCCGACCACGCCTTGGCCAGTCCACCGCCGTCTCCGGCCCGCGCGGGCCGGACCAGATATCCGCTCACAACGCCATTATCGGCCATTCCCCTTGGTTGATGATCATCGAGAGGCCCCGACCGGTGGGGCGCGACGCGGCCGTCGGGATCTCGGCTTAGGGTGGGAAAACGCGCCGCCGCCGTGCCGCTCACGGCCCGGCATCCGAATCGAGGCCATATGAGCACCGCCCTGGAAACACTCGACCGGGCCACCTGCCTGGCGCTGGTCCGCCGCGTCCAGGTCGGCCGCATCGCCTGGGCCGAGGACGGCGGCATCGTCGACGTCCTCCCGGTCAACTTCGTCGTGGACGGGGACACCCTCGTCTTCATGACCGCGCCCGGAGCCAAGCTCGACGCCGTCCGCGCCGGGCGCCCGCTCACCTTCGAGGCCGACGACCTCGAACCCGCTCTCCGGACCGCGTGGAGCGTCCTCGTCACCGGCCGGCCCGAGATCGTCACCGACCCCGAGGAGGTCGAACGGCTCCGGGCGCTGCCCCTCACCCCATGGATCCGATGGCCCGAGGCGTCCTTCGTGCGGCTGCTTCCCGACCGCGTCTCCGGCCGCCGGATCCCCTTGCACCCGGGCGGAGTCACCGTCGAACACGTCGACCCCGCCGCGGACGAATCCACCTGACCCGCGACGTTCCGCCAGGCGGCTCCTCCGGGGCGTCGACCGGCCGGAAGCTCACCCGCGGCCGTCGCCGGGCAGGGCCGCGCGGGTGCCCGCGGCGATCTCCAGGTCTTCGCGGGCGGTGACGACGACCGCCGCGACCGGGGCGTCCGGCGGGCTGACCACCGCGTCGGCGCGGGCGGCGGCGTTGCGCTCGGGGTCGAGCCGGGCGCCCAGGTAGGCCAGGTCGGCGACCAGCCGCCCGCGGGTCTCGGGGGCGTGCTCGCCGACCCCGCCGGTGAACACCAGCGCGTCCATCCCGCCCAGGGCGGCGGTCATCGCGGCGGCCTGGGCGCGCAGCCGGTGGTGGTAGACCGCCAGCGCCGCGACCGCCTGTTCGTCGTGGGCGGCGGCGCGGGACCGCAGCGTGCGCATGTCGCCGGTGCCTGCCAGGGCGCGCAGGCCGGAGCGGTGCTCAAGGGCGTCCCGCAGCTCCTCGGCGGGGACGCCGTGCGCCAGCAGCCACAGCGGGATGCCGGGGTCGATTCCGCCCGCCCGGGTGGCCATCACGAGCCCGTCGAGCGGGGTGAACCCCATCGTGGTGTCGACGGACCTGCCGCCCGCCACCGCCGCCAGCGACGCGCCCGCGCCCAGGTGGCACACGACCAGGCGCAGGCCGGACGGGTCGGCGCCCAGCAGCTCGGCGGCGCGGCGGGCGGCGTAGGAGTGCGACAGGCCGTGGAAGCCGTAGCGGCGCAGCCCGTACCGCTCGCGCCATTCGGCGGGCAGCGCGTAGGTCGCGGCGGCCTCCGGGAGGGTGGCGTGGAAGGCGGTGTCGAAGCAGGCCACGGCGGGGAGGTCGGGGAAGGCCCGGCGGATCTCCCCGAGCGCGTACAGCGACAGCGGCTGGTGCAGCGGCGCCAGGTCGGACAGCGCGTGCAGGCGCTTGGCGACCTCGTCGTCGATCACCACGGGACGGGTGTGGTCGCGGCCGCCGTGGACGAAGCGGATGCCGACCGCGTCGGGCCGCGGCAGCCGCGCCACGGAGGCCAGCACCCGCTCGGCCTCCCGGTCCGCCCCGCCCGTGGCGAGTTCGACACGCGCGCGCACGGTGTCGTCGGCCTCCACCAGGCTGAACTTGACGCTGCTGGAGCCGGGGTTGACGGTGAGGACCCTCACTGCGGCCACGTCCAGTTCTGGATCTCGGGGGCGTCCTGGCCGTGTTCGCGGGTGTAGGCGCGCAGGCGGAGGCGTTCGTCGGCCATGCGCTGCCTGATGTGGGCGACGCGTCCGCCCAGGGACGGGACGCGGTCGATGACGTCCATGACCAGGTGGAAGCGGTCCAGGTCGTTGAGCATGACCATGTCGAACGGCGTGGTGGTCGTCCCCTCCTCCTTGTAGCCGCGGACGTGCAGGTTGTGGTGCCCGGCGCGGCGGTAGGTGAGCCGGTGGATCAGGTACGGGTACCCGTGGAAGGCGAAGATGACCGGCTTGTCGGTGGTGAACAGCGCGTCGAACTCGGTGTCGGACAGCCCGTGCGGGTGCTCCTCGACCGGTTGCAACCGCATGAGGTCCACCACGTTCACCACCCGGACGCGCAGTTCCGGGAACAATTGGCGGAGCAGGTCGGCGGCGGCGAGGGTCTCCAGGGTCGGGACGTCTCCCGCGCACGCCAGCACGACGTCGGGATCGGCTCCGCCGTCGGTGGACGCCCATTCCCAGATCCCGATTCCGCGCGTGCAGTGCGCGACGGCGGCGTCCATCGGAAGCCAGACCGGGGCGGGCTGCTTTCCGGCGACGATCACGTTCACGTAATCGCGGGAGCGCAGGCAATGGTCGCCGACCGACAGGAGGGTATTGGCGTCCGGCGGCAGATAGACCCGGACGATCTCCGGTTTCTTGTTCATGACGACGTCGAGGAAACCGGGGTCCTGGTGGGTGAAGCCGTTGTGGTCCTGCCGCCACACGTGCGAGGAAAGGAGGTAGTTCAGCGACGCGATCGGACGCCGCCACGCCAGCCCCCGCGTGACCTTCAGCCATTTCGCGTGCTGGTTGAACATCGCGTCCACGATATGGATGAAAGCCTCGTAGCTGTTGAACAGGCCGTGCCGCCCGGTGAGGAGATACCCCTCCAGCCAGCCCTGGCACAGGTGCTCGCTCAGCACCTCCATGACCCGTCCGGCCCGGGCCAGGTGGTCGTCGGTGGGGAGCAGCTCGCCCCCGAAGACCCGGTCGGTGACCTCGAAAACGGCGCCCAGCCGGTTGGACGCGGTCTCGTCCGGTCCCATGATGCGGAAATTGGACGGGTTGGCCGCGACGACCTCGCGCAGATAGTCGCCCAGGACGCGGGTCGCCTCCGCTGCCGCCTGGCCGTGCTCCTTCACCGGCACCGCGTACTCGCGCGGGTCGGGCAGGTCGAGCGGACGCAGCAGCAGCCCGCCGTTGGCGTGCGGGTTCGCGCTCATCCGCCGCCCGCCCTCGGGGGCCTGCGCGCGGACCTCCTCGACCGGGTGGCCCGCGGCGTCGAACAGCTCGTCCGGACGGTACGACCGCAGCCACTCCTCAAGCTGCGCGAGGTGCTCGGGGTTGTCGCGGACGCCCGCGAGCGGCACCTGGTGGGCGCGCCAGGTCCCCTCGACGGGGAGGCCGTCGACCTCCTTCGGACCCGTCCAGCCCTTCGGCGTCCGCAGGACGATCATCGGCCAGCGGGGCCGGTCCGCCGCGCCCGCCTCCCGCGCCGTCCGCTGGATGCGGGCGATCTCGTCGAGCGCGCGGTCGAGCGCCCCGGCCATCTCCCGGTGCATGATGGCCGGGTCGTCCCCGGACACGACGATGGGGGCGTAGCCGTACCCCTCGAAGAGGCGGACCAGTTCGTCCTCCGGGACGCGGGCCAGCACCGCCGGATTGGCGATCTTGTAGCCGTTCAGGTGCAGGATCGGCAGCACCGCCCCGTCGTGAACCGGGTCGACGAATTTGGTGGAATGCCAGGCGGTCGCCAGCGGACCGGTCTCGGCCTCCCCGTCCCCGACGATGCACGCCACCACCAGATCCGGATTGTCGAACGCCGCGCCGTACGCGTGCGCGAGCGAATAGCCGAGCTCGCCGCCCTCGTGAATGGACCCCGGCGTCTCCGGCGCGACATGGCTCGGAATTCCGCCGGGGAAAGAGAACTGTCTGAATAGCCGCCGCATTCCGGCCTCGTCCTGGGAGATCCGGGGATAGACCTCGCTGTAGGTCCCCTCAAGCCACGCGTTCGCGACCGCCGCCGGGCCGCCGTGCCCCGGGCCCATGACGTAGATCATGTCCAGGTCGCGGCTCTTGATCACCCGGTTGAGGTGCGCGTAGCAGAAGTTGAGCCCCGGCGAGGTCCCCCAATGGCCCAGCAGCCGCGGTTTGATGTGCTCCGGCCGCAGCGGGACGCGCAGCAGCGGATTGTCCAGCAGGTAGATCTGCCCGGCCGACAGATAGTTCGCCGCCCGCCAATACGCGTCGATCAGCTCGATCCCGGTGTGGACGGGGTCAGCGGTCGTGGACGTCACTGCTCCTCCAAATGCGCTCGTTGACCTCCACGATCCACGCCGCGGCGGCGCGGGGGCAGGGTCGAAGGTCACACCCGGCCGGGCCCGGCAAAGGACCTTGGTCCGTTGCGCACCAAGATCCCGGGGTATTCGCTGTGAGACGACAGTCCGTCGCGCGGCCGTGAAGGAGAACGATGCGGGTGATCTCGGAGGGGCGGCTCCGTGCGGTGCTGGCGAGCCTGCCGGGACGGCCGCGGGTGGTGGCCGGGGGCAACTTCGCCACCCCGCGCCGGATCCTCGCGGTCCTCGACGACGCGCTCCCGGAGTACCGGCTGTTCATGCTGAACGCCCAGGGCGACCTGCCCGACCGGGACGGCGTCGACCTGGAGACCCCGTTCGTCGGCGCGGGCATGCGCGGCCGCCGCAACCTGCGGTACTTCCCGTCCCGCCTGTCGCTGGTGCCCAACCTCCTGAAGGACCCGCTGCCTCCCGACGTCGTCGTCGTGCAGACCTCGCTCCCCGAGGGCGGGACGGTCTCGCTCGGCATCGAGGTCAACATCCTGCCCGCCGCCATCGAGGCCGTCCGCGCCCGCGGCGGGCTCGTGATCGCCCAGCTCAACCCGCGCATGCCCTACACCTACGGCGACGCCGTCCTGCCCATCGACGAGATCGACCACGCCATCGAGAGCGACGAACCGCTGGCCACACCGGCGACGCGTCCGCCCGGCGAGACCGCGACCCGGATCGGCCGGCGCGTGGCGGACCTGGTGCCCGAGCACGCGACCCTGCAACTCGGCATCGGCGCCGTCCCGGACGCGGTCCTCGCCTCCCTCCTGGACCGCCGCGGCCTCGGCGTGTGGTCGGAGATGTTCAGCGACGGCGTCCTGGCGCTGGAGAAGGCGGGCGCGCTCGACGCCACGACCCCCGTCACCGCCTCGTTCGCGTTCGGCGGCCGCGAACTCTACGACTGGGTCGACCACAACGAACGCGTCCGGATGCTGCGCACCGAGAAGACCAACGACCCCAGCCTCATCGCCCGCCGGCCCCGCCTGATCTCGGTGAACTCGGCCCTGCAGGTCGACCTGTACGCCCAGGCCAACGCCAGCCGCGTGCGCGGAGTCGTTTACTCGGGGTTCGGCGGCCAGACCGACTTCGTCGTCGGCGCCCTGCACTCCCCCGGCGGCCACGCCGTCATCGCGCTCCCCTCCTGGCACCCCCGCGCCGACGTCTCCACCGTCATCCCCCGGCTCGCCGGGCCCGTCACGTCCTTCCAGCACAGCTACATCGTCAGCGAGCAGGGCACCGCCACGATCTGGGGACACGACGCCGCCTCCCAGGCCCAGCAGATCGTCGACCAGGTCGCCCACCCGTCCGCCCGCGACGACCTACGCGAGCAAGGCCGCCGCCTGGGCTTCCCTCTCGACTAACCACCCCGAGCCTGCCGGACGCCTCCGCCTGTCAGGTGGCGGTGAAGACGACCGCGCGGCCGGCCTCGGCGGCTCGCTGATAGAAGTCCTGGACGTCTGCGAAGTTCGTCCAGATGTAGTCAAAGACCTCGGCGTCGTGCTGCCCGTCCGAGCCGGTGAGGCCCAGGGCGTCGCATCGCCGCCGCAACCAGTCCTTGCCCAGGGGCCGGAGGGCTTTCGCGACGTCACTCACCTCGGCCACGGACACATGCACCACGTAGAACTCCGTGTGCAGGTGACGGCCGCCGAGCACGGCATGCGAGAACGGGTAGCCCTCATAGTCGAGCGTGCCGTCCCCCAGGCAGCGATGGACGGCCTCCCACGCCTTGTCGGTGTCGACCTTGAGGTCGTCGTCCCGCCAGTTCTCCTCCAGGTCTTCGAGGAGTTCGGCCACCGCGTCCTCATCCCCCGCCAGCAGGGCCCGCTCCTGCTCGCCGGTGATGGCGAAATGCACTCCCAGCATGGCCCGCGATCGTACGCGCCCGGTCCGACACGGCCTTCGCACGACCGCTCCGGCCACCGGGGCGGGGGTCAGCCGCTGGCGCAGGCGAAGCAGGTGCGGGCGGACGGACGCGCCTCCAGGCGTTCCACCGCGATGGGACCGCCGCACCGTTCGCAGACGCCGTAGGTGCCGTCGCCGAGTCTGCCCAGCGCGTCGTCGATGTCGGCCAGCCGTTCGCGGGCCCGGGCCAGGGACGCCTCGATCCGCGCGCGCTCGAACGCGATGGTCGCGCCCTCCGGATCGTGCTCGTCGTCCACGTTGGCCTGCGCCGCCGCGTCGACGACACCGTCCCAGTCGGCGCTCAGCGACGCCACCAGCTCCAGCGTCGCGGCGCGGTCGGCGACCAAGCGTTCCTCCACCGTAGCCACACCACGACAACGCCCGCGCCGCCGCCGCTTCTTCCGGCCCGTCCACGAAACGACACTGGAGGCGTTCAGCCGGTGAGGCGGGCGATGATCCTGTCCTTGCCGCTCCGCCAGTTGGTCTTGAGCGCCTCCACGGCCCCGGCGACGTCCATCGAGACCAGGTGCTCGGCGATCCGCTCGTGCTCCTCGGCCGAGCGCTCCAGCACCTCGGAGTCGCCCACCACGACGCGCTCGTAGCGGTGCATGGTGAGCTTGAGGGACGTGATCAGGTCCATCAGTCGCTCGTTCGGGCAGCCGGACAGGAGCAGGTCGTGCCAGGCGTCGTCGTAGCGCTCTATCAGCTCGTGCTCGGCCTCGGGCGCCGAGAAGGCGCGGGCCTCAGCCAGCAGCCGCGGCGCGACCGAGCGCAGGTACTCGGGGTCGGTCAGCTCCAGCGCCAGCGACTCCAGCGCGGCGACGATCGTGGTCAGGTCGTCGAACTCGCGGGGGCTCATCGGCGCGAAGCGGAACCCCTTGCCGCGCTCGCTGACGATGATCCCCTCGCGCTCCAGCCCGATGAGCGCCTCGCGGAGGGGGGTGCGGCTCACGCCCAGCTCGGCGGCCAGCGCCATCTCGTTGATCGGCTGGTCGGGCGCGAAGTCGCCCTTGCCCAGCCGGTCGAGGATCTCGTCCTTGATCTGCTCGCGGAGCGGGCGGCGGTCGATCGGCATCCTGTCATCCTCTCGTAGGGGCCCCGGCCGGGTCCGCGGTTCAGGCCGTCCCGGCGCCGTCGACGGGGATCACCGCTCCGCTCACGAAGGAGGCCGCGTCGCCGGCCAGGAACGCCACCATGTGCGCGATCTCGACGGGGTCGCCGATCCGGCCCAGCGGCCGGTCCGCGGCGTCGGCGTAGAACGCCTCGAGGGAGCCGCCGAGCTGGCGGGCCTCCTCGGCCAGCATGCCGGTGGCGGTGTCGCCCGGGCACACGCAGTTGACCCGGATGTTCTGCGGCCCGTGGTCGATCGCCATCGCCCTCGTCATGTTGACGACGGCGCCCTTGGACGCGCAGTACGACACGGCACGCGCGCCGCCCCGGACGCCCCAGCCGGAGCCCGCGTTGATGATGCTGCCGCCCCCGGCGGCCGCCATCAGCGGGATCGCCGCCCGGCTCATCAGCATGATCGATTTCACGTTGACGGCCATCACCAGGTCCCAGTCCTCCTCGCTGATCTCGCAGACGGTGGAGCGGCGGATGAGGCCGGCGTTGTTGAACAGGACGTCCAGGCCGCCGAAGGCGTCCCGCGCGGCCGCGGCGACCCGGGCGCAGTCCGCCGCGCTGGACACGTCGCCGCGCACGAACGCCGCGCGCCCGCCGGCGGCCTCGATCGCCTTCGCGACCCGCCCGCCGGCCTCGTCCACGTCGGCCAGCACGACCGCGGCGCCGAGGCGGGCCAGCAGCTCGGCGGTGGCCCGCCCGATGCCGGCGGCCGCCCCGGTGACGACGGCGGTCCTGCCCTCCAGTGAGTTCACGATCATGTCCTTCCCAGCGTCGGATCAGCGTCAGCGGACGGGGTACATGGCCGTGCGGCCGTGGCCGGTCAGCACGGGCAGGTGGCCGCGCAGCTCGTCGTCGAGCTCCTCGTCGCCGGTGTCGACCAGCAGCGGGCGCCCGCCCAGCGCGGCGAGCTTGGCCTCGGTCGCCACGGCGACCAGCCGGTCGCGGCCCGCCGCGCGCAGCACGGCCGGGGAGATCTGCTGGTTGCCCCGGCCGAGCAGGAACCCCTGCCCGCCGATCGGCGCCACGGCGATCCACGCCGGCGACGCCCGGACCAGCGCCTCCAGCTCGGCGGCGGACACGTCGCGGGCGGCGACCCGGCCGCCGGCCAGCACGTTGACGCCCATGACGGGGACGTCGGCGCCGAGCGCGGCGGCGATCGCGCGGGTGGTGCCGCCGGGGCCGAGGACCAGCGGGCCGGGCCCGGCGGCGCGCGCGGCGAGGTCGGCCGCGATGCCGGAGACCGACGCGGGGTCGGCGACCGTGCCGCCGGTCTTCCGCTGCTGGACGCGCACCGGGACGTCCGGGACCCGCAGGTGGCCGTACAGCCGGGCGGAGACCCGGCCGGCGCGGACGGCGTCCTCGTCCAGGTCCATCACCTCGGCCTCGCGGAGCGGCACGGTTCCGGACGCCGTCAGCGCCGCCGCCTCCCCCGCGGCGCGCGGGCCCACGCCGAACACGGCCGAGTGCATCTTCACGCCGGTCGGGACGCCGAGCACCGCAACCGAGAGCCCGACCGCGTCCAGGACGTCGCGCGCGGTCCCGTCCCCGCCGGCGAACAGCAGCAGGTCGACCCGCGGCGCGAGCGCCGCGGCGGCGCGCCGGGTGTCGGACGGCGTCGTCGGCGAACCGGGCTCGTAGCGGATCTCGGGCGTCAGCCCGGCGGCGGCCACGGCCTCCGCGCCCATGGATCCGGCGGCCGTCCGGACGGTGACGGCGCCGCCGAGCCGGGAGCGCACCTCCGCCAGCGCGAGCGCGGCGCGCTTGCCCGCCCGGGGCGTCGCGCCGAGGGCGCGGGCCCTGGCCTGGACGTCCGCGCCGTCGCTGCCCTTGAGCCCGACCCGGCCGCCGAGCCCGGCGACCGGGTTCACCACCAGCCCGAGCCTCATCGCCGCCTCATTCGCCGAGGATCTTGCGGCGGTAGGCACGCCAGGTGACCGCCCAGGTGGCCGGGTCCTCCAGGACGTCCGCGCGGGTGCGGTGGACGGTCGAGCGGTGCGGCGCCGTCCGCACGGTCTCCGGCTCCTCGTAGGCCTCGCGGGCCACCTCGGCGAGGATCGCGGCGTACTCGTCCAGGTCGGCCTTGGAGTAGGACTCGGTCGGCTCCAGCGTCATCGGCTCCGGGACGATGAACGGGTGGTGGCTCGTCCAGTAGTGGGTGCCGAAGTCGGCCGCGCGGCGGCCGAGGTCCTCGCTGTGCACGCCGGTCTCCTCGGCGAGCCGCGCCCAGCTGTAGCGGACCTGCTCGATCCGCGGCCTGCCCGCCGCGTAGGGCGCGGACGCGCCGCGGATCTCCAGCACCTTCGCCATCAGGTAGTTGTTGTTGAGGACCGCGGTCTCGGCGGCCTCGCGCAGCCCCTCCCCGCCGAGGGACATGATCCAGGCGTAGGCGCGCACCAGGTTCGGGACCACGCCGTAGAACGGACGGATCTTCCCGATGGAGGCGGGCCGGTCGTGGTCCAGGCGGTAGCGCTCGCCGTCGAACTCGACGGTCGGCGTCGGCAGGTACGGGGCGAGCTCCTCGGTCACGCCGCACGCGCCCGCCGCCGGACCGCCGCACGCGTGCGGGGTCGAGAACGTCTTGTGCAGGTTGAAGTGGCACAGGTCGAAGCCCGCGTCCCGGGCCCGGGTGATGCCGAGGATGCCGTTGGCGTTGGCCTGGTCGTAGGCGCACAGCCCGCCCGCGTCGTGGACGATCCGGACGAACTCCTCGATCCGCGGGTTGAACAGCCCGGTGTCCTCGGGGTTGGTGATGAGCAGCGCGGCGGTGCGCGGCCCGACGGCCTCCTTGAGCGCCTCGATGTCGGGATAGCCGTCGGCGTCGGGGTACAGGGTGACGACCTTGTACCCGGCGGTCTTCGCGCAGGCGGCGTTGGACGGGTGGGAGAAGATCGTGGTGATGACCTCGTCGCGCCGCACGGCCTCGCCGCGGGCGGCGAAGTAGGCGCGGATCATCGACACGTTGGCGTAGATCGCCGCCGATCCGGCGCCGGGCTGGAGCGAGAAGCGGTCCATGCCGGAGATCTCGCGCAGCAGGCCCTCCAGCCGGTACATGATCTCCAGGACGCCCTGCACGGTCCGCTCGTCCTGCAGCGGGTGCAGCTCCGCGACCTTCGGGTCGCGGACGAACCGGTCGTTGACCTTGGGGCTGTACTTCATGGTGCAGGTGCCCTGGCCGACGTCGACGTTGAGGTCGACGCCGAGGTTCTCCTGCGACAGCCGCAGGTAGTGCCGGAGCACCTGCGGCTGCGAGAGTTCCGGGAGGGCGGGCGGGACGGCGCGGCGGAGCGCGTCCGGGAGGGTGTCGTCCGGCGGGACGTCCGGGGCGGGCACCAGCACGCCGCGCTCGCCGGGGCCGCCCAGCTCGAACAGCAGCGGCTCGTCCCAGCGGGCCTGGTGGAAGCGGCGCAGCGGCGGCTTGGGGCCGATCCTCGCGGCGGCCGGCGTGGCGGGGAGGCCGGTGGGCTTCACTGGGCGATCTCCTCCAGGGCGCCGGCCAGCCGGTCGATGTCGGCCTTGGTGTGCACTTCGGTGACGCAGTAGAGGGCCTCGGTGCGGGACAGGACCTTGCCGCCGAAGATGCCGCGCGCGAGCAGCGCGTCGCCGACCTCGGCGGCGGTGCGGGAGCCGGTGAAGGCGAGGGTGAAGTCGGCGAAGTGCGGCGCGTCCGCGTACGGCGCCTCGACGCCGGGCACCTCGGCGAGCCCGCGCAGCGCGTACCGGGTGTTCGCCATGATCGTCTCGCCGATCTCCCGCATCCCCCGCGGGCCCATCAGGGCGAGATAGACGCCGGCGGCGATGCCGTTGAGCGCGGCGGCGGTGCCGACCCATTCCCGGCCCTCCTCGCGGACGGCGAAGGAGGTGCGCTCGTAGGCCACGTCCCCGAAGCCGTACTCGCCGTCGACGACGGTGGGCGCGAGCCCGAACAGCCGTGATGGGAACTCCGCGACGAACCTCTCCTCGTCGCCGGTGGCGATGAAGCCGCCGTTGAGCCCGCCGTAGCTCATGTGCAGCCCGAGCGGCTGGATGTCGCCGCAGACGATGTCCGCGCCGTAGGCCGACGGCGGTGCGACCACACCGAGCGAGATCGGGTTGCAGCCGACGACGTACAAGGCGCCCGCGTCGTGCGCGAGCCCGGCCAGCGACGGGAGCGCCGGGTCGATGATCCCGGAGGCCGAGGGCGCCTCCGCGAACACGGCCGCGACGTCGCCGGACGCCAGTTCCGCGCGCACCGCCGCGACGTCGGCGAGCCCGGTGCGCGGGTCCACCGGCACGACCGCCACGTCGTGGACGGGCCGGACGTAGTCCTCGATCTTCGAGAGCCTGTCCGGGTCGGCGGCGGTGGCGAGGACCAGCCGCCGGGCGCCGGTGATCCGCCCGGCCATCCGCAGCGCGGTGGCGGCCGCCTGGTGGCCGTCGTAGACGGGGACGGTCACGACGTCCATCTCCAGCAGTTCGCCCATCAGCGACTGGTACTCCCAGAGCGCCTGGAAGCGGCCGTGGTCCTCATACGGCTCGCCCGCGTACGCGGTGAGGAACTCGCTGCGGTCCACCACTTCGTCGACCACGGCCGGGACGTGGTGCCGGTAGCAGCCGGCGCCCAGGAAGCTCAGCGCGTCGGAGGCGCTGGTGTTCGCGGCGAGCATCCCGCCGACGTGCCGGACGAGCTCGGCCTCCGACCGCAGCGGAGGAGGCAGGTCCAGGGGGCGGCCGAGCCGGATGCTCTCGGGCACGTCGGCGTAGAAGTCCTCGACGCTCGACGCGCCCGCGGCCGCGAGCATCTGCCGCCTGACCTCCGGCACGGCGTTCGGGATGTACGGGTGAACGCCCACGCGCTCCCTCGCTTTCGTGGCTTTCGCACCCGGCCTCTTGACGAAAACACATGATGCAGTGTGCTGTATACAGCATTATCCCGACCGAGCCTGGGAGGCAAGATGGCGACGAGCCCCGAGCGGACCGCGCCGGGCGGACCGCGCGTCGGACGCCGGACCATCCTGACCGCCGGAGCCGCCGGAGCCGCCTCGGCGCTCCTCGCGGCCGCCGGCTGCGCCACCGGGGGCGGCGTCAAGAAGGCGGGCCCGACGCTGACGGCGGGCGGGTCGGCCGCGGTCAAGGGCACGGTCGGCGTCTGGTCGTGGGACGTCGCGGCCAAGGCACTCAAGCGGCTGGCGCCGTCCTTCGAGCGGCGGCACCCGGCGGCGCGGGTCGAGGTCGTCGACATCGGCTACGACAACGCCTACGACAAGATCACCGTCGGCCTCAAGTCGGGGAAGGGCCTGCCCGACGTCCTCACCGTCGAAGGCAGCAGGCTGCCCGGCTACATCGGCGTCTTCCCCGGCGGCCTGTACGACCTGACCTCCCTCGCCGCCCGGCACAGGACGCGGTTCGCGCCCGCCGCCTGGAAGGACGTCACCGACGAGAACGGCAGGGTCTTCGCGCTCCCCTGGGACGCCGGGCCGTGCGCCCTCTACTACCGCACCGACATGTTCGAGTCGGCGGGGATCGCCCCGAACTCCCTCGCGACCTGGGACGACTACGTCCGCGCCGGGGAGCGGATCAAGTCCGCGACCGGCAAGAAGCTGCTCGTCATGGACCCCCAGGAGGACAGCCTGTTCCCGATGCTCCTCCAGCAGCAGGGGCAGCGCTACGTCCGGAACGGCGAGATCGTCGTCGCCGACCGGCAGGCCGTCCGCGCCGCGACGTTACTCAAGACGCTCGCCGACAAGGACCTCATCGCCTTCGAGACGGGCTGGGACGGCCTGATCGCCGCCACCAAGGCGGGCAAGGTCGCCACCACGCCCTACGCCGTGTGGTGGTCGGGCACGCTCACCGACGAGATGAAGGAACTCAAGGGCAAGTTCGGCGTCGTCCCGCTGCCCGCGTTCGACCCCGGCGGGGTGAGGACGTCCAACGACGGCGGCTCGACCCTCGCGGTCAGCGGCCGCAGCGCGAACGCGTCGGCGGCGTGGGCGTTCGTCGAGTTCGTCCTCGCCGACGCCGCGAACCAGGTCTCCATGCTGACCAACGAGGGGCTCTTCCCCGCCTACCTGCCCGCGCTGCAGGACCCGTTCATCACCGCGCCGCAGCCCTACTACGGCGGCGAACCCGTCTTCAAGGTCTTCGCCGACCTCGCGGACGCCGTGCCCCCCGTCGAGGACACCAAGGACGGGCCGAAGGCGAGGGACATCGTCAACCGCGCCATCTCCGGGATCCTGCTGCACGGCAAGGATCCCAAGGCGGCCCTGGGCTCGGCCGCCCGGCAGATCGCCGCCGCCACCGGCCGCCCGATCGCCGGGTAACGCCCCGGTCCTCGACGTGGCGAACGCGACGACGGCCGAGAGCGCACCGCCCGCCGTGCCGGACGGTCCCCGTCCCGCGGGCACGCGCCGGTGGTGGCGCCGCTGCACGCCCTGGGTCTTCGCGGGCCCGGCGACGGTCCTGTTCGGGTTCTTCTTCGCCTATCCGCTGCTGGCCGGGCTCTACCAGAGCTTCACCGCCGACCGCGACGGGACGACGACCTGGGTGGGCCTGGCGCAGTACCGGCGGATGCTGGACGACCCGGTCTTCTGGGCCTCGCTCCGCAACGCCGGGCTGATCCTCCTCGTGCAGGTCCCGACCATGATCGTGCTGGCGCTGGCGCTCGCCCACGGGCTGAACCAGTCGTGGCTGCGGTTCCGCGCGACGCTCCGGATCGCCTACTTCCTGCCCGCCGTCACGACGCTCGTCGCCTACTCCGTCGTGTTCCGCGTCCTGCTGAAGACCGACGGCGGCATGGTCAACCAGCTGCTCGGCGCGGCGGGCCTGCCAGAGGCCGACTGGCTGAACAGCCCCGGCTGGGCGCGGCTGGCCCTGATCGGCTCGATCACCTGGCGGTGGACGGGCTACAACGCCGTGATCCTGCTGGCCGGGCTGCAGGCGATCGGCCGGGAGCAGTACGAGGCGGCGGCCATCGACGGCGCCGGGCCGGTCACCGCGTTCACGCGGGTGATCCTGCCGCAGCTGCGCCCCGTCATCCTGTTCTGCGCGGTGACCTCGACGATCGGAACGCTTCAGCTCTTCGACGAGAACTACGTGCTGACCGGCGGCGGGCCCGGCGACGCGACGATGACGCCCGTCCTCTACCTCTACAAGGTCGGCTTCGAGCAGCTCGACTTCGGCTACGCCGCCGCCATCGCCTGGGCGATCGTCGTGATCATCGGGCTGGTCTCCTACGCGCAGTTCCGCCTCCTCGGGAAGGACGCGACCCGGTGAACCGAGCGATCAGACGGCCGGGCCCCCGCCGCTTCGGCCGGGGCGTCGCCGCCGCGCTGCTCGTGATCGGCGCGGTGATCAGCGCGGCGCCGTTCTACTGGATGGCGGTGGCCGCCACCTCCGACGACTCCGACCTGTTCGCCTCGCCGCCGCCGCTCGTCCCGGGCGGCCGGATCGCGCACAACCTCGCGGACCTTCAGGAGTCCATCGGTTTCGGCCGGGTGATGCTGAACAGCGTCGCGATCGCCGTCGTCTACACCGCGCTCAGCTCGCTCATCTCCGCGATGTGCGGGTACGCGCTCGCGAAGTACCGGTTCCGCGGGCGGCGCCTGCTGCTCGGCGCGGTGCTGGCGACGATGATGATCCCGTTCCAGGTGCTGCTCGTCCCGCTGTTCCAGATGATGGCGAGCCTGGGCTGGATCGACTCCTACCAGGCGGTGATCCTGCCGTTCCTCGCCAACTCGTTCGGCGTCTTCCTGATGCGGCAGGCGTTCCTCGGCTTCCCGGACGAACTGATCGAGTCGGCGCGCCTGGACGGCGCCGGCGACCTGCGGGTCTTCTACCGCATCGTGCTGCCGGGGGTCCGGCCGCAGTTCGGCGCGCTCGTCGTCTTCACGTTCATGACGCAGTGGAACGCGTTCCTGTGGCCGCTGCTCGTGCTCAACACCGAGGAGAAGTACACCGCCCCGGTCGCGCTGTACACCCTGATCGGGCAGAGCCACGTCGACTACGCCGGACTGGTCCTCGGCTCGTTCCTCGCGACGCTGCCGCTCATGCTCGTCTTCTTCCTCTTCCAGAAGCAGTTCGTCTCCGGGCTGCTCGGAGGTGCCGTCAAGGGATGAACGGACTCACGCGGGTGCCGGGGCTGCTGTACGGCGGCGACTACAACCCCGAGCAGTGGCCCGAGGACGTCTGGGCGGACGACGTCAGGCTGATGAAGGAGGCCGGGGTCAACCTGGTCACCGTCGGGGTGTTCTCCTGGGCGCGGCTGCAACCGGGGCCGGACGCCTTCGACTTCGGCTGGCTCGACCGGCTGCTGGACCTGCTCGACGCGCACGGGATCGCCGCCGACCTCGCCACCGCGACCGCCTCGCCGCCCGCCTGGCTGGTGCGCGCCCACCCCGAGACGCTGCCGGTGACCGCGGACGGGGTCCGCCTGGAGTTCGGCTCGCGCCAGCACTACTGCCCGTCCTCGCCCGTCTACCGGGCCGCGGCGGCGCGGCTGGCGCGCAGGATCGCCGAGCGCTACCGGGACCATCCGGCGGTCGTGCTGTGGCACGTCCACAACGAGTACGGCGACCACGTGGCGGAGTGCTTCTGCGCCGAGTCGGCCGCCGACTTCCGCGGCTGGCTGAGAGAGAGGTACGGCGACCTCGCCGCGTTGAACCGCGCCTGGGCCACCGAGTCCTGGTCCCAGCGCTACGGCCGGTGGGACGAGATCGAACCGCCGCGCACCGCGCCCGGACCCCTCAACCCGACCCAGTCGCTCGACTGGCGGCGATTCTGCTCCGCCGCGCTGCTCGCCTGCTACCTGGCCGAGAAGGCGGTCCTCGACGAGGCCGGCGGAGGCATCCCGGTCACGACCAACTTCATGTCGATGTTCAAGCCGCTGGACTACTGGGCCTGGGCGGCGCGCGAAGACGTCGTGTCCGACGACGCCTACCCCGACCCCGCCGACCCGGCGGCGCACGTCGGCGCCGCGATGGCCTACGACCTGATGCGCTCCCTGAAGGGCGGGCGGCCCTGGCTGCTGATGGAGCAGGCGCCGTCGGCGGTGAGCTGGCGCCCGGTCAACGTCCCGAAGCCGCCCGCGCTGTCGCGGCTGTGGTCCCTGCAGGCGGTGGCGCGCGGCGCCGACGGCGTCCTGCACTTCCAGTGGCGGGCGTCGCGGGCCGGTGCGGAGAAGTTCCACAGCGCGCTGCTCCCCCACCGCGGGACGGGGTCGCCGCAGTGGGCGCGCACCGTCGCCCTCGGCCGCGACCTCGCCCGGCTGGCCGAGGTCGCGGGGGCCCGGCTCGCCGCCGACGTCGCGGTCGTCCTGGACTGGGACTCCTGGTGGGCGCTGGAGCTGGACGAGCATCCGTCGTCCCGGCTCAGGCTCAAGGAGCTCGTGCTGTCGTGGTACGGGGCCGCGCACGCGCGCAACGTGGCCGTCGACTTCGTCCGCCCGGGCGCCGACCTCGGGCGGTACCGGCTCGTCCTGCTCCCCAACCTGTACCTGGCGAGCGACGCGACCGCCGCGTGGCTCACCTCGTACGTCGCGGGCGGAGGACGGCTCGTCTGCGGATTCTTCAGCGGCGTGGTCGACGAGCACGACCACGTGCACCCGGGCGGGGGCCTCGCGCCGCTGCGGGACGCGCTCGGCGTCGTCGTCGACGAGTACTGGCCGGTCCCCGACGGCGCTTCCGTGGACGTGGCGTTCGGGTCCCGCGTCGTCCCGGCGACGCTCTGGAGCGAACTGCTGGAAGCGCGCGCCGCCGAGCCCGCCGCCGTCTACGGCGGTGGGCCGCTCGCCGGTCGTCCGGCGGTCACCCGCAACGCCCACGGCGCCGGGCGGGCCTGGTACGTCGGCTGCCACCTGGGCGAGCGCGTCGGCCTCGTACTGGAGGAGGCCTTCGCCGACGCGGGCGTCCGCCCGGTGCTGGACGTCCCGGCCGGGGTCGAGGCCACCCGCCGCGACGGGCCCGGCGCCTCCTACCTCTTCCTGCTCAACCACCGCGCCGACGAGGCGGAAGCGCCGGTCCCGGACGGCGTCGACCTGCTGAGCGGCGCCGCCGTGCGGGGCGCGCTGCGGCTGGCCCCGCTCGGGGCGGCGGTGCTCAGAACCGCCCGCCACGACCACCCCGAGAGGTGATCATGCGACGACCACCGCGCGCGCTGGCCGGGCTGGGGCTCGGCTCAGCCCTGCTGCTCACCGCCGCCCCCGCGCCGGCCGACCCCGGTCCCGGCGGGTACGCGGACGTGCTCGACCTGCACGGCGTCCCCACCCGGGCGCTGCCCGCTGAGGTCAACGAGGTCAACGTGTTCGCCGACCGCGGCGCGTGGCACGCCTACGCGCTGCCGCGACCGGGCGACACGCACGCCTACGGCGGGTTCTCCGGACCGCTCTACATCGCGCAGGAGTACCCGTGGTGGCTCAGCCAGGCGTTCAGCCGCGTCCGCCTGCGCGAGGACGGCCGCGACATCGAGTTGCGCGGCGCGCGGTTCACCGCGCTGCCGGGGCGGCTGCGGCAGACCTATGAGCTGCCCGGCCTGCGGCTCACGCTGGAGCTGCGGTTCGCGTCCGGGCGGACGGCGCTCGTGCGCGCCTCCGTCGCCAACACCGGGGACCGCCCCCGGACGCTCCAGGTCGGCTGGAGCGGGTCGCTGCTGCGTCCGGACGGCGAGCCGATGAGGAGCGCGCCGTCCCTGCGGGCCACTCCGCGCGGCGTCGCCGTCGGCTTCGCGCGCGTCCGCGAGGTGTGGGACTACCTCACCGACGGCACCGAGCGGTTCGAGGTCGCGCACGACGGGCCCGTCCGGACGACCGTCACCGGCGACTCCTACCAGACCGACTCGGCACGCCCGCTCATCGTGGCGCCGCGCCGTTCGTCCGACCTCACCTGGACCGAGACCTACACCTTCACCGCCGCGGAACGCCGGCGCGAGGCCCCGGTCGTCCGCGACCTCCTGCGACGGCCGGGCGCGGCCATCCGCAGGACGGACGCGCGCTGGCGCCGCTACGTCGCCGCCGTCACCCAGGGCGTGCCCGCGGACCGCCGGCGCCTCGCGGTCAAGGCGCTCGAGACCCTCGTCACCAACTGGCGCGGCCCCGCGGGGCGGCTCGGGCACGACGGCATCACCCCGTCCATCTCCTACAAGTGGTTCGCCGGCGGGCTGTGGGCCTGGGACACCTGGAAGCAGGCGGTCGGCGTCGCCGCCTTCGACCCCGCGCTCGCCGAGGCGCAGATCAGGTCGATGTTCGACCACCAGGTCGCGCCGGACTCGCCGACCCGGCCGCAGGACGCGGGCATGGTCCCGGACGTCGTCTTCTACAACGACCCCTCGCGCGGCGGCGGCAACTGGAACGAGCGCAACAGCAAGCCGCCGCTGGCCGCCTGGGCGGTATGGGAGGTGTACCGGCGAACCGGGGACGTCCGGTTCCTGCGGGAGATGTATCCGAAGCTCGTCGCGTACCACGGCTGGTGGTACCGCAACAGGGACCACGACGGCGACAGCCTGGCCGAGTACGGCGCGACCGTCGACCCCGCCAACGACGGCCCGGAGGCCCGCCGCCAGGCCGCCGCGTGGGAGAGCGGCATGGACAACGCCCCTCGGTTCGACGCCGCGCTCGGCGCCGCGGTCGTGGAGAACCGCGACACCGCCGGACGCGTCGTCGGCTACTCGCTGACCCAGGAGTCGGTCGACCTCAATTCCTACCTCGCCGCCGAGAAGGGGTACCTGGCGGCGATCGCGGAGCGCCTGGGCGACCGCGCGGCGTCCGGCCGCCTGTCCGCGCGAGCGCGCGAACTGGCCGCCGCCGTCCAGCGGACGATGTACGACCCGGCGACCGGCTTCTTCTACGACACCGACCTGGCCTCAGGACGCCGCCTCACCGGCCGGGGCCGGGGCATCGAGGGCGCGATCCCGCTGTGGGCGGGCGTCGCGACCCGGTCGCAGGCGGCCGCCGTCCGCGCCACGCTGACCGCCCCGGAGGAATTCGCGACCCGCACGCCGTTCCCGACCGTGTCGGCGAGTTCGCCCTTCTTCGCACCGGAGAAATACTGGCGCGGACCCGTCTGGCTCGATCAGGCGTACTTCTCCCTGAAGGGCCTGCAAAGGTACGGCTACGAGGACGACGCCACCGCACTCGCCGACCGCCTGCTCGACTCGGCGTCCGGTCTGCTCGGCGACGGCCCGATCATGGAGAACTACAATCCGCTGACGGGCGCGCCGCTGAACTCGACCAACTTCAGTTGGTCCGCGGCCCTCCTCCTGGCCCTCACCTGACCGGCAGCCCAGACGGGCCGCGCGAGATGCAGGCATGTCTTACCGACCGAGGATTTACATACGCGCTCACTGGCTTGGATGATGCGTTCTCCTGCCGAAATTCCGGAGGAGCGCATGACCCACAACCGGAGCTGCGCGGAGGCCAGACTCCCCGGTTGTGTATGCACATGCGGCGGCGCGAGGCACGGCTGCCAGGGGGCGTTCAGAATTGCGGACGGGTCTCTTGAGGACGTGCTGGCGCATGTGAAGGAGCGAGAAAGCGACTGGGCCTCGAAGGACGCGAAGGCGGCGGGGCTCAGCCGCCGCCAGGCGGCGATCGGCTGCGCGAAGGCGGATGTCGTCCACTGGTTGCATCGTGACCGCGGGCTCCTCGATTGCGCGAGGACGGCGCAGGCGCTGTCATTCGAGGACGCCCCGGACGAACCGGCGCAAGGATTGGTCCTGCGCCGGGTCGCCGAACATCTCGGCCCGCGACTCATGGACGAGTTTCAGCAATGGGCCCGGCGAACGCATTTCTGGTGCGAATTGCTCGCGCAGATGGCGCGCACGCTCGCGGAGTACGAACAGATCCGGGGCCGGATCTTTCGCAGGTTGGAGGATATTCTCCAGCAGCGGGATGAGCAGGCCCTGCCCGACGCGCTGCGCGACGCGGGCGCGATCGGATCCGCGGTCCAGTGGTCCTGGCGGTATGTGCTCGCGAGCGTCGTCGCGGCGTCGGGTGCCGGGAGCCTCGCGACGTTGCTGGCGGCCGGAGACGTGCAACGGCTCCTCTGGCCCATCCGGGTCATCGCGGTGCTGATGTGTCCGGACGCCTCGCGCCACGCGGCGGTCAGACAGCACTGCTGGGAGCCGATCGTCCGCCTTGCCAGGGCGGAGGTCCGGGACACCGTCCGCGAGCGACTCGCCGGGGCCTTCGGGGACGACCCCTGGTTTCGTCCGGAGCATTGACATTAATCGTCCGGGCGGCTCATGCTTCCGGCATGGAGGAGCGGGCTGACGCGCTGCGGCGGTTGCGGCGGACGCACGAAGAGGCGGTGCTCGCCGTGCTGCGGGCGGAGGGGCCGCGGAGCCGGGCGCGGCTGATGCGCGACACCGGGCTCTCCCGGACGACGCTCTTCGCGATCATCTCCGACCTGATGGAGCGCCGCGTCGTGGTCGAGTCGGGGCCCGCGGAGTACGGGCCGCGGCAGCGCGGGAGGCCGCCGACGCTGGTGTCGCTCAACCCGGACGCCGGGCTGCTCGTCGGGATCGACCTCGGGCGCCGCCGGGTCCGGGTGGCGGTCGCCAACGTGGCGCGCGAGATCGTCGCCGCCGCGTCGGACGACACGGCCGACGCGGACGAGGACGAGCGGGCCGATCTCGCCATCGCGCTCCTCCGCAAGACGTGCGAGGACAAGGGCGTCGGGCTGGCCGCCCTGGAGGCGGTCGGCGTCGGGCTGGTCGGCGTGCTGGACGCGCCCGGCCGCCGGCGCCGCGCCGTCGAGCGCCTGGAGGCCGCCTTCGGCGTGCGGGTCGAGGCCGACAACAACGCCAGGCTCGCCGCGCTCGCCGAACGGGTCTGGGGCGCGGCCCGCTCGGCCGGGGACCTCGTGTACGCGCGCTGGTCGGTGGGCGTCGGCGGCGGCTTCGTCGCCGGCGGGCGGCTGCTGCGCGGGGCGCACGGCGCGTCCGGCGAACTCGGCCACGTGTCGGTCGACCCGGCGGGGCCGCGCTGCCACTGCGGCGGGCGCGGCTGCCTGGAGGGGCGGATCGGCGTCCCGGCCCTGCTGGACGCGATCGCGGCGAGGGGCGTCCGGCTGACCGGGACGGACGACCTGCTGGACGCGGCGCGGTCCCGCGTGCCGGCCGTCACGGACGTCGTCGTCGAGGCCGCCCGCACGCTGGGCACGGTGCTGGCGGGCGCCGTCGTCCAATTGGACCCGGAGCGCGTCGTCGTGGGCGGCGACCTCGCCCTGCTCGGCGGTCTGGTCCTCGACCCGATCAGGTCGGCGATCTCCGAACTCGCGCTGCCCGGCACGCGGCGGGCGGTGGACGTCGTCCCGGCGGATCTCGGGCCCGCCGCCGCGGCGATGGGCGCCATCGCGCTGGTGCTGACCGACCGGGACGCGATGCCCCCGCCTCGGCTCCGCTGACCTGCCCGCTTCGGCGCACCGCACAAAGGGTCCCCGATTTCCGTCAACCCTCAGGAATTAATGAACGGAGAGCGTCATGCCCCCTCGCAACGTCCTGTTCCTCATGACCGACCAGCACCGGGTCGACACGCTGGGCTGCTACGGCAACCCCGTGGCCCGGACACCGGCGCTGGACGGGATCGCGGCGGAGGGCGCCAGGTTCGACCGGCTCTACACGCCGACCGCGATCTGCACACCGGCCCGTGCGTCGCTGTTCACCGGCACCTACCCGTTCCGGCACGGCCTGCTGAACAACCCCGAACGCAACGGCGGCGCCAAGGACGAGATCGACGACGGCTTCCCCAACCTCGCCGAACCCCTGCTCAACGCCGGTTACAACGTGGGGTACGTCGGCAAGTGGCACATCGGCCGCGAGCGCGGCCCGGAGTACTACGGCATGGACGGCGAGCACCTGCCCGGCGCGCTGAACCCGTTCCACCACCCGTCCTACCAGGGGTGGCTCAAAGAGAACGGGCATCCGCCGTTCAAGGTGCGGGACGCCGTCTTCGGCACGGCGCCGAACGGCTCGGGACGCGGGCACCTGATCGCCGGACGGCTGGAGCAACCCGCCGAGGCCACCGTCGAGGCGTTCCTCGCCGACCGGACGATCGAGCTGCTCGACCGGTACGCAGCCGAGGGCCGCCGTTTCGCGCTGACGTGCAGCTGGTACGGCCCGCATCTGCCCTACCTCCTGCCCGACGCCTACTACGACCTGTACGACCCGGCGGACGTGCCGCTGCCGCCGTCGATGGCCGAGACCTTCGCCGGCAAGCCCGACGTCCAGCGCCGGTACGCCGAGTACTGGTCGGCCGACCATTTCGGCGCCGACGCCTGGCGCAAGCTCATCGCGGTCTACTGGGGCTACGTCACGATGATCGACCAGCAGGCCGGGCGGATCCTGGACCGGCTGCGCGAGCACGGCCTCTGGGACGAGACCGCGGTGGTGTTCACCGCCGACCACGGCGAGTTCACCGGCGCCCACCGCCTCAACGACAAGGGCCCGGCGATGTACGAGGACATCTACCGCATTCCCGGGCTCGTCCGGGTGCCGGGCGCGCCGCCCCGGGTGGTGGACGAGTTCGCGACGCTGATCGACCTGCACGCGACGATCCTGGACCTCGCCGGGCTGCCGCCGGGCGACCCGTGCGACGGGCGGAGCCTCCTGCCGCTCGTCGGCGGCGCGGACGACCCGCGTCCGGAGGTGGTGGCCGAGTTCCACGGCCACCACTTCCCGTACTCGCAGCGGATGATCCGGGACCGCCGGCACAAGCTGGTGTTCAACCCGGAGAGCGTCAACGAGCTGTACGACCTGGAGGCCGACCCGCACGAGCTGCGCAACCTCTACGCGGTCCCGGCGTACGCGTCCGTGCGCCGGGACATGACCGTCCGGCTCTACCGGGAGCTGCTGCGCCGGGGCGACCCGGCCTACTCCTGGATGAGCTACATGTCCGACATCGGCGCGGGCCGCGCGCCCGACGTGGACGGCGTCGCGGACGAGGTCGGCTGAGCCGCCGCGCGGCGCCGCGGACGGCCGGGCGGCGGGCCGGTCCGCCCGGTCACGTCGTGTCGCTCCCGCGCACGGGATCGGACGGCGGTTCGAAGGCGTCCAGGCCGGTTCCCGGGCGGACCGGCGCCAGCTGCCCGTTCCCGTTGACGGGCAGGCGGCTGCCGTCGACGCCGGGGATCACGTACCGGCTGAACCAGGCGTCCAGCCGCCGGGCCAGTTCCACGCGGATCCCGGCCGCCTCCGGCTCGCCGATCAGGTTCCGCGCCTCGCCGGGATCGGCCGCCAGGTCGTAGAGCTCGTGCGGGCCGTGCGGATACCGGTGGACGTACTTCCAGGCGTCCGTCCTGATCATCCGCACGGGACCGTACTCGTCGTAGACGACCACGGGTGACCGGCCGGCCGCCTCCGATCCGGCGAGGACGTCGGTGAACGACCGGCCGGGACGGTGGCCGGCGTCGGCGTCGGCGGGCAGGCCGAGAAGCTCCAGCAGAGTCGGGCGGACGTCGTAGGCGGACAGGAGCGCCTCGCTCACCCGGCCGCCGGGGACGCGCCCCGGCTGGCTGACGATCGCCGGGACCATCACGGAACTGTCGTACATGTTCTGCGGGAACGTGCCGTTGCCCTTTCCCCAGATGCCGTGGTGCCCGCAGTTGAATCCGTTGTCGCTGCTGAAGAAGACCAATGTGGAGCCGGTCAGGCCCAGTTCCGACAGGGTCGCCATCACCTGGCCGATGCCCTCGTCCATGGCCGAGACCGCGGCGAAGTAGCCGACCAGCGCGGCGCGCGCGTCGGGCTCGCCGCCGACCGGCGTCCCGTCCCGGTCCACCGGCTGCCACGGATGCGGCGGCCCCTGCGGGCAGGAGTCGAAGGCGCAGTCGTCGTACAGCGCCTCGAACCGTCGCGGATGGTGCCCTTTCCATGGTTTGTGCGGCGCGGTGTAGTGCAGCGAGAGGTAGAAGGGTTCCTCTCTGCCCGCCTCGTCCGCCAGGAACGCGCGGGCCTGCGCGGTGAGCACGTCGGTCAGGTATCCGGACGCCTGGACGCGCTCGCCCTGGTCGTAGAGCACGGCGCCGCGGTACGGCCCGCCGCCGCTCTCATGCGCCAGCCACCGCGTGAACCCCGGCCGCGGACGGTCGTTGGCCCCGAGGTGCCACTTGCCGATCATGCCGAGCCGGTAGCCGGCCTCGTGCAGATCGTCGGTGAACAGCCGCCGTCCGGCCACGAAGTCCCGGCCGTCGCGGCCGGTGTGCCGGCGGCTGATCCAGTCGTGCACGCCGTGCTGCGACGGGATCTCCCCGGTGAACAGCGAGGCGCGGGCCGGGGAGCACACGGGCGAGACGCAGAAGAACCGCGCCAGCCGGACGCCGGACGCGGCCAGCGCGTCGAGGTGCGGCGTGCGGACCTCGTCGTTGCCCGCGCAGCCCAGCGCCCAGGGGCCCTGGTCGTCGCTCAGGATGAGCAGGACGTTGGGGCGGGATGGGTCGCGGCTGGCCAAGGGGGCCTCCTTCCGGATACCTGGACGGGTCCGCGCCGCCGGGCGGAGGAGTACGTCGCGAGGATGATCTCGAGGACGCGCCGCCCGTGCGGGCCGCCGACCGCGGGCTCCCGGTCCTCGGCCACGGCGGCGGCGAAGTCGGCGAGCTGGGCGGCGAAGGCCGCCGGGATGTCCTCGGGTCCCGGCCGGTGCAGCCAGGCCGTCGTGCCGTCCTTGTGGAGGGCCGTGCCGGTGTGCGGCGAGATGCTCAGCGTGCCGGTCTCCCCGACGACGGTCATCTCGTCGTGCGGCGCCGCCGGTCCCGTGCTCGTGACCGCGATGTGCGCGGTCAGCCCGCCGGTGAGGTCCAGCCGCACCAGGACGTCGGTCTCGATCGGAGTGTTCTTCAGCCTGCCGTCGACCTGCTCGACCCGGCGGCCCGTCAGCCACAGCAGCCGGTCCACGCAGTGGGCGCCGATGTTGATGAAGACCCCGCCGCCCGCGACACGCGGGTCCAGGAACCAGGAGGGGCGGGAGCCTGCGCGGTAGTCCGAGCCGCGGCGGTCGGAGACCAGCACCGGTTCGCCGATCTCCCCCGCGTCCAGCGCGGCCTTGGCCGCCGCCTTGTCGGGGAGGAAGCGCTGGACGTGGCCGACGGCCAGCCGCACCCGCGCCTCGGCGCAGGCGGCGATCATCGCGTCGCAGTCGGCCAGCGACGTGGCCATGGGCTTTTCGACCAGGACGTGCAGTCCCGCGGCGGCGGCGTCGCACACGATGGCGGTGTGCACCGCGTGCGGGGTGTTGACCAGCACGGCGTCGACGCCGCCGGAGGCGATCAGGTCCCGGTGGTCGGTGTAGGCCCGCGCGTCCAGCGGCGCCGCCAGCCGCCGCGCCGCGACCGGGTCCAGGTCGCAGACCGAGGCCACCCGGACGCCGGGCACGCGCTGCGCGGCCTCCACGTGCAAAGCCCCGACGGCGCCCGCCCCGACCAGCCCCAAACGGAGTTCTGTCACGAACGGTTCTCCTTCAGGGCGGCGCCGCAGGACTGGCGGACGACGATTCCCGGACGCAGCCGGATCTGGTGCACCGGCAGGTCGGGTTCGCGCATGCGCTGCAGGACGAGTTCGGCCGCGCGGCGGCCGAGCGCCCGCTTGGGCGGGGACACCGCGGTGAGGGGGATCTCCGCCATCTCCGCTATCTCGTCGTCGTAGGCGACGATCGCGAGGTCGCCGGGGACGGCGAGTCCCAGGCGCCGCGCGGCGGAGACCACGAACAGCGCCTCCTTGTCGCCGAAGCACACCACGGCGGTGGCGCCCTCCTCGGCGAGGCGCCGCACGTTGTCGTCGGCGACCTGCGGGTTCCACGCGCGCATCGGCGCGGAGAACGGCGTGACCGCGGTCAGCCGCGGGTCGGCCATCGCGTCCTGGAAACCGCGGGTGACGGGCCCGTGGGTCGGGTTCTCCGACCGGGTGAGCAGCGCGATTCGGGTGTGCCCGAGCGCGGCGAGGTGGCGCACCGCGGAGTACCCGCCCGCGCGGTGGTCGGTGCGGACGTGGTCGGCCTCGTCGTCGCCGTCGTCCAGCCCCCGTTCGATCAGCACCGTCGGCACCGGCAGCGCGGCCAACCGGCGGACCGTCGCCGCCGGGTCGGGCGACCCGACGAGGGTGGGGACGACCAGCAGGCCGTGCACGCCGGAGTCCAGCATCCGCTGCAGCGCCGTCTCCTCCTCGGACGGGTTGTAGTGCGCGCACGCCAGCATCAGCCGCGCCCCCGCCGCCGCGAGCGTCTCCTCGATGCCCTTCAGGACCTTCGGGTAGTACAGCGTCGTGTCCGGGACGATCACCCCGACCACCGAGCCGTCCCCGCGGACCGGGGGCTGCTGCCCCGCCACGAAGGTGCCCGCGCCCTGGCGCCGGACGACCAGCCCCTCCTCGGCGAGGTCCTCCAACGCGCGGCGGACGGTGGTGAGGCTGACGTTGTGGAGCCGGGCGAGTTCCTGCTCGGTCGGCAGTTTCGCGCCCGCGACCCACGCGCCGGAGCGGATCTCGGTGCGCAACTGCCGCGCCATCCTGCGGAACTTCAGTTCCCTTCCCGACGCCGTGTTCTCTGCGCTCATTTCCTTCTCCGCGCTCATCTCGGCTCGGACCTCATTTCGGCTGGGACCTCATTTCAGCGACCCGAGCGTCATGCCTTCGATGATCCGCCGACCGAGCCAGACGTAGCAGACGAGGAGCGGCAGCACCACGGTGCAGACTCCGGCGAACAGCCCGCCCCAGTCGGCGCCGTTGTACTGCATGCGCTGCAGGAATCCGAGCAGTGCGATCGACAGGGTGGCCTTGTGCTCGCTCTGCAGGAAGATCAGCGCGAACAGCGTCTCGCCCCAGTGCTGGATGATGTTGAGGATCAGCGCGGTGACGACGCCGCTGCGCGCGAGCGGCAGCATGATCTGCCAGAACGTGCGGTTCGGCGAGGCGCCGTCGATCGCCGCGGCCTCCTCCAGTTCCTTCGGCAGCGACCCGAAGAATCCGGTGAGGAAGAAGACGGTGAACGGCATGGACGTCGCGACGTACAGGATCCACAGCCCGGTCAGGCTGTCCACCAGATACAGCCGGTTCATCATCACGTACAGCGGGAGGATCATCACCTGCGCCGGAATCCCGAGCCCGAGGGCGAAGAACACGGTCAGCCCCCCGCTCCACCTGTTCAGGAGCCGGCTGAGCGCGTAGGCGGCGGGCGCGGCCAGCGCGATCGTCGCCACGGCCGTCCCGCACACGACCATCACCGTGTTGAGGGTGGCGACGCCGAAGTCGCTGGCGTGCCAGGCGCGCGAGTAGTTGTCCCACCGCGGGTGGGTCGGCACTCCCCAGGGGTCGCTGAAGACCGCCTTGGTGGACTTCAGCGAATTCAGCACCATCCAGACGGCGACGGCCACGCTGAACAGGGCGAACAGCCAGGCGAACGCCGCGCCGAGGTGCTTGGCCGGCCGTGGTGCGCCACGGGTCGAAGGCACGCGCACTCCTCTCAGTACTGGACGCGCTCGCGGCGGAACAGGCGGCGCAGCAGCACCACCAGGACGCCCACGAGGGCGAGCATGACCATGCCGGTCGCGGCGGCGGAGCCGTACCGGGGCACGCCGCTGAACGCCTCGGCGTAGGCGTAGACGGCGGTGTTCCACACGTTGGTCGGCGGGAGCTGCCCGGCCGCGCCGGCGAAGGCGTAGATGAACTCGAAGAGCTTGATCGCGTGGATGCTCCACAGCACCGCGCACACGCCGACCACGTCCCACATCAGCGGGAGCGTGACGTAGCGGAACCGCTGGAGCGCCGAGGCGCCCTCCAGGTCGCAGACCTCGTACAGCTCCTTCGGGATGCGGTCGACCGCCGCCATGAGGATCGTGGTGAAGAACCCCGTCTGCGCCCACACCAGACCGATCATGATGACGGTGAACAGGTGCGCGCCCAGCCAGTTCGGCGGGTGGGAGAGGCCGCCGCCGCGCAGCGCCGTGTTGACCACGCCGTCGGCCTGGAAGAGGAACCCCCACAGGATGGACAGCACGATCCCGGAGACGATGTTCGGGAAGAAGATGATCGCCCGGACCGACTTCCGCCCGGCCATGTCCCGCAGGATGATCGTCATCACGAAGCTCAGCCCGAAGGTCGCGCCGCCGACGACGAACAGGATGGTCAGCGTGTTGGTGAAGGCGTCGTGGAAGACCGGGTCCAGCATCAGCCGCCGGTAGTTGTCGACCCCGGCGAACGTCATCGGTCCCGCGCCCGCCCAGGTGTTGAGGCTGATCCACGCGGTCACCAGCGTCGGCACGATGTAGAACGCCACGTACAGCAGCAGCGCGGGCGCGACGAACGGCCAGAACAGGCGCCTGCGGCGGCGGTCGAGCGGGGTGGCCCGGGCGGCCGCGCCCGCGGGCGCGGGCCGGGCCTCGCGGACGGCGGTGGTGGCCATCAGCCGTTGAGCTTCCAGTAGTCGACCGTCGCGCCCTTGAGCTTGGCGACGAACCGCGCCGCGGAGATCTTCCCGGTGACGAGTTCCGTGTTGATCGGCTGGAAGACCTTGGTGTACCAGCCGGACTGGTTCATCTTCACGCCGTCGAGGTCGGGCACGGTCTCGGTCTCGTCCAGTGCCTTCTTCACGTCCGCCTGCACGGTCGGCACGGGGATGTCGGCGCGCGAGGTGAGGTTGTGCGCGTCCGTCGAGATCTTCGCCAGCCGCTGCTTGTTCATGAAGTAGGCGATGAACTTCTGGGCCGACTCGGCGTGCTCGGCGTTCCGCGGGATGCCGAACCCGATCAGCGAGACCGACTGGACCTGCTTCCCGGCCGCCCCGGCCGGGAACGGGAAGGACCGGTACTCGAAGTCCTCGCTCGCCGAGGTCAGCGTCTCGCGCGGCGCCCAGTTGCCCATCAGCAGGAAGTCGGCGCCGCCGGTGGCCCATTTCTGCTGCATGGCCGGGAACTTGCTGCCGTTGTAGCCGGACGCGAAGTAGCCGCCCTTGACCAGTCGCTCGATCTTCTGGACGGCGGCCAGGAACGCCGGGGCGTCCATCTTCGCGCCGGTCCGGTCGGTCGCGGCCGCCGCGAACGCGCCCGGGCCGAGGTCGGCGAGCACCGCCTGGTAGGTCCAGTAGGCCGGGTAGTCGGCGACGTCGCCGTCGAGGGCCAGCGGCCCGCCGCCGCGCGCGGCCTTGCGCTTGTCCAGCAGCGCGACGAAGGCGTCCCAGGTGCGCGGCGGCGCGGCGGCTACGTCCTTGAGCGCCTTGCCGTCGTACCAGACCTGGGTGGCCAGCACCTCGTACGGCACCAGCCAGGTCTTGCCGTTCTCGGTGGCGTACCGGCGGTACCGGGGGTCGACGACGTCCCCGACGGTCTTGCCCGCCTCGCCGGGCACCGGCCGCCGGTAGACCGGGCCGAGGTCCAGCCCCTGCCCGGTGGCGACGAACGTGGACTTGACGAACCGGTCCGCCGAGTCGATGAGGTCGGCTGGAACGTTCCGGGTGTTGAGCGTGGGCGCGAGCTGCTTGGCGACCTCGCGTCCCTTCCACTCGACCTTGACCTTGACGCCGGTCTCCTCGGTGAAGGAGTCGATCGCGGCGGACAGGACCTTGGCCTGCGGCTCACCCTGCTTCCACATCGACCAGTAGACGAGGGACTTCGAATCCCCGTCCTCGGCGCCGGAGCACGCCGCGAGACCGAGGGCCAGGGCCACGGCGAGGGCGCCGCCGGCGACGCGGTGACTCAGCCGCTGGGGGAGAGATCCGTACATCGGACATCACTCCTAGATGTGGAACCGATGCCGGTATCTTGAAAGAATGGACATCTAGCAGTCAACACGATGAATTAGGGATGAATATTATTTGAGCTGGCTTTACTCTCCGTATCCCGCCGATTGCAGGTGAGGAATCCGATGGCAAAGATCGCTGATTCATCGGTGGCCTACGCCTTCGCCACCCTCGGCGTCCCCGGCATGCCGCTCCCCGAGGTGCTCGCGCTGGCCGCGCGGACCGGGTACGCGGGGCTCGAACTCCGGTGCGCGGAGGGCGAACCCGTCGAGGTCTCGATGCCCGCCGCCCGGCGGCGGCGGGCGGCGGAGGCGTTCCGGGACGCGGGCGTCGCCGCGCTGTCCCTGGCGTCCTACCTCAAGATCGCCGCGCCCGGCCCGGACGCGCCGGTGATCGACGCGGTCCGCAGGCATCTGGAGCTGGCCGCCGACATCGGGGCGGCGCACCTGCGCGTCTTCCCCGGGGGCGGCGCCGCCTTCCCCGGGGGCGGGGCCGTCCGGCGGGCGGCGGCGCGGCTCCGCGCGGTCGCCGCCGAGGCCCGTGCCCACGATGTCCGCATCCTGGTCGAGACGCACGACTCCCACCCGCGCGGCCGGGACGTCGCGGCGCTCATCGCCGCGAGTCCCGGCGTCGGCGCGATCTGGGACGTGATGCACCCGTACCTGTCGGGCGAACGGCCGGAGGCCACGCTCGCCGCGCTCGGCGACCGGCTGGCCTACGTTCAGGTGAAGGACGCCTCCCCGTCCCGCGCCCCCGTCCAGCTCGGCACGGGGGTCCTCCCCCTCCGGGAGATCGGCCGGCTGCTCGCGCGGAGCGGCTACCGCGGCTGGGTCAGCTGGGAGTACGAGGCGGCCTGGTATCCCGAGGCCGCCCCGCTCCCCGATCTCCTGCCGGCCGCCCGCGACCGGCTGGCGCGGCTCATGGGCCGGGCTTAGGAGAGAACCTCCGTCAGCCGGTGTAGTCGGGCACCCGCAGGTCGGGCGGGACGGCTCCCGCGCACCGGGCCTGCTGCTCGGCGGTGGGCGCGGCGGCCCGCATGCCGACCACCGGTACCGGAGAACCGTCGGGATAGGCGTTCCCGTAGGCGCTGAAGGCGTCGGGGTCGCCCGCGGACTGGGAGATGTCGGGACGGACCGGCTGCCCGGCGGCGGGGTCGACGAACCTGTTGTCGAAGACGGCGATCGACCACTCCACGCCGGTGCCCGCGAAGTTGCGCCAGTACTGGATGCCGCTGTGCCCGGCGGCGGGGGTCACGTGCCGGACGTCGTAGACGTTGCCGCAGACCACGACGTCCTGGAAGAGCTGCGGAACGTTCGTCGCGGAGTAGGTGTAGAGCAGGATCGCGGTGCCGTCGAGGTAGTTGCCCGCGATCGTGGCGGTGGTCCCGTTGCGGACCTTCAGCCCTCCGGAGGCGGCCTGCGGCCAGCCCCGCAGCCAGTTGCCCTTGGCGGTCAGGTGGTCGAAGCCCCACGCGTAGAGCGCGTGGTCGCTCTTGGCCTGGCTGCGGGGATCCCGGTTGACGATGTTGTCGGCGACGGTGAGGCCCTGGTCGAGTTGGAAGGCGCCCCCGCGTTGGAAGTGTCCGAGCGCGCTCGGCAGTCCGGAGAGCCCGCGGAGCTGAGCCAGTCGCGACGCGGGCGGCTGGGTCCACGACCGCGAACCGGGCCATTGGCTCAGCCACGCCAGGGAAGAAAGGTCGGCGCCGATGAGATTGCCGGAGAACGTCGCGTTGACGGTCCGGTAGGTGTAAACGGGGGTTCCTCCGTCCACGGGCCGGTTGGACAGGAAGACCGAATCCGATACCTGCGGGTTCCGCAGAGCGTTGAGTTTGACGGCCACCTGGGCCGTGGTGAATTCGTTGCTGCCCCCGCCGGTGGGCGTCTCCCCCGGGGCGATTCGGTTGACGAAGACGCTCCGCTTGACGACCAGCCCGCTCTTGTACGGGCCGGTGAGTTCGATGCGCAACCCGTCGAACACGACATTGTCGATCAGCGGGGCCCGGTCCCACCGGTTCTGGTAGACGGTGTCGACGAGCGCCTTGTTGTCCGGGCTGTAGAGGACGGCGGCCGATCCGGGATCGCCGACGATGGACGCGGGACTGGTCCAGTCCAGGTCGCGGGTGACGCGGTACATCCCGGCCGGCAGGTAGACGCACGCCCCGCCGCTGTGCGCCATCGTGATCGCCCGCTGGATGCCGTCAGTGTCGTCGGTCTGCCCGTCGCCGCTTGCGCCGGCGTCGGTGACGGCGTTGACGAGCACGGAGCAGGTGTCGAGGGCGGCCGCCGGTCGCTGCTGGGCGGCCATGGCGCTCGGAGCGGCGGCGCCGAGGACGCCGCACAGCAGCACGGCCGCGGCGGGAGAGGCGAGCAGCCCCATCCGCGTCGTGGATGTCGCGTTACCCGGTGAACGTCTTTCCTGAGTTCTCATCGCGGTTCCTGTTCTCGGTTTCAGGCGGGATCCAGCCGCATCTGCACCGGTCGGCCATCACGGGTCCGCACCGCGACGACCGTCCACTCGCCGGTCGTCGCGGCCCGCGCCGGACCGTCCGCCTCGGCGACCCGCCAGCTGCCCGCCAAGGTGATCCGCAGGGTGTGCGGCCGGCTCGGGTGGTCCCGCCACGACACCGCGAACGGGCTGACGCCGCCGACGAACCGGCCGCGCCGGTCGTACTGGTCGGGGTCGCGGCCCTCGTACAGGCGCAGGTCGGGATCGGTGACGGACAGGACGAGCGCGTCGCCCGCCGGGCGCAGCAGCACCATGCAGGGCGTGTCCACGGCGGCGACCGGCCGCACGCCCACCGTGTCGGCGGGCTCGAACAGCGCGTACCCGGTGATGCCGGTCGCGCGGTCCCACACCACGTGCGCGGCGCCGTCCCGCCGCAGCACCCGGTACGGGGCGGCGGCCGCGTCCCGCATCCGGTCGGCGAAGTCCGCCATCCCCTGCGCCGAGGCGCCGACGATGACGGCGTACTCGTACCCTTCCGCCCGCGGCGCGGACCCGTGCCCGAGCCACGCGGTCGCGAAGTCGCCGCTGGTCTCGGCGGCGCCGCTCTGGTCGCGGGACGCCTGGGTGGAGCGGGTCAGGCCGAGCGACTGGCCGCCGGCCAGGTAGTAGCCGTTGCCGACGTGGTCGAGCAGCCACGTCGGCCCGTCGAGGCGGGACACCGGGCGGCTGTAGGGGAAGCTCGTGATCGGCTCGGCCCCGCCGACGACGGTCGCGGCGGAGACGTCGGCCAGGTGGGCCTGGAAGAGGGTCGTCTCCGTCTCGTGCCCGCGGTCGGCGTTGTGAATGCCGGTGCCGAGCGCGACGACGCGGTCGTCGAACATGAAGACCGACTTGCGCGCGCGGTGCGTGGCGTCGTACTTCGGATGCCCGTGCAGGTCCATGGCGAACATCGCGTGCCGGCCGTCGATGGTGTGGGCGCCGCAGAACCGCGAGTCCGACAGCAGCATCTCCTCGATCGTCCCGGACAGGTCCGCCTCCAGGGCGTCCAAGGGCAGGCGGACGGTCGTCGTCCCCGGCCACCGGTTCCAGTCCCAGCCCTGCTCGCTGAACCCGCTGTCGAGGTTGTTGACCGGATCGCCGCGGCCGAGCACCTGGATCTGGCCGTAGGTGGTGTAGCGGCCGTACACGTTGCTGAGCGGGTAGATCTCGGTGCCCCACAGGTAGCGGTTGTGGCCGCGCACGGCGACCAGCCAGTCGTCGCGGCGGTGCAGGGCGAGGGCGGCGTAGTTGAGGGCCCAGCCGCCCTGCGGGGCGGGCTCGGCGCTGACGCCCGCGGCCTTCACACGCGCGGCCGCCTGCTGCTGAGCCGTGGACGGACGGGCCGGGAGCAGGCGCAGGAACGCGGCGCCGAGCCGCGGGTCGATCTCGGCGGAGCCGTCGGGCGTGCCGGCCTGCGCCAGCCACTGGAAGGAGGCGATCGACAGCGACGTCTTCCCGGTCGGATGCCGGCCGCTGATGCTGAGCGGCCAATTGTCCCGGTTGGCGTAGAGCCGCATCGCCAGGACCGCCCGCTTCAGGTTCTCGTGCGCCGCGGTCGAGGGGGCGAAGGCCGTGCGGCTCAGGACGGTCACGATGGGCGCGAGGCCCGTGAACCCGTCCCGCGCGTAGTCGGGGTAGAAGCCCATGTGGTGGAAGGCGGTGCCGTCGGGCTTCAGCCCGTTCTCGATCCCCGGTGAGCTGGTGAGCGCGTGGTCGAGCCAGCTCTTCAGGGCCTTCAGGTAGGCGACCCGCTCGGCGTCGGCGTCCATCAGCAGGATCGCCGCCAGCATGCCCCGGACGGTGGTGTTGAGGATGTCCATGATCCCGCTGTAGGGCGAGGCGTCGCGCCAGTCGGAGAAGATCCGGCCGAGGCCCGCGAGCCAGGCCAGGTCGGTGCGGACGTCGTCGAGCAGCCCGGCCTCGGCGAGCGTCTCGCGCATCAGGTAGGCCGAGTCGTAGTAGCCGCGGATGGCGTACCCGAGGTGGTGCACGGTCCCCTGGCCACTGCCGTGCGCCCAGCCGCGGTCCCGCAGGTGGATGACGAGCCGCAGATACTGCTCGCCGAGCGGGCGGCGCAGGTCCGGACCGGCCGAGGCGCGGGCCCGCGCGATCTTCTGCATGAGGTCGGTGCAGTCGCGCAGCTGGACGGCGTTGACGTGGGCGGTCAGCTCGGCGGCGAGGGCCTCCGGGTAGATCTGGGTCTGATGGGTGAAGACGGGTCGGCCGGTCCCCCGCGGCGCGTCCTTGGCGGGGATCCCGAATTCCGCGAGCTTGCTCTCGAAGCCGGCGACGGTCGAGTCGTCCACGCGCATCGGGGCGGCGAGGTAGTCCTCGTAGCCTCCGATGACCCGGCGCAGCGAGTCCGACTCCGCCGCGGTCGGCGCCGGGGTCGGCGGGCGGTTGGCCTTCAGCAGCTCGTCGAAGTGCAGGAGCGCCAGCCAGTGGGCGTTGTCGGCTCGGACGACCTCCCGGTTGACCTGGGGCACCTGCGCGTCCCCGGTGGGATGGTCGGGGCGGATCGCGCTGTTGAGGATCATCTGGTCGAGGAACAGCGTGCCCTGGGGGACGCGCTTCGGCGCGACGATGCGGACCGTGTCCATCCCCGCGCGAGGACGGCCCGACATGTCCTGGCCGTAGCGGACCCAGGCGGTGCGCCAGCCGGAGAAGCCCAGATGGAAGTCGAACCAGGCGTCGGCCCCGTTCGCGCCCCGGCCGAACTCGAACCGCATGACGTCGTCCAGCGGCGACGGGTTGTAGATCCAGACGGAGAAGGCGGCGACCGTGCCCATGAACGCCTGGTCGTCCCCCGGGCGGTACGCGCTCGGCACGTACCCGAGATCGGAGCGGACGGTGATCGCCGAGCCCGACTCGTAGTCCCAGCGCAGCGACCGCTCCCCCGCCATGACCGCGGTGTCGCTCACCGACACGAGCGAGCCCTTCCCCGCTTGCAGCTGCGGCGGCACGGCCGTCTCGAAGAGGAGCACCGGCGGCTTCAGCGCCAGCGCCCGCTCCTCCAGCCCCGTCCCGGCCGACTCCGCCGACGCGGCCCGCGGCCGAAACGGAATTGACATGCCCGCGGCACCCAATGCCGCCCAGCCCAGCACCGTCCTGCGCGTGATGGGACGCGGTTCATCGGTCATGGCGATTCTCCTGAAACCGGTGGCTCTCGCGATTCAGCATCAGATCCGGCGGAGAAGATATGATTCAAGAATTATTCGGCGGTGATTGCGAATCCTTAATCGCGGTTCGCTGGAAAACACTCCGCGGGAGGCGGAACGCCCGCCCGGTCCCGCTTTACCGGGCCCGGCGGGCGAGCAGGGCCGCGCCCAGAAGTCCGGCGCGGTCGCCGAGCGCCGCGCGGACGATCCGCGGCTCGCGCTGAAAGCTCAGCCGGGCGGCCAGGGCGGCGCGCAGCGGCTCCAGCAGCGACTCTCCGCTCTCGGCCAGGCCGCCGCCGATGATGATCAGTTCGGGCGCGCAGATCGTGACATAGGCGCTCAGCGCGGTGGCCAGCGCCTCGATCGCGTCCCGCCAGACCGCGGCCGCGACCGGGTCGCCCGCCGCCGCCCGCCCGGCGACCCGGTCGGCGGTCGCCGCCGCGCCGGTGCGGGCCGCGTACGCGCGCGCGATGGCGGCGGCCGAGGCGTACGCCTCCAGGCAGCCGCGGCCGCCGCACGGGCACGGCCGCCCCTCGGGGCGGACGCGCACATGACCGATCTCACCGGCGTAGCCGCCGCCCGCGTAGGGGCGGCGGTCCAGGATCATGGCGCCCGCGATGCCCGTTCCGATCGGGAGGAACAGCAGGTCGCGGTGCCGCCTTCCGGCCCCGAGGACCGCTTCGGCCAGGCCGCCGGCGCGGACGTCGTGGCCGATCACGACCGGCAGGTCCGTGCGCGCGGCGAGGGACGCGGCGAGGTCGCGGTCGCGCCAGCCGAGGTTGGCGGAGACGATCACCCGGCCGGTGGACTCGTCGACGATCCCGGGCAGCGCGAGTCCGGCGGCGGCCACGTCCAGCCCAGCAGCGGACGCCTCCTCGGCGAGGCCGGTGACGAGGTCCAGGATTCGCGCGGCGACCGCGTCGCCGCCGTCGGCCGCACCCGTGGCACGCGTCCGGTCGAGCAACACGCGGTGCTCCGGGCCGACGATCCCCGCCTTGATGCGCGTACCGCCGACGTCGAGCCCGATGACGCAGCCCGCCGGCGCGCTCACGCGGGCACCGCCGCGTCCCGCGTCATGCGACGTGCTGGGCGAAGCGCGACAGCGTGAGCTCCAGCGCGGACGGCCCCGGCATCGCCCACAGCTCCGCGTTGAAGATCTCCGCCTCGACGGGCCCGGTGTACCCGGCGGCGTCCACGGCCCGGCGGAACCGGCGCAGCTCGACGCACCCGTCGCCGAGCATGCCGCGCCCGGTGAGGACGCCCTCGGGCAGCGGCGTGACCCAGTCGGCGACCTGGAACAGCGCCACACGCCCCCGGGCCCCCGCGCGGGCGATGCCCGTCCAGACGTCCGGGTCCCACCACAGGTGGTAGGTGTCGACCACCACGCCGACCTGGGAGGAGGGGAACGGCGCCGCGAGGTCGAGGGCCTGGGCGAGGGTGGAGACCACGCACCGGTCGGAGCAGAACATCGGGTGCAGCGGCTCGATCGCGAGCCGGACGCCGCGCTCGCCCGCGTACGGCGCGAGCTCGGCCAGGACGTCGGCGGCCCGCGCGCGGGCGCCGTCGAGGTCGCGGGACCCGTCCGGCAGTCCCCCGCTCACCAGGCACAGCACCGGCGCGCCCAGCTCGGCGGCCATCTCCACGGCGCGGCGGTTGTCGTCCAAGGCGCCCGGCCGCTGGAAGAAGCCGCCCCGGCACAGCGAGGTGACGGTCAGGCCGTGGTCGCTCATGAGCTTCCCGGTGCGCGCCGGGCCGTACTCGGCGACGGGCTCCCGCCACAGCCCGACACCCGTCACGCCCGCCGCCGCGCAGCCCGCCGCCAGTTCCGGGAGGGGCCAGTGCCGCGTCGTCCACTGGTTGAGGCTGAACCTCCTCTGGTCGAGGCCGGGCCTCATCAGGCGGCTCCCTGGACG
The DNA here is from genome assembly GCF_001552135.1 of Actinomadura chibensis NBRC 106107. Taxonomy (GTDB): domain Bacteria; phylum Actinomycetota; class Actinomycetes; order Streptosporangiales; family Streptosporangiaceae; genus Spirillospora; species Spirillospora chibensis. The sequence goes on along the minus strand of NZ_BCQP01000010.1, from coordinate 137,288 downwards.
GTCAGCCACGCGCTCATCCGCCGCGCGGCGAGACCGGGGTCGGGGAAGAGGCCGGCGGCGTCGGCGAGCTGGAAGAGGCGCACCATGTGCGGGACGGGCCGCGCGTTCTCCAGCCCGCCGACCATGCGGAAATGCCGCTGCCGTCCGGTCAGCCAGGCCAGGAACACCACGCCGGTCTTGTAGTAGTAGGTGGGCGCTTCGAACAGGTGCCGGGCGAGCGGCACGGTCGGCGCGAGGATCTCCTCGTAGGACGCGGTGTCGCCGTCGTCCAACGCCCGCAGCGCCGCCGCGGCCGCGGGCGCGATCGGGTCGAAGACGCCGAGCAGCGCGTCGCTGTGCCCGTCGGCGTCGCCCCTGATCAGCTCGGGATAGTTGAAGTCGTCGCCGGTGTAGAGGCGGACGCCGGACGGCAGCCGGTTCCGGAAGGCGATCTCGCGTTCCGCGTCCAGCAGGGAGATCTTCACCCCGTCGATCCGGGGCGCGTGCTCTTCGATCAGGGCGAGCAGCGCGCCGGCGGCGGTGCCGGGATCGGCCGAGCCCCAGTAGCCGTCCAGCGCCGGGTCGAACATCGGCCCGAGCCAGTGGAGCACCACGGGCCGCTCGACCTGGGCCAGCAGCCGTCCGTACACCGCCGCGTAGTCGTCCGGGCCGCGTGCCGCGGCGGCCAGGTGACGGCTCGCCATCAGCACCGGGACCGCGCCCGCCGACTCGACCACCGCGAGCTGCTCCTCGTACGCGGCGGCGATCGCGCCCAGCGAGACCGGGCCGGGCGGGAGGTGGTCGGTGCCCGCTCCGCAGACGATCCGCCCGCCCACCGCCCGCGCCTCCCCGCCGCTCCGCTCGATCAGCGAGCGGGTCGTCGCCCAGTCCAGGCCCATGCCGCGCTGCGCGGTGTCCATCGCCTCCGCCACGCCGAGCCCGTACGACCAGAGGTGGCGGCGGAACGCCAGCGTCGCGTCCCAGTCCAGCGAGGAGCCGGGCGGGTCGCCGTCGGGGTCGGCGACCACGTGGGCGGCGGCGTAGGCGACCCGCGAAACGCTCGGTGCCCCGGGGGGCGGATGGATTCGCGGTTCGCCCATCGCGTAGGGGACCAGGGTTCCGTCCGGCGCCGGCAGCCCGATCTTCATTCCGGCTCACTCCTTCGATCGGACCAGGTCGGGGACGTCGAGGCGGCGCCCCTCGCGCCACGCCCGCAGGCCGAGCTCGGCGAACTGGACGCCGCGCGCGCCCGCGTAGAAGTCCCAGGGGAACGGCGCGTCCTCGGCGACGTGCCGCAGGAACATCTCCCACTGCGTCTTGAACCCGTTCTCGAATTCGGCGTTGTCGGAGATCTCGTGCCAGTCGGCGCGGAAGTCGTCGGTCGCGGGCAGGTCGGGGTTCCACACCGGCTTCGGCGTCATCGACCGGTGCTGGACGCGGCACCGCCGCAGCCCCGCCACGGCCGAGCCCTCCGTCCCGTCCACCTGGAACTCGACCAGCTCGTCGCGGAACACGCGGGTCGTCCAGGACGAGTTGATCTGCGCGACGATCCCGCCGTCCAGCTCGAAGATCCCGTACGCGGCGTCGTCGGCGGTGGCCTTGTAGGGCCTGCCGTGCTCGTCCACCCGCTCGGGGATGTGCGTCGCGCCCAGCACCTGGAGGGACCGCACCGGCGCGACCACGCCGTCCAGCACGTACCGCCAGTGGCAGAACATGTCGAGGATGATGCCGCCGCCGTCCTCGGCCCGGTAGTTCCAGCTCGGCCGCTGCGCCTCCTGCCAGTCGCCCTCGAAGACCCAGTATCCGAACTCGCCGCGCACCGACAGGATGCGGCCGAAGAAGCCGCCCTCCACCAGCCGTCTCAGCTTCAGCAGGCCCGGCAGGAACAGCTTGTCCTGGACGACGCCGTGCTTCACCCCCGCCTCGTCCGCGAGCCGCGCCAGGGCCAGCGCGTCCGCCAGGTCCTCGGCGAGCGGCTTCTCGGTGTAGACGTGCTTGCCCGCGGCCAGCGCCGCGCGGATCGCCGCCGCCCGCGCCGGGGTGACCTGCGCGTCGAAGTAGACCTCGGTCTCCGGGCGCGCCAGCGCCTCGGCCAGGTCGGTCGTCCAGGGCCGGAGCCCGTGCCGCTCGGCGAGGCCGTGCCGCTCGGCGAGGTCGCGCAGTTTGCCCTCGTCGCGGCCGACGAGCACGGGCTCGGGCCAGAGCACGTCGCCGCCCGCGGTGCGGATCCCGCCCTGCTCCCTGATCGCGAGGATCGAGCGGAGCAGATGCTGGCGGTATCCCATCCGGCCGGTGACGCCGTTCATGACGACCCCGATCGACCTGCGTGCCATCCCGTTCCTTCCAAGGCTCCTCGGCCCGCGACCCGGCCGCTTGTTCCGGGAAATGCGGCGCCTGGATCGTGTGGCGACTCGCGCGCTGAAAGCCCTTTTCCGGGAAACGCGAAAAAGCGACTTCGCTGCTCTCCTGGCGAGATTAAGAACCGCATGTCACGGCGGTCAAGAGAGGAATTCGTGATGACCCGGCGTTTCCGCCGCGGCCGCGCGTTCTTTTACCGGAGCGGGCCGCCGGACCGGCCGAGCGCGCGTTCGCGACCATGGACGGCGGCGGCGAAGCGCGCCGTGATCCAGCGGGGGTCGGTGATGGCGGCGCCGACGACGACGCAGGTCGCGCCCGCCTCGATCGCGGCGGCCGCCGCCGCGGGCGAGTGGTAGCGGCCCTCGGCGACGATCAGCGCGCCGGGCAGGGCCCGGCGGAGCGCGCGGACGAGCCCGAGGTCGGGGTCCTCGGGCGGCGGTCCCGGCACGGTGTATCCGGCGAGCGTGGTGGCCACGGCGTCGGCTCCCGCCTCGGCGGCCGCGACGCCCTCCGCCAGGGTCGACACGTCCGCCATGAACAGGGCTCCGGCCTCGTGCACGGCCTCGACGGACTCGCCGAGCGGACGTCCGTCCGGGCGCGGACGGGACGTGGCGTCGGCAGCGACGACCGCGGCTCCGGCCGCGGCGACGGAGCGGGCCGCCGCGGCGGTGGGCGTGATGAACACCCCGTCCGCTCCGTCCTTGGTCAGGCCGATGACGGGGACGTCCACGGCGGCGGCGACGGCGGCCACGTCCGCGGCCCCGCCGACCCCGCCGCAGCGGATCGCGGCGGCGCCCCCCTCGGCGGCGGCGCGGGCCATCCGGACGAGGGCGGCGGTGTCGCGCAGCGGATGCCCCGCCGGCGCCTGGCAGGACACGATCAGCCGCCCGGCGACGGCCGCGGCGAAGGACTCGGGGCTCATCGGGCGCTCCCTTCCGACGTTCCGGACATGGCGAGGAGGGCGGCGCCGACGAGCGGGGCGTCGGCGCCGAGGCGGGACGGGAGGATCGGCGTCGCGCGCAGCGGCGCCAGCGCCTCGGCGCCGAACGCGGCGGCGACCGCGTCCAGGAACGGCGGGCCGATTCGGGCGACGCCCCCGCCGATCACGACGGCGTCCGGGTCCAGGACGGCGAGGAGCCCGGCGAGGGCGCGGCCCAGCACGGTCCCGGCGTGCGGCGCGTCGCCGGCGGCCGCGATGGCGGGGCCGGAGACGACGGCCTCCAGGTGGTCGCGGCGGCCGCAGCCGCACGGCACCGGCCCCCGTTCGGGGACGAGCAGGTGCGCGATCTCCCCGGCGGTGCCGTGCGAGCCGTGCTCGGGGTGCCCGGCGGTGGTCAGCGCGCCGCCGACGCCCGTCCCGACCGAGACGTGCAGGACGCGGCGGTACCCGCCCGCCGCGCCGCGCCTCGCCTCGCCGACGGCCATGGCGCGGACGTCGTTGACGACCGTGACGGGCAGCCCCGTCCGGTCGGCGAGGATCCGCCGTACCGGCGTCCCGGCCCAGCCGGGCAGGACGCCGGTGGCGGACACGACGCGTCCGCTGGCCGGGTCCACGACGCCGGGCGCGCCGACGCCGAGGGCGCGGACGTCCGCGCCGCCGAGGCCGTCCAGCAGCCGGGCCGCCGCCGCGAGCACGGCGGCCCCTCCCCCGCCGGGCGTCGGCACCCGGGCGCGCCGCCGGACGGTCCCGGCGCCGTCTACCAGCCCTGCGGCGATCTTCGTCCCGCCGATGTCGAGCGCCGCGTACAGGCCCGGCCCGCCGGGGGTCACAGCAGCCCGGCGGCGGCGAGACCGGCCCGGACCCGCTCGGTCTCCGCCGCGTCGAGCGGCACCTGCGGCGGCGCCGTCACCGGGCGGTCGATCACGCCGAGCAGGTGCAGCGCCGCCTTGAACGCGCCGAGCGCGGACGAGCCGCGCCCCATCCGGCCGGGCGCGCCCGCCTCGACGATGCCGAACAGCCGCAGCAGCCGCTCCTGCTCGGCGCGGGCCTCGGCCCAGCGCCCGTCCCGGCAGTGCCGGTACAGCCGGACGTAGCCGGACGGGTCGACGTTGCCGAGCCCCGGCACGACGCCGTCCACGCCCATCGCGAACGCCGCGTCGACGGTCAACTCCGCCCCGGTCAGGACGCTGAAGCCGGACGTTCCGGCGTCGCGGAGCGCGACGGTGAGGGCCCGCAGGCCGCCGTCGTCGCCGCTGGAGTCCTTCACTCCGGCGAGCACGCCCTCGGCCGCGAGCCGCAGCAGCGTCCCGGAGTCCAGCTTGGAGTGCACCGAGACCGGCAGGTCGTAGGCGTACAGCGGCACCTGGACGGCTTCCGCGACGCGGCGCAGATGCGCCTCGACCTCGGCCGGGTGGGTGCGGGCGTAGAACGGGGCGGTCGCGACCACCGCGTCGCAGCCGACGTCCGCCGCGACCCGGGCGTGCTCGATCACCCGCAGGGTGGTCATGTCGATGGCGCCGCCGAGCACGGGCACCTCCCCGGCGACGTGCTTGACGACGGTCTCCAGGACGGTGCGGCGGTGCCCGTCCGGCAGGAACGCCGCCTCGCCGGTGGAGCCGAGCACGAACAGCCCGTCCACGCCCGCGCCGACGAGGTGGTCGACGAGCCGTTCGAGGGAGCGGACGTCCACCCGCAGGTCCGGGGTCAGCGGCGTGCAGACGGGCGGGACGACCCCGGCGAGCGGGACGGTGGGAGCGGCTGTCACGGAATCTCCTCGGAAGCGGTGGACGGCGTGAGGTCGGACGGGCCGGTGACCGGGTGCGCGCACCGGTACCGGTGCCCGTCGTCGGGTCCGGGCGTGAAGCCGGGCATGGCGCGCGCGCAGTCGGCGGCGGCGCGCCAGCAGCGGGTGCGGAACGGGCAGCCCGAGGGCGGGCGCACCGCCGACGGGACGGGCCCGTCCAGCCTGATCGCCTCCATCGGGTCGAGCAGGCTCGGCGTCGCGGACAGCAGCGCCCGGGTGTAGGGGTGGCGGGTCCCGCCGCGCGCGATCGTGCCGGCCGGGGCCTCCTCGACGATCCGGCCGAGGTACATGGTGGCGACCCGGTCGGACACGCGGCGGACCGTCTGGATGTCGTGCGAGACGAACACCATCGCGAGGCCGAGCCGGTCCTTCAGGTCGAGCAGCAGGTTGAGGATCTGCGCCCGGACGGACACGTCGAGCGCCGAGGTCGGCTCGTCCGCGACGAGCAGCGCGGGGTCCAGCGCCAGCGCGCGGGCGATCGCGACGCGCTGCCGCTGGCCGCCCGACAGCCGGCCCGGCGGCGCGGCGGCGAGCCCCGGCGCCAGCCCGACGAGCGACATCAGCTCGCGGACGCGCGCGTCCCGCTCCGCGGGCGTGCCGCGGCGGTGCACGTCGAGCGGGTCGCGCAGGATCGCGCGGACCGGCAGCCGCCGGTTGAGCGCGGTCGCCGGGTCCTGGAAGACCATCCCGACGGCCGCGCCGAGCCGGGCGGCGCGGTCGCGGCGGCGGAGCGCGCCGACGTCGGCGCCCTCGAACAGGACCGTCCCGGACGTCGGGCGGGTGAGCCCGACCAGCACCTTCGCGAGCGTGGACTTGCCGCAGCCGGACTCGCCGACGACGCCGACCGTCTCCCCGCGCGCGACGGCGAGGTCGACGCCGGTCAGCGCGTGCACGGCGGCCCGGCGGAACGGGTTCCCGCCGCGGACGGGCAGCCGGACGTGCACGTCGCGCAGTTCCATCACGGGCGCGTTCACCGAGGTCCTCCCGCCTTCGCCGGGACCTGGCCGGGCGGGCCCGCGGGTTCGCCCGCCGGGTGGTGGCAGGCGAACGCGTGCCGGTGCGGGTCGCCGGACGGCTCGGGCCGCGTCGTCAGGCACCGCCGCGTCGCCGCCGGGCAGCGGTCGGCGAACCGGCAGCCCGCCGGGAAGCGCTCCGGCGACGGCACCACGCCCGGGATCTGCTCGGGGCGCCCGCCCGCGGCCTCCAGCGACAGCACCGCGCCGAGCAGCCCCCGCGCGTAGTGGTGCCGGGACGAGGCCACCAGCTCGGCGGTGACGCCCGCCTCGGCGACCTGCCCGCCGTACATCACCACCACCCGGTCGGTGACGTCGGCGACGAGCGCGAGGTCGTGCGAGACGAGGATCAGCGCGAAGCCGAGCTCGGCGCGCAGCCGGAGCAGCAGCCGCATGACCGCCGCCTGGACGGTGACGTCGAGCGCGGTGGTCGGCTCGTCGGCGACGACCAGCCGCGGGTCGCGGGACAGCGCCATCGCGATCAGGACCCGCTGCCGCTGCCCGCCGGACAGCTCGTGCGGGTAGCTGCGCAGCGTCCGGGCCGGGTCGAGGCCGACGAGGCCGAGCAGCTCGGCGGGGGTGCGGGTGCCGCCGCGCCGGGTGAGCTGGCGGAGCTGGGCGCGGATCGTCATCGCCGGGTTCAGCGAGGACAGCGCGTCCTGGTAGATCATCGCCATGTCGTGGCCGAGCAGCCGGCGGCGCTCCCGGGCGGGCAGGGCGCGCAGGTCGCGGCCGTCGAACAGGAGCCGTCCGCCGATCCGGGCGCCGCGCGGCTCCAGTCCCATGATCGCCAGGCTGGTGAGGCTCTTGCCGCAGCCGCTCTCGCCGACCAGCCCGACGACCTCGCCGGGGCGGACGTCCAGCGACACGCCGTCGACGACGTCGAGGTCGCCGTAGCGGTCCGGGAAGCCGATGGCGAGGTTTTCGACGCGGAGCAGCGGCTCGCCGTCCGGGAGGGGGCGGGCCCGTGCGGCGAGCCGACGTCCCGCCTCCCGCAGGCCGGCGGCGGCGGGCGGCGGCGCGGCGGGCGCGGGAGGCCCGCCGGGCGTCGCATCGGGCAGCGCGGCGGGCTCGGCGCCGGGCCGTGCCGCGGGCGCCGCCCAGACGTCCGACACGCCCTCGGAGAGGACGTTCAGCACCAGCACCGTGACCAGGATGAACAAGCCGGGGAAGAATGTGGCCCACCAGCCGCCCGCCAGCACCAGCGACTTGCCGTAGGCGATGACGCTGCCCCACGACGGGTCCGGGTCCTGCACGCCCGCGCCGATGAACGACAGGCTCGCCTCGAACACGATGGCGTTGGCGACGACGATCGTGCAGAACACGAGGATCGGCGCCGCGCAGTTCACCACGACGTGCCGGCGCAGGATGTGCCAGGCGCCCGCGCCGATGACGCGCTCCGCCGCGACGTAGTCCTCGCCGTACTGCGACAGGACGTTGGCCCGCACCACCCGCGCGATCTGCGGGACGTACAGGAACGCGATCGTGCAGATCAGCACGGGCAGGCTCGTGCCGAACGCGGTGACGAGGACGGCGGCGAGCGCGACCGCCGGGAACGCCATGACGACGTCGAGGCACCGCATGACGACCTCGTCCACGACGCGGTGGGCGGTCGCGGCGAGCGCGCCGAGCAGCGCCCCGGCGGCGAGCGCGAGCAGCGTCGCGCCGAGGCCGATCGCGAGGGACCAGCGCGCCCCGTACAGGACGCGGGCGAACACGTCCCGGCCCACCCGGTCGGTGCCGAACCAGTGCTCGCCGGACGGCGGCCGGGAGGCGAGGCCGGTGGCGAGCGGGTCGTGCCGGGCGATCAGCGGGGCGGCGAGGGCGGCGAGGACGATCACCAGCAGCGCGCCCAGCGCGATCCGGGACGCGGGCCGCAGCGCGCGGACGGCGCGGACCGCGTGGGCCGGGGGCACGGTCATCGGGTCGCTCCCCTCAGCCGCGGGTTAGCGAACAGGTAGAGGACGTCCACCAGCAGGTTGACCACGAGGAACGTCAGCGCGATCCCGAGCACGACGCCCTGCACGAGGGCCGGGTCGCCGGCCGTCACGCCCTGCATGATCAGCGTGCCGAGGCCGGGCAGCCCGAAGATCGCCTCGACCACGACGGCGCCGCTCAGCAGGTAGCCGATCTGCAGGCCGAGCACGGTCAGCGGCGTGATCAGCGCGTTCCGCAGCACGTTGCGGCCGACCACGACCACGCGCGGCAGCCCGCCGCCGACCGCCGTGCGCACGTAGTCGCGGTCGAGCTCCTCGACCATCGCGGTGCGCACCACCCGCGCGAGCAGCGACCCGACCGGGAACGCGACCGCGACCGCGGGCAGGGCGAGACTGCGCAGCCAGCCGCCGAGCGAGTCGGCCGGGTTGACGTACCCGCCGGTCGGGAACCAGCCGAGCCGGAGCGCGAACTGCTGGATCAGCAGGATGCCGAGCCAGAACGACGGCATCGCGACCCCCGCCATGGACAGCACCCGGATCGCGTGGTCCGGCCAGCGGTCCCGGAACAGGGCCGCGGTGACGCCGAGGACCAGCGCGAACACCGCGCCGAGCAGCACGGCGAGGACGGTGAGCTGGAGCGTGAGCGGGAACGCCGTCCCGATCGCGTCCGTGACGGACCGGCTCGGCGGGGCGGTGACGCCGAGGTCGCCGTGCGCCAGGTCGCCGAGGAACCGGACGTAGCGGACCGGCAGCGGGTCGGTCAGCCCGTGCTCGGCCGCGTAGGCGTGCCGCGCCCGCGGCGTCGCGCCCTCGCCGAGGGCGTTGTAGGCGGGGTCGTTCGGTGAGAAGCGCAGCATGGCGAAGACGAACAGGGTGATCCCCAGCACCATCGGCACGAGGGTCAGCAGGCGTCCCGCCGTCATGCGCAGGATCTGGGCCATCGCGGCGTCCGTTCTGCGGGCGGCGTCAGCGGCGGCCGACGTCCAGGAAGGACAGGCCGGTCGTGGACATGGGCCGGAAGCCGGGCAGCGCGTCCCGCTTCCAGCCGGTGACGAGCCTGCGGTGGAAGATCGGGTAGAGCGCGGCCTGCTCGGCGACGATGTCGATGGCCTGCCGCCACAGCTCCCTGCGGGCGGCCGCGTCGGGTTCGCGGGCCGCCTCGTCCAGCAGCCCGACGACCCTCCTGGCCTGCGCGGTGCCGGAGCTGTAGCTGCGGTGCTCGGGCCAGGTGCCGACGTAGAACCAGCGCATCAGCAGGTCGCAGTCGTTGCCGAACACCGACGGGTCGCCCGGCGCCGCCATGACCTGGTACTTGCCGGTGTCCACGCGGTTGGAGTACTGCCCGCCGGACTGGCCGACGTTGAGCATGGTGGCGACGCCGACCGCGTCCCAGCTCTGCTTGATCAGCGGCGCGCAGTCCTTGACGAAGTCGGTGTCGGTGGTGACGAGCTCGACCTTGAGGCCGCTCACGCCCGCGTCCGACAGCAGTTCGCGCGCCTTGCCGGGATCGTAGCCGTAGACGGTGGACGCCCGGACGTAGTCGGGGTGCCCGGCGGGCAGGAAGCTCGTCGCCGCGGCCGCGTTGCCGAGCAGCGCCGTCCTGATCAGCTTGTCGGTGTCGAGCGCGTAGTGCAGCGCCTGCCGGACGCGCACGTCGTCGAACGGCTTCGCCTTGCAGTTGAACATGAGGAACAGCAGCCCGAAGCTCTGCACCGACTCGACGGCGGCGGCCTTCGACAGCGCCTCGGCGTTCAGGTACGGGACGGCCTCGATCGCCTGCACCCGTCCCGACTGGAGCGCCGTGACGCGCGTGGACGGCTCGGCCAGCAGCAGCCACGTCATCTTCGCGGCCTTCGCCGGGCGCGGGCCGTTGTAGCCGGCCGACCTCGCGAACGCCAGGCCGTCGGTGGCGTTCGCCGAGACCAGCTTGTACGGGCCGGAGCCGACCGGCAGCGCGTCGAACCTCTTGCGGTCGGCCTCGACGATCTTCTTCGGCACGATCCGCACAACGGACAGCCGCTCGCCGAACAGCGCGAACGGGTACTTGAGCTTGAACTCGACCGTGTTCGCGTCGACCTTCCTCACTCCGTCCAGGAACGGCAGGAACTGGACGAACAGCGAGGCGTTGCCCGGGTCCAGGACGCGCTCGAAGCTGAACACGACGTCGTCGGCGGTGACCGGGGAGCCGTCGTGGAACGCGGCGCCGTCCCGGATCGCGACCCGGTAGGTGGTGCCGTCCACCTTCTCGGGCGCGGCCTTGGCGAGCGCGTTGTAGGGCCGCCGGGTGATCGGGTCGAGGTCGACGAGCGCCTCCAGGACGTGGAGGTTGGCCGCCACGGCGACCGCGCTGGAGGCCGTCATCGGGTCGAAGCCGCCGGACAGGGCGTAGGCGAGGGCGGCCTGGATCGTGTCCTTGGCGCCGCCGGAGCCGCCGGAGCCGGTGGAGGACGGGCCGCCGCACGCGGCCAGGCCGGCGCTGATCGTCGCCGCCGCGCCGAGCAGACCGGTGTAGCGCAGGAGGTCGCGGCGGGTCGGGCCGCGGCCGGGCTGGAGATCGGTCACGTCGTCTCCCGGGGAGTGCGAAGGTGGCTGGCAGGGTAGTCGGATCCGCAGGTGGCAGGGGAGGTAGGACATCCAACGTCGTGTGTCGGTGTACCGTAGGCCGCGGTGCCGGCGAGGTCAAGTGCCGGACCCCGATCGATGCGACGAGGAGTCCCCCGGGGATGGAGCGAGAGCCGATGACCGCAGCTCGGACGCGGGGCCGTGCGGCGCGCGGCCGCAGCAGCCGCACCGAGGAGGTGCAGCAGCGGGTCAAGCAGCTGATCCTGGAGCGCGGCCTCGCGGTGGGCGATCCGATGCCCACCGAGTTCGAGCTGGTGGACGAGCTCGACGTCAGCCGCAACTCGCTGCGCGAGGCGCTGAAGGCCCTGCAGGCCGTCGGGATCGTGGAGATCAGGCACGGCTTCGGCATGTACGTCGGCACCATGTCGCTCGGCGCGCTGGTCGACGAGCTGACCTTCCACGCCCGGATCTCCAAGCGGCAGGGCCGCGACGACCTCGCGCACCTCGTGGACGTCCGCGAGGTGCTCGAACGCGGCCTCGTCGAGCAGGTCATCGACCGCGGCCTCGCCGCCGGCGGGCCGGCGCTGGACGAGGCCATGCGGCGGATGGAGGAGGAGGCCGCCGCCGGGTTCGTCACCCCGGAGACCGACCGGCTCTTCCACGAACTGCTCTACCGGCCGCTCGCCAACCCGATCGTCAACCAGCTCCTCGGCGCGTTCTGGGACGTGTACCGGACGCTCCAGCACGACCTCGCGCCGGTGGAGCAGGAGGCGGCCGACGTCGCCGAGCGGCACCGCGACATCTACGAGGCGCTGCGCGCGGGCGACCGCGAGCGCGCCGCCACCGCGATGGCCGCGCACTTCCGCGGCATCCGCGCCCGCCTCGACCAGGCCCGCGACGACAGCGCCCGCGACGACAGCGCGGTCGGAGCCGCCGGGGGCGAGACCCGGGCTTGACGGTCCCCGCCGCCGGGCCTAGCTTCACTCCATCGAGGGACATCCTACATCCCATGTCCTACCCCAAGGAGTGAGGCCATGCGCCCGTCCTCCAGAACCCGCGCCGTCCTCGTGGCGGGGGTCACCACCGTCGCGCCGACCGCCCTCGCCGTCCCGGCACACGCCGCCGCCGGGGAGTCCGCCGTCGTGACGACCGACTGCACGTCCAGCCGCATCCAGGAGACCGTGACCAACCGGTCCTCCTCCCCCACCGCGTTCACCCTGACCTGGCCCGGCGTCGGCGCCTGGACCGCCGAGGTCGCGCCGGGCGACAGCGCCCACTTCCACTTCACCCGGCCGTCCGGGACCGCCTACACCTTCCGGACGACGACTCCGCGGGGCTTCGACCAGACCGACTCCGGCGTCCTCGACTGCTCGGACGCGCTGAGCGCCCGCACCGCCATGGACTGCGGCGCCCGGCACCGGTTGCGCCTCGTCCTGGACAACCGCTCGCCCGCGTCCCGCGACTTCACCGTCACCTGGCCCGGACGCTCCGGCTCGTCCTGGAACGTGGCCGTTCCCGCGGGGTCCGGCCACGACGGCCTCTCCTGGACGGTCCCGGACGGCACCCCCTACACGCTCCAGGTCTCCGCCGGGTCCTGGCGGCGCACCCTCGCCGGGAGGTCCGGCTGCGGGCTCGGCGCCGGGAGGCCGGGGATGAACGCGCAGACCGTCCTGACCACGTCCACCGTGATCGACGGGCTGGGCAAGGCCGCGAAGTCCGTCCGCATCCCGGCGCTCGCCGTGGGCAACGGCGGCGCCGTGATCGCCGCGATGGACGCACGCGTCGACGGCAGCTACGACCTCGGCGGCGGCACCAACGACATCCGGATCGCGATGGCCCGCAGCACCGACGGAGGCGCGACCTTCAGCCGCCCGAGGATCATCGCGAAGGCGCCCACCGCGTCCGAGGGGTACGGCGATCCGAGCCTGCTGGTCGACCGCGTGACCGGAACGATCTTCTGCTTCTTCACCTACTCGCCCGGGCCCGGTGTCGGCTACTTCGGCTCCACGCCCGGCGACACGTCGGAGACCTCCACCACCAACACCCACATCCGCTACATCGCCTCCACCGACGACGGCGCGACGTGGAGCGCCCCGGTGGACCTCAACCCCCAGGTCCGCAGGCCGGAGTGGGCGGGCATGTTCGCCTCGTCCGGGCACGGGATCCAGCTCGCGTCCGGGCGCCTCGTCCAGCCGATCGTGTTCCGGGACGGCGGCGTCTCGCACGCGTCCAACATCTACTCCGACGACCACGGCGCGACATGGCGCAACGGGACGACCGCCGGGTCCGGCGTGAACGAGAGCAAGGCCGTGCAGCGCTCCACCGGGCGGATCGCCCAGAACATGCGCTCCGACACCGACGGGAACCGCTGGTACGCCACCGCCGCGGACGTGACCGCGCCCTTCGGGGCGTCCTGGAACAGCGGCCTGATCGACCCGCGCTGCAACGGCGACGAGATCTCCTACCTGCCGCCGGACGCGGGGGCCCCACCGCTGACGGCCGCCGCCCTGCACAGCAACAACGCGGCGGCTTCGCGGACCGACCTCACCGTCCGCCTCAGCTCGGACGACGGCGCGAGCTGGCCCCGCCACGCCCTGCTCAAGCCGGGCGCCGCCGGCTACTCCACGATGGCCGTGCTCGCCGACGGCTCCATCGGCGACCTCTACGAGATCGGCGGCACCGGCGGCATCGTCTTCACCCGCTTCACCCTCCCCTGGCTCGGCTCCTGAACCGGCCGCGTCACCGTTCACCGTCGTCGGATCGTTCGGGGGCGAGAGGGATCCGCAGCGTGAACTCGGCTCCTTGAGCGCCGTCCCCGATCTCCAGGGTTCCCCGGTGCAGTGCGGCGATGTCGCGCGCGATCGCCAGGCCGAGGCCCGTGCCGCCGGCCTCGCGGTCGCGCGCGGTGTCGAGCCGGACGAAGCGGCCGAAGACCCGCTCCCGGTCGGCCGGAGGGATGCCGGGGCCGTCGTCGGCGACCGTCAGCACCGCGTCGCCGCCCCGCGCGGCGAGGGTGACCGTGACGGCGGTGGCGGCGTAGCGCTGGGCGTTGTCCAGCAGGTTGTTCAGCAGGCGGCTGAGCATCCCGAGTTCGCCCAGGACCCGCACTCCGCCGCTCAACTCGGCACGGATCGGGACCTCGGACGGGGGCCCACCGGTCGCGCCGCGCCCCGGAGTCCGCCGCGCGCGGATCTCGGCGGCGGCCAGGGAGCTGAGGTCGAGCGGTTCGCGGTCGACCGGGTCGGCCCCGATCTGGGTGAGGAACAGCAGATCCCGCACGAGCGTCTCCAGCCGTCCGGCGGCGGCGAGGGCCTCCCGCGCGGGGACGGTGGTCTCCGGGGAGTCGCAGTTCATGACCAGTTCCTCAAGGCTGACGCGCAACCCGGCCAGCGGGGTGCGCAGTTCGTGCGCGGCGTCGGTGGTGAACTGGCGCTGCCGACGTCCGGACTGCTCCAGCCGTTCCAGGGCCGAGTTCGCGGTGCGCGCCAGCCGGGCGATCTCGTCGTCCCCCGGCGGCTCGGGCACCCGCATGGACAGGTCGCTGCCGGTGATCTCGCCGAACCGGGCCCGGATCTGCTCGACCGGGCGCAGCGTGCCGCCCACGACGCGCCAGGTCGCCCAGGCGATTAGGGCCGACACGGCCACGACGAAGGCGGCCAGGATCCACTCCAGGCGCCGGCCGATCAGCAGGGCCGGGACGGGCCGGGCACCGTAGACGACCATCGTCCGGGACGCGGCCGTGACCCGGACGACCTGCATCGCCAGGCATCCCTCACCGGGCACCGAGCAGGTGACGAAGTGCTGCAGCCGCGCCGTCGGCGGCGGGACCACGGAACTCAGCGGCGGGCGCCCGGCCACCGTGGGGGTCGCGTTGACGACCCGCCGGTCGGCGTCGACGACCTGGATCAGCGTGGGATCCCCGCGCTCCACGGGAATCGGGTTCCGCAGCGTCCCCTGGCGCAGGTCGGCGGTCACGCGCTGGGTCCGCACGCGGACCTCGCTCAGCAGGTAGTCGTGCTCCCGGTCCCGAAGCGCCAGGTCGAATCCCACCGCCAGCACCGTGAGCACCACGACCGCCACGAGCGCGGCGACGGCCGTGTCCCGCACCCGGATCGACGGACGCGACAACGTGCCCCCCGATCACCTCCCGGTTCCCTGCCGTCCTTCCGTTCCCGAAGGCCACAGCGCTAATCGTCCGTCCGTCACCGGGCCAGCGCGACCGTCTGCGGCTCCAGGAACTCGCGCATCCCCTCCAGGCCGCCTTCGCTGCCGGTGCCGGAGAGGCCGACGCCGCCGAACGGGACTTCGGGCGTGTTCGGTGCCCCGTTGTTGATCCCCACGATCCCGGCCTTGAGGCGCGCGGCGGTCGTGAGGCTCCGCTCGGTGTCGGCGGACACGATGTAGGCGGCCAGGCCGGCGCCCCGGGAGTTCACTTCGCGGACGACGTCGTCGAGGAGCCGGAAGGGACGCACGGCGCACACGGGCCCGAAGATCTCCTCCGACCACAGGGAGATCCGGGGCGAGGCGGCGACCAGGGTGGGCGGGAAGTACCAGCCCCGGTCCGGAGTCTCGGCGCGCCACGTCCGGCATCCCCGCCGCTCGGCCTCGGCGACGAGCGAGTGGAGCCGATCGGCGTGTTCGCGGCGCAGGAGCGGCCCGACATCGGTGGAGTCGTCGTCGGGCGCTCCCACCCTGAGCGACGAGATACGTCCCGCGAGCGCTGAGAGGACTTCGTCGTAGAGGTCGTGGTGGATGTAGACGTTGTTGGCCGCGATGCAGGAGGCCCCGTTGTTCCTGAACTTGGCCACGAGGAGGACGTCGAGCGCGAGGTCGACGTCGGCGTCCGCGTCGATGATGAAGGGGGCCGTCCCGCCCAGTTCCATGGTGACGCGCGTCATGGTCCTCATCGCCCGCCGCGCCACCAGCGTGCCGACGCGCGTGGACCCGGTGAAGGTGATCGCCGCGATGTCCGGGTGGTCGACCAGGGGGCCGATGAGCTCCTCTCCGTCGCCGTTGACGAGGTTCACGAGACCGGCGGGCGTGTGCCGCTCGATGAGCGCCAGCAGGGCGGCGGCCGACAGCGGCGCGAGTTCGGACGGCTTCAGCACGACGGGGCAGCCGGCCGCGAGCGCGGCGGCGACCTTGCGGGCGGGGATGGACAGCGGGAAGTTCCACGGCGTGACCGCGGCGACCACTCCGACCGGTCGGCTCGCGACGAGGTACCTCTTGTCGTCCTTCAGCAGGTGGGTCCCGGCGGGTGTGGTCGCGGCGTCGGCGAACCAGTCGAAGTACTCGGCCGAGAACATCGCCTCCGCCCGCGCCTCCGCGACCCGCTTGCCGGTCTCGCGCGTGATGAGGACGGCGAGGGCGTCGGCGTGGTCGCGGATGTCGGCGGCGACGGCGCGCAGCGCCCGCGCGCGAAGTCGCGGCCGGGCGCCCGCCCACCCCGCGAAGGCGGCCCGGGCCGCCTCGACGGCGTCGTGCGCGTCGCCCGGCGAGGCCCACCCGACCCGGTCGTAGCGGTCCCCGGTCGCGGGGTCCGGGACGTCGTGGACGATGCCGCCGCGGGGCGTCCCCGCCACGACGGCGGCGGCGCAGGCGCCCCCGGCCCGGGGAAGCAGGGCGGTCGGGTCAGAGGTCATGGCGGGTGCGCTCCTCCTGGTGGATCCGGTATCGGGTCACGGTGTCGCGGTCGAGGTCGAAGCCCAGTCCGGGCCCGGTCGGGATGTCCAGCCTGCCTCCGTCCAGGCGGAGGGCCGGGGAGATGAGCTCGGTGCGGAACGGGTTGTCGCGGACGTCCAGTTCGACGGGGCCGACGTCCGGGAAGGCCGCGGCCAGGTGGAGGCTCGCCGCGATGCCGACCGCGGAGCCGTAGCAGTGCGGGGCGAGCGCCGTGCCGGTCTCGGCGGCGCGGGCCGCGACACGGGAGGCGATGGTGATCCCGCCGCACTTGGCCAGGTCCGGTTGGATCGTGCCAACGGCCGGGGAGGCGGTGTAGCGCAGCAGTTGCGCCAGGCCGTAGGTGTTCTCGCCGGTGGCGAGGGGCAGGCCGGTCCGGTCCGCCAGCTCCTCAAGGTCCTCCAGCCGGTTGCCGGCGATGGGCTCCTCCAGCCATCTCACCTGGTGGGCGCGCAGGTCCGGGGCCATCTCGCACGCCTCGTCGACCGTCCAGCCCTGGTTGACGTCGGCGAGCAGGCCGACGTCCGCGCCGAGGACCGCCGACGCGGTCCGCAGGGTCGCCCGGTCCCGCTCCGCTCCGAAGCCCAGCTTGACCTTCGCCGCCGCGAACCCGTCGGCGAGGGCGATCTTGCACCAGTGGTCCACCCGGTCGGGGCCGATGCCGCTGGCGTAGGCGGGCGCCGACGTCCTCGCCGGGGCGGGCGCGAGCAGGGCGGCGACGGGTTTGCCCTCGGCCTTGCCCCGAAGATCCCACAGCGCCAGGTCCACGCCGCTGACCGCCTGCCAGATGGGACCGAGGGCGCCCCACTGGCGGCCGATGGACAGCGTCGCGGCGGTCAGCCTCTCCTGCACCGCGACCGGATCGGAGACGTCCGTGCCGAGGAGGTGGGGGGCGATGCCCTCGCACAGCGTCGCCACGCGCTCGCGGTATCCCCAGTCGGGATAGTTGATCCAGCTCTCGCCGACGCCGACCAGGCCGCCGGCCTCGACTTCGACGATGCAGGTCCGGCGCGAGCGCAGGCTTGAGAACGACATCCGCACCTCGTCGTCGAGCGCGGCCGACAGGACCGTCACTCGCAGTCGCTCGGCGGTCAGTGAACTCACCGGCTGTTCCCTTCTCCAATTCATCGGGATCCCCCGACCGGTGGCGGCGGGCGGCCGTGCCGCCGACCGCCGCGTCGCACCGGCCGCGGGGTCGCCGTCCGGCTCAGGAGGCGTAGATCTCCGGGTGCAGCAGGCGCAGGATCCGGCGTTTCATCTCGTTGAAGTCCGGTCGCGTCGTGAGCTCCAGCGAGCGGGGCCGCGGGAAGCCGACGTCGAGCGTCTCCAGGATCCGGCCGGGCGCGGCCCCCATGACGACGACGCGGTCGCCGACCACGAGTGCCTCTTCGATGTCGTGGGTGATGAAGACGATCGTCGGCCGGTGGCTCGCCCAGATCTCCTGGAGCAGCCCCTGCATCTCGCCGCGGGTCTGGGCGTCGAGGGCGCCGAAGGGCTCGTCCATCAGGAGGACCTTGGAGTCGCTCATCAGCGCGCGGGCGATCGACGCCCGCTGCCGCATGCCGCCCGACAGCTGGTAGGGGTAACTGCGGCGGAAGCCGTCCAGCCGGACCTGCCGCAGCAGCTCGGCCGCGCGTGCCTCGTAACCGGGCGTCCTGCGCGCCCGCGCGCCCGCGGTGACGTTCTCGAAGACCCTCAGCCAGGGGAACAGGGCGTCCTGCTGGAACACCACGGCGCGGTCGGGGCCGGGGCCGGTGATCGGCCGGTCGCCGATCAGGACGTCGCCGCCGGTGGCCTTCTCGAAGCCCGCGATGATGTTCAGCAGCGTGCTCTTGCCGCAGCCGCTCGGGCCGACCAGGCACACGATCTCGGACCGGCGCACCGCCAGCGACACGCCCGTCAGCGCGGTGAAGTCCCCGTAGGACTTGCGGACGTCGCGGAGCACCAGCGCGTCCTCATGCGTCACGGTCATGCCCTACCTCCCCTGCCAGTGCAGGAGTCGTTTCTCGGCCTGCCGGGCGGCGATGTCCAGCAGGAAGCCGATGATGCCGATCAGGAAGATCCCCGCGTACACGGTCTTGAGGTCGAAGAAGTTGCCGGCCGAGGCGACCATGTACCCGAGCCCCTCCTGGGCCGAGATCAGTTCCGCGGCGACGACGAGGGCCCACGAGACGGCGGCTCCGGTGCGGACTCCGACCATGATGCTGGGCAGGGAGCCCGGCAGGATCACGCGCGTGAACATCTGGCGCCGGGAGAACCCGAGCATCTGCCCGGCCCGGATCCACGACGCGGACACCGACCGCACGCCCGCCTCGGCGTTGAGCACGATGAACATGAACGGCGCCAGGAAGATCAGCAGGATCTTCGACGACTCGCCCAGGCCGAGGTAGAGCACGGCCAGCGGGATGAACGCGATCGGCGGGATCGGCCGCAGCAGCGCGAACACGGGGCCCAGCAGGGCGCCGACCGGGCAGTAGCGGCCCATGGCCAGCCCGATCGGCACGCCGGTGAGCACGGCCAGCAGGAAGCCGATCGCGGTGCGGCGGATGCTCACCAGCACGTGCGTCGCCAGCGGCGTGCCGCGGTAGCCGTCGGTGATCAGCGACCAGGTGTGCGCGGCGAGGGCGCCCGGTCCGGGCAGCCACTTCTCGTCCACCAGGCCGCCCTCGACGGCGACCACCCACAGCCCGAGGAGGCCCAGGAGTCCGACGAGGCCGAGCGGCACGCGCCGCGGCATCAGGATTCTGCTCATGTCCGGCACCTACTCGCCCAGGTACTGCTTGATGGGGGCCGGGTCGACCAGTCCCGCGAGCTCGGGGCGCTTCTGGAGGATCTTGTGCTGGACCAGCACGTCCGCCCAGGAGCCGATGATCGCCTCCAGCCCCTTCGGGCTGGTCATCGAGTACGGCGAGCCCTCGCTCGCCGTCTCCTTGACCTCCACCGGCTTCAACGCCTCGACCGTCCGCTTCACGAGCGGCTCGTCGGCGCCGGTCATCTTCTGCATGCGGGCCAGGAACTCCTTGTCGCCCTTCCCGACGAACGCCGACGCCTCGTCGTAGGCGGCCACGAACGAGCTGACCGCCTTCGGGTGCTCGCCGAGGAACTTGCCGCGCACCTGCCACAGCAGCGGGTTGCGCAGGTAGGCGGAGTCGGTCGCCACGATCTCGCCGCCGGAGTCGTCCATCTGGAAGATCAGCGGCGCCCAGCCCCAGACGCCGTCCACGTTCCCCTTGTTGAACGCCGGGATCCACGCGGTCGGCCCGACGTTCTCGATCTTGACCTCGGACGGGTCGATGCCCTTGGCCTTGAGCGCGCTGATCAGCGCCATCCAGGCCGTCGTGCCGATCACGGTGCCGATCTTCTTGCCGCGCAGGTCCTCGATCCCCGAGATGCCCGATTTCTTGGTGACCACCAGTCCCCCGGCGTCCGCGCCGTCGTTGTCCACCATGAAGACGCGGGTGTCGCTGGACAGGCGGCTGGCCAGGATGCCGGGGATGCCGCTGTAGCCGACGTCCACGCCGCCCGAGGCGAACGCGGCGTTCGTCGCGGCCCCGTTCTCGAACTGCACGAGCTTGACGTCCAGCCCGTGCTTCTCGAACAGACCATGCGCGAGCGCCGCGTACAGTCGGGTCGCCGTTCCGGGGTTGAACGCGACGCGGACCTGGGTCAGGTCCTTGCCGGCGGCGCCGGATCCGGGCGGACCGTCCGCGGCGCAGCCCGTCACGGCCAGCGCTGCGGCGGTGACGACGGCGAGCAGCCTCCGGGCGCGCAGAACACCACTCTTGATCATCTCGGGCCTCACTCACGGTCGAGGTGTCTTCCAGGTCGGCCGACCGTATCGGATTGCATGTTACATGTAAACAGAGCGACCTCATTATTTAACTTCTCCGTATTCCCAGGTCACAGCTATCGCCACGTACCGCGACTGGCCAAACAGGCTTGGTTTGCATGTAATATTGCGATCACCGGCCCGGGTGGGACCGGCCTGGAAGGAGCGCGGCAGGTGACGAACGAGCTGGACAGCATGCCCCGCCGGTCAAGGACGGCCGACGACGTCTACGAACGGCTGCGAGCCGCCATCTTGAACCGCGAGCTGACCGCGGGGACCCGGCTCAGCGTCCCGAGCCTGGCCGAGGATCTGGGGTTCAGCCGCAGCCCGGTGCGCGAGGCCGTCCAGCGGCTCGTGCAGGCGGGCCTCGCCACCGAGGAGGTCCACCGCGGCGCCGTGGTGGCAGCCCTGGACGTGTCCAGCGTGCTGAGCCTCTACGAACTGCGGGAGGCCCTTGAGGGCATGGCCGCGCGCCTGGCCTGCGAGCGCGCCACCGAGCAGGAGATCACCGAGATGGGGGCGCTGCTCGAAGAGCACTCCCGCGCGTTGCACGCCGATGCCCACGACCGGCACGTCGCGCTCGACATGGAGTTCCACGCGCGGATCCGCGCGGCGGCGCGCAACGAGCACCTGCGGGCCTCGCTCGAACGCGTCCAGGACATGGTCGCCCTCGCGATGATGGCGGCCGACACGAGCTGGCACCAGCAGGCGCTCCTGGAGCACCAGGCCATCTACGCCGCCATCCGCCAGGGGCCGCCCGAGACGGCCGAGGCGGTCGCCAGGGCGCACATCTCGCGGATCCGGCACAGCCTGGCCAGCCGCCACGGGGAGACCGGCGCGCGAGAGGCCGGCGGTACGGCGTGACGTCCGGCAACGTGCTGATCGTCGGCGGGGACGGGTTCCTCGGCCGGCACACGGCCGAGGCGCTCGCCGCCGGCGGCGCCTCGGTCCACGTCTTCGACCGGCCCGGGTCGACTCCCCCGCCCAGGCCCCGCGGGGCGCACCGCTACGGCCGGTACGAAGGATCGGTGACCGACCGGGGCGCGCTGGAGGAGGCGGTGGCCGACGCCGGCGCCGACGCGATCGTCGTCCTCGCCTCCTACTCCCACGGCGGGCTGGGGCTGGCGAAGGCCGCCGAGCAGAACCCGCCCGCCGCCGTCGAGGTGAACGTGCGGGGCCTCCTCCACGTCCTGGAGATCGCCGCCCGGCGGCCCGGGACCAGGGTCGTGTGGCTCTCCTCGACGACGGTCTACGGCCCGACCGACCGCTACGCGGCGACCGGCGTCTCCGAGGACGCCCTGCTCGCCCCGGGCTCGGTGTACGCCGCCACGAAGGTGCTCGGCGAGCAGCTGGTCCGCACCTACCGGACGGCCCACGGCGTGCGGGCGACGGCCGTCCGCCCCACCCTCGTCTGGGGTCCGGGGCTGCGCTACCGGGGAGTGCAGTCCTGCCTGGGCGACCTGGCCGACGCCGCGGCCCACGGACGCGAGGCGACCGTGCCGGACTCCGACGAACCCTGGGACCTCCTCTACGTCCGCGACGCCGGACGGGCCGTCGCCTGGCTGACCGGGCGGGACCTCGGCCCGGTCGTCCTCGTCAACGGCTACCGGGCCTCGGTGCGCCAGGTGCGCGAAGCCGTCCTGCGGGCGGTGCCCGGAGCGCCCGTCCGCGTGGCGGGCGCCGCGCCCCGGCTGAACGTGCCGCCGGTCGACGACGGCAGGATCCGCCGCGCCGGGTTCGTCCCGGAGTTCGACCTCGCCCGCTCCGTGTACGACTACGTGGCCACCCTGTCCGCGAGCACCGCCTGACACCCGTCCCGAGGGAGACCCAGCGCATGAAGCCCGAGACCGGCCGCTCGCCGGTGCCCACCATGGTCGTGATCTTCCGCGGCCCCTCCCCCGAGGACATCGCCACCGCCGCCGAGCACCTCGTCGCGGTGGGGTACCGCGCGTTCGAGGTGTCGCTGACGACCCCGGACGCGCTCACCGCGATCCGCCTGCTGGCCGCGGCCTTCGAGGACGTGGCGCTGATCGGCGCGGGAACGGTCCGTTCGGTCGAGGACGTCGCGCGCGTCCGCGAGGCGGGCGCGCGCATGGCGATCTCGCCGGTCACCAGCGGACCCGTGATCGCGGCGGCCAAGGCGAACGGCATGCTGGCCGTTCCCGGCGCGTACACGCCCACCGAGGCGGTCTGCGCGCGCGAACACGGCGCCGACCTGGTGAAGCTCTTCCCCGCGGCCTCCGCCGGAGTCGACTACTTCAGGATGGTGCGCGAGCCGCTCCCGGACGTCCCGTTCCTCGTGACCGGCGGTGTCGACGCCCCCATGGCCCACGAGTTCCTCCAGGCCGGCGCCGTGTCGGTCGGTGTCGGGCACAAGCTCTTGGGCGGCGACCACCTGGAAAAGCACGACTGGGCCGCGTTCAAGCGGCAGGCCGCCCGGTACCTCGCCGTCGCCCACGGCGAGAGCGCGGCCTCCTGACCCTGGTCCCGCACACCTGCCCGACCTCATCCACGGACCGATCGGAGCTGACTCATGAGCACCCAGCGCGCCGTCCCCCGCTACGACGAGCTCCCGCTGTCGCCCTACGGAGGCCGGCATGCCTGGGACCTCCCGCGGTGCGCCGGAGTCGGGGCGCTCGGCCTGATCACCGACGAGATCCGGCGGCGGGCGCTGGACTCGGTGCGGACCGGTGAGCTGGTCAGCCTGAACGCGCCCCTGGACGTCATCGACCCGCCGCTGTTCGGGCGCGCGCGCCTGGAGCACGCGGTGGAGGTCAAGCGCGAGGGGCTGGTCCTGGACGACCGCGTGGACGCGCTGTACCCGCAGGTCAGCTCCCAATGGGACGCGCTGAACCACATCGGCGCCGAGCCCGGCGTGTTCTTCGGCGGGACGACGCTGGAGCAGCAGCTGAGCGGCGAGGTCAACGGCGTCGACGTGTGGGCCCGCCGCGGGATCGCCGGACGCGGCGTCCTCGTGGACATGGAGACCGCCATGCGGCGGCGGCATGACCGCTACGGCCCCGGCGAGCCGATCGAGATGTCGCACGAGGACGTCCAGGCGGCGCTGGAGGCGCAGGGGACCACCCTCAGACCCGGCGACATCCTGGTGCTCTACACCGGGTTCCTCGACTGGTACCTCGGACTCGACGGCGCCGCGCGCGCGGCGGTCTCGCAGGCCGGGCCCGAGGTGACGGCCGCCGGGCTGGCCCACACCGAGGACGTGGCCCGCTTCCTGTGGGACGGCGGAGTGACGGCCGTGGCGAGCGACTCGCTCGGCGTCGAGGCGTGGCCGCCGGACCGCGGGCCCGAGGCGCGGCCGTTCGGGTTCCTGCACTCCAGCCTCATAGGCCATCTGGGAATGGCGATCGGCGAGCTGTGGGAGCTACGGGAGTTGCGCGAACGCTGCCGGGCGCGGGGCGCCTTCGACTTCCTGCTCGTCAGCGCCCCGCTGTACCTGCGCGGCGGCGTCGGTTCACCGGCCAACGCCGTGGCGATGCTCTAGCCGTGACCGGATCGACCAGCGAACGAGGCGTCATGTCCACCGAACCACCGTTGACCACCGAACTGCTGAGGCGGCGGGCCGCGGCGCAGGGAGTCGAACTGCCGAGCCCGCCCGAGCCCAAGGGAAGCTACCGCCCCGCGGTCGTCCACCGCGGCACCGTCTACACCTCCGGCGTCGGGCCCATGCTCCGCGGTCAGCGCCTCCACAGCGGCTACGTCGGCGGGGACGTGACGGTCGAGCAGGCGCAGGAGGCCGCGGCCGTCGCGGCGGTGAACGCGCTGACCGCCGCGTGCGCGGCCGTCGGCGGCGTCGAATCGATCGAACGCCTCGTCAAGCTCACCGCGTTCGTCCGCAGTGCCCCGGGATTCACGCGGCAGAGCGCCGTCATCGACCGCGCCTCGTCCGTCCTCCACGAACTCCTCGGCGAACGCGGGCGGCACGCCCGCAGCGCGGTCGGAGTGGCGGAACTGCCGTTCGGCATCTGCGTCGAGATAGAGCTCCTGGCCGCCTGCCGCGCCGTCCCGGATTCCGCCGCGACCTCTCAGCGGGCGCGATGACCGGCGTCAGCGTGTTCGCCCACGGCGTCCGGGTCTCCCGCGACGTGCCCGCGGCCATGCGCGACGGCACCGTCCTGCGCTCGGACGTCTACCGTCCGGCGGAGCCCGGCGACTACCCGGTGCTGCTCATGCGGGTCCCCTACAACAAGGCCGTGGCGCAGTCGTTCGCCTATCAGCATCCGTCCTGGTACGCCGCCCGGGGTTACGTCGTCGTCATCCAGGACTGCCGCGGGCGCCACGCCTCCGACGGACGGTTCGACCCGATCCGCCAGGAGGCCCATGACGGCTACGACACCGTCGAGTGGGCGTCCACGCTGCCGGAGAGCAACGGCTCGGTCGGAATGTACGGGTTCTCCTATGCCGGGGCCACCCAGCTCCTCGCCGCCGCGGAGAAGCCCCCGGCGCTCAAATGCTGCGTCCCCGCATTCACCGCCGGTGACTACTTCGACGGCTGGATGTACGAGGGCGGCGTGCTGAACCTCGCGTTCGTCCTGTCGTGGACCGTGCAGATGCTCGCCGTGCAGGACGCCGTCCACGCCCGCGACTGGGAGGCCGCCGCCCGGCTCCACGCGCAGAGCGACGACTTCCCCGGGCTTTTCCGTGAGCGCCCGCTGGACCGGTTCCGCCTCCTGCGAGAAACCGGCATCGCACCGTATTTCTTCGAATGGCTGAAACACGATCGACGCGATGACTACTGGGCCTCGATAGGACTGCCCGAACGCTACGACCGGATCACCGTGCCGTGCCTGCACATCGGCGGCTGGTACGACGTCTTCGCCGCCGGCACCGTACGCAACTACACGGAACTCGCCCGGCGGGCCGGAGCGGGCGCCGCCGGGGAGCAGCGGCTGATCATGGGCCCGTGGATCCACATGCCATGGGCTCCGGAGGCCACGGGGCCCGCGCTGGGAGAGAGCTTCCGGAATCGCGTGGACGGCGCACAGGCCGCGTGGTTCGACCGGTGGCTGAAACCGCCGCGCGGCGCGGGGCGAAACGACGCGCCCGGCGACGATCCAGAGGTCGGCTATTTCGTCATGGGTTCCAATCGCTGGAGGACGTCGGCCGCCTGGCCGCCGCACCAGGCGACGACCCCGCTCTATCTGGACTCCCGGGGGCAGGCGAATTCGCGATCGGGCGACGGGCGGTTGCGCGCCGCTCCCCCAGAGCGGGAATCCCCCGCCGACGTCTACATCTGCGACCCGAGCAACCCGGTGCCCAGCGCTGGAGGAAACTCCTGCTGCAATAGCGCCGTCTCCCCCATGGGCCAGGCGTGCCAGGCCGCCGTCGAAGTCCGCAACGACGTGCTGGTGTACACCTCCGTCCCGCTCACCGAGGACGTCGAATGCACCGGAACGCCCTCGGTCACCCTCTACGCCGCGTCCACGGCGGTGGACACCGACTGGATCGTCCGGCTCGTCGACGTGGACCCCGAAGGACGCGCGGTGAACATCAGCCAAGGCGCGCTGCGCGCCCGTTTCCGCCGGTCGCTCGCCGACCCGGAACCGCTCACCGCCGGCACCGTCACGGAATTCCGCATCGCCATGAACCCGACGTCCTGGCGGTTCAGCGAAGGCCACCGGATCCGTCTCCAGGTCACCAGCAGTGACTTTCCGGCCAAGGATCCCAACCGCAACACCGGCTCCGCGCAGGCGTCCGCACAGCCTTGGGAATACGCGGTCGCCCACCAGACGGTCTTCCACGACGAACGACACCCGTCGGTGCTGCACCTACCGGCTCGTCCATCCGCGTCAGGTCGGCTTGGGCATTTGTTGGGTTGAACAATGGATGCCGCCTCCGCCTTCGCCGAGCGCGTCAACGGCCACCTGAACGACCGCACGGCCCGGGCCGCGCCAGCCGATGTCCACCGGCCCGGGCAATTCCACGATCTCCAGGCGCCTTCCCCTGCCGTCGAGGGCCTCACTCAGGACGCCGTGGGCCTGCTCATAGATCTTGGCCCAGGGAGCCTTTTCGTCGGGAGTGCTCATTACCACGACCCCCGGCTCGGAGAAACGCGCCAAGGCGTCGATGTGGCAGTCGGTGATGTCCTTTCCCTTGATGCCCTTCACCCAGAGCACGGTGGTCACCCCGAAGAGGGTCTTCAGCGCGGCTTCGATGTCCCCGCGCGACTTGCCGGGATTGCGGTTGGCGTTGACGAGTGAACTCTCCGTCGCCATCAGGGTGCCCTGGCCGTCGACCTCGACGGCGCCGCCCTCACCGACGATCGGGGCCGGGATCCGCTCGATGCCCTCACCGGCGAGTATCCGCCGCGCGACCCGTCCGTCACGGTCGTGGACCTGCTTGCCGCCCCAACCGTTGAAGCCGAGGTCGATCCCGGCGATGTCTCCGCGGACTCCGGCCGTGTACGGCCCCCAGATCCGCCGGGTGGGCCACGCCATGTAGGTCAGCCGGTGCGGATGTGTTTCGCAGGGCATGCGCCACCCGCCCGGGGAGCCTGCGACCGGCCCCGCGCCGGGGCGACGGGCTCGCCCCGCGCGGCAGGCGCCGAGCATCCCGGCGAGCGCGGTGAGCGCCCCCCCGCAGCGTCCGCCGTCGTGACATGTCCATGAGCACTCCTCAGAACACCTGCGGGCGGCGGCTATCCGGCTTGGTCGGCGGACCATTCGATCAGGGGCGGCCGGACCGCGCCGCACACCGGCCCGCCATCGGCGCCGGTGAGGGCGAGCCGGGCGGTGAGGCGCCCGTGGCGGCGGGCGGCGTCGAGGGTGGCGGAGTCGACGGCGTCCAGCATCAGCTTCGCCCGGCGGAACACGGTGAAGGCGCCGGTGCCGTCCACCGCGCCCCAGGAGAGGTGGATGAACCGCTCGCCCGGCGCGCCCTGGATGTAAGGGCCCTTGACGTCGAAGCCCGCCTGGACGGGTGTCGCGATGGCCTCCAGGGTCCAGGCGGCCGCGCCCGCGTCGCCCGGATGCGGATCCAGGATCTCGTCGCGGCGCGCCCGCCGCGCGACGCCGACGTGGACATTGCGGTACTCGGGCGCGTTCGCGGACGGTCCGAAGCTGCGTCCGGGCAGGTCCCGCGCCTCGATGCGGATCTGGATCCCGGTCGGTTCCGCGCGCGCCGGGCGGCGGCCGCCGCGTCCGGTCACCGGCCGGAGGAGGGCGGCGACCTCCTCGTGCGCAGGGCTGCGGCCGGGCCGTTCGCATTCCTCCAGGGCGGTGCGCCGATGCACCGGATCGCGCAAGTCGGGGTCCGCGCCGTGGCCGAGGAGCCGCCGCACGGCCGCGGCCCTGCCGTGGCCCGCTGCGGTGTGGAGGGGCAGCCGCCCCCACTCGGCGTCCGGTTCGTTGACGGGCGTCCCCGCGGCGACGAGCCGGTCGATGACGTCCAGCCGCTGGTGGTCGGCGGCGAACACCAGCGCGCGGAGCCGGCTCTGCGGCGTGCAGCGGTCCAGCGGCCAGCCCGCGACGTCGCCCGCCGCGGCGGCGGTCTCCAGGCTGTCGACGCGGGCGCCCGCGGCGATCAGGACGTCCACGACCTCGGTCATGCCGAAGACCACCGCGTGGAGCAGGGCCGTCCCGCCGGGGACGCCTCCGGCGTCGGGCGCCGCCACGGCCTCAAGGTCGGCGCCGGCTTCGATCAGCACGCTCGCGACCTCGGCGTCGCCGTAGCTGGCGGCGGTGATCAGCGGTGTCTCCCGGTCGCCGGGACGGCCGCCGACCGGCGCGCCCGCCTCGATCAGGGCCCGGGCGACGGCGCCGGTCCCGGGCAGTTCGCCGGGCAGGCCGAGCCGGTCGCGGTTGAAGCGCAACATCGTGACGTAGCCGAGCGGCTCTTCGCAGGCGTTGTCGGCCCACCGCTGGAGGTTGCCGGTGGCCATTTCCGGGTGCTCCGCCAGGAGCCTCGTCAGCCGGGACAGGTCCCGGTCGTCGAGAATGGCCCGGCGCTCGACTTCGAGCTTCAGCCTCGTCCAGCTCGCGAAGCCGTAGTCGCGGGCGAGCGCGAGCTGGGCCGAGGACAGGTCGGTCCGGTCCGACACGGAGCGGATCCGCGCCGCCGCCTCCGGATCGCCCTTCCGGGCGTCGCGCAGCAGGTCTTTGGCCTGGTGGCGCAGCTGGTCCAGATCGGGACGCGCGGGCAGGTCGCGCATGACGTCTCCCTCGTCGCCCCGTGGTCCGCGGCCGGGGCTCGGAAGAGATCGTCGTCTTCGCGGCCTTGCCTGGAGGATCGGAGGTGGACTCAGTCCTGCCCGCGGACCCGGCGGCGCCCTCCCGCGCCTGCTCCCAAGGCTATACGAGACGTTCTCCGTCCACGACGATGATTCAGGACGGATTCTCACACTTCCGCGATGATTTCGGCGGCGACGTTTTCGCCGGAGCAGAGGGCGCCTTCCATCTGGTTGGGAAACAGCGGAGAAAGGTCGGCCCCCGCCCAGTGGACGCGTCCGTGCGGCGCGCAGGTGAGGGTTGAGCTGGATACCTGACCATAAGTGACCAAATGATTACGATGCGCGCGATGAGCGACGCGTCCTTTCGGAGTCGTATAGAGCAGAGCACGGACACGGAAGGACGATCATGGACGAACGCGCGCAGACCGAGGCCGTCGCCCGCGCCACGGCGGGCGACGAGAGGGCGTTCGCCGGTCTGGTCGAGCGCCACCAGCGAGAACTGCACGTGCACTGCTACCGGATGCTGGGCTCCTTCGACGAAGCCCAGGACCTCGTGCAGGAGACGTTCCTGCGCGCATGGCAGAGCCGTGAAGGGTTTCGAGGCGGAAGCCAATTCCGTGCCTGGCTCTACAGGATCGCGACCAACGCCTGCCTCGACTTCCTGGCGCGGCACCCACGGCCGCGCCTGGCGGGGTCGTCCCGGGACCGGGCGTCGCAGAACCAGCGGAGCGGGCCGCCGCCGCCCGCAGCCGTGCCGTGGCTGCAGCCGTATCCGGACCGGCTGCTGGAGGAGATCCCGTCAGGCCAGGCCGAGCCGGACGCGGTGTACTTCGCCAAGGAGACCATCGAGCTGGCGTTCCTCGCAGCCGTCCAGTACCTGACGCCCCGCCAGCGCGCGACGCTGATCATGCGGGACGTCCTCGGCTGGTCGGCCAAGGAGACCGCGGAACTGCTGGGGGCGAGCGTCGCGTCCGTCAACAGCGGGCTCCAGCGCGCACGCCTGACCATGCGGACGCACCTGCCGGAGCACCGGCTGGACTGGGGGCCGTCGCCCGGCGCCGGAGACCGGGAGCGGGCCGCCGTCGAGCGGTACATGGACGCTCTGCGACGTGCCGACGACGACGCCGTCGCGTCGGTGCTGCGCGAGGACGCCAGGGTCGGCCACCAGGGCGGATCCGGCGGGCACACGGGCGCCGAACCGGTCTGGTACGAGGGGCGCGAGGCGATCGTCCGGGCGTGGGCGCCCATCCTGCACGGTCCCGGCGCCCAGGACCTGCGCCTCGTTCCCACCCGGGCGAACCTCGGACCGGCCGTCGCCACCTACGTCAGCGCGCCCGGCGCGTCGGACTTCCGCGCCTTCGCCCTGGCCGTCCTGGACGTCCGGGACGGCCTCGTCGCCGAGGTCACGGTGTTCGGCTCCAAGGTCTTCGCGGCCTTCGGCCTGCCCGACGCCCTGTGACCGTTCGCACCACCCACCCATAGGAGGATCCGATGCTGCTCAACGGCAAGAACGCCATCGTCTACGGCGGCGGCGGAGCGGTCGGCGGAGCCGTCGCCCGCGCCTTCGCCCACCACGGCGCGACGGTCCATGTGGCCGGACGCACCCAGGCCAAACTGGACGCGGTCGCCGCGCGGATCGCCGCCGAGGGCTCGACCGCCCACGCCGAGCGGGTCGACGCGCTCGACGAGGAGGCGGTCGAGCGGCACATGGCCCGGGCGGTCGACCGGACCGGTCCCGTCGACATCTGCGTCAACACCGTCGGGATCGACGTCGGCGACCAGGGCCTCCCGCTGGTGAGCATGTCGGTGCCGGAGTTCCTCGACCCGATCACGGCCTACCTGCGGACCAACTTCGCGACCGCGCGGGCGGCGGCGCGCCGCATGCTCGACGCGCGGGGCGGGGTGATCATGTCGGTGTCGCCGCCGATGGCCCGCGTGCCGGTCGCGCTGTCCGGATCCTTCGGGATGGCGGGCGCGGCTATCGAGGCCATGTGCCGGCAACTGGCGATGGAGCTCGGGCCGTCCGGCATCCGCGTCGTGGGCCTGCGGCTCAACGGCATCCCCGAGACCGCGGAGCGCCTCGGCTCCCACACCCGGGACGTGTGGGAACGCGCCGCCGAGCGGCTCGGCGTGCCGTTCGAGCGGCTTCTGGAGGAGGTCGGCGCGGGCGGCCCGCTGCCCGGTCCGCTGACGGTGCGGCAGGTGGCCGACGCCGCCGCCTTCCTGGCGTCCGACCGGGCCGCGGGCCTGACCGGCACCGTCGCCAATCTGACCGCGGGCGCCGTCGTCGACTAGCACGCACCGCCCGCCCCGACTCCGCGCCGGGCGGTCCGGCGGTGCCCTTGGCAAATAACTGAGTGTCTGTACAGTTATTTTGCGTACGTGGGCGACCCACACGGGAGGTATGCAGATAAACGACCGGCCGGGGAACGGCGAGGCCGCCCTCGTCGCGCGCGTGGACCAGGTGCCCGAGCCGGGCGACTACCTGGCCGTCGACCTCTTCGGCGAGGCGCTGGTCATCACCCGGGACGAGGCCGGCGCGCTGCACGCGCTGTCACGCGTGTGCAGGCACCGCTTCATGGACGTGCTGCCCGAGGAGCAGGCGCCGCGGCAGGGCAACCTGCCGCGGCTGACCTGCCCGTACCACACCTGGACCTACCGGCTGGACGGCCGGTACGCCGGGCAGCTCACCGGCGCGCCGCTGATGCACAAGGTGGACTTCGATCGCGCCGCGTGCCGCCTTCCCGCGTTCGCGCTGGAGGTCTGGAACGGCTTCATCATGGTCAACCTGGACCGCGACGCGGGGCCGCTCGCGCCGCGCCTGGCCGGTCCCACCGAGCGGCTGCGCGCCTACGGGCTCTCCGACTGGCTCGCCGCCGAGACGCTGACCTGGACCGGCGTGGAGGCGAACTGGAAGGTCGCCGTCGAGAACGGATCGGAGAGCTACCACCACATCGGGACGCACGCGGAGAGCCTGCAGCCCATGCTGCCTGGCCAGGCGACGCGGGTGGACGACTGCGACGGCGCCTGGTTCTCGATGTTCAATCCGGTCGGCAGGGACGCCTCGGCCGGAGAGGAGGACGGGCACGGCGTGGTGCCCACCCTGTTCCCGCCCGTGCCGGGGCTGAGCGCCGAACAGCGGTCCGGCCTGCTCGTCATCGGGGTCTTCCCACTGCTCGTGCTCACCGTCATGCCCGACCACGCCGCCTGGTTCAGATGGCTGCCGACGGGCCCGACGACGCACGACGCGCAGATCACGGTCCTCGTCCCGCCCGGGGCGCGGAGCGCCCCCGACTACGCGGAGACCCTGGCCGCCTACCGCGACGTCTATGATCAGGTGCAGACGGAGGATCTGGTGATGATCCGCGGAGTCCAGCGCGGGCTCGGCTCGGCGACCACGTCCGGCGGGCGGTTCTCCCATCTGGAGCGCCCCCTCTGGCAGTTCCACCGATACCTGTCCCGAGCGCTGGCCTCGCCGGCCGCGGCGGCCGAACCGGTGAGCGGGCAGGCCTAGCCGTCCCGGACGATCAGTGCCCTGGGAGATGCCCATGCCCCGCGTCGCCGACCACGACGAACGCCGCCGCCAGATGGCCGACGCGGTGCGGCGGATCGTCGCGGCGGACGGCATGGAGAAGGTGACCTTCGCCCACGCCGCCAAGGAGGCGGGCGTGTCGGTGGGCCTCGTCGGCTACTACTTCTCCGGCAAGGACGAGCTTCTGCTGTTCACCTTCCAGCGGATCTGCGAGCGGACGCGCGAACGCGTGGCACGCGCCATGGACCGCGACGGCACCGTCCGCGACACGCTGCGCGACTGCCTGCTGGAATTCCTCCCCCTCGACGCCGAGCGCGGCGCGGAACTGCGCGTCTACCTGGCCTTCTGCGGGCGCGCCGTGGACAGCGCGCGGCTGCGGGACGTCCAGGTCGCCGTCCACGACGAGGTGCGCGCCCACTTGACCGAGGCGATCGAGGCCGCGCAGGCGAGCGAGGAGATCAGCGGCAATGCGGACCCGAAGGCGGAGGCGACGGCCCTGTGGGCGTTCGTCGACGGGCTGGCCCTGCATTCCCACGCCGGGCCCCAGAGCCTGCCGCCGGACGCCGCCGTCGCCGCCCTCGACACCTATCTCGATCGCCTTTTCCAGGCCTGATTCACCCCCAGCCGACAATTGGTGAGGCGAGTGAGGGCCAACGGGTCACGCAGCGAAGGCAGGCGTGTTTCGGTGCCGCCGGTGCGTCAGCCCCGTCGGCACCGATTTCGCGTTGTCGCGCGCAGCGGCCTCAGCCGTTGAGCACGTACTCCTCCCACGGGCCTATCGCCGTCGCGCGGGCCCGCAGCATCCCTTGATCGCCACCGGTGTAGCCCAGCTCGGCCGACACGTACCGGTCGTTGGCCTGGGACTGCAGCGCCCACCTGCCGGTGCTCTGGTTGTGGAACAGGTTGAACCGCTCCCACGGGCCGACCGCGGTCGCCCGGGCCCGCAGCATCCCCTGGTCGCCGCCGGTGTAACCCAGCTCGGCGGACACATACCGGCCGTTGGCGTTGGACGTGATCGTCACCGTGGAACCGGACGCGTAGAAGCTGTACTGCTCCCACGGGCCGACGGCCGTCGCGCGGGCCCGCAGCATCCCCTGGTCGCCGCCGGTGTAGCCGAGTTCGGCCGACACGTACCGGTTGTTGGCGGTGGAGTAGATGGTGGTTCCGGCTAACGCCTCCTGGACGCTGCGGCCGTGCAGCAGACTCGCCTGGTTGGCTGAGGTAACGCGGACCCACCCGGAGGGCGCGGCGGGCCGCGAGGGCGCCGCCGTCGCCGGTGTGGCGGTGAGGGCGAAGACGGTCGCGAGAGCAAGTGTGACCACGACGAATGAACGACGCATGCGTGGATTCCTTTCACGTATCCCGGTTCTGAATGGGAGCCCGGGTCGTGCCGCGAGTATGAACGCGCGCTGTTTGCCGTCACAAGGCCGGTCGTGGGCACTTTGACCGGTTACGGCCCACCTGTCCGGTTGGCGGCCCGCGTCTGGCACGCGGGCCTGCGCCGCTTCCGCGGCGGCCCGGTCACCCCGCCGGACGTCCCGGCCACCCCCGGACGAGGATGTCAGGCGCCATTGACGAAGGCCATGCCCCTACCGGGCCTCGGAGAACAACGGAGCCGCTCGTCGAAAGCGCTCGGAGGAGACTGGTCTACCGGTCAGTAGTAGCTCCGGTGCGCCGTCCCCCCGGCGATGCCGAGGAAATAGAACACGTCGAGAAGGCGGGGGCCGCGCGAGAGCACCATTTGACCGGGCCGAACCCGAGGTCGATCTCCGCGCTCCAGCGTCCGTCCCATATCCGCTGGCAAAGAGTGTCCACGGTAGAAGACGTCGATACGCGAGCGTCCGTCGGTCGCGACCGCGGGCGCGAACGGGAAGATCGGACCGCCTCTGCCCAGTTCGACCGTTCGCCAGCCGCCGTCGAAATGGTGCTGCGCCAGTTCGCTGGTACGACGTGACCGGGCGGTCTTCCTCGCCAGGCCGAGACCCGCTGCGCTCGTCCCGTTGAACCGACCGTGGGTTCGTTGAGTCTCACTGTCGGTAACGGCCTGTTCGCGGGAGAGTGGAGGCGGGGGGATCCATGCACGGGGAATGGCGGGTGGGCGAACGGCTTCTCGGCCTGTATGAGGTCAAGGGGCTGCTGGGCGCGGGCGGGATGGGCGTGGTGCACCGCGTCCGTCACCTGGGCTGGGACCTGGACCTGGCGGTCAAGAGCCCGCGCGTCGAACTGGTCGGCGCCGACGCCGACCGGCGCGCGTTCTCGGCCGAGGCCGAGACGTGGGTGGGGCTGGGGATGCACCCGCACGTGTGCGTCTGCCACTACGTCCGCACGATCGACGGGGTTCCCCGGATCTTCGCCGAGTACGTGCCGGGCGGGAGCCTTCGCGACTGGATCCGGGACGGGCGCCTCTACCGGGGCGGCGGCCGGGCGGCGACGGCGCGGGTCCTGGACGTGGCGATCCAGCTCGCCTGGGGGCTGGAGCACGCGCATCGGCGGCGGCTGACCCACCAGGACGTCAAGCCCGCCAACGTGCTGATGGACCCGGACGGCACGGCCAAGGTCACCGATTTCGGGCTGGCCAAGGGCCTCCCCGGCGGCGCGGTCGGGGCTGTCGGGGCGGGGCCCGATCCAAGCGTCCTGGTCAGTGCGGGCGGGCTGACTCCGGCGTACGCGTCCCCGGAGCAGGCGGCGGGACGGCGGGTGGGCCGCCGCAGCGACGTGTTCAGCCTCGCGGTCAGCGTGCTGGAGATGATCACCGGCGAGGTCACCTGGGCCACGGGAGCGGCGGCGCGCGGGGTCTTGGCCGGGATGCGGCCGGGCGGCGGGCGCGCGGCGATGCCGACGAGTGTCACCGGACTGCTCGCCGAATGCCTGCGCGCTGACCCGGACCGGCGTCCTCGGGCGGGCGAGGTCGCCCGGCGGCTCGCCGCCTGCTACCGGGAGGCCATCGGCGATCAGTACCCGCGCCCGGAGCCCGAGGCCGCCTCGCTGCGGGCGGACGAGTTGAACAACCGTGCGCTGTCGCTGCTGGACCTCAAGCGGGAGGACGAGGCCCTCCGCTGCTTCGAGCAGGCGCGGGCGGTCGAACCCCAGCACGCGGGGGCGATCTACAACGCCGGTCTGCTGGCCTGGCGCGCCGACCGGCTGACCGACGGGGCGCTGATCGAGCGGATGGCGGCGGCCGTCGACAACGCCGACGATCCGGCCCAGGCCAAGATGCTCCTCGGGCATATCCACCTGGAACGCGCCGACGCCGCCACGGCGTGGCCGCTGCTGCGCGAGGCCGCGGACAAGGACTCCCGGGGCGCCGCGGAACTGGCGCGGCTCCGCAAGGAGACCTCGGGCTCGGACGGTTGGGAACACCTCGACGTCATCACCGGCAAGACCGGCGGGGTCACGATGCTCGACGTGGCAGCCGACGCCTCCGTCGCGGTGACCGGCGGCTACCGCCAGAGCGTTCAAGTCTGGGACCTCAAGCGCCGTGAGTGCGTACGCACTCTCAAGGCGGGCGAGGGAGGCGCCGCCTCGGTGGCCCTGAGCACCGACGGACGTTACGTGCTGTGCGCCTCCCGCGGGGACCGGAAGGTCCGGTGGTGGGATCTGCAAGGCGACCGGCAGGACGCACGCGCCCTGAAGGGGCGCCACAAGGGCGTGTGGAGAGTGCTGTACGACAGCCGGGAATCGCGCGGGGTTTCGATCGGCGCGGACGGCACCGTCAAACTCTGGGACCTCGGCGACAGGTCCGCCCGGGAGCTCGGCCACGCCGCGGCGGCGATCCGCGGCGCCCGGGCCGTCGCGCTCGCTGGAGGCCGGATCCTGGTCGGCGGCGGGGGCGGCGGCACCGTCCAGGTGCACGACCGCGACCATGTCGCCGCCCTGGAGGGCCACACCGGCCGAGTGGTGGCCATCGACATCACCCCGGACGGACGCCACGCGTTGTCGGCCGACGAACAAGGCACGCTGCGGCTCTGGGACGTCGAGGAACGCAGATGCCTGCGCACGCTGCGCGCCCCCGTCGCCCGCCTCTCCTCCGTCTCGCTCAGCCGGGACGCCCGCCTCGCCCTGACGATCGGACGGCACTCCGACGTGCGGCTCTGGGATCTGCGCAGTGGCCGGTCTCGCCTGTGCCCCCTCGGTGACATGGAGGCGGCCGACGTCCGCACCGGTCGGCTCAGCGCGAACGGCGGCCACGCCGTCTACGCGGGCTCGGCGAAATCCGCGCGCACCGCGATCTGGGTGTGGTCGATCCCCCGCGGGTTCTCCCGCGCGTCCTATAGGGCGCCTTTCCACATCTGCCGGCCGCGCGCTCACCGTGAGCTGACCGTGACCGACGCCAAGGTCGACCGCCTCATTCGCGCAGGCCGGAAGGAACTCGGTCAGGGGAACTTCTTCGAGGCGCACGACCTGCTGGTCCAGGCGCGCCTCACGCCGGGCCACCAGCGGTCCAGGCTCGTCCTGGACGCCTGGAACGAGCTCGCCCAGCAGTGCGTCCGCGGTCGCGTCCAGGGTGTGTGGCCCGTTGACCTGCCACCGCAACTCGCGACGGCTCCCAAGTCCCTCGTGGTGAGCCCAGACGGGACCACCACGGTCTGCAGCCTGCACGACGGCACCGTACTGATCTGGAACTGCTCCACCGGCACCGTCGAGACCCACAATCCCGCTCGCCATGGCCCGACCTGGAAAGCGGTCGCCGGAGACCTCGCCCTGGCCTCCGGCACCGGCAACCAGTTGCAACTGTGGTCGCTCTCGACCCTGGAGCGGCGCGGCCTCGTACCCGGCGGCGGGTACTCTTCGTGGCGGAACACGGTCGCGGTCGGCCGCACCGGAAAGTACGTGCTGACCGCTGGCGGGCAGACCGTTCGCGTGTGGGAAGCCTCGTCCGGAACCGAGGTCATGCGCCTCGGCGGACACCAGGAAGAAGTCTCCGCGGTCTGCCTGAGCCGCACCGAGCGCGTGGCCGTGTCCGGAACCGCCGGCGGCTACCTCAAGGTCTGGGACCTCGATGACGCGGGACGCTGCGTCGCCACGCTCGCGCCGTACGCGTACGCGCACAAACCCCAAGTGACCGCGATAGCGCTCACCGATGACGACCGGCACGCGGTGGCGTCCCGCTTCAGCGGCGCCCTGTGCGTCTGGGACCTGGAATCCGGTCACCGCCGCCCGGAGATCACCTCGACCGAGAACCTCGTCGACATGGCCCTGGAGGCCGAGGGCAGGTTCGCCCTCACCTCGGCCGGCGACGGCGAGCTCGCCTTGTGGGACCTGAGCAACGGCTGGCGCAACCACACCCTGATCACCCACGCGAGCACCCGCGCGAACGTCGCCTTCAGCGACGACGGCCGACGAGCCTTCGCCTGGGCCGCCCACGGTCCCCTGCGCGCATGGGAGATCGACTGGCGCATAGCCCCGTACCGGCGCCCGCGGCCAAGCGGCTCGTAGCCGGACACGTTCGGCGGGGTCCAGTTGAAGATGGGGTCGGCTTGGCGTAGGACGAGGTTCTGGCCCAGGTGACCGGCGGTCCACATGCTCGCGTCGCGGAGGGCGGTCCCCAGCGGACTCCTTATCTGGGTGAGACGGCCGATCCGGCGGGACCTCCTCATCATGGCCGAGGTGCGCGCCAGCCTGGCGGCGGTGTACCCGGCGGGCCCGACGCCCTTCGTGACCTCGTGTGCGAGTGTCACACCGTCTTCGATCGCCTGCCACGCGCCCTGGCCGAGATTGGGCGTCATGGGGTGGGCCGCGTCCCCCAGCAGGACGACCCGGCCGCTGTGCAGGGCGGGGAGCGGGCGCGGCATGGAGCAGACGTCGTTGCGCAGGATCCGCGCGGGGTCGGCCCGGCGCAGCAGGTCGGGGATCGGGTCGTGCCAGTCGCCGAAGAGGCGCAGCAGTTCCGCCTTCTCGTCCGGCGCGTTCGTCCCCGGCGCGGCGGGGGGCGGTGGCGTAGCAGTAGACCTGGCCTCCGGCGATCGGGTTGAGCCCGACGACCAGGCCGTCAGGCCCGTGTAGCGCGGCCCGGGGTGACCGGGGAACAGGGCGGACCGCACGCGGGAACCGATGCCGTCGGCGGCGACGATCAGGTCCGCGCCGTCCTCGCCTTGCGAGGTGGCCACCGTCCCGTCAAGAGAGGCCGACTCGACGGTGACGCCCAGGCGGATCTCCGCCGGGTCGAGGAGCCCTTGGAGCAGGTCCACCAGGGCGGCGCGCAGCACGACGACGGTCGGGTCGCCGAACCGCCGGGCGGCGGCCTCGGCGCTGGTGCGGCTCAGCCAGCCACCGCCCGGCCGCCGCAGCCCGCCGTCGCCGACGAACGCCGCGAGCTCGCGGACCCGGTCGCCGACGCCGAGGGTGTCCAGGGCCCGCAGCGCGTTTGGCGTCACGCCGAGGCCCGACCCGACCGGCTCCAGCGTGGAGGCCCGTCCGAGGACGCCGACCGTCCAGCCGCGGCCCTTGAGCGGCCGCGGCGGCGGTCAGCCCACCGATCCCGCCGCCGCGCCCTGACACTGCTGGCAGAGCGGCCTCCTGCACGAACGGCCGACGGATTAGCCTCAAGGGCATGGGGGAATCCGGCGCCAGGTGACACGACCGTGGACGGGGACGGCGCGGCGGTCCCCGTCCACGATCAGGCCGTCAGACGTTGACGCCGAAGTCCTTGGCCACCCCGGCCAGGCCGGAGGCGTATCCCTGGCCGATGGCGCGGAACTTCCATTCGGCGCCGCTGCGGTACAGCTCGCCGAACACCATGGCCGTCTCGGTCGAGGCGTCCTCGGTGAGGTCGTAGCGCGCCAGTTCGGAGCCGTCGGCCTGGTTGACGACGCGGATGAAGGCGTTGCGGACCTGGCCGAAGTTCTGCCCGCGGGCGTCGGCGTCGTGGATCGAGACCGGGAAGGTGATGCGGGCGACGTCGGCCGGGACCGAGGCCAGGTTCACCTTGATCTGCTCGTCGTCGCCCTCGCCCTCCCCGGTGGTGTTGTCGCCGGTGTGCTCGACCGACCCGTCGGGACTGCGCAGGTTGTTGAAGAACACGAAGTGCTGGTCCGAGGGGACCTGGCCTCCCTCGTTCAACAGGAGCGCGCTGGCGTCCAGGTCGAAGTCGGTGCCGGTGGTCGTGCGCACGTCCCAGCCGAGCCCCACCGTGATCGCCGTCAGGCCAGGCGCCTCTTTGGTCAGCGAGACGTTGCCGCCCTTGGACAGGCTGACGCCCATGTAGTCTCCTCTCGCGGATATCTACTACATTTGTAGCAGAAAAGCTCGGCGGTCAGGCGGCCGATCCGGGAAAGTCCGGGCGTCGAGAGTCAAGCCACGGCCGCGCGGGGCCGGAGTGCCTGCGACGCTACGGGAGGACGATGCCCGGCAGCGGAGCGCCACCTACTACAGTTGTGGCGGTTGGGTGAGGCGGCAGAGACCGACAACGAGCGGAGGATCCGATGCCTTTCTGGGACAAGCTGCGCGAGTCGACGCAGACGATGCAGTCGCAGCTTCTGAGCAAGAAGAACGATCTGAAAAGCGGTGCGTTCCGGGACGCGAGCATGGCGATGTGCGCGCTGGTCGCCGCCGCCGACGGGAGCGTCGACCCGGCCGAGCGGCAGCGGACCGCGTCGCTGATCGCGTCCAACGAGGTGCTGCAGAACTTCCCGGCGGACGACCTGCAGCGCCGCTTCAACGACTACGTCTCCAAGCTGACCGCCGACTTCGACTTCGGCAAGGTGTCGGTGCTGCAGGACATCGGCAAGACGAAGAAGAAGCCCGCCGAGGCGCGCGCCGTCATCCAGATCGGCATCGTGATCGGCGGCGCGGACGGCCACTTCGACGACCAGGAGAAGGCCGTCGTGCGCGAGGCGTGCTACGCGGTCGGCCTGGACCCCGCCGAGTTCGAGCTCTGACCGGCGCGGCGCGTCCGGTCACCGCACGGCGAGCAGCGGCAGCAGGCAGGACGCGGCGATGTGGTCGAGTTGCAGGGTCGCGGCGGTCAGCGAGCCGGTGACGACGCCGTTGCCCATGCACAGCAGCGGGCCGGTCACCGGGTTGCGGTCCGGGGGCCGGTCCAGGAGCGCCTCGACGCGCTGGACGACCCCGGAGTCGGCGAACGCGGCGGCCGGTGGTCCGGTGAGCGGATGGGCGAGGGCGGCCTTGGCGATCGTGCGGGCGACGAAGGCGCGGTCGCCGACCGCCTCGGCGGCGTCCTCGTCCGCCCAGCGCTCCACCGCGAGGCGCAGCCGCGCGTCCAGCGGGCGCAGCGGCGGCAGCAGCGCCGCGAGCAGGGTCCCGGACGCGGTGTAGCGGTGGTGCCGGTGCCGCAGGTGGGACGTCTCGTGCTGGAACACCACGTGGAGTTCGGCGGCCGTGAACGCGCGCAGCATCCCCCGCGACAGCAGCACCCCGCCGTGGCGGCCCGGCACCGCGACGGCGATCGGGACGTCGGTCTCCAGCGGCCGCCGCGCCTGCTCCCGCGCGCTCCGCAGCTCGGACGCCCAGCCGACGGCCGTCCCACCGGCGACCCATACACCCGCGGCCGACAGCAGCACCGCCGGAATCCCGACCGCGTCCGGGACCGGGCTGTCGTCTCCGAACAAGGCCCATTCGGGGACGTGCGCGGCGGCGGCCGGCGCCAGCGAGGCCCCGTAGTTGATCGACACGAAGATCCCGGTGCCGAGCGCGGCCACCGCGGTCGTCGCGGCCGTCGTCGCGAGCAGCCGCGCAGACCAGGACGGGTGCAGCGGTAAGGGGACCCGGCCGAGCACGGTGCTCAGCACCAGCATGATGGCCAGCGGCACGACGGTGAACCAGTTCACCCGCGCTCTCCCGGGTCGTCGAGCAACTCGCGCAACTGGCGCGCCTCCTCGCTGCTGAGCGTTCGGACGAACCGGTTCAGCACGCTCACCGGATCGCTGGCGTGCCGCAGGTGCGCGCGCATCCGGCCCGCCACGAGCTCCGACTCGTCGACGGCGAGCCGGTACCGGTAATGGCGCCCGGCCCGGGTTCGGGAGATGAGTGCCTTCTCGCACAACCGGTGAAGGATCGTGTTCACCGTCGTGTACGCGGGGTCGCCGTCGAGCCGCGCCACCAGTTCGGCCGTGCTGGCCGAGCCGCCGAGCCCGGCGAGCGCCGCCAGCACCTCCGCCTCCAACTGCCCCAGCGGTCTGCGCGACAACGGCCTCACCCCTTCGTGCGGAGGACGTCCGGTTCCGCCCCGATCGGCGCGAAGGCCAGGACGACGTACGCGCGGGCGTCCTCCAGCGCGGTCAGTCCATCAGCGCTCACAGAGTCCCCCCGCGCGTCGTCGCCAGGCTAAGCGTAGGAGGCGATCGCGGGCAGCATGTCCTGCAGGGTGCGGCCCTGGCCGGGTTCACCGATCGCGGCCATCTTCCACCCCGTCCCCTGGCGATAGACGCGTGCCATCACCATCGTGGTGTGCGGCCCTCCCCCGGTGAGGGTGTACCGGGCCAGCTCCTCGCCAGTGCTCTCGTCGACGAGTCGGCAGAAGGCGTTCTCGACCTGCTCGAAGGACTGGCCGCTGAACGAGCTCACCGTGAACACCAGCGACGTCACGTGCACCGGCACGCGGGCCAGGTCCACCAGCACCGACTCGTCGTCGCCGTCCCCGGCGCCGGTGAGGTTGTCGCCGGTGTGGCGGACCGAGCCGTCGTCGCTGGTCAGCTTGCCGAAGTAGACGACGTCGGCGATCCCGCCGTCGGCGAGCAGCACGCAGGAGGCGTCCAGGTCGATGTCCTGCTCGCGCTGCCTGCCGAACACGCCCTTCTTCTTGACCGCGTCCCAACCCAGCCCCATCCGGACCATGGC
Organism: Actinomadura chibensis NBRC 106107; assembly: GCF_001552135.1. Lineage (GTDB taxonomy): Bacteria > Actinomycetota > Actinomycetes > Streptosporangiales > Streptosporangiaceae > Spirillospora > Spirillospora chibensis. The sequence continues at coordinate 95,675 of NZ_BCQP01000010.1, read as the reverse complement.
CAGCGTCCCGCCCGGCTTCTCCAGCGAGACCCGCTGCCCCTTCACCATCGACACCGCCACGACCTGGCTCCTCTCACCGCGACCGACCGGCCCTACCGGAACGGCGGACCGCATTCAAACTACACTTGTAGCAGGCTGCTTGTCGCGGCTCCGCCGCCGAGCGGGTCACCAGGCGCGGTCGTCCAGCCAGACGACCAGCGCGCCCATCTGAAGCGAACGGACGAGCCCGGCGGCGGTGATGACGCCGCCGGTGGCGGCCGGGCCGCGCCGGACGCCCCCGCCGTGGGTCCGTGCCGCCGACCCGCGCCCGGCACCGGGGGTCGGACTCCGCGGCCCGCACGAACGCCTTACCCCTCGCGAACGCGACGTCCTGCGCATCGGCGACGCCTGGGCGACGCCGAGATCGCCGCGCGCCTCGTGCTGTCCGAGCACACCGTCAAGATCGGCTGCCGCACCCGAGGCCAGGCCGCCGCCCTCTCCCACCGCTCGCGCCCGGACCGACACTCAACCGGGGCGCTCCGTGCGCCCTGATCAGGCTCGTTTACCGCTAGCCGGATCCCTCCGGTTACCGCTAGGCGGTAGGAGGATTGGGCACTCGCCTTGACGACGGGCCGGGTGCCGCGGGCCGATCGTAGGCCCCTAGGGGAGAAGCGGCAGCGTCTCCGGAGGATTTCGGTGGGCTCACACAGGGTGCAGAACGATCGTTTGCAGGTACTGATCAAAGAGGCGGACTGGAACGGCCAGAACCTCGCCGAGGCGGTGAACGCGGTCGGCCGCGAGGCCGGCCTCCGGCTCGCCTACTCCCGGTCCTCGGTCGGGCAGTGGATCTCCGGCATGACTCCCCGGCGGCCCGTGCCCCACGTCGTGTCCGAAGCGCTCTCCCGACGGCTCAGCCGACCGGTCACGATGGCCGAGGCGGGCTTCGGCGAGACCTCCGCCGAGATCGGGCAGCGCGCGGAGAGTCCGCTCAGGCGGCTGGTCACGCTGGCCGCCGCCGCGACCGATCCGCGCGCCTTCGGCACCTCCGCCTTTCGCGTGTACCGGCTGGCCGAGTCGGTGGTGCCGACGACGGGCGCGGGAGGGCGGGTCCCGGCGGCGGACCCGCTGGGGGAGTTCGTGCGCGTCAGGCGCGCCGACGTCGAGTCCGCGGCGGAGATGCTGCGGCTGTTCACCGACGCGAGCGCCGCCGGGGGCGTCGGCCATGTCCGTCCCGCGCTCGGCCTCTACCTGGCCGACACCATGGCCCCGGCGCTGCACGCGGCGCCTCCCGAGACCCGCGCGGAGTTGCTGCCGGTCGCGACCCGGTTGATCCACCTGTGCGGGCTGATGTGCTGCGACGACGAACTCCACGGGTTCGGCCAGCAGTACTACCGCGTCGCCCTGCGCCTGGCGGCCGGGGCGGAGGACGCCGGTCCCCGGGCCCTGGTGCTGCGGGCGATGAGCACCCAGGCGGTGGCCCTCGGGCATTACCGGCACGCGCTCCGGCTGGCCCGGGTCGCCGTCGACACGGCCACCGCGGACATGCCCGCCGCGGACCTCGCGGCCCTGCTCGGCCAGCGGGCGGTGGCGCGCGCGGCGACCGGCGACCGCGACGGCGCGGTGCTCGACATGAGGTCGGCGCAGTCCTGCCTGGGGCGGGCGCGCGCGAACGAGAGCACGGCCCGCGGCGGGCCCGCGGCGGCGCTGGCCTGCCAACGGGGCCTGATGCTGGCCCTGCTGGGGGAAGTGCCGCAGGCCATCGGGCAGCTGGAACTGTCCGTGCGCCGCCGTCCGGCCACTGAACGGCACAATCGGGCCCTCATCCTGGCGCATATCGCCGATCTCCGCCTGCGCGTCGGCCACCTGGATGAGGCGATCACCACCTGGCACCGCTTCCTGGACGAGTATCCGGCCATCAGTTCCGGACGGGCCCGTACCGCGCTCGCGCTCCTGCAGTCCAGAATCCGGCCTTACCGGGGAAATCCGGCGGCCGACGCCCTGCTGACCAGAGCCCGGTCCATTCAGCAACGGCTCCCCCGCCTGGCCGCGTGACCCTTCTATTTCGGTGGGCGGCGTTTCCGGCGGCGCCGCGCTCGACCGCCGACGGCGGTCCGCCGCGCCTGAATTCGCGTCAAGATCTTTAAATCACTTCACGACTTTCCGACACCGCATGGGACCGCTGTCGCCAATTTTGGGTTAGCGTCACCTCTTGTGCGTCGCTCAGGCACTTCTCCAGCACCGCGGAGAAGTCGAAAGGGAGTGGAGAGGAACGGTGGAGCACAGCACGAAACCCCTCGTTGACGTGCTGCTCGAGGGCGGCCCCGACACCTTTTCCGCAGCCGACCGCCGCCGCCGGATTCCGGCCGGGGAGCCGACGGTGAAAGTGTCGCGCGGACACTGCACCGAACATTTCTTCCAGACCCGGCGGGTTGTCCGCATCGAGGACGGCGAGTTCCAGATCTACCACTGGTCGCACCGGACCTACGTCGCCGAATAAGGGCCCGGTCAGCACAATCAGGGAGACCAAGATGTCAACCTCGCAATCGGCGCCCATCGCGATCATCGGAATGGGCTGCCGTTTCCCCGGGAAAGTGGAGACGCCCGCGGGACTGTGGGAGCTGGCGGCGGCGGGCCGCCAGGAGATGGGGCCGGTCCCCGCCGACCGGTGGGACGCCGAGCGGCTGATGGCGTTCCAGAATCCCGACGAGGCCGTGCGGTACGGGCGCGGCTGCTTCCTGGACGGGGACGTGTGGGCCTGGGACCCCGAGGCGCTCAACGTCGCGCCCGCCGAGCAGCGGTGGGTCGACCCGCAGTTCCGGGTGCTGATGGAGGTGGCGCGGGAGGCGGTGGAGCACGCCGGTGTGCCCCTGGACCGGCTGCGCGGGTCCCGCACCGGCGTCTACGTCGGCGCCTACACGCCCGACAACCTGTTCCGCGAGGCCCGTCCGATCGAGGACGCGCAGAACAGCATGTACCTGTTCGGCAACTTCCCCGGCACCCTCGTGGGGCTGCTGGCGTTCAGCATGGACCTGCGGGGCCCGGTGATGGCGCTGAACACGATGTGCTCGTCGGGCCTCGTGAGCGTCGACACCGCCTGCGGGGCCCTCACGCTCGGCGAGTGCGACACGGCGCTGGCGGGCGCGGTGATGCTGATGCTGTCGCCGCAGACGCACCACCTCGAAGCCTCGCTGCTGACGTCGCAGCGCGGCGAGTCCTTCGCCTTCGACGGCCGCGCCGACGGCTACGTGCGCGGCGAGGGCGCGGCGATGCTGCTGCTCAAGCGGCTCTCGGACGCCCGCCGCGACGGCGACCGGGTGCTGGCGGTGATCCGCGGCGGCGTGGTCAACAACGACGGCCAGGCCACCCGGCTCACGGCCCCGTCCACCGAGATGCAGCAGGCCCTGTACCGCGCGGCGGCGACGCGCGCCGGGATCGACCCGGGCCGGGTCGGCCTGGTCGAGGCGCACGGCGCGGGGACGCCGGTCGGCGACCCCGTCGAGTACGCGTCCATCAACGCGGTGTACGGGCGCGGAACCGGCCGCTGCGCGCTCGGCTCCATCAAGACCAACATCGGGCACTCCGAACCGGTGTCGGGGCTCGCGGGCACCATCAAGGCGGTCGAGTCCATGCGGCGCGGCCTCATCCCGCCCAACGCGAACTTCCTCGACTGGAACCCGGCCATCGCGGTCGACGAGGACTCGCGGCTGTTCGTGCCCACCAAGGTGACCCCGTGGCCGGTGGAGGGCGGATCGCGGCTGGCGGCCGTGTGCTCCTACGGCGTGACCGGCACCAACGCCCACATCATCCTGGAGTCCGCGCCGGTGGCGTCCGCGCGTTCCGGCGCGGCGCGCGGGTCCGGACCGCGCGCGGCGGGCCCGGCGGACGCGCGGCCGCGGCTGTTCGCGCTCTCCGGCGTCGCGCCGGAGTCGGTGGCGCTGGCGGCGGGGCGGCTGGCCGAGTGGGTCGACGGCGAGGGCGCCGGCACCGACCTGGACGACGTCGCCCGCACCCTCGCCGCGCACCGCTCGCACGCCGCGCACCGCGCCGCGATCGTCGCCCGCGACCGCGGCGAGCTGGTGGCGCGGGCACGGGCCTTCGCGGCGGGCTCCGCGCCGGACGGGGTGGTCGACGGCACGGTCACGCTGCCCGCCGGGCACCGCGGACCGGTGTTCGTCTTCCCCGGTCAGGGCACGCAATGGGCGGGGATGTGCCAGGGGCTCCTGGAGTCGGAACCGGAGTTCGCCGCCGCCGTCGACGAGATCGAACCCCTCATGGCCGCCGAGTCGGGGTTCTCGCTGCGGCGGATGCTCGACGAGCCCGAGCTGCTCGTCGGCGTGGACCGCATCCAGCCGGTGCTCTTCGGCGTCCAGGTCGCGCTGGCCCGGCTGTGGCGGTCGTGGGGCGTGGAGCCGGCGGCGGTGATCGGCCAGTCCCTCGGCGAGGTCGCCGCGGCCGTCGTGGCCGGCGGGCTCGACCTCGCCGACGGGGTGGCGGTGATCTGCCGCCGGGCGACCCTGCTGGCCGAGACGGCGGGCGGGGCGATGGCCTCGGTCATGCTCGGCGCCGACCGCGTCCAGGCCGACATCGAGGCGGCCGGCGCGGACGGCGTGGCGGTGGGCGTGCTCACCTCGCCCGAGGCGACGGTGGTGTCCGGTGACGCCGAGCAGGTCGCCGCGCTGGTGGAGCGCTGGCAGGCGGACGGCGCCGTCGCGCGCATGGTGGACGTCGACGTCGCCTCCCACTCCCCCCAGATGGACCCCATCTTGGACCGCCTGCACGAGGCGGCGTCCACGGTGACCCCGCGCGAGCCCCGGCTCGCCTTCTACTCGACCGCCGCGGACGACCCGCGCCGGCCCGGACCGCTGGACGCCGGGTACTGGGTGCGCAACCAGCGCCGCACCGTCCGCTTCCACGAGGCGATCGCCGCCGCGATGGCCGACGGGCACCGGCTGTTCATCGAGTGCGGCCCGCACCCGATGTCGGTCCGCCCGGTCGCCGACACCGCGCGCCGCCACGACGTGGAGGACGCGCTTGCGGTGGGCAGCCTGCGCCGGGGCGAGGAGGACCAGGACGCCTTCCTCGCCAACCTGGCCGCCGTTCACTGCGCCGGGCACGCCGTCGACTGGAGCGTCCGCCACGGCCAGGCGCCGCCGGTGGACGTCCCCGGCACGGCGTGGCGGCGGCTGCGGCTCGGCGGGGAGCGGGAACCGTACCGGCTCGTCGCCCCGAACCTGCCCGCGGCCAGCGAGCACCCGCTGCTCGGCGGGCACGTCCACGACCCGCAGTCGCCCGGGCGGCACCTGTGGCAGACGCCGATCAGCCCGCGCCGCCTGCCCTGGCTGGACGACCACCAGGTGGCCGGAGTCGCCGTGCTGCCCGGCACCGCCTACGCCGAGATGATGCTGGCCGCGGGCGCGGAGGTCTTCGGGACCGTGCGGCTGTCGCTGAGCGAGCTGAGCATCGAGAAGCCGCTCCCGCTGGAGCCCGAGCCGCTGGTCACCACCCGGTTGCGGAGCGAGGGGCGCGAGGCCGCCGCCGAGGTCGTCTCGCAGGGGCGGGACGGCGCGCTCATCGTGCACGCCCGCGCCACGGTGCGCCCGCTGCCCCGGCACACGCGGGCCAAGGCGCTCGATCCCGCCGCCCTGACCACCCCCGAGTGGCGCGACTCGGTGCCCGAGCAGCTGTACGCGCACGTCCGCGAGCGGCACAACGTGATCCACGGCCCGGCCTTCGCCGCGATCGAGCGGATCCAGGTGCATCCGGAGGAGGACCGCGCGGTCTCCTCGGTGCGCATCGCGGACGCCGGCCGGGTGTCGGCCTGGATGATGGTCCTGCATCCGGCGCTGGCCGACGAGGTCGTGCAGACCGTGGTCGGCGCGTGGATCGTCAACTACGCGACCAGCCCCGGCCCGGTCGTCGTCGGCGGCGCCGCCGAGCTGCGGGTGTACGGGCCGACCGCGCACGCCCGCACGGCGAGCGTGCGGCTCGACACCGCCGACGACCTGGCGTGCACCGCCTCGGGGCAGCTGATCGCCCTGGACGGCACCGTGGTCGCCGAGGTGCGCGGGCTGCGGCTGCTCAACATCACCCCGCCGCAGGAGCGGTTCAACTCCCGCCTCGCCCACCTGGAGCGGGTGCCCGAACCGGCGGCGGAGCCGGCCGACGCCGAGCGGGCGGCCGCGTCCCGCTACCTGGTCATCGCACCCGAGGGGACCCCGTGGACGCGGCGGCTCGGGACGCTGCTCGCCGAGGGATCGGCGGGCTGCCGGGTCCTCGCCCACGGCCCGGACGAGGCGCTGACACCGCAGCGGCTCGACGAGGCGCTCGACGAAGCAGACCAGGACCCCCGGTCGTCCCGCACCACGGTCGTGCTGGCCGTCGGCGCGGCCCACGGGGACGGCGACCCCGCCGCCGCCGCACGCGAGGAGCTGAAGCGCGCGGTCACCGTCGTCCAGCGGTCGGCCGGACGGGACGCGCCGCCGCGCCTGTGGCTCGCGCTCCGCACCGGCGACGCGCCGACGCCGGGGGCGATGCCGCCGGCGATGTCGGCGGCGGGGCTGCGCGGGCTCTGGCGCGCCGCCGCGTTCGAGCATCCCGAGCTGGCGCCGAGCATCGTCGAGCTGTCCGGCGGCACGCCGCTGGACGCGGTGCTCGCCGACCTGCGCGCCGCCGACCTGCCCATCACCGAGGTCACCTGGTCGCACGGGGTCCGGCACCAGGTCCGGGTGAGGCCCGGCCCCGGCGCGACCGCGGCGGCGCCGCGGCGGCGGGTGCGCCCCGACGCCGCCTACGTCGTGACGGGCGGTCTCGGCGGGCTCGGCCTGGTCACGGTCGGCTGGCTGGCCGAGCGGGGCGCGCGGCGGGTGGTGGTCTGCGGCCGGTCCGCGCCGTCCGAGCACGCCGTGGAACGGCTGGAGTACCTGCGCACCCTCACCGGCTCCGACATCGCCGTGGTCCTCGGCGACGTCGCCGACCCCGGCGTCCTCGGCCGGGCCCTGCGCACCGCGACCGGCGAGGACGTCGCGCTGCGCGGCGTGCTGCACGCCGCCGGAGTGGTCGAGGACGCGACCCTCGCCACCCTCGACGCCCCGCTCATCGACCGGGTCTGGCGCGGCAAGGCCGAGGGCGCGTGGGCCCTGCACCAAGCGACCCTCGACCACGACCTGGACTTCTTCGTCGTCTACTCCTCCGTCGCCTCCCTGCTGGGCTCGCCCGGCCAGGCCGCCTACGCGGCCGCCAACGCGTTCCTGGACGACCTCGTCGGCCACCGGCTGAGCCACGGCCTGCCCGCGACCGGGATCCACTGGGGCGCGTGGGCGGAGGTCGGCCGGGGCCAGCACCTGGGCCGCCAGGGGCACGTGACGATCTCACCGGCCGACGGCGTCGAGGCCCTGGAACGCATCCTCGCCGACGGGCACCGCCAGATCGCCTACTCGCCGATCGACGCGGCCCAATGGACCGCCGCCTACCCCGCGCTGGCCACCTCGTCCCTCCTACGCGACCTCCTGAGCGGACGGCCCGCCCAGAACGACGGGCCGTCCGCGGTGCTGGCCGAACTGCACGACGCGCGGAGCCCCGCCCAGCGGCGCAGGATCCTGGAAGGCCACATCATCGACTGCGTCCGCGCCATCCTCGGCGGGACCAGCCGCCACATCTCCCCCGACACCAGCCTGGTCCTGCTCGGCGTCGACTCCCTGGCCGCCGTCCAGCTCCAGCAGCGGCTCCAGAGCACCCTGAAGATCACCATCAAGCCGGGGGTGATCTGGGTCAAGCCGAGCGCGGCCGGGCTGGCCGACTGGATCGGCGGGCAGATGGGCTTCTCCGAGCCGGCCACCGGAAGGCGGACGCCCGATGCGGCAGCCGACGTCCTCCCCGCGTAGCGGCGAGCCCTCCCCGCGTAGCGGCGAGCCCTCCCCGCGTAGCGGCGGCGAGCGCCGCACGCGCGCGCACCGGCCGGGCGCCGCCGCCCGGCCGGTGCCGGCCCTGCTCGCGCCGGTCCGGCGCCCGCCGGTGCTGTGGGCCGCGTTCGGGACGGCCTGCGTCCTCTTCCAGGCGTGGGTGGCCGTGCGGTGGGCCGCCGACGGCAACCTGCACGGGTACGACTTCGACGGCCCCATGCCCGCCTACCTGAAGGTCAGCACGCAGGTGCTCCAGGTCATCGCGATCGCGGTGTGCGCGGTGATGGCCGCGGTGTGCTGGCGGGGGTCCCGGGCGGCCGGGCGGATCACCCTGTCCACCGCCCTGTTCACCGGCTACTTCCTGTCCTTCTGGAGCGACCCGTACTCGGGCGCGATCCATCAGACCGCGAGCGACAACCTCTACGGGATCAGCTATCCGACGTGGGGCCCCTACATGCCGGGGTGGGACGGCCCCACCCCGCAGGCCCAGAGCCTGCTGGAGAACCTCGGTTACCCGTGGGTGGTGATCTGGATCTGGATCGGCATGGGCATCGCCCACGGGCTGAGGACCCGGCGACCGGGCTGGAGCCGTGCCCGCGTCTGCTGGCTCACCGCCGCCGCCATGTTCCCGATCGACATCGTCCTGGAACACGCGTACATGCGCTTCGGCGGCTACGGCTACTCCCGCGACCTGCCCCACTTCACCCTCTTCGGGGGCGAGTGGTACCAGCTCCCGCTGTACTCACCGGCCATCATGACGTTCTGCGCGGTCATGCCCGTGGTGGTCATGGTCCTGTACGCCGGGCCGGGACGGGAGGTCTGGCTCCTGGAGGGCTCGCTGAGCCTGCCGCGCCGGATCCGGCCGTGGGTCCGGCTGCTGGCGGGCGTCGGGTTCGCCAACGCCTGCATGCTCTCCCTCCAGCTCGTGGTCTTCCTGGCGTCCCTGGTCAGCCATCCGATCGACCTGCCGCCCTGGTACGGGCGCCCACCGGCATGAGCCCCGTGCGGCGCCGCGGCGGGCACGCCGTCGTGATCGGCGCGGGGATCGCCGGCCTCGCCGCCGCACGGGCGCTGAGCCGCGCCTTCACCGAGGTCACCGTCGTCGAGCGGGACCGGCTGCCGGCCGAGCCCCGCCCGCGGGCCGGCGTGCCGCAGGGCCGACACGGTCACGCGCTCGCGGCGCGGGGCCTGCGGGTGCTCAACGAGCTGTTCCCGGGGCTCAGCTCGCAGTTGGCGGCGGCGGGGGCGCCGCCCGCCGACTTCTGCGCGCAGGCCGAGCACCTCTGGCCGGGCGGGCTCCTCACGGCGACCCCGTCGGACGTGACCATCCAGCCGGTCAGCCGGCCGCTTCTGGAGACCGTCCTGCGGGACCGCGTGCAGGCGACCGACGGCGTCCGTGTCGTGGAGGGCCGCACCGTCACCGGGCTGGTGGGGGACGCGCGACGGGTCACCGGCGTCCGGTTGACCCGGCGCGGCGGCGGGGCCGCGACGCTCCCCGCCTCCCTGGTCGCCGACGCGTCCGGGCGCACGTCCCGGCTGCCCGGCTGGCTGGCGGCCATCGGCGTGCCCGCCCCCGAGGAGACGTCCGTGGACGCCGGGGTCGGCTACGCCACCCGGGGCTACCGCGCCGAGCCGGAGGCGGGGCCGGGCTGGCGGGCGCTGTTCGAGATCCCCCACGCCCCCCGCCTCCCGCGCGGCTGCTTCGCCCTCCGCGTCGAGGGCGACCTGCTGCTCGTCACCCTCCAGGGCGCGGCCGGCGACCACCCTCCGGCAGACGAGGACGGCTTCGACCGCTTCATGAAGTCGCTGCGCAGCGACATCGCCGCCGTCGTCGCGCCGCTGCGCCCGGTGTCCGGGGTGGTCCGCTACGCGCGGTCGACGGCCGTCCGCCGCCACTACCACCGGGTCCGGCCCTGGCCGGACGGCCTCGTCGTGCTGGGCGACGCCGCCTGCACGTTCAATCCCCTGTACGCGCAGGGGATGACCGTCGCGGCGCTGGAGGCCCGGGCGCTCGGCGAGCTGCTCGGCCGACCCTCGGACGCCGACCTGACCGGGTTCTCCCGGGTGTTCCAGCGCCGCGCGGGACGGATCACCTCCTGGCCGTGGCTGATGTCGTCCCTGGCCGACCGGGCATGGTCGGAGACGACCCCGCTGGTCACCGCCGCGCACCGGTACCTGACCACGTGCCAGGATCTCGCCGTCGACGACCCCGCGATGTTCCGCGACCTGGCGCGCGTCACCAACATGCTCAGCGGGCCCGCGCCCCTGTTCCGTCCCCGCAACCTCGAACGGCTGCTGCGGCGTCACGCGAGGCCCCGCTGAAGGAGCGTCGGCCGCGGCCCTGGAGACCACGGCCGACGCTCTTCCCACGCCGAGGCGGTGGGGCGTGGGGCTCGCGGGCGGTCCCGCGGGTCAGCCGTCCAGCGGCGGCGCGGTCAGCCGGACGGGAAGCTCGCTCCAGCCCTGGAGCATGAAGGTGGGGAGCTGCCCCAGCTCGGCGGTGTCGGCGGCCAGCCGGAGGTCGGGGAAGCGCTCGAAGAGCGCGGGCAGCGCGGTGAGCGCCTCCTGCCAGGCCAGCGGCTCGCCGATGCAGTGGTGCGCGCCGATGCCGAAGGCCAGGTTCTCCCGCTGCTCGCGGCCGGCGTCGAACTCGGCGGCGTCCTCGCCGTGCTGGTGCGGGTCGTGCCCGGCGACGAGGTAGGTGGCGAGGATGGCGTCGCCCGCCGGGACGCGCACGCCCTCCAGGTCGAGGGGCTCCACCGCGAACCGCAGCGGGATGTTGGCGGCCGAGGGGTTCACTCGCAGCGTCTCCTCGATGACGGCTTCCCAGGACAGGTCGCCCGCGCGGACCCGCCGCAACTGGTCGGGGTGGGTGAGCAGGGAATGCACCGAGTTGACGATCAGGCTGACGGTGGTCTCCTGGCCACCCGAGATGATCATCAGGAGGGTGTCCCGGAGCTCGTCCCGCGACAGCCGGTCGTCGCCCTCGCGGGCCTCGATCAGCTGCGTGGTGAGGTCGTCGGCCGGGTGCTCGCGCTTGCGGGCGATCAGGTCGTCGATCATCTTGTAGACCTCGACGACGGCCACGGCGGACTCCTCGGGGGAGGCGATGCTGGTGTCCAGGACCGCGGACACGAGCCGGGCGAAGTCCAGCCGCATCTCCTCCGGCACGCCGAACCGCTCGCAGATCACCCCGAGCGGCAGGGGTTGGGCGTAGGCGGCGCGCAGGTCCACGACCCGCCCCGGCGGCAGCGCGGCGAGGTCGTCGAGCAGCCCGGCGGTGATCCGGTCGACGATCGGCTGCATCTCCTTGGTCCGGTGGTTGGTGAAGCTCGGGGACAGCAGCCGGCGTAACCGCCGGTGCTCGGCCCCGTAGGCGTTCAGCATGGTGCGCCCGCCGACCACCACGTTGATCCAGGCCCACTCGGGCCGGGTGGCGACCTCCGGCCACAGCCGCCAGTGCCGCCGGGCGTCCTTGCTGACCTTGGGATCGAGCAGGACCCGCCGCAGCAGGTCGTGCCGGGTGACGACCCAGGCGGGGATCCCGCCGGGCAGTTCGACCCTGACGACGTCGCCGGCCTCGCGGAGCCGGGCGGCCTCGCCGACGAGGTCGGCGCCCGCGGGATCGATGGTGAAGGGCGGTCGGCTGGTCATGGAGAAGCTCCTCGGGACGGGTGCGGAACATGCGTCGAACGTGCAGGACTCCGCCGCGATCTTGACGGGGGGGGCCGCGCGCCGGTGCGTCATCTGGGTTCGGAGTCCGGAGGGCGCCGTCGAGGCGCCCGGTCGGGGTACGTCCAGTAGCTGTCCGCGGCGGGGTCGGGCCGCCGGCGCAGCGGATCGCGGACCAGCCGGACGGCCAGTCCGACCGGCACGACCACCAGGTAGTAGACCAGCACCGCCAGCACCGCGACGCCGGCACGGGTGATCGCTGCCATCGAACCGCCCTCTTCGTCGATCGGGTCTCGTCAGTCGAGCGGAATCCGCTCCCGCCAGTCGCCGTCCTCGGTCCATTCCGGCTGCTCGCTCTTGTCGAGGAGGAAGGAGCCCATCGCGAGCAGGTCGATGTCGGTGCGCATGAAGCACCGGTACGCGTCCTGCGGGGTGGCGACGATCGGCTCGCCGCGCACGTTGAACGACGTGTTCACCAGCACGGAGCATCCCGTGCGGGCCTTGAAGTCGCCGAGCAGCCGGTGCAGCGCGGGATCGTGGTCGCGCGTGAGGGTCTGGACCCGCGCGGAGAAGTCCACGTGGGTGACGGCCGGGATCGTCGAACGCTGTATCCGCAGCAGTTCGAGCCCGCCGCCCGGGCGGCCGCGCGCCGGGCGGCGCTGCCGCTCCGCGACCGGCGCCACCAGCAGCATGTAGGGGCTCGGCTGGCGGAGGCGGAAGTACTCGTGGGCGTCCTCGGCGAGCACGACCGGGGCGAAGGGCCGGAACGACTCGCGGAATTTGATCTTCTGGTTCAGCGCCGACTGCATCGCCGGGTTCCGCGCGTCGCCGAGGACCGACCGGCCGCCGAGCGCCCGGGGCCCGAACTCCATGCGGCCCTGGAACCAGCCGACGACCTTGCCGTCGGCGAGCTCGGCCGCCGTCCGGCGCGACAGCTCGGCGGGGCTCAGCCGCGTGTGGGGGAGGTCGTTCGCCTCCAGGAACTCCTGGATCCGCCGGTCGTCGTAGCCCGGGCCGAGACGTGCCCCGCGCATGGCGTCCGAGCCGCGCCGGACGTGCGCCCGGCTCCCCCGCGCCGCCAGCAGCGCCGCTCCGAGCGAGCCGCCCGCGTCGCCGGCGGCGGGCTGCACCCACAGTTCGTCGACGTCGGGCCCGGCCACGATCCGGCCGTTGGCCACGCAGTTCAGGGCCACCCCGCCCGCCATGCACAGCCGCCGCTCGCCGGTGAGCCCGCACGCGGTGGCCGCCAGCTTGAGCATCACCTCGTCGGTGACCTGCTGCGCGGACGCGGCGAGGTCGAACTCGCGCTCGGTCAGCGGGCCCTCGGGCCGCCGCCGCGGGCCGCCGAACAGCTCCTCGAACCGCCGCCCGGTCATCACCTCCCCGTACAGGAACTCGAAGAACCGGGTGTCGAGCCGGAACGAGCCGTCCGGCTTGACGTCGATGAGCCGCTCGCGGATCAGCGGGGCGTACGTCGGCCTGCCGTAGGGGGCGAGGCCCATCAGCTTGTACTCGCCGGAGTCGACCTTGAAGCCGCAGAAGTAGGTGAACGCCGAGTAGAGCAGGCCCAGCGAGTGCGGGAAGCGCAGCTCCGCGACCGGTTCCACGCCGCGGCCCTCCCCCCGCCAGATCGTGGTGGTGGCCCACTCCCCCACGCCGTCGACGCAGAGGATCGCCGCGCTCTCGAAGGGGCTCGGCAGGAAGGCCGACGCGGCGTGGGACTCGTGGTGCCTGAAGCACCGGATCGGGGGGACGGGGCCGAGGTCGAGATCCCTCAACCGGTGGGCGACCGTCGCCAGCGGCCGCGCCTTCCCGCTCAGCCATCCCGGGAACGCCCGGCGGAACGCCCTTCCCCCGCGCGGCGCGACCCCGGCGAAGGTCCACAGGGCCCGCCTGAGTTTCAGGGCCGGATCCTCGTAGTAGGCGACCGTCTCCACGTCGCCGAGTTTGATCCCGGCCTCGTCCAGGCAGTACCGGACGGCCCGCGCCGGGAACGACGGATCGTGGCGGCGCCTGCTGAACCGCTCCTCCTGGGCCGCGGCCACGATGTCGTCGCCGACCACCAGCGCGGCGGCGCTGTCATGGTAGAAGGCGGAGATGCCGAGAACCGGGGCGGTCACCGGACGCATCTCCGCGCCCCTGGAGTGCGAGGCCCCCGCGGGTCCGCGATGACGCCCACCGCGACCTCCCTTCAGTACATCGGATAGATCGACCTGTCGTGCTCACGCTTCTTGCGGCGCCGGAAGAACGCGGCGACCCGCCGCAAGACGCCTCGAGAGGATTTCATCGGCCACCCTGACGCTCGTCGCGCATGACTTCAGGAGATGTCGAGTTCGGCTTCCAGAATTTCCGTGACGACGCGATTCCCCTCGTCGTTGAGATGGACCGGGTCCACGAACAGCCAGTCGTCGATGGCCGAAGACGAGGCGAGGGCGCGGTTGGCGTCCACGAACGGGACGCGGAGTTCGTCGCAGGCCCTTTCCAGCCGCTTGCCGTACGACGGATACACCGGCCCGTTCAGAACCTCGTTGAACAGGTCCCACATATGCTTGCGCTCCCGGTCGTTCTCCTCGATGAGAGCCGTCTCCTCCGGGCTGAGGCGCTTACCGCACCAGGCCAGCGTGGGCTGGAGCACGAAGTGGACGCGCGCTCCCGTGGGCGCGGCGAGTTCGCACACCCGTGCCAGGTCCCGGACGGTGGTGCGGACGGCGAGGTCCACGCGCTCCTCCAGACTCAGGATCCGGGGCGCGGCCGCTCCGTCCGGGGCCTTCCGGCGCTGCCGGATCCTTCGCGTCGCCGCGCCCAGCCGCCCGAGAGTCCACTGCGGCTCCTCCTGCTCGGGGACGCCCATCTTCCGCATGAAGTCCCCGGACCAGAAGAACTGCCCGTAGTTCGAGTCCGCCTCCGGCAGGCCCGCCACGACCAGGTTGTTGACTCCCGAGAGGACGACCACGTCCCGGACGGCGGGCAACTGGTGGCGATGAAGGAGGAACAGCACGGCCTCCTGGGTGGAGGTGAACGCGGGGGACGCGAGGTTCAGCCATGTCGGGCCGCCCGGCTCCCGGCCGAGCAGCGACGCGATGGTGCGCTCGTCGGCGCTCGCCCCCAGCCCGAAGGCGAGCGAGGAGCCGAGCAGCACGCTGACCTCGCCGTCCGGAGGCGCGTCCTGCAGCGACCGCGGCCCTTCGGGGCCATGGGACACACGGAACCCGGCGGAATCGGTGTTGAGGGCCGGTGAAACGTAATCGCCGCGATTGAAGAAGACGACATAAGGCAGCCAGCGGATGTCGACGAACGCGAAATCCTCGTACTGCGAGAAGAACGGAACCAAACGATCCAAGGTCTTCACAACGGGTCCTGCTCTCCGAAGTCCACGTCACCCGGTGGAGGTCCGCGGTGGCCCACCCCGTCAAGGTTCGGCGCCGGCGCCCCCGAAATCATCGGCACTACCCTCCGTTTCGACTGCCCGACAGCGGTAATGCGCGTCTACCGGCTAGCTTCAGGGTCCGCCGCCACATCACATCTGACCGCCGACCATCACTTTTGTCAGACCCAAATGAAGTACATAAATGCCCGGTGCTGGAAGTGGGTGATAATGCTTAGCATGACTGCGCTACTGGCGAGGCCATGAGCGGTGTTCGAGTGGTCCTGGCGGAAGACGACGTCCTGCTGCGCGCCGGGCTGGCCAGCCTCCTGCAGCGGTCCGGCTTCGAGGTCGTGGGCGAGGCGGGCGACGGGCCGCGGCTGCTGTCACTGGTCCGCGAGACCGCGCCCGACATGGTCGTCGCCGACATCCGGATGCCGCCGACCAACAGCACGGAAGGGCTGGACGCGGCGCAGGTGATCCGCCGGGAGCGGCCCGAGACCGCGATCCTGATGCTGTCCGCGCACGCCGAGGTCGACCACGCGATGGAGCTGATCGCCAGCGGCCACGCGATCGGCTACCTGCTCAAGAGCCGGATCGCCGACGTGGCCGAGCTCCTCGACGCGTTGGCGCGCATCGCCGGCGGCGGCTCGGTCGTCGATCCCGGCCTGATCCAGGAGCTGGTCTCGGCGCGGCGGCGGCACGACCCGCTGGGCCACCTGAGCACGCGGGAACGCGAGGTCCTGGCCCTCATGGCGGAGGGGCGCTCCAACGTCGGGATCGCGCGCCGGCTGTGGGTGACCGAGGGGACGGTGGAGAAGCACGTCCGCAGCATCCTCGCCAAGCTGGCCCTGCCGGAGACCGACGACGACCACCGCCGCGTGCTCGCCGTGCTCACCTTCCTGGAGGCCTGCTGACGTCGTCGAGCAGGTCCCGGATGGCCTGCGCCGACAAGGTCGTCTTCGGCAGGAACCCGGCCGCCGGGCTCGCCTCGACCAGCTCGGCGTAGTCCTCTTCGGCGTGCGTGGAGATCAGGATCATCGACGACGGCGGCACGCTGCCCTCGGACACGAGGCGCTCGGTCAGTTCGAGGCCGCTCTCGTCGCCGAGGGTGATGTCCACCAGCGTCACGTCCGGCCGCAGGTCCGCCGCCTGGCGCAGCCCGTCGGCCCCGGTCATGGCCGTGCCGACCACCGCGATTCCCTGGCGTTCGAGCAGTATCCGCGCGATGTCGAGGAATTGCGGACTGTCGTCGATGATGAGGCAGCGCAGCATGATTCCATGTTTCTAGTACGGCGGGCCGCTCGCATTCCCGCTAGTTGTACACCTGGCCTATGCGGGAGAAAACCGGTCGTCGGCGGGACCGCGTCACCGGTCGGGTCCCGTGAGCGGGAACTCGCATGTCACCGTCGTACCGCGCCCCGCCGGGCTGTGGACGGCGAACGTCCCGCCCAGCGCCTCCGTACGGTCCCGCAGCCCCACGAGCCCCGAGCCCCGGTCCGGGTCCGCGCCGCCGACGCCGTCGTCGCGCACCCGCAACCGGAGCACGCCTTCGGACACCTCCGCGTCCACCTCGACGGCGGACGCCTCGGCGTACTTGGCGGCGTTGGCGAGCGTCTCCGAGACGACGTAGTAGGCGCCCACCTCGACCGGTTCGGGGAGCCGGTCATCGATCCGCACGTCCATGTGCACCGGCACGGCGGACCGGCGGCCGAGCGCGCGCAGGGCCGGGCGCAGCCCCGACTCGGTCAGGATCGACGGATGGATGCCGCGGGAGATCTCCCTCAGGTCGTCGAGCACCTCGACCAGTTGCGCGGCCACGTCCGCGATCTCGGCACGGATCTCGCCGCTCCCGGCGAAGCCCTCCGCCGAACGCAGGCGCAGCGCCAGCGCCAGCAGGCGCTGCTGCGCGCCGTCGTGCAGGTCGCGCTCGATCCGGCGGCGGGCCTCGTCCGCCGCCGCGACGATCCGGGCCCGCGAGGTCATCAGTTCGGCGCGGCTCTGCGCGTTCGCGATCGCCGTCGCGACGAGGTCGGTGAACTTGGTCATCCGCTGGTCGGTGTCGGGCGGGAGCGGCCCCTGCCCGGAGACGACCGTGATCAGCCCCCACAACCGGGCGTTGACGTGGATCGGCATCGCGACGGCCGACCGGTGGCCCTCCCCCGGATGGAGCTCCCCTCCGGAGACGTCGTCGTAGTCGTTCACGCGGGCGGCCTGGCCGGTGCGCAGCACGGTCGCGGTCAGCCCGACCGCCGGGTAGTCCCGATGGGGTTCGCCGACCCGCACACGCGGACCGGTCGTGCCCTCGTTGGCGACGAGCGTCGCGGTCCCGTCCGGCTCGTACCTGATCATCCTGGCGGTGCCGTTCCCGAAGTACCGCAACACCTCCTTGGTCACGGCCGCGAACACCACGTCGGGCGGTTCGCCCCGCGCGACCAGCATGGCGAGGCGGCGCAGCGACGCCTGCGTGTCGGCCAGCTCCCGCAGGTTCTGCTCCGTCTGGGCGTTGGCGATGGCCGTGGCGGCGAGCCCGACGAAGTCGGCCATCCGCGACTCGGTGCCGGGCGGGAAGTCGTCCCGCACGGTGGTCGCCACCGTCACGCCCCACTGGCGCCCGCCGACTTCGATGGGGGTGGCCACCACGGCCCTCATCCCGAGCCTGCCGACGAGCGCGCCGAGCGGGCTCGCCGCCAGCTCCGCACCGGTGATCCGTACCGGACGGCCGGTACGGAGGGCCTCCGCGGTGGCCGTCCAGGGATGCAGCCTGATCCGGAAGCCGACCGGCACCTCGTCCTCGACCCCGCCGTAGGACCCCACGACCGTGCTGTACCCCGCCGCCTCACCCCGCTGCCGGGCGGTCTGGTCGACGCGGGAGACGAACACCGCGTCGGCGCCGATCAGCCTGCCGAGTTCGTCGGCGACCGCCATGAACACCTCGTCCGGCCGGGCGCCGCGGGCGACCCGGGTGGCCACGTGCCGGAGCGCGGTCTGCTCGCGGACGAGCCGGAGCAGCTGAGCCGAGTCCTGCGGATCATGGTCTGTCCGCGCGGCAGGGGAATGGCCGACGCCCGATCCCGCGTCTGACGGGCTCACGAACGGACGATAACTCGATACAAGGGCTGAAGGTAGCGGCGACCTGGGAGATTCTTCCGGGGTCGATTCGGCCATGCCCTTCGGTCGTCCACCCGGACCGGCGGCCTTGGTCCGCGGGTTCCGCTCCGTCCCGGTGCCGCCCGGCTGACCAGCGGCCGCGGACGGGCACGACGACCGGACCGGATCGGTGACCGGCATCGCCGCCCCGACCGGAAACGGCACGGACCGAACAGCCACATGTGGCCACCGCCGCTTCCCCGACGAAGGTTTCGCGCCCGCCCGGTGACGCCCGTCCTGCCCCGACCCGGCGGCCTTCCGCGTCCGCGCCTGGGTCAAGCCAATGGACGCGTCCCGTTCAGCTCGGCATGGATCGTCTCCTGTTCGGCCCCGACCTCGGCCTGCCTGGCCTCCTGGCCGAGTCGCCGCCAGATGGCGAGGCTCGCCTCGGCGTGTTCGAGGGCCTCCTCCAAGCGTCCGAGCCGCCGCGTCGTCACCATCAGTTCCTGCAGGGCCATCGCCTCCTGGAAGGGGGAGGCGAGCGCGCGGCTGGCGGTGAGCGCGGCGCGGAAGTCCTCGACGGCCTCGTCCAGTCGGCCGAGCGCCCGCTTCGCCCGGCCGCGGTTGACCATCAGGTACTGCCAGGCGGACGGCCGTCCCCCGACCCGGTCCGCCAGCGCCAGCCCGCGCTCCAGCCACGGCAGCGCCTCCAGGGGGCGCCCGAGCCCGATGATGTAGAGGGCGGCGACGTTGTTCAGCACCTCCAGCTGCGACCACCAGTCGCCGGAGCGCCTGCTGATCGCCAGGCTCTCCTGGAAGGTCGCGAGCGCCTCCTCATGGTCGTGCCGGTGGAAGGCGAGCAGGGCGGACACGTTGAGCAGCCGGTCGAGGATCGCCTCGTCGCCGCCGTCGTGGGCGGCGCGGATGCCGCGGCGGATCTGCGCCTCGCCCCCGTCCAGCCTGTCGACCTGCCAGAGCCCGCCGCCGAGCATGTAACGGGCCCGGGCTTCGGCGGGGAACTCGCCGCGCGCCTCCGCGGCGTCGGCGATCTCGGCGGCGGGGCCGTTGAGCCGCGGCCACAGGAACGCGACGTCGCCGAGGGGGTCGAGGGCGAGCAGCAGGTCCGCGGCGACGGCGATCGGCGCGCCGGGGTCGGCGGCGGCGCCGCGGAGGACTCCGAGGATGCCGTCGAGTTCGTTCAGCACCCAGGTCTGTCCCTCGGCGGGGTCGGCGAACGCGACCCCCGCCGAGCGGGTGGCCGCCATCGCGTCGGCGAGGTTGCAGCCGTTGCGCAGCAGCCGGTAGAGGTTCCGGGCGGACGCGAGGTAGTGGTCGAGAAGACGGTCGAGGACGGCGCGGCGGTCGGTCTCGGTGTCCTCTTCACGGGCGAGGTGGGCGGCGTAGGTGTGCAGCAGGTCGTGGAAGCGGTACCGGCCAGCGGCGCGCTGTTGCAGGAGGTGCACGTCCAGCAGGTCCTCCAGGAGCCGGTCGGCCTCCTGGAGCGGGATGTCGGCGACGCTGGCGGCGGTGTGAGCGTCGAAATCGGGGCCCGGGTGCAGGCTCAGCAGCCGGAACAGCCGCTGCTGGACGGGCGTGAGCTGCTCGTAGGAGAGGGCGAACGCGGCGGCGACGCTGCGGTCGCCCGCGGCCAGCTCGCCCAGCCGCCGCCGCTGGTCGCCCAGGCGTTCGGCCAGGTGGGCGAGGGTCCAGGTGGGGCGGGCGCGCAGCCGGGCGGCGGCGATCCGGACCGCCAGCGGCAGCAGGCCGCAGAGCCTCACCACCTCCTCCAGGGCCTGCGGTTCGGTGACGGCGCGCGCGTCGTCGGCGATCCGGGTGAACAGCGCGGCGGCGTCGGCGGGCGGCAAGACCTCCAGGGACAGCGTGCGGGCGGCCTCCAGATCGGTGAGCCGGCGGCGGCTGGTGATCAGCACCAGGCTGTCGGGGTCGCCGGGCAGCAGCGGCCTCACCTGTTCGGCGCTGGTGGCGTTGTCGAGGACGATCAGGGCCTTGCGGCCGGACAGTTCGTCCCGCCACAGCCCGGCCCGTTGATGCAGCTCGTCGGGGATCCGCTCCCCCGGCACGCCCATCGCCCGCAGGAGCGTCTCCAAGGCGGCGGCCGCGGTGCCGGGCTCGTCCGCGGCGGTGTGCGCGCGCAGGTCGACGAACAGCTGCGCGTCGGGGTAGCGGTCGGCCAGCCGGTGCGCGGCGTGCACCGCGAGGGCGGTCTTGCCGATCCCCGCCATCCCGTCGATGGAGTTGATCACCACCGCGGTGGCCGGTTCCCCCTCCGCAGGCAGGGCGGAGACGAGCCGGTTCAGTTCGGTGGCGCGGCCGGTGAAGTCGGCGAGGTCGCGGGGCAGCTGGTGGACGCGCCCGCGCCGATCCGGTGGCGACGCCGCGAGGCCGGGGTCGTCGGCAAGGATCCGCTGGTGCAGTCGCTGTAACTGGTCGCCGGGGTCCAGGCCGAGTTCCTCGGCCAGCGTCTCGCGGGTGTCGTGGAAGACCCGCAGCGCCTCCGGCCGCCGACCGGCCCGGTGCAATGCCAGCATCAGCTGCCCGGCCAACCGTTCCCGGAGCGGGTGCGCGGCCACCTGCTCGCTCAGCTCGCTGATCACGCCGTGGTGCCGTCCGAGGTCCAGTTCCAGCTCGATGTCCTCCTCCAGCGCCGCCGTGCGCCGCTCCTCCCAACTGGTCACCTGCGGCTGAAGCGCCGGGCAGTCCAGCCCCGCGAGCATCGGCCCCCGCCACAGGCTCAGGGCCGCGCGGAACTCGGCGACGGCCTCCGCCGGCTGCCCGTCGGCGGCATGCCGGCGGGCCCGCCTCACCCGTCCGTCGAACACGGCGGCGTCGAGTTCGCCCTCCCCGACGTCCAGCCGGTACCCGGCGCCCGCCGCCACCGGACCCGCCAGGCCCCCGTCGGCGAGCAGCCTTCGCAGCTCGGACACCAGATTGCGGACGCGTTTCTCCGCGGTGGGAGGCGGCTCCTCCGGCCAGACCACATCCACCAAATGGCTCAGCGGCACCACATGACCTGCTGACAGTAACAATGCGGCCAGCACCTTCCGCTGCCCGGCACCGCTCAGGCGCAGCGGCTCCCCGCCGGTCCAGATCTCCAGCGGGCCCAGGATCCTGAATTCTCCAGCCATACGACATCAACCCTCGGCATCGTGGCAGGCAAGGTCGATCGCCGCCCAACTCCACACTGACCTCGAACACAATACTGCGTGTTTCACGGCAGTCGAATGAATGCGAAGAACCTTTCTTTTGGAGAGCTCATTTCGTTGCATAATATCGTCCATCCTTTCTGACGTCTTCGCAGATGCCGCGCCGAGCCATTAGTCGTCCTGCCCCCTAACTGCCATGGACCGGGCATGGACGGGACATGGACGGCGCCCGCCAAGCTTCTCGCATGGAAAGGCCCCAGCAGCTCCCACCCATGTACCCGGCCGCGGACTGACGGCGCGATGACCGTCCACGACAGCCACGCCGCTCCCGGCGGCCGACTTGCCTACGGCGACAGATCGGCACTGGAAACGGTGGCCATCCTGTGCGGACTGGCCCTCATGCCCGTCATCACCGCGCCGCTGGCCTCGCTGATCGGCCCCGCCACCGACAGCAGGCAGGCCGCGTCCGAGAAGACCGCCGCCGCGCCGGACCACGGCAGGGCGATCGGCCACACGACCGCGCTGACGACCACCACCCGCCAATGGACTCCTGTCTCCCACACCACCGTCACTCTGAGAAAACGAGGGACGTACGAGGTGACCCAACAAGTCCGCGGCCAGTTCGGCACCGCGCGGAACCGTTCCACTCGCGCCTGGATCATCTCCCGGGTGTTCAACGTCACCGCCGGAGTCCCGGTCAAGGAAAGCAATCTCCTGGTCGTCACCAGCGCCGACCACTCACCCGCCGTCAGCCGCGATTACGGCACCACCGCCAGCGGCCGCGCCTTCATCGACGTCGACGGGCCCACCACCATCCGCCTGGAAGCCATGCAGGCATGGGACGCGGGCACAGTGACAAAAAGCCAGATCATCACCAATCCCGACGGATTGACCCAGCTCCTCTACAAAGAACTCGGCTGAGCCGTCCGGACAATGGGCACGCAGCGCCTACTCCGGCGGCAATGAATTGGACCGGTCGCGGAGCATGCGTTCGTCACCGGGGTTCCTCGGACGCACACTCGGACTGCCGATCCTAGGGAGAACGCTCCGTTCCTGACCATCGGAAACGGGGGCATGGTCAAGGTGCGGTCTCCGAAGCGCGGCCGTCGAGCCGGTGTCCGGCGACGAGGAGGGGTGATCACGATGAAGGCTGTGCGGTTCGGCGAGTACGGCGGGATCGACGTGCTGCGGGTGGAGGAGGTCGAGCGTCCGGAGCCCGGTCCCGGGCAGGTGCTGGTCGAGGTCCGCGCGGCCGGTATCCAGCCCGGCGAGGCCCATATCCGCACCGGCGCGCTGCACGAGCGGTGGCCGGCGACGTTCCCGTCCGGGCAGGGCAGCGATCTCGCCGGTGTCGTGGCGCGGACCGGGCCGCACGTGCGCGGCCTCGCGGTGGGCGACGAGGTCCTCGGCTTCACCCACCGCCGGGCGAGCCACGCCGAGTTCGTCGTGGTCGACGACGTGAACCTGACCCCGCGGCCGGACGGGCTGTCCTGGGACGTGGCCGGGTCGCTGTACGTGGCCGGGACGACCGCCTACGCCACCGTGTTCGCGGTCGACCCGGGACCGGGCGACACGGTCGTGGTGTCCGGCGCGGCGGGCGGTGTCGGCTCCCTCGCCGTGCAGCTCGCGCGGCGCCGCGGCGCCACGGTGATCGGCTTGGCGAGCAGGCGGAACCACGCCTGGCTGGAGGAGCGCGGCGTCGTCCCGGTCGAGTACGGGGACGGCGTGGCCGAGCGGATCCGGGAGGCCTCCGGCGGGACGGTCGACGCGTTCATCGACACCTTCGGCGACGGCTACGTGGATCTGGCCGTCGAGCTGGGCGTGCCGCCGAAGCGGATCAACACCATCAGCGACTGGGGGGCCGCCGCCAGGGTCGGTGCGCGGACGGACGGGGAAGGCGCGGCGGCGTGCGCGGTCGTGCTCGGCGAACTGGCCCGGCTCGCCGCCCGCGGAGACCTGCACGTGCCGATCCATCGCGTCTACCCCCTGGAGCAGGTCCGGGACGCGTTCCGCGAGCTGGAACGGCGCCACGCCCACGGCAAGATCGTCCTCCACCCCTGAACGCACCAAGACGACACGGGCGTCTACCAGGGGTCCGGTAGCGGCGCATCCGCTTACCGGGTGAGGACGTCGGCGGCGAGCAGCAGGAACCCGATGGTGAGGGCGACGAAGCCCAGCCTGTCGAGGACGCCGTACCACCGCCGCCTGCCCAGCTCGGGCTTCCAGGCGAGCGGGAAGAACAGCAGGGGGCCCACCCACGAGGCGCAGGCGATCGCCGCCTCCGCCACGGGCTGGGGACCGGGGACCGCGACGCCGATCGCGACGAGCAGCGTGCCCATCATCAGAAGGTCGATATGGCCCTGGCGGATCCGCGCGGCCGCGCGGATCCGCAACCGCCGCGTCCACACGGCGTCGCCCTGGGCGACCATGAGCCAGCCGCTGAGGACTCCGGCGGTCAGCTGCAGGATCCCGAACGTCACGAGAAGCGCCATGGCGTCACGTCACCGAGCGCAGTGACACGCCGGTGGCCAGCCGGGCGTATCCGGTGACGAGGCCCAGCGCGACGTCGCGGGTGATCGCCGGGTTGCCGGTGACGATGTGGGAGTTGAGGGAGTCCTCCAGCGCGACCAGCGTCCGGGCCACCTCCTGGCTCGTGCCCGCCAGCGTGAACGCGCCGGACGCCTCACCGGCCTCCAGGACCGCCTCGTAGACGGCGACCTGCCGGTCGAACAGCACGCGATCGAGGATCTTGATCGCCGGGTTGCGGTCGAAGGCGCCGATCGCGACGTGGAGCAGGTACACCTCCTCGTCGTCGGGACCGGTGGCGAGGCCCCGCTCTATGAAGGCGGCGAGGCGCTCCGAGGGGTCGGTGATGCCCACGGCCGCCTCCCGCCTGCGCGTCGAGAAGCGCTCGACCGCGTGCTCGTAGACGGCGATCACGAGATCGTCCATGTCGGGGAAGTAGTACAGGATCGAGCCGGCCGACAGGCCGGCCTCGCCCGCGATCTGGCGTATCCGGAGCCCGTCCGAGCCGTGCGTCAGCATGATGCGCCGCGCCGCGTCGGCGATCTGCCGGCGGCGGGCACGTTGGTTCTTCGGTCGCCCCATATGAACATGGTTGCAAAGAACTCAGGTCCTAGCAAACTTCCAGCTAGCAGCATCTTGACGCCGGGATCGCGGCCATGTTTGTTTATGCGTTCAAAGAACTCCGAACGAGGGGGCCCGCGGTGCGGCACGTGCAGGACCTGATACCGGCGAGAGGTCGGGGCCGATGAGACCGCTCTCCGTGGCGGCACTTCAAGCCGCTCCCGAACCGGGCGACCCGACGGCGACGCTCGAACGCTTCGCGGCGCGCGTCCGGCAGATTCGCAGGACGTGGCCGGGCGTCCAGCTCGTCGTGGCGCCGGAGCAGTACCTGTCGGCGCCTCCTCCGCTGCTGGAGGAGAGCGAGGAGGCGGTGCTGGGCTCCGCCGTGGACGTGCCGGGCCCGTTGACGCGGCGGCTCGGCTCGCTGGCGCGCGAGACCGGCCTCTGGCTCGTGCCTGGAACGGTCTACGAGCGGGCGGACGGGGGCGGCGTCCACAACACGGCGCTGGCGTTCAGCCCCGGCGGCGAGCTGGTGGCCGCCTACCGGAAGATCTTCCCGTGGCAGCCCGTCGAGCTCTCCCGGCCGGGGCGGACGTTCAGCTGCTTCGACATCCCCGGGCTCGCCCGGATCGGGCTCGCCATCTGCTACGACGGCGCGTTCCCCGAGGTCGGCCGCCAGCTGGCGTGGATGGGGGCCGAGGTGGTCATCCAGCCGACGCTGACCTCGACGGTCGACCGCGAGGCCGAGATCGTGCTCAGCCGCGCCAACGCGATCGCGAACCAGTTCTACGTGGTCAACCTCAACGGCAGCGCCCCCGCCGGGGTCGGACGGAGCGTGATCGTGGACCCCGAGGGCACCGTCCGCGTCGAGACGGGCTCGTCCGACGTCGTGATCACCGACGTGCTCGACCTCGACGCGGTGACGCGCGTGCGCCGCCACGGCGCCTACGGGCTGAACCGCCTGTGGGAACAGCTGTCCCGCCGGGGCCCGGACATCCCGCTGCCCGCCTACGGCGGGCGCTTCGTCCCGCCCCCGGGCGACGGCGGCGCGTGGACGCCCGGGCCGGTCGAGGGGGTGGACCGCGATGGCGACGGACTCGCCCGCCGCTGACCCCGCGCCGCCCCGGCACCGGTTCCGCGGCGGCCACCGCGACCTCGGCCGCGCGCACGGCGAGGAGTGCCGCGACCTCGTCGTCGAGCACCTCGCGCGGGCCCGGGCGCGGATGGCGGGCCTCGGCGTGGATCCCGCGGACGCCGCCGGGGCCGCGGTCGAGTACGCCCCCCACGTGCGGCGGCACGCGCCCGGACTCCACGAGGAGATTACGGGCGTCGCCGAAGGCGCGGGGATCGGGCTGGAGGACGCGTACCTCCTGCAGCTCCGGGCCGAGGTGGCGGACCTGTTCGAGCGGCGCCGGCCCGCCTCGGAGTGCTCGACGTTCGTGGCGACGGCCGGGGCGACGGCCGGGGACGGGTCGTTCATCGCGCAGAACATCGACCTGCCGAACGACTACCGGGGTCTCGGCGTCGTGCTGGAGCTGCACGCCCCCGGGGTGCCCGCCGTCCTGCAGTACACCCCGGCGGGGCAGGTCTCCTACGTCGGGATCAACGACCGGGGGCTCGGCGTGTTCGCCAACTTCCTGTCGTGCGACGGCTGGCGGCGCGGCTTCCCCCGCTACCTGCTCTCCCGCGCGGCGCTCGGGCAGCGCGACGTCCCGGCCGCGACGGCGCTGTTGCGGACGATCCCGCGCGCGTCGTCCCGCAACCTGATCATGTTGGACTCCGCCCGCCGCGCCGTCAGCTTCGAGAACACCGTCGAGCGCGACGCGTGCCTGGAGCCGGACGGCGGGATCCTGGCCCACACCAACCACTACATCGCCGACGCCCTCACCGACGCCGAGGCCGCCACGCCCGACGACCTGGAGAACTCCCGGACCCGCCTGAAGCGGCTCCGGGAGCTGCTCGACCGGGACCGCGGCCGCCTCGACCTCGACCGGCTCATCGCGGTCGCCCGCGACCGTTCGCTGCCGCACGCGCTCTCGCGCCTGCCGGGCGAACGGCCCGACCCCCACCTCAGCACCGTCGCGTCCGTCATCGCCGAACCGTCGGCCGGACGGATGCACATCGCGCCGGGCCCTCCGTCGCACTCCGCATACCGCACCTACGCCTTCGCCAAATGAGCAGCGAGCAGGAAGGTAGGGACGCATGGCCGATCCCAAGCGCACCGTGACGAACCCCCGGGAGGATCGGGTACGTCTCACGCACTACCACTTCGGGCACACGGCGATCTTCTCCGCGCGCGTCGACCAGCGGTGCTCGTGGTGCGCCTACATCCCGTCCTCGTACGAGCGCGACGGCGACCGCGCCCATCCGCTCGCCGTCGTGCTGCACGGCACCGAGCGCGACGTCCTCGGCTACCGCGACCAGTTCGCCGCCTGGGGCGAGGAGAACGACTGCATCGTGCTCTCCCCGCTGCTGCCCGCGGGCATCCCGGGACAGCGCGACCTGTACAACTACCACTGGGTGCGCTACAAGGGCATCCGGTTCGACCACATCCTGCTCGGGATCGTCGACGAGGTGCGCGACCTCTACCGCGTCGACGGCGACCGCTTCCTTCTGCACGGGTTCTCCGGCGGCGGCCACTTCACGCACCGGTTCCTCTACCTGCACCCGCGGCGGCTGCTCGGCGCGTCGATCGGCGCTCCGGGCGTCGTCACCCTCCTCGACCCGGACCGCCCCTGGTGGAGCGGCATCGGGGGCGTGGAACACGAGTTCGGCCAGGAGGTCGACATCGGGGCCGTCTGCCAGGTGCCCGTGCAGATGGTGGTCGGCGACCGGGATCTCGACGAGTGGGAGATCACGCTCGACCCCGGCGACTCCATGTGGCGGGAGGGCATCAACGACACCGGCCGCACTCGCCCGGAACGCCTGCGGTCCCTGCGCGACAGCTTCGCGGCGCACGGCGCCGCCCCGCGCTTCGACCTCGTCGAGGGCGCGGTCCACGACGGGTTCCAGGTGCTGGAACCGGTGAAGGAGTTCTTCGGCGAGGTGCTCGCGGCCCACCGGAAGACCCCGGAGGAGGCGGCATGGACCGGGGCGTGAAGACCGGGCACGCGCTCGAAGGCCGCGGCCTCGCCGTCGAGTACGACGGTTCGCGCGTCATCGACGGGCTCGACATCGCGATCCACGCGGGCGCGGTGACGACCCTGGTCGGGCCGAACGGCTCGGGGAAGAGCACCGCGCTCAACACCCTGGCGAGGATTCTCAAGCCCGCCGACGGGTCCGTCCACCTCAACGGGCGCGACATCGCCCACCAGCCCACCCGGGAGA
Organism: Actinomadura chibensis NBRC 106107; assembly: GCF_001552135.1. Classification (GTDB taxonomy): domain Bacteria; phylum Actinomycetota; class Actinomycetes; order Streptosporangiales; family Streptosporangiaceae; genus Spirillospora; species Spirillospora chibensis. Next base: position 68,094 of record NZ_BCQP01000010.1, on the reverse strand, counting down.
TCGCCCGGCAGATGGCCCTGCTGCCGCAGACGGTCGCGATCCCCGCGTCGGTGACCGTCCGGGAGATCGTCGGGTACGGGCGCTACCCGCATCAGGGCCTGCTCGGCTCGGCGTCGCGGGAGGACCGCCGGGCCGTCGAGTGGGCCCTCGGCGCGACGGGACTGACCCGGCTGGCCGAGCGCGCCGTCGACTCCCTCTCCGGCGGGGAGCGGCAGCGCGCGTGGATCGCGATGGCGCTCGCCCAGCGGACGTCGGTGCTGCTGCTCGACGAGCCGACGACGTTCCTCGACGTCCGCTACCAGTTCGAGACGCTGTCGCTCGTCCGGGAGCTGAACCGGCGGCACGGCCTGACGGTCTGCATGGTGCTGCACGACCTCAACCAGGCCGCCGAGTTCAGCGACCACCTGATCATGCTGCGGCGCGGCTCCGTCGTGGCGCAGGGCGCCCCCCGGCTCGTCATGACCCCGGAGAACGTCAAGGCCGTCTTCGAGTTGGACGCCCACATCCTCAAGCACCCGGTGTCCACGGCGCCGCTCTGCATTCCCGTCATCCCCACGGCCGCCGTCCTGGAGGAGGCTCCGTCGAAATGAACCCGACACCATGGCGCACGATCGGCGCCTGTACGGCCCTGACCCTGTCGCTAGCCCTGGCGGGCTGCGGCGACGACGAATCGGGCGTGCGGCCGGGGGCGGCCGCGGCGGGCGGTCCGGTGACGATCCGGCACGCGGCCGGCACGACGAAGCTGGACCGGCCCGCGGTCCGCGTCGCGTCGCTGGAGTGGGAGTTCACCGAGGAGCTCCTCGCGATCGGCGTCGTGCCGGTCGGCGCGACCGACATCGAGCAGTACCGGAAATACGTCGGCGTGCGGAGCGAGGCGCTCGCCAAGACACGTGACCTTGGAACGCGCCAGGAGCCGAATCTGGAGGCGATCGCCTCGCTGCGCCCCGATCTGATCGTGGGCGACCTCGAACGCCACAAGAGCATCTACTCGAAGCTCTCCCAGATCGCCCCGACGACCCTCCACTCGCAGTACAAGGACAAGGCGTCCGACCCGGAGGAACCGCTCGCGAGGATGAGCCGGACGGTCCGCGACCTCGGCAAGGCGACCGGGCACGACGCGCAGAGCGAGACGGTCCTCACGCACATGGACCGGACGTTCGCCGAGGCGGCGAAGCGGATCCAGACGGCCGGCAAGGCCGGGACGCCCTACCTGCTGGCGCAGGGCTTCACCGACCAGGGCGCGCCGCTGCTGTGGATCTTCCTCGGCGACTCGTGGCCCGGGGGCGTCGCCGCCAAGGTCGGCCTCAAGCCGGGCTACACCGGCACGTTCGACCGCTACGGGTTCAACCAGGTCGGCGTCGAGGGCCTGGCGAAGGCGCCCGCCGGCACCGCGTTCTTCTACCAGGTGCAGCCGGACGACGACGTGATCGCCGGGAAGATCTCCGCGAACGCCGCGTGGGCGTCGCTGCCGTTCGTCAAGGACGGCGCGGTCCACAAGCTGCGCCCCGACACGTGGTTCTACGGGGGGCCGCTCAGCGCCGAGCGCCTCGCCGCCCAGGTGGCGGACGGGCTCGCGCGGTGAGCGTGGCACCCGCCCCGGGCCGTGTCGCCGGCACCGGGCGTCTCGCCGTCCCGAAGCCCGCCCTCCTGTTCGGCCTCGGGCTGGCGCTGCTGGCCGCCGCGGCCGTCTGGAACCTCGTCGAGGGCGCGTCCGGGCTGTCCGTCCACGCCGTGCTCGGCGCCGTGTTCGCGCCGGACGGAGGCGGGGAGGACGTCCTCGTCCGGCAGGTCCGGCTGCCGCGCGTGGCCGCGGCCCTCGTCGTCGGGGCGGGGCTCGGCGTGTCCGGCGCGCTGTTCCAGTCCGTCACCCGCAACCCGCTCGGGTCGCCCGACATCCTGGGCGTGAACGCCGGGGCGTTCCTCGCCGCGGTCCTCGCGGCGCTGTACCTGCCGAGCCTGCCCGGGGTGCCGACGATCGCGATCGCGCTGGCGGGCGGGCTCGCGACCTCGGCGCTGGTCTACACCGTAGCCGCCAGCGTGCGCCCGACGCCGCTGCGGCTCGCGCTGTCGGGCGTGGCCGTGACGCTGATGCTGGCGGCGGCGTCGGGCGGGCTGCAACTGCTGCACGACGTCGAGACCGCCGGGCTGTTCTTCTGGGGGCAGGGCACGATCGTCCAGGACGGCTGGGACGACGTCCGGCTCACCGGCCCGCTGACCGTGGCCGGGGTGGTGCTCGCGCTCGGGCTGTCCAGGCCGCTGGACGTCCTCGCGCTCGGCGACACGACCGCGCGCTCGCTCGGCCAGCGCGTCGGGCTGATCCGCGTGGTGTCGTGGGTCGCGGCCGTCGCGCTCGGCTCGATCGCGGTGAGCCTCGCCGGCCCGATCGGGTTCGTCGGGCTGATGGCGCCGCACATCGCCCGGCTGAGCGGGCTGCGCCGGCACGTCCTGCTGCTGCCCGCCTCGGCGCTGTGGGGCGCGGTGATCGTGCTCGCGTCCGACGACATCGCGCGGCTGTTCGGCAGCAACGTGCAGGAGGTCCCCGCGGGGGTGGTGACGGCCGTCCTCGGGCTGCCGTTCCTCGTCTGGCTGGCGCGCCGCTCGGTCGGCGGCCAGATCGACGAGTCGGCGACGGCGGACCGCACCCGCTCGCGGCGGCCCGCCCTCCGGTACGGGGCCACCGTCACGCTGGCGGCGGCCGCGCTCGCCGCCGTGGTCACGGCGTCCCTGCTGATCGGAGACACGCCGCTGTCGGAGCTGAGCGACTTCGTCCTGTGGCACATGCGGGCGCCGCGCACGCTGGTGGCGCTGGCGGCGGGCGCGGCGCTGGCCGCGAGCGGCGTGATCCTCCAGGGGGTGCTGCGCAACCCGCTCGGGGAGCCCGCGCTCGTCGGCGTGATGCCGGGCGCGACGATCGGCGCGCTGGGCGTGCTGCTGGTGTTCCCGGCGCTGCCGATCGCGCTGCTGCCGGTGGCGGCCTTCACCGGCGGGGTGCTGCTGTTCGCCGTGGCCTACGCCTGCGCGTGGCAGTCCGGCGGGGTCGCGCCGGCGCGGCTGGCGCTCGTCGGCGTCGGGTTCTCCGCGGCCGGGACGGGCATCGTCAGCCTCATCGTGATCGACTCGCAGCTCCAGCTCAGCCAGGCGCTCGTCTGGCTCACGGGCAGCACCTACGCGCGGTCGTGGGCCGACCTGCTGCACCTGCTGCCGTGGATCGCGGTCCTGGTGCCGCTGGCCTGGGTCGGCGGCCGCCAGCTCGACTTGTTCCCGCTGGGGGACGCCGCGATGCGGGGCCTCGGCATGCGGCTGGAGCGCGTCCGGCTCGGGCTGCTCGCCCTCGCGGTCGCGCTGGCGGCCACGGCCGTGGCGGTGGTCGGCGCGATGGCCTTCGTCGGCCTCGTGGCGCCGCACATCGCCCGGCTGCTGGGCGGCGGCCGGACGCGGCGGCTGCTCCCCCTCGCGGCGCTGATCGGCGCGCTGGTCGTCGTGGCCGCGGACCTCGTGGGGCGCACGGCGCTGTCGCCGAAGGAGATTCCCTCCGGCGTCATCACGGCCCTGGTCGGCACGCCGTTCTTCATCTGGCTGCTGTGGAGGACCCGGCGATGACCCTGGACCCCTGGTTCGCCACGGAACCGGTCATGGCGGGCAACTGCGCCGGCGCCGTGCCCGTCCGCGAGATCATCGAAGGGGGCCCGGCGCTGGACCGGCTGGCCGCGGCGGCGGGTCGCGGGCACGGCACCGACGACCCGCTGCTCGGCGCCTCGTTCCTGCTCAAGGGCTACCTGTCGCGACTGGCCTGCGCGGGGACGGCGGCACTCGCGCGGGACGGGCGGGCGCCCGCGCTGACCCCGGGGAACCTGCTGATGACGTTCGACGGCGGGCGTCCCCGGGCGGTCCTGCTGCGGGTGGCCACGCCCGCCGGCGGAAGTGACCGGGAGTTGGTCGCGCGCCTGCACGAGCAGCTCGTCGAGCAGCACTGCCGCCCGCTGGTGGCCACGCTCCGGCGGCGTCTCGGCGCCGGGCTCGGCTGGCTGTGGAGCAACGCCGCCGCGGCCGTCGCGAGCGGCTGGGTCGAGACCGAGCGGATCGCGGACCCGGAACGGGTGCGGGCGCTCGCGCGCGCCTTCCACGGCCTGCCCGGCTCACCGCTCGAAGGCCGGGGGACGCTGGCCGTCGAGGACGGCCGGCTCACCTTTCAGCGGCACGCGTGCTGCCTTTACATCCGGGTGCCGGGAGGGGAGCGCTGCGACGACTGCAACCTGCCGGGGCGGGGTTCCGGGCGTTCCTGAAGAAATGGCGCCGTCGAACAAAGGTGCCTGGTGGGCGTCGCCGCCCACCAGGCACCTTTGAGAGCTTCCGGCTAGGAGATCGTGACGTTCAGCAGACTGCCGACGCCGAACGTGACGACGGCGGCGGCGACTCCGAGGACGAGCTGCCGCGCACCGCCCAGCCACCAGGGCCGCGCCGTCATCCGCGCCACCGCCGCGCCGAACCCGAGCAGCGAGAGCAGGCTCACCACGAGCGGCACCACCAGGCCCGACGCCCCGAACAGGAACGGCGCGATCGGCACCAGCGCGCCGAGGGCGAACGCGCAGAACGACGACCCAGCGGCGATGAACGGGGAGGGCAGGTCGTCGGGATCGACCCCCAACTCCTCCCGGACGTGGACGCGCAAGGCCTGCTCAGGGTCGGCCGACAGGCTCTCGGCCACCTGGCGCGCGAGGTCCGCGTCCAGTCCGCGGGTGTGGTACAGGGCCGCCAACTCGTCCCGCTCGCCGTCCGGATTGCGGCCGAGCTCGCGCCGCTCCACCGCGATCTCCGCGCGCATCAACTCCGTCTGCGACCTCACCGACGTGTACTCCCCGGCCGCCATCGAGCAGGCGCCGGCGACCAGCCCGGCGACCCCGGCGAGCACGGCCGCGCGGCCCGTCCCCGACGCCCCCACGACACCGGCGATCAGGGCGAAGTTGGAGACGAGACCGTCCATCGCCCCGAACACGGCGGGCCGCAGCCAGCCCCCGGTGACATCGCGGTGACCGTGATGATGCTCGGGCGTATAGGGCACGGCAACGTCGATCGCCATGAATTCCTCCGCTCAATAGAAGCTGAGTCGAAAATATAGAAATCACACCGGACTCGCAACGAAGGAATGCCTATCCTGAGCCGATGCCCAACAAAGGCAAGGCTAACTTGACCTGGCGATACCGTCGCTTCCAAAGATCATTCCTTGACGCCCAACAATGGGCCCACGGGGCAAAGAGAGAACATCGCCAGATCCGATTCGACGCTTGCGCGATTTCCTCGGTCGAACCGCGCGCGGCGCCGCTGGGAGCGGCGGCGCGCCGGACCGGCGCGGGATCACTGCCGTTACCCTGAGGGCGTGTCCGACGAACCCGGCGTGCCCGCCGCCGACGATCCGAGCGGCGAGTCGTGGCTGATGCTGATCTATCGCGTGCCGAGCGGCTCGTCGCGCGCCAGGGTGGCGGTCTGGCGTGAGCTGAAGCGGCTGGGCGGGCTGTACGTCCAGCAGGCGGTCTGCGTCCTGCCCGACCGGGGCGGCCTGCGCGACCGGCTCCGCCAGACCCGCGACCGCATCGACGAACTCGGCGGATCGAGCATCTTCCTCGTGCTGCGGGACGTGGAGCCCGACGTGCGCGAGCAGTTCGTCGAGGGCTTCCGCGGCCAGTCGTCGAAGGAGTACGCGGAGATCATCGAGGAGTGCGAGACGAAGTTCTTCAAGGAGATCGAGTTCGAGCGCTTCCGGGAGAACTACACCTTCGAGGAGGCCGAGGAGATCCGCCAGGACCTGGAGAAGCTCCGCCGGTGGCTCGCCCGGGTCGAGGAGCGCGACTGGATGTCGGCGGACGGCCGCGAGGCCGCCCGCGCCAGGGTCTCCGACTGCGAGCGACTCCTCGAAGAGTTCGAAACCGACGTCTACGAGCGGACGGTCACCGACCCGCCGTGACGTCCGGTCACCGGCCCGCGCTCACCGGTCATGGTGCGCGCGGGCGTCGATCGCCACGCTGACCACGAAGGCGGCCACGAAGGCCAGGCCGACCAGCAGCGCCGACGCCGTATCGCCGAGCACCTCGAACCGCACCGCCGCCGCCAGCGCGGCGAGCGCGACGACCACCGCGGCGGCGATCTTCCAGTCGTCGCCGATCACGAGGTCGTACCAGAACCGCCCGAAGGCTCGAACGAACCTCATCGTGCCTCCCCCGTCGAGCCGGGCGCCAGGACCGAGCCGCCCACGGCGGGGACACGCAGCAGGCGTGCGAGCGTGTAGCAGGTCAGGAACCACACGCCCAGCAGCCCGAGGATCGCCAGGTCGCCGCCCGGCCATTCGAGGCTCTCCCTGCCGTCCCGGAAAGTCCCGCTGCCCTCCCCCACCCAGTACGTTCCGAACGAGGCGAGCAGCAGGCCGACCCCGTACTTCAGCAGGTTCTCGTTGATCATCGACAGCGGGCGTCCGATCGCCGCCGCGACGGCGAGCACGACGAGCAGGGCCGCGCCGGCCCCGGCGGCCGCACCCGGCACGTTGTGGGCGTTGACGCCGAACGTGATGACGATGAACACCACCTCGACGCCTTCGAGGAAGACGCCCTTGAAGGACACCATGAACGAGAACGTGTCGATGCGTCCGGCGCCGTGACCGGCCGCGAGCGCCGCCTCGACCTCTTCCCGGTAGATCTCCTCCTCGTCATGGATCTTCTTGCGGCCGGACGAGCGCAGGACGGCCTTGCGCAGCCACTGCAGCCCGAAGATCAGCATGAGGGTCCCGACCACCAGTTGGAGCCCGGACTCGGGAACCCAGTCCCCGAAGCCCAGCCCCAGGACCGCCGTCACGACCGCCAGCACGCCCAGCGCGGCGGCCGTTCCGAGCAGGGCCGAACGCCAGCTTCGGGTGAATCCCATCGCCATCACGATGGTGGCCGCCTCCACCGCCTCCACGAAGCAGGCGGCGAACGAGGCCGCGACGACGCTCCAGACCGCAGCGCTCACCGGGCCGCCGCCCGTCGTCGGCTCGCCGCGACGGCGCGCCCTCCGGTCAGCGGGTGGCCGTCCGACCAGCCGCACGTCCTGCAGAACACCGCCATGCCACCGCCCAAGTGCTGAGGTCCACGATGAGTGCCGTCCGTTACGATGAAACAAATGTTTCATCGAGATGCACGTTACATCGCTCGCCACTCCTCGTCCACCGCCGGTCCGGCACCGCCACCGGCGGACGAGGGCACGGTCACGAACGCCTGCCCGTGGGCGTCATGGGCTACAAGAACCACAGCGGACCAGCGGCTTCGCGGCCCCGGCGTGGTGACCCCAGATCCCCCAGCGAGGAGCGGGTCTCAGTGAGGGTCGGGGGGTTCCTCGAACCAGCCCCACAGGGTTCCGTCGGCTTTCAGCGCCCACGGAGTCCAGTCGGCGGTGATCGCGACGAACCCGTCACCGGTCTTGAGGAACGTGTTGCCGCGATCGCTCGTCTTCCACGCGGACCCGTCGATGCCGACCAGCCAGACATCGCCGTTGAACGCCGCCGCGACGTCGGCCATCTGCCTGGCGTTCGTGTCGAAACCGGTTTGGACGTCTCCGGCCGTGTATTCGAACCCGACGACGCGGTCGAGCAGGTCGACGAGCCATACGTCGCCGAGTGCGGCGCCGGGTGACTGGCCGACCGAGATGCGCTTGAACCCGAACGCGTCCCCGAAGGTGAAGGTGACTCCGTCGGCGGTGCTCCAGAACCACCCGGCACCGCTGCCCTTGTCTTCGACGACCCACGCACGGAAGAAGTCGCCCGCGACGTCGATGGCCGAAAGCTCGAAGGCGCCCCCGTCCGACTCGCGGTGTGGGGTCGCCTTCGTCCATGATCCCGCACTGGGCCGGTAGCTCCAGAGCGCGCCATCGTCCTCGACGCACCACACGGCACCGCCCCCCACCGCGACCCGAGTCAACCGGCCCGGGCTGTCGACCTGCTCAGAGGGCTGTCCGCTTTGGGGGTCGTGCGTCCAGAGCGTGCCGTCGGCATCGACCATCCAAAGCTCTCCGCCCCCTGCTACTCCGACGTCCTCGAGGGGCGGGACGTCGAACAAGAAGCGAGCCCAATCCTGTGCCACCGTCCCCTCCGTCTCCCGCACACGGTCGGTCGATCCCGGTGCGGCCCCCACGATCGCTTCAAATCGATCGTCTGTGCAGGTGAACGAACCTTGTCCCCCTACCCCGCACCGCCTCGCCGGAACACACGCGGACGTCGTGGCCGCCGATCCGAGGCGGCCCCACCGCGCGCAAGCTCCGCCACTCCCACCGGGTGCCGTGCTGGACGAGCGGCTCGCTCTCTCCCAGGTGAGCTGCTACCGGACGGGGAGGCCGGTCAGGGTGCGGCCGATGACGAGGCGCTGGATCTCCGAGGTGCCTTCGAAGATGGTGAAGATCTTGGCGTCGCGGTGCATGCGCTCCACCGGGTAGTCGCGGGTGTAGCCGTTGCCGCCGAGGATCTGGATGGCCTCCTCGGTGACGTTGACGGCCATCTCGCTCGCCATCAGCTTGGCCATGGAGCCCTCGGCGTTGGCGAAGTCCTTGCCGGTGCGGGCCATCCAGGCGGCGCGCCAGACCATGAGGCGGGCGGCGTCCAGGCGGCACTTCATGTCCGCGAGCTTGAACGCGACGGCCTGGAAGTCGCCGATCTTGCGGCCGAACTGCTCGCGCTCGCGCGCGTACTGGAGGGCGTAGTCGTAGGCGGCGCGGCCGATGCCGAGGGCCATCGCACCGACGGACGGGCGGGTCGTCTCGAACGTCTTCAGGGCGGCCTGGCCCTTGGAGCTCTTGCCCTCCCGGGCCCGCGCGATCCGCTCGTCGAACCTGTCCTTGCCGCCGACGATGTTGCCGCCGGGGACGCGCACGTCGTCCAGGATGACCTCGGCGGTGTGGGACGCGCGGATCCCGTGCTTCTTGAACTTCTGGCCCTGCCGCAGGCCGGGGGTGTTCGGCGGGACGATGAAGCTCGCCTGCCCCCTGCTCCCGAGGTCGGGGTGGACGGACGCGACGACGATGTGGACGGACGCGATCCCGCCGTTCGTCGCCCACGTCTTGGTGCCGTTCAGGACCCACTCGTCCTTGGCCTCGTCGTAGACGGCGCGGGTGCGGATGGCGCCGACGTCGCTGCCCGCGTCGGGCTCGGAGGCGCAGAACGCGCCGAGGCGGACGTCGTCCGGGGTGCCGAACATCTGCGGCACCCACTCGGCGATCTGCTCGTCGGTCCCGACGGCGGCGACGGACGCGGCGGCGAGCCCGGTCCCGACGATGGACAGCCCGATCCCCGCGTCGCCCCAGAACAGCTCCTCGAACGCCACGGGGATGCCGAGCCCGGTCGGCTCCAGCCACTGGGTGGCGAAGAAGTCGAGGGAGTAGACGCCGACCTTGGACGCCTCCTGGATCAGCGGCCAGGGGGTCTCCTCGCGTTCGTCCCACTCCTGCGCGGCGGGGCGGATGACGTCCCTGGCGAACTCGTGGACCCAGTCCCTGACCTCGCGGACGTCCTCGCTCGGCTCCAGCGAGAACGGCGGCGTCGGCGCGGCGCTCGTCATGGCTATTCGACCCTTCCTCCAATATCTGTGTTACCAACGGTAGCACCGATCGCGGTTACCGGTGGTGACACAGCGGCGCTAGCGGCGGCCGGGCGAGATCGAGCGCGCGGCGGCGTACTCCGGCACCTCGATCATCGGGGGGCGCTCCCCCACGGCGACGTCGGTCGTCGCGGCGTCGTATCCGTCCGGGCCCCGGCGGAAGCGGGTGAGCGCCGTGGCGGGGGCTTCGAGCGGCATCATCCGGCCGTGCCGCTCCAGCCGCGACCAGGCGGTCAGCATGATCTGCCCGGACATCGCGCCGAGCGCCTCGGTCGACTGGTGCGCGTGGACGCGGCGGCCGAGGTCGACCTGCGCGATCGCGTCGAGGCCGGAGTCCTGGTAGACGTCCAGCAGCAGGCCGAGCTCGACGCCGTAGCCGGTGACGAACGGGAGCCGCTCCAGCAGGGCGCGGCGCCCGGCGTACTCGCCGCCGAGCGGCTGCATCACCCCGGCGAGCCGCGGCCAGTGCAGGTTGATCAGGGGGCGGGCGACGAGCTCGGTGACGCGCCCGCCGCCGCCCTCGACGCGCCGCTCGCCGTCCACGAGCGGACGGTCGTAGCAGCCCTTGACGTACCCGACGGCCGGGTCGGTCAGCAGCGGCCCGAGCAGCCCCGTCACGTAGGACGAGCTGAACTCGCGCAGGTCGGCGTCGATGAAGACGATCAGGTCGCCGGACGTCGCGGCGAGCGACTTCCACAGCGCCTCGCCCTTGCCGGACATGCGGCCCCGCCCCGGCAGGACGGCGTCCTGGGCGACCACGTCGGCGCCCGCGGCGGCGGCCACGGCGGCGGTCCGGTCGGCGGAGCGGGAGTCGACCACGACGATCTCGTCCACCAGCGGGATCCGCTCGACCAGGTCGGTCCGGATCGCGGCGACGATCGCGCCGACCGTGGCCTCCTCGTCCCGCGCGGGCAGGACGACGCTGATCCGGGCGCCGCCCTTGGCGGCGAGCAGCAGGCGCGGCGGCCAGTCCTCCGCCGTGCTGGTGCGGCGGGCCGACCATGCGGCGACCTCAGGCAGCACGCGCTCTCCCTCCGTGCGAGCTTCCCTGCGAGCTTCGGGGCGGGCGTCCGGGCCGGATGTCCCGGCGGGCCCTCACGTAATGGAACGCCGGGCCCTCCCAGATCATTCACCCCCGGCCGGGAATCCCGCGCGGCGGCCCGGCGGGTCAGGTCACTCGGCGGCGTGCCGGTCGAGGAACTCGTAGACGTCCGACTCGTCCACGCCCGGGAACGCCCCCGGCGGCAGGACGGACAGCACGTGCGAGTGCGCGCGGGCGGACGGCCAGGCCATGCCCTCCCAGCGGTCCGACAGCTCCTTCGGGGGGCGCTGGCAGCAGTCGCCGTCCGGGCAGGACGACCGGCGCCGCCGGGTCGTCTCCCGGCCGCGGAACCAGCGCGAGTCCTCGAACCGGACGCCGAGCGTGATCGCGAAGTCGCGCTCGTGGCTGGGGTCGATGTGGGACAGGCACCAGTACGTCCCCTGCGGGGTGTCGGTGTACTGGTAGTAGACCGAGAAGCGGTCGGCGGCGCCGAAGACGTGGCGCCCGGCCCATTCGCGGCACATCCGCTGGCCCTCGATCGCGCCGTCCTCGTCCTGCGGGAAGTTCAGGCCGTCGTTGGCGTACGCCTTGTAGATGGTGCCGTTCTCGTCGTTCTTCGTGAAGTGGAGCTGCAGGCCGAGGTGGTGCGTCGCCATGTTGGTGAAGCGGTGCGCGGCCATCTCGTAGGAGACGGAGAAGACGTCGGCGAGGTCCTCGACCGACAGCTCGCGCGCGGCCTTGGCCTCCTCCAGGTAAGGGACGACGCTCCGCTCCGGCAGCAGGATCGCGGCGCCGAAGTAGTTCGCCTCGACGCGCTGCCGCAGGAAGTCGGCGAAGTCGCGGGGCTGGTCGTGGTCGAGCGCGATGTGCCCGAGGGTCTGGAGCAGGATCGTGCGCGGGGTGTGCATGCCGAGCTGCTCGCGCTCCAGGTAGATCCGCCGGTTGCGCAGGTCCGTCACGGACCGGACGGAGCGCGGCAGGTCCTGGACGTACTGGAGGCTGAACCCGAAGTGCCCGACGAGCGTCATCAGCAGGCCCTGCGAGACGGCGCCGCGCCGGTACCCGACCGCGTCGAGGGTCTGGGACGCGATCCGCTCGATCTCCGGGAAGTGGTTGCCGCGCTCGTGCATCTGGCGGCGCAGCTCGGCGTTGGCCTTGCGGGCCTCCTCGGGGCTCGCGGTCGGCTTGGTGCGGCTGCGTTTCAGCTCGCCGTAGAGGGCGAGGATGTGCTCGATGACCTCGTTCGGCATCCGCTTGCCGACCTTGAGATGGGAGAGGCCGAGCGTGCGGTAGAGCGGGTCGCGCTGCGCCTCCTCCAGCTGGATCTCCAGTTGGGCGCGGCGGCTCGGCGGCTGGCGGCGCAGCAGCTCCTCGATCGGGCACTCCAGCGCGGTGGCGAGGGCCTGCAGCAGCGACAGCTTCGGCTCGCGGCGCCCGTTCTCCAGCAGGGAGAGCTGGGACGGCGCCCGCCCGACCCGCTCGCCGAGCTCCGACAGCGTCAGCCCGCGGCCGCGGCGGAGGTGGCGAAGCCGCTGCCCGAAGGTGACGAGATCTACGTCACTCGTCAAGTTGAGGGGTTCTTCTGTCCGCAAGGTCGTCACGGCTTCATAGTAGCGGAAATTTCGCAGTTCTTCTGTTACTCCTCGGTTCATCAGGGGGTTGCGTCCGGGGCATAGTCGAGGCCAAGCACCCAGGGGACGACACGGAAGGGCAACACCATGACTGACAGTCGCCTCAAGGGCGCAGCCGACGAGCTGCGGCGGCAATGGGAGACCGATTCCCGCTGGAACGGCATCGAGCGGACCTACACGGCGGAGGACGTCGTGCGGATCCGCGGGTCCGTCCAGGAGGAGCACACGCTCGCGCGCCTCGGCGCCGAGCGGCTCTGGACGCTGCTGCACGAGGAGGACTACGTCCACGCGCTCGGCGCGCTCACCGGACTCCAGGCCGTCCAGCAGGTGAAGGCCGGCCTCAAGGCCATCTACCTGTCCGGCTGGCAGGTCGCGGCGGACGCCAACCTCGCCGGACAGACCTACCCGGACCAGAGCATCTACCCGGCGAACTCGGTCCCGGCCGTGGTCCGCCGCATCAACAACGCGCTGCTGCGCGCCGACCAGGTGCAGTGGGCCGAGGGCGAGGGGGACACGCACTTCCTCGCCCCCATCGTGGCCGACGCCGAGGCCGGGTTCGGCGGCGTGCTGAACGCCTTCGAGCTGATGAAGGGCATGATCGCCGCGGGCGCCGCGGGCGTGCACTGGGAGGACCAGCTCGCCTCCGAGAAGAAGTGCGGCCACCTCGGCGGCAAGGTCCTCATCCCGACCTCGCAGCACGTGAAGACGCTGAACACCGCCCGCCTCGCCGCCGACGTCGCCGGCGTGCCGTCCCTGATCATCGCGCGGACCGACGCCGAGGCCGCGACCCTGATCACGACGGACGTGGACGAGCGCGACCGCGAGTTCACCACCGGCGAGCGCACCGCCGAGGGGTTCTACCGCGTCCGGAACGGCATCGAGCCCTGCATCGCCCGCGCCAAGGCGTACGCGCCCTACTCCGACCTCATCTGGATGGAGACCGGCACCCCGGACCTGGAGCAGGCCCGCAAGTTCGCCGAGGCGGTCAAGGCCGAGTACCCGGACCAGATGCTCGCCTACAACTGCTCGCCGTCCTTCAACTGGAAGGCGCACCTGGACGACGCGACCATCGCCAAGTTCCAGCGCGAGCTCGGGCACATGGGCTTCAAGTTCCAGTTCATCACCCTGGCGGGCTTCCACGCGCTCAACTACGGCATGTTCGACCTGGCCCACGGCTACGCCCGCGAGGGCATGACCGCCTACGTCGACCTGCAGGAGCGCGAGTTCGCGGCGGCCGAGAAGGGCTTCACCGCGGTCAAGCACCAGCGCGAGGCCGGGACCGGCTACTTCGACCTGGTCAGCACCGCGATCAGCCCGGACTCCTCCACCACGGCGCTGAAGGGCTCCACCGAGGAGGGCCAGTTCCACTGATCCGCCGACTCGACTGAACCGAGAGTCCGCCGAGCCGCCAGGGCCCGTCCCGCCTTCCGGAGCGGCCCTCCCCGGCTCGTCCCGACGCAGAAGGCCCCCGCGTCCCTACACCCGCGGGGGCCTTCTGGCATCGCCGTCCCGCCGCGGGGGTACGCCCGGATTCCGGGTTTCGGCCACATCCGGCCGTGTTCTCGACAGCATGAGACGCGCGGGCGCATCGTGAGCGCGCTAGTGATCTTTCTTAGGGAGAGGATCTCCGATGGCGCGTCACCCTCGGTTCATTCGGTCCCGGGCGACCCCCGGGCGGATGCTGCCACTCGCCGTCGCCGCCGTGAGCGTCGTCGCGCTCGCGGCCCCCGCGTCCGCCGCAGGGCACGGGGACAACGGGCGCTTCACCCCTGGCGCCGCCGGTGTCGGCGACCCCTATTTCCCGTTGGAGGGCAACGGCGGCTACGACGTCCGGCACTACTCGCTCGACCTCCAGTACGACCCGGACTACGACCAGCTCGACGGCACGGTGACCATCACCGCGCGGGCGACGCAGAACCTGTCGCGCTTCGACCTTGACCTGTCCGGAATGGACGTCGACAGCGTCTCGGTCGACCACCGCCGCGCCGACCACACGCGCCGCGGCCAGGAACTGATCATCACGCCGCGCAAGGGCCTGAAGAAGGGCTCGACGTTCACGGCGGTCGTGAAGTACGGCGGCGTGCCGCAGACCATCGTCGGCTCGCCGATCGTGTTCGGCTCCCCGTACGGGTTCCTGCACACGCCGGACGGCGCGTTCGTCGGCGGCGAGCCCAACGGCGCCAGCACGTGGTTCCCGGTCAACGACCACCCGAGCGACAAGGCGACCTACGACTACACCCTGACGGTCCCGAAGGGCCTGACGGCCGTGGCCAACGGACGGCTGTCCGAGCACCGCGGCGCGACCGCGTCGTTCAGCCGCCGCTCGGCGAAGATCGGCGCCGAGGTCTTCCGGTGGCACGAGGACAGCCCGATGGCGAGCTACCTCACCACCATCGACATCGGCAAGTGGGACGTGAAGAGCGGCCGCACGCCCGGCGGCGTGCCCAACTACACCGCGGTCGACCCCGTCCTGCTCGCCAACCAGCCGGACGCTGTGGACTTCTTCTACAACACCACCAGCGACGTCACCGACACCTGGTCGAAGATCTTCGGCAAGTACGCGTTCGCGAGCACCGGGGCGATCGCCGACGACGCCCGCTTCAACGGGCAGCCGCTCGGCTTCTCCCTGGAGACGCAGAGCAAGCCGGTGTACTCGGCGGTGCGCAGCACCGGGACGATCGTCCACGAGCTGGCGCACCAGTGGTTCGGCGACGCCGTCTCGCCGCGGCAGTGGAAGGACGTCTGGCTGAACGAGAGCTTCGCGAGCTGGGCCGCCTGGTACTGGACGGAGATCCACGGCGGCCGGTCCGCCGCCGACTCGGCCCGCGCCACCTACGCCGCCCGGCCCTTCCCGGACTCGGCGGGCCGCCCGTACTGGTCGGTGCTGACCGCCGACCCGCAGCGCGACACCATGTTCAACGACCGCGTCTACAGCGGCGGCGCCATGATGCTGCAGTTCCTGCGCGAGAAGATCGGGGACGAGAAGTTCCTCACCCTCCTGCGCACCTGGTACGCGCAGCACAAGTACGGCAACGCCGAGACGGCGCAGTTCACGGCGCTGGCCCAGCGGGTCTCCGGGCAGGACCTCAGCGGGTTCTTCAAGGACTGGCTGTACTCCCCCATCAAGCCCGCGATCTCCTAGCGGCGGCCACCGGCGCGTCCTTGTGAACCGGGTCCCGGACAGGCCGTCCGGGACCCGGTCCCCCGCCCGGGCGGGACGGCGTCGCGTGTGTGTGAAATTACCTGGTGGACCTTCGCGCCGTTCCTTAGGCTCCCGGCGAGTGGGCGTCCTTCCCTGGGTGTGGTGGTACGGCTTGCGCCGTCACTCTTCGTATCCCCTGGGCTCCCTCACGGAGGCGGGCACCAACACCGTCTTCGGGTTCATGCGCGCGTACGTGTTGATCGCGCTGTGGGAGGTGCGCCCGGCGCTCGGCGGGTACGCGGTCGCCGACGCGGTCACCTTCTGCTTCATCACCCAGGCGCTGATCGGGCCCGTCCAGATCTTCGGCGGCCTCGACCTCGCCGAGCGCATCCGCAACGGCGACGTGGCGATCGACCTGTACCGCCCCGTCGGGCTGCAGGGCTGGTGGCTCGCCGAGGACCTCGGCCGCGCGTCCGCGTCGCTGCTGCTGCGCGCGGGCCCGCCGCTGGTCGCCGGGTCGCTGTTCTTCCCGTTCCGCTGGCCGGGGGCGCTGAACCTCGCCGCGTTCGCGGTCGCGGTGCCGCTCGCCGTCGCGGTCGGCTTCGGGATGCGCTACCTCGTGGCGATGGGCATGTTCTGGCTGCACGACGACCGGGGCCTGAACGCCGTCACGCTGGTCATGTCGCTGTTCTTCTCCGGGATGGTCCTGCCGCTCGTCGTGTTCCCCGGCGCGCTCGGCACGGTCGCGCGGTCGCTGCCGTGGGCGGCGCAGATCCAGGTCCCGGCGGACGTGTTCCTCGGCCGCCGCACCGGCCTCGGTCTCGCCGGGGCGCTCGGCTTCCAGGCCGGGTGGGCGGCGGTCCTGCTCGGCGCGGGCGCGCTCGCGACGCGGGCGGCGCGGCGGAAGCTGGTGGTGCACGGTGGCTGAGCCCGTCCATGCGAAGGGCGCCGGAGCGGTGCCCGGCGCGCTCGTCGACGCGCTGCGCATGTACGGGCTGCTCGTCTGGACGTGGGTCCGCGCCGCCGCCCAGTACCCGGTGTCGATGGTGCTGCTCAGCCTCGCCACCGCCGTCGTCACCGGGCTGGACGCCGCCGCCATCGCGCTGCTGTTCTCCCGCGCGCCGCGGATCGGCGGGTTCGACGCGTCGGAGGTGCTGTTCCTGTACGGGACGTCCGCGCTGTCGTTCGGGATCTCCGACGTCGCCCTCGGCACGACGGAGCGGCTCGGGTTCCACGTCCGGGAGGGGTCCCTCGACGCGATCCTCGTGCGGCCGGTGAGCCCGCTCGTCCAGCTCGCGACGGAGGAGTTCTCGCCGCGCCGCCTCGGCAAGCTCGTCCCGGCGGTGCTGGTGCTGGCGTACGCGCTGGCGCGGGTGGACGCGCCGTGGACGCCGGGCCGCGTCGCGATGATCCCCGTCATGGTGCTGTCCGGGACGGCGATCTTCGCCGGGTTCTGGGTGCTGACGGCGGCGGTGCAGTTCGTCCTGCTGGAGTTCCACGGGGCCGCGAAGTCGCTGACCTACGGCGGGGCGTTCCTCAGCCAGTACCCGATGACGGTGTTCGGGCGCGACCTCGTCCGCGGGGTCACGTTCGTCGTGCCGCTCGCGTTCGTGAACTGGCAGCCGGCGCTCTACGTCCTGGACCGCCCCGACCCGCTCGGGCTGCCGGACGCGGCGCGGTTCGCGTCCCCGCTGGTCGCCGCCGTGCTGTGCGCGGCGGCGGCGCTGGCGTGGCGGGCGGGGCTGCGGCACTACCGATCGACGGGGAGCTGATGCCGGTGGCGATGATCGAGGCCGTGGACGTCGTCAAGGCGTTCACCGTCCGGACGCGGGCGGGCCTCCTGCGGCGGACGCGCACGCGGCTGCGCGCGGTGGACGGCGTGTCGTTCGCCGTCGAGCCGGGCGAGTTCGTCGGGTACCTCGGCCCGAACGGGGCCGGGAAGTCGACCACGATCAAGATGCTGACCGGGATCCTCACCGCGACGTCCGGGACGCTGCGGGTGTGCGGGCTCGACCCGTCGCGGCGGCGGACGTCCCTCGCCCGCCGGATCGGCGTGGTGTTCGGGCAGCGCACCACGCTCTGGTGGGACCTGCCGCTGCGCGACAGCCTGACGCTCGTCCGGCGGCTGTACCGGGTCGAGTCGGGCGCGCACCGGGCGCGGCTCGCCGAGCTGACCGCGCTGCTGGAGCTGGAGCCGTTCCTCGCCACGCCGGTCCGGCAGCTCAGCCTCGGCCAGCGGATGCGCGGCGACCTCGCCGCCGCGCTGCTGCACGACCCGGAGCTGCTCGTGCTGGACGAGCCGACGATCGGCCTCGACGTGATCAGCAAGGCGACCGTCCGGGACTTCCTCGCCCGCGTCAACGCCGAGCGCGGCACCACGATCCTGCTGACCACGCACGACCTCGGCGACATCGAGCGGCTCTGCCGCCGCGTCATGATCATCGACCGGGGGCGGCTCGCCTACGACGGCGGCCTGGACGAGCTGCGCCGCACCGTCCCGGCCGACCGGCTGCTGGTGGTCGAGCTCGCCCGCCCGGCCCCGCCGATCACGCTGGACGGCATCGAGAACGTCCGGGTCGAGGGCCCCCGGCAGTGGCTGCGGCTGCCGCGCGCGGCGAACGCGGCGGCGGTCGTGGCGGAGCTGGCCCGCGGCCACGAGGTCCGCGACATCTCGCTGCGCGAGCCCGGCATCGAGGACGTCCTCGCCGGGCTCTACCGGGGCGACCACGAGTACTGGTGCTCGGGACGGCCCGTCGCGCCGTAGCGGAGCGTGACGACGACGCGTCCGGCCTGGGCGAGCGCGGCGAGGTAGCGCTGCGCGGTGGCGCGGGACACGCCGACCTCGTCGGCGATCTCGGCGGCCGAGCGGGGCGCGTCCGCGCGCCGCAGCGCGTCGCCGACCAGCCGGGCCGTCACCGGCGACTGGCCCTTCGGCGGGGGCGGCTGGCCGCGCAGCGGCGCGTACAGGGCGCGGACGGCGCCGTCCAGCGCGGCCTGGGACAGCTCGGCCTCGCCGCTCAGCGCGTCCCGGTAGCGGGCGTAGGCGGCGAGCCGCTCGCCGAGCGCGGCGGCGGTGAACGGCTTGATCAGGTAGTGCAGGGCGCCGCCGCGCAGCGCGGTCCGGACGACGTCCGGGTCGGCCGCCGCCGTCGCCATGATCACGTCCGCGTCGAGGCAGGGCAGCAGGGTGAGGCCGGACGCGTCCGGCAGGTAGACGTCCAGCAGGACGAGCGCGGGCCGCAGCTCGGCGGCCATCGCCCTGGCCTGCGCCGCGGTGTGCGCGAGCCCGGCGACGGCGAAGCCGCGCGCCGCCGCGACGAACCCGGCGTGCACCTGCGCGACGCGGAAGTCGTCGTCCACCACGAGCACCTCGATCACAGCGCCGCCTCCGCGCCGAGGACGCCGGGCAGCCGGGCCACCGCCACCGCGCCGGTGGCGCCGGGGCGGTCCGCGTCGACGAAGGCGACGTCGCCGCCGCGGGCGCGGGCGGTGCGGCGGGCGATGCCGAGCCCGAGGCCGCGGGACCGGCCGGGGGCGGCGTCGCGGGTGGAGACGCCGTCGTCGAACGCGGCGTCGCGCAGGTCGGCGGGGAGGCCGTCGCCGGAGTCGGCGACGGTGACGTGCAGGTCGCGGCCGTCGCCGAGCAGCTCCACCTCGACGCGGGCGGGGCGGCGGCGGCCGAGCCGCGCGGCCTCCACGGCGTTGTCGACGAGGTTGCCGACGACGGTCGTCACGTCCAGCGGGTCGGCGACGCGGCCGGGGACGTAGCTGCCCGCCCCGACGTCCAGCCGGACGCCCTTCTCCGCCGCGACCGCCGCCTTCGCGGACAGGAACGCCCGCAGGTACGGGTCCGACACCGGGTCGGGGAGGTTCTCCGGGGCGGGCGCGCGGCGCGAGGCGTCCTCCATCAGGGCGCCGATGTACTCGGCGGCCTCCTCGCCGTGCCCGAGCTGCAGCAGCCCGGACAGGGTGTGCAGCCGGTTGGCGTACTCGTGCCGCTGCGCGCGGAGCGCGTCGAACAGGATCCTGACCGAGTCGAGCTCGCGGGCGAGGGTCTCCAGGTCGGTGCGGTCGCGCAGGGTGACGACCGCGCCGAGGTCGCGGCGGTCCCGGCGGACCTCGCGCCGGTTCACGACGAGGACCCGCTCGCCCGCCGTGACGAACAGGTTCGACGCCTCGCGCGCGCCGGTCAGGACGTCCCGGAGCGTCCCCGCCGGGGCGAGGTCGCCCGCGGGCGCGCCGCGCTCCGGCGTGACGCCGAGCAGCCGGGACGCCTCGTCGTTGCACACCGCCGTCCGCCCCCGGGTGTCGACGGCGACGACGCCCTCCCCGACGCCGTGCAGCACCGCCTCCCGCTCGTGGACGAGCTCCACCAGCTCGTACGGTTCGAGGCCGAGCGTCTGCCGCTTCAGCCTCCGGCCGATCGCCACCGAGGCCAGCACGCCGAGCAGGACGGCCCCGGCGACGAACACCGTCATCTCGCGGAGCACGCGGCCGAGCTCGGCGTCGATGGCGCGGGCGTCGAACCCGACGCTGACCTCGCCGAGGATCCGGCCGTCCCGCCCGTACAGCGGGACCTTGCCGCGCGCGGACAGCCCGAGCGTGCCGCGCTCCACCCGGACGACCTCCCGGCCGGCGAGCGCGTCGGACGGGTCGGTGCTGACCCGCCGTCCCAGCCGGTCGGGGTTCGGGTGGGAGAGGCGGATGCCCCGGTCGTCGGTCACCACGACGAACAGCGCCCCCGTGCGGGCGCGGACCCGCTCGGCGCGCGGCTGGACGACGCCCGCCGGATCGCCCGCCGCCACCGCGTCGGCGACGGCGGGGTCGGCGGCCACGGAGCGCGCGACGGTCAGCGCCCGCTGGCCGTACTGGTCGCGGAGCCGCCCGTCGAGCATCCACGCGACCAGCCCGTAGCCGAGGCAGGCCACCACGACGACCACGCCCACCTGCATGATCAGGACTTGCCGGGCGAACGGGATGCGGGGCCGGACCGCCATGACGAGCCACCGTAAACCATGCCGGCCCGGCCGCCCAGCCCCCGGCGAGCAGAACGAGCAGAAGTCCGGAGAACGCGCGCAACGTGGGGATTCGCGGCTTGCGAGCACATCGCGGGCAAGGGTTCCGGCCGTCCGGGCCGCCTTCGTACGGTGCCGCCGTGACCAAGCGACCCCCCTCCCAGCCGCCGCCCGCCGCAGCGGGCGGCGCGCCCGTCATCGAGCTGGACGGCGCCACCAAGCGCTTCCGGTCGGCGGGCGGCGTCCGCACCGCCGTCCGGGACCTGCACCTGAGCGTCGGGCCCGGCGAGTTCGTCGCCCTGGTCGGGCCCACCGGGTGCGGCAAGTCGACGACGCTGTCCCTCGTGTCCGGCCTGGAGCCCGCGTCCGAGGGGCGGGTCCTCGTCCACGGCCGCGAGGTGGACGGGATCCCCGAGGGCGTCGGCTACATGTTCCAGAACGACGCCGTGATGCCGTGGCGGACCGTCCTCGACAACGTGGCCGCCGGCCCCCGCTACCGGGGCGCGTCCCGGCGGGACGCCCGCGAGCGCGCCCGCGGCTGGGTCGCGCGGGTCGGCCTCACCGGGTTCGAGGGCTACTACCCGCACCAGCTGTCCGGCGGCATGCGCAAGCGCGTGGCGCTCGCGCAGACGCTCGTCAACGAGCCGTCCGTGATGCTCATGGACGAGCCGTTCTCCGCGCTCGACGTCCAGACCCGCGGCCTCATGCAGGACGAGCTGCTCCGCCTGTGGTCCGGGTCCGGCGCGGCCGTCGTGTTCGTGACGCACGACCTGGAGGAGGCGCTCGTCCTCGCCGACCGGGTCGTGGTCATGACGGCCGGGCCCGCGACGGTGAAGGGCGTGTTCGCGGTGCCGCTCGACCGGCCGCGCGACGCCGAGGAGGTCCGGCTGACCGGCGAGTTCCTCGACGTCTACCGCGAGGTGTGGGACTCGCTGCGCGACGAGGTGCAGATCACCCGCGAGAGGGGGGCCGGAGATGCGGCGTGACATCGCGCTGCGCCGGACGCTCGGCGTGTACGGGGTGCGGGCCGCGCTGGTCGCGGCGTGGCTCGTGTCGTGGGAGGTGTCCGCCCGGCACTGGATCGACCCGTTCTACTACTCGATGCCGTCCAAGATCTGGGACCGGCTGGCGGGGTGGTTCACCGACGGCACCTCGCAGGGCTCGATCTGGGAGCAGATCTCCTACACCCTCCAGGAGGCGGTCGCCGGGTTCGCGCTCGGCGCGGCGGGCGGCGTGGTGCTCGGCGTCGCGCTCGGCCGCGGCCGCTTCCTGTCGGACGTGTGCGCCCCGTTCATCAAGGCCGTCAACGCGATCCCGCGCATCATCCTCGCGTCGCTGTTCATCATCTGGTTCGGCCTCGGCATGCAGTCCAAGATCGCGACGGCGTTCGTGCTGGTGTTCTTCGCGGTGTTCTTCAACGCCTTCCAGGGCGCCCGCGAGGTGGACCGGAACCTCGTGAACAACGCGCGGATCCTCGGCGCGGGACGGTTCCAGGTCCTTTGGACGATCGTCGTGCCGTCCGCCACGTCCTGGATCCTCGCCTCGCTGCACTCGGCGTTCGGGTTCGCGATCATCGGCGCGATCGTCGGCGAGTACACCGGCGCCGACAAGGGCCTCGGCCTGCTCATCAACCACTCCCAGGGCACCTTCGACGCGGCCGGGATCTACGCCGGGATGATCATCATCACGGTGCTGGCGCTGCTCGCCGAATGGCTGCTCACGCTGCTGGAGGGGCGGCTGCTGCGCTGGCGCCCCGCGGCGGCCGGCCACGACGTCCAGATCTGACGCCCCGTCACCCAAGGAGCACCCCCATGCCCGGTACAGCCACGCCGAGAACGTCCGTCCGGGCGGGCGCCGCCGCGCTCGCCGCCGTCACCGCCCTCGCGCTGCCGCTCGCGTCCTGCCGGGACTCCCGGTCCGGCGGCGGCGTCGGCGGGACGTCCGACCGCGTCAAGATCATGGTCGGCGGCATCGACAAGGTCATCTACCTGCCCGCCAAGCTCACCGAGCGGCTCGGGTACTTCGAGGAGCAGGGGCTCGACGTCCAACTGCTCACCGAGCCCGCGGGGGCGCAGGCGGAGAACGTCCTCATCTCCGGCGACGTGCAGGGCGTCGTCGGGTTCTACGACCACGCCATCCACCTGCAGACCAAGGGCAAGTGCGTGCAGAGCGTCGTGCAGATGGCGGACGTCCCCGGCGAGGCCGAGATGGTCTCCGCGAAGAAGGCGGGCTCGCTGACCTCGCCCGCCGCGTTCAAGGGCAAGAAGCTCGGCGTCACGAGCCCGGGGTCGTCCACCGACTTCCTGACGCGGGCCCTCGCCGTGCGGAACGGGGTGAAGACGTCCGACTACACGACGGTCAAGGCGGGCGCGGGCCAGACGTTCATCTCCACCATGGACAACGGCGGCATCGACGCCGGGATGACCACCGACCCGACGATCGCGAAGCTGGTCGGCACCGGCAAGGCCAAGGTCCTGGTCGAGATGCGCACCGAGGAGGGGACGCGGAAGGCGCTCGGCGGGCTGTACCCGTCCAGCTCCCTCTACATGGACTGCGCCTACGTCGAGTCGCACGCGGCGACGGTGCAGAAGCTCGCCAACGCGTTCGTGCGGACGCTGCGCTGGATCAAGCAGCACAAGCCCGCCGAGATCGCGGCGAAGATGCCCGCGGACTACGCGGGCGGCGATCCGAAGCTGTACGAGAAGGCGGTCGGCGACTCGATCAGCATGTTCAACGGGGACGGCCTGATGAAGCCGGAGGCGGCGGAGAACGTCCTGAACGTGCTGGCGCAGTTCTCCCCCGAGGTGGGCGAGAAGAAGGACGAGATCGACCTGTCCCGGACCTACACGACGCGGTTCGCGAGCGGGGCGAAGTAGGCGGCCGCCGGCGGCCCGCCGGTCAGCGGCCGGCCGCCGAGTAGAAGTCCATGTCGGCGGCGTCCTCGCCGCTGCCCGAGCCCCAGCGGCGGGGCGCCCACGCCGGCATGAGCAGCGCGAGCCCCATCATCCCGTACACGCCGGAGCCGAGCAGCATGCGGAGCCCGAAGTCCATGTCGCCGGACGGCGGGACCCTGCCCGGCAGGTCGAGGGCGCCGCCGGGGTCGATCAGGAACCAGCCGGTGAGGCCGAGCAGGGCCAGCGCCGGGACGAGCGACACCAGCGGCGACGCCCAGCGCGCGACGATGATCACGCCCATCACCAGGCCGACGGCGGCCAGCAGGGCGAACGCCCCGTAGATCCGGGTGCGGTCGGTGATCTCCTGCCCGGTGCCGTCGAAGGACTGCCCCGCCTGGACGTATCCCCAGGCCGTGCCGTACAGGATCCCGGGGGTCAGCAGGACGCCGAGGACGAAGCCGATCGCATGGCGCACCGCGCATCACATCCCATCGAGCGCGCCCGCCGCCCGGGGGGCGCGTGTTCCGTGGCGCCTCAATCAGAACATGCACATCGGGCGAACCGCAGCAAATCCGTCGCGATCACCAACGATCGGCGGTCCGCAGGTAACGAGGGGCCGCGTTACGCCACTCCATAGGTGGCGGGAAGATGTCAACGCGGGACGGGGTCCCGGCGTCGTACACATAACAAGATCAATAAGGGCAAATCGCCGTCCGAACACTCTCGGTCACCCCCGCCGGGCAGAGTTGTCGGCGGCGCGCCCATGGACGCGGTGTTCCCACACCGCTGGGCACAGTCATGCGCAGGGGGACCAGGTGATCCAGTTGCTGGAGCGCACCACGGGCAGGAGCGGGCCCGGCCGGGCCGGGGAGACGCGGACGACGCGGTTCGTGGACGGGGCCGTCGACGGCGCGGTCCTGCTGTTCGCGGCGTGGACCGTCGTCTACCACCTCGGCCTGCTGTTCAGGCCGTCCACGTCGGTGCTGCTCCTGATGTGGGCGGTGGCCGCGGCCGCCGTCGCGGCGGTGTACGGGACGCGGCGCGGCTGGTGGGCCGCCGTCCTGTGGCCGGACCGGCCCCGCGCGTGGCGCTCCCGGTTCACCCCTCCCCCGCGCGTGCTGGCGGCGGTCGCCGTGGTGGCCGGGATCGCGGCGGGGACGTGCGCGGGCCTGCACCCGTCCGGCGTCCCGTGGTGGTGCGCGTGGACGACCGGGCTCGTCAGCGCCGCCGCGTCGGCCGCGTTCCTGCTCCTGCGCCGCCCCGGGCCGCCGGACCCCGGCGACGCGGGCGGCCCCGCCGGGCCGGAGCCCGCCGAGCCCGCCGAGCCGGAGCCCGGCGAGACCCGGTGGGGGACGCCGCTCGCGCTGCTCACCGGCGCCGGGTTCGCCATCGCGTCCCTGTTCATCGTGAACACCGACGGCGACGACGCCTACTTCGTCTCCCGCTCGGTGGCCGCCGCCGCGACCGGCGAGATCCCGCTCCGGGACGTCATCTTCACCCCCGGCACGGCCGACGAGATCGCGGGCGAACCGCCGGTCGCGTCGATCGAGGTGCTCGCCGGGGCGCTCGCGCGGCTGCTCGGCGTCCCCGCCGCGTCGTTCGTGTGGTACGTGCTGCTGCCCGTCGTGACGTTCGGCGCGGTGTGGGCGCTGTGGCGGCTCGTCCGGACGTGGGCGCCGCGCCGCGCCACGCTCTGCTTCGCGGTCGGCGCCGTCTACCTGCTCTGGAGCGGGACGAGCGCCGCGTCCCTCGGGTCGTTCCACCTGCTGCGCATGTGGCAGGGCAAGGCCGTGCTCGTGTCGGCGCTGATCCCGCTGACGTTCTGCTACCTGACCCGGTGGGCCGAGCGGCGGACCCGCGGCGACCTCGCGCTCCTCGCCGCCGCCGGGGTCTCGGCGGTCGGGCTGACCTCGTCGGCCGCGTTCATCGCCCCGCTGGTGGTGCTCGCGGCGGCCGTCCCGCTCGTCGCCTCCGGGCGCGTCCGGACCGGCGTCGCCGCGTGCGTCGCGCTGGTGTACCCGGTCGGGTCCGGGCTGGCGGTGAAGTTCCTGCACGGCGAGACGACCGTCGTCGGGGCCGTCCACGACGCGCCCGCCAGCTACCGCTGGGTCCTGCTGGAGGCGACGCTCGGCGTGCTCGGCGGGTGCGCGCTGTGGCTGTCGCCCTGGACGGCGCGGCGCGGCGTCCCCGCGCTGGTCTGCGCCGGGACGGCGGCGGGCCTGTCGGTGCTGATCGTCCCCGGGCTGCTGGAGGCGGCGGCGGACGCGTCCGGCGCCGGGCAGGTGCTGTGGCGGACGATGTGGCTCGTCCCCGCGCCCGCGCTGGTCGGGCTGCTCGCGTCGGTGCGCCCGCCGGGCGCGGCCGTGCCCGCCGGGCTGCCGGGGTCCGCGCGCGTCCTCGCGGCGGGCGTCCCGGCGGCGGCGCTCGCGACCGCGCTGATCGTGGGCGGGACGCCGCTGTGGTCGCAGGAGAGCCATTCCGTGGTGGAGTCGCGGCCGTCCTGGAAGGTGCCGGAGGGGACGCTCGGCCCCGCGCGGCGCGCGATCGCGCTCGCGGGCGACGGCGGGCTCGTGCTGATGCCGTCCACGTACATGCGGGTGGTGCCGCTGCTCACCACCCGCACGCACGCGGTCGACCCGAACGACCACTACCTCGGCATGCTGCCCGTCCCGCCGCGGTTCATCGAGGACCGGCGGCTGCTGACCGAGGCCGTCCGGCGCCGGTGGGGCCCGAAGCCGGACGCGGCCGAGGTCCGCGCGGCGCTCGACCGCACCGGCGTGGACGTGGCGTGCGCGTACCGCCGCGACCACCGGGGCCGCGCGCTGCTGCGCGAGGCCGGGTTCCAGGACGAGCGCCGCTTCGACAGGCTGGTCTGCCTGGTGAAGCCGAAGGGCTGACGGGGCGCGGGGTCACCCGAGGAGGAACTTGGCGACGGCCGCGCGTCCGGCAGTCCCGCGTTCGCGGTTCTGGATCGAGTGCGCGGCGCCCTTCACGACGACGAGCCGGCCGCGCGGCGCGCGGCCGAGTTCCTCCCGAGCCCATTCGAGCGGCGTGGACAGGTCGCGGTCGCCGTTCAGCAGCAGCACCGGCATGGACAGTCCCGCGTGCCGCGGCTCGGCGGTGTGCCGCGCCCACGGCCAGTGCAGGCACCCCTGGATGAACCCGCCGCCGACCGCCGTGTCCGCGGTGAACGGCCAGGTGGCGCGGGCGGGCAGATGCCTCCGGACGCGCTCCAGCGCGGCGGCGCGCACGGACGGCCGCGTCTGCGACGTCCCCCACGGGAACTGCCCGTCGCCGCAGATCGTGGCGATGTGCAGGCCCGCGCTGTACTCGGCGACGTCGCCGCCGGAGGAGTCGAGGAGCCGCAGCAGCCGGTCGAGCCGGGCGGGGTTCCCGTGCCGCGCCTCGTGGACCGCCGAGACGATGTCGCCCGCCCCGTCCGGCAGCGCGTTCGGGTCGCGGTAGGTCGGGTCGAGGAACTCGTAGGTGACGAGCGTGTCCCAGACGCGGACGGCGTCCGCGCGGTGGCGGGCGAGCCAGGCGAGGTCGTCCGCCGGGTCGAAGCCGCACGCGGGCGCGGCGGCGCAGGCGTCCCGCAGGACCCGCGCGGTGGCGCGCAGCCCGGTCAGGTACAGCATGTCGTCGCGCTGCGGGTCGACGTGCGGCAGGACCGAGTCGAGGACGAGCCTGCTCACGTTCCGCGGGTGCCGGGCCGCGTAGGAGGCGCCGGTCATGGTGCCGTAGGAGACGCCGTCGACGGCCATCGTCTTGACGGCGAGCGCCTTTCGCAGCAGGTCGAGGTCGCCGACGGTCTGCTCGGTGGTGAAGTAGTGCCGCCGGTTCCCGAGGATCCCGGCGCACTCGGCCACGGCGTCCGGCGCGGGCGGCTTGATGTCGCTGCCGTCCACCTGGGCCTGGAGCTTCGGGCAGTCGATGGCGCCGGACGCGCCCGTCCCCCGCTGGTCGATCATGACGAACCGGTACCGCTTCGCCACCTCGGGCATCCGCCCGGAGATGCGGCCGATGAACGGGACGCCCGGCTGCCCGGGCCCGCCGGTCAGGAACAGCAGGACGCCCTTCGGCGCGTCCGCGTTGTCGGCCGTCGCCACCTGGAGGCGCAGGGTGTCCGCGCCGCCGGGACGGCGGTGGTCGAGCGGGACGGTGAGGAACGAGCAGGTGAACCCGGGCTGCCCCGGGCACGCGTGCGGATCGGCTAACACCGGGGCGGACGAGCCTGGACGGGACGTCTGCGCCGGTGGCCGGGGCGCGGCGGCGGCCGTGGCCCCGCCGGATGCGGCGAGCGCGAGGGTGAGCGCCAGCGCCGCCGGGATACGTGATCGCATGAGGCGATCATCTCCCCGCGCGGGCTCGCGTCAAGGCGGCGAGCGGGAGATGATCATAAAGACCCTGTACAGAGGGTCACGAGTTCGAGGCCGGAAAGTGACATGGCCACTACTGGTGGTCCGCCCTTGGAATGGGACACTTTCTGGGCGGGGGGCCGTGGACCGCACTGCCGACCGTGGAGGAGCCGGATGCAGACCTGGGACGTCATTCGCCAGGACGACAACGGCAACAAGTTCCACATGTCCACGCACGATTCACGGATCTCCGCGCTCGCCCAGGTCCTCGTCATGGAGAGCGGCCCCCG
This sequence comes from Actinomadura chibensis NBRC 106107, assembly GCF_001552135.1. Lineage (GTDB taxonomy): Bacteria > Actinomycetota > Actinomycetes > Streptosporangiales > Streptosporangiaceae > Spirillospora > Spirillospora chibensis. Next base: position 40,114 of record NZ_BCQP01000010.1, on the reverse strand, counting down.
GCACAAGCAGACGTACTGGGTGGAGGGGCCGCCGGGGCCCGCCGTCCGCACCAACCGCGACCTGTACCTCGTGTTCCTGCAGCTCGGGCAGGAGGCGCGGGCCGCGTCGTGGTCGCTGTCGGCGTTCCTGCGGTCGCTGTGGAAGGTCAGCGCCCCGCTGAGCGGCCGGCCGAAGCTGGAGCCGGACGACGTCGCGGCCATGTTCGCCGCCGCGTCCACGACCCCGCCCGCCGAGTTCGACCCGGCGTGGAGCGTCAAGGACCTCTCCCTCCCCGGCGACGAGCCGGACGGCTACGCCGACTGGGAGCGCGTCGTGCTCTCCCAGGTCGCCGACCTGGAGGACTTCATCGCCGCCCCGCCCGGCCCGCAGGCCAGGTTCGGCGTGGACGCCCCGCGCCCGCCCGGCTCCGGCGCCCGCGCCACCCCGGCCCGCTGGTACAACTTCGACCCGGCGACGTACCTGGAGTGCGCGGTCGCGGGCAGCCTCGGCGGCTGGGACGCGGCCGACGGCGCCCGCGTCCCGCTGCCGACCGGGCCCGGCGAGCCGCCCGCCCGCTCCTACGTGCGCACGATCACCAGCATGACCTGGGACGACCTCTCCCGCATCGCCGTGTGCGGCCAGGTCTACGAGTAGCCCCCGCGCGGCGCCGGAACGTCCTGCCCGCGTGGTAGGACTGGGCGTGTGAGCGACAGGAAGGTCGAGGTCAGCGACCGGGGAGGGTGGCTGCTCGCGCGCGGCCGCCCGCATCCGGCGCTGCGCCCGTTCCTGCGCTCCTACGACGGCTACCGGGAGACCGAGGTCGTCCCGACGCGGATGCGCACCCTGCCCACCCGCACCACCGTGATGATCATCAACCTGGGGCCGCCGCTGTACCTGGCGGTGCCCGACCCCGGCGTCCGCGACCGCGCGTACACCTCGTTCGTCGCCGGGATGCACGACGGGCACGGCATGTACCTCAGCCCCGGCGGGCAGCGCGGCATCCAGCTCGACGTGACGCCGCTCGGCGCCTACACCCTGCTCGGCCTGCCGATGGCGCGGCTGACCAACGCGGCGGTCGAGCTGCCCGACCTGCTCGGACGCGCCGCGACCACGCTGGTGGAGCGGCTCGCGGACGCGCCGTCCTGGGGCGCCCGGTTCGACCTGCTCGACGAGTTCCTGCTCCGCCGCCTGGAGGTCGGCCCCGTCCCCGACCCGGAGGTCGGCCGGGCGTGGCGGATGCTGGACGCCGACCCGGCGGTGCCGGTCGCCCGAATCGCGGCCGACGTCGGCTGGAGCCGGAGGCACCTGACCGACCGGTTCCGGGAGCAGGCCGGGCTGCCGCCGAAGGTGATGGCGCGGGTCCTGCGGTTCCAGCGCGCGGTCGGCCGGATCGCCGGCGGCGCCGGGTTCGCCGAGGCCGCGGCCGCCTGCGGCTACTACGACCAGGCGCACCTCAACCGCGAGTTCCGCGCGCTGTCGGGGTGCACGCCGTCCGAGCTGATCGGCGGGCAGCTGGAGCAGCAGCGCACCACGACCCTCGACGAGCCCCTCCCGTGAACCCGGGGGCGGTCACCCCTGGTGGACGCCGCCGCCGAGGTTCATCACGATCACGCCGACCACGATGATCACCGCGCCGATGATCGTCAGCGGCTTCACCTGCTCGTCGTAGAGCAGGACGCCGCCGACGAACGCGCCGATCGTCCCGAGCGCGGACCAGATCGCGTACACCGGGCCGACGTTCAGCGACGTCAGCGCCTTCGCCATGAACACGAACGAGATCAGGTACCCGGCCACGACGATCAGCGACGGCCCCAGCCTGGTGAACCCGTCCGAGCCGCGCATCGCGAGCGTGGCGGTGACCTCGAACGCGATCGCGAAGGCGAGCAGCACGAACGGCATCAGCGGCCCCCGCCGCGCGGGCCGTGCTCACCGTGCTCACCGTGCTCGGCGGCGACCGCCTCGAACACCTTCATGTCGGCGTCGAACGCGGAGCCGGGACGCGGCCAGTGCAGCACGATCTCGGTGACGCCGAGCTCGGCGTAGCGCCCGGCGAGGTCGTCGAACGCGGCGGTCGAGTCGAGCCACGGCTCCCCGCTGAACCCGGTCAGCAGGACGCGCTCGGCCACCTCGCGGCCCTCCTCGGCGCACGCGGCGTCGAAGGCCGCCATCCGGGCGCGGACGGTGTCCCACGCCTCCCGGCCGTCGCCGTGCGGGCTGGTCACCCAGCCCGCGCCGTGCCGGGCGGCGAGCCGCATGCCGCGCGGGCCGTCCCCGGCGATCACGAACGGGACGCGCGGACGCTGCACGCACCCCGGCTCCTGGACGACCTCCCGCGCCGTGTAGTGCGTCCCCTCGAACGTCGTCTCCGGCTGCCGCAGCAGCCGGTCGAGCAGCCCGACCCAGTCGGCGAAGCGGTCGGCGCGCTCGCGCGGGGTCCACTCGTCCCCGCCGAGGATCCCGGCGTCGGACGCGCGCCGCGTGCCGCCCGCGCCGATCCCGAGGTCCAGCCGCCCGCCGGAGACGTGGTCGATCGTCTTCACCGCGTGCGCCGTCGGCACGGGATGCCGGAAGTTAGGCGAGGTCACGAGCGTCCCGAGGCGGATCCGGGAGGTGACCGCCGCCGCCGCGGCGAGCGTCGTGTACGCGTCGTACCAGGGCGTCGTGCCCCGCCAGGCGATGTGGTCGTAGACCCAGGCGTGCCGGAAGCCGAGCTCCTCGGCTCGCCGCCACGTCTCCCCCGCCTCCGGCCAGGACTGCATGGGCCAAATCACGGCGCCGATGCGCGGTGCGGTCACCGGTCCCCCTTCGCTTCGCTCGCGGACGCCCCGGACGGGACGCCCCATGGCCGCTGGATCACGGCCAATAGATCATGGCGCGGCCCCGGCCCAGCCACCGGCGCAGGGCCCACCACAGCGTCGCGGCCTCCGACACGGCCGCCCCGCCCGCCGGGCCGGGCAGCGGCCGGCCGGTCAGCTCCCGCAGCCGCCCGATCCGGTACTTGACCGTGTTCCCGTGGACGTGCAGCGCCGCCGCCGTCGCCTCGACCCGGCCGCCGTGGTCGAGGTAGGCGAGCCCGGTCGCGGCCAGCTCGACGTGGAACGGGTCGTCCGGGTCGAGGCCCGCGAGCAGCGCTTCGGCGAGCAGGCCGCCGAGCTCCGGCTCGGCCTCGGTGACGGTGAGCAGCGCGAGGCCGGTGAGGTCGCGCGGGCCGGTGAGCCCGGCGGCGGCGCCCGCCCGGAGCGCGCGCCGCGCCAGCCCGTACAGGGGCGCGACCCCGGCGGGACGGGCGGGCGGCGCGGCGACGAGCAGCGCCCCGTCCCCGCCGATCGCGCCGGGGACGCGGGCGGCCAGGGCCGCGAACCGCCCGTCGACCAGCCCGCCCAGCGCGGGGCCCGCCGCGGTGAGCTCCGCCTCCAGCCGCGCCGCCACCGCCGGGTCGCTGACGTCGGACACCACGCACCGGTACGCGGCCGACGCGTCCAGCGGCGCGCGCACCGGGACGTCCTCGCCGTGCAGGAGCTGCCGGAGCATCTGCACGCGCCCCTCCCGGACGGTCCGGGCCATCTCCAGCTCCGCGACCCGGTGCGCGTGCACCATCCGGTGGACGAGCGCCGTGGTGATCTCGTCGACCCGGGTGACGCCGTCGAGGAGGACGCCGTCCGGGACGCCCGCGCGGCGCCCCGCGGCGACGATCGCCTGGACGAGGTGGGCGCGGCCCGCCTGGAAGCCGTCCAGGAACGCGGCGACCGGGACGCCCTGCCTGGCCCGGTCCGAGCCGAGCCGCTCGGCCGCGGCGAGGGCGTCCGGGCCGGGCCCGCCGCCCGCCAGCGCGGCGAGCACGCCCTGGACCAGCGCGCGGGTGTGCCGCCTCGTCTCCTCCTCGGGCAGCGCGGCGACCAGCTCCGACCGGCCGCGGGCGGCGCGGACGGCCGACTCCAGCAGCACCGTGTCGGTGCCGTTCTCGATCAGCAACCGCAGGAACGGGTCGCCGGTGGCCTGCTCCATCACCCCATTGTGCGCCCGGATTGTCCGTCCTGGACAACCGGGTGCGGGAGACTTGGATGACCCCGGTCTAGCCGCCGCGCGCCGGCATGGTGTTCCGTGGACGGTAGACGAGCCGAGGAGTACGCCATGCCCGATGACGACGAGTTCCTGGAGAAGCTGCCGACCGACCTGGTCTTCCGGCTGCCGCCGTCGTTCGACGACGTCGCGGACGAGCGCAGGCACCGCAAGGAGCGCCTCGCCGCCGCGCTGCGCCTGTTCGGCAGGTTCGGCTTCGAGGAGGGCGTCGCCGGGCACATCACCGCCCGCGACCCCGAGCGCACGGACCACTTCTGGGTCAACCCGTTCGGCATGTCGTTCAAGCACGTCAGGGTCAGCGACCTGATCCTCGTGAACCACGAGGGCAAGGTCGTCGAGGGGCGCTACCCGGTCAACGAGGCCGCGTTCGCGATCCACTCGCGGATCCACCAGGCGCGGCCGGACGTCGTCGCCGCCGCGCACAGCCACTCCACCTACGGGCGGGCGATGTCCGCGCTCGGCCGGAAGCTGGAGCCGATCACGCAGGACGTCTGCGCGTTCTACCAGGACCACGGCCTCTTCGACGACTACACCGGCGTCGTCACCGACCTGGAGGAGGGCAAGCGCATCGCCGCCGCCCTCGCCGGCCACAAGGCGGTCATCCTGCGCAACCACGGCCTGCTCACCGTCGGCGACACGGTCGACGCCGCGGCCTGGTGGTTCATCACGATGGAGCGGTCGTGCCAGGTGCAGCTCCTCGCGCAGGCGGCGGGGCCGGTCGTCCCGATCGAGCACGACAACGCCGTCCTGACGCACGAGCAGATCGGCAACGACCTGGTCGGCTGGATCAACTACCAGCCCCTCTACGACCAGATCACCCGCGAGCAGCCCGACCTGTTCGAGTAGCCCGCGTCCCGCCTAGCCCCGGGGACGCGCCCGCGGGTCGTGGTGGACGAGCAGCACGCGGACGATCCGCTCGAACGCCGCCCGGTCGTCCGCGCCCAGGGGTGCGAGGAGGCGGTCGTCGAGCGCGGCGGCGCGGCGGGTCACCTCGTCCAGCTCGGCGCGGCCCTCCGCGGTCAGCTCCACGACGTAGCGGCGGCGGTCGGACGGGTCGCGCTCGCGCCGGACGAGCCCCGCGTCCGCCAGCCGCCCGACGACCTCGACCAGGTCGCTCGGGTCGATGCGCAGCCGCCTGCCGAGCTCCCGCTGCGAGGCGGGGGCCGCGTCGTCCAGCGAGGCGAGGACGGCGAAGTGCCAGAGGCCGAGCCCGTGCTCGTCCATCATGCGGCCCATCGCCGTCCGGCCCGCGCGCGCGACCTGGGCCAGCGCGAACGTGGTGACGCCGAGCAGCCGTGGCGGCAGCGGTCCCGCGGTCTCGTCCATCCGGATATTGTAGGGTTCCACCCATCATTGGGTAACACCCACGATTTGGGGGACGCATGGACGCGCTGTACCCGCGCCTGCTGGTGGACGACTTCGAGCCCGCCGCCCGCTTCTACGCGGCGGCGCTGCGCGAGCTGCTCGGGATCGAGCCGGTCAAGCTGCTGCCCGCCGCCGAGTACGCCAATTGGGACCTCGGCGGCGAAGGAGCCCTCGTCGTGATGGGCCGCGCGCGGATCGCGGAGGCGGTGGGCTCGGCGGACCCGGCGCAGCGAGACTCAGCGGGACGGGACGCGGCCATGCTCGTGTTCCGCGTGGACGACGTCGGCGCCGCCGCGAAGACCCTCGCCGGGCTCGGCGCCACACCGGTCGCCGGCGCGCGGGACCGGCCCGAGTGGGGGCCGGGGCTGCGCACCGCGCACCTGCGCGACCCGGCCGGGAACCTGCTGGAGCTCCAGTCCTACTGACCGTCCGCCGAGTCCGCCCGTTCGGGGGCGGCGGACTCGGTGAGCGGCAGCAGGACCGTGAAGCGGGTGTCGCCCGGCAGCGACTCGACGCGGATGTCGCCGCCGTGCCGGTCGGCGACGATGCGCCAGGAGATGTCGAGGCCGAGGCCCGTCCCCTGCCCGACCGGCTTCGTGGTGAAGAACGGCGTGAAGATCCGGTCGAGGTCGTCCTCGGGGATGCCCACGCCGGTGTCGCCGATCTCCACGAGCGCGTGGTCGTTCTCGCGGCCGGTGCGGATCGTGAGCGTGCCGGAGCCCTGCATCGCGTACAGGGCGTTGACGATCAGGTTCGTCCAGACCTGGTTCAGCTCGGCCGCGTAGACCGGGACCTCCGGCAGCGCCGGGTCGTAGTCGGTCTTCACCGTCACGTCCGGGCCGATCTTGCGCTTCAGCATGGTGAGCGTGCTGTCGAGCAGCTCGCGCAGGTCGGCGCGCACGTACGGGGCCCGGTCGAGCTGGGAGTACTGGCGGGCCGAGTCGAGCAGGGCGGTGATGCGGCCCGTCGCCTCGGAGATCTCCGCCTGGAGCTGGGCGACCTCCATGACCTCCGCCAGCCAGCGGATCGCCGCGGGCAGGTGGCCGTCGGCGATCCGGGCGACCTCCGCCGCCTCCCCGGGGCCGATGCCCGCCGCGACCAGGCCGGGGGCGAGGTCCCAGGCGTCCGGGACGCCGTGCTCCTCCAGCCAGTCGCCCAGCTCGTCCTCGGCGTCGCTGACCTCCAGCGGGCTCCGCCGCGCCCCCGGCGGGGCGGGCCGCGGGCGCATCGAGACGAGCGCGCTCAGCCCCGTGCAGTCGACGCCCCGCGCGGCGAGGTCGGCGAGGCTGCGCTGCGCGCCCTCCAGGCGCTCCCCCAGCTCGGCGCTCGCCCGCGCCGCGGCCGCCGCCGGGTTGTTCAGCTCGTGCGTCAGCCCGGCGGTGATCGTGCCGAGCGCGGTCAGCCGCTCCCGCTGGTCGACGGCGCGGCGCAGGTTCGTCATGCCGAAGAAGATCCCGGCGAGCAGGTGCGTCGCCATCGGGAACCACTTGCGGACGGCCTTGCCGAACTTGCGGGCGGGCAGCACGAACATCCGGCAGTCGCGCACCGCGCGCAGCGTGTGCTGGTACCGCTGCTCGATCTGGTCGCCGAGGTAGGCCTGGACGGCCCCGCCGTAGGTGCCGGGACGCGCCGTCCGCGTCACCTCCACGATGTGGCCCCGGACGTTCTGCGACATCGCCATCTCGCCGTCCAGCAGCACGTACAGGAACTCGGCCGGTTCGGCCTGCTCGCAGATCACGCCGTCCGCCGGGACGGTCTCGACCGTCCCGCAGGCCGACAGCCAGCCGAGCTTCTCGTCGTCGAGATCCTCGAACAGGAAGAGCCCGCGCAGCTCCTCGGGTGTCGCCGTGCTCATACCCGCCCCCTCATGCCTGCTCCAGATAGCGGTGCACCAGGGCCACCGCCATCGCGCCGTCGCCCACGGCGGACGCGACGCGCTTCATCGACTGCGACCGGACGTCGCCCGCCGCGAACACGCCGGGGACGCTCGTCTCCAGGTGGTACGGCTGGCGGGCGAGCGGCCAGCCCGCCGGGCGGCGGCCCCCGGCGACGAGGTCCGGGCCCGTCACCACGTAGCCGAGCGCGTCCCGCTCGACGAGGCCGTCCAGCCAGCCGGTGCCGGGCTCCGCGCCGATGAACACGAACAGCCAGTGCGCGTCGATCGTCTTCTTGCCGCCCGCCCACGCGAACGTGAGCCGCTCCAGCCGGTCGGCGCCCTCGGCCGCGCACACGGTCTTGCCGGTGTGGACCTCGATGTTGGGCGTCGCGGCGATCTGCTCGATCAGGTAGTGCGACATCGACCGCTCCAGGCCGTCCGCCCGGACGATCAGGTGCACCGTCTTCGCGTACCTGGCGAGGTGGACGGCCGCCTGCCCCGCCGAGTTCGCGCCGCCGACGACCGCGACCTCCTCGTCCGCGCAGGACGGGGCCTCGGTCAGCGCCGCGCCGTAGAAGACGCCGCGGCCGACGAAGTCGTCCACGCCCTCGGCGTTGAGGCGCCGGTAGGACACGCCGGTGGCGAGGATGACGGCGTGCGCGGCGATCTCCGTGCCGTCCGACAGCCGGGCGACGCGGGCGGTGCCGCGCGCCTCCAGCGCCGTGACCTCCCCGGCCTGGAGCAGCTCGGCGCCGAACCGGTCGGCCTGGCGGCGGGCCCGGTCGGCGAGCTGCGCGCCGGACACGCCGTCCGGGAAGCCGAGGTAGTTCTCGATGCGGGAGCTCTGCCCCGCCTGGCCGCCGAGGGCGCGGCGCTCCACGACGACCGTCCGCAGCCCCTCGGACGCCCCGTACACGGCCGCGCCCAGCCCGGACGGCCCGCCGCCCACGACGATCAGGTCGTAGAACCCGGTGGACGGCGTGCTCGGCAGCCCGATCGCGGACGCCAGCGCCGCGTCGGACGGCGCGGACAGCGCCGTCCCGTCGGACCGGACGATCAGCGGCAGCTCAGGCCGCCCGGCCGCCTCGATCAGCTCGGCGCCCTCGGGGTCGTCGTCCATCAGCCAGGTGTAGGGGACCTGGTGGCGGGCGAGGAAGTCGCGGACCTCGTAGCAGCGCGCCGACCAGCGGTGCCCGACGACCCGCAGCGCCTCCCCCTGCCGGTGCCGGTCGGTGCGCGCCCACGCGTCGAGCTGCTCGTCGATCACCGGGTAGAACTTCTCCTCCGGCGGGTCCCACGGCTTCAGCAGGTAGTGGTCGAGGTCGACGTCGTTGATCGCGCGGATCGCGGCGTCGGTGTCGGCGTAGGCGGTGAGCAGGACGCGCCGCGCGTACGGGAACAGGTCCATCGCCCGTTCGAGGAACTCCACGCCGGTCATCTCGGGCATCCGGTGGTCGGCGACCATGACGGCGGTGTCCTCGCCGCGCAGCCGCAGCTCGCGCAGCGCGTCCAGGGCCTGGGGGCCGGACTCGGCGCGCACCACGCGGTACGACTCGGCGTACCGGCGGCGCAGGTCCCGCGCCACGGCCCGGGACACGCCCGGGTCGTCGTCGACGGTCAGCAGCACTGGCTTCGGCACCGGCTCCCCCTCGTTCCGCGATCTTCTCTTCGAAGAATATGCGGCCCCGGCGGCGGTCCCTCCGGCCCGTCCGGCCGCGGACGGGACCCCGCCGCCCGGCCGCCGTCCCGCCATCGGACATGATCGGATCATGGACCTGCGTGTTGCGCTGATCGGCTACGGCACCGGCGGCTCGGTGTTCCACGCGCCGCTGATCTCGTCCGTCGCCGGGATGCGGCTCGCGGCGGTCGTCACCGGCGCGCCGGAGCGGCAGCGGGCGGTGCGGGAGCGGTACCCGGACGCGGAGGTCGTGGAGAGCCCGGACCGGCTGTGGAGCGCGCCGGGGGGCTACGACCTGGTGGTCGTCAGCACGCCGAACCGGCAGCACGTGCCGCTGGCGCGGGCGGCGCTGACGTCCGGCGTCCCGGTCGTCGTGGACAAGCCGGTCGCGGCCTCGGTCACCGACGCCCGGTCGCTCGCCGCGCTGAGCGCAGTCCGGGGGCTGCCGGTGTTCCCGTTCCACAACCGGCGCTACGACGGCGACTTCCAGACGGCGCGGCGGCTGATCGAGGCGGGCGCGCTCGGGGACGTGCGGCGGTTCGAGTCGCGGTTCGAGCGGTGGCGGCCGGACGTGCGGCCGGGCTGGAAGGAGAGCACCGACCCGCGCGAGGCGGGCGGCGTCCTGTTCGACCTCGGCTCCCACCTGATCGACCAGGCGGTCGCGCTGTTCGGGCGCCCGGCGGAGGTCTACGCGGAGATCGACGCGCGGCGCGCGGGCGCGGCGACCCCGGACGACGTGTTCGTCGCGCTCGCGCATCCGGGCGGCGTCCGCTCGCACCTCTGGATGAGTTCGACCGCCCCGCAACTGGGCCCGAGGTTCCGGGTGCTCGGGAGCCGGGCGGCGTACACGGTGTCCGGCATGGACGTGCAGGAGGAGCAGCTCCGCGCGGGCCTCACCCCGCGTGAACCCGGCTACGGGATCGCGCCGCCGGACGCGTCCGGCGTCGTCGGGACGCCCGGCGACGAGCGCCCGGAACCCACCGTCGCGGGCGCCTACCAGGAGTTCTACGCGGCCGTGGCCCGCACCCTCACCGAGGCCGCGCCCCCGCCGGTGACGCTCGCCGACGCGATCACCGGCCTGGAGGTCGTCGAGGCCGCGACCCGCTCCGCCGAGGCCCGCGCCGTCGTCGCCCTGGACGGGCCGTGACGCCCCGGCCGGGTCTCGGAGATCGGAGACGTCTCAGAGGACGGAGACGTGGACGTGGTCGAAGTGGTTCTGGGTGATGCTGCCCCGGTCCTCCATGGCGCGCCAGCCGCCGCTGCCGCGCATGTCGTAGATGCGCTGCTTCCAGATGACGTACTTGATGCCGAGCCGGGACGCGTTGTCGATCACGAACTGGGCGACGCGGTCGCCGTGGGCCTGGGCGGAGGCGCTCGGCATCTTGCCGCCGGTGCTCTCCATGAAGTCGCAGGCGGTGCCGGAGCCGTGGTCCTGCGGGTCGCCGGGACGCGAGCACCCGATGGTCGGGAACGGCCCGAACTTTCCGTCGATCTCCAGCAGGACGGTCCGCATCCGCGCGGTCATCGAGTTCCCGACGATGGGGGACTTCGTGCCGCTGACGCCGTCCGGGCGTCCGCCTCCGGCGGGGCCCTGTGTCGCCTCGGGCTTGTACTTGGCGAGGAGCTTCTTGACCCGGGCGCGCTGCCCCTCCAGGTCGTCGATCTCCTTCTTCACCGCGTCGATCTTCTTGCGGGCCGTCTCCTGGGACTGGGACGCCTTCGTCTGCATGGCCCGCAGGTTCTGCACGCGGCGCCCGTTGTTGAGGCTGATGTGCTCGATGACGGCGGCGTCGTGGACGGCCGCGCCCGGCTGGGCGGCGGAGATCATCGGGACGACGTCCAGCCGCCCGTTCATGTACGTGCCGGCCGCGAGCCGGGCCACGTCGGCGCGGGCGGCGTCGTAGTCGCGCCCGGCGCGGGCGGCGTCGAGGCCCGCGCGCTCGGCCGCCTTCTTCGCCTCGTCCAGTGAGATGAGCTCGCCCCGGTATTCCTTGGAGAGCTTGTCGGCGCGCTTCTGGAGTTCGGCGTACTCCTTCTTGAGGTCCTTCGGCTTCTCCGGGAGGCTCGCGGCGCTGCCGGCCGCGGGCGGCAGGGCCGCCGAGCAGCCCGCCACGAGGACGAGCGCCGCGAGCCGCCGCGCCGTCCTGCGCCCGCCGGGGCGGTCCGGCCTGCCGAGGGGATCGAGCGCCGCCACAGATCTCTCCTAGATAACAAAGCTCAAGATTGGCGGCACGCTACCACAATCGCCCATTTCACCTCAGATGCTTCCAAAAACACATAGAGTCACCGCAAGGTCACCGGACGCCGAGGAGGCCGCGCCGCGTGACGCGGCACGGCCCCCGGGCCCCCTTGCGCGCCGGCGCCCCGGCGCCCCCCGATCAGCCGACGAGCTCCTCCCAGCGCGGGACGCGCGGCTCCGACAGCAGCCTCAGACCGGCCTCGGCGATCGTCCGGTCACCCTTGCGGTTGTTGCACTTCCCGCACGCCAGGACGGTGTTCTCCCAGGTGTCGAGGCCGCCGCGGGACTGCGGGTGGACGTGGTCGATCGTGTTGCCGCGCCGTCCGCAGTAGCGGCACAGGCCCCGGTCGCGCAGGTACACGCCGCGCTTGCTCCAGGGCGGGCGGCGCCCGTGCCGCCAGCGCATCGCGACGTACCGGACGAGCCGCAGGACCCGCGGCACCGGGAAACGGCCGAAGGTGCGGCCCTCCTCCGCCTCCTCCACGACCGCGACCTCGCGGACCAGCATGCGGATGGCGTGCCGCAGGTCGACCCGCTGCAGGGGCTCGTACGACGCGTTCAGGACGAGCACGTTCACCGCTTCACCTCCGTCCCGCGGCTCCCCCGCCAGGATTCGAACCTGGATATCCGCATTAACGACGCGGCGCTCAACCGTTGAACTACGGGGAAATGCTTCGGCAATTATCCGGCTTCCGGGCATTTCCCGGAAGCCTCCATAAGAGTGCCGACGCGGTGGTACGGCGGGCAACCGCATTTTCGCGCGGACCTAATCGGCGGGGCGGCCGCGCAGGGTCGGCGGTGGGTCAGCGGAGGGCGAGCAGGTCGGTGACGGCCGCCTGGTATTCGACGGACTCGCGCTCCACCCGGAAGCCGAGTTCGGCGTTGACGGCGAGCATGTGGGTGTTGTCGCCGACGTTGTCGGTCTCGATCTCGCGGACCTCGGGGCGCGCCTCGGCCAGCCAGCTCAGCATCGCGGCCTTCACCCAGATGCCGATGCGGCGGCCCCGGTGCTCGGGGACGACGGCGGTGTCGTACTGCGCGGCCCGTCCCGTCGCGTCGTGCGGGACGACGACCTCGGTGAACCCGGCGATCACCGGGCCGTCGAGCGCCGCGACCGTGTACAGGTCGTCGCCGCGCTTGGCGACGATCTCCGCCGTCTCGCGGACGCGGTGCGCGTCCCACACCGTGCCCTCGTAGTCGGCGAAGTCGGCCATGGCGTGCTTGGCGCGGGCGAGGGCGGCGGCGTGCTCGTCCGGGACGACGCCCTGCCAGCGGACGAGCCGGTACCCGGCGGGCCCGGCGGCGAGGAGCCGCGCGACGCGCCCGGGGGGCATCTCGTCCAGCCGCAGCAGCATGCCGCGCAGCGTGAGGACGCACTCGAAGCCGTGCGACTCCAGGAACGGGACGGCCGGGGTGCCCGCGAGCACCTGCGTGATCACGCTGGTGCGGCCGTCGGCGCGCAGCCCCTCGGCGGCGGCGGCGAGCAGCCGCCCGCCGAGCCCCCGGCGGCGGAGCTCGGGCCGGACCTGGACGTCGATCTCGCCGGGCCGGTCCGCGCCGGGCTCCCCGGGCAGCCGCAGCAGGGCCACCCCGGCCAGCGCGGTCCCGTCGGCCACCGCCCACAGCCGCTGCCGCGACCCGGGCTCGGCGCCGAGCAGCAGCCGGGCCGTGAGGTCTGGGTCGGGCGCGGGCTGCGCGCCCGGGTCGGCGGCGTGGACGGCCGCGAGCACGCCGTGCCACTCCCGGATCTGCGCGTCCGTTGGATCATCGAGCGCGATGACGTCCATCCGACTGTTGTACCTGATCCCGGCGCGGCGCCGCCGGGACCCCGGACAACCCCCCGTAGCGGCCCGGCCCCGGGTCCGGTTTCGGTCGCCGTTTCGACCGCCCGGGACGTCGCCGGAAGCGGCTCAGCGGCCCCGCGCGAACGCCGCCAGGATGCGCTCGGCGGCGAGCGCCGGGGTGAGCGTCCCGTCCGCGACCGCCGACTCCAGCCCGGGGGCGAGCTCCCGGACGCCGGGGTCGGCGCGCAGGTCGGCGAGGAGCCGCTCGCGGACCATCGCCCACGTCCAGCCGACCTGCTGGCGGCGGCGCCGGGCGTCCAGCTCGCCCGAGTCGCGGAGCCGGTCGTGGTGCGCGGCGATCCGGCGCCACACCTCGTCCAGCCCGGTGCCCTCCAGGGCGCTGCACGTGAGGACGGGCACCTCCCGGCCGCGCGCGTCGCCGCGCAGCAGCCGCAGCGCCCCGGACAGCTCCCGCGCCGCCCGCTTGGCCTCCAGCTTGTGCTCGCCGTCCGCCTTGTTCACGGCGATGACGTCGGCCAACTCCAGGACGCCCTTCTTGATGCCCTGGAGCTGGTCGCCGGTGCGGGCGAGGGTGAGGAACAGGAACGTGTCGACCATCTCGGCGACCGCCGTCTCGGACTGGCCGACGCCGACCGTCTCGACGAGGACGACGTCGTACCCGGCCGCCTCCATCACGACCATCGCCTCGCGGGTGGCCTTGGCGACGCCGCCGAGCGTCCCGGCCGTGGGCGAGGGGCGGATGAACGCGTCCGGGTCGGCGGCGAGCCGCTGCATGCGGGTCTTGTCGCCGAGGATGCTGCCGCCCGTCCGGGTCGAGGACGGGTCGACGGCGAGCACCGCGACCCGGTGCCCGTTCCCGGTGAGGCGGGTGCCGAGCGCGTCGATGAACGTCGACTTGCCGACGCCCGGGACGCCGGTGACGCCGACGCGGCGCGCGTCCCCGGCGTGCGGGGTCAGCTCGACGAGCAGCTTCTGCGCCAGCTCCCGGTGGTCGGGGCGGGTCGACTCGACGAGCGTGATCGCGCGCGCGATCCAGGCCCGGGACCCCTCCAGCACCCCGGCCGCGTACTCGTCCAGGCCGGGGCTCACCGCTCCGCGTGCCCCAGCCGCGCGGCCAGCTCGGCCAGCAGGCCGAGCGCCGCGTCCGCGAGGACGGTGCCGGGCCCGAAGATCGCGGCGGCGCCGGCGGCGCGCAGCTCGGCGAAGTCCCCGGGCGGGATGACCCCGCCGACGACGATCATGATGTCCGACCGGCCCAGCGCGGCCAGCTCCTCGCGCAGCGCGGGCACCAGCGTGAGGTGCCCGGCGGCGAGCGAGTTGACGCCGACGACGTGGACGTCGGCCTCGACGGCCTGGCGGGCGACCTCGGCGGGGGTCTGGAACAGCGGGCCCACGTCGACGTCGAAGCCGAGGTCGGCGAACCCGGTCGCGATCACCTTCTGGCCCCGGTCGTGGCCGTCCTGGCCCATCTTCGCGACGAGGATGCGCGGGCGGCGCCCCTCCGCCTCCGCGAACGCGGCGGTCGCGGCGCGGGCCTTCTCGATGGCGCTCACCTGGCCGGCTTCCTCCCGGTACACACCGGAGATCGTACGGATCTGCGCGGCGTGCCGCCCGTACGCCTTCTCCAGCGCGCCGGAGATCTCCCCGACGGTGGCCATGGCGCGGGCGGCGTCGATGGCGAGGGCGAGGAGGTTCTGCTCCAGGCCGGGGGCCCGGTCGCCGTTCTCGGCGGCCTCGGCGGCGCGGGTGAGGGCGTCCAGCGCGGCCTGCGTCGCGGTCTCGTCGCGCTCCTCCCGCAGGCGGCGCAGCTTGTCGATCTGCTGCGCGCGGACGGACGCGTTGTCCACCTTGAGGACGTCGATCTCCTGCTCGGCGTCCGGGCGGTACTTGTTGACGCCGATGACCGGCTGCCGTCCGGAGTCGATGCGGGCCTGGGTGCGGGCCGCCGCCTCCTCGATGCGCAGCTTCGGCAGCCCCTCGTCGATCGCCTTCGCCATCCCGCCCGCGCGCTCGACCTCGGTGATGTGGCCCCAGGCGCGGCGGGCGAGGTCGTAGGTGAGCCGCTCGACGTAGGCGCTGCCGCCCCACGGGTCGATGGTGCGGGTCGTCCCGGACTCCTGCTGGAGGAGAAGCTGGGTGTTGCGGGCGATGCGGGCGGAGAAGTCGGTCGGGAGGGCGAGGGCCTCGTCCAGCGCGTTGGTGTGCAGCGACTGGGTGTGCCCCTGCGTGGCGGCCATGGCCTCGACGCAGGTGCGGGCGACGTTGTTGTAGACGTCCTGCGCGGTGAGGGACCAGCCGGACGTCTGCGAGTGCGTCCGCAGCGACAGCGACTTCGGGTTCTGCGGGTCGAACGCCTTCACGAGCTTCGCCCAGAGCAGGCGGGCCGCGCGGAGCTTCGCGACCTCCATGAAGAAGTTCATGCCGATGGCCCAGAAGAACGACAGGCGGGGGGCGAACGCGTCGACGTCCAGGCCCGCGTCGCGCCCGGCGCGGATGTACTCGACGCCGTCGGCGAGGGTGTAGGCCAGCTCCAGGTCGGCGGTCGCGCCCGCCTCCTGGATGTGGTAGCCGGAGATCGAGATGGAGTTGTACTTCGGCATCCGCCGCGAGGTGAACGCGAAGATGTCGGAGATGATCCGCATGGACGGCTGCGGCGGGTAGATGTAGGTGTTGCGGACCATGAACTCCTTGAGGATGTCGTTTTGGATGGTCCCGGCGAGGGCCTCCGGCTTCACCCCCTGCTCCTCGGCCGCCGCGATGTAGAGCGCGAGGACGGGCAGCACCGCGCCGTTCATGGTCATCGACACGCTCATCCGGTCCAGCGGGATGCCGTCGAAGAGCTGCCGCATGTCGTAGATGGAGTCGATCGCGACGCCCGCCATGCCGACGTCCCCGGACACGCGCGGGTGGTCGGAGTCGTAGCCGCGGTGGGTCGCGAGGTCGAACGCGACGGACAGGCCCTTCTGCCCGGCCGCGAGGTTGCGCCGGTAGAACGCGTTGGACTCCTCGGCGGTGGAGAATCCGGCGTACTGGCGGATCGTCCACGGCTGGGTCGCGTACATCGCCGGGTAGGGGCCGCGCAGGAACGGCGCGATGCCCGGGTAGGTGCCGAGGAAGTCGAGCCCGGCCAGGTCGTCGCCGGTGTAGAGGGGCTTGACGCCGATGCCCTCCGGGGTGTCCCACACCTGGGCCTCGGGGTCGGCCCCGGTGGTGTCGGCGACGGCGGCGCGCCAGCGCTTGGCGGCCTCGTCGGCGGGGGGCGCCGTCCCGAGGTCGATCTCGCTGAAGTCGGGGATCATTCGCTCACTCCCAGATCACGGAGGGTGGCCGCCAGCGCCTCGACCGCGTCGCAGCCGGCGTGGACGCGCCCGTCGACCCCCTCATAGGTTCCCTTACCCGCGAGCCAGATCTTCACGGCGCCCGCGGCGCGCAGGATCCGGGCCGCCTCGGCGGCCCGCTCGGCGTACACGTCGTCGCTGGAGCAGAGGCAGGCGACGGACGCCCCGGACGCGGCGAACTCCTCCGGCGCCCCGGCGACGGTCTCGATCCCGCCCGCCTGGAACAGGTTGGCGGCGAACGACGCCCGCGCCGTGTGGACGGCGACCGGCCCGAGGGTCGCGAGGAACACCCGCGGGCGCGCGCCGGTCGCGGCGGCGTGGGCGTCGGATCGGTCGCGCAGGGCCTCGAAGTCCTGCGCGTAGGAGACGACGGGCAGCCCGCCGCCGGGCTCGGCCGGGGCCGGTTCGCGGTCGGGCAGGGTCTCGGCCAGGTTCGGGAACTCGCTGACGCCGGTCAGCGGGGCCTTGCGCCGGGCGATGTCCTCGCGGCGGCGCGCCCAGGTCGCGGCGACCCGGTCCGCGACGAGGCCCGAGTCGAGCGCGGCGGCGAGCCCGCCGGCCTTCTCGATCTCGGTGAACCACGTCCAGGCGGCCCGCGCGACGCCCTCGGTGAGGCTCTCGGCGTACCAGGAGCCGCCCGCCGGGTCGACGACGCGGGCGAGGCTCGACTCCTCCAGCAGGAGGGTCTGGGTGTTGCGGGCGATGCGGCGGGCGAAGCCGTCCGGGAGGCCGAGGCGGGCGTCGAACGGCAGGACGGTCACCGCGTCCGCGCCGCCGACCCCGGCCGCGAACGCGGCGACGGTGGTGCGGAGCATGTTCACCCACGGGTCGCGGCGCGTCATCATCGCCGCCGACGTGACCGCGTGGATCCGCGCGGACGTCCCCTCGGCGGCGCCGCTGACCTCGGCGACCCGCGCCCACAGCCGGCGCAGGGCGCGGAGCTTGGCGATCGAGGCGAACTGGTCGGCGTTCACGGCGACGCGGAACTCGATCTGGCCGAACGCCTCGTCCACGGTCAGGCCCGCGCCGGTGAGCGCGCGCAGGTAGGCGACCCCGGCGGCGACGACCGCGCCCAGTTCTTCGGCGTCGGCGCCGCCCGCGTCGTGGTACGGGGTGCCGTCGGCGACGATCGCCCGCAGCCGCGGGAACTCGCGGGCGCAGCGGACGCCCAGCGCCGCCGCCTCGTCCAGCGAGCCGGGGGTCCCGGTGCGGGCGGCCAGGCCGAGCGGGTCGGCGCCGAGCGTGCCGGACGCCTCCGCCGCGTTCCCGCGCTCGGCGACCAGGGCGAGGAAGGCCTCCGCCGCCGCTCCCGCCTCGGCTCCCGCGTCCAGCGCGACGGGCGCGAGGTCGAGCAGGACGCCGCGCAGCGCCTCGGGCAGCGCGGCCACCGGCATCCCGCCCGCGCCGAGCCGCAGCCAGACGGACGTGGCGCCGTTCTCCAGGTCGCCCAGGATCGCCTCGCGGGTCACGGCCGGGTCGGGGTGCGCGTGGCGCTGCCGGACGTCCCAGCCCGCGAGGCCCTCGCCGTCCGGCCGCACCGCGCGGACGTAGGGGGCGAGCCCGGGGCGTCCCGGCGGCGCGTCCTCGCGCGCGTAGAGCGGGGCGATCGGCACCCCGTCGTAGGACTCGCGGGTCAGCAGGCCCTCGACCGCGTCGAGCGGGGTGTCCTCCGTCGCCGCGCCCGACTTGCGCAGCACCCCCTTCACCATCTCCCGCCACCGGTCGCGCTCGGCCGGGGGGAAGGCGGCGGCCAGTTCGAGTTCCTCAGGCGGCACCGTCATGCTCTGGATCGTAGGCAACCGGCTGAAACCGGCCTGAAGCCGGGGTGCGCCGAACCGAACGGGTTTCGGTCCGGCTGGGCGCGCGGGCGCGCCCGGGGCGCCGCTCACGGTACCCCGGAAGGCCCGGTGGCGTGGGGCGTTGCTAGAGTTCGGCGCGTAGCCCCCCAGCACCTGGGCGGGCCGTCCCCTCCACCCGATCCTCGCAAAGGGAACACGCACGCATGTCGACTGGCAGCCACGCCGGGCGCCCGAAGTCCTGGGTAGCCGTGGCCATCATCTTCGTCGGTTTCGTCGTCGGCGGCTTCGGCATCACCCTCGGCCCCGACTGGGTCGTGTTCGGGGTGGGCGCGGGGATCGCCGCGCTCGGCGCGATCATCGCCCTGGCCGTCGACATCATGACGGACGTCGTCGTCGACGAGCCCCGGCACTGACGGCGGGCGGCGGCATGTTCGGGCGGCCCCCGATCGAGGAGCGGATCGCCGCGCGCCAGCGCGAGCGCGGTCCCCTCAAGCCGGGGAAGGTGTTCCCGCACGCCCCCGCCAAGATGCTGTTCTTCTTCGGCATCGGCGTGATCGTGGTCACCCACCTGATCGCGCTGTCGATGTACTTCTTCGACCCGGGACCCTGACCCGGACCTGATCAAACCTCGAACCGGACGGCCGGGTACGAACCGGGCGGCGCGGGAAGGATGGATCAAGGCGCTCCCCGGTGACCGTTTCGGGCCGTCCGGCAGGTGCGAAGGCGGCGGCGGCCACGTACGGTCGAGGGGAGTCGCCCCCTCCGTCGCTCCCGGCCCCGAGGTGGTGGGATGGCCCCGCGTTTCGGAATCGAGGAAGAGTACTTCGTCGTCGATCCCGTCACCCGGGAGGTCGTCCCGCGCGCTCCCGCCGTGGTGCGGCGGGCGTCGGCGGCGCTCGGCGAGCGGGTGTCCACCGAGCTCGTCGCGTTCCTGGCCGAGGCCAAGACGGCGCCGTGCGACGACCTCGACAAGCTCGGCGAGCAGGTCCGGTCGATGCGGGCGGCGATGGCGGCCGCGGCGGCGGCCGAGGGCGTCCGGCTCGCCGCGTCCGGGACCCCGATCCTCGGCGACCTGTTCCCCGCCCCGATCGGCGCGGGCGCCCGCTACGCCGAGAGCCGCGCCGTGTACCGGGCGCTGGACGACGAGCAGAGCATCTGCTCGTGCCACGTCCACGTCGAGATGCCGGACCGGGAGCGCGCCGTCCAGGTCAGCAACCACCTGCGGCCGTGGCTGCCGACGCTGCTGGCCCTCGCGGCGAACTCGCCGTACTGGGCGGGGCGCGACACCGGGCACGCCTGCTGGCGGGTGATGACGTGGGCGCGCTGGCCGGTGGCCGGGCCGCCGCCGTTCTTCGAGTCGTCCGCCCACTACGAGGAGCTCGTCGGCACGCTGCTCGGCTGCGGCGCGCTGATGGACACCGGCACGATCTTCTGGGACGTGCGGCCGTCCGCCCGGCTGCCGACCGTGGAGGTCAGGCTCGCCGACGTCTCCCCCGGCGCCGCGGACGCCGTGGTGCTCGCCGCGCTGATCCGCGCGCTGGTGGAGGTGTCGTCGGCGGCGGTGGACGCGGGCGACCCGCCGCCCGACCCGTCCCCCGAGCTGCTGCGCGCCGCGTACTGGCTCGCCGCGCGCGACGGGCTCGGCGGGACGGGCGTCGACGTGCGGACCGGCCGCCCCGCCGGGTTCCGCGCGCAGGCCGGCGACCTGATGGCCCACGTGCGGCCCGCGCTGCGCGCGAGCGGCGACCTCCGCGCGGTCGAGGATGGCGTCCGGCGGCTGCTCGCGGGCGGGACGGGCGCCGAGCGGCAGCGCGCCGCGTACCGGCGGCGCGGCCGGCTGACCGACGTGGTGGACGCCCTCCTCCTGCCCGACCGGTGACCTCCAGCGGGATTTTTACCGACTTCATCTGTTTTTTTGGGCTCCGCTCGGGGTATCGGTAACTCCGGCAATCATCCGAGGACGCCCTCTCCGACCTCGGGGGACGGGGTGCGCGGCCGGTTCGCGGGCGCGCCGTCCCCCGCATACCCTCCATAGACGATGCACGTGCACGTGACGCCATATCCGAACGAGGGAGACCGCGCGGCCAGCCCGCGGTCCCCGGGGCCGGGCGTGCCGCCGCGCGATCCGTTCGTCCATCCGGCGCTCTTCTACCGCGACGAGGCGGAGTACCTCGCGGGGACGGTCCCGTTCGTCCGCGCGGGACGGTGCGCGGGCGAGCCCGTCGCGGTCGCGGTCCCGGGCCCCCGGCTCGGCGTGCTGCGGGACGCGCTCGGCGCCGTCGCCGACGAGGTGACCTGGCTGGACATGACCCAGGCGGGGCGCAACCCGGGACGCATCATCCCCGGCGTCCTGCGCGACTTCGCCGACCGGCACCCGGCGGGCCGGGTGCGGATCATCGGCGAGCCGATCTGGCCCGGCCGCACCGCCACCGAGTACCCGGCCTGCGCGCAGCACGAGGCGCTGATCAACCTGGCCTTCGCGGGCCGCGGCGTGTCGATCCTGTGCCCCTACGACACGACCGGCCTCGACCCCGCCGTGATCGACGACGCCCGCGCCACCCACCCGGTCGTGATCGACCGGCACGGCGAGCGGGAGAGCGGCGACTACGCGCCGCACCGCGTGATCAGCGACTACAACCTGCCGCTGCCGGAGCCGCCGGCGGGCGTGGTCGCGATGGGCTTCGACCTCGACGCGCTGCCGGCCGTCCGCGAGTTCGTCACCCGGTGGGGGCCGCGGCTCGGCCTCGGCCCGGCGGCGACGGGCGACCTGGAGCTGGCGGTGAACGAGCTGGCCGCGAACTCGTGCCTGCACGGCGGCGGCGGGGGCACCGCGCGGCTGTGGGCGGAGGACGGCCAGGTCGTCTGCGAGGTCCGGGACGCCGGGACGATCACCGACCCGCTGGTCGGGCGGCGCCCGGCGGACATGAGCCCGAACGGCGGCCGGGGCGTCCTGATGGTCAACCACCTCGCCGACCTCGTCCGGATGCACACCGGGCCGGACGGCACCGCCGTCCGCGTCTACCTGGCCGCCGACCGCTAGGGGCGGGCGACGGCGCGGGCGATCCCGGCGAGCGACTCGGCGAGCAGCGCGTCCCGGCCGGTGGACGCGGCGTACTCGGCGAGCGTCGCGCCGAGGTTGAGCGCCAGCGCCCGCGCGGCGGCCTCGCGGTCCGGCGGCACCGGCCCGTACGCGGCGCGGAACGCCGCCCGCGCGTCGCCGCCGAACGCCGCGTAGGCGAGGGACAGGTCGACGGCCGGGTCGGCGAGGCACACGTCGCCCCAGTCGATGATCCCGGCGGCCCGTCCGTCCGGTCGAAGGAGCAGGTGGCGGACGTGCAGGTCGCCGTGGACGACCACCGGCTCCCCCTCCGGCGGGCGACGGTCGCGGGCGTCGGCGAGGAACGCCTCCACGGCCGGGTCGCGGTCCCACACGCCGAGGGCGGCGAGGGCCGCGAGGCGCGGGAGCGTCCGCTCCGCGCGCAGCGCCGGGTCGGCCCGCCGCATCGGGTCGAGCGGCAGCCCCTCCCCCGCGCCGCGGGCGAGCGCCGGATCGTGCAGCGCCCGCAGGAAGTCCCCGATCTCGGCGGCGAGCGCGGCGCGCTCGCCGTCCGGCGGGCGGACGTCCGCGAACTCCCGGCCCTCGATCAGCCGGCCGCCCCAGAACGGCCACGGGAACCCGGCGGACGGCCCGGCGGCGAAGCGCGGCACGGGCACCGGCAGCGGCAGCCGCGGCGCGAGGACGGGCAGCACCGCGATCTCGCGCTCCACGCCCGGCACCGCGATCCGGCGGCGCGGGAACCGGAACGCCCACTCGCCGCCGACCCGGAGGACCGTGTTGTCCCAGCCGGTCGCGAGCGGCTCCACCGCCGCGCCGCGCAGCTCGGGGAACCGGTCCCCGATCAGCGCGGCCGCCTGCTCGGCGGTGACCTCGCGTTCCGGCGCCCACTCGGGGGGCGGCGGGCCGCCCGGTGGCGTCGTCACGAGGGGGAACGCTACCCCGCCGGACGGGCCGGATGCCGAGTCTTGACCCTCCGGCCAGGTGTAACGGCCGGGCGGCGGGAATGAAACCGAGCGCCCTGTCCCACCGACGGTAAGGGAAACGATGCGGCTCCTCGCTCGCGCTCACCAGATGCCCGTCCGGCTGATCGTGGGGGCGTTCGTCCTGAACTCGGGCATCTCGAAGCTGAAGCACACGGACGAGACGGCCGACCAGTACCACGGCATGGCGAAGACCGCCTACCCGTTCCTCGAGTCGCAGGACGCGCGGACCTTCACCCGCAGGCTCGGCGCCGCCGAGGTCGCGCTCGGCACCGCGCTGATCGTCCCGCTGGTGCCCTCGCTCGTCGCGGGCGCCGCCCTCACCGCGTTCGCGGGCGGGCTGACCGGCCTGTACTGGCGGCTGCCCGGCATGCGGGAGCCCGGCGGGGTGCGTCCCACCCCGGAGGGCATCCCGCTCGCCAAGGACAGCTGGCTCGTCGGGATCGGCTCCGCCCTCGTCATCGAGGAGCTCCTCCGGGACGAGAAGGACTGCTGCTAACGCCCTCCGCGCGCACGGGGCCCGTCTGTGGCACACTCCCGTCTGACAGGCTCCCGTCCGCGACGCGCTCTCGCACGTGATCCCGCCCGCGCCGACCGCGCCCGCGCTCCTTGACGCGCGGCCGGGGCGGCGGTGACGATCGGCGCGTCCCCCGAGGAGGCCGCGCCATGACGTCCAACCCCCTTCCGTCCCCGGTCGTCCGCGCGGCCACGGCCCCGGACGTCGCCGAGCTCGCCGCCCTCCTCGCCCGCGCCTTCGACGACGACCCGGTCTGGAGCTGGCTGGTGCCGGACGAGGCGACCCGGATCCGCCGCCTGACCGGCCTCTACGCCCTCACGCTGCGCCGGGTGCACCTCCCGCACGGCGGCAGCGAGTCCACCGGGCGGGGCGCGCGGCCGGAGGCGGCGGCGCTGTGGGACCCGCCCGGGCACTGGCGCGTCCCGCTGCGCGTGCAGGTGACGCAGACCCTGCCGCTGCTGCGGGCTTTCGGCTCGCGCGTTCCGGTCACGCTGCGGACGCTGAGCGAGATCGAGCGCCACCATCCGCGCGAGCCGCACTGGTACCTGGCGATGCTCGGCACCGATCCCCCGGCGCAGGGCAACGGGCTCGGCAGCGCGCTGCTGCGGTCGCGGCTGGACCGGTGCGACGCCGAGGGCGTCCCCGCCTACCTGGAGAGCTCCAAGGAGCGCAACATCGCCTACTACGAGCGGTTCGGGTTCCGCGTGACGCGCGAGCTGCCGCTGCCGGGACGCGGCGCGCCGTCGGTCTGGCTGATGTGGCGCGACCCCGGAGGCGGCTCCTGAGCGTTCCGACAGGGGTACCGGTCCGGCGGTTAAGCCGGAGTCATGACCACAAATGGCCATTTGTCCAATAGTGCCGGTGGGCGGGCCGGCGGTCTGCCGCCGCCGTGCCCGCGCGCCCCGTTCCTGTTGCCCGTCCCCCTCCCCCTCCGGAGGGCGGCGGAGGCCGCCAAACGCGCCTGGCCCCATGCGGCCACCGGAGGCGCGGCTTCCCGGCCGTCCGCCGGTCGCGCCGCCCGCGCGTCCGGCTCGGCGGCCTACCGTCGAGGGTGAGCCGAGCACCGCTCCCTCTTGGCGAAGGCGACAGGTGACGCAATGACGACGGCCGGCGCGCGGGCGCCCGCGACACGGGCGCCGGGGACGCGGCTCGCCCTGGACAGGCCGGGGACGGCCCGCGTCCACGACTACCTCCTCGGCGGCAAGGACAACTACGCCGCCGACCGCGACCTCGCGCACGAGGTCCTCGCCGTCCTGCCGCAGGCGGGGGACGCGGTCCGGGCCGCCCGCGCGTTCCTCGCCCGCGCCGTCCGGGTGCTCGCCGGGCGCGGCGTCCGGCAGTACCTCGACCTCGGCTGCGGGCTGCCCACGGCGGAGGCCCTGCACCGGATCGCCGCGCGGCACGCCGCCGGCACCCGCGTCGTCTACGTGGACGAGGACCCGCTCGTCATCGCCCACGCCCGCGCCCTGCTGATCGACGGCGGCAACATCGCGGCGCTGCGGGCCGACGTCCGCGACCCCGGCGCGATCCTCGGCAGCCCGGAGGTGCGCCGCGTCATCGACCCGGCGGAGCCGGTGGCGCTGGTGTTCTCGTCCGTCCTGCACTTCCTGCCGGACGCTGCGGAGGTCGTCGCCGCGCTCGCCGCGTCCGCCGCGCCCGGCAGCGGGCTGGTCGTCTCGCACGCCACCGCCGACTTCGCGCCCGGCGCGTTCGCCGAGGCCGCCTGGCGGTACGAGGAGGCGAGCGGCGTCCCGCTGGTGCCGCGCGACGCCGCCGGGGTGGCGGAGATCCTCGGACCGTTCCGGGCGGTGTCGCCGGGGCTCGTCCCGCTCGGCGGCGCGCCGTTCGGCGGGACGTCCCGGCCGGGCCGCGAGCCGATCATGTACGGGGCGGTCGGGGTGCGCTGACCGGCGCCCTGCGCGCTGTGGTGTTGATCACAGTCGCGGGCCGCGCCGCGCGCCGCGCGCGGGGCCGCCGGAGCGCCGTTCCCGCCGGTCCTGGCGCACCCGGGGCGATCACCCTGCGTCAGCCACCGGAGCGTTCCGTTAAGGCAATTCTCACCGAACGGGTGGAGAACGCCCAGACACGGCCCCTATGGTGGCCCGAATGCCGACGAACACCCTGACCCCACGTGAAACGCAGATCGGCTCCCGTCCGGCGGCGGCCGCCCGGATGGGCTGGCTGGACGCGCTGCGCGGCCTGGCGGCGCTGGTGGTGGTGTTCGAGCATTCCCTCGACGTCCTGCTCCCCGAGGTGCGCGCGGTCGCCAGCCCGTGGTTCGACTTCGGCCGGTACGGGGTGTTCGTGTTCTTCCTCGTCAGCGGGTACGTCGTGCCGTTCTCGCTGGAGCGGCGCGGGAGCGTCCGGGACTTCTGGGTGGGGCGGTTCTTCCGCCTCTACCCCGCCTGGTTCGTGTCGGTGGCGCTCGCGCTCGTACTCGGCTCGGCCGGGCTGTCGTACGGGCTGCCCGCCGCGCTCGGCGACCGCCCCTGGGCGTCCGCGCTGGCCCACGCGACCATGCTCCAGGACCTGCTCGGCGTGCCGAACGCCGTCAACGTGTTCTGGACGCTCTCCTACGAGATGGTCTTCTACCTGCTGGTGACGGCGATGTTCGTCGCCGGGGTCCACCGCTCCAGCGCGCGGGTGGCGCTCGGCTTCGGGGTGGGCGCGGCGATCCTCGGGGTGGCGCTGCCGTCGGTGCTGCTCGCGTCCCGGTGGCCGGGCGGGACGATCCTCGCCGCCGTCGCGCTCCTCGCGGTGGGGCTCGCCGCCATGGTCAGCGGGCGGCGCCGGGTCCGCCGCGCCGGGGTCGCGGCCGTCGTGGCGCTGGCGCTGGGGCTGCTCGTCCTGGACAGCCGCATCGGCGCCATCGAGAGCCTCTGCATCATCGCCACGATGTTCGCCGGGACGGCCGTCCGCGGCATCCAGGACGGCCGCCTGCGCCCCTGGCCCGCCGCCGCGATGGTCGCGGTCGTCCCCGCGTTCTCGCTGGTCGCGGGCCTGCGCACACCGACCGCGTGGGCCCTCAACGCCAACCCGAACCCGCTCGGGCTGGACTGGTCCGCCGCCGTCGCCGCGGCCTGGCTGACGTTCCTCGCCGGGCTCGCGCTGCGGCACCGGCCGATGCCGCGCGTCCTCGTGTGGTCGGGGCTCGTCAGCTACTCGGTGTACCTGCTGCACCCGCTGGTCATCCAGGCGATCTGGGCCGTCGCGGGGCGCGACCCGGGGAACCTCCCGGGGTCCGTCCGGCTGCTGTGGGGCGTGGTGCTGTGGACGACCGTGCTCGCGTCGGCGGCGCTGGCGCACCGGTACGTCGAGCGTCCGGCGCAGCGGTTCGGACGGCGCCTGACCGCGCGGCGCCGCACGGCCGACGACGGCGTGCGCGTCCCCGCCTAGACGGAGGCGTACCGGCTCTCGCCGCGCGTCACCGGGCGTCCAGGTGGTGGCCGAGGAAGGCGAGCTGCGCGGGCAGGCGGCGCCGCCAGAACGCGTCGTCGTGGCAGCCGCCCGCCATCGCGCCCTCCGGGCGGACCCGGTCGCGGAACCGGCGGGCCATCGCGGCGAAGGGGTCGCTCGTCCCGCAGTCGACGCGGAGCGGGACGCCCCGGAGCGCGTCCAGCGCGGCGAACACGTCGTGGCGGCGGAAGTCGGCGGCGCCGTCGAACGCCCGCGCGTTGGCGGCGCGCGCGTCGCCGTAGGACGCGAACAGGGCCGGGGACGACGCGACGACGGCGGCCATCCGCGCCGCGCCGAGCCGCCGGGTCAGGACGAGCGCGCCGAACCCGCCCATCGACCAGCCGATGGCACCGATCCGGTCGGTCTGGGCGCCGCGCTCGCGCAGCCGCGGCAGCAGCTCGTCGATGATCATCCCGAGGGGGTCGTCGCCGTTCGCGCGCGGATGCCAGTAGGAGTCGGGCCCGCCGTCGACGGCGACGAGCGCGAACGGCGGGACGCCGCCGCGCGCGACCGCGTCCGGCAGGTACCGGTCGAGCGCCAGGCCCCGGACGGCGGACGCCCCGCTGCCGCCGCTGCCGTGCAGCGCCACCACGACCGGCAGGCCGCGCAGGGAGCGGCCGCGGGGCGGCACGACGGTCGCGGTGACGTCGGCGCGGCGACGCGCGGACCGCCACGTCATCCGCTCGACCGCGGCGGACGCGGCGGGCGGCGCGGGCACGCGCCCGCACCGGCCGAGCGCGCGGTCGAGCGGGACCTTCCCCGGCAGCACCTCGTTCTCGACCAGCGCGTACGCGGTGCCGCCGGTCGCGACGGCCGCGCCCGCGGCGCCGAGGCCGCCGAGCAGGAGCGCGCGTCTCGTGATCATCGCGGGTCCCTTCTCCTGGGGGGTCAGGCCGCCGCCTCCCCGCGCTCGACGGCCGCGGACCTGGACAGCAGCGCCACCCCGGCGGTGAGGAGCGCCGCGCTGACCGACACGGCGACGAACGCGGACGCCGTCCGGGGCGGCAGCGTCCGGAAGGCGAGCGCCGCCACCAGGTAGGACGCGATCGGGTTCGTCATCGTCATCGCGGTCATCGCGGCGGGCAGCGAACCGGCGGCGAACGCCCGCTGCTCCAGGATCAGCCCGAGCAGCGTACTGCCCGCGAGGGCGTAGCCGGGCCAGTCGGCGGCGGTCGCGGCGACGCCCCGCTCGACGAGGTCGGCGGTGGTCAGCTTGATCAGCACGGCGGTCGCGGCGAAGAACAGGCCCGCGCAGACACCGAGCAGCGCGGCCCGCACCGGCCCCCGGCGCAGCCACGCCGCCCGGGACAGCACGATGATCACCGGCGCGGCGATCAGCCCGGCGAGGAACAGCCGGGGCCGGGACGGCTCGCCCTCCGGCGGGATCGCCCCCGGCACCGTGAACAGGACGGCGAGCCCCGCCGACACGGCGACGCCGCCGAGCAGGTCCATCCGCGCGGGACGGCGGCCGGTGCCGACCGTCCCGAGCACGATCGTGAAGACGAGCTGGGTGACCAGCAGCGGCTGGACGATCGCCGTCGAGCCGAAGTGCAGCGCGACGGCCTGCGCGCAGAACCCGGCGAGGTTCACGCCCCAGCCCGTCAGCCACACCGGGTCGCGGACCAGCCGCCGGATCAGCCCGTGGGCAGCCGTGGCGTCCGACCCGCCGCGCACCGCGCGCCGCGCCGCGCGGTACTGCAGCGCGGCGGCCCCCGCGAACAGGAACGCGGCGAGCAGGCTGAACCCGGCCGACAGGGCCATCAGGTCGTTCCGGCCCGCGCGCCGCCGTCCGCGCCGAGCACGGCGGCGGCGAGCTCCTCGAAGGCCCGGACCATCCCGGTCGTGAACCCGGCCGCCTCGGGCAGCACGCCCGGCTCGGCGGTGACCGCGACGTGCAGGGCGCCGTCCCAGCTCAGCGCGCCGACGGCGAACGGGACGCCGGCCGCGAGCGGCAGGATCGGGTGCACGTCCCCGAGCGGCGCCCCCGCCAGCGACATCGGCACGGCCGGACCCGGCATGTTGGACACGATCCCACCGAAGAACCGGTCCCGGTAGGTGGCGCGGGCCGCGCGGGCGTGCAGCGGCGGCGGCAGCGCCCCGAGCAGCCGGAGCACGGCCGTGCTCGCCACCGCCCGGCCCGACCCGCGCCGCCGCTCGGCCGACGCGTGCACGGCGGCGAGCCGCTCCCGCACGGGCATCGGGTCGGCCGGGACGTCCAGCCGCAGCGCCGCCGTCAGGTTGCCGGGCACGGCGGTGCGGCCCCGGCCCGGCGGCGCGGGCGCGCGCAGCGTCATCGGCACGGCGGCGCGCAGCGACCGGCCGTCCGCCCGCTCGCCGCGCCGCGCGAGGACGTCGGCGACGACCTCGCCGACCAGGGCGAGCAGCACGTCGCTGACCCGGGCCCCGGCGGCGCGGGCGGTGTCGCGGACCCGGTCGAGCGGGAGCGTGACCGTCCCGTAGGAGCGTTCCGGGCCGAGGTCGCCGGTGACCGCCACCGTGGGCGCGGTGCCGTCGAGGCCGAGCAGGACGAGCCCCGGCAGGACGGCCGCCGCACGCGCCAGCCCGCCGGGCCCGCGCGGCGCCGGTTCCTCCGGGAGCCGGGGTTCGAGGAGGCCGCGCAGGATGTCGACGACGCCGATGCCGTCGGCGATGGCGTGGTGGAGGAGGATGACGACGGCGTCCCGGCCGTGCGGCCCGCCGCGGACGAGCCAGAACCGCCACAGCGGCCGGCCGGGGTCGAGCCGCTCGGCGGCGAGGCGCGCGACGAGGCCGTCGAGTTCCCGGCGCCCGCCGGGAGCCGGGAGGTCGACCCGCTGGACGTGCCAGCCCAGGTCGACGCTCTCCGCCTCCACCCAGCGGGGGCGGCGGAACCGCCCGCCGGGCGCGATCCGCTGGGTGAGGCGCGGCAGGTGCGGCAGGCGCTCGGCCAGCACGCCGCGCAGCCGCTCGGGCGACGGGGCGGGCCCCGCGAACTCGGCGACCCCGCCGACGACCTGCGGGACGTTCGCGCTCTCGACGTGCAGGAAGAACGCGTCGGCCGCCGCCACCCGCTGCTCCCGCCGCCGCGCGGGCCCGGCCGGGCGGCGGTCGCGGACGAGGCCCGCGCGGAGCCGCTCGGCGCCCGCGGCGGCGGGGACGAGCAGGAGCCCGGCGGGGATGTCCACCACGTAGTGGGCGGCCGTGGACACGATGACCAGCCCCGTCGCGACCAGGTGAAGGGCGCACAGCCACGTGAAGAACGCCCCGGCCCTGGCGCGGACGGCGGCGACCCCGATCCACGCGACCCAGCCGATGTGCAGGCTCGGGATCGCCGCGTACGGGTTCGCGCCCGCCGACACCACGCCCGTCCCCCAGGTGGCGGGCGGGTGATGGAGGGCGATGACGTCGGTGTACCCCTCGCCGGGGAGCAGCCGGGGCGGGGTCGCGGGCCACAGCGCGAAGCAGACGATCGCGATCAGGGTCAGCCAGATCAGGGTGTTCCGCGCCCACGGGTACGCCGGGCTCCGCCGCCACCACAGGTAGCCGAGGAACCCGAACGTGCCGATCACGTAGGTCGTCGCGTACTCCCAGGCGGCGACGGCGCCCAGCCACCCGTGCCGGACGAGCACGTCGTTGAGCGGCCGCTCGACGTCGATCCCGAGCCACCGCTCGACATCGAGCAGCGCCCGCCCGTGCGCGTCGCTGACCTCGCGCGGCCCGGTGAAGGCGTGGGTGAAGGCCAGGTACACGGCGAGGACGGCCAGCGCGGCGGCGACCTCCCTCGCCGCCGCCGCGGCTCGTCCCCCGCCGGCGTCCTCGGCGCCGGACGCGACAGCTTCGGAACGGATCAACACGCCCTCCCGCCTCGTCCCTCACACGCCGCCCACGGATCATCCTCCCCGTGATCCATAGCAAGACCACCACCCGGTTTATTGCGTTGCCGTCACGCCGTCCCCCACGGCGCCCGGCCCGGCTCCGGTCGAGGCGCGGATGCCCGCAGCCCCGGCCCGGTAGGCTGTTCCGCGTTCCGCGGGCGGCCGCGCCGGGACGGTGCGACGCCCCGGGCTCCCCGGACGGAGGTGGGAACGATGACGCAGGCGCCCGTGAGCCGGCTCCCCGACAACCTGCCCCTCCCCGACCGGCTGCTGGCCGTCGCCACCCGCATGTTCGCCGAGAAGGGCTTCGAGAACACCTCGGTCCAGGAGATCGTCGACGCGGCGGGCGTCACCAAGGGCGCGATGTACCACTACTTCGGCTCGAAGGACGACCTCCTCTACGAGATCTACCACCGCCTCCTCGCCCTGCAGATGGCCCGCCTGGAGCAGATCGCCGACGGCGCGGGCACCGCCGAGGAGCGGCTGCGCGCCGCCGCCGTCGACGTCCTCAACACCTCGTTCCTCTACCTGGACGACTTCACGGTCTTCTTCCGCTCGACGCACCTGCTCGCCCGCGACCGCCGCGCCGCCGTGCGGGCCGAGCGGCGCCGCTACCACGAGCGGTTCCGCGCCCTGGTCGAGGAGGGGCAGCGCGAGGGGACGTTCCGCACCGCGACGCCCGCCGACATCGCCGTCCACTTCTTCTTCGGGACCGTCCACCAGATCGGCGTCTGGTACCGGCCGGGCGGCGGCCTGAAGGCGGCCGCGATCAGCGAGCACTACGTCGACCTGTTCCTCAACGGCCTGCGCAGCCCCCGCGGCCTGGAGAACTGAGCCGGGGAGCGGGACGGATCCGCGGCGTCCGCCCCGGCGCCCTGCGTG
Organism: Actinomadura chibensis NBRC 106107; assembly: GCF_001552135.1. Classification (GTDB taxonomy): domain Bacteria; phylum Actinomycetota; class Actinomycetes; order Streptosporangiales; family Streptosporangiaceae; genus Spirillospora; species Spirillospora chibensis. The sequence goes on along the minus strand of NZ_BCQP01000010.1, from coordinate 9,207 downwards.
TCCGTCCCGCCCTCCGGCGGGGGCCGGAGCGGTCGCGAGCGGCGCGGGTTCCCCTCCCACCGGTGCGCCGCCGCCCCGATCCGGCTCTCACCCTGACAGCGCCGCCGCGCCGTGACATGTCACACTTCGGCGCGACCACGTGGTCCACCTGCGCAGACGCGCCGGGGCAGGTTCCACCGGACCAGTGCCCGCCGCCCGCCCGCGCCCCTCTCAGTCGGTCAGGCTCCGGGGACGGAGGTCGGTCCAGTTCGCGTTGACGTGGTCGAGGCACTCGGACCGCGCCGCGGGGCCGAACGCGGCCGTCCACCCGGCGGGGACGTCCGCGAACGACGGCCACAGCGAGTGCTGCCCCTCGTCGTTGACGAGGACGAGGAACGTCCCGTCCGGGTCGTCGAACGGATTGGCCATCACGCCTCCTGGGCTACGCGGGCCGCGCGGTGGACGATCGAGCGGACGATCTCGCCCGTGCGCACGGCGGTCATGGACAGCAGCGACGACGCGATGCCGTGGCTGTGCTCGGTGGCGCCCTGCAGGTAGACGCCCCAGCGCGGGCCGGGCTCGGTCGCGATGCGGTAGTCGCGCTCGACGACGGGGCGGCCGTCCTCGCCCGCGCGGCAGTGCGCGCCCGCCTCGCCGAGCAGGGCGAACGGGTCGCGCTCGCGGTAGCCGGTGGCGTACACGAGGACGTCGGCGTCCAGCTCGGTGGCCTCGCCGGTCGGCAGGAACACGACCCGCGCGCGGACGCCGTCCGGCCGCTCCACGACGTCCGTCACGCGCGAGGCGTTGAGGATGCGGAGCCGCTCGGCGCCCGCGACCTTCTCGGCGTAGGAGCGCCGGTACAGCTCGTCGATGAGGTCGAGGTCGACCACCGAGTAGTTGGTGTTGCGCGAGTAGTCGAACAGCATCCGCTTCACGTCGCCGGGGGCGTCGTAGTAGTGGTCCACGGCGTCCGGGTCGAAGACGCGGTTGGCGAACGGGCTGTCGTCGGCGGGCGAGTAGCCGTAGCGGGCGAACACGGCGCACACCTCGGCGTCGGGGAACGTCCGGTGCAGGTACTCGACGGCCTCGGCGGCGCTCTGCCCCGCGCCGACCACGACGAACCGGCGGTGGCGCCGGCCCGGCCGCTCGCCGAGCCGGGTGAGCAGGTCCTCGGTGTGCCAGATCCGCTCGCCCGGCCGGATCCCCTCCGGCAGGACGGGCTCCAGGCCCGCGCCGATGACGGCGTTGCGGGTCAGGTGCGTCTCCAGCTCGTCGTCGCACCGGACGACGACTTCGAGGAGGTCGTCGTCGTGCGGGCGCAGCGCCACCACCTCGGAGCGGTAGCGGACCCTGTCCTCGAACGCGGCGGCCGTCCATTCGAGGTAGTCGTGGAACTCCAGCCGGGTCGGGAACATCGTCTTGTGGTTGACGAAGTCGACGAGGCGTCCGCGGGCGTGCAGGTAGGCGAGGAACGAGTACGGGCTGGCGGGGTTCCGCAGCGTCACCAGGTCCTTGAGGAAGTGGACCTGCATGGTGGCGCCGTCGATGAGCATGCCCCGGTGCCAGCCGAACGCGGGCTGCTTCTCGAAGAACACCGCGTCCGTGCCGCCGCCTTCGCCGTCGCCGCCGCGCGTCTCGTCGAGCGCGACGGCGAGGGCCAGGTTGGACGGGCCGAACCCGATGCCGACCACGTCGTGGACGGGGGTCTGCATGCGCTCCTCCGGCATCAGGCGGGCTTGGCCGCGTCCGCGGCCTTGGCGATCTTCGGGACGACCTGGTCGATCACGTAGGGCACCGCGAGCGGCGTCGGGGTGCGCAGCGGCCAGAACGACTTCAGGTCGAGCGCCACGTAGGAGCCGCGCTTCACGGCGCCGAGGTCGGCGAAAAGCTTGTTCCCCTCGATCTTCCTCTGCGTGGCGGGGTCGTCGTTGTAGTGGCTGAGCAGGACGTCCTCGTCCAGGACGGACACCTTCTCCATGCTCAGCTCGGCCGCGAACCCGTCGCCGGGCAGCTTCCTCAGCGACTCGGGCAGCGTCATGCCGAACTGCTCCAGCAGCTTGACGCTCGTGTCCCCGTCGGACTTCATCACGCCGATGTTGCCGTTCGGGAAGACGCTGGTGAGCGCGAACGTCTTGCCCTTCAGCTGCGGGTTGGTCTCCCGCACTGAGGCGATCTTCTGCTCGACCGAGCTCACCAGCCGCTCCCCGTCGCCCGTGCGGCCGATCGCCTTCGCGACCTGCCGGGTGATCTGCTGCCAGGTGTCCTGCGCGGGGCCGGCCTGGTAGGCGACGGTGGGGGCGAGCTTGGAGAGCTTGCCGTAGGTCTTGTCGATGGTGAAGTCGCCGGCGGCGAGGATGAGGTCGGGCCGCAGGGCGGCGATCTTCTCCAGGCTGAACCCGGCCTCGCCGGCCCTGAGCAGCGTGGGCTTGGGGCCGGTGATCTTGGGGGCGGTCCACGGGGCCAGGCCGTCCGGCTGCACGCCGGTCATCTCGCTCATCCCGACGGGCCGCACGCCGAGCGCCAGCAGTGCGTCCTGGTCGATCTCGCCGAGCGCGACGATCCGCTTCGCCGGCGCCTTGATCGTGGCCGAGCCGAGCTTGTGCGTGACCGTGACCGGGAAGGCCCCGTCAGCGCCGCCGGCCGCGCCGGACGCGGGTTCGTCGCCGCCGCAGGCGGTGACGCCGAGGCTCAGGACGAGCGCGCCGGCGACGGCCAGGCTCCTCATCAGTGTGCTCATAGCGGGCTAGTGCCTTTCCAGGTTTGTGCGGGTGCTCACGTACAGGGACATCGCGTACAGGGACATCGGCTACAGGGACATCGGGTCGGCCGCCTTGCCTCGCAAGGCGGGGTCGGGTGGGGGCGGGCGAACTCTCATTCCTCCAGGCAGGCCAGGACACCGGCCACGGTCGGGGCGGTCAGCAGCGTCGCGATCCGCAGGCCCGCGCATCCCGGCTCCCTCCTGATCCGCCGGACGAGCCGCATGGCGAGCAGCGAGTGCCCGCCGAGATCGAAGAAGTCGTCGTCCGGACCGACGTCGGGGACGCCGAGCTCCTCCGCGAAGATCCGGCACAGCGCCGCCTCGCGGTCGCCGCCGCGGCGGGCGGCGGCGGGCGGGCGGGCGGCCGTCACGGCGCGCGCGACGCCGGCCGACGGCAGCGCGCCCACCGCCACGCCGGGGTCGGCGGCGACGGTCTCCAGCACGGTGACGAGCCCGCCGGTCAGCGCCTCGACCGTGCTCCGGTCGAAGAGGTCGCACGAGTAGTCGACGATGACGCTCAGCTCCCCCGAGCCCGGGTTCTCGCGGAAGATGAAGTCGAGGTCGAACTTCGCGGCGCCCGGCCCGAGCTGCACCTCGCTTTGCTCGAGCCCGGGGAGGTGGGCGTCGCCCATGCCCTGGTTCTCGTAGCCCACCATCACCTGGAACAGCGGGTTGCGGCCGGGCACGCGGCGCGGGCGCAGCGCCTCGACCACGGCCTCGAACGGCAGGTCCTGGTTCGCGAGGCCGGCGAGGACGGTGTCCCGCACCCGGCCCAGCAGCTCGGCGAACGTGGGCGCCCCGGACACGTCGGCGCGCATGACGAGGGTGTTGACGAAGAACCCGACGAGCCCGGCCGCGGCCTCCTCGGTCCGCCCGGCGACGGGACTGCCGATCGGGATGTCCTCGCCCGCCCCGGTGCGGTGCAGCAGCGCGGCGACCGCGGCCTGGCAGACCATGAACAGGGTGGCGCCCGAGTCGCGGGCGACGCTCCGCAGCCGCCCGGTGAGCCCGGGCGGCAGGTCCACGGCCAGCGTCGCGCCGCGCTGGCCGACGGTGCCGGGACGGGCCCGGTCGGTCGGCAGCGGGATCTCGTCCGGGATCCCGGCGAGGGCCAGCGCCCAGTAGCCGAGTTGGCGGCCGTGGACGCTGCCGGGGTCGCGGGGGTCGCCGAGCAGCTCGCGCTGCCACAGGGTGTGGTCGGCGTACTGGACGGGCAGCGGCTCCCAGCCCGGCGGGCGGCCCTCCAGCCGCGCGGCGTAGGCGGTGGCGACGTCCCGGACGAAGGGGCCGAACGACGCCTCGTCGAAGGCGATGTGGTGGAAGACGGCGAGGAGCAGGTGCTCGCGCTCGCCCTCCGGGAACACCGCGACGCGCAGCGGGATGTCCCTGGCCAGGTCGAACGGCCGCCCGATGAACTCCTCGACCGTCCCCGCGGCGACCTCCGGCACCGGACGCGCCTCCCCCGGCGGCAGGATCCGCTGGTACGGCTCGCCGTCATGCTCGGCGAAGACCGTCCGCAGGCTCTCGTGCCGGTCGGTGACGTCGCCGAGCGCGGCGCCGAGCGCGGCGATGTCGAGGTCGCCGCGCTGCCGCACCGCGAGCGGGAGGTGGTAGGCGTCGCGCGGCCCGTCGTCCTCGCGCAGGAGCTGGTCGAGCAGCCAGAGGCGGCGCTGGGCGAACGACGGCGGGACGCGCTCGGGGCGCTCCCGCGCGGCCAGGACCGGCCTCGGCGGCGCGCCGTCCGCGGCGCGGTCGTGCACCCGCTCCGCCAACTGGGCGACGGTCGGCGCCTCGAACAGGTCGCGCATGGCGAGTTCGGTGCCGAGGGCCGACCTCGCCCGCCCGACGAGCCGGGTGGCCAGCAGCGAGTGGCCGCCGAGGTCGAAGAAGTCGTCGTCGATCCCCGCGCCCGGAGCGTCCAGCACCTCGGCGAACAGTGCGCACAGGACCCGTTCGACGGGGGTGCGCGGCGGTCGGCCGGCACGGCGCGGACCGTCCTCGCCGGGGACGGGGAGGGCGCGCCGGTCGAGCTTGCCGTTGACGGTGAGCGGGAGCGCGTCCAGCGTCATGATCACGCTCGGCACCATGTAGCCGGGCAGCTTCGCCTTGAGGCCGTCCCGGACCCGCGCTCCGAGCACCCCGTGGTCGCGCGCCGCGACGGGGTTGCTGGCGTAGGACGCGGGCGGCCGCCCCGGCTCGGCGGGAAGGCAGGCGGCGCCGCCGCCGAACACCACGTCGTAGTGGCCGATCTCGGCGGACGGGGTGAGCACCGCGCCGGGTTCGAGCGCGCGGAGGGCCTCGGGCTCGACCCCGGCGGGCGGGGCCGACAGCGCCGCGCGGGCCGCGGCGGGCGACGCGCCGTCCCGCACGGCCCGCAGCGCCGCGATCTCGCCGGACAGCCGGGGGTCGGGGACGCCGCGCACCCGCAGCGGGCCGGGAGGGCGGTGCCGCAGGTCGTCCAGGCCCGTCCAGTCCACGGTCTCGGTCTCGGGCGCGGGCGGCACCGACTTCCACAGGACGACGTCGTAGCGGTGCCGGGTCAGCTCGTTGTGGTGCACGCCGCGCTTGGTGAGGACGTCCACCCGCGCGGGCCCTTCCAGCGCGGCGAAGAACGCCGGGTCGAGCAGGAGCTCCTTCTCCATCCGGATGGACCGCTCGACGGCGCCGAGGTCGCCGCCGCGCCCGAGCTGGATCGCGGTGTAGAAGCAGCGAACGGTGCGCAGGTCGCGGACGTCGCCGATGAACAGCGCGCCGCCGGGCGCGAGCAGCTCCATCGCCTTGGCGACGACGTCCTGGAGGTAGGCGGGGCTCGGGAAGTGCTGCGTCACCGAGTTGATGACGACGGTGTCGAAGTGCCCGCGCGGCAGCCCGGCGGTGTCGTGCGCGGGACAGGCGCTCAGCCGCACGGGCGAGTCCGGGCCGAGGTCGCGCCGCAGCTTCTCGATGACGGGCACGGAGAAGTCGGTGCCCCAGTACTCGGCGGCGTCCGGGGCCAGGCGGGTCAGCAGCAGCCCGGCGCCGACGCCGATCTCCAGGATGCGCAGCGGGCCGCGCTCCTGATGCAGGCCGCGGATGCGCTCGACGGTGCTCTCCCGCCACTCGCGCATGTGTTCCAGCGGGATGGGCGCGCCGTCGTAGCTGCTGTTCCAGCCCGCGAACTCCTCGGCGTGGACGACCGTGTCGATCTCGGTGTACTCGGCGTCGTAGATCTCCTTCCACTCGGCGATCTGCTCGTCGGCGGCGCCCTCGCGCGTCCCGTCGGGGACGACGTATCCGATGAGCCGCTTGACGCCCGCGACCGCGGTGTCGGCGGCGACGACCGCGGCCTGCCCGACGCCGGGCTCGGCGGCGAGCGCGGCCTCGATCTCCGCCGGCTCGACCCGGTAGCCGCGGATCTTGACCTGGTCGTCGGTGCGGCCGAGGAAGTCGATGTTGCCGTCGTCGCGGACCCGCACGAGGTCGCCGGTGCGGTACATGCGGCCTCCGGCGGGGTCGGCGGAGAACGGGTCCGCGACGAACCGCTCCGCGGTCAGGTCGGCGCGGCCGAGGTAGCCGCGGGCCAGGCCGGCGCCGGTGATGTACAGCTCCCCGGGCGCGCCGGGCGGGACCGGCCGCAGCCAGCCGTCCAGGACGTGGCCGCAGGTGTTCCAGATGGGCTTTCCGACGGTCGGGGTGGCGCTGTCGGCGGTGCCGCCGCCGAGGGTGTTGATCGTGTACTCGGTCGGCCCGTACAGGTTGTAGCCGAGGACGCCGTCGGCCCGCGCGAGCCGGTCCCACACCGAGGTCGGGACGGCCTCCCCGCCGAGCAGGACGAGCGACGGCCGGTGCTCCCCGTCGAGGAGGCCCTCGTCCAGGAGCTGCTGCGCGTAGGTCGGCGTCACGTTGATGACGTCGACGCGGTGCTCGCGCAGGTAGGCGGTCAGGGCCTCGGCGTCACGGCGCAGTTCCTCGTCGCAGACGTGCACTTCGTGGCCTTCGACGAGCCAGAGCAACTCCTCCCACGACATGTCGAAGGAGAAGGAGACGGTGTGCGCGATGCGCAGCCGGCGCCCGGCCGCCCTGACGACCGGGTCGAAGATGTTGGCGCGGTGGTTGAACTGCATGTTGGTGAGCCCGCGGTAGGGCGTCACCACCCCCTTGGGGCGCCCGGTGGAGCCCGAGGTGTAGATGACGTAGGCAGGGTGATCCAGCCGCCCCGGGGTGCCGGGGGCGAAGCCGGGCAGCTCCCCGGGGGTGATCGCGGTTCCGGGCAGGTCCGCGAGTGCGCGCGCCGTGGCGGGGTCGTCCAGGGCGAGCGTCGGGCCGGCGTGGCCGAGCCCGGCCGCGATGCCGCGGTGGGAGACGAGGCAGACCGGGGCGGCGTCGGCGAGCATGTAGTCGAGCCGGTCGGCCGGGTAGTCCAGCTCCAGCGGCAGGTAGGCCGCGCCCGTGCGGAGCACGGCGAACAGCGCGACCACCATCTGGGCGGAGCGCGGCAGGGCGAGCGCGACGACGCGCTCGGGCCCGGCCCCGTGCGCGATCAGCAGCCGCGCGAGCCGGTTCACCTCGGCGTCCAGCTCGCCGTAGGTGAGCCGGGTGTCGGGCAGCGACACGAGCGCCGGCAGGTGCGGCTGTTCCGCCGCGCGCTCGGCCAGCAGCTCGGCGACGGTCAGCTCGGGGACGTCCCGCCGCGCCTCCTCCCGGTCGCGGCGCAGCCGGTCGTGCTCCTCCGGAAGGAGCAGGTCGAGCCGGTGGCAGGGCGTCCCCGGCGCGTCGGCGATCTGTTCGAGGACGCGCACGTACCGGTCGGTGATCCGCTCGACCTCGTCCCGGGTGAACGCGTCGCCCCGGTACATGACGCGCAGCCCGGCGCCGGGCTCGACGACCATGGTGACCGGGTAGTGGGCGGCGTCGCGGATCTCCCGGCCGAGGACGCGCAGCGCACCGTCCGGGCCGAAGCCGCGTCCGGTCGGCATGCCGGGGATGTTCTGGAACACGAACAGCGTGTCGAAGAGCGTGCCGAGCCCGGCGGCGCGCTGCACGTCGGCGAGCGCGACGTGCGCGTGGTCGAACATCTCCGACCGCGCGGCCTGGACGCGCTCCAGCACGGCGGCCAGCGGGTCGGCGGGTCCGGCCTGCACCCGCACGGGGATGGTGCTGGACAGGAGACCGACCATGGTCTCGACGCCGTCCACGTCCGGGTGGCGTCCGGAGACCGACGCGCCGAACACGACGTCGTCGCGCCCGGTCAGGCCCATCAGGACCAGGCCCCACGCCGCCTCGAACACCGTGCCCGGGGTGACGCGGTGGTCGTGGGCGGCCGCGTCGAGCCGGGCGGCGAGGCCGGGCGGGAGCGGGCGGTGCACCTCCGCGGCCGTCGCGAGGTCCGCGGGCCGGTCCAGCAGGCCCGGACGGACGAGCGCGGGCTCGTCGAACCCGGCGAGCGCACGCCGCCAGGCGTCGACGGCGGCGTCCCGGTCGCGGGCGTTCACCCACTCCAGGAACGCGCGGAACGGCGCCACGGGACGCGCCGCCTCCGCCTCGGCGTCGGTGTAGAAGTCGAGCAGCGAGGTGACGAGCAGGCCGCCCGACCAGCCGTCGAGCAGGATCAGCTCGGACGTCACGACGAGGCGGTGGTCGTCCGCGGCCAGGCTCGCCAGAGCGAACCGGATCAGCGGCGGCTCCGCCGGGTCGAACGGGGTCGCGCGCTGGGCGTCGACGAACGCGTCGAGGTCCTCCGGGGCGATCTCGGCGTGCGTCCAGGGAGTCTCGAACTCCTCGGGGACGAACTGGACGGCGCTGTCACCGTCCGTCCGGAAACCGGCCCGCAGATTGGGGAACTTCTCCAGGACGGCCCGCACCGCGGCCGCCATCCGCGCCGGGTCGACCGGCCCGGACAACGTCACCACGGCCTGCTGCACGTAGATGTCACGGCCCTGGCCGGCGAGCATCAGGAGGAACAGCAGACCCTCCTGGAGCGGCGAGAGCGGCAACTCGTCCGCGGACCAGTCGGGCCCGGCCGGGGCGGAGGGGGTCCGGGCGGCGGGAGAGGGAGCCGGTTCGGCCGCCGCGGCGAGGGCCTCGGCCGTCCGCAGCCGGAAGACGTCGCGGACGGTGAACGCCAGCCCGGCGCGGCGCGCCCGGGCGACCAGCAGCGCCGCGCTGACGCTGTCGCCGCCGCTGCGGAAGAAGTCGTCGTCGGCGCCGACGTCCGCGCGGCCGATGACCGCCGCGGCGAGCCGGACGAGGACCCGCTCGGTCTCCGTCGCGGGCGCGCGCCCGGCGGCGGGGCGCCCCGGCTCGGGCAGGGCGCGCCGGTCGACCTTGCCGTTGGGGGTGAGGGGCAGCTCGTCCAGCACGACGAGGTCGTCCGGGACGAGGTAGCCGGGCAGCAGCGCGGTGAGCCGTTCGCGCAGCTCGTCGGTGTCGGCGTCACCGACGACGTAGCCGACGAGCCGGGACCCGTGCGCGGTCACGGCGGCCCGCCGCAC